>NZ_CAWVOH010000008.1:0-2807 GCF_963930865.1 Eupransor demetentiae | reverse complement strand
GTAAAGTCAGCCAGCGAATCCGCTTCAACAGACAAGTCAACCTCCGAAAGCGACTCAACCGTAAAGTCCACTTCCGAGAGTGAGTCTACTGTAAAGTCAGCTAGCGAATCCGCTTCGACTGACAACTCGACATCAGAAAGCAATTCAACAGTGAAGTCCGCTTCTGAAAGTGAGTCAACGGTAAAGTCAGCCAGCGAATCCGCTTCGACTGACAAGTCAACTTCAGAGAGCAATTCAACAGTGAAGTCAACTTCCGAGAGTGAATCGACTTCCAAATCGCTTTCAAAGAGCTTGTCTGAATCAAAGTCAGCCTCTGAAAGTGCCTCTACTGCAAAGTCAACGAGTGAATCAGATTCAACTGTAAAATCAACTTCTGAAAGTACGTCAACCTCGAAGTCAACGAGTGAATCAACATCACATTCAGATTCTGAGTCAAAGTCACTTTCAGAATCTACGTCGACGAGCGAATCAACTTCAAGTTCGGATTTGGCATCGAAGACTGGATCTGAGAGTTTGTCTACTTCAGAATCACTTTCAAAGAGTTTGTCGGAGTCTAAGTCCGCTTCTGAGAGTGCCTCTACTTCAAAGTCAACGAGTGAGTCTGATTCAACGGTGCAGTCAACTTCCGAAAGCACTTCGACTGCTCTTTCAGATTCGACGAGTGGTTCCTTGTCGACTGTGAAGAGTACTTCTGACTCGACTTCAACGTCTATTTCTGACTCAGATTCAATCATTGCTTCTACGAGCGAATCGGTTGTAAAGTCGGCCTCAGAGTCTGTATCTACTTCAACGTCGGCTGTGGCAAGCACTTCAACGTCAGTTCTTACAAGTCAATCTGCTAGTGCATCAACGGTAGCTTCGACTTCGGCATCGGCATCAACGTCGAACTCAACTCGAACTGCTCCGTTTGATAACCTACCATCTGGTGTCACGTATAACGTTACTTATAATGTTTATGAAGAAGCTGAACTTAAGACGCTTAGTGATCGTTTTAAGAACGTTTTCGCACAGCCAGTCCAAGGAAAGATTAATTCGGATGGTACTGTTACTTTGACCATGAGTGTTACGGAAACTGTGAAGGGACTTACTTTTAACGGAAAGTCAGCTACTCCAAATGCTAATAAGTCCGTTTGGACTATCACAATTCCAAAGAGTGAAATGTCGAACGTTATCAAGGCTAACATTGTTTTGAATTACTTTGGTTTTGACCGCTATTTCGATTTCTATAGCTTTACTAATCCAACAACAAAGCAAACAGTTTTGATTCCTAAATAAACACTTTCCCTTTTTTCACTAACTTAGTTAACAAATAAGCAACATTTGTTTAATCATAAAACAGCTCTTATCAACTGATAAGGGCTGTTTTTTAAGATTTTTATAAGTTTTTGTAGTAAAAAAATGCACAAGCTGGCATAATAATATTAGTGAATTTTTATGACTGAGAACTTGTTAAAAAGCTTCGAAGTCCGAAGAATAATCAGGCAAGCAGTTTCGAATTCCGAGGGAAAATGAATAAAGAGGGGGAACCACTCGATGAATCAACAGTCGAAGACGAACTTCAAAATGTACAAGGCTGGTAAGCGTTGGATGGTCGCCGGAATGACCGCAGCTGCGGCCGTTATGATGGCCCAGCACAACCAAGCCAATGCTGATGAAAACACCAGCACTGACAATACCAAGGAAGCCGCACAAAACGTGGACACCACTGCAGCCAAGACTGTCACTTTGGACAGCCAAGCAGCTACGAACAGTGGTTCAGAATCAGAAGTTGTATCAGATCCAACTGTATACAGCCAAAACGACGAAGGTAGCACGTCTTTGTCAACGCAGTACAGCCAAATGGCTTCAAACAGCAACGCCATTTCACAATTTACTAGTTCAGTAAATTCATCATCAGATAGCCAATCTGGTAATCGCCATGGCAGCAATGCAAATCAAGACAGTCAAAGTAAGGCAGCTAGCGAATCAACTTCAAAGGCCGCTGCCGACTCAGAATCAACTTCAGCTTCAGACGTGAAGTCAACTTCTGACAGCAAGGCTGCCGCAGATTCAGCAAGCACTTCTGCTTCAACTGAAAAGTCAGCTTCTGAATCAACGTCAACTTCAAAGTCAAAGGCAGATGATGCCAATGCTTCAGAATCAGCATCGATTTCTGCTTCAACTTCAAACAGTAACGCTGCTGACTCACAATTCTCTGGGGAAGCTAGCTCAGTTAATTCAGCAAGCACGAGCCAGTCAACTTACGCTTCTGGGGTAAACTCACGTTCAACCAACGTGTCTGACACGATTAGCCGCACCACTTCATTGAGCGCAGCTGTTTCAACCCAGTTGAGCCAAATTAACTCACGTAAGGCAGCTATTTCAGGTTCATTGAGCACGAAGGTTTCAACAAGCACTTCAACTTCTTTGTCAGCCGAAACTAGCCAATCAGCCAGTGAATCCGCTTCAACTGACGCATCAAAGACAGGCTCACTTTCAACTGAAAACAGCAAGGTTGCTTCACAAAGCCTTTCAGACTCAACTGAAAACTCATTGGTTGACTCACAGTCTGAATCTGCTTCAACTGCAGCAAGTGCCATGACCTCAACTTCCGATTCAGTTTCAACTGAAGGAAGCCAAGAAGACAGCCAAAGCGATGCTGCTTCAACTTCAGATTCAGCCTCTGAATCAACGGCTAAGTCAGAATCAGAAAGTAAGGCTGCTTCAGAGTCAGCTTCAACTTCTGCATCGACTGTAAAGTCAGATTCAGAAAGTAAGTCAACTGCTGATTCAATTTCAGCCTCTGAATCAACTGCCAAGTCAGAATC
>NZ_CAWVOH010000007.1:0-5200 GCF_963930865.1 Eupransor demetentiae | reverse complement strand
CTATGTACGGCATCGCGTCGTCCTATCCTCGCAGCCAGCGATCCGGCAACTACTTTCGGCGCTATAGAGCTTAACTTCTGTGTTCGAGATGGGTACAGGTGGTTCCTCTATGCCATCAACACGACACCTTGAGCTTTTACACTCAAAACTAAATAATAACTTCTTTTCCTAAATTAAACTTTTCATAGACTTCTTTTGGTTAAGTCCTCGACCGATTAGTACTAGTCCGCTCCATACCTCACGGTACTTCTACTTCTAGCCTATCTACCTCATCATCTCTGAGGGGTCTTACTTCCTAAGAATGGGAAATCTCATCTCGAGGCGAGTTTCACACTTAGATGCTTTCAGCGTTTATCTCATCCATACATAGCTACCCAGCAATGCTCCTGGCGGAACAACTGGTACACCAGCGGTATGTCCATCCCGGTCCTCTCGTACTAAGGACAGCTCCTCTCAAATTTCCTGCGCCCGCGACGGATAGGGACCGAACTGTCTCACGACGTTCTGAACCCAGCTCGCGTACCGCTTTAATGGGCGAACAGCCCAACCCTTGGGACCGACTACAGCCCCAGGATGCGATGAGCCGACATCGAGGTGCCAAACCTCCCCGTCGATGTGGACTCTTGGGGGAGATGAGCCTGTTATCCCCAGGGTAGCTTTTATCCGTTGAGCGATGGCCCTTCCATGCGGAACCACCGGATCACTAAGTCCTACTTTCGTACCTGCTCGAGATGTAGCTCTCACAGTCAAGCTTGCTTATGCCTTTACACGCTACGAATGATTTCCAACCATTCTGAGCAAACCTTTGAGCGCCTCCGTTACTCTTTGGGAGGCGACCGCCCCAGTCAAACTGCCCACCAGACACTGTCCAGGACCACGATCAGTGGCCGCTGTTAGAATGTTCATACAACGAGGGTAGTATCCCACTGGTCGACTCCAGCGAAACTAGCGTTCCGCCTTCTACGTCTCCTACCTATGCTGTACAAGCAGCACAAACATTCAATATCAAGCTACAGTAAAGCTCCATGGGGTCTTTCCGTCCTGTCGCGGGTAACCCGCATCTTCACGGGTATTTAAATTTCACCGAGTCCCTCGTTGAGACAGTGCCCAAATCGTTACGCCTTTCGTGCGGGTCGGAACTTACCCGACAAGGAATTTCGCTACCTTAGGACCGTTATAGTTACGGCCGCCGTTTACTGGGGCTTCAATTCATGCCTTCGCCGAAGCTAAGCACTCCTTTTAACCTTCCAGCACCGGGCAGGCGTCAGCCCCTATACTTCATCTTACGATTTTGCAGAAACCTGTGTTTTTGATAAACAGTCGCTTGGGCCTTTTCACTGCGGCTGGACCGGAGTCCAGCACCCCTTCTCCCGAAGTTACGGGGTCATTTTGCCGAGTTCCTTAACGAGGGTTCTCTCGCTCACCTTAGTGTTCTCCACTCGACTACCTGTGTCGGTTTGCGGTACGGGCAGTGTAATCCTTCCTAGAAGATTTTCTTGGCAGTGTGACATGGACGACTTCCCTACTTTATTTCGGTCCCCATCACAGCTTATCCGTTCAGAATCAAGCATTTCACTCAACTCAAGACTTACTGCTTGGACGCACATTTCCATCCGTGCGCTTCGTTTAGCCTCCTGCGTCCCTCCATCGGTATAACGCATTACAACTGGTACAGGAATCTCAACCTGTTATCCATCGACTACGCCTCTCGGCCTTGCCTTAGGTCCCGACTAACCCTGGGTGGACGAGCCTTCCCCAGGAAACCTTAGTCATTCGGTGGACAGGATTCTCACCTGTCTTTCGCTACTCATACCGGCATTCTCACTTGTAAGCGCTCCAGCAGTCCTCACGGTCTACCTTCGCCGCCCTTACAACGCTCTCCTATCGCGTATTAATACGCCCGCAGTTTCGGTAATATGTTTAGCCCCGGTACATTTTCCGCGCAATGGCACTCGACTAGTGAGCTATTACGCACTCTTTAAATGGTGGCTGCTTCTAAGCCAACATCCTAGTTGTCTATGCACTATCACATCGTTTTCCACTTAACATATATTTAGGGACCTTAACTGGCGATCTGGGCTGTTCCCCTTTCGACGGTGGATCTTATCACTCATCGTCTGACTCCCATACACACATCATTGGCATTCGGAGTTTATCAAACTTTGGTAACCCGAGATGGGCCCCTAGGCTTAACAGTGCTCTACCTCCAAGATGTTCATTATGAGGCTAGCCCTAAAGCTATTTCGGAGAGAACCAGCTATCTCCAAGTTCGTTTGGAATTTCACCGCTACCCACAGTTCATCCGAGGAATTTTTAACTTCCACCGGTTCGGCCCTCCAGTAAGTTTTACCTCACCTTCAGCCTGACCATGGGTAGGTCACCTGGTTTCGGGTCTACAGCAGCATACTGCTCGCGCTATTCACACTCGCTTTCGCTACGGCTCCGGCCTTTTCGCCTTAACCTTGCATGCTACCGTAACTCGCCGGTTCATTCTACAAAAGGCACGCCATTACCCATTAACGGGCTCTGACTTCTTGTAGGCGTCGTGGTTTCAGGAACTTTTTCACTCCCCTTCCGGGGTGCTTTTCACCTTTCCCTCACGGTACTGGTTCACTATCGGTCACTAGGGAGTATTTAGCCTTACGGGATGGTCCCCGCGGGTTCCGACCGGATTTCACGTGTCCGGCCGTACTCAGGATCCTGTTACGAGTTTCAGCGATTTCGTCGACGGGGCTATCACCCTCTTTGGCTCAGTTTCCCAACTGATTTGACTATCCCTTCATTTGCTCGATCTTACAGTCCTACAACCCCAGCATGCAAGCACACTGGTTTGGGCTCTTCCCTTTTCGCTCGCCGCTACTGGGGGAATCGATTTTTCTTTCTGCTCCTGCTGCTAATGAGATGTTTCAGTTCACAGCGTATTCCTCTAGCAAGCTATGAATTCACTTACTAGTAACATTAATATGTTGGGTTTCCCCATTCGGAAATCTCTGGGTCATAGCGTACTTACCGCTCACCAAAGCTTATCGTAGTTAGTCACGTCCTTCATCGGCTCCTAGTGCCAAGGCATCCACCACGCGCCCTTATTCACTTAACCACTATCTTTCGATAGGCTAAGTTCTATGAGTTGGTCATTTTTCAGACCTGCGATTAAACCGTTCTCTATTATTAAAGAACTTGTGTTGTTTCTCGGTTCAATTTAGTGTCATCTTGCGATGACTTAAAAAGAATTTTTGTTATTATTCAGTTTTCAATGTTCAAACTCGCCAACCTCTCAGTTGGCAATGGAGAATAGCGGGATCGAACCGCTGACCCCCTGCTTGCAAAGCAGGTGCTCTCCCAGCTGAGCTAATTCCCCATGCACCGTCTTGAGCCCACACACTCAAAACTAAACAAAACTTTTCCCAAACAAATTATCCTGTAACGCTCCGTTTTTCCTTAGAAAGGAGGTGATCCAGCCGCAGGTTCTCCTACGGCTACCTTGTTACGACTTCACCCCAGTCATCAGTCCTGCCTTAGACGGCTCCCTCCAAATGGTTAGGCCACCGGCTTTGGGCATTACCAACTCCCATGGTGTGACGGGCGGTGTGTACAAGACCCGGGAACGTATTCACCGCGGCATGCTGATCCGCGATTACTAGCGATTCCGACTTCATGTAGTCGAGTTGCAGACTACAATCCGAACTGAGACGTACTTTAAGAGATTCGCTTACCCTCGCGAGTTCGCTGCTCGTTGTATACGCCATTGTAGCACGTGTGTAGCCCAGGTCATAAGGGGCATGATGACCTGACGTCGTCCCCGCCTTCCTCCGGTTTGTCACCGGCAGTCTCGCTAGAGTGCCCAACTGAATGCTGGCAACTAACAATAGGGGTTGCGCTCGTTGCGGGACTTAACCCAACATCTCACGACACGAGCTGACGACGGCCATGCACCACCTGTCACTTTGTCTCCGAAGAGAACAATGTTATCTCTAACATCTTCAAAGGATGTCAAGACCTGGTAAGGTTCTTCGCGTTGCTTCGAATTAAACCACATGCTCCACCGCTTGTGCGGGTCCCCGTCAATTCCTTTGAGTTTCAACCTTGCGGTCGTACTCCCCAGGCGGAATACTTAATGCGTTTGCTTCGGCACTAAGAGGCGGAAACCTCCTAACACCTAGTATTCATCGTTTACGGTGTGGACTACCAGGGTATCTAATCCTGTTTGCTACCCACACTTTCGAGCCTCAACGTCAGTTACAGTCCAGCAAGCCGCCTTCGCCACTGGTGTTCTTCCATATATCTACGCATTCCACCGCTACACATGGAGTTCCACTTGCCTCTACTGCACTCAAGTCCATCAGTTTCCAAAGCCATTCCACAGTTGAGCTGTGGGCTTTCACTTCAGACTTAATGAACCGTCTGCGCTCGCTTTACGCCCAATAAATCCGGATAACGCTCGGGACATACGTATTACCGCGGCTGCTGGCACGTATTTAGCCGTCCCTTTCTGATATGGTACCGTCATCTTAAGTCCATTTCCTAACCTAAGTGTTCTTCCCATACAACAGTGCTTTACGACCCGAAAGCCTTCATCACACACGCGGCGTTGCTCCATCAGGCTTGCGCCCATTGTGGAAGATTCCCTACTGCAGCCTCCCGTAGGAGTTTGGGCCGTGTCTCAGTCCCAATGTGGCCGATCAGTCTCTCAACTCGGCTATGCATCATCGTCTTGGTGAGCCTTTACCTCACCAACTAACTAATGCACCGCGAATCCATCGTTAAGCGACGCCGAAGCGCCTTTTAACCTGGTACCATGCGGTACTAGGTTTTATGCGGTATTAGCATCTGTTTCCAAATGTTATCCCCCACTTTACGGCAGGTTATTCACGTGTTACTCACCCGTTCGCCACTCACTTGAAAGGTGCAAGCACCTTTCGCTGTGCGTTCGACTTGCATGTATTAGGCACGCCGCCAGCGTTCATCCTGAGCCAGGATCAAACTCTCATTTTAAAAGTTTGAAGATTGCTCTTCGATTAAACTGACTTGTTTGTTATCTTTCCGATAACATCATCCGTTTATTGTTTGTTACGAATTGACTTCGCAAATTTGTTCCGTTATCGACTGTTCGACAACGGCGTTACAAATTCGTTTGTTCAAAGTTTTGTTCAGTTTTCAATGTGCGTTCGTCGCTCGGTGCGACTTAATTATTCTAGCAGAT
>NZ_CAWVOH010000006.1:0-5374 GCF_963930865.1 Eupransor demetentiae | reverse complement strand
GATCTCAGACTCAAAGGCCGCTGCCGAATCGACTAACAAATCGGCATCTGAATCACTTTCAAGTGCCGACGCTGCTTCAAACTCTGCAAGTACTGAAGTTTCGACTTCAGCTTCACAATCAAGGGCTGATTCATTAGCCGGCAACGATTCTGCAACAAAGTCAGCTTCCGAATCACTTTCAAGTGCTGATGCAGCATCAAACTCTGCAAGTACTGAAGTTTCAACTTCAGCCTCACAATCAAAGGCTGATTCACTAGCTGGCAATGACTCGGCAACGAAGTCAGCTTCTGCTTCACAATCAATTGCTGACTCAGAATCAAAGCTTGCTTCAGAATCTCTATCAAAGTCGATCTCAGACTCAAAGGCCGCTGCCGAATCGACTAACAAATCGGCATCTGAATCACTTTCAAGTGCCGACGCTGCTTCAAACTCTGCAAGTACTGAAGTTTCGACTTCAGCCTCAACTTCAAAGGCTGATTCACTAGCCGGAAATGACTCTGCAAACAAGTCAGCTTCTGCTTCACAATCAATTGCTGACTCAGAATCAAAGCTTGCTTCAGAATCTGTATCAAAGTCGATTTCTGATTCAAAGGCTGCTGTTGAATCAAGTAACAAGTCCGCGTCAGAATCACTTTCAAGTGCCGATGCAGCATCAAACAGTGCATCAACCGAGGCTTCAACCTCAAATTCACAGTCAACAGCCAACTCACAAGCCGGCAACGATTCAACGAACAAGTCTGCCTCAGAATCTCTCTCAACAGTTGATTCACAAAGCAAGGTCGACTCAGCCTCAACTTCAAAGGCTATCGCTGATTCGCAATCAGCTGCCGCTTCAACTGTAAAATCAGCTTCTGAGAGCCAATCAAAGACTGACGCAGCTTCAAATAGTGCATCAACCGAGGCTTCGACTTCAAGTTCACAGTCAACCGCCGATTCACAAGCTGGCAACGATTCAACGAACAAGTCAGCCTCCGATTCACTCTCAACAGTTGATTCACAACCAAAGGTTGATTCAGCATCAACTTCAAAGGCCATCGCCGACTCACAGTCAGCCACTGCTTCAACTGCAAAATCAGCTTCTGAAAGTCAGTCAAAGACTGATGCAGCATCAAACAGTGCATCAACCGAAACTTCAACTTCAGCTTCACAATCAACCGCCGATTCACAAGCTGGTAACGACTCGACGAACAAGTCTGCCTCAGAATCTCTCTCAACAGTTGATTCACAAAGCAAGGTCGACTCTGCATCAACTTCAAAGGCTATCGCTGATTCGCAATCAGCCACTGCTTCAACTGCGAAATCAGCTTCTGAAAGCCAGTCAAAGACTGATGCAGCATCAAAGACTGCCTCAGATACGGCCTCAACTTCAGCTTCACAATCAACCGCTGATTCACAAACCGGCAACGATTCAACGAACAAGTCTGCTTCAGAATCACTCTCAACGGTCGATTCACAATCAAAGTTTGATTCAGCATCAACTTCAAAGGCTATCGCTGATTCGCAATCAGCCGCCGCTTCAACTGCTAAGTCAGCATCTGAAAGTCAGTCAAAGGCCGACTTAGAATCAAACAGCCTTTCAACCGAAGTATCAACTTCTGGTTCAAAGTCAACTGCCGATTCGCAATCTGCTAACGCATCAACCGCTGATTCAGTATCTACTAGTCAATCAACTGCAGATGCAGCGTCAAAGACTGCCTCAGATACGGCCTCGACTTCAAAGTCACAATCAACGGCTGATTCTCAAGCCGGAAATGATTCCGCTGCAAAGTCAGCATCCGAATCACTTTCAACTGTCGATTCAGCATCTAAGCTTGCTTCTGACTCAACTTCAAAGGCCGTCGCCGATTCACAGTCAGCCGCGGCTTCAACTGCCAAGTCTGCTTCTGCAAGCCAGTCAAAGACGGATTCAGAATCACAGTCTCTGAGCCAGGCCGTTTCAGCTTCAAGTTCACAGTCAACTGCTGATTCACAGTCTGGTAACGGTTCAACAAACAAGTCAGCATCTGAATCACAATCAACTGTTGATTCACAATCAAAGGCTGCTTCGGAATCAACCTCAAAGGCCATCGCCGATTCAAAGTCAGCTACTGCCTCAACTGCGAAATCAGCATCAAAAAGTCAATCAGAAGGTGATTCTGTTTCTCAGTCAAATAGTGAAGTGGCTTCAAAGTCGGCATCACAATCAACTGTCGATTCACAATCTGGCAATGCATCGACAAACAATTCTGTTTCCGGATCACTTTCAACGGCCGACTCACAAAGCAAGCTTGCTTCTGATTCACAGTCAAAGGCCATCGCCGACTCACAATCAGCTGCCGCTTCAACGGCCAAGTCTGCATCTGAAAGCCAGTCAAAGACGGATTCAGAATCAAACAGTGTTTCAACTGCAGCTTCAACTTCAAAGTCACAATCGACTGCCGATTCACTTGCTGGAAATGACTCAGCAACTAAGTCCGCATCTGAATCACTTTCAACGGTCGATTCACAAAGCAAGGTCGATTCTGCTTCAACTTCGAAGGCCATTGCAGACTCACAGTCTGCCGCGGCCTCAACGGCAAAGTCAGCGTCAGAGAGCCAGTCAAAACTTGACTCCGAATCAAAGGCTGTTTCTGAATCAACATCGAAGTCAGTCGCTGATTCACAATCAGCTGCCGCTTCGACTGCCGGTTCAACTTCAGAAAGTCAGTCAAAGACAGATTCACAGTCAAAGCTAGCTTCTGAGTCAAGCTCAAAGGCCATCGCCGACTCACAATCCGCAGCTGCCTCAACTGCCAAGTCCGCATCTGAAAGTCAGTCAAAGACCAACTCAGAATCAAACAGTGCATCAAGTGCTGTTTCGACTTCACAGTCAAAGTCAACTGCTGATTCACAGGCCGGAAATGACTCAACCAACAAGTCCGCTTCCGAATCACTTTCAACAGCTGATTCACAAAGCAAGGTAGACTCTGCTTCAAGCTCGAAGGCAATTGCCGACTCTCAGTCCGCAGCTGCCTCAACTGCCAAGTCTGCATCTGAAAGCCAGTCAAAGACTGATTCAGAATCAAACAGCGCATCAAGTGCTGCTTCGACTTCGCAATCACAGTCGACAGCTGATTCTCAAGCTGGCAATGATTCAACCAACAAGTCCGCTTCCGAATCACTTTCAACAGTTGATTCACAGAGCAAGGTTAACTCCGCTTCAACCTCAAAGGCCATCGCCGATTCACAGTCCGCTGAAACCTCAACGGCAAAGTCAGCATCTGACAGCCAGTCAACTGCTGCCGCTTCATCAAAGAGTGCTTCTGAAACTGCGTCAACTTCTAGCTCAAAGTCAACGGCCGACTCACAGTCAGCCGATAACTCAACTGCTAAGTCCGCATCAGAATCTCTTTCAACAGCTGATTCAACTAGTGCCTCAGCATCTGGTTCGACTTCAAAGACCATCGCTGATTCGCAATCTGGTGACGCCTCGACAAGCAAGTCAGTTTCTGAATCTCTTTCAAGGGCTGATTCACAGAGCAAGCTTGCATCAGAGTCAACTTCAAAGACCATTGCGGATTCACAATCTGCCGATGCTTCAACAGCGAAGTCTGCTTCTGAAAGTCTTTCAAAGGCCGACTCACTTTCAAAGACGGCTTCCGAGAGCACTTCAGCAAGTGATGCTCTGTCAAAGTCAATTTCAAATTCAATCGTTGATTCGACGAATAAGTCGACTTCTGAATCTGAATCAAATGCAGCTTCAACGACTAAGTCAAACAATGATTCGACTTCAACTTCATTAAGTACGGTTGCTTCTGACTCCGCCTCAACTTCAAGTTCAACGGCTGCATCTGATAATGCTTCAACGTCAACGAGCCAGTCTGGATCACAGTCACTCGTTAATTCAACGGCAAAGTCAGCCTCAGAATCACTCTCAAAGACGGATTCACAAAGTCAGGCTGTTTCAGAATCAACTTCAAAGGTCATCGCTGATTCACAGTCAGCCGCTGCCTCAACGGTTAAGTCAAATTCTGAATCATTGTCACGAGTCGATTCAGCTAGTGCATCAACTTCTGCATCAAACTCTCAAGTTATTGCTGACTCACAATCGGCTGATGCTTCAACGGCTAAGTCAGCATCCGACTCGATTTCATCTTCAGATTCACTTTCAAAGAGTTTGGCTGAATCAAAGTTAGCTAGCGAATCGAAGTCACTTTCAGAAGCAAACTCAGAATCAACTTCTGCAAGTACTGTTGCTTCAAATTCTGATTCTCTTTCAAAGTCTGCTTCACAAGTTGCTTCAACAAGCACTTCAAGTTCAGACTCTGAAGTTGATTCAAAGAATGGAGATACTTCAAAGTCACTGAGTCAATCAAATTCAACGGTTGCCTCTGATTCACAGTCGGCCGATGTATCAACTCATAAGTCTGCTTCTGAATCACTTTCAAAGACAGATTCACAGAGTGCTCTTGCTTCTGATTCAACCTCAAAGAGTATTGCTGATTCACAATCAGCCGCAGCTTCTACTGTGAAGTTCGCTTCTGAATCATTGTCACGAGTTGATTCAGCAAGTACTTCAACTTCAGTTGCTAACTCACAGGCCATCGTTGATTCACAATCAGCTGATGCTTCAACTGCCAAGTCTGCCTCTGAAAGCAACTCACGTGCTGACTCAGTATCACGTTCTGAATCACTTGTGCAGTCAACTTCAACTAGCCAGTCAACAGTCGATTCAACCTCAAAGAGTTTGTCAGAATCAAAGTCTGCTTCTGAATCAAATTCAACGGTTGCAAAGGCTGCATCAGAATCGCAGTCAACGAGTGAATCAACTTCAAGTTCTGATTTGGCTTCTAAGACCGGATCAGAAAGTTTGTCAGCATCAGAATCACTGTCAAAGGTTGATTCACAAAGCGCTGTAGCTTCTGATTCAACTTCAAAGAGTATTGCTGATTCTCAATCTGCAGCGGCTTCAACGGATAAGTCTGCTTCTGAATCACTTTCAACAGTAGATTCAGCAAGCACTTCGATTTCAGTTGCAGATTCACAGTCAATTGTGAACTCACAATCCGCTGATGCTTCGACGGCCAAGTCAGCATCCGATTCAAATTCACAAGCTGATTCTCTATCTAAGGTGGCTTCTGAAACTCAGTCAACGAGCGAATCAACTTCTAGTTCTGATTTGGCATCTAAGACTGGATCAGAAAGCTTGTCAACTTCAGAATCACTTTCAAAGAGCTTGTCAGAATCAAAGTCCGCCTCTGAAAGTGAATCAACTGCGAAGTCCACTTCTGAAAGTGAGTCAACGGTAAAGTCAGCCAGCGAATCCGCTTCAACAGACAAGTCAACCTCCGAAAGCGACTCAACCGTAAAGTCCACTTCCGAGAGTGAGTCTACTGTAAAGTCAGCTAGCGAATCC
>NZ_CAWVOH010000005.1:0-17485 GCF_963930865.1 Eupransor demetentiae | reverse complement strand
GGCTGCTTCAGAGTCAGCTTCAACTTCTGCATCGACTGTAAAGTCAGATTCAGAAAGTAAGTCAACTGCTGATTCAATTTCAGCCTCTGAATCAACTGCCAAGTCAGAATCTGAAAGCAAGGCTGCATCAGAATCAGCCTCAACTTCAGCATCGACTGTAAAGTCAGATTCAGAAAGTAAGTCAACTGCTGATTCAATTTCAGCCTCTGAATCAACTGCCAAGTCAGAATCAGAAAGCAAGGCCGCATCAGAGTCAGCTTCAACTTCTGCATCAACGGTTGCTTCACAGTCAACTGCCGCTTCACAAAGTGTTTCAAGCTCTGATTCAGCAGTCGAATCACAACTCGATTCAGAATCCGCTTCAGCTTCAATTGCTGCCAGCCAGATGGATTCAATTTCAGCTTCTGTTTCAACGGAACAAAGCCAAGAAGACAGTCAAAGTGATGCCGATTCAGCCTCAACTTCACGTTCAGACAGCGAATCTGCTTCAACTTCACTTTCAAAGCTTGGCTCAGCAGTAGATTCACAAAGTGTTTCATCATCAACTGTTTTGTCAAAGGTTGATAGTGTTTCAACTTCAGATTCAGAAAGTAACGCAGCCAAGGATGGTTCAGCTTCAAAGGCCGCATCAGAATCAACTTCAAGCTCGACTTCAAAGGCTGCCGCTGATTCAGAAAGCACTTCAGCATCAACGGCTAAGTCAACTTCTGACTCAGAAAGCAATGCAGCCAAGGATGGTTCAGCTTCAAAGGCTGCATCAGAGTCAACTTCAAGCTCAACTTCAAAGGCTGCCGCTGATTCAGAAAGCACTTCAGCATCAACTGCTAAGTCAACTTCAGTATCTGACAGCAAGGCCGCTGCCGATTCAACATCAGCATCTGCTTCAAAGGCTGCCTCAGAATCGAAGTCAGCTTCTGAATCAACTGCGCCTGCAAGCACTACGCCAACTTTTGACAACATGGCGGATGGCACTTATGATATCAACTTCAAGATGATCAAGTTGGATGACGACCAAAAGCCAACGAGTGAAACTTCTGTGATGGATGGTATGTTCTCAAAGCCAGCCAAGGCTGTTGTCAATGGTAGCAACGTAACGTTGACCTTCACTTTTGGTGGTTCTGGCTTCGGTTTGCCAGCAGCAACGCTTGACCAAATGGTTAAGGCCTGGACGTTTAACGATGTTGCTGCAACGCACAACACGACGGATCACTCATGGACTGTTACGATTCCTAAGGACAGCTTGAAGCAAAACGTTTACATGATGGTTGATTACTTCCAAACGGAACACGCCGACCTCGACGTTACTAGCTTTGTTAGCACCGCTGGTCAAACCATCGACGTTCCTAAGTAATTTATAATAAAAAGCCCTTCGGGGCTTTTTTGTTGCTCTTTTAGTGCTATACTTAAAAGGTCCTTGTGACAAAAATATAGGGGTAGATACCTGCGCGTTAAGTGCGATGGAAACGGAATGTGGGCCATCGACGAAGCAAGTTTGCGCGGTGCAGGTATCGCATTCACCAATCCACAGGTGAACACTCCATTAGGAGGTTCATATACATGAACATACGTGCAAAAAAATGGGTATTACCCAAGTTGGATACCCGCCAGTTGGTGCTCTTGGCCTTTTTGATGGCCTTGAGTTTGATTCTTGGACGCTTTGGGACTGTTAGTACCCAGTTTATCCAAGTCGGCTTTACCTTCGTTGCAACATCATTGATTGCGCGCTGGTACGGGCCGATTTGGGCCGTCTTAACCGCCAGCATCCTGGATGTTGTTAAGGTCATGTTGATGGGCGGGCAGTACTTCATCGGGTTTACCGTTACCGCTGCCGCAGCGGCCTTGATCTACGGTTGGGGCTATTATCGCGTCGACAAGATCTCTTGGTTGCGAGTGGCGATTACGGTTGCACTGGTGACCTTCATCGTTAACTTAGGTTTGAACACCATCAACCTGATCCTGATGTATCAGCCCGTTCATTCTTGGTCGAGTTTCTGGGCCTTTATCACGCCTCGTTTCATCAAGAACCTGACGGTTTATCCCATCCAGGTCCTGGTATCCTACTTTGTTCTGAATAATCCTGTGATTAATCGTTTAACAAAAGATATCTTTTAAGAGAAAAACAAGCCGCTCATTGCGGCTTGTTTTTTAGTTTATGAATTTTTTCGAGGTTACCGTGAACCAAATGAGGGAAGAGGCGCCGGTCGGTTTGACCAATAATGCGGCCCTGCAAGAAGAAGGAGAAGGCCGTTCCGATGTTAAGGGAAACCAGCTTGTGGCTGAAGAAGAAGGCAATCGCCGAAATTGAAATGGCAACGGCGAAGTTGCTCATCTGCGCCTTGCTGGCATTTCCGTGGAAGTACTTGAAACGAGTGATGTTGGTCAAGTCATCAATGGGATGCATGATGAAGTTAACGCGCTGGTAAATCGAAATTCCAACACCAACATTAACCACACCAATCAGGTCGAGAGGAATCCGCCACCAGAGTGATAGATGGGGCACGCCGAGGTGATTGAAAAGCGCGCTAAAGAGTCCCACTAGAAGGGAAAAGGAGAGGCCAAAGAAGACATTCCCGAATAGTCGACGTGGATCCCAGCGGCCGGCGATGAATTGGTTGGCAATGGCGACCGTTAAGGCAATCGCACCCAGGAAGACCCAAATCGGCTGATGAAAGAGCACTGCAAGGTTAGCTGCACCAGCGGTCCAGGGGGCCGATCCCATGTTGGTCGACACCGATAATCCGTTTCCAAAGGCGTTCAATAAAAGGGAAACCGTAAAGTAAAAAATAATCTGTTGTACTTTCAGTTCGTAAAATTGTCCGTCGCGGTAGTACATGCAAGCTCCTTTCAGCAATTGCTCTTATTATACCGTTTTGTCGTAAAAGCCGTAAGGCCTCAAGGGCAAAATAAAAAGCATCCGGGGATGCTTTTATCGTTTAACCAGTTTAACAACGCCTTCCCAACGTGGTGTCTGGGGGAACATGTCGATGGTTTGAATATAGTCGACTTTGTAAACCTTGGTGAGGTCAACCAAATCACGGGCCAAAGTCGAGGGATTACATGAAATGTAAACGAACTTATCCGGTTGACTCTTCAAGATGGCTTGGCGCAATCCTGAATCCAGTCCGGCACGGGGCGGATCAACAATTAAGGCCGTTGGATTCCAACCTTGGGCAGCCCACTGAGGTAAAACCTCTTCAGCGGCCCCGACTTCGTAGTGAACGTTGTCTAAGTCGTTGAGCTTGGCGTTGCGCTTCGCATCGGCCACGGCTTCAGGAATCGTTTCCATACCGCGAACTTCCTTAACCCGCATGGCAAGCGAAATGCCAAGGGTTCCGACACCTGCATAGGCATCGACCAAGCGGTCGTTTTTTTGTGGATTCAAGGCCTTGATGGCTTCCTCGTAGGTTACCAACATTTGCTCGTAGTTCAACTGCAAGAAGGCTCGGGGGGATAGCTCAAAGTTGAGTCCCAGCACTTCTTCGGGCAAGTAATCCTCACCCCAAAGTTTGATGGTAAAATCACCCCAAACGAGACTGGTCCGGCCGGGATTAATGTTTTGGAAAATTCCTTGAATTTCAGGAATTTCATTATGGATGGCTTCGATTAAAGCCTCTTCACCAGGGATTTCTTCCGTGTTGGTAATTAGCGTTAATTGTGCCTGCTGCGCCGTGTTGGAAGATCGCACCACAATGGTCTTGAGCACACCGCTATTCTTATCCTCGTTATAGATTGATACGGATAAGCGGTTCAAAATTTTAGCCACTTGGCGAACAATTTTCATCGTCAGGTGGTCCTGGGTATGAACTTCCGGTAAATCAATTAAGTCGTGACTGCCACGCTGAAACATACCCACCGCAAGTTCGCCGTGTAGTTTTCGAACCGGGAACTGGGCTTTATTACGGTAGTAGTAGGGTTCGTCCATCTCGATTGGCTTTTTGATGTCGTAATTTTGCCAACCACGGGGTTGAAACTTCTCCAGTGCCTGGCGAATCAAGTCCTGCTTGAAGGCTAGTTGCGCCGGGTAGGTTAAGTGCTCGAGTTCGAAGCCACCGACTAAGTCGGCAGCTGGATCGACGGGCTCAACTCGGTCAGGCGAGGGAGTTCGGATGGCGTTAACTTTGGCGGTTAAGTACTTATCATTAACTTCTAAAACCTTAGCCGTGACCACTTCACCAGGCAGGGCGCCAGGGATGAAAACGATTTTACGCTTGAAATACCCGATTCCTTCGCCATTGATACCGAGACGCTTAATCGTCAAGGGAAATTTCTGTCCAACGCGAACGTGGACTTCGTTATTTTGTCGCTTGCCCCGGTAAGGCCGTTTGTGATCCCTGTCCCGACTGTAGTTGGGACGTTTTTTGTCATATTCTTTTGGCATGTTTCCTCCTATTTATTGTAATTTCACGATGTAGGATTGCACATCGGTTTGGAAAAGCTTGTAAATGTTTTGCATCAAAAGTAGCAGCCAAGAAATTGCTAAAGCTAGCGCGATGATTTCAAAGGCGGTTAGGGATAGATAAGTAATGATGTAAAAGAGGGACATGGCAACTGCAAGGGCGCCCGCCGTCAAGTAAGTGAAAATCATGAATTCCTTGGTTGCCCGTGGCAGCAAGAACTTGATGCCCAGCATGGGAATCGCCGTGAAAAGAATCAAACTGTTGGCCACCGAGTCATGCAGGATGTGGAAGAGTCCAGGGTTGTTGGGGATGGCCCCAACGGCTGCCAGGCTCAGTGCATCCAGCGTTAAGAAAGTTCGTAGAACCATCAAACGCCAGTTGCCCCGGTAACGGTTTTGGATGGGCACGAAGAGGTAATCAACCAGGGTCACCCACAGAATTCCGGCAATAATCAGCGTGGCATTAAAATTCCAGGCGAACTCAGCTTTTTCCGTTCCCAGAAATGAGAAGTTATGCTGCCACCAGAGCAAACGACTGTTGGTCACCATGGAAACCAAGACACCACCGACAATCGTCAGAATCAGCACGCCCATGATAAAGGGTGTCGAAACCAACTGCGCCGCATAAATCATCAGGAAGTTCACCACGGAAACGAACATGAAAAAAAGGACGGTCGCCGTCAAGTGATCAAAGCTGGCCCCTTGGAAAAGATAGCCGATTGCCCAGAAAACACCCATGGTCATGAAGGCCTGAATAATAGCAAAGGCAATCAAGACTGTCGGCGTTAGTCGCCAATTCAGGCGGCGATCTTCAGCCGTTGCGCGGTTACGCGTGTGATTGATGTAGGTCCAGGAAAAACCAGCCATTCCCGAGATTTCACCGAGAACAATGACGGCCGTTGCAATCGAGTCCGGCCCCGTTAAATGAACTAAGCCCTCGTGCAAATACCAAGCCGCAATCACAAAGGCTGCTGTGGCAAGGATAGTAGGAACCAAGAACCAACGGATTGAAATATCTTCCTGCTGGGCAAAGGTTGTCGTCTTAGAAACGGTTAAACCCCGGTTTTTGACGGTGACTTCAAGTTCTTCCCCGCGTTTAAGTTTTAAATCGTTGACAACTTCTTGGGGAATTTGAAGCTGATAATTTTCTTGGCTCACAGAGGGCCTCCTGACTGGGATAAGCGTGTTTTCAAAAGAAAAACCTCTCTAATTCTAATAAAAAAATGAAAAAATAGATATAGCACACTTGCGTTATACCACATATGTGTTATACTAAGAATTGTTAGGAGGGCAAGAAATGAGAGTTAAAGAAATAACTTGGTTAGGCGGCCTGCAACATGGTTCGCTTTGATATCAAATCTTATTTAAGCGATAAGTCCTTAACGATTTATCGTGTGTCGAAGGATTCGGGTTATGGCTATACGACCATTCACCGTTCCTTCAATAAGGCTCAATCAACTTCAACCAGCCTAAACATTCGTGATTTGGATGCTTTGGCCCGTGCCCAACATATGCATATGTGGCAGGTCCTAAAGGAACTCGAAGCAAGTTACTTAGAACCAGGGCCGGGAGACCAAGCGGATGAAAATAACAATTTAAAGAATTTAAGTAATACGAGGTAATTAATTTATGGCTAACAATAACAATGGAATGTTCAACAACGATCCATTCGGATCAGACATGAATGACATTTTTAACAACATGATGGGTGGCATGAACGGTATGAATTCTGAAAACCGTCGCTACCTCATCAACGGACGCGAAGTCACTCCTGAAGAGTTTGCCCAATATCGTCAAACCGGTCAGTTGCCTGACGGCGCCCAAGCTGCAAGTAACACTGCTGGAAACGGCCGTGCTGCTGCACAACAACCAGGACAAGTAAAGCAAGATGGTATGCTTGCAAAGTTGGGACGTAACCTAACTGAGGAAGCTAAGAACCACATGCTTGATCCTGTTATCGGACGTAACAAGGAAATTCAAGAAACTGCTGAAATCTTGAGTCGTCGTATCAAGAACAACCCTGTTTTGGTCGGGGATGCCGGTGTTGGTAAGACGGCCGTCATCGAAGGTTTGGCTCAAGCTATCGTTAATGGCGATGTCCCTGCATCAATCCGCGACAAGCAGATTTACTCAATTGATATTTCCGCTTTGGAAGCCGGTACGCAGTACCGTGGTGCTTTCGAGGAAAACGTTCAAAAGTTGATCGATGAAGTCAAGAAGGCCGGAAACGTCATCTTGTTCTTCGATGAAATTCACCAAATCTTGGGTGCCGGTTCAACCGGTGGCGAAGATGGTGGAAAAGGTTTGGCTGACATTTTGAAGCCTGCCTTGTCTCGTGGTGAGTTGACCGTTATCGGTGCCACTACGCAAGACGAATACCGTAACACGATTATGAAGAACGCTGCCTTGGCACGTCGTTTCAACCAAGTTACGGTTAACGCCCCAAGTGCTGATGATACTTTCAAGATTTTGAAGGGTATCGCACCTTTGTACGAGAAGCACCACAACGTCAAGTTGCCTGATGACGTTTTGAAGGCAGCCGTGGATTACTCAGTTCAGTACATTCCACAGCGTTCGTTGCCTGATAAGGCCATCGATTTGATTGATATGACTGCTGCTCACTTGTCAGCACAAAATCCAGCTTCAAGTAAGGCTGAATTGGAAAACCGTTTGTCTGAATTGAAGCAAGAACAAGATCAGTCTGTTTCAAAGGAAGACTACGAAAAGGCTTTGAAGGTTAAGAACGAAATCAAGGACGTTCAAGGTAAGATTAAGGAAGCCGAGAAGGCTCAAAAGGTTACCGCAACGCCTGATGATATCGCCCAATCTGTTGAGCGTTTGACTGGTATTCCAGTTGCTCAAATGGGTGCTTCAGATATCGAACACTTGAAGACCATCGACAAGCGTTTGGCTGGTAAGGTTATCGGTCAAGACGAAGCCGTTGAAATGGTTGCTCGTGCCATCCGTCGTAACCGTGCGGGATTTGATGAAGGAAATCGTCCAATTGGATCATTCCTCTTCGTTGGACCTACCGGTGTTGGTAAGACCGAATTGGCAAAGCAATTAGCCTTGGACATGTTCGGAAGCAAGGACAACATTATCCGTTTGGATATGTCTGAATATTCTGACTTGACGGCCGTTTCAAAGTTGATTGGTGCTACTGCCGGATACGTTGGCTACGAAGATAACAGCAACACTTTGACTGAAAAGGTACGTCGTAACCCTTATTCAATCGTCCTCTTGGATGAAATTGAAAAGGCCAACCCACAAGTTTTGACTTTGCTTTTGCAGGTCATGGACGATGGTCGTTTGACTGATGGTCAAGGAAACACGGTTAACTTCAAGAACACTGTGATTATCGCAACTTCTAACGCCGGCTTTGGTAACAAGGACGACAAGAAGGATCAGGACTTGATGGACCGTTTGGCACCATACTTCCGTCCTGAATTCTTGAACCGTTTCAACGGTGTTGTTGAATTCTCTGCCTTGACTAAGGAAGACTTGAAGCAAATCGTTGACTTGATGTTGGACGACGTTAACAAGACCTTGGCCAAGAAGGATTTGACTTTGGAAGTTTCTGAAGACGTCAAGGATCACTTGATTGATGACGGTTACGATGAAGCGCTTGGAGCACGTCCATTGCGCCGTGTAATCGAACAGCAGATTCGTGATCAAGTCACTGACTTCTACTTGGATAACCCTGGCAAGAAGCACTTGGCTGCCAACTTGGTTGATGGTAAGGTTGTAATTTCTGAAATCATCGATGAAGGTAAGAAGGACAGCAAGAAGGCTGACGAAAAGTCTGATAAGTAATTGAAATAAAAAATCGCCTAGTAAGGCGATGGAAAACCCGCTGGATTTGGTTCTGGCGGTTTTTTTGTTGGTATTTCTATAAGTATTGGATGTCAGTTTGATAAGATTAGTTTAACGAGTGGCTACATAAGAGGTGTATTTTGTATAACCAATACTTATTGAATAAAAAACTAGAAGAGAGTTCAATTTCAGAGTTAAAAGAATATGTGAGTAAGCTTGAATTAAAACCTGTGAAAAATTCAGAACAACATTTTATTCTGACCTTAGAAGTTGATGGTAGAAGAGACATCGCTGCTAAAAAGCTAGACGAGGCGAATGAATATATTAAAAAAAATATACAAGATTCGCTCATCTTAACTAGTGAAAGCTCTAAATATTTTAATCAGCGTCTTTATCCACACATCAATGACATGGAAAGAAAACTTAGAAAGTTGCTCTACTTAGCCAATACAATTTCGGAGGGAGATGTTTTAATAGGACAAAGGTTAGAGAAAATGGATCTTGGAAAACTTTACCATTTTCTTTTTGAGAGTGCTTTTGTTAGTGATGTAAAGACGATAGTAAGAGAACTTTCAACTAAGGAAGAATTAACAAAAGCAGATGTTTTGTCACTGATCAATGAGGTTGATGATGTAGTGATATGGGATGAATTACTACCCAGTGAAGCAGTACCAACACTTAGGAACAATTTCCAGCAAGCTCAAAATTATCGAAATGACGTTATGCATGCGCATAACATTTCCTACAAAATGTTTAGAAGTGCTTTGAAACTATATAAAAACATTAATGCTGAGTTGGATTCTGAGTATGATGAACTCTTGACCTCCACAGACCATGTTAGTACTGATGCTAATAATATTATGTCTCGGGGCCTTGCCTCTATGGACGTGAATGCGTTGTTTAGAAGTTCAAATTCTGCGGTGGCCGCGGTACTGAAATCTAATTTGTCTGCCCTTACTAAAATTTCAGGTTCAAACATGCAGAATCCATATATTAAAAGTTTGCAAGCTAGTTTGAGGAGAATTGTTGATGCCAATAATTCTGCATATATGATGAATGAAAATGTAAAAAGGATGAGTGAAAACATAAAAAGAATGAGTGGCGTGCTTCCGGGATACAGCGAATACATTGCGAGCATGTTAAAACCGTTTAGTAATACAGACTTAGCCGATATATATCAATCTGCCTTGGATAGTTCTAAAGTGATAGATCAAGTGGAAGAATCAGATGATCTGGATGACTCTAATGGTCCCGTAAATATTGATCATTTGTTTGAAGATAATGATGATGGGGAGTATTGATGCTCATGTGTGCTAAATAGAACTTTAATCAATAAAAAAGCCTAGCAGTTGCTGGGCTTTTTTATTTCGGGTGTTCAGTTACTATTTGTTATTCAAGCGGACCAGCCACCCCGTCTTTGACCACAACTGTGGTAGAGTCAAACAGATAAGAGCCACTCCTGTTATCATTGGCGCCAATATCGAAATAATATCTACCATCAGGGAGATGGCTCTGATTGATTTTGTCGATTAAGAATTGTTGGAAATTCTTGGTTTCAAAATTCTTTTTGCGTGGGTCGCCGATCTCAACTGAAAGCGTGTAGTAATAGAAGTTGTTTGCCTTTAGTTCTTTAAGCGGGATGTCGTAGTAGCCGGCTGCGTATTGCTGCTTCTTCGAACCAGAACGATTTTTTCGAGCAATTTGATTAAGGTTAGTTAGCTGACTTTCTCTGTCTTGTTGGTCACCATAAACCCCGTCGGTACAGAAAGTTGGGTCCACCTTTTCAAGACTATATCGACCCTCATTGGAAATGTTTGTGAAGAACTTTTTTACTCGGTCCTTTTCCTTTTCAACTGCCGGTTGCTGGAGGGAGGCTGCCTTTAAAGGAATTAGAATCGATTTAACATCGCTGCCTAAATCGCCATCGTCTGAGCATCTAAAATCGACAGGAATTTTGATTTCAACGTTATCGTGTTTTTCCACGTAATCGAATGAAGCGTCAATTCCACCTTGCGAAAAGCCGGCATGCCGCGCGCGGAAGTTCTTGATTTTGCCAGTAAAATCTTCATCTTCAAGCTCGCTTGAAAGCTGGTTGATCATTTTGTGTCGGACGCCAAATTCAGCGCTTCCGCCAGTTACAGTTTTGATGTGGCTTAAACTAATAAGAACAGGAACAATGACGACTGCTAGTCCGATAATGATTAGTCGTTTTTTTCTTCTTTTCCGATTCTTGGCGTCAATTTTTTGTAGTTCTTCCATTTCACTTAGCATAATTTCTCACCATCACCCTTGTCCTTGGTACATCGCAAAGCCAAACATAAATACCAAAACCATTACTATAAAAACCGGAGCTCCCAGTATAAATATGATGGTGGCTATGATGCGGTTGATATTTCGCTTGCGATTCATCGCGTCGATTCCGTGGACTTCTCGTTCGTCGTTGGCCATAATTTCTCTCCCTGAAATTTAACTTTGTTTATATGTTATCAATTTTGATAGAAGTGCGTGTAAATTTTTAATTTTTACAATGTGGCATAACTGGTTCTTTTCATCGCTCAGCAAAGACGGTAGCCTAAAGGAAAAGCGATGGGGGATGTTGATGGGCAACAGCAAAAATTCAATTTATAATTTGAATGGCAAAGATGTGACTAAGGCTGAATTTGATGATTATCGGCGTGACCAGCAGATAAAAATGTTGGTTTTTATGCATTATGGCTATCTCCAAAAATGTCGGCGCACCGTCCGTGAACTCTACGAAAAAGAGCAGGTGTCGGAAGAAAAAATCAGTGAAAAAAGGATGATCAATTATCTGGATGGGCTCTTTGCTGATCTGACGGGAAGCTTGAAGGAACAGGGTGTGGAGTACGATGATCATTTCTTCGAGCTACGTAAATTCTTGATTGAAAAACACTTTGAGACTGGCCGCTCTTTACGGCGTGTTTTTGATGACGAAATCCGTAAACCGGTTGCCCATTATCGGGAAGAACATCCTGAAATTAAAGGAATTCTTACTTACAAATCTGGGGATAAAGTGTTTGTGCAGGATAACAAGTTTTCCGAATCGGCAAAAATGTATGGTCGGCTTGTTACTAAGGATGATCCCCGCACCAACGCCTACAAGCGTTTCTTTAGACTTCAGCTGCGACTGTATGCTCAGCAACATAAAAAAGCCTAGCGTTAGCTGGGCTTTTTTTATATTTCGTAATTTGCATCGACTCCGCCGTCATCGACTAAGGAAGCAATGCCATTTTTAACCGCAATACCGGTGTATTTAACATAGCCTTGAGAATTATCGTTGTCATCGGTGTCAATGTAGAACTTAATATTGTAATGGCCATCCGGTAATTGGTCTTGATTACATTTTTCAATCAAAAATTGGTCAAACTCATTTTTGTTGAAATGAGTTTTTTTACTGTTAGCTATTTTAATTTTGATTGCATAACTATATAAATCGTGCGCTTTTTGCTCGCTAAAGGGGATATTGTATTAGCCTGCCGCATTTTTGCTTTTCTGCGGATCTAATTTATTTTGCTGCACCCTGGTTCTTGGCTGTTTTCGTGCCCTTTTTTATTCGTTGGATACTTATACTTGAGAGAAACGAAGAGCACAAATATCGACACGTTTTCAAAATTTTAGCCATTGCAGTCGGCGTATTTGTATCTGGGCTGGTCGTAATCGGTCTCTATATAACACATTATTAAAAGCGCCCCCCCTCAGGAGAGCTTTTTTCATACCTGCACGTCCTGATATTTTTCCTGATAGCGGCGGAAGAGCACCACAGCATAACGACACTGTGGCTTAACTTTATAACCCTCTTCGCGCGCCAAATCAACAACAGCGTTGACCAAATCTTCGGCGACGTTGTGTCCGCGTAACGCCGGATCGACATAGGTGTGATCAATCGTGAAAATCTTGGGCTCTTCTTGAATTTTATAAGTAACCTCGGCCTGGAGCTTGCCGTCTGCTTCGGTAAAAAAGCGGCCTGTTTCGTGTTGAAATTGCATAAGCGCCTCCTTAAAACAGCCATTATAAACCATTCTGAAATTTTGTGGAAATCACGCTGGATAACGTATAATAGTCTGTAGCAATTATTCAAGAAAAAGAGGTAGGACACATGGCAGTTCGTGGATTTGAAGTGGTTTCCAAGTATCAAGAAGCAGGTTTGACTGTGCCGGAACGTAGCACGCACAATGCGGCGGGTTACGATTTCAAGGCCGCACAGGACATGGTTTTACCAAGCTTGGTTAACCAGCCATTTCTTAAAGAATTGAACATTTTTTCTTTGGGCAAAATTTCTGCCCTATTGGAAAAGCCTGAGGTCCGCGCCGCCCTCAAGCCAACCTTAATTCCAACTGGCATCAAGGCCTACATGCAACCGGGCGAATTCTTGCAGTTGGTTGCACGCTCATCAGCACCCATCAAAAAGCAAATCATGATGCCAAACGGTGTGGGGATTGTCGATGCTGATTACTATAATAATGAAGGTAACGAAGGTGAAATCTTCTTCCAGTACCTCAACTTCGGCTTGGAAGACGTGCACATCAAGAAGGGTGAACGCATCGGACAGGGCGTTTTCATGCCATACTTGCTTGCTGACCAGGACGAGGCGAGTGAAAAGACGACTCGTGTCGGTGGCTTCGGTTCAACTGGGGAGGCTTAATGGCCAAGGCGAAAACACAATTTATTTGTTCCAACTGTGGCTTCAACTCTGCCCGCTACCTAGGCCGCTGCCCGAACTGTGGCCAGTGGGGAACCTTTGTTGAAGAAATGATTCAACCGGAAAACACCAACCGCAAATCCCGTGTTGGCCTTGATGGACACACGGCTAAAGTTGAAAAAATTAGCGAAGTATCCCTGGAAAACACGCCTAAGGTTGCCACACAGCTAAAGGAGTTGAACCGGGTGCTTGGTGGTGGTGTGGTTGCCGGATCTTTAGTCCTAATTGGTGGTGATCCTGGAATTGGAAAGTCCACCTTGCTGCTGCAGGTTTCAGGACAGTTGGCTCATCATGGCAAAGTCCTCTACGTGACTGGCGAAGAAAGTGCCACCCAGGTTAAGATGCGCGCCGACCGCCTCGCTGTCGGTGGCGAAGACTTTTACCTTTATCCAGAAACGGATATGACCGCCATCAAAAAGCAGGCCGAAGAGCTAAAGCCTGATTTCATGGTAATTGACTCGGTTCAGACAATGCAGGAACCGGACCTATCTTCGGCGGTTGGTTCAGTTGCTCAAATTCGCGAAGTAACTGCTGATCTGATGCAATTGGCCAAAACCAATAACATTACCATTTTCATCGTGGGCCACGTTACTAAGGATGGCGCTCTTGCTGGTCCGAAGATTTTGGAACACATGGTCGATACGGTGCTCTATTTTGAAGGTGACCGTCACTACAAGTACCGAATTTTACGAGCCGTTAAGAACCGTTATGGCGCTACCAATGAGCTGGGAATCTTTGAAATGCGCGATCAAGGGCTTGTCGAAGTCGCCAATCCTTCTGAAATTTTCTTGGAGGAACGCCTCTCGGGAGCGAATGGTTCCGCTATTGTTGCTGCCTTGGAAGGCTCACGTCCTATCTTGGTCGAACTCCAAGCCTTAGTGACACCTTCCGTCTTTGGTAACGCTCAGCGCACGGCCACTGGTTTAGACCGCAATCGCGTTTCGTTAATTATGGCCGTTCTCGAAAAACGAGCGGGCCTCTTACTGCAAAATCAAGACGCTTATTTGAAGGCAGCCGGCGGCGTCAAGCTGGATGAACCCGCTATTGACCTAGCTGTCGCAATCGCCATTGCTTCCTCTTATAAGGAAAAAGAAACGCGGCCAAGCGATGTCTTTATTGGCGAAATCGGTTTGACGGGGGAAATTCGTTCCGTTGCCGATATCGAAAGTCGTTTGAAGGAAGCCCAAAAACTTGGTTTTAAGCGGGTCATTTTGCCACAAAACAATCTGACCGGTGCAACTGTACCAAAGGGAATTCAAGCAATCGGGGTCACGACGCTGAAAGAAGCGCTTCAGATTGCCCTAGGCTAAGCCTTATTTTTAAAAGCGATTGTTGTATACTATTAAATAGATATTTTATTAATTAATTGAGGAGATTCACTAACATGACAGACGACATTCGTGTTCGTTACGCACCTTCACCAACCGGATATTTGCACATTGGAAATGCCCGTACCGCCCTATTTAACTGGCTTTTTGCCCGCCATTACAACGGTACTTTTGTTATCCGAATTGAAGACACTGATGCGAGTCGTAATGTTGCTGATGGTGAAAAGTCTCAACTTGAAAACTTGAAGTGGCTTGGTTTGGACTGGGACGAATCTCCTGCAAATCCAGGGGAATATGGTCCTTACCGTCAATCAGAACGTAATGCGGACGGCATGTACCAACCATTCATTGATGATTTGTTGGAACGTGGCTTAGCTTACAAGTCTTACAAGACTTCCGAAGAATTGGAAGCTGAACGTGCTGCCCAAAAGGCAGCCAAGCAAGCTCCGCACTACGTTTACGAATACGCTGGTCTATCAAAGGAAGAGCGTGAAGCTAAGTATGCTGAATTCGAAGCCCAAGGCTTGAAGCCGGTTATTCGTTTCCGCGTTCCAGAAGACAAGACTTACGAATGGGACGACATCGTTAAGGGACCAATTAAGATTGGCGCTAAGGAAGTCGGTGGTGACTGGGTCATTCAGAAGGCTGATGGCATGCCAACTTACAACTTTGCCGTTGTTGTTGATGATCACTTGATGAAAATCAGCCATGTTTTGCGTGGGGATGATCACGTTTCCAATACACCCAAGCAAATGATGATTTACGAAGCTTTGGGCTGGGAAGCACCAAAGTTTGGCCACATGGCTTTGATTATCAATGCGGCGACGGGAAAGAAGCTGTCAAAACGTGATAACGATGTTTTGCAGTTCGTGGAACAGTACCGTGAATTGGGTTACCAACCAGAAGCAATGGATAACTTCATTGGCCTTTTGGGCTGGTCTCCTAAGGGCGAAGATGAAATCTTTAGCTTGGAACAATTCAAGCAAATGTTCGATGAAACTCGTTTGACTAAGGCAAACGCTAAGTTTGATCAAAAGAAGTTGGAATGGATTAACAACCAGTGGATGCGTCGCGACAAGGATCGCGTGATGCCACAGTTGATTCAAGAATTGGTCAAGGCCGGTTTCGTCACTGAAGACGAAGCTAAGGAAAAGAAAGACTGGTTGGCTCAAGTTATTGAGGTTGCCGGTGTTGACGGAATCTCTTACACCCGCCAAATCGTTGACTTGGTCCGCGAACCATTCTTCCAGTTGGGTGACATCAATCAAGAGATGCTTGATTACTTAACTTCTGACGATGGCCGTAAGGTCTACGCCGCTTGGAATAAGGCCTACCGTGCCTTGCCGGATGACGCAACTGCTGAAGATTACATGGCAGCCATCCGTAAGATTCAAAACGATTTGGAAATCAAGGGCCGCAACCTTTGGAACCCTATCCGTATCGCAACGACGCACCAGATTCAAGGACCTAACTTGCCAGAAATGCTCGTTTTGTTGAATAAGCAAACGGTTTTGGTAACGATGGATGCTGTTGCTGCAAAGTATTTGAACTAAACGAACTAACGCTAAGCTTGCTTAGCGTTTTTTGTTATAATAAAAACAATTTCAAAGGGGGATATTATGCTACAGACATACAACACTTATAGCCTAGAACAAGAAGAATTCCAGCCCCTCCAGGCCGGCCAGATTAAAATGTATGTCTGTGGTCCCACTGTCTACAACTACATTCATCTCGGCAACGCCCGTTCTGCCATCGCCTTCGATACCATCCGCCGCTACTTTGAATACGTCGGTTACAAAGTCAACTATGTTTCCAACTTTACCGACCTGGGCGACAAGATTTTAGCGCAGGGGGAAAAAGAAGGCTTGACGGAAGAACAAGTAGCCCAAAAGTATGAGGCTGCTTTCGATGAAGATACCGCCCAACTTAATATTAAGCCAGCCACTGTTCGCTCGAAGGCGACCGAAGTGATGCCCGAGATTGTGGACTACATCAAGAACTTAGTCGACCAAGGCTTAGCTTATGAATCCGAGGGAGATGTCTACTTCAGTGCGAAAAAGTCGCCTGATTACGGTCATCTTTCCCATCAAAATTTTGATGAATTGGAAGAGAATGCAGCCGGCCGTCTTGATCCTGTTGAAGCCAAGCGCAAGCAAGATCCAATCGATTTTGCTCTTTGGAAAGGTGAGCATCGTGAAGGCGTTAAGGCTTGGCCGTCACCATGGGGACCTGGCCGACCCGGCTGGCACATTGAATGCTCGGTCATGATCCAAAAGTATTTGGGTTCTGAAATCGACATTCACGGCGGTGGTATCGATCTCGCTTTTCCGCACCACACCAACGAAATTGCACAGTCAGAAGGACACAATCACGAACGGTTCGTCCGCTACTGGATGCACAACGGTTTCGTCAACGTCAACAACGAGAAGATGTCCAAGTCATTGGGTAACTTCACCACTGTACATGACCTTTTGGCAAATGGCGTTGACCCACAGGCTTTGCGCTATCTCCTGGGTAAAACCCATTACCGCCGACCTATTAATTATTCGATGGATACCCTGAATCAAGCCCAAATCGAATTGGACCGTATTCGCCGGGCTTACCAAGCACTCACCGAAGTGCAAGCTTCGGAAAAGGGCGAAGATTTGACCATCATTGGTCGCCTGGACGAAATGGAAACGCGCTTCCGTGAAGCCATGGATGATGATTTCAACACAGAAAATGCTTTAACAGTCGTTTTTGAATTAGTTAACTTGGTTAATCAGTATAGTAAAGAAGACAAGCAGCAAGAAACAGTTATAACTGCCTTGCAAAAGAAGATGACTGACTGGCTTGCTATCTTTGGTATCGTTGATTTACTTGGGCAAGACCAATTAAACGAAACGGAACAAGCGCTCTTTGACCAACGCGCAGAGGCGCGTGCTGCAAAAGATTTTGCCAAATCTGATCAACTTCGTGATCAGTTAGCTGACCTTGGGATCACGGTTCGTGATACTTCTCAAGGGCAGAAATGGGAGCGAAAACAGGCTTATTAAGGGGACGAAAGTAATTTCGTCCTTTTTTCTTTAAAAACCCCTTGCGCGCAGGGCGGTAAGCTGGTAGACTATTTATTGTTCTTGAGGGGGCCGAGGCAGCGACGAGCGAAAATAAAGCTTGTCAAAGCTCAGGCAATCTGCTAGAATAATTAAGTCGCACCGAGCGACGAACGCACATTGAAAACTGAACAAAACT
>NZ_CAWVOH010000004.1:0-108666 GCF_963930865.1 Eupransor demetentiae | reverse complement strand
AACCACCTGTACCCATCTCGAACACAGAAGTTAAGCTCTATAGCGCCGAAAGTAGTTGCCGGATCGCTGGCTGCGAGGATAGGACGACGCGATGCCGTACATAGTTTAAAGAAGAAGGATGACCCGACTGGCAAGTTGGGCCAAAATTCTTTATCTGGACGCTTAGCTCAGCTGGGAGAGCACCTGCCTTACAAGCAGGGGGTCACAGGTTCGATCCCTGTAGCGTCCATTTTGGCTAGAAAGTCAAAAGAAGGTCACGTCGACGATGGGATGCCGACTTAGCTCAGCTGGTAGAGCACCGCTCTTGTAAAGCGGGGGTCGAAGGTTCGAATCCTTTAGTCGGCATAGGATTATGCGGAAGTAGTTCAGTGGTAGAACATCACCTTGCCATGGTGGGGGTCGCGGGTTCGAATCCCGTCTTCCGCTTTTCGCCGGCGTGGCGGAATAGGCAGACGCACAGGACTTAAAATCCTGCGATGGAAACATCGTACCGGTTCGATCCCGGTCGCCGGCATATATGCACCTATAGCGCAATTGGATAGAGCGTCTGACTACGAATCAGGAGGTTGCAGGTTCGACTCCTGCTAGGTGCATGGCATTCGAAGAATGCAAAGAAAAGATTGGCCTAAGCCGATGGTCTAGGACAAGAACGGGACGTAGCTCAGCTTGGTAGAGCACCTGGTTTGGGACCAGGGGGTCGCAGGTTCGAATCCTGTCGTCCCGATGACTGAGAAAGATCAGTTATGAGGATCGCGGTGTAGCTCAGCTGGCTAGAGCGTTCGGTTCATACCCGAGAGGTCGAGGGTTCGATTCCCCCCGCCGCGATAGACTCGAAGCGGACCATTAGCTCAGTTGGTTAGAGCAGACGGCTCATAACCGTCCGGTCGTTGGTTCGAGTCCAACATGGTCCATGCGGCCAAAGATCATGGAGAATTACCCAAGTCTGGCTGAAGGGAACGGTCTTGAAAACCGTCAGGTCGAGAAATCGGCGCGGGGGTTCGAATCCCCCATTCTCCTTAGGGCGAAGCCCACATAATAATATCGCGGGATGGAGCAGTTCGGTAGCTCGTCGGGCCCATAACCCGAAGGTCGTAGGTTCAAATCCTACTCCCGCAATTGGTCGCATGGTCTAGCTGGTTAGGACGCCTGCCTGTCACGCAGGAGATCACGGGTTCGAACCCCGTTGTGACCGTTGTTTCCTAAAGATAGGAAATGGCTCGGTAGCTCAGTTGGTAGAGCAATGCATTGAAGCTGCATGTGTCGGCGGTTCGATTCCGTCCCGCGCCATCGAGGGGAACCTCACAATGCGAATGTAGTTCAATGGTAGAATTCCAGCCTTCCAAGCTGGCTATGCGGGTTCGATTCCCGTCATTCGCTTTTACCATTTGGTAGATGGGCCATTAGCTCAGTTGGTTAGAGCGCTGTGTTGATAACGCAGAGGTCCCAGGTTCGAGTCCTGGATGGCCCATAGGTGGGGGAGTGCAAGCTCCTCCTTTTTTGTGTCATCTTTTATGACATAATTATGTTATTATTAGAATATCATTAAAAATAGGCGAGTGAGTTATGGCTGCATTATGGTCCAGTATATCTGGTGTTCTTGAAGTTCTGATAATTATCTTAGTTGGTTTTGGATTAGCGAAACGGGGTTGGTTTGATAAGAAAACCTCGCGATTAATCGCAAAGTTAGTGACGCAGGTTGCTTTGCCAGCAGCCATGATTTCAACCATCACAAAGAATTTTACGGCGGATATTCTTCTGCGTACTCTACCGGATTTACGTTTTCCGATTTTGTCGATGGCGATTCTGTTTGGCCTTTCGATTGGCGTTGCTCGGATTCTTCGAATTAAGAAGGATGAACGTGGCTTATTTGAATCGATGTTTTTGAATTCAAACACGATTTTTATTGGTTTACCCATTAACATGGCCCTTTTCGGCGTGCCAAGTTTGCCTTATGTTTTGGTCTACTACATGGCTAATACAACCATTTTTTGGACATTAGGTGTATATTTGATTCAGCGAGATGGTGATCAAGGGAATCACTTATCTGCCGCCGACGTTGCGAAGAAGGTATTTTCACCGCCTTTGTTAGGCTTTATGCTAGGTGTGGTGCTTGTGCTCCTGCACATCAGCTTGCCAGCCTTCTTGACCAAGAGCTTGACTGATCTGGGCAACATGACGGTTCCGCTTTCCATGATTTTCATTGGAATTGCTATTTCTCGCACAAAGCTGAGTGATATTCGCTTTTCAAGGAAAATTATGGGTGTGCTTGCTGGTCGTTTTTTGGTGGCGCCTTTGCTGATGGCTGCTTTGGTTTTGCCAACCGGGATGCCAATTTTGATGAAGCAGGTCTTCATTATGCAAGCAGCAATGCCGGTAATGACCAATGCACCCGTGGTTTCACAGTTGTATGGTGCCGATGACCGTTATGCAGCGGTTGCCGTCGCAGAAACTACTTCGCTCAGCTTGATTTTCGTGCCAATCCTCATGTTCTTAGTGCAGCATATCTAGGAGGCTACTTTGGATAATTCTGCTGTTAAAAAATTTAACATTGAGCAGCTTTCCGGTCAGCAAGAAGAGCAGCTAGACTTGATTAACCATTATATTCAGTCCTCTTTGAAAAAAGATGGCCATCATATTGCGGTGATTGAAGGCGATGCCGGCACGGGGAAAAGTGTCGTCTTGACGAAGCTTTTTCAACAGTTGAAAGCAGGTGCGAAAAAAGCAGATAGTCCCTACTATGAAACAAATAGTATCTTTACGGTAAATCATCCGGAACTGTTAAAAGTTTATCAGGAGATGAGTGCGGAATTACCAAACTTGCGCAAGAAGGACTATATTCGTCCGACTTCCTTGATTAACAGCGCGCACAAGAATGATGAAAAATATGATGTGGTTTTGATCGATGAAGGGCATTTGCTGCTGTCAAAACCAGAACCCTATGTCAAATTTACGCAGCAGAACCAATTGGCCGAGATTATCAAGTTGGCCAAAGTTGTAGTCGTTGTTTTTGATTTTAAACAGGTTATGCAAACCAAGATGTACTGGGACCGAAAGTTGTTGAAGAAGGTTTTGGCACCGTACGATTATCAGGTCTTTAACTTTAATTTCCAGTACCGGATGAACGCTTCTCAGGCTGTTATGGACTGGGTGAACGAATTATCTGAAGGAAAGCTGGTGCCGGTACCGAAAGACCTTGGTCATTATGACTTGCGTATCTTTAACCGAGCGGCAGATATTTTTGCCGTGATAAAGGAAAAGAATAAAGAAGTTGGTTTGTCACGTATGGTGGCGACAACTGGTTTTGAAAAAGGTGATGATGGTCGCCATCACGTGATGTTGGATGACTTTGATCAACCTTGGGATGAACTTGATCCGCAACCGACGCCCTGGGCGGAACGGCCGGAATCAATTAATGAAGTTGGTTCGATATACACGATTCAAGGTTTCGATTTGAATTATGTTGGTGTTTTGCTGGGACCACCCTTTGAATACGATGCTGAGCATGATCGCATGACGGTTAATCCAAGCAAGGTAACGCATACTGAAATCTACAAGCGGCGTCCGGGACTGACGGATCCAAAAGAAATTGCGGAAGTGAAACGAACGGTCATGTTCAATGCGCTCAATATTCTTTTGAAACGTGGAACGCGGGGGCTTTACATTACAGCTGCTGATCCTGCTTTACGCAAGCGACTCTTAAAATTGCAATAAAAAAGCGCGCCAATTCGGTGCGCTTTTTCGTTTAGAAAGACCATTCGTCAAAGTTATTAATTTCGTAGGTGGGTTTTGCAGCAACTTTAGCAATGTCGTCGCGGCTGGAGACTCCGGTGTAAACCAAAAGGGTATCAATCTTAGCGTTGATGCCGGCCAGGATATCGGTGTTATAGTTGTCACCGACCATGACGGGATGAGCGGGATGACCGAGGCGGTCCAGTGCTCCTTCCATAATCGGAAGGGAAGGCTTGGCGATGATAATGGGTGTTTGGCCAGTTGCAGTTTGCATGGCAGCGACGAGACTACCGGCACCGGGCATCATGCCCTTTTCGCTAGGAAGGTTGGTGTCGGCGTTGGTTGCAATGAATTTCGCACCGGCTTGAATGGCAAGGGTTCCAATGGTCAGCTTGTGGTAGTCGAACTGACGGTCGAGACCCATGACGACGTAATCGGCATCCTGATTATCGACGAGCTTAAGGCCGGCATCTTCAAGGGCAATCTTAAGGCCTTCTTCACCAATTAGGTAAACCTTTTTTGCCTTACCTCCGGCTAATTTTTTGACGTAATCAGCAGTGGCTAGAGCAGAGGTGTAGACTTGATCCGGCGTGGTCGGAATATGGTGGTTTTGAGTTAGGTTTTCGGCAACGTCTTCAGGCGTTTTTGTTGAATTGTTCGTGACAAAAAGGTAAGGAATGTTCGCCGCTTGCAGCCGTTCGATAAAGCGTTTGGCAGCTGGAATTGGATTCGTACCGTGATAGATGGTCCCATCCAGGTCAATCAGGTAGGCGTCATTTTTTACAGTCATGCTTGCTCCAATCTTAATCTTTGTTTAACATTGCCCTATTATAGTACAGTCATCAACAAATGTTGATTTAAAAAACGAATTAACGGACATATCTTTTACTTTATTCTTTCCCCCCTTCCCTAAATGATTAATGTCCCTTTTTATAAAAGTCCGCCCGCAAGTGATTGCGGGTTTTCGCGTCTTAAGAGAAAAAAATGACGCATCAATTTAATTCGGGTAAAATGGACTTAAGGTTTTAGAAAATGAAAAAAAACGTATTCTTTAGTGATAAAAAACAAATTCCACCATTCTTAACGCCCATGGCGGTTTTTTCTTTAATTGTGGCGATTTCAGCGGCCAACTTGGCAACCAACGTGGCTACTGGTACGCATGAAGGTAAAAAAGTGTCCTCGAGTTCACAACCGGTGGTGACAACGAGTTCATCAATGCCGAGTCGATCAAGTATGTCGAGCCATTCTTCGACCGCTTCGTCAGAATCAAGTCAATCATCATCATCTGAAGCAAAAGATGAATCTTCTCGTTCAAGTAGCGAACGCGATGATTCCTCTTCATCAAGTTCCTTTAGTCTTAATATCGATGACTTTAAGTCGAGCAGTAAGGTAGGGGGCAACTAATGTTTTCACTTTTAGATTTGCTGAATTCTTATTTGGCTTACTTTACAACCAATACTCGGACCAAGGGCCGGATTTACACGACTGTGTGTGGCATCGGTGTTTGGTATTTGCTGTACCTGGCCATTCAGTATTTGAAGAACGAGCGTTACTTCCGTGGCTGGCTACTCGTTGCGGTTTTCTTGCTGCTATTGTATTTTACGGTTTTAAATTTCTTTTATTACTTCACTGAAAAAACAGTGCGCTGGGATTTCTCGCGTTATACGGCCAAGTATTTAGGCTCCGGGGCACCTGCTGATAATCCGAAGGAACGTGCTGTGATTGTGCCGGCCAATGGCCTGTATGACCGTAAGGACGTTGTTAAAGCTGAAATTTCAATCAATGAAATCCAGCGTGAGAATATCAATAATTTAGTGCACCAACTGCGTGCGCTGGGGATGGTGACCACCAACTATGGCAAGTTGACCGAAGCAGCACAGCGGCAAGTGATTGCTGAAAAAGGCGTTATTCATGCCAACCATCCGGGTACTCTCTTTCCATATTTTGGTATGCAGGAAGCAAAGGATGGCCAAATTGAAGTTTTGGCGGGCATTAATCAGCTACAGGCTTTGGATGTCGCAACAATCATTCGCGTCGGCTTGATGCCGGTACAGGCTGCTGAAAAAGAATACCGCTTAGCACTGGCCTCCGTTGTTTTGACTGGTGGTAAAAGCCGTGTTGAAGGCCGTAATGGTCTGATGGCGGTCACTAAGCCGCACTACGTCAAAGTCGAAGTGGCTTACCAAAAACGAGACCAATCAAAGCAGAATGATAAGCACGAGTAACCTGGTAAAAGGTTATAATAGTAATCATGAAGAATTATTTCGCAAAAATTTGGGAGCGGTCTTTACGTCCTTCGAACTGGCGGAATCAACTTAATAGCCGTACGGGCTTTTTTGCATGGGTTGTTTTCGCTGTTTGGCTAAAAACCGTTATTGCTTATATTTTTGAGTTCAACTGGGTGCATGCTAACGGGGTATTCCAGGGCTTTTTGCTGCTGCTTAATCCCCTTGGTTTTACCATTATCATTCTCAGTTTGACTCTTTTTATTCACCGTAAACAGCTCTACTATGGGGCTTTATTGGGCTTAGATGCACTCTTGACAATTTTGCTCTATGCCAATATTTTGTACTTCCGTGAATATTCGGATTACATGTCCGTGAATACGGTGCTGACCTTTGGAACGGTCAACCAGGGCACAAAGGGCGCGGGTTCGATTGCCTTTGGCTATCAAGACATTATTTTCTGGCTCGATATCATTATTTTTATCGGTTTGTTCTTGTTCAAATGGATTCGGATGGATGGCCACCGTTTGGCTCGTTTCCATGCGCTACGAATCTTTACTTTGGGCTGGGTGATTTTGGCCTTTAACCTGATGTTGTCAGATATTGACCGACCACAGTTGCTGACGAAGCAGTTTGACCGTGGCTACATGGTGAAGTACTTGGGCCTCGGGCCTTTCACCATCTATGACGGCTACAACACCTACGAAACCAGTGAGGTTCGTAAGACGGCCACGCCGGATGAGTTGAATCAGGTCAAGGATTACGTGAAGTCGCATTATGCCGATATTAACCCAACTTACTTCGGTAAGGTTAAGGGTAAAAACGTGATTGTCATCCATCTGGAGAGCTTCCAGCAGATGTCAATTGACCGCCAAATTAATGGTCAGGAAGTCACGCCTTTCTTGAATTCGGTTTACCACGACCCAAGTACGATTTCCTTTGATAACTTCTTTAACCAGGTTGGCCAGGGAAAGACTTCCGACGCGGAAAACATGTTGGAGACTTCGACCTTTGGCTTGCCACAAGGATCGCTGTTCTCAAAGTTGGGTAATGATCAGACTTTCCAGGCGATGCCGGCAATTTTGAACCAGCGCGAAGGCTACTCATCCGCGGTCTTCCACGGTAACAACGGCTCCTTCTGGAACCGTAACAACGTCTATGCCCGCATGGGCTATCAAAACTGGATTTCCTCTGAATTCTTTGATGTTACCGGTAAGAAGGCAACGTCATGGGGCTTGAAAGATAAGTTGCTTTTCAAAGATTCAATTCCATATTTGGAGCGCTTGAACCAGCCTTTCTATGCCAAATATTTGACGGTTACGAACCACACGCCCTTTACTTTGGATAAGGAAGATCAGGATCCAAACTTTATTACTAGCAATTCTGGCTCTCGTAACATCGACAACTACTGGATTACGAATCACTACTTGGACCAGTCGATTAAGGAATTTTTCGATTACCTGAAGAAAAGTGGTTTGTACGACAACACCATGGTTGTTATGTATGGCGATCACTACGGCATTACTAACACGGAAAACCGTAACCTGGCGCCATTGTTGGGTCAGGATCCAAATAACTGGAACGACTTGGACAACGCGAACTTGCAGCGTACACCTTTGATGATTCACATTCCGGGCTACAAAGATGGCCACATTGACCACACTTACGGTGGTGAAATTGATGTTGCGCCAACGATTGAGCACCTACTGGGAATTTCCACGAAGCGCTACATTCAGTTTGGCCAAGACCTCCTAAGCAAGGACCGCAACCAATTGGTTGTTTTCCGTAATAAAGATTGGATTAGCCCTGATTATGCTTCACTTTCAGGTGTTTACTGGAACGTCAAAACGGGTGAACGCATCGATGATCCAACCGGTTCATTGAAGACTAAGCTCGAAAAGATGGACAAGGCGGCGCGCGAGCAGTTGGCGATGTCGGATAACTTGAATCAGAAGAATTTGTTGCGTTTCTACACACCGGAAGGCTTCAAGGCCGTTTCGTCAAAGAAGGCCAATTACAGTAAGAAAGCTACGGTGGCCCGCTTGCGTAAGTCAAGTAATAGCAAGGGTTCAACTAGTCTTTATAGTAAGAATCACCATCAGACAACGACGGGTGAGTACACGACGGATGCGCCGGAACTCTACGATGAAAAGAGTGACACGACCCGTGTTATCCCACGTGGTTCCGATGATTTTAGTACGAATTAAGAATGAAGAAACAGCTTGGCTGTTTTTTTATTTGGAGGGAAAATGTGGCGATATCAGCTAACAATTAAAGCAAACCAAGCCGGGCGCACGGTTAAAGAGCAGCTCATGGCTTGGAATTTGCCCCAGCGCTTGCGGGGTGGCTTGCGGATTGCAAGGGGCATTCGGATTAATGGGATCTTGGCTTCAACGGCGCAGATTTTACAGGTTGGCGACAAACTGACCTTAGATTTTCCGGCTGACATCTTTCGTAATCCGGCTGGGAATGCTTATCCTGGAAACGACAGTTGCCAACTAGATATTCTCTATGAAAACGACAGTTTAGTTTTGGTCGATAAGCCGGCGGGAATGAAGATGCATCCGCATTCGCCGACTGAGCGGGATACGCTATTTAACTACTTGGCGGCACAGTTCAAACGTGATAATCATCGATCGGCTGGGCAAGCAGCGCGCCCCTACATGATTCACCGTTTGGATCGTGCAACTTCTGGACTGGTTTTAGTGGCTAAAAATCCCGTGGTGGTGCCGATTTTAAATGCCCAGTTGCGCGATAAAATTATTCGCCGTCGCTATTTGGCCTGGGTTTCCGGCAAGATGCCGGCTGATGCGGGCCTGATTGACCAAGGGATTGGCATTGATCCAGATGATGATCGTTTGCGGAAAATTAATGGCATCAAAGCCCAGTCGGCTCAAACACAGTGGACCTTGCTCGAAGAAGCCGGGGATGCTAGTCTTCTTGAACTAGAACTCGAAACTGGTCGTATGCACCAAATTCGGGTCCACCTGGCAGCCAAGGGCCATCCCATTATTGGGGATGATTGGTACGGTGGCCAACCGGCAGAACGCCTCATGCTCCATTCTTATTCGATTGATTTGCCGTTACCATTTTCAGATGACGAAGAATTTCATTACACCTGCCCGCCAAGATCGGATTTCAAGGCCAAATAAAAAAGCACTCGTGAGAGTGCTTTTTCTTATTCTTCAATTTCGACAATTACTTCTTCTGCTCGAGACATAAAGAAGTAGCGCATAACGACACCCGCTAGGGCGCCACCAATGAACTGGGCCAAAAGGTAGAGCCAGAGATGGCTGCTACCCGACAATCCTGAGAAGACAGCAGGTGAGATAACGCGGACGGGGTTAAGCGCACCACCGGTCAAGGGGAAGGTCACGAAGGTCGCCAGCAAAAGGAAAACACCGGCGATGAAGGGACTGCTTTTTGGCTTAGTTTGCAAGACCAAAAGGATGACCAAGACCAGGAAGAAGGTCATCACCAATTCAATGCCAAAGGAATAAGGGGCAAGTGAAGAGGTTGAGGCAGGCTGCATGGCAGCCAAAATCTGGTTAGTTGAAATTCCCTGACCAGAAGTCTTTTGGGCGTTGACCACGCCGTTAATCCCGATGATGGTCAAACCGATTCCGGCGATTCCACCAATGATTTGGGCTAGTAGGTAACCACCGAAAGTTTTCCAAGTGATTTCACCTTCAATAGCCGCACCAAGTGAAGTTGCGGGGTTGAAGTAACCACCATTGGCGAAGGGTCCCCAGATGAACATAACCGCCATCAAGGCCAAACCAAAGACCATCATGATGTCGAAAATTTGTGAGAAATTAAAGGCCGTTAAGTAGACCAAACCCACGCTAGTAAAGAGGACGAACATGCAGGTCCCCATGAATTCTGCGAGGTATTTACGCATAAAAAAAGCTCCTTTATCAATAATCAGTATCAGTGATGATTATACAGATTAAAAGATAAAGGAAGCTTTAAGATTTTTAAATCACTTGTGAAGTAAGAAGGCATTTGCTGCCACGATTACTGTTGAAAGTGACATCACGATGGCCCCAATCATAGGGTTCAAAGTGATACCAGCAAAGGCGAAGACACCGGCAGCCATCGGAATGGCGATGACGTTGTAGCCAGCACCCCACAAGAGGTTTTCAACTTGCTTACGAGAAGCATTGCGAGCCAAGCGAATCAAATCAGAAACGCGGCGCAAGCTCTTGGAAATCAAGACCGCATCGGCCGAAGCTTGGGCAACCTGAGTTCCAGCGCCGATGGCAACAGAAAGGTTAGCCTGTGCAAGGGCAGGGGCATCGTTGATACCGTCCCCAATCATCATGACTTGACCCTTCTTTTGGTATTCCTTAACCAAGTTGATCTTATCTTGTGGCGAAACTTGGAAGTGGACTTCGCTAATACCCAATTCCTTGGCAATGTGTTCCGCAGTGGCCTGGCTGTCACCAGTAACGATAACGGGCACAATGTTATCGGCCTTAAGGTCGGCGATGAAGGCCTTGGCACTGTCCTTCAAGCTGTCACCAAGGGCAACGGTTGCCAATACCTTGTGACCATCGGTCAAATAAGAAACGGTACCATCGCTATCCAAAGCAGTGTAAGGAATCTTGTTTTCATCGAGGTAACGCGCTGAAACAAGGGAGTAACGTGTTCCCTGAACGTTTCCGTGCAAACCGTAACCGGCGATTGTTTGCACGTTGTCAGCCTTGAGGTCAGGTGCTTTTTGGTTTTGAGCATAAGCTACGATGGCCTTAGCCAATGGGTGGGAAGATTGAGCTTCCAAAGTGGCCATGATGGCAAGGACTTGGTTTTCATCTTGGTCATCGGCAGCCTTGAATTCTTGAACGGCAAAGTTTCCGTTGGTCAAAGTTCCGGTCTTATCCATCAAAGCATAGTGTACGTGCTTGGCCATCATGACGTCCTTGTGGTTCTTAATCAAGATACCGTCCTTGGCAGCAATAGCCTTGGTACGCTGGATAACCATTGGAATGGCCAAACCAAGTGCGTGGGGGCAGGCAATCACAAGGGTCGTAACCGCAATGTTTACGGCATAAGAAACCCCGTTGATTGGAATCCAGATAATCAAAGCAGCCGTAGCGAAAATCAAAGCAACCCAGAATAGCCAAGAAGCAACCTTGGTAGCAATCGTTTCAGCAGCTGACTTTGAGCTTTGTGATTGCATCAAAGTATCTTGCAACTGACCCAAGAAGGAGTCGGAACCGACCTTGGTCAACTCAACGGTCAAAGTACCGTTTCCGTTGATGGTTCCACCGATAATCTTGTCACCGGCCTTCTTGTTAATGGGCTTACTTTCACCCGTCATCAAAGATTCGTTGACTGGACTTTCACCAGTTTTAACAATTCCATCGGCAGGGAAAGATTCACCAGCTTGTACTTGAACAACCATCTTGTTTTGCAAGTGGGCAACCGGCATATCGACGAAGTGGTCGCCTTCTTGTACGTGGGCAGTGTCAGGCAAAAGCTTACGCAATTCTGCCGTGGCATCACCGGCACGCATGGTGGCGTTCATTTCAATCAAGTGACCTAACAACATGATGACCACAAGGGTTGAGAATTCCCAGAAGTAGTCCATGATTTGGGTCTTTAAAATTGCGTTGGACAAAACTGCATAAATTGAGTACCAGTAAGTCACAATCAAGCCCATTGAAATCAAAGACATCATGGCTGGCTTCTTGGCCTTCAATTCGTCAGCAGCGCCGGTGAAGAAGGGCTTAGTTCCAACAATGTATTCGATGGTGGCAAGCACCGCAACAACCCATTCGGATCCAGGGAAAGTGAAGGTGAAGGGGAGGTCAATACCCATGAAAGGTGCGAAGATGATAATCAAAATCATCAAACCTAATGACCACCAGAAACGCTTACGCATACCGCCCATATCCATGTGCATCATGCCAGCGCCGCCCATCATCGACATGTGCATGCCGCCGTGGGACATATCCATACCAGACATATTGCCCATGTCGTGGCCCTGCATTGAACCCATGTCATGACCGTGCATGTCGCCCATATCATGGCCGTCCATCTTCATGCCATCCATGTGGTCCATCTTTGAATGATCCATTTTGCTGTGATCCATATGCATGTCGCCATGATCCATTTGATCATGATTCATCTTGTGATGATCATCGTGGTTCATTTGCATGTGATCGTCAGAGTGATTCATGTCCATGGAACCGTGGTCCATATTCATATCATCTTTCATATTATCTTCCTTTCTATAGAAGAAAAATTCTTCTCTTACTAAAGGTTTAGTTTAAAACTGGCTTGTAAAAAAATCAAGAATCGAAAAGATGGTATTATAGCATTATGGAAAATTGGTTAAGCAAACGAGTGGCGAATACGCCCGACCGCATCGCGGTTTATTATCAAAATCAAAGTTGGACTTTTGCTGAAATTCAAACAAAAATTCTTTTTTTTGCGAGTCAAATTCAGGCCGAAATTAATTCTGAAAAAAGAATTGGTCTAGTACTTTATAACAATTTGGCTGGTTATTTAGCCATTATGGCGGCGCAGCAACTGGGTTTGGAGCTGGTTTTACTTAATCGACGTCTGTCAGCAGTCGAGTTGAATGACCAAATCAAAGATGCAGGCCTGCAGCTGGTCTTGACGGATGGTGGTTATCAAGAGGACTTGGCTGTGCACAAGCAGTTGAATTTTAAAGACTTGCCCACAACAGGCTTGGCTGAAGTGGAACCGGTCGCGGAATTTCCCAATGATGATACGACCAGCATTATGTACACCTCGGGAACAACCAGCCGGCCAAAAGGGGTTTGCCAAACTTTCGGGAATCACTTTTATTCGGCTATGAGTTCGGCTCTCAACTTGGGTCTAAGTGCTGATGACTGTTGGTTAGTGGCCGTGCCGATTTTTCATATTTCTGGTTTCTCGATTTTGATGCGGCATTTGATTTATGGTGCGGCAGTGGTGTTGGAAGAACGCTTCGATGCGCAACTAATTAATCAGCGGTTGGTGGACTTGCCCGTGACGCACATGTCCGTTGTGCCAGTCATGCTACAAGATATGTTGGCAGACTTGCAACCGGGCCAGCATTATAATAAACATTTTCGTGCCATGTTAGTCGGCGGCGGACCTAGCAAGGAGAACACTCTACGAGAGGCCCAAGCCCACGGGGTTCCAGTCGTGCAGTGCTACGGCATGACCGAAACGTCCTCCCAGGTAGTCGCGCTTGATCCCGAATACGCCCTAGATAAAATCGGTTCGGTCGGTAAGCCCCTTTTTTCAGTCGAATTGCGCTTAGGCAAGCCAGGCTCAGCCCAACAGCAAGCCGGCGATGTTTGGATTAAAACGCCCAACCTAACCAAGGGCTACTTGAACCAACCCCACCTTCTCGCTGAAAAAATGCAGGCAGGCTGGTTTCAAACTGGGGATTACGGCCATTTTGATGAGGAAGGTTTCCTATATATAGATGGTCGCAGCGGTGATATGATTTCATCCGGTGGCGAAAATATCTTCCCCGATGAAGTCGAAAATGCCTTAGCGGATCAACTGGTCCGCCAGGATTTCGCCGTCGTCGGCCAAGCAGACGAACACTGGGGTGCCGTGCCAGCCTTGGTCTTGACCGAGCCAGTTGATTTGGCCGCACTACTCGCAGTGGGTCGTCAGCGTTTGGCTCATTATAAGTTGCCTAAGCATTTCTACCTGACTGCGTCCCTTCCTAAAACCGCCAGTGGTAAAATAAAACGTAGCGCCATCGCGCAAAATCTCGCCAATTACAAGGAATTGTCATGACCCAATCACCTAAAAATACCAATGTCCAAGCCATGTTCGACCGCATCGCGCCGGAATACGACAAGATGAACAACATTATCAGCCTCGGCACCCATAAAAACTGGCGCCGCCGGGTCATGAGCAAAATTAACTTTTTTCATGCTACTCAGATTCTCGACATTGCTACCGGAACCGCCGATTGGGCGCTGGCCCTTGCAGAAAAGAGTTTGCCGGAAGCCAAGGTGACCGGGCTAGACTTTTCGGCAGCCATGCTGGCAGTTGGCCAGAAGAAGGTTGACCAGGCTGGCTTAAGCGACAAGGTCAAGCTCGTTCAGGGGGATGCCATGCAGTTGCCCTTTGAAGACGACAGTTTCGACATCGTGACGATTGGCTTTGGTTTGCGTAACTTGCCGGACCCAAGGAAGGGCCTGGAAGAAATGTACCGCGTGCTAAAGCCTGGCGGACAGCTTGTAATTTTAGAAACCTCCCAACCCGATAGCCAACTGATTCGTCCCTTCTGGAAGTTCTACTTTGGCCAGGTGATGCCTTGGTTTGGCCAACTTTTTGCCCATGGTAAAAAGCAGGAATACAAATATTTAGATGAAACCACGGAAAACTTCATGTCCTACCGCCAGTTACAAATGTTACTAGGTGACCTAGGCTTCACGAAGGTCCGTGTGCAGCGTTTTAATTTTGGGGCGGCTGCAGCCCACTACGCAAGCAAGTAAGGATAGCAAAATGGATAGTCAGCAAAAACAAAGTGAATCTTCTTTCCTGATTCTCGCCCTTTCAACCGTTGTACTCGGTTTAGCGGTTGGTTTGGCGGCGATGCTATTGAGCTTTTTTCTGGAAAACATCGAAGCCTTTTTCTTGAATTTTCACGAAAGTACGGCCAATCCTGGTCCCGCTGGCACTTGGCCCTGGCGGCGTTTGATTTCTGTCACGATCGGTGGAATTATTGCCGCCGGTGCTTGGTGGGCCATCCGCCGACCTAACCAACCCAAGATTGTTGGGATTAAGGGAGCTCTGGCTGGTAAAAGGATGCCAGTGCTGGGTACTATCGTTCACGTTGTGACCCAAATTTTCTACGTGGGAACTGGTGGCTCTGTTGGTCGCGAATTAGCACCCCGACAAGCTGGAGTCCTACTGGGCCAAATTTGGCAAAGGATTCTTGACCGCCTGGGATGGCGTAACTTGTCTGCTGAGGATGAGAAGTTGCTGCTAGCTGCGGCAGCCGGTGCTGGTTTTGCCGGTGTTTATATCGCGCCCATCACGGGGATGCTCTTTTCCGTGGAAATGCTGGTTAAGAAGACGACGATGAAGACGGTTTCCGTTTCGATGGGGATGGCCATGATTGCCATGCTAGTCGGGTCGATTGCCAAGGGCTTTCACCCATACTACCTAGTGGGGGACGGTAAGTTTTCAGTTACCATCCTATTTATCGCCACGGTTATTGGTCCCTTGGCCGGCGTTTTCGGTGCCATCGCCCGTAAGGCCTTTGCCTGGGCTGAAAAAACTCAGGTACAGTCGGCTAAGATTTTTGCTTTCTTGCCTGCCATGGCCTTGATCACTGGGATCGTAGCCTTCTTCACCCCTGATATTATGGGCAATGGCCGTGCTCTAGCTCAGGGTGCTTTGAACGCTGAAAGTGGAAAAGTTGTCATCTTTCTTCTTATATTAGCAGTGCTCAAACTAGTCATTACTTTTGCGACCTTGAAGGCTGGTGGTTCGGGTGGAACTTTGACGCCTGCCATTGCCACTGGCGCAGTCCTCGGTTTGCTAGTTGGTGCAGCTTTGCATATCTACTTCCCAAGTATCCCACTTTGGCAGAGTACCGCTTTGGGGGCGGCTGCCTTTTTGGCCGCTTCCCAAGAGGCACCTTTGATGGCTCTTTTCATGATTTTTGAGATCTCTCATTTGGAATCTTCGGCCCTTTTACCCCTCGCTTGGGTCGTGACACTTTCTGCAATTGCGTCTAGAATCTACTTAAAATTGTCCAAAAAATAAACATTCGGGACAAATCCGTTAAAAAAATCTAGTATCTTTTTTTTATGTTCAAATAATATTTATTTGCTTGAATATCCTCTAAAACTCGTGCATAATAATCACAGTGCTTAATTCTTTGAACAGGGCACAAAACAATTTAGGAGGACATTATGGGGGCAATCAAAGCTGTTTCCAAGACAGCGATTGCAGCCTTGCTAGGTCTCGGTCTATTTACTTCTGCGCAAGCAAATGCCGATTCCGCTGAATTGCAACCCTTCTCAGCCGACCAAATGGCCAATCCATTGAAGCCATTTACTGCCGACTCTGAAGACAGCACTCCAGCAGCAAGCGCTACCACTTCTTCAGTCGCTAAGACTGATCAAGGTAGCGGCTACACTAAGCCTAACTCAGACGTTCCGTTTAATAACGCTTTGACTACTGCTTCTAACATTTTTGGCGACAAAAAGGTTACGAACAACCAGTCAAACGGTGTAGTTTCAACCCCTAAGGATTATGCTAATGATGTTGACGCGGCTAACGACCTACGTGGTATTACGCCAATCAACAACATGGTAACCAGCCTCGGAAAGTTTACTGGTAGTTTGCACAACTTGTCAAACACCAACAAGCAGACCGAAGTCACGGCTGCCCCAACTAGCATTACTGCCTTGGGTGCGAACAGCAAGGATGTAAACGCTGCTCAATTTAACACTGACGGCCTTACCCATACTCAGCTAAGCAACAATGGCGAAGCAATGGATCAGTACTATGATCCAGCAACTAAGGCATTGAGCTTGGTTTTGAATGGTAAAGTCGTAACCATCTCCAACGGTGACTACACTGTAGCTACTGGTGCAGATGGCAAGCAATATAAGATCTTCAACCCTGGTACTGGCTCAGCGCTAGTCCAAGATGAAGACTTCGCAGAGAAGAAGGCTGTTGCAGACGAATCTGAAAAGATGACGGGTAACAACATCTTCCCTAAGCTCGCAGTCACTGCCATTCTTGGCCTTGACAGCGTGCTACAAGTAATTAGTAACGTTACTGTTGGTATCATCGATGCCATCTGGACTGGAATCAACGTAGTTGCTTACGGTCTTGCAAGTATCGCTACTGCTACTTGGTTCGGTGCTCTTGTAGGAATTCCTGTACAGGCTCTTGTCGGTGCTTCATTCCTTGCACAGAACGCCTTCCGTGAAAGCTGGCGTCTCGCTGACCGCGCTCGTCGTATCGCATTGTACTCATTGATCCCTGCACTTGTAAGCCCTGCTTACTTGGCACAGATCATCAACAACTACAACACTAACCGTGTTGCAAATGGTACTGATTCTGACAACGCTGCCAACGCAGACCAAAAGGCTATCACTGAACCTGACGCAGTGAACGGCAAGGCTAACCAAGCTTCAGCCGCTTCAATCATGGATGCCATCTACGAAGGAACTTTCCTTGGTACTGAAGGTGTTATGAACACTGCTACTGCTGCCGCATGGGGTCTTGGTAACTTGGCTCTTAACGGTGCAACCTTCGGTGTTGGTGCCTTGACTGCTGGTCTTGGTGCTATCCCAATCGCCGGTGGTATCGCTCAAGCTATTGGTGCTCCAATTGCTATTGCTGGTGCTATCGCTGGTTCTGTAGCTTATGATGCAGAAAACGTTGCTGACGACGCTCGTCGTGCCTACAACAAGAGCATGCTTATCGGCGCCCTTTGGGCTGACGGTGCTGCTCGCGCTGCAGACTCATACAACGCTGTTGTCGACGCTGCTAACACTGGTGATGCTACTGTTTACAAGTTGGCTTAATTCAATTAAGTTAGCTTAGGTAGATAACTACTTAGCAGAAACTGCTCTTACACTTCGGTGTAAGGGCAGTTTTTTTGTACATAATTTTATACTATTAACTTAGAAATGTTCTATTTTAAATCTTTGTAATTTGACCTTAACCTAACGGTAAATGCTTTGTGATTTTGTGGCCTAGTCCTTTCGTTATGATAGAAGTGGTTGATATAGACTGTCATAATAGCGACAATCACTAATTTACGAGGAGTAGAAATAATGGCATTACTAGAGTTAAAGAATGTCTCAAAGAAATTTGGCCATTTCCAAGCGATGGACAAGGTTTCTTTTAATGTTGAGGCAGGACACATCGTGGGCTTAATTGGACCCAATGGGGCGCGGGTAAGTCAACGACTATGCGTGCTATCACGGGCTTGATGACTTATTCAGGAGGTGAAATTACCTTTGATAACCAACCGGTTACTTTTTCAAATCACAAGGCCCTGGATAAAATGGGGAATTTGATTGAATATCCATCAATTTATCCAAACCTAACGGCCTTGGATCACCTGAAGTTGTATGCCATGGATACGAAGAATCCCGGTTCTATCCCAGAAATTATGCACAAGACCCAGATTGATGGGGACAACTTCGGTAAGCGTAAGGCCAAGAATTTCTCGCTGGGAATGAAGCAGCGTCTCGGAATCGCCATCGCTCTGATTCGCAATCCTAAGCTGGTTATTTTGGACGAGCCAATGAACGGCTTGGACCCACAGTCAGTGCGCGATATTCGTGAGTTGATTCGTAGCCTTGCTGACAAGGGTGTGGCCCTCTTGATTTCAAGCCATTTGCTCGACGAATTGCAGCGTTTGGCAGATGACGTGGTCATCATCAACAAGGGTAAGGTTGTTAAAAACACGACCATGGAAGACTTCTTGTCGAGTGGCCATGCCCAAATCATTTTGGAAACGAGTGATAACGCAGCTGTCCTTCAGTTGGCTACTGACAATAACTGGGATGCTAAGGAAGACGGTGCCAAGCTTATCATTGATAACGGCGACGATGCTTTGAAGGTGCAGGATGTTTTGGCTAAGTTGGCCGCTGCAAACATCGAAGTCAAAACCATTTCAACGAACCAAGAAAACCTCGAGGAGCACTTGCTCGAAGTTTTGAAGAATGACGGAAAGGGAGCGTAAGGAGAGAAGATGATTACTTTATTGAAACAAGAAGGTATGAAGGCTTGGAAGCAAAACCGGGTCTACTACTGGTTTATTTTGGCCCTGATTGTTCCCATCCTTTGGATTTGGAGAAACCCAACGGCGGATTCTTTGTCCATTTTGGGACAGGGCTTTAACGTCGCCAACTTGGCGGTTATTGTCATGGCAGCCGTGATTTTTACCCAAGAATTTCATTTCGGAACGATTCGTCCTTTGTTGTCACGTCGCTTCTCACGCAGTGCCGTCTTTACCTCGAAAATTTTGACTTACACTGGCGTTTACTTGGGCACTTTCTTCATGTCCTTTGTCGGAACAATGATTGCCTGGCCAATTTTCGTCCATCACGTTAGCCATTCTGATTTAACCAATATTTGGCAGGGGATTGGATCGCTGATCTTTTCCTATGTTTTGACTTATGCCTTTGTTACAGCCTTTATTTTATTGGTTGCTAACATTGTGAAGAGCTCAGGGGCTGCCATTGGTTTGGGTATGGTTTTGCTGGTCGGCTCAAACATCCTTGGGGCCTTTTCGCTCTTTTTGAAGCATACCTGGGAGCCATTGAAATGGAACCCCTTCGGTGTTGAATTTGGAATTCGTGCCATCGGCGGCGATATTTTCGACGGTAAAATGATGAAAGCCGACGCCCATCAGTTAATGAATGCTGAACCCTGGGTTATTTTCCTAGTTTTCGCCGCTTACGTGCTTGTCCTTTATGCCGTTACTTACTATATTTTCAAGCGTCGTAGCGTTTGATATAAAAAAGCCCATCACGGGCTTTTTTATTTGGTATGATTAATTTCGTAACCTTTTTTTAATTTAGCCTTAAAGGGCCTGTAACCTAATCCGATATGAGAGCGGTAACATTGATTATGAAAAAGGATTATTTCGGTAACCGCGACTGACTCTTGTTTTCTGTTTTTTAGGATGGGAAACTAACTAAAGGATTTTTATGTTTACACTACTTCGACAAGAAGCATTCAAATTGCGGAAGCAAAATCACGCTTGGTGGATTTTGTTAATTCCGATTATTATTCCTCTCTATATCATATACAGGCACCCTGCTAGTTACGATTTTTCTAGTCTAGCGCTGGGCTTTAATTTTTCGACCTTTGTCTTTTATATGGTGGCTGCGGTGTTTCTTAGCCAAGAATTTCGTTATGGCACCATCCGCCCCCTACTTTCACGTTCCTATTCACGGGCCAAAGTGTTTTTCTCAAAAGTGATTGTCCTCTTTGCTTACTATCTTTTGATGATTGGGACGGCTTTAGCTTCGACTTTGATCGCTGGCAGGCTATATGGGCATTTAACGATTACGAAGACCATGTGGCTGGCCTTGTTTGTTAATCTTTGGACTGAACTTTTAATAGACCTTTTCTTCGTCGCCCTAATATTGATGGCCACGAATGCAGCCAAGAGCGGTGCTGCAGCTATGATTGTTGCGGTCTTTCTGGTTCTTGGTAACGTTATTCTGATGGCTGTTTCGAGACATTTAATCCAAATCTGGAGTGGCTTTAAGTGGAATCCCTTTGCACTATTCTATTGCATTGTTGAGTCGGGTGATTCTGCCTATGCCAACAATTGGCCGAAGTTTGCCAATTACCTGCATGCCGTAACTGGTTTGACGCCAAACGTTGTGATTTTAGTTTGTGTCTTTTATATTTTCTTGGCTTATTACATTGCCTTTCTCATCTTCAAACGTCGTTCCGTATAAAAAACAGACCCTTGCGGGTCTGCTTTTTTAATAGAGGGCTTTGATTTGCTTAAGCTCGGATAACTTCCAGTCGACGTAGGAAGTGTGGTTTGGAATTGTTTCCGTTACCTTAATGATTGGCGTATCGTTTTGCTTGGCAAGCTTAACGAGATGGTCGACGGTCGAGCCAGTTGTCTGGGTGTTTTGGACCAAGAACTTCAACTTGTGATCCTTGATGTCATTTTGTAGCTGTGACAAAACGGCAGGGGATGGGTCGTTACCTTCGGCAATTGCTTCGGCGAAGCCTTCGTCAGCGATGTTATAACCGAGGTTTTGCAGCATGTACTGGTAGACGGTTTCAGTTTGGGCGACTTGGGCACCCTGGCTCTCTTCGCGAATGCGGTTCATCATGTCACGGACCGGCTGCAAGGACTGCTCGTACTGCTTGGCATTGTCCTGGTAATAATCCTTGTGCTTTGGATCCTTTTTAGCAAGTTGATCAGCTAGATAGTAGGCGGTTTGGGCCATGTAGTCCGGATTGTTCCAGAGGTGCGGATTGGCTTTATCATCGGACTTGACCACGTCGGAGCCAACTTGAATTAATTGGGTTGAGCTCGATGCTTTGGCTAACTTGTTCATCCAGGAATCGTAGCCGAGTCCGTTGGCAAGCGCGATGTCAGCCTGACTGACTTCGTTGGCCACTTTAGCCGTTGGTTCGTAGTCTTCCGGGGAAACACTCTGCTTAGTGATGACGGCTGAAACTTGGCCGTACTTACCAGCAACCTTGTCCGCAATTTCGGAGTAGACGTTGGTGGAAGCGATGATGGTGATTTTACCAGATTGCTTGGCCGTTGTCGATGTGTCCTTGCTGTCGTTAGGCTTGAAAATTGCATAGGCTCCGAGGGCCAAAACAACCAAGAGCATCACGACTAGCATGATTTTCGATGATTTTTTCATGAGGGGTCCTTTCGGTTAATTTGTTCGAGGAATTGAGCAATCGCGGCTTGCTGGTCAAGCGGATAGTCCTGCATGACGGTGTGAATGCGCGCCTGCATTTTCTCGTGGGTTGCTTTGTGCTGTTCGGCTAGTTCGCGTCCAGTAGCCGTTAACTGATAAAAACGGCTGCGCTTATCTTCGGGCGAAACGCTTTCGGTAACCGCATCCTGTTTAATCAAGGCCTTGATGGTCTTGGTAATCGCAGGACGGGAAAGCTGCGTTGCCTCCGCCAAATCAGCGTTGGACTGCGCTCCTTTTTCAAGAAGGAGCATGAGCAGATGGCCCTGATTAGCTGGTAGCGGCTTGCCATCAGCATCCAGGGGCATCATTTCTGCCGAACTAGCGTAAGTTTGAATCAAGTGGTTTAAATTCGTAATGATACCGTGACAATAATCCATGCTGTCTCCTAATGCATTAGTTAACCAGTTAACTATATGCAATAAAGGATGGTTTGTCAACTTGGCAGTGTATAATTGGTTTAAAAGTAATGGAGGTTAGCTCATGAGCTTTTTGCATGAACTGCATGATTACGTTAAGAAAAATTATGAGGCCGGCGAGTACGACGAAGCCCAAACCGCCTATCAGGACTGGGCCAAAGAAAAGCAAAGTAGCAAGGTTCAAGATGATTATCAGATGGGCTATGAAGCGGCCCAAAGCGATTATGACCAGGGGAAGCAATTTAAGCATTTTCCAGCTGGTTTGACTAAGCTTGTTAATAAGCTCAGTCAGGATCGGGCTCATGAAATTTCGGAGTATATTCGGGGTTACCAAGAGGCCGCTGGCCAACTCAAAAAAGAAGCTGAAAACTAAGTTAAATATCTCTTAAGGACTGCGCTGCAGTCCTTTTTTTGTGAATTCATGTAGTAGAATTAAAAAAGATTTGACTTTAACTGGGGGTTTTTACCGTGAAAATGAAAGTAATTTTAGGAGGTTGGTTTCTTTTATGCCTGCTTTTGGCAGCTTATGCCTTCCAGGATACCAGCCGCCAAAAGGTAAATAACTACCAATTGACGCCCACGATTGCCTATACTGGGCAGCTTAAGGACCACTATTTTGCCGGCGAGGGCGAACTCAAGCTCAAAAACGGTTCCTACTATAAAGGCAGCTTCACCAAGGGCCGTTTTGATGGCCAGGGAACTTACCACGATAAAGCAGGCTGGTCTTATAGTGGCCACTTTAAGAACGGGCAGGCCGACGGACAGGGAACCTTTACCACTGCTCAAGGTAAGCGCCATTCCGGGACTTTTAAAGATGGGCGGTTGGCCTCATGAAAAAGATAAAATGGTTTAGCCTCATTCGAATTACAGGACTTTTAATGGTTCTTTTGTATCATTTCTATCCAAAGATTTTCACGGGTGGCTTTGTCGGTGTCGATCTCTTCTTTGCCTTTTCTGGTTTCTTGATTACCGGCTTGGTGATTGACGAATATAGCCGCGATGACCACTTCCGCCTTTTTAATTTCTACGTGCGCCGATTCAAGCGAATTGTGCCACCGCTGCTATTGGCAGTGGTCATCGTACTGCCAATGAGCCTACTAATTAGCCGTGACTTTATTACGGATATTTCCCATCAAGTTGCGGCCGTGCTGGGCTTTGTAACGAATTATTTTGAAATTTTGACGGGTGGGGACTATGAAAATCAGTTCATGCCGCATCTTTTCGTGCACACTTGGACCCTTGCCATTGAAATGCACTTCTACCTCATTTGGGGCCTCATCCTTTGGTTCCTGGTCCGCAATGTGATCAAGCAGCGCCACTTCTCCGTGGTTGCGCGGGGTGAAATGCTGCGGGAAAGAGTTGGTTTAGCCGCCATCATTATCGTCATGATTCAGTTGGTTTTGGTTAATGTCGAAGTGCTCCAGGGCACCAATGTTAACCAACTTTACTTTGCCGATTTAACGCATTCTTTCCCATTTTTCTTAGGGGCTTTGGTGGCCTCCTTTACCGGGGTCTATCACTTACCCGAAGCCTTTCAGCGCTTAATTGATCGTTGGTCAACGCGACGTGCCATTGTACTGATGTTCTTGGGTTTTGCCGTTTTGATGACCCTGCTTTTCTGCTTGCACTACGATAATGACGTGACTTATCTATACGGCTTCTTGCTCGCTTCTTTGGCCACTTCTGTCATGATTATTGCTGCTCGTGTTTTGCATGAAAAAACGCCGAATATCAAAGAGCCGGCTATTTTAACTTTCCTAGCCGACGCCTCTTATTCGGTCTATCTCTACCACTGGCCCCTCTTGATTATCTTCTCGCACTTGATGGAGCGTAATGAAGCTATCATTTTGACGACGGTGCTGTCCTTTGTCCTGGCGGCGCTATCTTATTACTGGGTCGAACCTTTGCTGACCAACCGCAAGCTTGGCTTCCAGCATAATCGCAAGCCTTGGCTGGTTGGACGCTGGACTGCCTATTGTTGCTTGGCCTTGCTGACGGTCAACGGCGCTTGGATTTGTACGCAGGCACCGCAGATGTCCTCTTTGACTCGCAAGCTTTGGGTGGGAAACGTACAACAGGATCTCGACCAGTTAAATGGTTTGGCCGGCCAGTTTAACCAAAACACCTCGAGTGCTAGTCCAGTACAAAAGGGTAAAATTCCGGCTGGCGTTACCATTATTGGGGATTCCGTCACGCTGGGAACCCGTGCCTCCTTGGCAGAGCGAGTTAAGAATGCCAGCATTGATGCCCAGGCTAACCGTAACATGGGGGAGGCCAATGCCATCGTTGCTCAGCAAATTAAGGCCAATACTTTGCGCAAAAACGTCGTGATTTGTATTGGAACGAATTCATTGGATGATTACGAACAGCAGCTCCAGGATTTGATTGATCAAATTCCAAAGGGTCATCGTTTGATTTTGATGACGCCTTATGACGGCCAAGCCGATGCTACTTGGAATTCAGCTAAGTTGGCCGTGTTGGAACGCAAGTTACCAGCAAAGTACAACTACATTACGATTGCTGACTGGAACAAGATTGCTCCCGCTCATAAGGAAATTTTTGGCGGCGGCGATGGCACCCATTTCGCTGGAAACAGTGAAGGGGATGAACTTTATGCCAAGGCTATTAACCAAGCCTTGAAAGAAGCCGCTAAGAAACCAGTTAAAAGCTAAATAAAAAAGCTACTCCAAGGAGTAGCTTTTTTTAATCAATTTTACGCCACTTGCGATCCAAGAGGACGCGGGCGACCAGCAGGCCAAAGGGTAAGCAGAGAATGATCAGTGCTGCTTTGGTTAGCCAGGTTGCGCCAACGCCGATGTTGGAAAGGCCGAGGTTATAGACACCGCGGTAGATGTAAAGGCCGGGAACCATGATGACAATCGATGGCACGGTCAAACAAATTCGTGGGAAAGCCTTCGCCGTCCAAGCGTTAATCAAGGAGGCGAAGAGGCCGGCAACTAGAGCACCACAGAATGCAGCAGCGGCAGGTGGCATGTGACCCAGGTCAATGAGCTCCAAGCGCAGGGTGTTGGCCACGGCCCCCATCAAACCAGCGGTGATGGCCATTTTTTGTGGCGAGTTAAACATCATGGAGAAGCCATAGGCCCCAGCAAAGGAAGCCGCCATCCGGCAGAGGGCTAGGGCCAAGGGCGATAATCCCAGCGGCAAGAAATTGGCTGGATGGAATTGAATCAACATGGCGACCATCCAACCGACCATGGTGGCTGAAATCGTAACCAAAAGGGCAAAAGCCAGTCGCTCTAGTCCTGACCGCATGTCTACCTTAGCAATATCCAACATCGAAGTGATGAAGGGAAAGCCGGGGATGACGAAGAGCATTGCTCCAATGTAGCCGGCCTCGTGGCCTTGATTTAAATTAGGGATTGCTAGACTCAGCAAATGGAAAACCAGGAAGTATACTATACCGGCCGAAGCAACTCCTAGCGCCGTGTTAGCAACGGTCGTGACCTTGTTTTTAATCAGGGTATGGCGGACGTAGTTTCCAACGCCGGCGCCAAAGAAGCAGCCCAGCATTTCAATCGGACCACCGCCCAGCAAAAAGATAAAGCCCGCACAGGCAATTCCGGCAGCTAAACCAAGTTGGAAGCCGTTGTAGTGACCGACTTGGCCTTTGATTTTATCGAGCTGCTTGTGAATCTCCTCGGCCGATTTATCCGCATAGCGTTCAGCAAAGTGGTTGACGAAATCGGCCAGGACCGATAATTTCGCCGTGTTGACCCCTGTGCTAGGCAGCGCCAAATTTTGACTATAGGAATTAACGCCATCGAAGCAGGTAAAAGTGATGGTGGTTAAACCAATATCGGCGGAACAAGTGGTACCTAGCGAACGGGCAATCGTGTTCATCGCATCGCGAACGCGCCAAGCTCCGGTCCCGCAGGACAAAAGTAGGATTCCGGTACGACCTACAATGGAAGCCCGAACCCGCAAGGAGGCCTCGCGAGCGGGGCCCTTTTCTCCATGAATAAACTTGGCCCACTCAATGTTCATGTGGTGATGTAGGCGGCTTGGATTTTGGCTGTCGGCTTTGGCAGCTTGTGCAATTTCGGACGGCATTTCATTCTCCCAAAACAATTGTGATAGGCCTATCATAGGTGTTTTAACGGTTTTTGACAAGGTGACTTCACAAGCATTTTCTGCATTATGTTAAGATAGAGCTAATTATTAATGAACATTTATTCGTTAACTGGAGATTAGGGTACTATGGTAGCTTCTAAAAATGGTGACAGCCAAGTTGAAACTGCAAGCGCACGGGCAGCGCGTTTATAAAGTGAATATGATCAATTACAGCATGATTTTGCTGGGGATGAAGCCCAGAAAAAACGGCGCGAGCTAGGCAGTCCTCAGGATTACCTGCAGTTTGATGAACCGTTGGGGGCGCCGCGGAAGTTTTCCAAAGTTAAGAAAAACAGTGAAATTATTCCGACCCCAATGTTTTCAAACGATAGTCGTCCTATAAAGCGGCCGGTAAAATCCAATAATGGTGCCGAAACGTGGAGTCAAGTTGGCGTGGCCTGGTCGGCAGTTTCGCTGGTTGCTTTACTCTTCATGATGGGGGATTACCTTACTTTGATTTTAGGGGCCGTTCTTGGCGTGATTGGTGTGGCCTTTTCCTGGAAAGGCTTGTCCTTGAAGCCTGTGCCAAAGTGGACTTTGACGGCAGCTAGTCTAGGCATTTTAGTCATTGTCGAAGGCATTGTTCTGACTTTAATCAAATAAAAAAGCACTGCAATTTGCAGTGCTTTTTACTTACGTTCAAAGGCTTCCCCGGTTGAACCAACGAGCAATTCATCACAGATTTCCATGAAAAGACCGTGTTCAACGACGCCGGTTAGATGCTTGAGTTGGTTGGCCAAGCCGTCCAAATCTTCAATCCCTTGAATATCAATGTCAATAATGTAATTGTCCGAATCCGTTGACAGACGGTGGCCGTCTGAAAGTAAACGGTATTCAGGCTTCAAACCGTGCCGGTCAAGATACTTATAAATATGGCGTGAGCCAAACTTAATCACTTCGACTGGTAGCTTGAAATGGCCGAGCTGATGGTGCTTTTTACTAGAATCAACCACCCAAATATTCTTATGGGAATGTGCGGCAACAATCTTTTCAAAAAGCAGGGCGGCGCCACCACCCTTAATGCCGTTCAAAGCATCGTCGACTTCATCAGCACCATCGACCGTAACATCGATATGATCAACTAAATCGATGTCGACCACGCGCAAACCTAATGAAGCAGCTAATTCTTCGGTTTGGCGAGAAGTGGGCACGCAGGTAAGTTCCATGTGCTCTTCCTTCGCTTTTTTAGCCAAGAGTTCGATAAAAACCGTGGCAGTTGAACCTGAGCCAAGTCCAACAATTGCTTTTTCTGGAATGCGTTCCAAGGCCATTTGCGCAGCCCGTACTTTATCATTGTTCACGAGGAATCCTCCCAGATAAGCAAATCTACGTCAATAGGGCTATTATAGCAAAATTTAGAGCTTATATTGAAGCTTTCTGAAATCTTAGCGCTTTAAATCCTGGCGATTTCTAGTAAAATATTTAGGTAGAACGTTTCGGTTTTCTTGTTTAAACAAGTCTCGGTAAAAGGATCAAGCATGACGAAAGTAATTACAGTCTTAGGTTCCACCAACATTGATAAGGTAGTGCGTGTGCCGCGCTTTGCTCATGGTGGGGAAACCTTAAAAATTGATAACCACACCATCGAAGTGATGGGTGGTAAGGGCTTGAACCAGGCAGTGGCGGCTGCGCGTTCCGGTGTTTTGACCCAGATGATTACCAAGGTTGGGCAAGAATTCGACTTGGCCGCCAATATGGCTGATGAAAATTTAAACACGGATGGTGTTTTGCGTTCGGCCACGGAAGAAACTGGGCAGGCCTACATCATGGTTTCCAAGGCGTCCGGGGATAACATGATTTACATCTATGGTGGCGCTAACGCCGATATGACTAAGGAAGATGTGGCCACGCAAGCCGACTTGATTGCCAAGTCCGACTTTTTGATCGCTCAGCTTGAGATTCCGGTTGAAGCGGTTATTGCTGGCTTTAAGATTGCTAAAGAGGCGGGCGTCACTACGATTTTGAATCCAGCGCCCATGCCTGAATTCGGTGATTTACCCGAGGACTTATTGAACTTGACGGATATTATTATCCCTAACAAGCATGAAACGGCCTTGTTGACTGGTGTCAACATTAATAACGAATCGGACTTGGATGCTAACGCGGCCTACTTCATGGACCGCGGTATGCACACGGTCATGATCACTCTTGGTTCGAAGGGGGCCTTCTACATGACCTCCGACGGCAAGAAGGGGATGGTGCCTTCATTCAAGGTCGCGGCAGTGGATACCACGGCCGCCGGGGACACCTTCATTGGTGCAATGGCGACGCGCTTGCATGCTAATCTCGACAACATTGAAGAGGCGATGCGCTACGGTTCTGCAGCTTCTTCCCTAACGGTTTCACGGCGTGGGGCCCAGCCATCGATTCCTACCGAGGATGAGGTTCTCAAGGTTTTAGGACAGTGAGGTAAGCTATGCAAATTGCTGACATGCAGTTAAAACGACGGGATTACTGGGTGACGGTGCAGGACTTGGATCAAGCGGATGCGCCGGAACTTGACTATCGTGTTTTGGCATTTTCTTTCGAAAACAATCTGGTGATTGATTGGAGTAAGGCCTTTCCTGGACCGAACCCCACTGACATTTTGCCTGACCTTTGGCAGGATGAGAACATTGCTAAGCTTAGCTTAAGTCACGGAATTTATCGATTTGAAACTGCTGGAATTGACACAAAGCGACGTTTTTCGGTCATAATTAACACCGTCCGTTCTTAAAACGGCGTGTATAATAGCAAACAGAGGATTTAAATTATGCAGGCAGTAACTAATTTTTTTAAGGGCTGGTGGGCGCAGATTTTGTTCTTCGTCGTGCTTGTTCTGATTTATCTTTTTGTTTTTTCTGGAATTAAGATTTCGGGAACATCAATGGAACCAACCTTGCTAGATAAGCAGTATGTTGGGATTAACCACGTGGCGAAGTTGAAGCGCGGCGACGTTGTCGTCTTCGATGCTCGCAAGGAAGATCCCCGCATTCAAGCCGGTAAAAAGGATTACGTTAAGCGTATTATCGGTGTTCCTGGCGATACGGTTTCTTTTAGTAATGGCAACCTTTACGTTAACGGCAAGAAAGTTAACCAGGATTACCTGTCAAAGTCCGAACGGACGGATGGTACCGCTGGTGACTTCGGTTCCCACTGGGATTTGAAGAGCTTGTCGAACACGGGTCTTTGGAAGAGTGAGGATGCCAACACGACTAAGGTTCCTGCCAACAGCTACTTTGTGATGGGAGATCATCGTTCAGTTTCCAATGATGGCCGTTACTATGGTTATATCAGCCGCAAGCACATCACGGGTAAGGTTGTCGTGCCGTTCTGGTACAGCAGTACCGTGAAGAAGTATGTTGACCAGCAGGATAAAGATTTCTTTGCTAACTAAATTAAAAAGCAGGTCCGTGTGGGCCTGCTTTTTTTGCCAGGAAAATGTTGATTCATGCCAAAAGCCTTCTTTTTAAACAAAAGCCGGTATAATATAAGCATACTGACAAAGGATAGCTGAACGATGAGTTTTATAAGGAACATAATTTTTAACTGGCTACTGCCAATCATCTTTGGCTGTTTGCTCTATTGGGTCATTACGACCTTTTTCTTCTCCGTTGCCCAAATTCAAGGGACCTCGATGGAACCGAACTTGCTGAACATGCAGCGAGTCGGAATTTGGAAGGCCAGTAGCATAAAGCGCGGGGATGTCGTCGTTTTTGATGCACGTGACGAAGATCCGCGGATTCAAAAGGGTGAAACGGATTATGTAAAACGCGTTATTGGGGTACCCGGCGACACGGTTGCCTACCAGGATGGCGTCCTCTACGTTAACGGTAAGGTTGTTAATCAAGATTACATCAGCCAATCCGAACAAGGTTCCGGCACAGCCAGCCGTTTTGGCTCATCCTGGGACTTAGGAACTTTGTCTTCAACCGGTCTATGGCAAACGAAGGATCAAAACCAGACGGTTGTACCCGCCGGTGAGTACTTTGTTCTAGGCGATCACCGTTCCGTTTCTAATGATAGTCGATGGTACGGTTTTATCGACCGAGACCACATTATCGGCAAGGTCATCGTACCTTTCTGGTATAACAAGTCCATTCAAAAGAACATTGATGATCAGCGGGGAAGTTTCTTTGCAAGCAACTAAAAAAACAGGTCGTAATGACCTGCTTTTTTAATCGTTATCTTGCTTTTTCTTGCGACCTAATTGCCACCAGTGGCTTTTTTGCTGGTCTTCCATTTCAATACGTTGAACACGGCTGGTAACCTTGTCCAATTGTTGCAAAGTAGCCAACTGAAGGTGTTGCTGCTGGTCGACAGAAGTTTGTGTCTTTTCCAAGTTCTCTTCGGCCTTGGTCAAGGTGTTCTTCAAGGTGTCGATGTGAGCCTTGCGGTCGTTTAGTTGCTCATCCTTATAGCCTAATTCGCTTTCGAGCATCTTAATCTTCATGCGCAAAATTTCAACTTCAGCTTCAGATTCAGTGTTGAGCTGCTTGAGGGCAGAATCCTTGTCGGGCTTAAGAGCGGCCAAGTCCTCTTCGCTGTAAGTACCATTGAGGTCAATTCCGCGCAACTTGGCTCGGTGGTGGAGGGTTTCGCGGTCAACCCCAAGAAATAGACTTAATTCAGTTATGGATGAAAAACTATAATAGTCCTTCATATTTTCTCGTTTGATTTTCACAGTGCTTTTCCTCCATCAGAAATCAACTTAATTATAGGCGATAATAGCGCCAAATCGGGCTTTTCTAGCCTTAAATTAGCTAATCTTTATACGTTCTTAAATATTTTTGACAAATTATAGTTTTTTGCACGATATCAGCTAAATCAGGCTGAAAGTCACCCTCAAGTGATAGAATTATGCTAAAATTATACTAGCTTAAGAATTTCTTAAACATTTTACAAATACTTAATTTCTGGGAGGTTCCGATGAAATCACAATTGCCAAAGAATGATCAAAGACTAACTGTTTTCACCGGATTAGGAGCCTTAGCCAGTGCGCCTGGTTTGATGAACAGTCACGCCAACGCGAACCAAATTGAGGGGAACCACACTATGTCCACTTTATCGAGTCAATCTGACCAAGTTAATCCAAATAACGACAGCAACAGTACGCTTGATCTTGCTAAGAGCGAAGCCTACAGCCGCTTTAACTCTTCTTCATTAGCCTTAGGTAATCTTAGCCAAAGTTCAAGCAGTGCGCCAGAGTCAAACTCTGAATCAACTTCAGCTTTCGCCCAACCGGAGGCACAAAACTGGGATTCAGAAGTGAACTCAACTAGCCAAGCAATTAGCGAAAATGCATCCAACATTGCCAGCGAAAGTCGCGTTGTTTCGGAAGCCGCTTCAACAGTGGAAAGTGGATCGGTTAAGAACAGCACTTTGAATTCGATTGCTGCCTCACTGTCTACTGAACAAAGCCAGTCAACGCTGGAAAGTGTAGAAGCATCGACGCAATCTTCTCAGAGTGAAGTGCTTTCAGAAGCTGGCAGTCGCTCAGTTTCACAGGCAGAATCAACTTCAATTGAAAACTCGATGGCAGGTTCAATCTCTGATTCGCAGTCAATGATTACCAGTGCCGAAAGCTCTACTGCTGACTCAGAAAGAGCTTCAGTGAGTGCTTCAAATTCAAAGCGCGAATCCGAAAGCCAAGCAAGTATCAACTCGACCTTGTCTAGTCTGGAAGGTTCGACTTCAATCTTCGCTTCTGATGTTGCCAGCCTGTCAAATTCTGTTTCTGAATGGTCATCAACGATTGAAGAAACGATGAATCCAGATGTTTTGGATTCTAAGAGTGAGTCCGAAGCTAATTCGACTTCCACTTCGATTGCTGCCAGCCAGAGTCAGTCGACGATGGAATGGCGTTCTTCAACGTCTTCTTCAATGGCTACCAGCCAAAGCCTTTCAGAGAGCGAGTATGCTTCTGAAGACCAGGTCGATGACAGTATTACCGGCAACATTGACAGCCTGGTGCACAGTTTGAACTTCCGTTCTTCGGATCCTACAATTGTTAGCCAAAGTCAGGAATCTTCTACTAGCGAAGCACCAGTTTCATTTGCACAAGCGCAAGAAACACAGGAACAGAGTCAGGCTCAGCCACTTTTCGATGAACCAGTCCGACCAGAACAATTAGAGCCAGTTCAAGCTTATCCATATACGATTGAAAATCAGCAGGATTCAACCACTGGTACAACGATCTCAGCTGACAGCACGGTGGAAAGTCTTCAGGCTTCACAGTCACATTCGATGTCTGAATACATTGCCACTCTACAAGGCCGCGCGGGACAGAGCATCAAGCGAACAAGTTTCATGAGTTCGATGATTAACCCTAACCTTTTGGGTAAGCAAGAAGAACCCGCTTCTGCACCCCAGCAGCCAGCACCTACACGAGTTTCTAACAATCACGAAACGGCTCCGGAAAGATTTGCAGATAGCCAACATGATGATAAGGCTGAGTCAAAGGGTAGCTTAGCTTCCTGGTTGAGCACGACCGCGTCAGGTTTCTTCCGTCATCATCATAAAGAACAAGATGATTAAGCGAAGCGCATAAATCAAGTTATTAAAGGACAGTCCCCCATTGGGGCCTGTCCTTTTTCCTTTATAATTTTTCAATCCAGCCGCATGAGTTTGTTAAAATGGAGTTGATAAAAAAGGGAGAGAATTGCGACCTCACTAGGCCGCGAGAGAGTATAAATGAAAAAGTTGAATAAGATTGCAAACTCATGGTGGTTTGATTTGGTCGGGGTCGTGGTGATTGTCCTGTCGATTGCTGCGGCAAGCTATGTTGGCAGCAATGGGCATGACATTTACAACCGCTTTATCACGCCTTTGTCGGCCTCCTGGCTCTTTAAGGGTGTCTCTGGCAGCATCATTACCAAATGGCCGTTGATTGGTATCTTTGCGCTGCTTTCGGCAGTCGCTTCGGTTATGTCAACGCGTTTAGTGGCCAAGAAAAACAACTTGGGTAACACAATCGGCTGGATTAACATCTTCTTTTCCGGGGTGCTGGACTTCCTGTTTGGTAACGTCGGGGCCATGTTTACCTACCCATTATCCTGGGTGCTAAACTACATTCCCAGCCGGACCTGGAAGAAGTACGATAAGGACGAAGTCACGCTGGTATCCGTTCAAAAGATGATCATCTTTCTGATCACGAGTACCGCTCTATCATTTGGATTGAATGCGCTGGCCTATGTTTGGCTAGGGCAGGGCTTAAATGCTATTTTCTGGTTCACCAGCATTAGCTTGGCTTTCAGCTTCGTAGCCGACATGTTGAACGTCTTTAAGTCATCACAGCAGTGGATTTTCTGGGCCCTTTACAACATTTCACAGCTAGTTAAGTCACTGTTCCAGTTCAATTTTGCCAACGTGGGAAAGTACATTTTCTACATCATTAACTCTGTTATTGTTGGGATTACTTGGTTTGCAAAGAAGGAGGAGTCAAAATGAGCGATAAAGTAGCAGTTAAGAAGCTCCGTCAGTTGATGAAGGGCGCGGTTTTTACGGTTGATGAAGAGGAAATCACCCTGCCTGGTGAAAAGCCCTTCCTGCGCCAGGTCGTCAATACTACGGATTCCGTCACGATTGCCGTGGTCAAGGAAATCGATGGCGTCAAAAACGTCCTCGTTGAAAAAGAATATCGTGCGCCGATTAAGAGCTACTCCTGGGGGCTTCCCGCCGGTCGAATTGACGAAGGCGAAGAGCCTAAAGTCGCCGCTAAACGAGAAACGCAAGAAGAAACCGGCTACAAAATTGACCAAGAGGGCTTTGTTGAAGTTGAAAATGCCAATCTTTCCAACGGCATTATCAGTGAAAAATCCTATATTTTCACGGTTTCACTGGATGACAATGAGGTTGAAAAAGTCGGCACCCACTTTGATGGGGATGAATATATCGGCGACTATCAATTCGTGCCGGTGACGAAAGCCTTGGAAATGGTTGATGGTGCGGCTTCTAAGATTGCGCTTCTATATCTGCTCTACCAAGCAGCCAGCCAAAATTAAGACAAACAAAAAAGGAACTCCTGCGAGTTCCTTTTTTATTAACCTAAGAAGCGGCGCAACTTAGCCATGCGTTCAATCAGCAAAGCACGGGTTTCTGTGTCGCCGATGCGGTTGAGGTCCGCGGCCAATTCAGCGTGGCGTTCCTCGTCGGCGTTACTTGGGCCGGCCTGCAAGTTGAAGAGTTCTTCCAAAGCCTTCACATCGTCTTGTACAGCCTTCCAGGCAGGGTTAGCAGCCAGCAAAACTTCCATAGCTGCTGGACTGTAGAACTTCAAAACCTGAGCGAAGTCCGCACGAATGTTTGGATAATGCTTTTCCAGAGTCTTAAATTGATCGGGCGTCAGCTTCTTCAAGACGCGGCCAGTTCCGATAACTTCGGGCGGTACACCCATTGAATAAAGCGCACCAGTAAAGGTAATGGCACGGGGCAAATCAAAGCCATCAACGTCACGCGAGTAACCAATCAAGCCGATGTGCTGGCGACGGTCACGGCGCTTAGGAAAGGCCTTGAAGACCGGCTGCATATCCACAATCAATGGATCCAAAGTGTCATGGTACTCTGCAGCAGTTTGCTGAGCGATATCGTAAAGCACGTCTTGATCTTCCGAACTAATGGGTTTGAAGTCATTCTTTTGCAAACCAGCCTTGAGCTTCTTGATGGCGGGCTTAACAACTTCTTCCAATGGGAAGTCGTAACGGAAGGCAGACTGAATCGTCGCCGTCTTCAAACCAGGGAATTCTTCCAAATAACGGTCCACCGTGTAAGGAGAAAGGCCACCACGGAAAATCGTGCTACCGGTTCCAGCAATTGGATAAACTGGCAAACCACTTTCGGCAGAGAATTCGGCCAACTTAGTCAGGGCTAATTTGTTTCCAATGATACTGTTAATAAAGCCGTTGGAAAGGGCAGAATCAGAACCAGCCAAGAAAACACGGACGTAAGGCAATTCGCGCTTGAAGTGCTTTTGATACAACTCGACAAAGTTTTTCAAGACTTCGGGCGCGTTCAACTGGGCCTCAAAGCTTTCAAACAAAGGAATCATCTGCAAGCTATCGATGTTCTTGTAACCTTGACTGAATTCGTCATCCTTGAAGTGAGCCAACTTGGCAAACTTTTCTTCCATTTCGAAAAGTTGGTCGGCTGACTGACACATCGGCAAGATGGCTTCAAACAAAGGACGCTGTTCAAAACCAAGGTCGTGGGCGAAGTCTTCGGCCACTAACATGGTCGTCATCGCCTGCATCAAGCTGTAACCCTTTTCTTCCCAGATATTGGGCAAACGGAAGGTCAAGAACTTATCGCGGCCAAGCGGATTTTCCTTGAAGTAGTCGTAATGACGGGTGTAAAGACGGTCGATGACGGATGAGTCGGCGTGCTTACCTTCCCAATCCCACATGTATTCATCGGCTCCTAAAGTTGAAAAGTTTTCGAAGGCTTCGTCAACTTCGCGGCCCGCCGGAATAAAAGGCTCACGGTGCTTGAAAAAAGGCTTAAAGGCGTTGTCGGGATGCTGCGTTCCCATCACGTTTGGTATCTTGCGTTCCATTTGATCCTCCTGTTTACTTAGGCTTGCTTGAGATAGGCGCTAAGGCGTTCAACCGCTTCTTTCAGATTAGCATCTGAAGCGGCATATGAGAAGCGGATGTAACCTTCCCCTCCCGGTCCAAAGGCTGAACCCGGAATGACACCGACCTTGGCTTTTTCGGCAATGGCCAAAGCAGCTTTGGTATCGTCCGTGCCCAACTTATCAGGCAATTTAGCAAACATGTAGAAGGCCCCTTGAGGCAGGATAATGTCAAAGCCAAGATCCGTCAGGGACTTGTACAAAAAGTCACGGCGTTTTTGATAGATGGCGCGCATTGGAATAGGGTCTTCCTGACCATCTTCCAGAGCAGCTTGTGCGGCGGCTTGGTCGATATCAGAAGGGCAAGTTACCATGAAGGCATGGTTCTTGCGAATTTTGTTCATGATTTCGGCGGGACCGGCCACGTAACCGATTCGCCAGCCCGTCATGGCGTGTGACTTTGACAAACCATTGATGTAGAGGCTTTGCTGCGGTAAGAGCTTGGCAATCGAGAAGTGGGGTTCATCACTATAGTTCAACTCGGCATAAATTTCATCCGTCAAAACAAAGACAGGATAATCCTTGAGGACGTCGGCAATTTTTTTCAATGCCGCTTCATCGTATTCGATCCCGGTTGGGTTACCGGGGTAGTTCAATAGGACGGCCTTGACGCGGTCGTTTTCTTCCAGCGCTTGACGCAACTGTTCAGGTTCCAAAACAAAACCGTTAGCAGATGTGTCCAAGTTGATCACTTCGCCACCCAAAGAAGTTACGATGGGTTCGTACAAAGCAAAGGTTGGTGTGGGCAAAATCACCTGGTCACCGGGGTTCAAAAGTGTTGCAAAACTAGCATAGAGCGCTTCAGTGGCACCGATGGTGACGATAATTTCGTCTTCAGGCTTGTAATCCAAACCTTGTGACTTGGCCAAGTAGTTGGCAATGGCCTTACGCAAAGCCAGCGTTCCTGGCTGAGCGGAGTAGTGGGTATCATTATTTTTAATCGCCTGGATGGCGGCTTCCTTGATGTGTTCTGGCGTATTAAGATCCGGCTCACCAATGGTTAACTTGATGATGCCGTCGATTTCCGAAATCTTTTGGTCAAAAGCTCGGATTCCGGACGGCTGAACGAGGTCGAGACGGTGGTTATATGACTTTTGCAAGCCAGGCAACAAATCAGGCATAAATATTTCCCCTTTTCTGGATAGGACTGGGCTAAATTACATTAAATATACATATTTTTCTCATTTTTAGCAATGGTAATTTAATAATGGAGTCTAGAGCAAGACGAAATCCGAACATTTCATGACAAAAAAGACCGCCAGAGGCAGTCTTCCACTTAGACGCGGGCCGGAATTTCTAGACTAGTGCTGGCGAGAACCTTGTCGCTATCTAGAATCTGGTGGCGTAATTCATTCAAATAAAAACCTTCCTTCAAGTCTAAAGCGTCGGACAGAGCATAGACTCGCAAGGTATAGTCGTGGTCGCTGTTCGGCGGCTTGGGACCGATGTAGTGTTCCCGCAAACGGGGATCGGCTTCCGGTAGCAACTTGGAAACCAAACTGTTTTTGCCGTGTAAATAGTTACTTTGGGCTTGGGAAAAGTCGGCAGGAATGGCAACTTGATCAGCACTCACTGGCACATTGGCCACTGCCCAGTGAATCCAGGCAAAACCGGCAACGGGGATGGAATCGTAATCGACAAAATCCCAGGCTAAGTACTTGGTCCCAGCTGGCAAATCGCTAACTTCAAAAGGGAAGGAAACGGCAGCGTGGCCGTCAATCACGGCTTCGGCCGGGGCGTACTTGGCATATTGGTCGGGCAAATAACCCGCATCGAGCTTAACAGAAACTTGCATGTAAACCTCCATTCATTGCCTGCATTATAGCACTTGTAAATTATGTTATGATAGAGACGTAAGTTCAAAGATAGAGGAAAAGATTTATGTTGGCGAATATCATTTTCAATAGTATATGGGTCGGCTTCGTAGCTGGCATGATTTCCGGAATGGTTAAGATTGGTTGGGAAGCCATTTTTCCACCTCGTAACCAGGAACGAAACGCTACAAATCCTCCTCAAAAGCTGCTCGAGCAACTAGGGGTGCCCGCTTCTGTGACCCACGCAACTATTACGGTTTCAGATGACCAGAAGTTACCCTACGTTGCCTTAATCATGCACTTTGGTTTTTCCGTCGCCTTCTCGATGCTCTTTGTTTTCTTGGCCAACTACTACGCCGACGTGACTTATGGTCAGGGTGTGGTTTATGGTTTGGTAATCTGGGTGGCCTTCCACTGGATTATCTTGCCGGCCTGCAAAACAATTCCAGCAGCCTGGAAGCAACCTTGGTATGAGAATTTATCAGAATTCCTTGGACATGCCATTTGGGGTTGGACGATTTACATTGTTGCTATTGGTCTACCTGTTTCAGGTGTTTACTTCTAAATTTAAAACAGTCCCGCGGGGCTGTTTTTTATTTGCCTAAAGTGCTAGGGTGGAAGTGAAGAGTCTGGAGGTACAATATGAAGAAAGTAGCAATCGTAACCGGTGGTAGCCAAGGAATTGGTAAGGCTATTGCTGAACGCTTGGCCGATGATGGCTTTAAGGTGGCAGTTGTCGCCCGTACCAGTGAAAAGAGCCAGGCGGTCGTTGATGAAATTAACAAAAAACACGCCAAATCGGCCATTGCCATTGAGGCGGATGTTTCCAACCGCGACGACGTTAAGATGGCGGTTAAACAGACCATCTTAATCTTTGGTGATTTGTCCGTTATGGTCAATAATGCCGGGGTTTCACCAATTACGCCGATTATGGAAGTTGATGAAGAAACCCTTGATCGGACGCAGCGCATTAACGTGAACGGCGTCGTTTGGGGCATTCAAGCCGCTGCTAAGGCCTTTGAAGAATTGGGTCACGGTGGCAAAATCATTAACGCTTCATCACAGGCCGGCATCGTGGGTAATCCCAACATGACCGTCTATGGCGCAACTAAATTTGCCGTACGAGGAATCACGCAAACCACTGCTAAGGAATTGGCCGACAAGAACATCACGGTCAACGCTTATGCACCGGGCACGGTGAAGACGCCGATGATGGAGAGCCAAGTTCAGGAACAGTCGATTAAGACCGGCAAGTTCCCTAAGGAAATCGAAAAGACGATGGCAGAGCCCGTTGCTTTGGGCCGCCTCGCTGAACCTGCCGATATTGCAGCAGGTGTGGCCTTCTTGGCCGGACCGGATTCCGACTACATGACCGGTCAAACCCTGGTTTTGGATGGCGGCATGGTTTTCCACTAAAAGTTAAAAAGACGGCCTCGTGAGGGCTGTTTTTTTGTCGACGAAAGTGGTAATGTGAAACATATAACATTTGGAGGCAATTATGACAAAAGTAGCAGTTGTAACTGGTGGAAACCAAGGAATTGGCCAAGCCATTGTTGAACGTTTGGCGGATGACGGCTTTAAGGTCGCCATCGTTGCGCGTAACACGGAAAAGAGCCGTGGCGTCGTGGATGCCATTAACAAGAAGCATCCCGATGCTGCAACGGCCTTGCATGCTGATGTTTCCCAGCGTGATGAAGTCTTTGCTGCCGTTCAAGAAGCTGTTCGTCTTTTCGGTGATTTGACTGTTTTGATTAACAATGCTGGAGTTGCACCAACTACGCCGATTTTGGAAGTTGATGAAGACACTTTGGAATTTACCCAAAAGGTTAACGTGAACGGTACGGTTTGGGGTATCCAAGCGGCTGTGAAGGCCTTCGAAGAATTGGGTCACGGCGGTAAGATTATCAACGCCACTTCACAAGCTGGTATTGAAGGAAACCCTAACTTGACGGTTTACGGTTCAACGAAGTTTGCTATCCGTGGTATCACGCAGACGACTGCCAAGGAATTGGCTGAAAAGAACATCACGGTTAACGCCTACGCACCTGGTATCGTCAAGACACCGATGATGTTTGATATTGCCCACGAAGTTGGCCAAAAGGCTGGCAAGGATGACGAATGGGGCATGAAGCAGTTCGCCAAGGACATTGCCATGCAACGTTTGGCTGATCCAGAAGAAATTGCTGCCGGCGTGGCCTTCTTGGCTGTTCCTGACTCCGATTACATGACGGGGCAAACCTTAGTCCTTGATGGCGGTATGGTTTTCCATTAAAATTTAAGTAACGTACAAATCCACCTGCGCGTGCGGGTGGATTTTTTGTTTGAAGGAGTAAAAGGTTGGTCAATATGACGAAGAAAAGAAAAGTCATGCAAGTATACCGTCTAGTGCTGGTTTTGGTCGGTATTTTTGGCGTGACATTGGGAAGTTGGGGCGATCCGCGCAACTTCCTTTACTACACGACGCTCTCGAATGTGCTCTGCATTCTCTACTTTATTTATGCTTTGACGAAGAAGGGCGAACCGCTAAATGAAAACATTAAGGGGGCTGTGACCCTTGCCATTACGGTTACCATGCTGATTTTCTGGCTGATTTTGGCACCGCACAGTTTTAATGCCCACACCCTAAAGCAGTGGTCGAGCACGCTGTCCGTGCACTTGATTGTGCCCTTGATGGTCAACTTTGACTGGCTTTTGTTTGATCCAAAGGGTCGGATTTCAAAGCGAGCCCCTTTGACCTGGCTCTTTATTCCTTGGACTTACTTTGTTTTCGCGCAGTTGGTGGCGACAACGGGGGTCATTTATCCGGATACTAAGCGTCATTTTCCATACTTTTTCATCGACCATAGTTTGATTGGTTGGCCGAAAGTCGGCATGTACGTCGTGCTCCTGAGCCTGTTCTTTATGGCTTTTGGCTACGGTTATTATGCGCTGGATAAGATGCTGGCTAAAAAAGCAGTTCGCTAAGAGCTGCTTTTTTCATAAGGAGGTTATTTATGCCAAATTTAGGCAAGATTGACGCTTTTGCTCGGGAAACTTTGGCGAGCGACACGACCGGGCATGATTACCGCCACGTTAAGCGAGTAGCGGATTGGGCGGCTCGTTTTTATCAGAATGATCTGGGTGAAATGCCAGCGGATAAAGCGGCGATTTTGCTTGCTGCCAGTTTGCTTCACGACACCATCGATGACAAGGTGGTTGCTGACGTGCCGGGGCAGATTCAGCGGGTGGAAAAGCTGTTGGGTCAAGCCGACTTTTCCCCAGAAGCAGTGGCTGAAATCATGGATATCATCACGCATTTGTCCTACTCGGCCAATCTAAAAGAGCACTATCAACTCAGCGCAATCGGCCAATACGTCCAGGATGCCGACCGCATTGAAGCACTTGGTGCCATCGGGATTGCCCGGGCCTTTGCCTATGGCGGTGCTAAGGGCCGCGCCTTGGCCGACCCAGATATTTTGCCGATGACTGATGTAAGGGATAAGCAAGCCTACCGTAAAAATAACGGACCCACTGTTAACCATTTTTACGAAAAATTATTCAAGTTACCGGCCCTCTTTAACACACCGGCGGGGCGACAGGAAGCCGATAAGCGTGCGCTTTACATGAAGAATTTCTTGCGGACCTTTAACGAGGAAACAGGCCTTTTGACTGACCCGGCCTTTGATTTAGATTTGTAATTATTTTTTTAGCTGTGCTATACTGAAGCCACAATTTAAAAGTTGGGGTGCCTTGAGCTGAGATTATACCCATTAACCTGATGCCGTTAGTACGGCCGGAGGGAACTTTATACAATCGACTTTTTAGACTGCCTTTTTGGCGGGCTTATCAACGAAGTCCTCAGCTCGAGCTGAGGGCTTTTTTATTGTCTAAAAACGGATGTGGCCCCAACGTCCGCCAAACGAGGAGAGCAACATGGAAGCAAGCGCCACCCAATCTTTTTCAGAACAGTGCCGTAAGATTATGGACCAGCACCTACAGGAATTTCTCGATAATCGCTTTATTAAGGCGCTGGAGTCGGGAAAAGTTGATTCACAAGCACTGCTAACTTATGTCCAACAGGATCATCGTTACTTGGACCGCTACTTGCCTTTGTACGAAAAGTTGTACATGGCGGTAACCGGTGAAAAAGTGGCTACTGAGCCGGACCAAGACGTCAAAGAGTATGAAGCCCACCAAATCTTGTTGGACCATGCCCACACGAATGAAGATGATTTGGTTTCTAGCGATTATGCCAATTCAGCCGTAACCAATGCCTACCTGGAACACATGGAAAAGGCTACGCAGGAAGATGATTTTGTCGGTTTGCTATCGATTTTTTCCTGTCCCTTTGACTACACCTACTTAGCCAACCACATGATTCGCGAAGGTTTGATCAAGGAAGATAATCCCTTCTTCCCTTGGTTTAACTACTACAGCGACTTCAACCACGGCTTTACTAAGGATGTGACGAGTTTGGTTGACCAGGCCGCCAAAAAGGCGAGTCCGGAACAAAAAGCTAAGGGCTTAGCCGCTTTTGAAAAGTCAACCGAGTATGAAGTGGCCTTCTTTGCCCAAGCCTTGGAGGATTAAAATGCGTGATCCTAAGCAATATCCAACCGCGCTGACCATTGCCGGTTCTGATTCCGGCGGGGGTGCGGGGATGCAGGCGGACACCAAAACGATGCAGGCCTGCCAAACCTATTCAACGAATGTCATTGTCGGTTTAACCGCCCAAAACACGCTCGGTGTTCAGGGTGCCCATCCTGTGGAGCCCGACGTAATTGATGCCCAGTTTGCGTCGATTATGGCTGACTTTGACGTTCGGGCTGCCAAAACCGGGGCGCTCTTCGATGCTATCCGGGTGCAAACCGTTGCCCGGGCCGTTAAAAAATACGAGCTCAGTAACTTGATTGTCGATCCAGTCATGGTGGCAAAGGGCGGTGCTAGTCTTTTGGATGACGCCGGAGTTGCCGCAATGAAGGAGGACTTGTTGCCGCTGGCCCTCTTGGTCACGCCCAACCTGCCCGAAGCTGAATTGCTGGCCGGAATGGCCATCAAGACGGAAGCCGACATGGTGACTGCTGGAAATAAAATTCAGCAGCTCGGCGTGCCAAACGTGATTGTGAAGGGTGGCCACGGGGATGGGCCCCAGGTTAAGGATTACGTTTTGCTAGCTGATCAGGAATTCTGGTTGACGGGCGAACGCATTCACACCTCAAGTAAGCACGGCACCGGGGACACGCTTTCCGCTGCCATTACGGCCTATCTGGCCCAGGGCGAGACGCTCGAAGCAGCCATTAAGGAAGGGCACAGCTACATGAACACCATCATTGCCCATCCACTTAACATCGGCCACGGGCACGGACCGCTCAACCAAGGCAACTGGGAGGTACAGCGCAATGAAATTTGATTCCGCTTCACTGCAGGTTTATCTCGTCATTGGGAGCCAAAATGTCGGCGGCAAACCCGAAGAAGTCTTGCGCATTGCCCGAGAAGCCTGTGCGGCTGGCATTACGGCCCTCCAGTACCGTGAAAAGGATGGTTCAAAACTCAACCAGCAGGAAAAGCTGAATTTGGGTAAAGAACTACGGACGATTACGGCCAAATACCAAGTGCCACTCTACGTCGACGATGATTTGGAGCTTGCGCTGGCGATTGACGCGGACGGTATTCACGTGGGGCAGGCCGACACCAAGGTGCCACAAATTAAGGCGGCCGCACCGCAGCTCATGCTCGGTTTGTCCGTGCATAATCTAGACGAGTTGACCAAGAGCCGTTCGGTTTTGGGCCAGGTCGATTACCTGGGAGTGGGACCGGTTTTTGCAACGAACTCGAAGGCTCAGGCCAAAGAGCCGATTGGGCCAGCCGGTTTACAGGAAGTATGCAGCCAGTCGCCCTTGCCCGTCGTCGCCATCGGGGGCATCAAATGCCATAATGCCGATCAAGTAGCCGGCAAGGGAGCCGCTGGGATTGCGGTTATTTCGGCCATCACGGCCAGCAACAACATCGCCGAAATAGTGAAAGAGTTAAAGGAAAAGCAAACCGATGAAAAATGATTTATTAAAGCGTGTGCGGCAAGCACAACCAATTGTTTTTAACATTGCTAACCGGGTTACGCCGCAGGTGGTCGCCAATGCCATCGCCTACATCGGCGCCTCACCCATCATGGGCGAGGACATCGAGGAAGTGCCGGACCTAGTAAAAATCGCTCAGGCGGTCACGCTCAATCTCGGCTCGACCAGTCAACGGGTGCAAAGCGTGATGCTGGCTGCTGGAAAAGCTGCTAACGCCGAGGGCAAGCCGGTTATCTTTGACCCCGTTGCTGCTGGAGCGACACCCTTACGTCGCCGTCGGGCACAAGAATTGGTGGCCCAAGTTGACGTCACCATCGTCCGGGGAAACCTAGGCGAAATCGCAACGTTAGCCGGTTTTGACTGGCAGGCACACGGCATCGATGCTGGTTCTGGCCAAGCAGACCCAGCTCTCATCGTGAAAAAGGCTGCCCAGCAACTCAAGACCATCGTGGTGGCAACCGGACCAAGTGATTTGATTTCAGATGGGCAGGCCATTTACCGGGTTGATAATTCAGCACCGGAATTGGCCACCAATGTCGGCATGGGGGATGCGCTCGATGGCCTCCTGGGTGCCTTTGCTAGCCAAAGCAAGCAAGTCGAAGAAATCGCCTATGCTGCCGCAAGTCTGCCGGTTGCCGGGGAACTAGCACTGGCTGATGGCATTGCCGGACCCGCTGATTTCTTAAACAAAACTTTTGATCATCTGGCCAATCTAACCGATGCAGAACTCAGCGCAAAAATTAAACTAAGTAAAGTCGAAAACGAAGGATAAATTGAATCATGAAAGCAAAATGGACACTACAAAATGTAATTCTCTTGGCGCTCATCGCCATTATTTTCTCAGTGGTTTACTGGATCATGGATCCCGTTTACCAACTTGTTTCAGCAGCTTTGACGCCCGTTGGTTTGCAGGTTTTCACCACAGAATTGACGCTGGGTGTTTGGATGATGGCTGGTCCTTTGGCCGCTTACTTGCTCAAGAAGCCCGGTGCTGGTTTCATCGGAGAAATGCTGGGGGCTGCCGGTGAAATGTTCCTGGGCGGAGTATACGGTGTCGGAACCTTACTATCAGGTTTCGTCCAGGGTATCGCCTCTGAACTTGGTTTCACTTTGGTCGGCTACAAGAACTGGACGGCCGGACTTTGGCTATCAACTTTGACGGGAACCATCGTGACTTTCGCCTGGTCAATCATCAAGGACGGCTACTTGCACTACAACTTCGGTCTTTTGATTGCCCTCTTCGTCGTTCGCTACTTGTCGATTTTCTTCTTCGGCGGTGTCTTGGTGAAGGGAATTACCACGCTTTTGGACCGTTCTAAATTGCTCGCCAAGAAGGACTAATTATGGCCCTAATTGCTGAAAATTTGGACCTCGGTTACCAAAAGCAAACCGTGCTCGCCGACGTCAGTTTAGAACTCAAGGGCGGCGATATGACGCTTTTAATGGGGCCGTCCGGTTCGGGTAAATCAACTTTATTGAAGGCTTTAGCTGGCTTGTATCCTCAGTACGGCGGTCAAGTTGCTGGTCAAATCAATCTTGATGGTACGGACCTAAAGGATCTACCAGCCAATGTCCGCGCCAAGGAAGTTGGTTTGCTTTTCCAAAATCCGGACAGCCAGTTCGCCATGCCAACGGTGAGGCAGGAATTTATTTTCGCACTGGAAAATTTGGCCCTGCCACACGACGAAATTGACCGGCGAATTGCCTGGTCCTTGACTCGAGTAGGTCTTGCGGACTTCGTCGACCGGCCCTTTGTCACTTTATCCGGGGGTGAATTACAAAAGGTCGCGCTAGCTGAAGTTTTGGCCCTTGGTGCTAAATACTTACTGTTGGACGAGCCCTTTGCGGCCGTGGACTTGCAATCCCGCCGAGAACTGCAGGGAATGCTCCATCAATTAAGCCAAGAGGGTTACGGTATTTTGGTGGCCGACCATGATTCCGCTGGTTACCTGGATAAAATCACGGATTTCTACCAAGTTCAGGGTGAGCAGCTTGCACGCCTTGCACGCCCTGACTGGCAGAAATTCGAGCATCGAGACCAATATGTCAGCATTGAGCCCGCTCCGCTCACTGCTCCAACTTACAGCTTGGAAGATGTCAACCTAAAAAACGGTGAACGCGAAGTTTTGCATCAAGATGAACTGGCCATTTATGACCAGCAAATCACTTTGATTACTGGCCCCAACGGTGTCGGCAAGTCGACCTTGCTGAAAACCTTGGCGGACCTCCACAATTATCAAGGAACCCTTATTTACGAGAATAAAGCACTTTCAAAGTGGAAAAAACGCGCCTATTACCGCCAAGTTGGGTTGATCTTCCAATCCGCCACTGAACAGTTTCTGGATATTACCGTCGAAGAAGAGTTAGCCCAAGTCGCCAGCAAGAGTCCGCACGCCGATTATTGGCAAGCTGACCGCCGGCAAGATTGGTTGGAAAAACTCGGGCTGACGGGGATGGACGACCGCTCCGTTTACACCTTGTCCGGGGGACAGCAAAAGAAGTTACAGCTGATTTTGATGTTAATTATGGCCCCCAAGGTTTTGCTGATGGACGAACCCTTGGCTGGCTTGGATGAAGCCTCAATTGACCAGGTTTTGACCTTGATTCAAGTGGTTCAAAGAGAGCTGCGCTTGACCGTTGTAGTGGTTTCACACCAGGTTCGCGACTTGGTTAGAATCATCGACCAGCACCTGTCCTACCAGGATGGCTCTTTGACCTATCAAAAGGAGGTGGCTATCTGATGAATGCGACACAGCGCTTAATTTTAGCGATTATCATTTCCTTGGAAATTGCTCTAACGCAGTCGGTTACGCTAAACCTCTTTTTGCTAGCAAGTGCGCTATTAATTTTGCTCCTAAAACGCACCTCACTTAAAAAAATTGGCTTCTACTTTCTGATTGCCATCATTCCGGTTTTTGGAACTTTCTGGTCCTTCTACCTTTATGGGCAGGGCAGTCCCGCCGCTAATTTGCACTTCGGCTTTGTGATGGGCTCTCGTGTGCTGGCTTTCATCTTTGTTGGCGCTTGGCTAACCTTGGGCATGACGCCCTATTTGTTACTAACATCCCTTCAGCAAAATCTGAAGCTTTCGGCTACCTTTGCCTACGGTATCCTTGGGGCCTTGAACTTCATGCCCCGTTTCAAGCAAGCTTTCGGCTACATTCGTGCCGCTGGTTTGATGCGCGACGAAGCCCTGCATTTTTGGCAGCCCACGCTCTATTTCAAAGCACTGGTCCACGCCTTAAAATGGTCAGAGAGTTTGGCCATGGCAATGACCTCGCACGGTTTCCAAGAGGGCGCAGCGCGTTCCTACTATGAAAATCATGCCTGGCCAGGGGTCGGCTGGCTGATCATGCTTGCCATTATCATCGTGTTACAAGTTGTCTTGTGGCTTTCGGTGTATTAAAAAAGCAACCCGATTGGGTTGCTTTTTGCTTATCCAATTTTATATGTTCCATCTGAGTAAACATAGTAGAGGGCAATGGTGCCAGTGCCACCCTGGGCCATGATACTTTTGGAACGGACTTTGACGTCATAGCAATTGGGTTGGGACTCATCTGGCCATGCATCATAGAGGGTATCATCATTGACACCCATTACATGTTTGATAATGTCTAACGCATCAGCCGTATTGTGGACAGCGTGTCCTTTACCCCCAGCTTGGGTGTCATAATCAGCAGGTTTTGTTGGGTAACCGCCATTGTTGTTAGCAGTGTTCGTGGAACCATTTGTTGTGGCAGATTGACCCGCCGAACCAGCGGCCTGGTCATTATTAGAAGAAGCGTGGCTGCTTGAGCTACTTTGATTTTCCTTCTTCGCTGAGGAAGATTGCTTGCTTGAAGAAGACTTACTGATTGAACTTGAGCTGCTTTTCTCATCATTGGAATGATTACTATTGGAATGCCCGATGGCAATAAAGCAGCCAATAACGATAATCACCAATGCAGAAACAATAATGCTAACTTTTTTCATGTAGTCCTCTCCAAAATAAAAAGCCTGATTAATCATCAGGCTTTTTTATTTAATCTTACTTACCGTTAAATACCCAGTGGTCGCCGTTCTTGGCAAGCAATTCATCGGCAGCCTTAGGGCCCATTGAACCAGATGCGTAAGTTTCCAATGGAGCGGCATCATCGGCGTAAGCCTTTGAGATAGCGTCGGTAAACTTCCAAGCGGTCGCAACACCGTGCCAGTCAGCAAAGTTTGAACCGTTACCATCCATACAATCGTGAATCATGCGTTCGTAAGGGGCTGGCGTATTCTTAACTTCTTCGGCCGTTGGTGCCCAGTTCAAGTTAATCAAGTGCGTTGAGAAGTTATCGGAAACATCCTTGGCATTGATTGACCATTGAACACCGGCATCAGGTGAAACAACGATTGAAAGTACTGTTTCTTGAGGTTCCTGTTCGGCGTTCATTTGGAAAGTACCGGCCTTGAAGACGATGTCGATACGAGTGGTCTTCTTTGCCATACGCTTTCCAGAACGGATGTAGAAAGGAACACCTTCCCAACGAGGGGTGTTAAATTGCAATTCACCTGCAATGTAAGTGTTGTTCTTTGAGTCAGCAGGAACGTTTGGTTCTTGCGTGTATGGCTTGTAGTCTGGGTTTTCACCAGCGCCGTACTGACCACGAACGAAGTAGCGGGCAACTTCTTCGTTGTTGTAAATCTTCAAAGCGGAGAAGGCGGCGTTCTTAGCAGCACGGATGTTCTTGTCGTTAAATGACTTAGGTTCTTCCATGGCCAACCAACCAACGATTTGCATGGTGTGGTTTTGGATCATATCCAGCAAAGCACCGGCAGTTTCGTAGTAATCGGCACGTTCTTCAACACCCAAAGTTTCGGCCAAAGTAACTTGGACATTCTTGATGTAGTCCTTGTTCCAGGCAGCGGCGATGAAGGGGTTACCGAAGCGAATTGGCGCGATGTTCATAATCATTTCCTTACCCAAGAAGTGGTCGATACGGTAAAGTTGGTCGTCGTTAAAGGCGTCTTCCAATTCAGTTTGAAGCTTTTCGGCAGTGTCATATGACGTTCCAAATGGCTTTTCGATCATCAAGCGGTTGAAGCCTTCCTTGGCCAAAAGACCTTCGGACTTCAAGTAGTGCGCAATGGTACCAAAGAAACGAGGGGCGACGGACATGTAGAAAATCCGGTTGCCAGGAATTTGGAACTTCTTTTCAGCAGCGTCGATGGTGTCCTTCAAGCCGGCATAACCAGCAGCATCTGTAACATCACTTGCACAGTATGAGAAGTGGGCCAAAAAGTCTTCGGCTTGCTTTTGGTCAGTAACGCCATCCTTGATGGAAGTGCGCACCATGTCTTGGAATTCTTCGTTCGTCAAATCTTGACGGGAAGTTCCAACCACGGCAAAGTTTTCCTTCAAGTAACCTTTCTTATAAAGATTAAAGACAGATGGGTAAAGCATACGCTTTGCCAAATCACCTGTAGCACCGAAAAAAGTTACCAATGTCTTAATTTCTGCGACCATGATATTCCCCTTTGTTTTTTGTTCAACTTAACACTAATTATACCGAACTTGCCGCTAAAAATCAGTAGTAAGCGCTTAACTTTTGAATGCAAAAGAGGGCCACATGCTATACTTAATAGGTATCTATTCGGAGGATTTATGAAGCAAAAGAAGCGCAAAAACCGTTTAACAGAAAAATGGTTGCTCCTAGCAGTTTTACTATCAAATACCGGTAATTCCATGATTTGGCCAATTACCACGCTCTATATGACCAGCACGCTCCACCAGACTTTTACGACGGCGGGCTTGGTGTTGATGATTGGCGCAAGTATCAATATTTTAGGGGCCTTTGTCGGTGGTAAATTATTTGACCACTGGGATCCCCACCGCTCGCTGGTTATCGCCGGCATTATCGCCACTAGCATGGTCACGGCCTTGATTTTTTGGAATGGCTGGCCCGTTTTTGCCATCCTAATTTGGCTGGCGAACTTTGGGATGGGCGCCATTCAGACCTTGGTCAACGCCTATGCCACAACTTTGCCAGGTAAAAGCACCCGTGTTATTTTCAACAACATGTACATCGTGCTTAACATCGGGGTGGTTTTGGGGACCTTGGCCGTCGGTTATCTCTTCGACTATGGCTTTTGGATCTTAATGGCGATTGCCGCCGCACTGTATTTCTTCCTATTAGTATTGAGCTTTGCGATTTTCCGTTTGCCGGCTGACAACGAAGTAATTGAAGAGGTTTCGGCAAGCGATGAAACTGCACCCGCTGCCGACCAACCGGTTAAGAAGTTCCGGATTGATTCCCTCTTGGCCTGGATTGGCGCGCTGCTCTTTATCACTTACTTGTCCTATATGCTTTGGGAAACGATTATGGCGCCCCACATGAAGGCGCTCGGCTTGCCAACGCGTAACTACGCCGACCTCTGGATGATTAACGGGGTCACGATTATCATTTTCCAAAAGCCAATCTCAAACTGGGCTAACCGCAATTCTTATCGAATTTCGGTCATTCTGGGCGCCCTGATTTTCGCTACTTCTTTCCTATTAATGCCCTTCGTCAAAGAATTCTGGCAAATCGTCTTGGTTTTCGAACTCTTGACGGTTGGGGAAATGTTGGAAAGTCCGCAAGTGCCGGCCTGGGTTTCACAGATTACACCGCCAGCGGTTGCTGGTCAGGCGCAGGGTTTTGTTTCCATGATGATTTCATCTGGACGAGTTGTCGGGCCAATCTACGCCGGCGTCATGATGGATCACGGTTTGATGAATCAGCTCTTCCTCTCGGTCTTTTTCGGTATGCTTGTAATCATCGCCGGTCTCTACTGGATTACCGGGCGTAAAAGTGAAAAGGGTAAGCAATAATGAATGATAAAAAAGTAAATGATGGGGTAGCGATTAGCTTGCTACTCGCGGTGGTCGTGATTTTGGCCACTGGAATTATTGGCCTGGGCCTGGCACCAATTGCGCCGCTCTTGGTGGCCTTGACCCTGATTGTTTTGGTCATGCGTTTGGCTGGGGTTCCTTTCAAAACCAGTCAAGCGGCTTTAACTAAGGGAATCGAATCGGGCATCACGCCGCTCTTTCTCTTCCTATTAATTGGGTCCATGATTGCCCTTTGGGAAGGGACGGGCGTTATCCCTACGATGATTTGGGTTGGTTTTAAGCTGATTAATCCGGCTTGGTTCCTGCCAACGGCTTTGCTGACCTCAGCTGTGGTTGGAACCATGATTGGGTCAGCTTTTACGACTTTGTCGACGGTTGGCGTCGCCTTGATGGGGATTGGGACCATGATTGGCCTCAATCCGGCTTTGGTGGCGGGGATGATTTTGTCCGGTGCCATCTTCGGTGACAAGAGTTCGCCGCTCTCTGATTCGACCAACTTGGCTTCGGCCGTTTCTGGAACCGACCTTTTTGACCACTTGAAAAACTTGATGTGGACCACCATGCCAGCCATGTTGTTGACGCTAGTGATTGCCCTAGTGGTTGGCCTTCAGCACCCAGTCCATAGCGTCGCGGGTACACAAATCGACCATCTTTTGCCGCTCTTGCATCCGACTTGGTGGGCGATTGTGCCCATCGCCACCATGGTTTTGCTGGCCTTGAAAAAGGTACCGGCCATTCCATCTTTGATGATTAACATTGCTTTGTGTTCCGCGGCCTATTTAACTCAGCATTCTTTGCAAAGCTGGGCCAAGATAGTGGTGACTGGTTTTAAAACAACGAGCCATGATGCCACTTTAGCTGCGCTGCTCAACCGCGGGGGGATGACCGCCATGATGGATACCATCATGATGATTATGCTGGCCCTTTCCCTCGGTGGCCTCTTGTCTGAACTAGGCATCTTGCGCGCCGTGATGGCACCGATTATCAAGCACTTGCAGAGCCAGCGCTCCGTTGTGATTGCCGCGCTCCTAACTGGAATTTCCGCCAACTTCTTGGTTGGGGAGCAGTACTTGGCGACGATGTTGCCGGGTCAAGTTTTCAAGGAATCCTTTGACCGTGTCGGCTTGTCCCGCTTAGCACTAGGCCGGGCAATGGAAGATTCCGGTGCCGTCATGAACTACCTTGTTCCTTGGGGTGTCGCCGGGGCCTTTGCCGCCCAAACTCTGCACGTTTCGGTTTTGGCCTTCGCGCCCTTCACCTTCTTGGCACTCTTTTCACCCGTGATGTCGCTTTTGTCAGCTTTGACCGGGATTGGTTTGAAGCAGGCGAAGAATTAATTTTTAAAATCAGCTTCGGCTGATTTTTTATTTTCGGTGATAAAGTACCAACCAGCTCGTATCATTCATTACCGGTGGAAAATCCAGTAATCGCCTTGATAAAAGAGGGGTGCTTGTAGTATAGTTATTTGATGTGATTGCATATATTGCAAGCACTCCTTGCAGCAGAAGCTGCCAGAGACCAAAAGGAGGAAAAAACATGGCTACATCATACGAATTAACTTACATTGTTCGCCCTGATCTTGATGCGGATGCCAAGAAGACTTTGGTAGAACGTTTTGACAAGATTTTGGCCGACAACGGTGCAAACATTGCTAAGTCAGCTGACTGGGCAAACCGCCGTTTCGCATATGAAATTGCAGGTTACCGTGAAGGTACTTACCATGTTGTCGACTTTACTGCCGATGACAACAAGGCTGCCGCTGAATTCGATCGTTTGGCAAAGATCTCATCTGACATCTTGCGTCACATGATCGTTAAGCGCGATGCTGAATAATTTCTAATTCCACTGGGAAAGGACCTAAAAGATGATCAATCGAGTTGTTTTAATTGGGCGCTTAACCCGTGACGTGGAATTGCGCTACACTCAATCTGGTGTTGCGGTTGGAACATTCAGTTTGGCGGTTAACCGTCAGTTTACTAATAGCAATGGGGACCGCGAAGCGGACTTCATTAACTGTGTAATCTGGCGTAAGTCCGCTGAGAACTTTGCCAACTTTACTGGTAAGGGTGCCCTTGTGGCAGTGGAAGGTCGCTTGCAGACCCGTAACTATGAAAATAGTGCTGGTCAGCGAGTTTACGTGACCGAAGTCGTCGTTGATAACTTCTCACTTTTGGAATCCAAGAGTGAAAGCGAACGTCGTCGTGCCCAGAACGGTTCTTCTAATGGGGGAAACGATTTTGGTAACGGTGGTTTCAACAACCAATCGGCTGGTAACGTTGATCCTTTCGCATCAGCTAACCAAAATAATCAGAACAATAACAATCAGGCACAGTCGAATGGAAACGATTCAACGAACCCATTTGCCGCTGGTAATGGCGATTCGATCGACATTTCCGATGATGACTTGCCTTTCTAATAACTCTTTCAGAAAGGAGCTAATATCATGACTGAACAAAACTCACGTCCACAACGTCGTCGTCTTCAAGGTGGCCCACGTCGTCGCCGCAAGGTTGACTACATCGCTGCTAACCACATCGAATACGTTGACTACAAGGACACTGAATTGCTAGAACGTTTCATCTCAGAACGAGGCAAGATTTTGCCACGTCGCGTTACTGGTACTTCAGCTAAGAACCAACGTAAGGTTACGACTGCTATCAAGCGTGCTCGTATCATGGCTTTGTTGCCATTCGTTGCGGAAGACTAATCGCAATTTAATTAAAAGTCGAGACTTCGGTCTCGTCTTTTTTTATACAAAAGTGACGGCCGTCCTTGTGTTAAACTAAAGGTATTAGAGGCTCTTACGAGGGGAAATTATGAAAAGTTTATGGAACTTTGCCAACTTACCAAAGTTCATTAAAAATTCCAATTTTACTGCCGTTAACTGGCTGATTGTCGTTATCAGTGTTTTCTCAGTTATCTACGCTTTTATGGTCTACTGGTTGCTGGGTATTTTCTGGCTCCTAGCAGTCGTTTTTGCGCTGCGCTTTGCCATCCGTTCCATGAGTACGGTCAGCCAGGATACCGAAGAGTACCTGAATGATTTGACCTACCGCGTTTCCAAGACACAGCAAGAAGCATTGATTGATATGCCGATTGGAATCGTGATTTTGGACGATGACAACGAAGTCGACTGGATTAACCCTTACATTCAGACCTTCTTGGGTAGCGAAGATGTCCTGGGACACAAGCTCAGTGACATCGATAGTCAGTTGGCCCTGGCGGTTAAGAATTACGAGGAATCCGACACGAACCCAACGATTACTTGGTTGGGCCAGACTTTCTCAGTCTTCGTACAAAAAGGGATGAACGCCATCTACTTGATGGACGTAACTCAATCGGCTGAAATCCAAAAGCAGTATGAAGACCACCGACTGGTTGGCGGTTTGGTTTCCGTTGATAACTACGAAGAAGTGACCGATGGCCTCAGCGAATCGGAAACGTCGAAGTTGCGTACCTACGTGACGAGCGAATTGTCGGACTGGGCGATTGCCCACGGACTCTACCTTCGCCGTCTTAGCCCAGTTTCTTACATTCTTTTTGGTTACCAGACTGGTTTGCATGCTGCTGAAAAGGACAAGTTCGACGTGATTAAGCACATTCGTGAAGCCACGGCGCAGAAGAATTCGCCTTTAACCCTGTCGATGGGTATCGCCTATGGCGAAGAAGACATTAACCGCTTGATTCGTCTGGCCCAAACCAATTTGGATTTGGCACTGGGTCGTGGTGGTGACCAAGTGGTCGTTAAGGCCGAAGACGCTTCCGCCCGTTTCTATGGTGGTACTACTAACCCCATGGAAAAGCGGACCCGTGTCCGTGCCCGCGTAATCTCCCAGACGATTGCGGAGTTGATTGACCAGGCCGACAACGTCATGGTCGTTGGCCACATGATGCCTGACCTCGATGCCATTGGTTCGGCGCTGGGTATCTGGCGCTTTGCCCAGACCCGCAATAAGCCGGCCTATGTAGTTGTCGATGAAAGCAACACTTATAGCGATATTCAGTTGCTTTTAGCCGAGTTGCGCAAGACGACGCCGAAAGACCCAACGCCCGGTCGTGATATCGGAGTTTCCATCATTAACGAGTCCGACGCGATGGAAAAGAGTGATGAACGAACGTTGATGGTCCTTGTTGACCACGCCAAGGAATCTTTGGATGGCGCACCCGAGCTTTTGCATCAACTAAAGAACCGTTTGGTAGTTATCGATCACCACCGTTTGGCCGAAAAGGGCTTGGAAGCTAAGCCTTTGCTGTCCTACATCGAACCTTACGCCTCATCAACTTCTGAACTGGTCACGGAACTCTTGCAGTACCAAAACCAGACGGGCGCCCCCATCACCAAGTTGGAAGCTACCGCTATGTTGGGCGGTATTCAGGTCGACACCAAGAACTTTGTTTTGCGGACGGGTTCCCGTACTTTCGACGCCGCAAGTTACTTGCGTGCTAACGGTGCGGATGGTAACTTGATTCAGGCCTTTATGAAAGAAAAGTTTACGGACTTTAAGGCCCGGACGCACTTGATTAACTTGACTGAAATCGAGGACAACGTTGCCATTGTTACTGGTGAAGAAGACGAGATTTATGCTGGGGTTATCACAGCCCAAGCGGCTGACGAACTTTTGCAGATTTCGGGCGTGGATGCATCCTTTGTCATCACGAAACGTAAGGATGGTCGCGTCGGCATTTCGGCTCGGTCAACTGGTAATTTCAACGTTCAAACGATTATGGAAGCGCTGGGTGGCGGTGGTCACTTGTCCAACGCGGCAACGCAGATGGCCGACGTGACAACCGAAGAAGCACACGAAGAGCTAGTGAAAGCCATTGCTAAACAAAATGAAGCACAAGAATAAGGAGGCAGATTCATGAAAGTTGTATTTTTAGAAGACGTTAAGGGTCGCGGTAAGAAGGGCGAAATTAAGGAAGTTCCTGATGGCTACGCCAACAACTTCTTGATCAAGAACAAGAAGGCCGAACCCGCTACTGGAAAGAACTTGGGAGCCGTTAAGGGTCGCCAGCGCGCCGAAGAAAAAATTGCAGCCGAAGAATTGGCTGACGCAAAGAAGTTAAAAGACTTCTTTGAAGATGAAAAGACAGTTGTTGAATTAAAGGGTAAGACTGGTGCTGACGGCCGCCTCTTCGGTGCCGTTTCAAGCAAGCAAATCGTTGCTGCCCTTGAAAAGCAATACAAGATTAAGATGGACAAGCGTAAGATGCAGTTGGACCAGCCCATCCACTCCCTCGGATTTGTGGATGTGCCGGTTAAGTTGCACCGCGATGTAACGGCAAACCTACGGGTACACGTCAGCGAGGAATAAGGTGAATGGATAACAGTTTAGTATCAAATGAATACCGGCAAGCGCCGCAAGACATTGATGCTGAGCGAGCAGTTTTAGGGTCGATTTTCTTCGACGTTAACTCTGAGAGTGCCATGGCAACCGCTTCAGCTGTCTTGGAGCCCAGTGACTTTTACCGCCAGGCCCACCAAACGATTTTTAAGGCCATGCAGCTTCTTGTCGATGAGCAGCGCCCCATCGACATGCTGACTTTGCAGGATAAGCTTAACAGCATGCAACAGTTGGAAAATGTTGGGGGAATGGCCTACCTAGCCGAGCTGTCAGAAAGTACAGCTTCGGCCGCTAACTTGCGCCACTACGCGGATATTGTCCACGAAAAGGCCATTTTGCGGCGCATGATTGAAACGCTGACGCACACCATGACCCTGGCTTATGACGGCAGTGATAACAGCGAAGATTTGTTGGAAGAGCTTGGCCGTAAAATGGATAATCTGGCCGAAAATCGCTCTGACGACAACTTGCGCGCTATCAAGGATGTTTTGCGTGAGTTCCAGGATAATCTGGATAACGCAGCCGAAAATGATAGCGATGTGGTTGGCCTGGCTTCGGGCTATCCCGATTTGGACCACTTAACGCACGGTTTCCGTGAAGATCAGATGGTCGTTATCGGTGCTCGTCCGGCCGTGGGTAAGACGGCCTTCGTTTTGAATATCGCCAAGAACGCTGCCAAAAACGAAAAGGTGCCAGTCGTCGTTTTCAGTTTGGAAATGTCGGCGGTTGATTTGGTTACGCGTTTAGTTGCTGCAGAAGGGGCGATTGATTCTAACCACCTGACGACGGGTCAAATGGATCGAACGGACTGGCAGTCTTTGACGGTTGCCATGCAGTCCTTGGCTCAAATGCAGATTTATCTGGATGATACGCCGGGAATTCGCATGAACCAAATTTCGGCCAAGTTGCGTAAGCTCGAAAAGGATTTGCTCAGCCAAATGACCGAAGATGAGCGCGATGAGAATCCCCATCCACTTGGACTTGTCATGATTGATTACCTTGGTTTGATTGAGTCGGGTAACACGGAAAGCCGTCAACAAGCGGTTTCTGAAGTTTCTCGTCAAATTAAGAAGCTCGCCAAGGAATTGCACACACCCATCATCGCTTTGGCTCAGCTGAGTCGTGGTGTTGAGCAGCGTCAGGACAAGCGCCCAATCCTTTCGGATTTGCGTGAATCTGGTTCGATTGAACAGGATGCCGACATTGTTGCCTTCCTATATCGTGAAGATTATAACCGCAGTGATGGTGGCGAAGATGACGGTGGCTACGGTGCTAGCGCTGGACCTGATCCTCGTGACGAACAGGATGCCGTCGAAACCGAAGTCATTTTGGAAAAGAACCGTGCCGGTGCGCGTGGAACGGTCAAGTTGATGTTTAATAAACCGACTTTTAAGTTCTCGCCAATGGCGCCTTCCTTCCGGGATGACGGACCTGCAGGTGCAGGGGCTAACATTTCAAATGGATTTAACTAAAAAAAGCAGCTCACGCGAGCTGCTTTTTTGTATGTTTAATGATTTTGCGCGGGTGCCATCGAACTAGAACTAGCCGGTTGCGCCGAACTGCTCTGCGCAGGTTCGTGCATGCTGCTAGATGACGACGATGAAGAAGAAATAGAACTCGATGAAGAAGGTTCGTATTTGTCGCTAGAATTATCCGGACCAAAGCCATCCATCGAGCTTGTTGAAATCTCAGAGGAAGACGAACTCGAGGAACTGGATGAACTTTGATCGTGCGATGGTGCCGTCCCAATCGCATAACAGAAGACGATGAAGGCCAGCACCAAAATCGAGAGAATTATCGCTACTTTTTTCATAATTTAACCTTACTCCAGGAGATCAACAAAGGGGGCGTCAACCAATTTAGCAACCTCATCCGGATTGACTTGGTCGGAGCGACCGAGTTCGCCACCCGAGACCAGGAAGTAATCGCGGCCTTGCGCACTGGCATCAAAATAAATTGGGAAGTGCTTGTTTTGCCAAATTCCAACCGGATTGTTGGCACCGTGGATGTAGCCGGTCGTCTTTTGCAATTCCTTCAAATGAATCATTTGAACTTTCTTATTGCCAGAAGCGGCTGCCAATTTTTTCAAGGATAGATGTTGGCTAATTGGTAAAACAGCCACCACTGGACCGGTCTTGTCACCATGGGTAGCCAAGGTCTTGTAGACGTCTTCGTACTTGACGTTGTACTTGGCCAAAAGGGCATCGCGTTCTTCGTCCGTCTTATCCAAAATATTTAAGTCGAGGGGTTTGTAGTCAATCCCGTGCTTTTCTAAAACCTGCTCTGGCAGGGTTTTCTTGCTTTTTTTCTTCTTTGCCATAGCTTTATTTTAGCACATTCAGCCAATCACGGCGTCTGGTCGGACCAATTTATGGTATGATGAGATTACTATGTCAGATGCTATCTATGTTTCGGTGCAAGCCGATATTAAACAAAAAATTTATCAGGGCAAGTACCAAGATCTCAAGCTACCGGACGAACGTAGCTTGGCTTTGGAGTACGATGTTTCCCGTTCTTCGATTAAGCGTGCGCTTAACGTCCTCGTCCAGCAGGGTATTATTTTCAAAAAGCGCGGTAGTGGGACTTTCGTGAATCCTCTTTACTTAAAGAACCAAGCCATTTTCCAGCAGGAAGGTTCCAATCTAGGGGTCTCGGATTCTTTCCGAATTAACGGGGAAGCCCCCAGCATTAAGCTTTTAGATTTTAAAGTGGTGCCGGCCACGCCCGAACAGCAGCAAGCCCTCTTCCTTAATGAAGGCGATTTTGTTTACGAAATCAAACGGTTGCGCAGTATCAAGGACCAGCCCTTCATGATTGAGTCAGGTTACGTGCCCATTTCTTTGCTGCCGGGATTGAACCGCGATATTGTGGCCAAGTCGATTTACGAGTACGTTGAACAGAAAAAGTCGCGTTCTGTGACCAAGTCCTTTATGACCATCATGGCTGAGCCTAGCACGCCCGATGACCAGAAATTGCTTCATCTAAAACCAACCGAACCAGTCGGTATCATGGAAGGAATTTTCTTCATGGACGATGGCACCCCTTTGGAATACTCAACGATGCGTTTGCATTACCGTTACTTGCGTTACAATGCTTTCGTTTCCTTGGATTCCGAATAATTGGTACCTACCAATTTAATTTAATATACGACCAAAATGCTAAAAATCCCGGACCAATCGGGCTTTTTTTCTTGAATTGAATGAAAGCATCCCTTATACTGGTAACTGTAAATAACGGAGCAAATTCGTGTTTATGAATTCTCGTAAAAACACTAAGGAGTACTGGAATCTATGGTTGATTACAATTCAAAAGATTACTTGGAACTCGTTGATAAGTGGTGGCGTGCAACCAACTACTTGTCAGCTGGAATGATCTTTCTTAAGAGCAATCCATTGTTCTCTGTAACAAATACCCCAATTCAGGCTGAAGATGTTAAGGTTAAGCCAATTGGACACTGGGGAACTATCTCAGGTCAGACTTTCTTGTATGCTCATGCTAACCGCTTGATCAACAAGTACGACTTGAACATGTTCTACATTGGTGGTCCTGGACACGGTGGCCAGGTAATGGTTACGAACGCTTACCTTGATGGTGAATATACTGAAGACTATCCTGAAGTCACTCAAGACTTGAAGGGTATGTCAACTTTGTTCAAGCGTTTTTCATTCCCAGGTGGAATTGGATCTCACATGACTGCTCAAACTCCAGGTTCATTACACGAAGGTGGAGAATTGGGTTACTCATTGTCACACGCTTACGGTGCTGTTTTGGATAACCCAGATCAGATCGCCTTTGCCGTTGTTGGTGATGGTGAATCAGAAACTGGTCCATCAATGACTTCATGGCACTCAATCAAGTTCTTGAACGCCAAGAACGATGGTGCTGTTTTGCCTATCTTGGATTTGAACGGATTCAAGATTTCTAACCCAACTGTCTTCTCACGTATGTCAGATGAAGAAATCACTAAGTTCTACGAAGGACTTGGATTCTCACCTCGTTTCATCGAAAACGATGACATTCATGACTACATGGCTTACCACGAAAAGGCTGCTAAGATCTTTGATCAAGCCATCGAAGATATCCAAGCTATCCAAAAGGATGCTCGTGAAAACGGTAAGTACGAAGATGGTACTATCCCTGCATGGCCTGTAATTATTGCTCGCCTTCCTAAGGGTTGGGGTGGTCCTACCCACGACCAAAACGGAATGCCTATCGAAAACTCATTCCGTGCCCACCAAGTTCCATTGCCTCTTGCACAAAAGAAGCTTGAAACTTTGCCACAATTCGAAGAGTGGATGAACTCATACAAGCCAGAAGAATTGTTTAACGCTGATGGTTCATTGAAGGATGAAATCAAGGCTATCGCTCCTAAGGGCGACAAGCGTATGTCAGCTAACCCAATCACTAACGGTGGTCGTAAGCGCGGTGAAGATCTTAAGGATCTTGACTTGCCTGATTGGCACGCATACACCAACAAGATCGACGACTCAAACCGTGGAACTTTGTTGCCAGACGCCAACCACAACATGGACATGTTCACTTTGTCAACTTACCTTGAAAAGGTAATGCAAATGAACCCTAAGTCATTCCGTGTATTCGGACCTGACGAAACCATGTCAAACCGTTTGTGGAGCTTGTTCGACACGACTAACCGTCAGTGGATGGAACAAGTTAAGAACCCTAACGACCAATATGAAGCGCCAGAAGGTCGTATCTTGGATGCACAACTTTCAGAACACCAAGCTGAAGGTTGGCTCGAAGGTTACACTTTGACTGGTCGTGTTGGAATCTTCGCATCATACGAATCATTCTTGCGCGTTGTTGATTCAATGATCACTCAGCACTTCAAGTGGTTGCGTCACGCTTCAGAACAAGCATGGCGTAATGACTACCCATCATTGAACTTGATTTCTACTTCTACTGCCTTCCAGCAGGACCACAACGGTTACACTCACCAGGATCCTGGTATGTTGACTCACTTGGCCGAAAAGAAGTCAAACTTCATCCGCGAATACTTGCCAGCCGATGGTAACGCTGCTTTGGCCGTTATGGACCGTGCGTTCTCAGAACACTCAAAGGTTAACCACATGGTTATCTCAAAGCAGCCTCGTCAACAGTGGTTTACTGCTGATGAAGCCGAAGAATTGGCTAGCGAAGGTTTGAAGACTATCGAATGGGCTTCTACTGCAATCAATGGTGATGTTGACATTACCTTTGCCTCAGCTGGTACTGAACCTACTATCGAAACTTTGGCCGCATTGTGGTTGGTTAACCAGGAATTCCCTGAAGTTAAGTTCCGCTATGTAAACGTTGTTGAATTGCTTCGTTTGCAGAAGAAGTCAGAAGCTGCCGGTAACGACGAACGTGAATTGTCAGATGACCAATTCAACAAGTTCTTCCAAGCTGACACTCCTGTAATCTTCGGATACCACGGTTACGAAGACTTGGTAGAATCATTCTTCTTCGAACGTAAGTTCCGCGGTGACGTGTATGTTCACGGTTACCGTGAAGATGGTGACATCACTACCACTTACGACATGCGTGTATACTCACACTTGGATCGCTTCCACCAAGCTAAGGAAGCCGTTAGCGTTCTTTCAGGACGTGGCGTAATTGACCAAGCTGCTGCTGATACATTCATCTCAAAGATGGACGACATCTTGGCAAAGCACATGAAGGTTACTCGTGAAGAAGGACATGATATTCCTGAATTCACTGACTGGAAGTGGTCAGCTCTTAAGTAAGCTGATATTACAAAAAGGACCGGTTTCCCGGTTCTTTTTTTGTGGAATGAAAACGCATAGTGTTGGGATTTGTTATAATAGAAATACGAATTTTAAGCCAAAAAATGGAGATAAAGCGTAATGACTGACATTAAAATTGTTTCAATTGATATCGATGGAACGCTCCTCAACGACAAGCATGAAATCACGCCTGCCGTTAAGGATGCAATCCACGCTGCTGAAGCGAAGGGTGTAAAGGTTGTTATCACGACCGGCCGCCCTTTAAGTGGTGTCCGTGATATCTTGAATGAGCTTGGTATGAATAGCGACGATCAGTACGTAATTACCCATAATGGTGGCCTCATGATGTCTGCCTCAGGCCACAAGACGCTTTTCCGGGCCGAACTATCATTTGAGCAATTTGAAGCCATTAACGCCTTCATGGAAGCCGAAAAGACCTATGTCCAAGTTGAAAGCGCTGACCAGGCTTATACGCTTGACCACAAGGTAGGCTATTGGGCCAGCTATGAAAACGTCTTGGTTGACTTGCCTTTGACGGTCTTTGATGACATGTCCGAATTGAAGAATATTGATTTCATTAAGGGCATCGCCATGGCCAACGAAGAAGAACTTGACCGTGTGCAAGCTGCCGTGCCAGCTGCCATCAAAGAAAGCACTGCTGTCGTTCGTTCTACGGCGCATAACCTCGAATTCATGAACAAGGATGCCTCAAAGGGAAACGCCCTCTGGGCCCTTGCTGATATCCTGGGCGTTGACCGCCAGGCTACCATGGCCATTGGTGACCAGGAAAACGATCATTCGATGATTGGACAAGCTGGGATTGGCGTTGCCATGGGGAACGCCATTGACTCAATTAAAGAGTTGGCCAACGTCCAAACTACTGACAATAACCATGATGGTGTTGCCGAAGCAATCAAAAAGTACGTGCTTTAATAGACTAAATGAACAGATTTATCTATTGTGTGTAACATTACTGTAATCTTAGTATTACATTTGACATAATCGTTATTTTGTTGTAATATTAACTCATCAATTAAGGAAGGAGTTTTCGCACATGTTTTCAATTAATTTCCCACACTTCTTGCCTGGTTCATCAAACACCACGCACGTAAGCAACTCAAACAACAGCCCATTGGCTAACGTATTCTCATTCTTCTTGCGTTTGTTCGGTAAGTAAGATAAATACGTAGATGGCTATAATATGTCATTTATCGAGTCGATCATCTTCGGATGGTCGGCTTTTTTGATGTCTTTAATCATTGAATGTATTGATAAACACTTTGAATAAATATGTGTAACATTGCTGTAATATTTGTATTATGTTTGACACATTCTGTAATTTGTTGTAATATATAGTCACCAAAGAGAGGAAGGAGTTTAGCACATGTTCTCAATTAATTTCCCACACTTCTTGCCTGGTTCATCAAACACCACACAAGTAAGTAACTCAAACAACAGCCCATTGGCTAACGTATTTGCATTCATCTTGCGTTTGTTTGGAAAGTAAAATAAATAAGGTTAACAGACCTTGTTATCATTGGTGAAAGTCGGCTACCTTCGGGTGGCCGATTTTTTTCTTCTCATTTTAATGTATCTGATATTTTTGAAAATATTTTCTGACCACATTTTAAAAAGTTGTCATTTATCTAGATAGTGTTATAATAGGGTTATCAAGAAGGAAAGGAGCTAACACACATGTTCTCATTGGATTTCTGGCACATCTTGCCTGGTTCATCAAACACTACTCATGTAAGCAACTCAAACAACAGCCCATTGGCTAACGTATTTGCTTTCATCTTGCGTTTGTTTGGAAAGTAAAATCAATAGAGTCATTTGACTTTATTATCATTGGTAAAGGGTCAGTTGCCTTCGGGCAGCTGGCTTTTTTGTTTGCTCTGTAATAATTGCATCTTTTTAGAAAGGTGCTATACTCAAAGTATCGAGAGAAGGAAGGAGATTAGCACATGTTCTCATTGGATTTCTGGCACATCTTGCCTGGTTCATCAAACACTACTCATGTAAGCAACTCAAACAACAGCCCATTGGCTAACGTATTTGCTTTCATCTTGCGTTTGTTTGGAAAGTAAGATTATTAATGAGTCGATCATCTTTGGATGGTCGGCTTTTTTGTTGCTTTAATTTACTTAAGATACTTTTCACATTTAATTGTTCAAAATCTATAATTATTACAAACATATTACAAAATAAACAAAACATTAGCGTTTAATTAGTATTATATTTTAATTTATTTAAAATAATTCTTGTATATTTGGAATCCTATGCTAAAATTAAAACATCAAGAGGGAAAGGAGATAAACACATGTTTTCAATTGCATTTTGGCACATCTTGCCAGGTTCATCTAACACTACTCACGTAGCAAACTCAAACAACGCCCCATTGGCTAACGTCGGAGCATTTATCTTGCGTTTGTTCGGTAAGTAAGATTAACCCTCAGGAATCACACGTACACAATATTCCAATTAATAAGATAGTAAAGACGAGCACCTTCGGATGCCCGTTTTTGCTGTCTTTTTTTAAAAATCTGTTTAAGACTGGCGATTTAGGCTTGATAAAATGATCGTTTTCGGGAAAGTTTGGTATAATGAAAGTATCAATAGGGAAAGGAGTTTGAATACATGTTCTCAGTTGATTTTTGGCACATCTTGCCAGGTTCATCAAACACTACTCACGTAAGCAACTCAAACAACAGCCCATTGGCTAACGTTTTTGCATTCATCTTGCGTTTGTTCGGAAAGTAAGATTTACTTTCGGAACGGTGTTTGTAACCGTTTAATGGAATGGATACCTGAGGGTGTCCGTTTTTTTTGTTGCTATTTTTCGGCATAATTGGTAAGCTATTATCATATCTTTTTATGAAAGGAGCAACACACATGTTCTCATTGGATTTCTGGCACATCTTGCCCGGTTCAGCAAACACTACTCATGTAAGCAACTCAAACAACGCCCCATTGGCTAACGTTGGTGCTTTCATCTTGCGTTTGTTCGGTAAGTAAAATAAATTTAGAATCGTTTTTAACGATTTTATTAAGAATAGGCACTTTTGCGCCTATTTTTTCTTTTTTTCGGGACTAAAATTGATTTTTGTCCAATAAACTGCTAAGATAGTTTATATCTTATTAAGAAAGGAGACCGTGTACATGTTCTCATTGGATTTCTGGCACATCTTGCCTGGTTCAGCTAACACTACTCACGTAAGCAACTCAAACAACGCCCCATTGGCTAACGTTGGAGCATTCATCTTGCGTTTGTTCGGTAAGTAAGATAAATCTTACTCACTACGTGTGAACCTAACTTATAAGGCCAGTATCTTCGGATACTGGTTTTTCTTATATCCAAATTACGGTCTACTTTATGTTAAAATGGCAGTACTAAGGTCTTTTCAGGCCATATTACTTGTCGATTAAGAGAAAAGGAAATGATCAGCAAAACTGATCATTAAATTAATATGAATTCAACAAACGGACTATTCCGCTTTATTAAAAAATACGCTGATATTAATTTCAAGAAGTTCTATGCAGGAATTATCATTACGGTAATTTCCGCCTTTAGTGCTTTGCTGTTTAACAGCAGTGTGACACCGGTCGTCAACTCCTTTAGCAAAGGAGGACTCCAGTATTCAAAATTGATTCTTCCAATATGCTTGTTGATTTTTGACTTGATTGCAGGTGTGATTTCCTTCTATCTATTGGCAACGGTGGCTTATTCTGCCGTGATGCAAATTCGCAAGAAGCTATGGCGCCGTTATAACTTCTTCTCCTATATGAAATTAAGCGAAAATTCATCTGGTGTCCTTGCTAGCCGCCTAGTGAATGATACGAACTTAATTTCAGATGTCTTATCATCTTCTTTACCCCAATTGTTAACGGCTGGGATTACGATTGTCGGTTCCTTTGTGATGCTGCTGATTATCAGCGTCAAGTTAACATTAGCTTTAGCGGTACTCTTGCCAATTCTTGCTTTCATCTTGGCGACGATTTCCAATAAGATTTCAAAGTATTTTGCGCAAACGCAAAAATTAACGGCGGATGCTAATCAAATTGCAGTTAGCATCTTGCAATCAGATATTGTAATTAAATCCTACGTCGCTGAAGATAAATCAACACGGCTTGGTGATGACATCTTCTCAAGGATTTACGGAGTTGCGCGCAAGCAGTTGAAGCTAATTGCTTTGCTTAATCCTTTGGTTTCAGTCTTGACCATGACAATGATTTTGAGTGTCATGGTACTCGGTTTCTTATCAGTTTCATCTGGTGGAATGACGATTGGAGCTTTGACCTCCTACATTTTGTATACCTTTACCTTGATGGCACCCTTGTCGAATGTAACAACGGCCTATGCCAACATGGCAAAAATGAAGGATGTTGTTGCCAACCTCGAACGCCTATTCGAAACGCCCGTCGAGGACGTTGAACCTGGTCAGCAGAACTTGATGGACATTGAAAGCTTGGAAATCGTGGAAGGCTCTTTCCAGTATCCTGGTGGCCACGCCCTTTACATCCCACGTTTGAAGATTGGCGAACACGAGTTGATTCGCCTTCGTGGTAAAAATGGGTCGGGTAAGTCAACCATCTTGAAGATTTTGGCTGGTATGTATGATTTGGACGAAGGTCATTTCTACATCAATGGCATCGACCGTCGTGACGTCAACATCTTCTCTTTCCGTGAGCACTTGGCCTTTGTTGACCAAAACTCATCAATGCTACCTGGCTCGATCCGCGATAACCTCTTGCTTGGTTTTGATAATCCGGCTACGGTTCCGGATGAAAAAATCTGGGAAGCCTTGCGTCAAGTTGAGTTGTATGACTTTGTCATGAATTTGAGTGACGGCTTGGATACCGATATTGCTGAAAACGGTGGTAACTTCTCTGGTGGGCAGCGCCAGCGTTTGGCGATTGCTCGTGCTTTGATTGCGGATTGTGATTTCTACTTCTTCGATGAAATTACTTCCGACTTGGATCAGCAAACGAAGGAAATTATTGTCACTTTGATGCGTTACTTGCACCATGTGCGCAATAAGACGGTGGTTTACATTGACCACGATGATATTTCAATCGATGGTGAACGTTCTATTACAGTTAACGCCGATTAAGAAAAGGCTCCCTGGAAGGGGGCCTTTTTTGTTATAATAACTTTAAGAAGAATGCATTTGCTATGACGGAGTAAATTATGCCTAAATCAAACATGAAGTTGTTTTCACTGAGCTCGAACCACCCTTTGGCTGAGAAAATTGCGGCTGAAGTTGGTGTTCCGCTAAGTGACATTTCGGTTAAACGCTTTGCTGATGGCGAAGTACAGATTAACATCGAAGAAAGTGTCCGTGGTAGCGAAGTCTACGTGATCCAGTCAACTTCATCACCAGTTAACGATAACTTGATGGAACTGTTGATTATGATTGATGCTTTGCGCCGTGCAAGTGCTGATCAAATTAACGTTATCATGCCATACTATGGTTACGCCCGTCAGGACCGTAAAGCCCGCTCCCGCGAACCAATTACGGCGAAATTGGTTGCCAACATGATCGAACGTGCGGGTGCAACGCGAGTTATGGCACTTGATTTGCACGCTGCCCAGATTCAAGGATTCTTTGATTTGCCAATGGATCACTTGCAGGGCGCACCGCTTTTGGCGGATTACCTTATCGAAACGGGAATTGCTGATAAGCAAAACGCCGTTGTCGTTTCACCGGATCACGGTGGGATGACGCGTGCTCGTAATTTGAACAACATGCTTGGTTTGGATGCGCCGGTTGCCGTAATTGACAAGCGCCGTCCAAAGCCTAACGTTGCCGTTGTTGGTAACATTGTTGGGGATGTGAAGGGTAAGACGGCCATCTTGATTGATGACATGATTGACACGGCCGGAACCATCACCCAGGGTGGTAAGCTGGTCATGGAACACGGTGCCAAGGAAGTTTACGTTGTGGCTTCGCACGCCGTCTTCTCTGGACCAGCGGTAGAACGTTTGAAGAATTCACACTTCAAGAAGGTTATCGTGACCGATTCCATTAACTTGCCGGAAGACAAGAAGTTCGACAAGTTGGAAATCGTTTCAGTCGGTGAATTGATTGGTGAAGCTATTCGTCGTGTCAGCTTGAACGAAGCGATTAGCCCACTCTTCCACCACCGCTTCCACCGTCGTAATCAGTAATTATTGGAGCTCCCGAAAGGGGGCTTTTTTCTTACAATTAGATGTCAGATTGTGACCACTTGTGGACCTATGTTATAATTGATACTGATAAACTAGGCGGAGAATGGGGGCCAGTATGACTAAGATTTTGGTTGTCGACGATGAGAAGCCAATCTCAGATATTATTCGATTTAATTTGACGAAGGAAGGTTACGATGTCGTAACCGCGGCTGATGGCCAGGAAGCTTTGGATTTGTTCGAAGAAGAACATCCAGACTTAGTTTTGCTGGATCAAATGTTGCCTGAAGTTGATGGAATCGAAGTTTTGCGACAGATTCGTTCCAAGACTGAGACTCCAATCATCATGGTAACGGCTAAGGATAGCGAAATTGATAAGGTCTTGGGACTCGAAATGGGTGCCGATGACTACGTCACAAAGCCATTCTCAAACCGTGAATTGGTTGCGCGTGTTAAGGCGAACTTGCGTACGCGTCGCGTACCGACGCCTACTGCAGATGAACCAATGGCGATCACCGAAGATATCCATTTGGGTAAGTTGACTATTCACTCACAGGCCTACATGGTTACCAAGGGCACGGAAGACATCGAATTGACGCACCGTGAGTTCGAATTGCTCTTCTACCTTGCTCAACATATCGGTCAGGTTATGACCCGTGAACACTTGTTGCAACAGGTTTGGGGTTATGACTATTTTGGAGATGTTCGTACTGTCGATGTGACGGTTCGTCGTCTTCGTGAAAAGATTGAAGATAATCCAAGCCATCCAACTTGGTTGGCAACACGACGCGGAGTTGGTTACTTCTTGCGCGCCTCGGCTGATGAATCTTAATTTCAAACGGGTTCGGGGCATTTGCCCCATGCTAGGTGTTTAATTTTCATGACACATATTTTAAAGTTCTTACAATCGATCCGTTTCCGAATCGCCTTAGTGTTTGTGCTCTTCCTTGTATTTGCACTTGAATCACTGGGCGTTTTTTTCGTGCACCAAATGGAAAAACAGGATTTGGTGGCCTTTCAGGATCAAATCACTTTGCCACAGTACGTAACGAACCGAGTGAAGATTGCCCTGACCAACAGCAACAAGGCGGCCGGGGACAAGGAAATCGAAGGCTTGCTTGCGGGATTTACCAACAATAACATCGAAAACATTCAAGTTATCGATAAGAGTGGGACGATTCGTGGAACTTTGATTGCTGGTCAGCAGGAACGTGGTCAAAAGACTGAAGATCCCAATACGCTGAAGGCTTTGACCGACGATCCTAACTTCTTTAACACGCGAGATGTTACCAGCAACAACGAACGTCAGGAAATTATGACGATTCCGCTGGAAACAACTAAAGAGGGAAATAACCGCGAACTCCTCGGGGTTATCGTCGTCAATGCCAGCTTGAAGCGCCTTTATGAAAACATCAATAAGATTATGTGGCTCTTCATCATTGCAGGGCTGGTTGCGCTGTGTTCCTCAATTTTGCTGGCGATTTTCCTATCCAAGACGATTACACAACCGATTGAAATTATTAACAAACAAACGGCTAGCATCGCTGCCGGTGATTATTCCATGATTAACCACATCTATGGAACGGATGAAGTCAGTCAGCTGGCCCATTCGGTTAACGAGCTATCGCAGCGAATTGAAGATTCCACTGAAACCATTTCGGCTGAGCGAAACCGTTTGAATTCGGTTTTGACCCACATGGCCGATGGGGTGCTATTGGCGACGCGCCATGGGCAGGTCACCATCATTAACCAGGCGGCCTCCAACTTCCTGGAAGTTGATGAAGGCCAAGCCTTGGGTAAAAACGTCATTGATCTTTTGCATCTGGAAGGGAAGAAGACGGTTGAAGATCTATTGGAAGACCAAACGGACTTCCCCGTTAACTTCTCTCGTGATGGTAAGAATCTGATTGTCCAAACTTACGTTTCCTTGATTAAGCGTCAGTCCGGTTTGATTTCCGGTATTGTTTTGGTTTTGCATGATATTACTGAACAAGAAAAGATTGATGCTGAACGACGGATGTTTGTTTCCAACGTTTCGCACGAATTGCGGACGCCTTTGACCTCTGTGCGTTCCTATGTCGATGCATTGGCCGATGGTGCCATTGATGACAAGGAAGTCGCTAAAAACTTCTTGTCCGTTGTCCAAGGTGAAACGCAGCGGATGAATCGTATGATTAACGATTTGCTGGAGCTTTCTCGTTTGGACCAGGGAACCATGGAAGTTCGGACCGAATTGGTCAACTTGAACTCGCTCTTTAACTTTGTCTTGGACCGCTTCGACATGATTTTGGATAACGAAAGCTTGGACGAGCAGGTTAAAAACAAGAAGGACTACAATATTGTCCGCAACATCACCAAGGAAGACGTCTGGGTCGAAGTTGATCCGGACAAGTTCACCCAGGTTTTGGACAACTTGATGAACAATGCCGTTAAGTACTCCCCTGATGGTGGAACCATTACGGCCACGCTTGAAAAGCGTAAGGGTCAGGCTTTGATTTCCATTAAGGATCAGGGTCTTGGAATTCCTAAGAAGGACCTTGAAAACATCTTCAACCGCTTCTTCCGTGTGGATGAATCGCGGTCACGTATTCAGGGTGGTTCTGGCCTTGGTTTGGCCATTTCAAAGGAAGTGGTCGAAAAGTTTGGCGGCCGTGTTTGGGCTGAATCCGTGGAAGGCAAGGGTTCAACTTTCCACATCGCACTCGACGCTGTCGAAGATGACTTGCTAGAGGGGGATGACTGGGATGCTTAAACGTGCTCTTTGGGTCGATTCAACTCTGAAAGTTGTCTTGGCCATCGCTTTTTTGACTTCGGTTTTGCTGACTTTTGGAATCTTTAATTTGGCTTCCAACGCCGGTACCGGAACGACAGGAGTGGAAGATCTCCAACTCCAGAACTCCCTTTTCCAACCACGACAGTTCCTCTACACCGATAAAAGCGGTGACTCTTATCAATATAATTTATCCACGAAGCAGGAAGGTAAAATCATAGATTTGCTTTCCACTGCTGAATTTGGCTCATTTCGTGAAGATGAATACAACAACCGTAGTTTGGCCGATCTTTTGAGCCAGCCTGAAACGGTTGTTTTGCACTATAGTGACGTAACGCCGGTGGCTTATTTTAACGGCCACTCGGAAGACACCAATCGTCACATTAAAAACAAGAATTTCGATTATGTGATTTTTTCAATTCATGGGGGCCATAACGTCTACTTCGTTGATAGCCGTCAAGGAACTGTTAACCAGACGACCTTTAAACAGGTCAACTGGCACCGAATTCAAGCAGCAGTTAATGACTGGGGCGATTCGCAGCCGGTCATCTTTGCGCCAATCAAGAATCAGATTAATGTTCTGTATAGCCAGTCCTTTAGCCGTCCGGTTTATACTTACCAAATTCACACGTCCAGCGTGGATGACTTTAACGCAGCCATGTTGGGCTCGGTTAACCAGTTCTCAACCAGTAAGGTCGGGGATTTGCAGAACTATCACAACAATTATTCCGGTCAGAGTAACACTTACCACCCTAATAATCAGACCTTGGTTTTCCAGTCGGAAAACGAGGTGGCTGACCCAGCCAAGACCTATTTGGGGCGTCTAAAGGTTAGTTTTGATCAGCTTGAAGTTTTGAAGAAGGAGCTCCCCAATTTGGGACTCTTCCAAAGCTCTGATCACGGTGGAACGATTTCATTTCGAACTTATGTTGATAACGTGCCAATCTTCTTTGATGGTGGTTTGCCAACGCTTACGAGTCAAATTGATGACAAGGGCCGCCGTCAGGCAACCTACAAGCTTGAAGGGTTGGGCATTCCAGCGCCGAACTCAGAAGGTCAGGTCAAGCTGGATTCGACCAACACCGTTTTGAAGAAGCTGAATAATAGCCAAAAGAGCGAAAATTCATATCAGCAGTTAATGGTGGGCTATGTTTGGCAAGTTAATAAAGACAACAAGAACTTGGTTGATTTAGTGCCAACTTGGATGGTTCAGGATAAAAACGGTACTTGGTATAGCCTAGACGATTATCTTGAACGCACTCAGACAGATTAAGAAAGGAGGCTCATATGCAGTTTCGTCGAATTTTAATACTAATGTTGGGACTTGCTTTGGGCCTCGATCTTTTCTTGTTTTCCGTTTGGCGAACGGGCGTGACCAGCCGTGAAATGGATAATGATCCTAATGCTAGTGCGGTCGCTGCCATTGAAAAGCAGGGAATCAAGCTAGAGTCCTTGTCGACCAAGACGCGTCGTATCAACTACGTGGCCGCTCAGTCGGATTCCTCCTTCTCTGCTACGACCAACAAGCTAAATTTGGACGACCAATCGATTAAGGGCAGCGCCCTGCTGGGAACCGTTAATTTGGATAAGAACACCGGTAACGAAGCTGTCCCAGCCTATGCCCGCGCCCTTGCTAAAAAACTTGGCTATCAGGAAAATACATTGATGACCAAGTTTTACAAGGGTAATGAACCGGAAGCTACCTATGTCTTCGGGCAAATGGTCGATGGCCTGCCGGTTGTAGCCAAAGAGGGGCAGTTGCAGCTGTCTTATAACCGTTCCAACCACAGTTTTGATTTTTCACAGCACCATTTGACGGCAATCAAGACTTTGCACGATTCGCGTGAAATTATTTCCGAAGAAGCCGCCATTGTGGCGCTCTACCGTTACAATCAGCTGAATAAGGGGGAACATCTTTCCTCCGGAACGCTGGCCTATGACACGGAAGACACGCTGAACGGTTACCAAATTTATCAGCCGGCTTGGGTCTTCTTAAAGACTGACAAAGCAGGCAACAAGACCTTCTTGAAGATTAACGCCTTCATGGGGAAGCAAACGATTGATTAAATTTAATGTATAATTAAAAAAGTGCAAGTATCCTAGTTCATATATTCAACTGGAGTTTTAGTCAGCATGCAAAAGAGTTTAAGTAACATTATACTAATCGGCGCCGCTGCAGGATTACTAGGCGGGGGCGGGGTTTTAGTTGGCCAAGAAATCTACGACAATTACCAGACGACCCACAGCCCGGTCCGTTTAAAGTCAGAAAATACACAAGAGTTATCGTCTAGCAGCAATGCTACCAGTGCCTATAACAAGGTGGCGAATGCCGTTGTTTCGGTTTTGAACTTTAAAAAATCTGGCGGTAGTTACACGGAATCTTCCGAAGGTTCCGGCGTTGCTTACCGTAAGGCCGATGGTTCCGCTTTTATCGTGACCAATAACCACGTTATTGATGGTGCCGACAAAGTTCAAGTCATCAATAACCAAGGCAAGCAGGTCATGGCCACGGTTGTCGGAAAGGATTCGACGACCGACTTGGCGGTCTTGAAGGTTGAAGATTCCGCGATTAATTCCGTTGCCTCTTTCGGTGATTCGGACAAGATTTCAGTTGGGCAAACGGTTTTGGCGATTGGCTCGCCACTTGGCTCCCAATATGCTTCAACGGTGACGGAAGGAATTATTTCCGCCACGAAGCGTTTGGTGGAAGCTAATAATGGCGGTTCAACGGTTATCCAAACCGATGCAGCCATTAACCCTGGAAATTCTGGAGGACCATTAATTAACTTGGCTGGTCAGGTCGTTGGAATCAATTCAATGAAGCTGTCGGCCTCAACAACTGGTTCAACGGTCGAAGGAATGGGCTTTGCTATTCCTGCCGACCAGGTTGTCGATATTGTTAATAAGCTGGCTAAGTACGGTAAAATCACCCGTCCTGCGCTGGGCATCGAAATGGTTAACCTGTCACTGGTTCCAGCCGACGACCAAAAATCAACGCTCAAGCTTCCAACATCCGTGACTGGTGGGGCCGTCGTTATGAAGGTAACGAAGGGCTCTGTTGCCGAGAAGGCAGGGCTGTCTCAGTACGACGTCATTACAGCAATCGACGGTAAGGCTGTTAATAACATTGCTGATTTGCGTGAAAACCTCTATCAGCACAGTGTCGGCAGCAAGATCACGATGGACTTCTACCATGGTTCAACCAAGAAGACCGTTAAGATTAAATTGACACAGCGTTTAGCAAACTAATCCTTTGGGATTAGTTTTTTTACTTGGATTTTTCCTGACTAAAATGAATTTTAAAAAAGTAAATGTTCGGAAATAGTCGATTTTGGCTGACTTTAATCTTGATTTAATCTACTTTTTTGGTTGGCATAAATGGTAAAATCCGAATGAGAAATCCGACTTCTGTGGGGCGAACATTTGTGCTTATGCACAGCTGTGGATATTAATGTGGATAACTGTGGAAAAGTTAAGGAATGGTAAAGCAAATCCGTTGAAAAAGGGCTTTTTATGCCAAAGATGTTATCCACAATTTGATGAACTTATCCACTGCGTAGAGCTTATCAGTGGTAATAAGTCCTCGAAACGCCCATGTAGAGCGCTTCGTTCGGAAATAATTTTCTGGGGATACTTGTGGATAACTGTGGATAAGTCCTGCTAATAAATTAGTGGATTATGCCGTAAAATATTAAGAAAAGGTAAAGAACTATGAAAATTAAGATGATAACTGTAGGAAAACTTAAAGAAAAGTACCTCAAAAGTGGCATTGAGGAGTATGCCAAGCGCATGTCACGTTTTGCCAAGTTGGAATTAATTGAGGTGCCGGATGAAAAGACACCAGAAAAAGCCAGCGATGCCGAAAACACGGAAATTATGGCCAAAGAGGGTGCCCGCATCCAAGCCAAGATTGGTGAACGTGATTACGTCGTAGTCTTAGCCATTGAAGGCAAGCAGTTCCCCTCTGAGGAGTTCTCGGAAAAGTTATCCCAGGCTATGTTAAACGGCTATGGCACGCTGACCTTTATCATCGGCGGCTCCCTAGGGCTCGATCCAGCCATCAAAAAAAGTGCCAACTTGCTCCTCTCTTTTGGAAAGTTGACCCTGCCCCATCAATTGATGCGTTTGGTTTTGATTGAACAAATCTATCGGGCCTTCATGATTCGCGAAGGTTCTCCATATCATAAATAAAAAAGCACTGCTGTCAGCAGTGCTTTTATTTGGCTTGTGAGAAGATGAAATTTTCGGGGGTGAGTAGGCCGATGTCTTTAACGATAACCTCGCCAGAGAACTTCTTGCCGCCGCCCTTGGTTAAACCAACCTTTTCGTAACCAAAGGTCACGGTTGACTTGGCCTTGAGTGCGGATCCTAGAACTTCACCAGTGTTGGCTGAAATACCAGTTGGAACGTCGATTGCGACCACACTGTTATCGGCGTGGTTAGCAGCGCGCATCATCTTTTGCAAACCGTCGGGGATGGTATTGTTCAAACCGGTTCCGAAGATGGCATCGATGATGAGGGTTGCCTTTTGGAAGTCTGACTTTTCCGAACGGGTCAAACCACAGTGTTCCGCGATTTTAAGTTGGTGTTGGACGCTGTCCTTAGCGCGGTTGAGGTTCCCCACGAATTGTAGGGAAACGTCGATGCCTTGCAGGTGGAGCAGGCGGGCGAGAGCGACCCCGTCAGCGCCATTATTGCCTAAGCCAGCGAGGACTAGCACGTTGGAAAGGTCAAAGTTGCCGGCTCCAATCACTTCTTGGACAGCCATGGCAGCCCGTTCAATGAGAACTTCCTGGGGCACCGCCATGGTTTGCATGGTGTATTCTTCAATTAGTTGCAGCTCAGATGTTGTAACGAGTTGTGTCATCTTACCTACCAAATCTAGTATAATGAGTTATGTTTCATTATACTAAAGTATCGTTAAAATACCAATTTGAAGGGGATTAGCATGGATCAACTTGATGTTGCAGAAGATTTACAAACAGTGAAGGACCAAGTCGCCATTTTGACGGCCCGTGGTTTTGATGTGACGGAAGACCAAGTTATGGCCGATGCCTTGCAGCGCGGTTTGCAGGAAATGGTTGATGAACGCCTTGGCGCAGGCTATGACACGGTTAAGTGGTCAGACAAGCAGGAACTGCAGATTTGGGATATGTACAATGAGCTTGTCGGTACCTTGAGTCCGCAGGGCGACAGCCTTTTGGATGATTTTCGACAAAACGATGATAAAATCTGGGATTACTTCCACGAGCAATTGCGCCGCATCGTTAGCCGCTAAAAACTATTGCAGCTTGAAGCCGAGTCTGGTATGATATTATCTGTTATGGAGAAGTACTCAAGCGGCTGAAGAGGCGCCCTTGCTAAGGGTGTAGATGTGTAAAAGCATGCGAGGGTTCGAATCCCTTCTTCTCCACTCGGTTAAAGCCACAGCGTAAGCTGTGGTTTTTTTGTGCCTACAGACGCTTGAAAGCGGAATGGTGTAGGATAAAGGCTGAAGTATTTGATAGGAAATGGAGCATCTTCATGACTAAAGAACGATTGAATGCAGTAACTGATGGTGTTTTCGCCGTGATTATGACCTTACTAGCCTTAGATTTGCCACAGCCTAAACAACCTTTGACTATCGGCAGTTTCGCTGACGTCAACGTGCGTTTGTTGGCTTACTTGCTCTCTTTTTTGGTACTGGTAAGGCTCTGGATTTATATCAATAATGGCTGGCAGTTCGTTCAGCGTATAAACAACCGCGTTATTTGGTTGAACTTTATTTCACTCTTTATTTTGACCCTCTTTCCCTATGCTACGACCATGGTTGCGGAAAATTTTAATAATAAAATCGCGCAAACCATCTATGGCGTTTTAATTTTTTTGACCAATGCACTTAATGCCTATATCTACACTGAATTGGGTAAGTTGCATCAGGATAACCCGACGACATTGCAGCAATTCGATGTGCGAATGAAGACGATTCGGTTTGATCTTGTGCTTAAAGCAGCTGGAATTTTGCTGACTTTGACGATTTGGACGCCGGCGGCCTTCTTTGCTGTCATGCTTTCCATGGTCAGTCCGACCTTGGTGAAGTGGGTTAAGTTTGCTATCAGGAAGTAATTGATTGAATTTTAATGATTGGAGAAAAATTATGGAAGATACTCAGTTTCAAGTTCGAGCAACTGATGAATTAAAGGCGCAGGAACTACTAGAAATTTTGAAGGAACGAGTTAAAGTCTTCGTTGTAGAGCAAAACTGTGCGTACCAAGAAGTTGATGATAAGGATGGGGATGCAGTCCATGTTGTTTTGAAAAATTCGGCCGGCGCCATTTTAGCTTATGCTCGAATTGTTTCGAGTGACGAACCCGGCTACATTAGCTTCGGGCGTGTCTTAGTGGTCCAAGAATACCGTCGCCATCACTTAGGCCGTCAATTGATTGAAAAGACGCTGCAAGAGTGTGAGCGGCTTTATCCGGACAAGAAAATTAAAATCGCTGCACAAGCATACTTGCAGAATTTCTATGCTTCCTTTGGTTTTCAGGCGGTTTCGGAGATTTATGATGAGGATGGCTTGCCCCACATCGATATGATCCGCGGATAAAACACCTATACCAATATTTCAGTTTGCGTTAAGATTGTAGGTGAACTAGTTTCGATTTGGTTCCTAAAAAATTTTAAGAAGGTAAATTATGTATCTCTGGCTTCACATCATCGTCGCCTTGGCCATGATCGTACTTTTGATTGTGGACTTGCGCAAGGAAAATGGTTCACTGCCCGTGGCCATGACTATTCGTACTTTGTACTTGGTTATGCTGGCCGACGGAATCTACCTGGCCTTTAAGGCTTGGCACCGTGCACCGGTCTTGGTTTCGTTTAAAATCGTCGCTTCGATTCTGGTCATCGGCTACATTGAATACTTGATGGCTCGCCGTGCCCGTAACCAACTCAGGCAGTCCGATTATTACATCGCGGCCGGTATCATTGTGCTTTTGGTCATTTTAGGCCTCTTCACAGCCGGTTTCCGTCCTTGGATTCACTTGTAAAATAAAAAAGACCCGTGTGGGTCTTTTTTATTAGGCTTACAAATCGCCGTTGATAAACTGGGCCTTACCTTGACCGAATGACCAGTCTTCGGAATCGTTGTTGACGATTGAAACGACCAAGTCATCGGGATTCAAACCAAGCTTAGCCTGCAATTCGCTGGCCAATTGGGCGTAGAAGGCTTCCTTGTCGGCGCGTTCGCGGGGACGTGAAATGATGGAGAAGACAATGGTGTCCTTAGTTCGCTTGAAACCAAGACCAGCATCGCCAACCTTCATTTGGTAGTCCTTGTGTTCGTTAACGACCTGGTAGCGATCACCATCGGGCGTGTGGAAATTCTTTTGCTGAGCAGCGTAGGCCACGTCCAAGAGGGTGTTAATGTAATTTTCATCGTGACCTTCGCGTAGGTCAATTTTCATCAATGGCATAAAAAGTCTCCAATCAGTTTTTTTAATGGTAACACTAATGCAAGAGCAGCGCGGCGATTCCTGTCAGAATTAATAACAGCAAGAGATTAATTCCGAGAAAGACTGGCCAAATTCGTTGGGCGCGTACTCCAAAGTGAAGGCGATACTGGCGCAAGGCCAATAAGTTGGCGAGGGACGCAACTAGCGTACCCAGTCCACCGATGGAAACACCCCAGAAGAGAGGTTGTAGGGCAAAGTGGAACTTGTCGAGTAGAATTGCGACCGGAACATTGGAAATGATTTGGCTAGTCAGAGCGGCAGCGATAAACTGGCCAAATCTTGAACTAATTTGGCCATACAAGTCGCTGACGAAGGGCAGGCTGCTAATGGCGCCGACAATCAAGAAGAAGTTGAAGAAGGTGAGCAAAATTCCATAGTCTAACTTGGTGAATTGGCTGGGCGCTAAATAAAGAGTAATCACGACCAGAAGAACTAAGCCGACGGTTAGGTTCATGAAATTCAGCAGGGTTGCTAAACCAGCCAGACTTCCAACAACCAAGCAGAAAACAGCGGGTGCCGTCAAAGTTAGGGCTTCGACCTTAACTTGGCTCTGCACAGGGATTTTAGGCGTGCTGAGCAAGATAATTACAAGTAGAAGTACAGTTATGCCAGCTAGCGGCAGGGCAATTTGCCCAAAATATGCCAGGCTGGGCTGGAACTTGCTTACGAGGTAGATATTTTGCGGATTACCGAAAGGCGAGAGGGCCGAACCAAGGTTGGCGAAGATGGCTAGATAGGTAATGACGCGGGCATCGCTCAAATGGAATTCGTGGTGCAAGTGATAATAAAGCGGCACGAGGGTCAAAATCGCAATGTCGTTGGTAAAGAAAAAGGATGTGCCGATAGCCAAGAGTAAGAGACTGCCAAGCAGGCCACGTTGATTATGCGAACTAGCCAGTAACTTGCGCGCCAACCAGGTAATAATTCCTAATTTTTCGTAGATGCCAATCAGGAGCATTAGGGTAAAGAGCTCGAAAATTGTTTTCCAATCAACGGCAGCTATACGAGCGCGACCAAATAAAACGACCAGCAGCATGAGCAGCGTGGTCGTTAACAAAGTTTTATCGGCTATGAATTTGTGTACGAATTTAGTCATTAAAGTAATTCTTGCACACCAACCGCGATTTTGCCACCAAGAGCCGACATTTCGCGAGGAGTATGGTTGAAGTCGTTTTCGACCCAGTTATCAATCAAGTTGATAATGCCCCCGATGGCGAAGATGTGTAGCTCGGGTGACTGCCGCGCAAAGTTGATCAAATCAGAGTTGTAGCGATCGGCGTAGAACAGACCGTCGCGGACCAAGTACATCTTGTCGTTGTCGTGTAGAATCCGCAGGAAGTCCTTTTCCCGTGATAGCACGGTAAAAAGATTAAATAGAATTGACTGAAAATTTTGCGGATTGTCGGACTCAATCAATTCGAAGAGCCGCTGGGACATCCGCCGAACCAACAAACCGAGTAGCTGGTCGGTGTTATCAAAATGGCGGGAGAAGGTACGCCGTGATAAATGAGAATTTTCACAAATCTGATTAACAGTAATATCCTTATAAGGAACAGTTTTTAACAATTGGGCTAAACTGTCCGTAAAACGATCTTGTGTGGCCTGGACTTGCTTTTGGCGTTTCACAACTGTTTGTGGCATGGCGCTACCCTCTCTCATTGGTATATCTGATATTTTTCAATTAATTTCGACTCTAGTATACGCCTTATATACCTAAATGTCTATATCAGACAGATGTTGGACAGTTACCAATTTTGTGTCTCAGGAATGCCTAGCTTCAACCTTTTGACGCAGTTCGGGGCTAAGCGAAGCGGTGAAAATTTTTGCTAGTTCTTCGGGACTCTCTTTCGCGCCGCTTTTGAGCCATTCCACTTGCAAACTATAAATGGCTCCTGAGATGACGGCGTGTTCGTAATGGTTAACGGGGGTATTCCGGTGAGCATCATCAGAGATGCGCAGATCCTGTAAAAATTGGAAGAAGTAGCCTGACAGACCGCTATCGATAAGTTGTTGCAACTTCACCTGATTTTCTTGGAAGAAGCGAAAAGCAATCACGAAGCGCTGTTCAAAGGGATGTTCGATATCATGATGCTGCTTGAAGTATTCGATCAGCTGCTGATGCCCAGTTTTGGTTAAGTCCGTTAGGTAGTAGCGTAGGATTTCTTCCTTGTCATCGAAGTTACGATAGTAGGAAACACGGGCGACGCCGGAACGTTCGATTAGTTCTGAGATTTTGATGTTGGACAGGGGCTTTTCTTTTAATAGAGAAAAAAGTCCTTCAACGATTTGATTTTTGACCCGGATGTTTTCCGGAGAACAATTGTTAGCCATGAATCTGCTCCGCTATTTGATACCGCTAGTGTATGTGATTTATTTTCGAAATGCTAGCGGGAATTTCTTTGTTGACGAGAAAAATTTCTGGTGCTAGAATCAATTTAACATAACTGATACAAAATGTATCACCGAAAGGAAAAGAATTATGATTACTGATCAAAACGGTAAGCAATATAACCGTTGGTTGGTCATGGCGGTCATGATGATTGCGATGATGGGTGGAGCCCTCATGCAGACATCTTTGGGAACTGCCTTGCCAACTTTGATGACGTCTTTCGACATTAACTTGTCAACGGCGCAACAGGCAACCACTTGGTTCTTGTTAATTAATGGAACGATGATTCCTTTGACGGCCTACTTGGCCAACCGCTTCTCAACGAAGTACTTGCACATTGCAGCTTATGCCTTGCTAACAGCGGGGGTCTTGATTTCAATGTTGACCCCTGAAAAGTCCAGCATGTGGTGGCTTTTCGTTGCTGGACGAATTGTAGCCGCAGCTGCCGTCGGGGTGATGATGCCCATGATGCAGATTATCGTGGTGAACATGTTCGGTGCTAAGGAACGTGGTGCGGCCATGGGTCTGATGGGCTTGGTTATCGGTATGGCGCCAGCCTTTGGTCCAACTTTGACTGGTTGGATTTTGGAAAAGGATCATACCATCCTTGGTTTGACGCTGTCTGATAGCTGGCGTTCAATCTTCGTGATTCCTTTGATTTTCATCGTGGTGGCCCTTGTTTTGGCACCATTCATGATGAAGAATGTCATGAAGACCAAGAAGATGAAGGTTGATTTCCCTTCATTGGTATTGTCTGTTATCGGTTTTGGCCTCTTCCTCTGGGGCTTCACCAACGTCGGAAGCCAAGGTTGGGGTGACTTTGGACAAGTTATCTTGCCAATCGTGGTCGGTTCTTTGATGCTTGCCCTCTTCGTATGGCGTCAATTGAAGTTGCCAGTACCATTCTTGGACGTGCGCGTCTTTACCAAGAAGAACTTTACGATGGCAACGATTGCCTTGATTTTGGCTATGATGGCCATGTTCGGGGTTGAAATGATCTTGCCAACTTACTTGCAAAACGTTCGTGGTTTGACACCTTTGAACTCTGGTTTGGCCCTCTTGTGGGGTGCCTTGATGATGGGATTGCTCTCACCAGTTGCCGGTGTTTTGTACAACAAGGTTGGTATCTGTCGTTTGGCCTCATTTGGTTTCTTGATTATCATGTTGGGTTCATTCCCTTACATCTTCTTGACTGCCGAAACGCCAACGATTATCATCACGGTTTTGTATGCCGTTCGTATGGCGGGGGTTGCCTTGGTTATGATGCCTGTTACGACAGCAGCCATGGGTGCCTTGCCCGATGCAAAGGCTGCCGATGGAACTGCTGCTAACAACACCTTGCGTCAGGTTTCAACGTCAATCGTTGTGGCCATCTTGACCTCTGTTGTTCAGGATACGATTAACCGTAATGCGCCAAGCAGCGGCTTGAAGCTAACTGATCCTTTGAAGTTTGCTAGCCAAAGTTTGGATGCCTCATTGGACGGCTTCCGTATCGCCTTCATCATTGCCTTCTCATTTGCCCTTGTTGGCTTTATCTTGGCTTTCTTCTTGAAGGATGAAAAGGGGGATGCAGAATGATTATTTGGATTATTTTGATTCTGGTCATTTTGACCGGAGTGGCATTCTTTGCCATCAATAACAGCGCCTTGCGTTGGCTTGTCTCAGGTATTATGGTTCTTTTGACTGCAGCGGCAGTTATTGCATTGGCCATGAACATGCATAGCCACTTCGGCATGGAAAAGCAAACGGTTACCTCAACCAAGCAGGTTTATTCAATCTTGCCAGCTCAGTCACCGATTGGTGCGGTAGCAGCGAAGAAGATTGGTTCTAACGACTATGTTTTGGTTTATAAGGATCATGCTAACGATGCCAAGCCGGAAACACACTTTGCACCCGACCAAAAGCACATTGTTGAAACAGTGAAAAAGTCAGCCGGCTACAAGCAGACTGATGTAAGTAATGCTCAGGTCGTTACCAAGACGACACGCTGGGTTTACAAGAATAACATGACGAAGTGGCTCTTCCAGCAGAAGAACGAAGATAACATTATTTCCGTTCGTCACACTTTGGAAATTCCACAAAACTGGCTCGTGAAGAGCTTGTAATATCGCTATAAAAGAAAAACGGCCCGAATCGATTTTTTAAATCGGATTTGGGTCGTTTTTTCCATATTTATAGATACGAACAGATGTTTTTTGTCTAAAATATCCCTTAACTTTGTTAACGAACTGTTAAATAACTGTTAAGAAAATGAAATATTGTTGCGGATTTGTGTTCTCACTATCCCGGCTTTCTGTTATGATAATAAGCGGATACTTCTACCGTTTGGAGGTTGTAGAGAATATGGATAAAGCTGAAAAGGCCAAGCGACCAGGCACGCACCAGTTTTTCAATGCTGGGGCAACGACCTTGATGGTCACGGGGGCAATGATTCCCGTCGCTGGTATGGGGAACAGCCATAAGGTTGCTGCTGATACCACGAATAATAATGCCAACCAAAAGCCACAACAGGCTGATTGGGTCGAAAATAATGCTGACCAAGTACGTGGTCAAGTAACTAAGCAAGGCGTTCAAAATGACATGGACCGCTATACGGTACAGTGGGGTGACACTGTTGACAGTATTGCGGCAGCTTTTAATGTGTCTTCAGATCAGTTGGCAAGTCGTTACCACTTGTCAGACAAGAACGTTATTTTGGCAGGCTACAAGTTGGTTGACCAAGCCAACACCATCGCTGGCTTCCAAGACAAGGGCTACGATGTAACCGGTCAAAGTTCGTCAACGACTTATTCAGCTCCAGACAACATGGTCATGGTTGATCCAAACGTTGGGGCTGCCATCGAACAGATGACGCAAAGCTACCACGTTGCCACTGGCGACCAGGTTCAGCCAACCAACGGCAGTGTTTCATTTGCCGCTTCAACGCAGGCTGTTGATTCTAACGCTGCTTCTCAGGCCAACTCTACTTCAACCTCAACTTCAATGCTCGCCTCTTTGACGTCTTCGCTTTCTCAAGCAACGCAAAAGGCAAACTTCCAGGGACCTGACGATATTTTTGTTGGCAAGGCCAATGTTTCAGATCCTGCAGCTGCCGCCGAAGCACTTAATTCTTCATTGGCAACTTCTGAAAGTGCTAATTCACAATCAATGGCTCAATCTGTGTCAGTGGTTAACTCAGCAAACCTTTCAGCGGCTAACTCACGCGGTTTGGCAGCCAATGCTACCCCAACGGTTAACACTGAAAATGCTTCGGCACAATCATTTGGTTCCTTCTTGCAGCCATTGCAAAACGGTTTGAAGAACATCGCCCAAGGCTTGTTCAACACTGATGTGAACCCAATCGAAAACACTGGTACTGGCGGTGCTAATACTTCTGCTAACACGTCAGCCAACACTTCGATTGATGGAACGATTAATGACACGCCAGATTTGACTGGTTTGCCAGGCTACGATTCAACGTCTACGACGCCATCATCAACTACACCGGCCCCTTCACAAGCACCAAGCAAGGCTCCGGTACAACCTTCTACTGCACCAGCCGTTACGCCGTCTGATTCGACGACACCTGCAGCTACGACGCACAAGGTTGATAACGATAAGTTGATTGATTGGTTCCGAAGCCATGAAGGCAAGTTGACCTACAGCATGAACGGTTCACGTAACGGTTCTGATGGAACGGCTGACTGTTCTGGTGCCATGACCGAAGCTTTGGAAGAAGCTGGTGCCACACCAACGAACACTTTGTACAATACCGATTCATTGCACGGTTACTTGAAGCAAAACGGTTATTCCTTGATTGCTGAAAACCAGCCTTGGGACGCCCAAAAGGGTGACATCGTTATCTGGGGTCAGCAAGGTGCTTCAGGTGGAGCAGCCGGACACGTTCAGGTCATTACTTCAAATGATCCTGACGCCCAAGCAACTTCCGTTAACTATTCAACTGGTGGCGCACAAGGTTCAGCCGTGACTGAATACAGCTACGATGCTTATTACAACCAAGCCGCTAAGGCCGAAGGCGCAGCGCCTTACTATTACGTATACCGTCAGGTATAAAAGAAAAAGCCCATTTGGGCTTTTTTCTTTGGCATAAATCGCCTATAAAAAGTGGCTAATCCAAGCGAAGACGTGGGCAAGAAAGCCGCTGTCATAAAGGACGTAAAGGCCAATCAAAATGTAGCAAATCCTCATGAGTTTTTCGCCATACTTGTCGATGGTCGCCGTGACCCACTTGTTTTGATTAACTCGCTTTAGGATGAAAACGATGATGATGGTCAAAGCGCCGATGTAGAGTATTGTTTCACCAAAGGTTGCTAGACTCTCGCCGAGCAAGACGGGAAGGAAGATGGAAAGATTGCAGCCGGCACAAACGGAAAGGTAAGTACCTAGTACGGCCAAGAAGGGCGAACTCGCCCTACTGCCGCCCTCTTCGTCATCGTCATCACGTAGGGCCAAGTAGATGGGGATGAGACCTAGAATTCCAAGTAGCCATTCCGGCATGAAGGTTTCAAGTATCTGGCCCGCCCCGAAGGAAAGTGTCATTAGCAAGATATTCCCGACCAAATAAGCCAGCAAGACCGAACGGAAGGGATATTTTTTCAACAAGAAGAGCAACATGATGAAGAAATCGAGGTTAACGGCAAAAAATGTTAAAGTTAGTAATCCAATATTCATATGAACTCCATTTCATATGAATAGAATATCATGTATGAGAAATGATTCAAGTGTTTGTGGCATAAATAACGGGCGAAAAGCGCGAAGTAACTCGTATAATAATTGGCAGAGGGCTTTTACTATGATGAAAATTATTAAGGGATGGTGGCCATTTGTCGCGATTTTCCTGCTTGTTTTCCTATTCCTGCATTTTATCTTCACGATAACGACAATTTCTGGGAATTCGATGGAACCTGTGCTTTTGGATAAGCAAAAAGTCGGTGTTAACCGACTTGCTAAGTTGAAGCGCGGCGATATCGTCGTTTTCAATGCCAAGGAAGAGGATCCGCGGATTAAGGCGGGCAAAGTCGACTATGTTAAGCGCATTATTGGTCTGCCTGGCGACACGGTTTCCTATAGCAAGGGAAATCTTTACGTCAACGGGAAGCAAGTCAACCAGGATTACCTTTCCGAATCAGAACGCAATGAAGGAACTGCTGGAGACTTTGGTTCCCACTGGGATTTGAAGAGCCTATGCACAACTGGCTTGTGGAAGAGCAAGGATGCCAACACTACGAAGGTACCAGCGGATAGCTACTTTGTGATGGGGGACCATCGCTCGGTTTCAAATGACGGTCGCTACTATGGTTACGTTAGCCGGAAGCACATTACTGGTAAAGTGGTGGCGCCTTTCTGGTATAGCAAGACCATCAAGGATGAAGTTAATCATCAGGACCAACATTTCTTTGCAAAATAAAAAACACCCACCAATAATGGCGGGTGTTTTTCGTATAACGAATTAGATGTTCGTCAACTTGCCATGCTTGCTCTTTGCAATCAGGTAGTAGACGGTCGCAGCAATCGACCAGGCCCAAATGATGTGGCCGAAGAATTCTGAGAATTGTTCGTCGAATGGCAACTTCCATGCGGCTGGGGTAGTGCCCATCAAAGGCATGATAATCAAGTGGAAAGCAATCCAGATGACGATACCATAGATAGCACCTTGTCCCATACCAACCGTTGGCCAGTACTGTGACAACAAGACGAAGAGGCCAGCGAAGACGATTGAGAATCCGAAGTGGATAATCAAGGCCGTGAAGAAGACCTTTTGGTCATGTGAATAGTAAACGTAGGCGTGAGTTTGGTCGTAAGTGAATCCCATTTGTTGCAACATTTCCTGGGGAGGATTAGTAGCGTCGCGGGCCAAAGTACGAGGTGGCAAAATCTTTTCCCAACCAATCTTGACCATTCCTGAGATCATACCGGCGATGAAGCCATACCAAACAGACTTGGTAATGATTTCCATAAAACTAGCCTTAGGCTTAGTAAGTGTAAACATTATTCTTTTTCTCCTGTTTTCTTTCGTGAATAACTTAACTATTCTAGCACTCGATAAGTGAAAAAGCAAACGTTTTCAGTAAAAGTGTACAAAAAAAGCACCGCCGAAGCGATGCTACTTAGTGGACAGTCAGGGGCTCGAACCCTGGACCCACGGATTAAGAGTCCGTTGCTCTACCAACTGAGCTAACTGTCCATGTCTCAAGAACAGAAAATATTATAGCACGAATTGGTACGGTAGGACAAGCAATTTATTGGTTTGCTTCCAAAATCACTTGGTTGCCCTCGCTGTCGCGGATGTAGAAGGCAATCTTATTGTTAAAGCGTTCCTCTTCCTTTTCAATTGGGATAAAGTTGTTGGCCAGGTGCTGGCGCAATTCGGTTTGGTGGTCACGAACAAGGATTTCAAAGGGACCGGCTGGTTGGCCCTCAACAAAGTGGATTTCTTCACCATCAAGGGTTAAACGTCGGTCGGTCTGTGCACCGGTTTGGGGTAAGTCGAAGGCGTCGCGCCAGAAGCGGTAGGCGCGGTTTGGATCCAAGGCGAGGATGGTTTTGTGGTCAAGTTTACGTGCTTTCATGATGACTCCTTTAAATCTTCTCTTAGTATACGGCTTATAGCCCAGTCTGACCATGCTTGACGGCCCAATCTGTGATAAACTTAGAGCTATGGCATTACTAGAAGTTTCAGGCCTTTCAATGGCCTACGCAGAAAAAACATTATATGAAGACGCTAGCTTTGAACTTCAAGTTGGCGAGCACATGGGGATTGTCGGACAAAACGGGGCTGGAAAGTCGACTTTGATCCGAATTATCACTGAGCAAATCCTGCCCTTGTCTGGGAAAATCGAATGGGCTAAAGGCCTTAAGATTGGTTACTTGGACCAGTACGCCGAGATTCCGGCGGGGATGACCTTGGTGGACTTTCTCCACACGGCTTACCAAGATCTCTATGACAAGCAGGCGCGCATGACCGATTTGTACAACAAGTACGCCGAAACCATGGACGACAAGTTCATGGAACGGGCCGGTCGGATGCAAGAAGAGCTGGATGCGGCTAATTTTTACGACATTGATACCCAAATTGAACAGGTCATCACCGGTTTAGGCTTGGATGCGATTGGTCGTGACCGCGAATTGGAAGCCATGTCTGGTGGACAGCGTGCCAAGGTTATCTTGGCCAAGCTGCTTTTGGAAAATGATGACGTCATCATCCTTGATGAGCCCACCAACTACCTGGATGTGGCCCATATTGAATGGTTGGAAGGTTTCTTGCAGTCCTTTGAAGGGGCGGCCATGATTATCTCCCACGATTTCGATTTCTTGGATCAGGTAACCAACGCCATCATCGACGTTTCCTTTGGAAAGATTACCAAGTACCGTGGTTCTTTCAAGAAGGCCATGCACCAAAAGGAAGAGCGCGCCGAACAGCAGTTGCGTGAATACGAAAAGCAGCAAAACGAGATTGAAAAGGCGGAGAAGTTCATCGCCAAGAACAAGGCTCGTGCTTCAACTTCCAAGCAGGCCCGTTCTCGTGAAAAGATGCTAAATCGTATGGAAAAGATTGATCCGCCTTCTTCTAATCAGAAGGCGAAGTTCAACTTCCCTTACGTTAATTCCCAGTCGGCTAACGCCGTTACGGTTAAGGACTTGTCGGTTGGTTATGACGGGCAGGCGATTTTGGAACCCGTTACTTTTTCAATTACGACGGGGCAAAAGATTGTCTTCCAAGGATTTAACGGTGCTGGTAAGTCAACTTTGATTAAGACGATTCTTGGCATCATTCCTGCCATTGCCGGAACGAGTGACTTTTCACCTTCCGCCATTGTCAACTACTTTGACCAGGACTTGGAATGGGATGACGACCAGAAGACGCCTTTGCAGGAAATGCAGGACCGTTTCCCAACCATTATGCCCAAGGAACTGCGGACACGTTTGGCAGGAGCCGGCATCAATGCCGAAAATGCTTCCAAGCCGCTCTACCAGCTTTCTGGTGGTGAACAGACCAAGGTTAAGTTGGCTATTATGGAAATGAAGCCATCGAACTTCTTGATTCTCGATGAGCCGACGAACCACTTGGATGAAGAAACGAAGCAGGCCCTTTACAAGGCCATTCAAGCCTTCCCTGGAAATGCCATTATTGTTTCCCACGAAACGAGTTTTACGCAAGGATTGGCCGACAAGACTTTGAACGTCGCTGCCCTTTCTTACAAAGAAAATCCAGATTAAAAAGAAAAGCAATGTCGAGAGACATTGCTTTTTTATGAGAGCTTTCCTGACAATTTGCTTGGATAAACTTGTATTAATACCATATATAGATTAAGATAAATTAAAATTTGCTAAGGGGATGTGACCGCTCATGGCCATGATTGAATTTGATAACGTTGAAAAGTACTATGGGGATTTCCACGCCCTCAAGGACATTAATTTAAAGATTGATGCCGGTGAAACGGTGGTGCTTATAGGACCTTCTGGTTCAGGTAAGTCGACCTTAATTCGAACCGTCAATGGCTTAGAAGAAATCCAAAGCGGCCATTTATTGGTTGACGGTTTTGACCTTTACGATAACAAGACGGACATGAACAAGATTCGTAAGAACGTTGGAATGGTTTTCCAGCACTTTAACTTGTACAACAACATGTCTGCGATTGACAACATTATGTTGGCACCGCGTTTGGTTTTGCACCGTCCGGAAGAAGAAAACCGCAAGATTGCCATGGAATTATTGGACCGCGTTGGTTTGGCTGATAAGGCCGACAACATGCCGTCCATGCTTTCTGGTGGACAAAAGCAGCGTGTTGCCATTGCCCGTTCTTTGGCGATGAAGCCCAAGGCCTTGCTTTTCGATGAACCAACCTCTGCCTTGGATCCCGAAATGATTGGTGGTGTTCTTAAGATTATGAAGGACATCGCCCGCGACTCCGACATGACTATGCTGGTGGTTACCCACGAAATGGGCTTTGCCAAGGAAGTGGCCGACCGAGTAATCTTCATGGCGGATGGCCGGATTTTGGAAGATTCAAGTACGGATGAATTCTTCGCTCATCCTAAGGAAGAACGTGCGCAAAAGTTCTTGCAGCAAGTTCGCCAGCACTAAGCCGGGCGGTTTGCACACATGGAACAGATAAAAAAGAGGCGCTTTGGAATTTGGGCGGCTTTGACCTTGGCCCTCGTGTTGGTCTTGTTCACTGCCTGGGCCCTTTTCCGAGTGCAACAAAATCAGCGCCACCAAGATACTTTGGACCGCGTTCTAAAGTCGGGTACCATCACCTGGGGCGTTAAGAGTGACACCAAGCTTTTCGGCTTGATGGATACTAAAGAAGGCGAACCCGAAGGGTTTGATGTGGACTTGGCCCGTGCGGTTACAAAAGAAATTGGCCGTGAAAAGGGTAAGCAGCTGAAGGCGAAGATTATGCCAACGGCAACTGCTTCCCGAATTCAATTGCTTAAAAGTACTAACATTGATGCCACCATTTCGACCATGACCATTACGCCTGAACGTGCCAAGGTGGTTGATTTCAGTCAATCTTATTTTTCGGCGGGTCAATCACTCTTGGTTGCGCAAAACAGTGGGATTCATTCCCTACAGGATTTGAATTCACCTAAGAAAACGGTCTTAGCCGTAGTTGGAACAACGGCGGCCCAACAAATTAAGCAGTTGGCACCCAAGGCTAAAATCGTTGCTTTGCAGGATTATGCTTCTGCCATGCAAGCTTTGAAGGCCGGGCAGGGTCAGGCAGTTTCGACCGATAATGCCATTCTCTTTGGTTTGGCTGCTGAAAATCCTGGCTATCACCTGGTGGGCGGCAACTATAGCCAAGCGTCCTATGGAATTGCTTTTTCTAAGGACCAAAAGGCCATGGTTAAGGCAACGAACAATGCTTTGGATCGAATCAAAGCTGATGGCACCTACAACCGCTTGATTAAAAAGTGGTTCCAGAATATTCCTGGTGTCGACTGGCATCAATTGGAGGTTAAGGAATGAACTTACTACAAACATACTGGTCTTCCTTCATCCAAGGCTTTGGCTATACCTTGTTAGCCTCCATTATTGCCTTGGTGGGAGCCCTAATCTTGGGAACGCTTTTCGCGCTCTTTCAGGTTCAACCGATTAAATGGTTGCGCCAAGTGGGAAATGCTTACGTCCAGTTTTTCCGGAACGTGCCCCTGCTTGTTATCGTCCTTTTTATGTACTTGGTTTTGGCCAAAATCATTCCGATGAACGGTTTTGCTGCCGGTAGCCTTGGCTTGACCCTTTACACTTCAGCCTTTATTGCCGAGGCGGTTCGTGCGGGAATCCAGTCCATTGATTCGGGTCAGTACGAAGGGGCGCGGGCCAATGGTTTGACCTACGTTCAGGCGATGCGTTACATCATTTTGCCCCAAGCCTTTAAGGTTTCTTTGCCGGCTTTGGGCAACCAGTTCATCAACTTGGTTAAGAACTCTTCAATCTTGGCCTTCGTTGGTGGTTTGGATTTGATGTACCAAGGAAACTTGGTCGCTGCCAACTCATACGAAACATTGACATCTTACTTAATTGTCGGGGCCTTCTACCTTGTCATCACACTGCCGCTGTCATACAGCATGCAGTACTTGGAAGAACGTCTAGGAAAGGGGGCCTAAAAAATGCTAACACTAACGTCTACTTCAGTATTTTCTAGTGCGAACATGGGCTACTTTGCCTGGGGAATTGGCATCACCGTCGGAGTTTCCCTGGTCTCCATCATCTTCTCGATGATTGGTGGTTCAATTATCGGGATCATCGAATTTGAAAAGTACCCTTATTTTTCAAGCTTTGTCGGCACCATCAACAACATCGTGCGCAACTTGCCGCTCTTGTTGATTATCTTCTTTACCTACTTTGCTTTGCCAAGTATTGGCTTGCACTTCTCTGTTTTCTGGGCAACGGTTATCGCCATGTCCGTCTTTGAGTCGGCCATGCTGGCTGAAATTGTCCGCGGTGGTCTTGCTGCCGTTGATCATGGCCAGTACGAAGGGGCCCGGACGAATGGTTTGACCGATGGCCAGGCCATGCGCTACGTCATCTTGCCGCAGGCTTACAAGAAGATGATTCCGCCAATCATTTCACAGTTGATTTCTTTGGTTAAGGATACGAGTTTGGCTTCTGGAATCGTTTTGGCCGAAATGACTTATCGTGGGCAGACGATTTATGCCCAGAACTCAAATTATATTTTGCCAATTTTGGCTTTGCTAACGGTTGTTTACTTCCTCTTGAACTATGGTTTGTCCAAGTTGGCTGACTGGTTTGACCGTCGTTTGGCCTAATTTTATATAGAAGAAACAATCATTTTATGTGCTGATTGATTTTTCAATCGGTCGGGAGAGGGAGAGTATGGAAGCAAAAAAGAAAAAGCGTTTTGGTTTAATTGCCGCCGTTGTGACCTTACTATTGTTAATCGGCGCGATTAGCTGGATGTCCTTTGCCGTTACGCAAAATTCAAAGCACCAAGACACGCTTGCTCGTGTTGAATCCCGCGGTAAAATCGTTTGGGGCGTTAAGTCGGACACCAAGTTGTTCGGTTTGATGAACACGAAAACGGGTGAACCGGAAGGTTTTGACATTGATATGGCTAAGGCTTTGACCAAGCAAATTGGTCGCCAGACTGGCAAGAATTTGACTGCTGAAATCAAGCCCATTGCCACGGCATCAAAGATTCAGCAGTTGAAGAACACCAATATTGACGGCAGTATCGCCGTTATGACGATCACGCCTGAACGTGCTAAGATTGTCGATTTTACTCAGCCTTATTTTGACGCTGGGCAATCACTCTTGGTAGCTAAAAACAGTGGGATTACGCGAATTGAAGACATGAATTCGCCTCGCTACACCGTTTTGGTCGTTGTTGGAACGACGGCCGCTAACGAAGTCAAGAAATTTGCGCCAAAGGCTAAGGTTGTGGCCTTGCAGGACTACGCTTCTGCTATGCAGGCTTTGAAGGCCGGCCAGGGACAAGCCTTGTCGACGGATAATGCCATCTTGTATGGTTTGGCCAAGGAAAACCCTGGATATGTCATCACGGGGCCAACCTTCACGCACGGACCGTACGGAATCGCCTTCGATCATAATCAACCTAAGATGGTCAAGCAAACCAACGAAGCTTTGGACACTTTGAAGAAAAATGGTACATACAACCGTTTGATTGAAAAGTGGTTCAAGGGAATTCCTGGTTTGGATTGGCATCAATTAGAGGTCTAAATATTTAAAAAAGCTGACGTTTTGTCGGCTTTTTTATTAAGAAAAGGCTTACATAGATAAGCTTTTCAGATTAATATGAGAAAAATATTTGAATATTAAAAACTAGAGTGATAAAGTTAATTCAACATTAAAAACAAGGGGCCGCATTATGGCGAGATGGAAAAAGATAGCAATTGTAATTATCAGTGCGGGTGCAATTTTCACAATTGGTAAGGCTTGCGGCTGGTGGGGTAAGACCACAGCCAATGACCCCAATACTTTAAGTTACGCCCTGGGCGCTGATATCCAGACGATGGATATGTCGAAGGCGACGGATCAGTACTCCATGTCAATTATGGGAAACACGGAAGCAAACCTGTTGCGGATGAACGCAAAGGGCGAGCCGGAACCTGAACTGGCGAAGAGTGTTGATGTTTCTGCCGATGGTTTGACCTACACGGCCAAGCTTCGACCTAACTTGCGTTGGTCGGATGGTTCTAAGTTGACGGCCCAAGATTTTCTTTACAGTTGGCGTCGTGTTGTTGATCCAAAGACGGCTTCACAGTATGCCTACCTTACTTCCGGTGTAAAGAATGCCGATGACATTGTGGCGGGTAAGAAGCCGGTCAAGTCACTCGGCGTTTCTGTTGATGGTGACACGATTACCTTCAAGTTGGAACATCCAATGCCACAGTTCAAGGACCTTTTGACATTTGGTACTTTCATGCCACAAAAGGAATCCTTTGTTAACAAGCAGGGCAGCAAGTACGGTACGACTTCAGATACGCAGATTTATTCTGGGGCTTACAAGTTCGAAGGTTGGAACGGAACCAACAACCGCTTCAAGATGGTTAAGAATCCTTACTACTGGGATGCTAAAAACGTGAAGACCGAAACCATCAAGTGGCAGGTCGTTAACAAGCCTGAAACCATTGTTCAGCTCTACAAGCGTGGCGTGGTTGATCGTGCTCAGATTTATACTTCTCCAGAAATTTATAAGTCCAATAGTAAAGATAAAGACGTTTCAAACTCACCAATGGCCGCAACGACCTATTTGGAATACAACCAGTCCGGAGCTAACAAGTTCCTTTCAAACACCAAGATTCGTCAAGCTTTGAATCTCTCGACCAACCGTCAGGTCATGGTTGACCAAGCCTCTGGTGGTGCTCGTAAGGTCGCAACTGGCTATGCTCCAACTGGTTTGATGAAGACACCGTCGGGTGAGGATTTGGCGAAGTATGTCAATCCTCACTATGAATACGATGCTGATCAAGCCAAGAAGCTTTTTGCTGAAGGAATGCAAGAACTTGGCCAAAAGCAGATGAAGGTTACGCTTTTGACAGATGCTGATAACCCAATTTCCAAGAACATGGTTGATTATTTGAAGCAGTCTTGGGAATCGAACTTGAAGGGCATTCAGGTTACTGAAAAAATTGTGCCTTTCAAGCAACGTATTCAAGATCAAGCTGCCGGAAACTTCGACATCGTTTTGAACAACTGGACCGGTGACTATCCCGATGGTTCAACCTTCTATGATTTGTTCAAGGGTGTCGATACCGGCCAGAACAACGGTCGCTTTAAGAACCAAACTTATATTGATGCGATTGAAAAGTCCGATACAACGGATGCCAACAATCCTGAAGCTCGCGTGAACGACTTTAAAACAGCCGAAGCTGCTTTGAAGGATCAGGCCAACATTAACCCAATTGCCTTCTGGCCAGGTTATGCTTTGAACCGTAAGAACGTGAAGGGTGTCATCATCAACGCAACTGGAATCCCAATTGACGTTACCCACGCCTACCGGACGGGTAAGTAGGAGGAAAATTCATGGCAAAATACATTTTAAAACGAGTTTTAATCCTGATCTTTACCCTCTGGGTCGTGGTGACGGCAACCTTCTTCATGATGCAAGTCATGCCGGGGACGCCCTTTAACAATCCCAAGTTGACGCCACAGGCCATTGCTCAATTGAAGCAGACTTACGGTTTGAATCAGCCTCTTTGGGAGCAGTACTTCCACTATCTCTGGAATGCTTTGCAAGGCAACTTTGGAACTTCCTACCAGTACCAAAACCAAGCCGTTTCAACCTTGATTGCGCAACGTTTGCCGGTTTCAGCTCAGCTGGGCTTGCAGGCCTTGGTTGTTGGAGTTTTGGCAGGAATTTGGATGGGAGCTGTTTCAGCCCGCCATCACAACCAAAAGGCTGATGGTTTCCTTGGAATTCTTTCCTCACTTGGGATTTCAACACCATCCTTCATTTTGGCCATCTTCTTGCTTTACGTCTTCGGATATAAGTGGCAGTTGATGCCGGTTGCTGGCTGGGGAGATACCTTCTCTGAAACCATCTTGCCAACCATTGCGTTGGCCGTTGGTCCGGCAGCGGTTACAACCCGCTTTGTCCGTTCCGAAATGATTGAATCCTTGCAGTCCGACTACATTTTGTTAGCCCGGGCCAAGGGTTTGAGTGAAACGGAAATTGTGGACCATCACGCTTACCGTAACTCAATGATCCCAGTTTTGACCTTGATTGGCCCTTTGGCCGCTCAACTCTTGACTGGATCGACTTTGGTGGAAAGTATCTTCTCGATTCCTGGAATCGGACAGCAGTTCGTTTCCTCGATTCCAACCAAGGACTATCCCGTTATCATGGGAACGACCATCGTCTATGCTTTGATGCTGATGGTGATGATTTTAATTACTGATGTTTTGACTGCCCTGGTGGACCCTCGCGTCCGCTTGCAATAGGAGGGGAAGATGGATAATCAAGCTGAATTTGCCCTAGTTGGCATTAAAAATAAAGCGGCTGCACAGACCATTTTGAAGCCAACCCTGTCCTTTTGGCAGAGCGTTTGGCGCCGATTGCGGCAAAATAAATTGGCCGTCTTCTCGCTTTTCTTCCTGATTGCGGTTTTGCTCTTCGCTTTGATTTCGACGGCCTTTGTTAGTCAAAATCAAGCCAACCAGTTCGATACCAACCAAGTTAACCGTTACAAGAATTTGCCACCTAATTCTGGTTTGCCAATTCCCGGCTGGAACGGTTACAGCAAGGAGCTCGGCAGCGACAAGAAGGTTGATTTTTACAAGACTAATCACATTAAAGAACATTTCCTTTTCGGAACTGATACGTTAGGCCGTTCATTGGCAAAACGTGTGGTGGTTGGACTGCGAATTTCTTTGTTGGTTGCCATCTCGGCAACGGCGATTGACTTGCTGATTGGGGTTACCTACGGTTTGGTTGCGGGCTGGAAGGGCGGTTGGCTCGACACGGTTATGCAGCGAATCATCGAAGTGATTTCGTCAATTCCAAACCTGGTTGTCGTGACCATGCTGGCTCTTTTGTTAGGATCCGGAATTACCGCCATCATCTTGGCGATTGCTTTGACCAACTGGGTTAACATGGCCCGGCAGGTTCGTAACATGACGCTGACCTTGAAGGAACGTGATTATATTTTGGCAGCTTTGACTTTGGGTGAGCGCCCAAGCAAGATTGCCATCAAGCACTTGATTCCCAACATGGCTGGAACCATTATCGTGCAAATCATGATGACCATTCCTGCAGCTATCATGTTCGAAGCGGTTTTGTCAGCGATTAACTTGGGGGTTAAGGCACCGACAGCTTCGCTGGGATCTTTGATTGCCGATGCTCAGAACATGTTGGAATACTATCCATATCAGATTTTGATTCCAGCTGCGATTTTGATCTTGGTATCGCTCGCCTTCATCCTTTTGGGCGATGGTTTGCGCGATGCCTTTGACCCTAAGGCTGCGGATGAATAATAGAGGTAGCTTATGACTGCGCCAATTCTTGAAGTAAAAAATTTAAAAGTAAACTTTAACACCTATGCCGGCACGGTAAAGGCCATCCGTGACATTTCTTTTGATTTGCAGCCGGGTGAAACCCTGGCCATTGTGGGTGAGTCAGGTTCTGGAAAGTCGGTAACGACTAAGACCCTTTTGGGTTTGAATGCCGAAAACGCCATTATCCCGGATTCTAGCCAATTGATCTTTAAGGGCCAAAACATGTTGGACTTTAAGGAAAAGGACTGGGAAAAGGTTCGTGGTAATGAAATTGCCATGGTTTTCCAGGATCCAATGACGGCTTTGGACCCCACGATGACGATTGGCAAGCAGATTGCCGAACCGATTTTGAAGCACCAAAAGTTGAGTAAGGCCGCCGTACAAAAGCAGGTTTTGGACTTGATGAAGGGTGTCGGGATTCCAAATGCGGAAGCCCACGTTAAGGATTATCCACACCAATGGTCTGGTGGAATGCGTCAGCGTGCTGTTATCGCCATTGCCTTGGCCGCTGACCCTGAAATTTTGATTGCTGACGAACCAACGACTGCGCTGGACGTTACTATTCAAGCTCAGATTTTGAAGATGATGAAGGAACAGCAGCGAAAGGACAATACTTCGATTATCTTCATCACCCACGATTTGGGGGTTGTGGCGGGTGTTGCCGACCGAGTTGCCGTCATGTATGCCGGAAAAATTGTCGAATATGGTAAAGCGGATGAAATTTTCTACAATCCGCGGCATCCTTATACCTGGGGCTTGTTGGATTCGATGCCAACAACCGACACGGAACGCGGCCAATTGCATTCGATTCCGGGAACGCCACCTGATCTTTTGCAGCCGCCGAAGGGGGATGCTTTTGCCAATCGTAACCGCTATGGCCTAGCCATCGACCACGAAAAGCAACCGCCATTCTTTAAGGTGTCCGATAGTCATTATGCAGCCACCTGGTTGCTTGATGAGCGCGCGCCCAAGGTGGAACCACCAGCCCCTATCGTAGAACGTTGGGCCCGCTGGCAAAAATTGCAGGCACAGGAGGGTTAAGATGAGTGATAAGAATCTTGTTCAAATTAAAAATTTATCGCTGACTTTTAACCCTGGTAAGGATAAGGAAGTCAAAGCCTTGGACAACATCACCTTCGATATCAAGGAAGGGGAAGTCTTTGGTTTGGTGGGTGAATCTGGTTCGGGTAAAACCACGCTAGGTCGCACCATCTTGAAGCTCTACGATGCCAGCGATGGTGAGATTGATTTTGATGGCAAAGACGTTCGTAAAATGAAGGGCGGCCAGTTGGCGGACTTCCGCAAGGATTCTCAGATGATTTTCCAGGATCCGCAGGCCTCTTTGAACGGCCGAATGAAGGTCGAAGATATCATCGCCGAAGGTCTGGACATCCATCACATGGTCAAAAACAAGGAAGAACGCCATGCCCGCGTTTTGGAGTTGTTGGATCTTGTTGGTTTGAACCCGGACCACGCCACGCGTTATCCCCACGAATTTTCTGGTGGGCAACGGCAGCGGATTGGAATTGCCCGAGCCTTGGCCGTTGACCCAAAGTTCATCATCGCTGATGAACCCATTTCAGCCTTGGATGTTTCGGTGCAAGCCCAAGTTGTTAATTTAATGAAGGATTTGCAAAAGAAGCACTCGTTGACTTATCTTTTCATCGCCCACGATTTGTCGATGGTTAAGTACATCTCAGATCGAATCGGTGTTTTGCACTGGGGTAAGCTCTTGGAGTTGGGAACGGCCGATCAGGTTTATAACCACCCGCTGCATCCTTATACTAAGTCGCTTTTGTCAGCCATTCCGGTTCCTGATCCGATTGCTGAACGTCAGCAAAAGATCGTGGACTACGATCCTAGCGCTGAAACGGACGGACAGGTCCGCCGAATGGTTGAAATCGAGCCGGGACACTCCGTTCTGGCCACGCCAGCTGAGGCAGAGGCCTACCGTTCACAAGCTTAAATTTAAAGCTCAATTAGCTCTAACCCTAGCGGTTAGGGCTTTTTTAATGTAAAATAAACTCACTATGGAAAACTTTCAAGAAGAACTAAAAAAGCGGCGCACATTTGCCATCATTTCTCACCCCGATGCTGGTAAAACGACTTTGACCGAGCAACTCTTGCTTCATGGAGGAGTTATTCGTGAAGCGGGTACTGTTAAGGGGCGTGGCGCCAAGAAGATGGCCTCATCCGATTGGATGGCCATTGAGCAGCAGCGTGGAATTTCGGTTACTTCATCTGTTTTGCAGTTTGATTATGAAGGCAAGCGCATCAACATTTTGGATACGCCAGGGCACGAAGATTTCTCTGAAGATACCTACCGAACTCTGATGGCCGTCGATTCAGTTGTCATGGTTGTCGATGCCGCCAAGGGTATTGAGCCCCAAACGAAGAAGCTTTTCGAAATTGTTTCGCAGCGTGGGATTCCAATCTTTACCTTCTTTAACAAGATTGATCGTGATGCTCGTTCCCCATTGGACTTGGTCGATGAAATCGAAACGGTTTTGGGCATTCAAGCCTACCCAATGAACTGGCCAATTGGTTCTGGTCAGATTTTGCAGGGGATTTACGACTTGCAAACGGACAAGCTCGACCCATTCAAGAACGCCACGGACCAGCCCGAGGTCATGGAAGAGGGAATGGACGAAATCGAACTTCTCAAAGATGCCGGAAACGAATTTGATGAAGATGCGATTGCTCACGGAAAGTTAACGCCTGTCTTCTTCGGATCTGCCTTGGCCAACTTCGGTGTGACCGAGTTCTTGCGCGAATACTTGAAGTATGCGCCAGCGCCAATGCCAATGAAGACGGTTGATGACCGAGTTATTGAACCGGACGACAAGCAGTTTACTGGTTTCGTCTTTAAAATTCAGGCCAACATGGATCCTCGTCACCGTGATCGCATTGCCTTCGTTCGTATCGTTTCTGGTGAGTTCGAACGCGGCATGGACGTCACCTTGCAGCGTACTGATAAAAAAATGCGCTTGTCCAACGTGACCCAGTTCATGGCTGAAGAACGTGAAAACGTGCAAACAGCTGTGCCGGGCGACATCATCGGTGTTTACGATACTGGTAATTTCCAGATTGGGGATACGATTTTCTCTGGTAAGAAGAGCGTGCAATATCCGGATTTGCCAACCTTTACGCCGGAATACTTCAACAAGGTTATCGCCAAGGATGTCATGAAGCAAAAGTCCTACCACAAGGGAATCACCCAACTGGTTCAGGAAGGTACCATCCAGCTTTATAAGTCATGGACCGGTAACGAATACATTCTTGGAGCCGTCGGACAATTGCAGTTCGAAGTATTCAAGTTCCGAATGGAAAACGAATATAACGTCGAAATCCAATTTGAGCCAATCGGTTCAAAGGTTGCTCGTTGGATTAAGCCTGACCAGCTTGACGAAAAGATGGCTTCATCACGTAACCTCTTGGTACGTGATCGCTATGACCAACCGGTCTTCTTGTTTGAAAACAAGTTCGCTTTGAACTGGTTTAAGGACAAGTATCCCAATGTTGATTTGGAAGCTAAAATGTAATTTAAGCACTAAAAAGGACTCGTCTCGGACGGGTCCTTTTTTTATTAAGAATTCATTAAATTTAATTGACATTACAATCTTTAGAGTGCCATAATGGGATTAACCATGACAATGAGCCTGAATTCGTATTATAACTCCCAGAATTCGACCCGTTTTTTAGAGAGAGGAACAGTCGATGGAAAAACAGTCCAAAACAAATTTTAAAATGTATAAGGCTGGGAAACGCTGGATGGTTGCCGGAATGACAACTATTTTCGCCGTCGCTTTGGGTCAGCAAGGACAAGCACATGCCGACAATCAATCCACGACGACTAGTACCACACCAACCGAATCGCAATCTGTTAATGTAAACGGTCAAAGCAGCGCTGATGAGAAGGCAGCAGCTGCAGCAGACATGGATATTGATGCGACGAGCACAAGTATTGCCGGTCAAAATCAGGTCGGGGATGACCAGGCTAATTCTGAAAACTGTGTCAGTGAAAGTGCCAGTTTATCAACGGATGCAAGCAAAGTTAATTCTGAAAGCCAGAAGTTTTCTTCATATAGTAGTGACGTTAGTTCGACCAGCCAGTCTGACTGCGCCAGTGACAGTGTGAGTCTTTCGACTGACGCAAGCAAAACGAAGTCAGAAAGTCAGAAGTTTTCTTCGGATAACAGCAAGGTTGATTCTACCAGTGCGTCAGACAGCGCATCCGATAGTAAGTCGGAGTCGGAGAGTAAGTCTGCTGCAAACTTGAAGTCAAACTCACTTTCAGTTTCCGTTAGTCAGTCAACTTCAGCATCTGCTTCAAAAAACAATTCGGAGAACTCACAGTTTTCGAAGTCAGCTAGTGCGGTTACTTCGCAAAGTGCCAGCCAATCTGGTTTTGCCAGTGGGGTTAACTCACGGTCAAATGATATTTCCGGCGTAGCTAGTCGAACAAAGTCCTTGAGTAACAAGGTTTCGCAAGCTTTAAGTGGGGTTAATTCCCGTAAGGCTTCTGGTTTAAGCTCCACAAGTCAATCGACTTCAACGAGCTCTTCAGCCAGTGCTAATCTTTCCAAGAGTACTTCGCTTTCCACAGAAAATAGCAAAGTCAACTCGGAAAGTATTTCCGATTCGACTCATAATTCAAACGTTGATTCACAGTCTGACTCAGCATCAAAGGCTGCGAGCCAGATCAATTCAATCAGTAATTCGGTTTCGAAAGATGCAAGCAAGTCTGACAATGAATCGACGAGTGAATCAAAGTCCAGTTCAACTTCAGAATCAATTTCGAAGGCCGCAAGTGAATCGAAGTCTGCTTCAACTTCAACAGAATCAAAGTCTGTAAGCGAGAGTACTTCAACCTCAAAGAGTACTTCAGAGTCAAAGTCAGTCTCTGAATCAACATCGGATAGCAAGTCAGCGAGCGAAAGTGCCTCGATTTCGAAGAGTACTTCTGAGTCAAAGTCCGTGTCAGACTCAACGTCAGATAGAAAGTCAGTTTCCGATTCCGCCTCAACTGGATCAAAGTCGGCCAGTGAAAGTGCGTCAACTTCAAAGAGCACTTCAGTGTCGAAGTCTGTATCTGATTCAATTTCAGAGAGTAAGTCAGTATCTGATTCAGCTTCGACAGAATCAAAATCCGCAAGTGAAAGTGCTTCGACCTCGAAGAGTGCATCTGAATCCAAGTCGGTTTCAGATTCAACATCGGATAGCAAATCAGTCTCTGATTCTGCTTCAACCGAATCGAAGTCAGCGAGCGAAAGTGCCTCGACTTCGAAGAGCACTTCCGAATCTAAGTCAGCATCTGATTCAGTTTCAGATAGTAAGTCAGTTTCCGATTCTGCTTCGACCGAATCCAAGTCAGCGAGCGAAAGTGCCTCGATTTCGAAAAGTTCATCAGATTCCAAGTCAGTTTCTGACTCCGCCTCAACCGAATCAAAATCTGCTAGTGAAAGTGCCTCGACATCAAAGAGCGCCTCTGAGTCAAGATCTGTTTCTGAATCAACATCAGATAGCAAGTCAGCTTCTGATTCAGCTTCAACAGAATCAAAGTCTGTAAGCGAGAGTGCATCAACCTCAAAGAGCGCTTCAGAGTCGAAGTCCGCCTCTGAATCAACATCGGATAGCCAATCAGCTTCCGATTCTGCTTCGACCGAATCAAAGAGCGTAAGCGAGAGTGCTTCGACTTCGAAGAGCACTTCGGAATCGGAGTCTGTATCTGATTCAATTTCAGAGAGTAAGTCGGTTTCTGATTCAGCGTCGACCGAATCAAAGTCAGTTTCAGATTCAACATCAACTTCGAAGAGTGCTTCAGAATCGAAATCTGCATCTGATTCAACATCAGATAGCAAATCAGCCTCTGATTCAGCATCAACTGAGTCTAAGTCAGTGAGCGAAAGTACTTCAACTTCGAAGAGCGCATCCGATTCAAAGTCGGTTTCAGATTCAACTTCAACCTCAACCTCAAAGAGTTCGTCAGAGTCAAAGTCTGCATCTGAATCAACATCGGATAGCAAATCAGCTTCTGACTCTGCTTCAACCGAATCAAAGAGCGCAAGCGAAAGTACTTCGACTTCGAAAAGTGCATCAGATTCCAAGTCGGTTTCAGATTCAACATCAACTTCGAAGAGCACATCAGAATCCAAGTCTGCATCTGATTCAGTTTCGGACAGTAAGTCGGTTTCCGACTCTGCCTCAAGAGAATCGAAGTCAGTAAGTGAAAGTGCTTCAACTTCAAAGAGCACTTCAGAATCGAAGTCCGCATCTGAATCAACATCAGATAGCAAGTCGGCTTCTGATTCAGCTTCAACTGAGTCAAAGTCGGCAAGCGAAAGCACTTCAGCCTCAAAGAGTGCTTCAGATTCTAAGTCCGTTTCCGAATCAACATCATTTTCGAAGAGTGCTTCCGAGTCAAAGTCAGCCTCTGAATCAACGTCAGATAGCAAGTCAGTTTCTGATTCTGCTTCAACCGAATCAAAGTCGGCAAGCGAAAGCACTTCAACCTCGAAGAGCGCATCTGAGTCAAAGTCAGCATCTGAATCAATCTCAGATAGCAAATCAGTTTCTGATTCTACTTCGACCTCGAAGAGTGCATCTGAAGCGAAATCTGCTTCAGAATCAACATCAGACAGCAAGTCAGTCTCCGATTCAGCTTCAACCGAATCTAAGTCAGCAAGTGAAAGCACTTCAACCTCAAAGAGTGTCTCGGATTCTAAGTCGGTCTCGGATTCTAAGTCGGCTTCAGATTCAATTTCAACCTCGAAGAGCGTTTCTGAGTCGAAGTCAGCTTCCGAATCAACATCAAAGAGCACCTCAGATTCAAAGTCAGTTTCGGATTCAACCTCAACGTCAAAGAGTTCTTCAGAATCAAAGTCAGCTTCTGATTCAGTCTCAGATAGCAAATCAACTTCTGACTCCGCTTCAACGGAATCGAAGTCAGCAAGTGAAAGCACTTCAACTTCGAAGAGTACGTCTGAATCGAAATCTGTAAGCGATAGTACTTCAACGTCAAAGAGCGCATCTGAATCAAAGTCAGCTTCTGAATCAACATCAGGCAGCAAGTCAGCCTCTGACTCCGCTTCAACAGAATCCAAGTCGGCAAGCGAAAGCACCTCAACTTCGAAGAGTGCGTCTGAATCGAAATCTGCTTCAGAATCAACGTCAGATAGCAAGTCAGCCTCTGATTCAGCCTCGACCGAATCCAAGTCGGCAAGCGAAAGCACTTCAACCTCGAAGAGCGCCTCTGAGTCCAAGTCGGTTTCAGATTCAACTTCAACCTCAAAGAGTTCGTCAGAGTCGAAGTCAGCTTCTGATTCAGTTTCAGATAGCAAGTCAGCCTCTAATTCAGCTTCAACTGAGTCTAAATCTGTAAGCGAAAGTGCTTCGACCTCGAAGAGTGCTTTTGAATCGAAATCTGCTAGCGAATCTACCTCAACGTCGGAGAGCGCTTCTAAGTCCAAGTCGGCTTCCGAATCAACGTCAGATAGCAAGTCAGCTTCCGATTCTGCTTCGACCGAATCAAAGAGTGCAAGCGAAAGTACTTCAACATCAAAGAGCGCCTCAGATTCCAAGTCAGTTTCGGATTCAACCTCAACATCAAAGAGTTCTTCAGAATCAAAGTCAGCTTCTGAATCAACATCAGACAGCAAGTCAGCCTCTGACTCCGCTTCAACTGAATCGAAGTCGGCCAGCGAGAGCACTTCGACTTCGAAAAGTGCATCAGATTCAAAGTCGGTTTCAGATTCGACCTCAACCTCAAAGAGTACTTCAGAGTCAAAGTCCGCCTCTGAATCAACATCTGACAGTAAATCTGCCTCTGATTCAGCTTCAACGGAATCCAAGTCTGCAAGCGAAAGTACCTCAACCTCGAAGGGTGCCTCTGAATCAAAGTCGGTTTCATATTCGACCTCAACGTCAAAGAGCACTTCTGAGTCAAAGTCTGCATCTGAATCAACGTCAGATAGCAAATCAGTTTCCGATTCTGCTTCAACCGAATCGAAGTCAGTGAGCGAATCCACTTCAACATCAAAGAGTGCTTCAGAGTCAAAGTCTGCATCTGAATCAACATCGGATAGCAAATCAGCTTCTGATTCCGCCTCAACGGAATCCAAGTCCGTAAGTGAAAGTGCTTCAACTTCGAAGAGCACTTCTGAGTCTAAGTCGGCTTCCGAATCAACATCTGACAGTAAATCCGCCTCTGATTCCGCTTCAACGGAATCCAAGTCAGCAAGTGAAAGCACTTCAACTTCAAAGAGTGCGTCTGAATCGAAATCTGCTTCTGAATCAACGTCAGATAGCAAATCAGCTTCCGATTCTGCTTCGACCGAATCAAAGAGCGTAAGCGAAAGTACTTCAATCTCGAAGAGCGCTTCAGATTCCAAGTCAGTTTCGGATTCAACCTCAACATCAAAGAGTTCTTCAGAATCAAAGTCGGTTTCAGATTCAACTTCAACGTCAAAGAGCGCATCTGAATCAACATCAGACAGCAAGTCAGTTTCTGATTCCGCTTCAACTGAATCAAAGTCAGCGAGCGAAAGCACCTCAACTTCGAAGAGCGCATCTGAATCCAAGTCGGTTTCCGATTCAACCTCAACTTCAAAGAGCACTTCAGAATCAAAGTCTGCATCTGAATCAACATCCGACAGCAAGTCAGCCTCCGACTCTGCCTCAACAGAATCGAAGTCAGTAAGTGAAAGTACCTCAACTTCGAAGAGTGCTTCCGAATCCAAGTCAGCATCAGAATCAATTTCTACTTCGGCTTCGGTTTCAAAGAGCACCTCAACGGTAAAGTCGAGATCAGATTCTATTTCGGACAGCAATTCAGCAGCAACTTCAACGTCTGCTTCGACGGTTAAGAGTGCTTCAACGTCAACCTCAAAGTCGACCTCTGAATCAGCATCAAGTTCGAAGTCGACTTCAGAATCCACGAGTTCATCAATCTCAAAATCAACTTCGGAATCAACTTCAACCTCTGTGAGTGATTCAGAATCTGCTTCTAAATCAACCTCCGAGTCATTAGCTGCTTGGGATAATATGCCTGACGGAACCTATAAGTTGGCCTATACCATTACAACGACAAATGATGACTCGACTGACTATCAAGATGCATTCGATGAAGTGGATGCAGATGTTAGTGGTGATCAAGTTAAGGTAACCTTCTACTTTAAGAATTCAGGTATCTATAACATCAGAACTCGTACTACTGATATCGAATTGAATGGTCAAGACGGGGATGGTATGAGTATCTTTGACAATACATTGTCGGTTACGCTATCAAAGGAGGACTTCACAAAGGATATTTCCTTTGTTGCTGCTCATGATGCCGTATTCCACTTCAGGGGAAACTTCGATGTAAGCTCATTCACCAACAAAGACAACGGCGAAACCATCAACGTTCCAAAGTAACCTTAAAAGTACAGTTAGGGTTTCTAATTTAAGCTCTAAATGTCCCATAAATACGGGAAATAGACTCATCGAAAGATGGGTCTATTTTTTGTTATCTGCCGATAGAATTCACTAGCTTTTGTATAAAAACCATGGCATAATGAACCTATTGTTTTTCTTTATTACAAGAATATTACAATTTTGTAAAAATCTTGTTTCAAAGTCTCTTGATTCAGAAAAAGTAAAAGGGGAGAGCCACGATGGAACAAAAATCCAAACTGAATTTTAAGATGTACAAAGCTGGTAAGCAGTGGATGGTAGCTGGAATCACCACTGCCGTCGCAATGGCGATGGGTCAACAGGCCCAAGCACACGCCGATGACACTGCTACGGCTAATTCGGCTGCTAACTCACAGTCCGAATCTCAAACGGCGGTACAAGACAGCCAAAAGTCCGCTGATCAATCGGCCGTTGTTAACGCCAACATGGACCAAGGCAGCGAAAGCACTGCGCTTTCATACAAGCTTGGCGATGATGACGACTGTCCCACTGACAGTTCTGCAATCACGATTGGTGGCAGTACTGCACTTTCATTAAGTACGCAAAACTCAGTCGTAACAAGTAATGTTGGTTCGCTTTCTGACAGCATGTCTGGCAACAGCTCAACGCGACAATCGGGCTCGCAAAGTCAGAGCAAGGCCAACGCTGCGTCTGCTTCACAATCACAAGCGCAAGCCGATTCAGACAGTGCATCACAACAACAGTCACAGTCTGATGCTGCTTCTAAAGCGGATAGTCAATCAAAGGCCGATTCTGAGGCCGCTGTAGCCGAAAACTCTGCTTCAATTTCAAGCAGCCAATCGGTTTCAGCTTCTTTGGCAAACGATGCTTCTTCAAAAAGCAACAGCAGCTCAAACGCAACTAGTGGGGATGGATCGCGTTCTAACACCCTTTCTGACACGGTCAGCCGCACGGCCTCAACCAGCATTGCTGTTTCAGAACAACTTAGTGGCTTGAACTCTCGTCGTGGTTCAAAGACGCAGAGCACCTCAGCATCAACTAGCGCTGAAACTTCAAAGAACGACTCTGCATCAACTGACAGCAGCAAGGTTTCTTCTGAATCAAAGTCAAATGCTGATCTTGCATCCCAAAATGACTCCACGTCAAAGGCCGCAAGTGATTCTCAATCTGCCTCTGAATCACTCTCAAAGTTCGAATCTGAAAGTAAGCTAGCTGCCGATTCAACCAGCAACTCCCTTTCAACGGAGCAGTCTGACAGCACTTCAGCCTCAAATAGTACGGTCGCAAGTGCAGATAGTTCCAAGAGTGGTTCTGGCTCAAAATCTGCTTCAGACAGTACTTCAGCGTCGACTGTCGCCAGCGACTCAGATTCAAAGGCCGATAGTGCCGCTGCATCAACATCTACCAGCCTTTCATCTGTAAAATCTGACTCCGAAAGTAAGCAAGCTTCAGAGTCTCTTTCAGCGAGCCTTTCAAGTTCGAAGGCTGACAGTGAATCAGCTTCAAAGTCTGTTGCAGACAGTCAATCGGCTGCCACCTCAACGAACAAGTCAAACTCAGAATCGCTTTCAACTGTTGATTCCGATAGCGATTCAGCATCTGAATCGACTTCAAAGCAGGTTGCTGAATCAAAATCAGCTGCCGCGTCAACCGCTAAATCGGCTTCAGAAAGCGAATCAGCGGAAGATTCTGAAAGCACAATTGCATCAGATTCAGCTTCAAAGGCAATTGCTGACTCACAATCTGCAGCTGCATCGACTGCTAGTTCGGCATCCGATAGCCAATCAGCCGTGGATTCTGCCAGCGACGAAGCCTCTGCTTCAACCTCAAAGACCCGTGCTGAATCAAAGTCAGCTGCAGCCTCAACTGCAAAGTCAAACTCAGAATCTCAGTCTGCTGCTGATTCAGCTTCGAAGGCTGCCTCAGAATCAAATTCAAAGCAGGTTGCCGACTCAAAGTCAGCCGCAGCTTCAACGATTAGTTCCGCTTCAGACAGCCAGTCAACGGACGACTCTGCTAGTTCTGCGGTTTCAACATCAACATCACAATCAATTGCGGATTCGCTAGCTGGAAACACTTCAACGAATGCCTCTGCTTCCGAATCACTTTCAATCGTTGATTCATTGTCAAAGGTCGCTTCTGCCTCAACCTCAAAGGCGATCGCTGATTCGCAATCAGCTAACGCTTCAACTGCCAAGTCAGTTTCTCAGAGTTTGTCAAATGAAGATGCATCATCAACGAATGCTTCAACTTCAGCTTCACAATCAAAGGCCGACTCATTAGCGGGCAATGACTCAACCAACAAGTCAGCTTCAGCTTCACAGTCAACCGCAGACTCTGAATCGAAGGTGGCTTCTGAATCAGTTTCAAAGTCAATTTCAGACTCAAAGGCTGCTGCCGAATCAAGTAACAAGTCCGCGTCAGAATCACTTTCAAGTGCTGACGCTGCTTCAAACTCTGCAAGTACTGAAGTTTCAACTTCGGCCTCACAATCAAAAGCAGATTCGCTCGCTGGAAATGACTCTGCAACGAAGTCAGCATCTGAATCGCAATCGACTGCAGACTTAGAATCGAAGGCCGCTTCAGAATCAACCTCAAAGTCCGTTGTAGATTCAAAGTCCGCTGCCGAATCGACTAACAAATTGGCATCAGAATCACTTTCAAGTGCCGACGCTGCTTCAAACAGTGCAAGTGCCGAAGTTTCAACTTCAGCTTCTCAGTCAAAGGCCGATTCACTAGCCGGAAATGACTCTGCAACTAAGTCAACATCCGAATCGCAATCAGCTGCTGACTCAGAATCGAAGGCCGCTTCTGAATCAGTTTCAAAGTCAATCTCTGATTCAAGGGCCGCTGCCGAATCAACAAACAAGTCAGCATCTGACTCGCTATCCGGTGCCGACGCTGCTTCAAATTCTGCAAGTGCCGAAGTTTCAACTTCAGCTTCTCAGTCAAAGGCCGATTCACTAGCCGGAAATGACTCTGCAAACAAGTCAGCTTCTGCTTCACAATCAATTGCTGACTCAGAATCAAAGCTTGCTTCAGAATCTCTATCAAAGTCGATCTCAGACTCAAAGGCCGCTGCCGAATCGACTAACAAA
>NZ_CAWVOH010000003.1:0-109723 GCF_963930865.1 Eupransor demetentiae | reverse complement strand
GCTCGGTGCGACTTAATTATTCTAGCAGATTGCCTGAGCTTTGACAAGCTTTATTTTCGCTCGTCGCTGCCTCGGCCCCCCTCAAGAACAATAAATAGTCTACCAGCTTACTGCCCTGCGCGCAAGGGGTTTTTGATCGTTTTTTGAGACTTTCGTTATAACCGTTTTTAGTAAGTTATTTAAATAATATTGTTCGCCTTCTGATCATGAACTATGCATACATTCGATAAATATTCGTATGATTATTTATCATTCATAAACTTGGTTACTCGGCTAGCAACTTTCTTGAGGTTATCCATTGATGCCGCATAACTTAAACGAACGTATCCTTGGCCACCCTTACCAAAAGCTGACCCTGGAATGAAAGCGACCTTTGCCTTCTCAGCAAGTTCCACACAGAAGGCCATGTCATCTTGGTTCTGGCCTTCAGGAATCTTAGCGAAGAGATAGAATGCACCACCTGGATTAGCAATCTGGAAGCCAAGCTTTGTCAAAGCTTCATATAAGAAATCGCGACGTTGACGATAAGCTTCCTTCATCTTTTTGGTATCTTCTTTTCCAGCTTCGGTACCAAAGGCTTCGACCGCAGCGGCCATAGCTGGATTAGAGGCAGTCGTAGTTGTACATTGATGAACGATAGTGATCAAAGAAATCAAGTTTGCTGGTCCTGCAATAAAACCAATCCGGTATCCAGTCATTGCATGTGACTTTGAGACGCCATTCAATACCAAAGTTTGGTCTGGCAAAAACTTTGCAATGGAGACATGTTTCTGGTCGTATGACAATTCGGCATAGATTTCATCCGAAATGACGACAATGTCGGTCTTTGAAATAACATCGGCTAGTGCCTTCAATTCATCGGCTGAGTAAGTTACACCAGTTGGATTTGAGGGAAAGTTCAAGACCAAGGCCTTAATCTTATCGCCATACTCCGCAATCGTCGCGGATAACTTAGCTGGCGTTAGCTTAAACCCATCATCAGAAGTATCCACACTAATGGTATCGACACCTTCTAACTGACCATCGCTGACGTAAAAGGGGAAAATTGGCGAAGGAACCAAAAGACCGTCACCAGGGTTAAGTACGGCAGTCAAGGAATCAAAAATCCCCTCAGTCGCACCAACAGTTACAATGATTTCGGAATCCGCCTTGTAGTCGAGTCCGTATCGGTCCTTCATGAAGCTACTAATTGCTTGGCGCAAAGCCATACTTCCATTGGAAGGGGCATAGTGGGAATCATTGTCTTCAATTGATTTAATCGCTGCCGCTTTAATATGATCCGGAACATCAAAGTCAGGCTCTCCCAATGTCAGCTTTACGATATCTGGGATTGAACTGACCTTCTCATCAAAAGCACGGATGATTCCGGGCTTCATTGCTAGAAGGTTCTTGTTCATCTTCTTCAAAATGGCTTCTTTGGCTGTTGGCATAATCTTCCTCTTTTATTAAAACTCTTTAATAATTGACATTATCCTATAACGAAAATATCTTAAAGTCAATAAAATCAAGATTCTAATTTTTCAACGAGCCTATCCAAGGCACTTTTTGTTAGCGGCCAATCATCGTTCTTAATGACAGTTGCTTTCCCCTTCAAAGCGTCTGGCAAAGCCAAGTCACGTTCAAAATCAGCAGAATTCAAGCGCTTCGCCATTGCAGCCGGCAGATCGCCTCGCCGCTTAAGACGCTCCATCAGGATTTTAGGATTAGAAATGGTTACATAAAGCAGGACGACATCATCCCCCAATTCTTTCATGTAGGTTTCAGCCCCGACCGAATCAAGAACGATGCTAGCAATTTTGTGGTGCTCCCAAGCCCTTTCCAAACCTTCCCAGGATGAACCGTAATGATTGCCGGCATAGGTAACATCTTCTAGGTAGTGATTCTTAGCGAAACTTTCCGGACTTTCAAAATAATAATCCTGCCCGTTCACCTCACCGATGCGCGGCGCACGGGTGGTATGCGTGATGACTTGGGGAATGCCCCATTTTTCATTCAGATAATGTGTGATGGTCGTCTTACCGACTCCTGTTGGACCAAAAACGACAATTACTTTTCCATTTTGCATGATGGTCACCCCCCTATTTCTTAAATCGAAAAACACGGCTTACTTATATAGTACGAAACATATTTTAACATGCTAAATATTTTCGTTATGGATTGATGTGTGAGCTTATTTAACAAATTTCATCAATTTACAATCCCTTTCATAATAGAATTAATCAACACTATATGTGTAATAAATTAGGATTGTGAGAAATATATGAACCAATTAAGACGTGCTTTCAAACGCGAATCAATCGACGGGTACCTCAACAAAGACTCGCAACTCAAACGAGTTTTAACAACTCGTGACTTAATTGCCCTAGGAATTGGAGCCGTAATCGGAACTGGAATCTTCATTCTTCCCGGTATTGAAGCCGCGACGCATGCTGGGCCAGCTGTTTCTATTTCTTTTTTAATCGCTGCGATTTTTTCAGGAATGGCTGGCATGGCCTTCGCTGAATTTTCCTCGGCGATGCCCGTTGCGGGTTCAGCTTATTCCTACGGATCCGTCATATACGGCGAGCTAATTGGTTGGCTGCTCGGTTGGTCTTTGATTGTTGAATACTTCTTGTCAGTTTCGGCAATTTCAACCGGTTTTGCCGCCTATTCTAACAATCTCTTGGACTCAATGGGCATTCCGCTTCCTACATATTTACAGATGGGACCGGCCCGTGGTGGTGTCATTAATTTACTGGCCGTTCTTTTAATCCTCGTGATTAGTCTCATCATCGCTAACGGACTCAGTCTTTTCAAGAAAATTGAAAACACTGCCGTTTACATCAAAATCGCGATTCTATTACTCTTTATTATTCTAGGATCCTTCTTCGTCAAGCATAGCAACCACGTGCCCTTTTATCCGAAGGAATTCCATTTCGGTCCACTGGGACTAGGTGGAATTTTTAGTGCCACTTCTGGTGTTATTTTTGCCTTTATTGGTTTTGATACCATTGCGGCCCATGCTGCTGAAGCGAAAAATCCCAAGAAAACCATGTCGCGTTCAATTTTGAGTACCGTCGTGATTTCTGCAGTTCTCTATACGCTCTTCGCCTTCGTTCTCACGGGCATGGTTAACTACAAGCGCTTGAATGTCGATGATGCGGCCGCCTTTGCGCTACAAGTCGTTCATCAAAACCAATTTTCAATGGTGATCACGGTTGGTGCCCTGACTTCCTTAATCAACATTGGGACTCTAACCGCGTTCTTGTTTATTAGTTTTGGCATTATTCCACTCCGCCGACGGGCGGACCTTCAACATGAGGGTTTCAAAATGCCGCTTTATCCGATTTTGCCAATTCTGACTGGAATTTTGAGTTTCCTTTTAATTCTCGGACTTCCCCACGAAACCCTATGGTTATACGCTGCCTGGGTAGTGGTTGGCATCATTTGGTATTTCAGTTACGGCATTCGGCACTCATCTTTAAGTAATAAATGATGACTAAGAAAAACTTTCCTTTATAATAGTAGGAAAGTTTTTGTTGCGTAAAATTGACTCCTTAAAATCAAAAAACTTTCGACATTCAAAGCTAGTGATAGTAGAATGGATTTATGTTAAATTAATTAGAATTGTGAGAAAAGACTATGAATTTATTGAAACGTGCCTTTCAACGGGAATCCGTTGATGGCTACCTCGCCAAAGATTCACAAATGAAGCGAGTTCTATCCACCAAAGACTTGATTGGGCTTGGGGTTGGTACCGTTATCGGTTCCGGAATCTTTATTTTGCCAGGGATTGAAGCAGCCCAGCATGCTGGTCCAGCTGTTGCCATTTCCTTTTTGCTTGCCGCCCTCTTTTCTGGGATGGCCGGCATGGCCTTCGCGGAATTTTCTTCTGCCATGCCCGTTGCCGGTTCAGCCTACTCCTATGGGTCGGTTATCTATGGTGAATTAATCGGCTGGTTACTGGGTTGGTCCTTAATTGTTGAATACTTCTTGGCCGTATCCGCTATTTCAACTGGTTTTGCCGCTTACTGTAACAATCTTTTGAAAATGTTTGGCATCCCCCTACCGAAGTATTTGCAAGCGGGGCCTGCCGCGGGTGGTGTCATTAACCTGATTGCCGTACTCTTGATTGTCTTCGTTAGTCTCATTATCGCTCGCGGTTTGAACACTTCCAAGAAAATCGAAAACGGTGCCGTTTACCTAAAAATCATCATCCTAGTTCTCTTTATTGTGGTTGGTGCCTTCTTCGTTAAGGGTAGCAACTACGTACCCTTCTATCCAAAGGAATTCCGTACTGGTTGGTTAGGCTTGGGTGGCATTGGTGCCGCAACTGCAAGTATCATCTTTGCCTTCCTGGGCTTCGATACCATTGCGGCCCACGCTGCTGAAGTTAAGAACCCCAAAAAGACCATGTCACGTGGAATCTTGGGAACGGTTGTGATTTCAGCAACGCTTTACACTTTGTTTGCCATCGTCTTGACTGGAATGGTTAATTACAAGAAGTTGAACGTTGATGATCCCGCAGCCTTTGCCCTTCAAGCCGTTCACCAAAACCAATTCTCGATGGTTATCACTGTTGGTGCCCTAGCCGGAATGTTTACCGCGGTTTTGGCTTTGGTCTATGCCTCGTCACGTTTGGCCTACTCCTTTGGGCGTGATGGTCTCTTGCCAAGAGGTCTTGGGAAGATTAGCATCAAAAACAAGATTCCAAACCGCGCCTTAGTTCTGGCTGTGGTTGTTGAATCAATCTTTGCTGGTTTGGTTCCTTTGGACACCTTGGCAGCCTTGATTAACATCGGAACTTTGTCAGCCTTCATGTTGATTAGTTTCGGCGTTCTCTTTCTTCGCCGACGCAAAGATTTGCAGCACGACGGTTTCAAGGTTCCCTTCTACCCCGTCTTGCCTTTCTTGACTGGTTTGATTAGTCTCTTCTTAATTCTACGTTTGCCTCACGAAACGCTTTGGATGTACGCTATCTGGATTACACTTGGAATTATCTGGTACTTCACCTATGGCATTCGCCATTCATCCTTGAATCAGAAATAAAAAAGCAGCAATCATAATGATTGCTGCTTTTTACTAGCTTAAATTTCTGGACGATGACGCTGGTAAGAATTTACGATTTTTTCATAAATACCTACGTCGACTTGATCAAGAGCCTTACCAAGGATATCCATCACACGGCCATATTGGAAATCTTGGTGGTAGATACGGTCAGCTTCACGATAAGCACGCTCAACATCACTGCTATTAGCGCGGTAACGATTAGCGTACTGCATGAGCTGTTCAGCTAAGTTCGCTTCATCCATGATTTGTTGGGTCTTTTCCTTGAGAGTATCGAGGTCAGCCGCAACAATGTTCATTTGACGCTGAACTTCGTCCATGTCCGTTACTTTTTGGCTCACGCTCTGGTTAAGACGTTCGATTTCGCCAGTTACGTTGTAGAAGTACTCAAGGTAAACCGCTGGTAGACCTGGCAAATTCATTCGTTCGAGACGGTGACGAATACTCTTAACCTGATCAACTTCTTCTTCGGTCATCTTACGAGCCGATTCGCGAGCGGGTTCGAGCTGACGGACAGACTGCCAGATTTCAACCTGATCTTTTTCAAGTTGGTCAAAGTTTGCCACCCACTGCTTTTGTAGTTCAAGCGCTTGGCTATAGGTTAAACGACGCAAATCGATTTCTTGTCGAGCCGCTTGAATGCTAGCCTCAACCTGTTCAATCTGGTTCAACAATTCATTACGCTTTTCAACCTCTTGATGGTTAAAGGTAAAGCTTGAGCGCAAACGATCCAATTCGAGGGCCAAAACTTGGTTTTGTTCCTTTAAACGAGCAAGTTGATCACTAACCTTTGGTCGGTTCGTGACGTAGGCTTTGCGAGCATCCATTTCCTTTTGCATTAAGTCATAAAGGGATTGGATACGCATTTCGATGTCTGAATTGTGGTCCTTAACTTCCTTTAGCTTCAAGTCAGCCAATAAGTCCAAGGTTTCCAAACGATCATTATCCAGTTGATTCAATTCATTCGGAATGGCGTCGCCTTCAAAAACAATCCCATCACGAACTAGGGCATCGTAGGCATCCGCCAATTCCATCAACTGATCAACGTAGCGATGGTTCAAGCTTTGGAAAAGTTGGGGGACATCGTTTTGCATGGTTTCAAGCTGGGTGCTTTCCATGCCCAGCTGTTCGTAAATCTCACCGGCGGCAACTTGATCCCCACTCTTGGTGTAATCTGAAAAGTGCTTGAAGTCCGCTTCCAACTGGTCGATAAACTTCATTAAGGCTGGGTAGGCCGGTCCAAAAGTGTTCTTTTGATTCTTTAGGGTCTGACGGGCAATGGTATAAGAACCTTGCAATTCTTCCAATGCCTTTTCGTGGCGCTGTGTGGCATCTTGCAACTGAACCAAGCCATCCTGGATTGCCTGAATTTCATCATCCGTGTCATCAACTAACTGGGTAACTTCCTTTAGCTCTTTTTGAGTTTTCCAGAGGTTAAAACCAGAAGCATCCGACATCACAAGGTTCAACCCTTGATCAATATTCAGGAAGCTAGTATTACGAATCTTACCATAGCGTCCTTCCAAGTCCTGGTAATCAGCCAAAGACTTACCAGTCAAAGCCATCTTACGGGCATCGACCAATTGATCGTGAACTTTCAAGTTGACCAAATCTTTTTTACGTTGTTCTAAGACCGATGCCTTAGCTAAATTTCTTCTTTGTACTACAAGAATGGCGATTCCACCCAAGAAAACGACCACAATTGCAGTGATTAAGATGGTAATCCACATAATTTCTATCCCAATCCTACTTATTTAATATTCTAAGTTAAACGATACACTATTTTTTTCATTTGAAAGCTGTTCTAGAGCCCTTTTATCGCTTTCTTAAGAATTTGGCAAAGGACCGAAAAGCTGGTATACTTATTGAAGTTGTTTATTGAGTAGCAGTAGGCAAAGAAGCGCGTCAACAGCGTCTCGATTCGTTAGTAAGGGCATAGCTACTGTCCCTGAGAAACGTAAAATTTTGACGCTGCACGCATCTGGTGCCTACCCTTCAATGTACAGCAAAATACATTTTGGAGGACATTTTGCATGTCACGTTATACAGGACCAAAATGGCGTATTTCACGTCGTTTAGGTGTTTCATTGTCAGGTACCGGTAAGGAATTGTCTCGCCGTGCCTACGCCCCAGGAGATCACGGCCAAGGCCGTCGCGGTAAGGTTTCCGAATATGGAATGCAGTTGCGCGAAAAGCAAAAGTTGCGTTTCACTTACGGTTTGACTGAACGTCAATTCCACACTTTGTTCAACAAAGCTGGTAAGATCCGTCAAGGTACCCACGGTACTAACTTCATGATCTTGTTGGAACGTCGTTTGGATTCATTGGTTTACCGTCTCGGTTTGGCAACTACTCGTGCACAAGCTCGTCAACTTGTTAACCACGGCCACATTTTGGTTGATGGCAAGCGCGTTGATATCCCTTCATACGAAGTAGTGCCTGGTCAGGTTATCTCAGTTCGCGAAAAGTCAAAGAACATTGTTCCTATCCAAATCGCTATCGAATCAGTTGTGTCACGTCCACAATTCGTTGAATTCGATGCTGATAAGTTGGAAGGTAAGCTTGTTCGTTTGCCTGAACGCGAAGAATTGGATGCCGACATTAACGAAGCGCTTATCGTCGAATTCTACAACCGTTAAGATTAATCTTTTCGGTTTAAGCCACCTCTTCGGGGTGGTTTTTTTGTGGCTATTTTTTACGTATAATAGAGGGAGCAATTAAAAAGGAGATGCCCATGGACATCAACGAACGTTTACAGCAAGAACAAATGACAGGTGGCGCCCCCAAAGTTAACCCAGATGAGCAGAATCGCTATCTGGGCACCTTCCGCGAACGTGTCATGGCGGCTGTCAAAGTTTCCCAAGTCGATGATGCAAATGTTCAAGCTTGGCTCCGTAACTTAATGCAAGAAAATAGCGAAGGGAAGCTGCTAATCAACCAGGCTTTGCTCGGTGATGATTTCACTGCCTACCTGACGATGGCAACGAGCACGAATCACCCTTTCACGCTCTTATCTGACAGTTCAACTGTCAGCAAGCAAGCTGATCCCGTCGCCGTTGTTCTTGCGGCTGATCACGCGGTTAATTTCGATCAAATTTACTATAACTAAGGAAAAAACATGGCACAGCAAAAGCCGCTCGCCTTTCGTATGCGGCCCAAGAAAATTGAAGATATTGTTGGCCAACAGGACCTAATCGGACCCGAAAAAATTATTTGGCGAATGGTGGTGGCCCACCGTCTATCCTCCATGATTTTATACGGCCCTCCTGGAACAGGGAAAACCTCGATTGCTTCGGCCATTGCGGGTTCTTCCAAGTATGCTTTCCGTTCTTTGAACGCGGCAACTGATAGTCAAAAGGACCTGCAAATCGTGGCTGAAGAAGCCAAGATGTCGGGAACTGTTGTTTTACTATTGGATGAAATCCATCGTTTAAACAAGGTTAAGCAGGACTTTCTTTTACCGCTGCTAGAATCTGGGCAGATTATTCTAATTGGCGCAACGACGGAAAATCCCTACATCAACGTTACGCCAGCCATTCGCTCCCGTACTCAGATTTTCCAGGTCCACTCACTTTCCGAAGAGGATATTGCCAAGGCCATTGATCGAGCGCTGCATGACAAGGAAAATGGTTTGGGTGACTACAAGGTTAATTTGGCACCTGACGCACTGCAGTTATTGACGCGCGCGACAAACGGCGACTTGCGTGGCGCTTTGAACTCGCTAGAGTTAGCGGTCTTGTCAACTAAACCTGATGCCGAGGGTGTGATTCAAATTACCCTGCCAGTCATCGAAGAAACGACGCAACGACAATCTTTGGCGGCCGATAAAGACGGCGATGCCCATTATGACGTGATTTCGGCATTACAAAAGTCGATTCGTGGTTCGGATGTGGATGCCGCTCTGCATTACGCAGCCCGAATTATCGAATCGGGCGATCTACCAATCCTGATTCGGCGCCTGTCCGTCATCGCCTACGAGGACATCGGTTTGGCCAACCCTCCTGCTGCACAAAGAGCAATTTTGGCTATTCAAACGGCGCAATCGCTTGGTTTACCCGAAGCGCGAATACCAATTGCAAACGCAGTCATTGAATTGGCTCTTTCACCAAAATCCAACTCGGCCTATGCCGCTATGGATGCTGCGCTGGCTGACCTTAAGCACAGCAACGGCATCGACATTCCAGCCCACTTACGCGACGCTCACTATTCCGGTGCCAAGAAATTGGGACACGGAAACGGTTATCTCTACCCACATGATTACGATAATGACTGGGTTGCCCAGCAGTACCTTCCCGACAAGCTAAAAAAGAAGCAGTACTTCCAGCCCAAGGGCAATTCAAAGGCTGAACAGCAACTTAAAGAAGTCAACAGCAGCCTTAAAAAACGGCAACAGGATGGCTTAAAATAGAATTTAGGCAATTCCTGTCAAGTCTTTAATTCAAAGATTATTCGCGTTACAATATGCAATGAACTACTTCGGTATACGCATTGTTGCATCATCAGCTTTTTCCTTACAACCTTTTATTTGGATGAGGATAGTTAATCTTAAAGACAAGCCCTTTCTTTCGGTAGTCTGGCGGTTAACTGAATCACCCACCTCGATAATTTTCGAGGAAAATCTGCGCAACGATTAACGGTACCAATGAAGTATTCCGGGCATGACCCGTGGTCCATCTTCGGATGGGCTTTTTTGTGCAGTCAGTAAGTAAGTCTTGCGGTATACTGAGGGTGTAAGAGGAGGAAGTTGAAATGCAACAATACCAACGCATTCTGGTAGCCATGGACGGCTCCAAAGAATCCGAAGCAGCCTTGAACCGTGCAATTCAAATGGTAAATGGTCAGGACCAAGCCATCATCACCTTGGCAAACGTCATTGATCCGAAGGCTTTTGAAAGTGTATCTTCGTTTGATAACAACATGGTGGATGCCATGGCTGATCAAGCGCGCCAAAGCATGGAAAAGTATCGCAAGCAAGCTACTGACGCAGGTGTCAAAAACGTGGATTACACTATCGAATTTGGTTCCCCCAAGTCAAAAATTGCTCGCGATTTGCCAAAAGAATTGAATGCCGACCTAATCATCATGGGCGCATCTGGCCTAAACGCTGTTGAGCGCTTTGTTGAAGGTTCCGTTACTTCTTACGTTAGCCGCGTAGCACAAATTGATGTTTTAATTGTTCGTTAAACCCAACATAAAAAGCAGACCGCAACGGTCTGCTTTTTTATTTGTTTGACTTGAAAGTTCCTAGCTTTTCTTCGCCAAGGGCTTCAAAGGCATAACTCAATTCATTATTGTAATCGAATTCTTCCAAACCATATTGGACCAACATGTCCGCCAACTTGGCATTATCAATATTGGAATAATCCCAGAGACGCTTGAAGAGCGACATGTTGGTGAAACCAGGCAAAGTGTTTGGTTCACCCAAATATGGCACGTTGTCAGCATCAATCAGGAAGTCCATTCGGGCCTCTCCACAAAGATTCAAAACCTTGTAGGCCTTTAAAGCCATTTCCTTGATTTCTTCCGTAACGGCTTCTGGCAAGCGTGCAGGAATTTCAAATTCAACGGCTGAATTATCGACGAACTTACTCTTGTAGTCGTACCAACCCGTACCATTTTCCTGGCCGGGCACGTGGTGCGCTCCAATTTCTGAAACCAGCGGTTCTTGGTTCCCAATCACACCGACTTCCAATTCACGTGGTCCTTCAACCGCCGCTTCAATCAAAATCTTGTGATCGTACTTGAAGGAATCCGCCATCGCCGCCTTGAAGTCAACTTCGTTGTCGGCACGGGAAATTCCAACGGATGAACCCTGGTTAGCCGCCTTAACAAAGACTACCGAACCAAGCTCTGCTTCGATGTCGGCCCATGAAATTTCGTCGGCTTCATCCTGCTGAACAACACGGTACTTCGTATTACGGATATTGTTAACCGTCAAAATTTCCTTGGTCAACACCTTATCGAAGGAAATGGCGTGGCCACGCAAAGGGGCACCCACGAATGGCTTTTGCAAGAGGCGGAAGAGCCCTTGCAAGGTACCATCTTCACCCAAGTTTCCATGGACAACTGGGAAGAAAACATCGATGGCCGGAATTCGTTGCAAGGCAGCGATTGGGGCCAAAATATCATTCTGGTCAATTTCTTGCATGTAAGCATCAACCAAAGGCTGCTCGTCTTCTTGCTGCATGATTTTCATCGAACGGTCTGGATCAATGCAGTAACCGTTTTGCGCAATGGCAACCACGGTCGTCTTGTACTTGCCGCTCGCTTCCAAAGCATCATAAAAGTTCTGCGCCGAACGCTTCGAAACGTCGTGTTCCGATGAATTACCGCCAAACAAAAGCACTACATTTTTTTTCGTCATAACATCTTCCATTCTTATGATAAGTAATTCTTAGTGGTTAATACGTAGGACATAATCGCTGCAGGCACTTCCTTTTCTCCACAAACAATGATTTCGTGGAAGAACTGCATGCGATTGTACATTTGCTGCCAACGTTGCCGGGTCTGGACAAAGGGTTCGTTGACAATATCTTTACGCCAGAGCTTCAAATTGGTAAGGAAGTACTCGGCATAAATGTCGTGCCGCTTAATCAAGTCCATAAAGGTGGTAATGATACGGGTCACTTCGCCCATCGTCAAGGGCGTTGACAAGGAACGGAAGTTGGCCATCAAGGCGGCCATCAAAAAGATTTTGTCTGCACGGGACAGAGTATTGATGTGAAAAAGCTCGTTCAAAACATTGGAAAGGTGGGTAAAAATATGCACCCAGCCCTTCTGATCAACAAAGCCACGCGTATCGGCCTCCATCAAAGCAATTAAGGCAACTTGGTCAACAATGTGATCAAGTAACTTCTTAGAAACGAAAGGCTTCTCAGCAATCCGGTTTTCGTTTAAGAGCAAAGCCAACAAAGCCAAGGAGTAGGAACGCTGATAGGCGGCCTGATTCTGGCTTTCCAAAAGATGGGCAAACAGTTGATCATCGCGCACCATTTCAGAAGTTAACCAGGACATTTGGTCAGTGGTTAAATGGCCGTTTTGCACTGCACCACCCAAAAAGAAGAAGGCGCCAGTGTCACGATACTTAGGCTGAGGACTGGCCAACTGGTTCAACAACAGGGGTAGGTCCTCATCAGCGATGACATGCCGGTGTAGACCCTCCTTATCATGGGACCATTGTTCCTGATAGCTTTCGATGACTTCGAGTGCCTCAGCACCGCCATCCGGAAGGATTACTGGACTAGCCTTTTCATAAGAAACGTCATCCTTAATGGCCGTCATCAGTTCGCCCAAGGATTCGAAAATCAGACCCTTTTGGCTCTTATCGCGCAATTCGGCGAGTTTACTTTTTATTTCCGCTAAGTACTGCATTAGATTGAGAATCCTGTTGCTTCGTTAAAGGTGTTGCTTTGCTGCTGATAACCGATAGAAAGGATTAAACCGACTCCAATCATGTTACTCAAGAGAGAAGAACCACCCTGCGAAATAAAGGGCAAAGGAATTCCAGTCAGTGGCAGCAAACCAATACTCATGCCGACATTTTCAAAGACGTGGAAGAGCACCATCATCACGACACCAGTCGCGATATAGGCGTAAAAGGCATTGCGGGCCTTAAAAGTTGCCCGGATCATCAAGTAAATCAAGGCAAAGTAAAGAATGATGAGGAAAGCGCCACCAATGAAGCCGAAACTTTCTCCAACAACCGAGAAGATCAAATCAGATTCACGAACCGGCACAAAGACGCGCAGATTTCCCCAGCCAGAACCAAAGAGTTGGCCGGAACCAATCGCCTTCAAATTCTGGTACATTTGGTAGCCACCGTTCGAGGTATCTTGAGCAGGATGCAACCAGGCATCAATACGCTGGAACTGGTAGGCCTGAAAGCCCATACCACCCAAAATATTACGACCAACGGATGAAGTCACCAGGAAAATCAAGGTTGACCCGAAGGCCGCAGCGGCAATAACAACCGGACCCAGAATACGCCAAGTAATTCCAGAAACCAAGGTAACACCGCCCAAGATGGCCATGAAAACCAACAAAGTTCCCAAATCGTTTTGGGCAGCAATGAGGATGGCATAAGGCAAGAAAACCCCGACCATCTTTCCAATCAGCATCCAATCCGTACGAACCGTGTGAACAGGAAAAAGACGGTTGTGAGTCGCTACGGTTTTGGCCAGCATCAGAATAAAGGCTGGCTTGGCTAATTCAGACGGTTGTAAGGAAACGGGCCCTATCGCCATCCAGGATTTGGCGCCGGTATCAGCGGCAATTCCACGGCTATAAAAGAAGAGCACCGCAATCAAAAGGAAAATCCCGACACCATAAGCAATCGGTGCCAGACGCCACAGTTGAGAAGCATCAAAACGAACAATAAAGACAATTGCTCCAACCCCAATCGCCCAGTAGAGTAACTGCATAATAACCGCACGAATTGGTGAAGCATCCTTGCCACCATTAACAATTGCTAGGTATAGCGAAGAAACGCCAATTAGCAAGAAGAGAATTAAAATTAGAATGATTCCCCAATCTAGTTCAGATGCGGAAGATCGACTCGAACGATGGGCTGACTGTTGCATGTTTTTCACCTGTTCATCAAAAATTTAGCATTATGTACAAAAATCCCTTGCTTACGCAAAGGATTCTTTTAGCGTTGGACCATTAATGGTATAAATTAAAACTTGCCAAAATTGCCTGTAGCGCTTCATCAACTGACTTAGCCGAATTGATAACACTTTGGTCACCAATTAAGCCACTGTATAATCCCGCTTCTTCTTGGATGGTTCCAATCAATTCGTCATTGATTAAAACTTCAACCAAATCTTCTTGGGGATTCAATTTAACTTGATAGCTCTGACTCTTTTTGCTCATGGGGCCACCTTATCGCTTTGGCTTTGTCATCATGTGTTCCAACAAAGCACCAGTACCCTTGGCAACGTTGTTCAAAGGTGCTTCGGCAACAAAGACAGGCACTTCAAGATGTTGGGCCAAAAGACGGTCCATACCAGTCAAGAGAGCACCACCACCGGTCAACATAATCCCACGGTCAATGATGTCAGCTGCTAGTTCAGGCGGCAACTTTGACAAAGCAGAGTGAGCGGCATCCACGATTTGTTCCAAAGTCTCATGCAAGGCTTCTTCAATTTCGTTGGCGTTAATCGTAACCGTTTCAGGCATACCATCAAAGTTATCACGACCACGAACTTCCATCGTCTGTGGATCGTCGCTTTGCAACGCTGAACCAATTTCAATCTTAATCGTTTCGGCTGAACGTTCTCCAACAACCAAGTTGTGGCGACGCTTCAAGTAGTTGACGATGTCAACGTTCATACGGTCACCGGCAATCCGGATTGATTCTGAAACAACGATGTCACCCAATGAAAGGATGGCGATATCAGAGGTTCCACCACCGATATCAATCACCATTGAACCAACCGGCTTGAAGATGTCCAAACCAGCTCCAATGGCAGCAACCTTTGGTTCGTAATCCAGGTAAACCTTGGCTCCACCAGCCTTTTCAGCGGCTTGAATGATTGCCTTACGTTCAATTTCAGTAATGTTGGTTGGCGCACAAATCATGATGTTAGGCTTTGACATGAAGCCCTTAACGTTAAGCTTGTTCACAAAGTAGGTCAACATTGCTTCCGTTACATCAAAATCTGAGATAACCCCGTCCTTCAAAGGACGAACGGCCCGGATGTTACCTGGGGTACGCCCAACCATCCGGTAGGCTTCCGAACCAACTGCAAGAACACGGTCAGTCTTGTCGTCAATGGCCACAACTGATGGCTCGTTTAAAACAATCCCTTCCCCTTCAACGTAAATCAAAACGTTGGCAGTTCCTAAATCAATTCCGATATCTTTTGCCATGCTTATTTCTCCAACAATTACAGTAGTTAAGTCTGCTCTAAATAGTAGTAAAAAGACTTACATAATCTCTTAGATTATATCACATTTGTCTGGATTAGACAGGTCCGAGCTTAGGACTTTAAAATGCTGCCCGGCAACTGAATAGCCCAGCCCACGATGGTGATTAGGCAGGACGAAAAGGTGAAACCAATCACCGTTGCCAGGACCACTTTTAGCATGGCTGCTTGTCGGGGCGTGTAAGGCATAATTTTGGCGAAATTAAGTGGACGCATGAGGTAAAAAGTATAGTAAATCGAAAGAATGGTAAGGACGATCATAAATAAAGGGGACATGGTGGCCTGCTTTCAAGAGTGATTTCTTTTAGTTTATCACAGGATTTAGCGGGCTAGCGAAATTGACCGCACCGATTTGGCGCCGGCCTGCCAGCACAAATCAGCAGCATGATACAAGGTTCGTCCCGTCGTGTAAACATCATCGACTAATAGGATTCTTTTGCCGGCAACCTGCTCAGGATTCTTCAGTAAAAAGGGCTGGGCCTGTTTGATACGATCCTGACGATTATGTAACGATTGGGAAATTTTTTCGGCTTGGGCAACGGCTAATAAGAGCGCATATTTTTGGCCCTCAAGCATCCCCTCCACTTGATTGAAGCCTCTGCATTTCCAAGTCTTTTCGGCGATTGGAATTGGTAGTAATAAATCGTATTGCTGTTTTCGAATGAACCCTTTCATCTGCTTTTGAAAAACCTTGCGCAGTTCATAATCCCCCTGAAATTTGTAGGCTTGCATGTAATCTTGCATCCCCGTCTGATAACGGTACAAGGCACGATGCTGCAATAGCTTCATCCCCTTAGCTCGCCAACGTTGACAGTCGCTGCAGATGACTTGGTCGGGCTCTGCACGGCCACAGCCATCACAGTAGCCTGACTCGATAGCTTCAAAAGAAGCTTGGCAATTTTCACAGAGAAATTCTGACCGTTCTAGTATGCCCAACAATTGAAAAATATTTTGCCCAGCTGGCTGATACTGATTGCAAAGTAAACACTTCATTCTTCCCCCTTTAGTTTTTGACCACGTCGATTCATATCCTGAATTTGCTTGCGTGCTTGCCAAACCGGCCAGGTCATCTGCTGGCAATAGGCCTGCACCAAGCCATCAGGGCGGTTAGCCTTGCGACCCACTCTTCCAGCCATTTGCACTAAAGCATTCGCTGAAAAAACCGGGTCATCAGCACCTAAAATCAGGACGTCAATGCCAGGCAAAGTCACCCCACGTTCAAGGATTGTGGTGGTGATCAGGTACTGATACTCGCCATTGCGCATCTTGGTCACCTTTTCAATGCGGTCCGGGTCAGCAGCGTAGACCGTTGTCCCCACCATGGCGGGAAAGTCAGCCAAATATTTTTGAACCAACGCTAAATCAGTAATCTTAGGCACAAAAATCAAAAAACGCTGCTGTTGCTGCTGAAATTCCCGCAAACACTTCAGCAAGTGCCCCGGCGCCCCTTTGCGCCAATTGCCAACACGTTTTATTTTTAACTCCGGTAGCAAATGTTGGTGAAAGCGTAAGGGCAAATAGGAACAGGCCAGTTGCCCTCGCTTGTGCTGCCTTAGTAAGTCTGGCGTGGGCGTAGCCGTCAGGTAGACCACCGTACCGTCGGACAAACGAGCATTTTGGAGAGCGTAAGCCAAGGTCGGATCACCACGGAAAGGAAAAGCATCCACCTCATCAACAATAATCAGGTCAAAGGCCTGGTAAAAGCGCAACAACTGATGGGTCGTTGCTAAAACAAGCTGCGTGTAGCGATAGGGCTCCTCCGTTTGCCCATGCAAAACAATTAAATCGGTCGCTTCAAAAGCGGCCTTTATTCGCGGGGCCAATTCATTAATCACATCCAAACGCGGGGAAACCAAAGCGACCCTCCTCCTGCTCTGCAAAGCCTTTAAAATAAGAGGAAAGAGCATTTCGGTTTTACCCGCACCGGTGACGGCCCACACAAGGTGATCACGCCCAGCCTCTAAAGATGCTATTAATTCCTGGCTCACCGCCGTCTGCTGTTCAGTGAGCTGTCCTTGCCAAGTCAACAGCGCTTGCCCAACAAATGCATGTCTTTCTGGCTGCGACACCAGATAATCTAGCGTCGACACCCGTCCCAAGTTCAAACAAGCACGGCAGTACTGCTCGCCACGTGGCAGATCAAATAAATTCTTTTGGCCACAGCGCGTGCAATTGCCCTTGACGATGGCTTCGCTTGCCTCCCCCATTGTCGCTTCATAATCAATTTTTGGGACCACCAAGCGGCGGCCGTACCATTCTTCATTTGCCATCATGCTATAATACGAAGCATGGAACGTTTTTTCACAATCGCTCCCCAAAGGGCTCTTTGGGAACAAACTATTAAGAAATCGGACTTTATCGTAAACTTCGCTCGAGTGAACAACGAGGAAGAGGCGCAGGCCTTTGTCGAAGAAATCAGCAAAAAGCACTACAAAGCCACCCACAATGTCTTTGCCTATGTCATCGGGCCTAACGACGAAATCAAGCGATACAGCGACAACGGCGAACCTTCTGGAACGGCCGGCGTCCCCATGCTTGAAGTCCTACAAAAAAACCACGTCCGCAATGTGGCAGCCGTGATTACGCGTTACTTTGGTGGTATCAAGCTCGGTGCCGGTGGCTTAATTCGCGCTTATGCTGGCACAACTGCCCAAGGTTTGGAAGCCATCGGCATGGTGGAACGTCTTTTTCAAACCAAGGTCACCATCAATATTGATTACAAGAACAATGACGCCCTGACTTACTGGCTAAAGAGTCATGACTATCATATTCTGGACACCCAATTTGACACTGAGGTACACCAAATTGTTGCCGTCCAAGATGAAAAAATTAAGGACTTCGAAGCCGAACTTAGAAACCATTTTTCGGACAACTTATCCTTTGCCATCGGCGACCCGACTTACTTGGAAATCCCTGTTAAATAGGATACAATGTAATAGTTCGCGCGGTTGGTGTAATGGATAGCACGCAAGATTCCGGTTCTTGCAATCCGGGTTCGACTCCCGGATCGCGCACTAAAAAAGCAAGCACATGATGTGCTTGCTTTTTTCTTTACTTAAAATCACAGTCAACCTGATGATTATTCAAAACACCGGTCGCTTCCAAATAGGACTGCATGATAACGGGCCCGATAAAGGAAAAGCCAGCTTGCTTAAAGCCCTTCGTAACACGCTCCGATAATTCGCTTTTAGCCGGTAGCGTTTCACCCGGCAAGTTCACCTGACTTTGAATTTCGCCATCAGTAAAGGACCAGAGAAAATCATTTAACTGCCGGCCTTGGGCATGCCATTCGACCAATAACCGCGCATTCTTCAGACAGGCTTGGATCTTCATTCGGTTGCGGATAATTGCTGGATTGGCCATCAATTCCGCCACAAAGGCATCCCCCTGCTGGGCCAGAAAAGCTAAATCGAAATGATGAAAGGCCTCCTCAAAAGCAGCCTGCTTATGCAAAACCGTTTTCCAGGACAAGCCCGCTTGGAAAATCTCCATGCAGAGTAATTCAAACAGCTGCTGCTCATCATGATGGGCCTTCCCCCATTGCTTGTCGTGGTAGGCCAACATGTCTTCATCATTTAGACTAGCTTGCGCCCAATTACAGCGTTTTACCATCAGTATCATCTCCATTTCATGGGACGCAGGTCCCTTTTTTAGATAATACGAAATCCAAATAAAAAAAGCACCCGCAGGCGCTTTTTAAATAAGAATTACTTGTCCATGATTGCTTCACGAGCATCAGCTGACAAGTTGTAGAATGAGTGAACACCCTTGTACTTGGCAGTGCTTCCGAGCAATTCTTCGATACGCATCAATTGGTTGTACTTTGCAGTACGTTCTCCACGTGACATTGAACCAGTCTTGATTTGGCCAGCGTTAGTAGCAACAACCAAGTCAGCGATGGTAGTGTCTTCCGTTTCACCTGAACGGTGAGAAACGATAGCAGTGTAGCCAGCTTCCTTAGCCATTTCAATGGCATCCATGGTTTCTGACATAGTACCGATCTGGTTAACCTTGATCAAGATTGAGTTAGCGGCACCCATGCGGATTCCCTTAGCCAAGTATTCAGTGTTCGTAACGAAGAAGTCGTCACCAACCAATTGAACCTTCTTGCCAAGTTCCTTAGTGATTGAAGCCCAGTCGTCCCAGTTGTTTTCATCGATAGGATCTTCGATAGAAATGATTGGGTAACGGTCAACCAAGTCTTCAAGGTACTTAACGAATTCTGCAGTTGAAAGTTCTTCCTTAGTAGACCAACGCAAAACGTACTTCTTCTTGTCGGCATCCCAAAGTTCTGATGAAGCACAGTCCATCGCAATGGCGATGTCCTTACCTGGCTTGTAACCAGCGGCTTCGATGGCCTTAATCAAGTACTGCAATGGTTCTTCGTTGTTGGCAAAGTCAGGAGCAAATCCACCTTCGTCACCAACTGAAGTTGCCTTACCGTCAGCTTCCAACAACTTCTTCAAGTGGTGGAAAGTTTCTGAACCGTAACGGACAGCTTCCTTCATTGAAGGAGCACCGATAGGCATAATCATGAATTCTTGGAAGTCAACCTTGTTATCTGAGTGAGCACCACCGTTGATAACGTTCATCATAGGGGTTGGCAAAACGTATGAGTTCATACCACCAATGTATGAGAACAAAGGCATACCCAATTCGTCAGCTGCGGCACGTGCAGCAGCGATTGAAACGGCCAAGATAGCGTTGGCACCCAACTTACCCTTGTTAGGAGTTCCGTCAAGATCGATCATAGCTTGGTCAATGGCACGTTGGTCAGTTACATCAAACTTACCAACCAAAGCCTTGGCGATTGCATCGTTAACGTTGGCAACGGCCTTAGTAACGCCCTTACCCATGTAACGTGACTTGTCGCCGTCACGCAATTCAACCGCTTCGTGTTCACCGGTTGAAGCACCTGATGGCACGATACCACGACCGAAACCACCTACTTCGGTGATAACTTCGGCTTCGACAGTTGGGTTTCCACGTGAGTCAAGGACTTCGCGTGCAACAATATCAGAAATTAAAGACATGTTTTTTTGTTCTCCTTTTAATTGTTGGTTGTAAAAACAAATCCAAAGTCATTGTAACACTCAAACGTTAAAATATAAACAATCATTTAAGTAATAAAAAAGCCCGGCAAAATGCCGAGCTAACAAGTCTTTTAACCCTTTGCAATCTGGGCTAATTTCAAAAATTGATCTGGATCCAAGGCTGCTTTTCCAACCAAGACACCGTCAATATCAGGTTGGCTCATGATTTCACTGGCATTATCCGGGTTGACCGAACCACCGTATAAAATTCGGACCTTTTCCGAAATCGATGGCGAATACAAGTGGGCCAAAGTTTGGCGGATTAGGTGGGCAGCCTTTTGGGCTTGCTCAGCCGAAGCAGCTTCGCCTGATCCGATGGCCCAGGTTGGTTCATAGGCAATCGTAATGTTACGAATTTGGTCAACCGAAACGCCGGCAAGGGCCGCAGCAACCTGTGCGACCGCTGGCTCGGCATCCATGAATTGGGCGTAAGCTGACATATCTTCATCAATGTCGATGATGGGCTTTAGGCCATTGCGCAGAGCCGCCGTAACCTTCAAGTTAACAGTTGAATCCGTTTCGTTGAAGAACTTACGCCGCTCAAAATGACCAATCAAAACATAGTTCACGCCGATGTCGGCCAAAGCACGGGGTGAAGTTTCACCCGTAAAGGCTCCTGAATCTTCCCAGTGAACGTTTTCAGCAACAACCTGAACAGGACTTTGCGCCGTTTCACGAATCATGTCGGCCAAGAAAATATCCTGGGCCGCAATCCCCGTTTCAACCACGTCAGCAGCTGGTACTTTGTCGTTTACTTTTTCGATGAAATCCTTCACTTCGCCCTGGAGCTTGTTAATCTTCCAGTTGGCGAGAACAAAGGGTACGCGGTGAAATGACTGACTCATTTTTCATCACCTCGCAACATCAAAAAGATAAAGATTGCTTCGATTAGGAGCAGCCAAACGATGTGATTTGGATTTTCATGCACCAAAATCAGCAAAATATAGGACAGCACCAAGGCTAGAAAACCACCAACAGTCTTGATGATACTACGCTGGAACTTACTACGGTTGAGGCGGTCCAAAAGGCGCTGGTTCTCAGCGGTCAACTCGGATACGTCTAACTTCAAACTCTCCACCTGATCAAGCAAAGTGTCGTTTTCTGTCTGCAAAAAATCTACTTGTTCTTGAACTTCGTCGCTCTGGGCATTTTCTTCCCTGCGACGCCATTTAAATAACTTCATCTGAAATCTCCAATCAGCTCTATTTTATCAAAAAATTCGCCTTTTGACTGCCTAAGTCTGCTTGACAAATAGGGTCAAGCCGGGTAAGATTTTAGGAGTTATCAGATGCAGCCGTGGCGGAATTGGCAGACGCGCAGGATTAAGGATCCTGTGTCCGCTTTAGGACGTGCGGGTTCGACTCCCGCCGGCTGCACTATATAAAAAGACGACCTTGCGGGGTCGTCTTTTTATTTTGAAGTTCTTGATGAAATAAAAACCGTTGAGATAATCAGACCGATTCCAAGCGCCTGAACCCAGTTAAACGTTACGCCAAGAAATAAGACCGATAGAAAAGTTGCCGTCAAAGGTTCAAAAGAGCTGAGCATCCCCGTCGTGCTTGGTTTCAGGTAACGCAGACTCAATAGATAAAAGAAATAAGCAACCATGGTCCCAAAAATAATAATGAAAGCAATTCCAAGATAACTGCTTACGTTAAATTGAGGGAGCGCTGTCCAGCCTAAATTGCCTGAAAGTGGTATACCTGCAAGCAACATTCCCCAACCCACAATCGTCATTTCATCATAATCCTTTAACAATTTTCCAGGCAGCAACGTATAACTTGCTTGAGCCAATCCAGCGGCAACACCCCATAAAATTGCGCTAGAAGAAAGCGCTAATTTGTCTAAATGTCCGCCGGTTACCAGGAAAAATGTTCCCAAAACCGCAAGTCCAACAGACAACGCATCGGGCTTAGTTGGAACAACTTTCCGAGATACACTCAAATATAAAATAATAAAAATCGGGCCCAAAAACTGAATCACCGTCGCAGTTGGAGCATTTCCAGTCTTGACTGCCATAAAATAGGCGGACTGGGATGGCAGCATTCCTAAGAGTGCAAAAAGTAACAATTGGACAGCAGACCTAGGTCGCCGCCAAACAGCGAAAACATCAATTTTACGTAACTTAGCCAAAAGCAACAGCAGTAGGCCGGCCACAAGTAGGCGAACCGTTACTAACCACATCGGCTGAATCTTAGTTGCTGCAAAAAGATATTCTGCTACGGTACCTGAAGCACCCCAACAAGCAGCCCCACTAATCGCGATTAGTAAGCCTTTTTTAGTCTTTGAATCCATTCATGCTCCCTATACATCGAACTAACTAGCAATTAATTAAATCTTCAATTTGAACGATGACCCAAATCAACTAGCAGCGCCAAAACTAAACTCAAAATCGGCACCAGAATCGACCAATTACCAAAGAAACGAACGGCCAAACCTGCAAGGAAGGCGCCGAAGAAGAAGCCGCCCACAATGGCGATCGTTTCAAAAACATGGCGGCGTGCCGTACGATCCTTGAGCGTGAACCAGTCGTACATCCCCTCCGAAATCTTGCGAACATTTCCCGTCATCATGAGTGGCGTGAAGGGACCGCCTTTTAATTTGCGGAATTCTTGTAACTCGGCAGCGGCGGCCATCGAAAGCAAGATGGTCGGCCAAAAGCTCTCCGTCAGTAAAGTAAAGATCCCCGCCAAAGCAATCAAAGTAATTTCAGCAATCAAAATCAAACGTTTGCCAAAAGCAGTTTGGCGATCCACGGCTTTGTTATGGTGCTGTGCCCAACGCACAATCATGGTAGCAATGATGAAGGCTAGCAGGGACAAGAAGTACTGGAAAGAGCCCAGCCAATCGCCCTTACCTAAGTGCAGACCAAACAAAATCAAGTTCCCCGTCTGTAGCCCTGAGAAAACCTGGTGATGTAGCAAGTAGGAATAAGCATCCAAACCACCGGCAGCCATGGTTAAAAAGCTGGCGAAAAGGACGCTTTCATAGACTTCGAATTCTTTTTTCTCTGGATTCATGGGCTACTCCTTTTTAGGTAAAGAAAAAACCATCGAATAATCGATGGTTTTGCTAGTGCCGACTGCCGGACTCAAACCGGCGACCCCCTCATTACTAGTGAGGTGCTCTATCAACTGAGCTAAGTCGGCATATCTGAAGCACTCAAATATTATACCAAGTAATATTAGGTACTTCAACAACAAATTCAAAAAATTTGTTGGGATACGGGTGACAGGAATCGAACCTGCACGGATTACTCCACTGGAACCTAAATCCAGCGCGTCTGCCAGTTCCGCCACACCCGCAGGGCGTGAAACAACCATTTAATATTACCTAAATTCAGCAGACACGTCAAGAAATTTATTCGCTTTTTTTGATGATATTTACCCGGCGCATAGCCAAGATGTAAAGCAAGACAGTTCGCGCAATGGCATAAACCGGCACAATCAGAATCATACCCAGGATTCCCCAGATATTTCCGGCCCCTAGCAAAAGCAACATAATCGTCAAAGGATGAATCTTCAAGGCGTTTCCAATCATCTTAGGATAGATAATCGAACCGACCACTTGCTGGACGATTGCCATGATAATCAAAACGAAGACCACTTGTTTCCAAGACATCGTCGCAGCCACAATCAAGGCCGGGATAACACCAATCCAAGGTCCCACGTAAGGAACGATGTTGGCCACCCCAGCGATGAAACCGAGCAACCAAATATAAGGCAAACCGACCAAACCGTAACCAATACTCATGGAAAAACCAACGAAGAGCATTTGAACGGCTTGGCCTGAGATGTAACGCTCGATGGTGCGGTCCATCTGACCGGCCAAGTCCGCAACTTGTTCGTTACGCTGTGCTGGGAAAAGCTTCTGCAAGGCCGGCACCATGCGGTTTGAATCGTTCAACATATAGAACAAGATAATGGGAATCGTGAAGATGTTGATGGTGACCGTCGTAGCGGTTGAAAGCACCGTCTTCAAAGTACCGGCAGTAATCGAAACAAAGGATGAAGCGTATTTGGAAACATTGCGCTGCACATCAGAACTTGAAACCGAAATGTTCAAGCGTTCAAACCAACGGGAATTAATAATCTCCGTCGTCCAAGTTCGGGCATGATTAACCAAACTTGGCACGGCTTTAATCAAATTCGTAATTTCATTTAGGATAATCGGCACGAAAATCATGACGGCGCCCACCACCACTAATAGGAAGAAAACAAAAGTAATGATCACCGCCCAAGGACGGGGCAACTGCCAGTCCTTGATTTTAATGCGCTCGACCAACTTCAAAATTGGCTTCAAGGCGTAGTACAAGAAGCCTGAAATCAAAAGCGGCATGAAAACCGTTCCAATAAAGAGCGAAATGGGCCGCATCAAAAAGTCGAGGCGGCTAGCGATGAAGAGCAAGACGGCTAGCGCCAGCAATTCAATCGTCCAATAAAATAATTTTTTTAAATTAGTGTTCGGAAACATCGTCAACCTCATGTAGTTTATCAATTAATTTGTGCTGAACCTTGGGCAAGGAAAGAGCCTGCCACTCTTCCGGACTGAAAAAGCGTTGATTTTCCTTGGGTTCGGCTTGGTCAATGGCCGTTAACCAAATTTCCCAACGACGGTGGGAAAATACGTGGACAACGGGTTTAATATGTAGTTGTTCGCCAGCCAGATCTTCGACCGAATTGATTTCCTTAAGCGGAAAAGTCCAGAAGTTGGCGAGCAAGCCCTCTGCTGGTCGCTTTTCAAAAAGAAGCTTCTCGCCCCGGCGAGTGACCTGGGCTTGGTACAAAACTTTAACCGGCTTGGCCTTCTTGCTTTTAACCGGGAACTGCTCTTCAATCCCGTCACGATAGGCGGCATTGTACTCTTTAACGGGCGAGTGTAGGGTATCCGGATTCTTTGTCTTCATATAAGAAGAACCCAAATCCATAATGGCTTGGTTAAAGTCGCCTGGCTGTTCAGGATCAACGATTGGTGCGACCGCTTGATAAAAAATCTTGCGACTCTTGGGCTGAGCAATATCGGCATCAATTTCAAGCAAACGAGAAAAGACACGGTACATGTTGCCGTCCAGTGCAGGCACAACTTCGCCAAAGGCCATGGAAGCAATCGCGGCTGCCGTGTAAGGACCCACGCCTGGCAACTCCGCCAAGTCATCGGAAGACTGAGGCCAGTTACCGTGCAAGTCGTTGACAACGTACTTGGCCGCCTTCTGTAAGTTGCGAGCTCGTGAATAGTAGCCCAGTCCTTCCCACAGTTTCAAAACCTGGTCTTCTGGCGCGGCCGCCAAAGCTTCCACCGTTGGCAAAGCTTCCATAAAACGATTGTAGTAATCAACAACGGTATCCACGCGCGTTTGCTGCAGCATCAATTCTGACACCAAAGTACCGTAGGCATCGCGTTTTTTCCGCCAAGGAAGGTCGTGGCGGCCCTCTTGATCATACCAATCTAAAAGGGCTTTACGAAAGCCCTGAATTTCTTTGTCAGTCCATTCTTCCATAGCGATATTATAACACTTGAATTCACGCTACCTTTAAAGTATAATTTACTTTTGTATTGAAAAGAACTTTAAATATAAGGAGTACGATTATGGCTGAAAAGACACCGCTTAATTCATTTGCTCGTGCCCGTAAGGTTGGTCATGACGCCAAGAAGAAGAAGCGTCAAGAAAACATTGCACTTTTGCAGCAATGGGCCAAGGGTAAGAACAAGGAAATCCCTGTTATCAAGTAAGAAGCTAGCTTAATTGCTGGTTTTTTTATTTTTACGAGCAATTTATGCCAGCTCACTCCTTTTGTCCTTGTCTAGCCCGCTTGTGACAGTTATACTGTTAACATAAGTAACTTTAGTCTTGGAGAAATCAAATTTATGATTATTGCAGTAATGCCTCAACAAAAACGCCGGGCAATCCTCGCCATCATCGCGGCGGTGATTCTTGCAGTCCTCGTTGGTACCAACTTTGCTTTTCCTTCTCAAATCGATGAGACTGTTCGTCAGTTCTGGGCTGGTGTGCAAACGCCTTACGGTGACATTGTCATGGCAATTGCGACCTTCTTAGGAGCACCGGCAATGGATATCATTTATGTCTTCTTATTAGCCGTCGTTCTCTTCTTTGCAGATTTGAAGATCCCCGCCCTCTGGACGCTTCTAACACTTGGGTTTGGTGATATTGCTACAAGTATCATTAAAGCCGTCGTGCATCGCGAACGTCCACTCGGTCATCTCTTGACTGATAATGGTCCTTCCTTCCCCAGCCAACACGTCTTCGGCTTCTTCGTGGTTGTCTTCATCATGTTTATCTTGGTGACGCCCAACATTAACTCAGCCGTAACGCGTATCATCGTCAAGTGGCTCTTGCTTACGATTGGTGGCATGTTGATGCTATCTCGTATGTACTTGTCAGCCCACTTCTTGACTGACACGATTGGTGGCTTCCTATTCGCCTACGCATGGGTTATCATGTGTGCTGGTCTTTATCCAGGCTATGCCCGTTACTTGAAGAAGAACTTCAAGTTATTCGCCCGCGATGAAATTTAATCGTTAAATAAAAAGCGTTGAGCTAAGAGCTCAACGCTTTTTTTGTGCTTAAATATCGTAATCGGAAGTGTCCATGGCTTCAACTTCACCAAGCAGATAACCGTTTCCGACTCCTGAGAAGAAGTCGTGGTTAGCCGTTGAAGTTGAAATTCCGTTCATAACGACCGGGTTAACATCTTCGGCAGTATCGGGGAACAATGGATCCTGTCCCATGTTCATCAAGGCCTTGTTGGCATTGTAGCGCAAGAAGGAAGCGACATCATCAGTCCAGCCTAGTCCGTCGTATAGCAAGGCCGTGTACTTCATTTCGTTTTCGTACAGGTCGTAGAGCAAATCATACATCCAGGACTGCAATTCAGCCTGTTCGTCGGCGCTCAACTTCTTAAAGCCAATTTGGAACTTGTAGCCAATGTAAGTCCCGTGAACGGATTCATCACGCAAAATCAACTTGATGACTTCGGCAACGTTCAACATACGGTTGTGGCCCAAATAGTAAAGTGGCGTGTAGAATCCAGAATAAAAGAGGAAGGATTCCAAAAAAACAGAAGCAATCTTCTTTTGCAAAGGCGTACCATTCAAGTAAATGTCATCAATCTTGTTCGCCTTGTACTGCAAAAATTCGTTGGTATCGGCCCAATCGAAAACCTGATCAATGGTGGCCTTGTCGTTCAAAGTTTCAAAGATTGAAGAATAAGACTTAGCATGAACTGATTCCATGAACTGGATGTTGTTCAAGACGGCTTCTTCCTTTTGGTTGATAGCATCGGCTCGCAAAGAAGCCATTCCATCTTGTGACTGCAAAGTATCCAGCGTAGTCAAGCCAGCAAAAACATAGTTAACCAAGTCGCGTTCTTCTTGTGACAGGTCGTGACGCCAGTTACGCAAGTCATTTGAAATTGGAATACGCGTGTCCAACCAGAACTGCTGGGTCAACTTTTCCCAAGTTGCCTTATCCAATTCGTCTTCGATGTGGTTCCAATTAATGGCGATGTAGGCGCCGTTTTTTCTATGCTCCATGTTTGCTCTCCAATGCTGCTTTGATTTTTGGGTAAATACGAGCGGCATCAAACTTGCTACCGCGTAATTCGTAATGGTCGATTAAGGGCACGTTAAACTTCTTAGCGTAACGTTTGGCCGTTAAAATGTACTGATCGTTGAAGTTGCGGTTACCCGAACCGATAACACCGCGCAGATAGCGCTGATTGTTGCCTTCTTCGATATATTCGCCAAGGGCGTTGGTGAAAATCTCGGTCACTTCCGGACCAGTTCCAGTGCCACCAGTTAAATAGGTGGGCACAAGGGCGACATAGGGCTGCTTTTCAACTGCAACTTCCGTTTCATCCCCAATTGCTCGTGGATGAAAATCATCGCCCGCCTTTTCGGCTTCCAGAGCCAGCTTGTCGATAAATGCTTCTGTATTGCCTTCGGTTGAGGTATACAGAACGTTAACCTGGCTCATCCTTTTCTCCTTTCAAGTTTACTTATGTACGGCGGCGAAAGCCACCATTAAATTAAATTGAGCAAGACTCACATTCGTTGACACCAGATTCTTGGTTATCATCGGTGAAGGTACGAATGTAGTACAAGGACTTGATGCCCTGCTTAAAGGCGTAGTTACGCAAGATGGAAAGATCACGCGTCGTCATCTTGTTCGTACGGCCGTTCTTCCATTCGTACATGCCTTCTGGCAACGTCGAACGCATGAAGAGCGTCAAGGACATTCCCTGGTCGACGTGCTGCTGAGCAGTCGCGTAAACGTCAATCACCTTGCGCATATCCGTGTCATAAGCTGACTTAAAGTATGGCATGGTTTCGTTTGACAATCCAGGGGCTGGGTAATAAACCTTTCCAATCATTCCTTCAGAGCGCTCTTCAACGCGGTTAACGATTGGCAACAAGGAAGCTGTCGTGTTATTCACGTAAGAAATTGAACCGGTTGGGGCAACGGCGTGGCGGTAAGCATTGTACATACCGTACTCTTGCACGTCGGCACGCAATTCCTTCCAGTCTTCCTTCGTTGGAACAGCCAAGCCCTTAAAGAGCTCAGCAACCTTATCAGTCTTCGGCTGCCAGTTTTCTTCCAGGTACTTGTTGAAGTAAGAACCATCGGCATAGGCGGACTTTTCAAAGTTATGGAAAGTTTCCTTGCGTTCCTTAGCAATGTGCATTGAAGCTTTGATTGAATAGAAATTCAAGGTCATGAAGAAAACATTGGTGAAATCAAGGGCTTCTTCATCACCATAGTACATCTGGTTTTGCGCGAAGAAGGCAGCCAAGCCCATCGCTCCCAAACCAACGGCATGGTTAAGCTTGTTGCCGTGTTCAACGGGTGGAACCACGTTCAAGTTTGACGTATCGGAAACGAAGGTCAAGGCACGAATCATCGTTTCAACAGAGGCACCGAAGTCCGGCGTCTTCATCATGTTGACGATGTTGATGGAACCCAAGTTACATGAAATATCTTCACCCAACTTGGTGTAAATCTGTTCATCGTTAAGCGTTGACGTCGTTTCAGCCTGCAAAATTTCAGAACAAAGGTTTGATGAAACCACCTTGCCATCCGTGGCATTGGCACGGTTAACCGTATCCAAGTTAATGATGTATGGATAACCTGATTCTTGCTGCAACTTTGAAATTTCTTCTTCCAAGTTACGGGCAGGCACGTAATGCTTTGTAATTTCAGGGTTAGCGACCATCTTGTCGTATTCCGCCGTGATATCAACGTAGTTGAATGGCACGCCGTAAACACGCTGAACGTCAGCTGGGCTAAAGAGGGCCAACTGCTCGTTGTTCTTAGCCAATTCGTAGAACTTGTCCGGAACGGTCAAGCCAAGGGACAGGGTCTTAACACGGACCTTTTCATCGGCGTTTTCCTTCTTTGTAGCAAGGAAAGACATGATGTCGGGATGGAAAACCGAGAGGTAAACCACGCCGGCACCCTGACGAGCCCCAACTTGAGATGAAAAAGTGAAAGAATCTTCCAACAACTTCATCACGGGCACAACGCCCCCAGCAGAATTAGCTATGCCCATCACGGGCGCACCGGATTCACGTAGGTTGGACAAGTTGATACCAACTCCCCCACCCATCTTTGAAAGCTGCAAAGCGGAGTTAACGATACGACCAATCGAGTTCATATCATCAGTGGTTTCCAAAACAAAACATGAAACCAATTCACCACGACGGGCACGGCCAGCATTCAAGAATGATGGCGTTGCCGGCTGATAACGTTGGTGAATCATTTCGTCAGCCAAGGACATGGCCAAGTCTTCGTTACCAGCAGCAAAGAAGAGCGCGTTGGCCGCTACACGGTCCAAATAAGTTTCAACATAGTAGGCACCATCGTTGGTTTTCAAAGCGTACTGGTTATAAAACTTAAAGGCCGACATGAAGGATCCAAAGTGGAAATCCTGCTTTTCCAAGAAAGCGTAAAGCTTTTCAATGAAGGCAAGATCATACTTTTCGATGAAGTCGCGTTCCAAGAAGTTATTTTCAAACAACCATTCGAAACGTTCCTTTAATGATGGGAAACGCTTAACGTTTGGTTCAACATTCTCCTTCATGAAAGCGGCCAAAGCTTCTTGGTCCTTGCTCAATTGGATTTGGTTGTCCTTGGGGATATTAACTTCGTTATTCAAGTCGAAGTAGGTCACTTCGTTAATATCGATATCTTTTAACGACATTCACTTCTCCATTTCTAAATTTAAGCAACAAAAAAAGAGCTTAAGCGGTAATCTGGCTAATTTGCTTCAATTGATCCGGACGGAATCCAGAAAATGAATCCATTCCGGGTACCATAACGACAGGGGCTTGGCGGAAACCTGCATCCTTCAATTCTTGTGCGTATTGTGGTTCTTCTTCAATGTTGAATTCTTCGTAACCAATTCCTGCTTGATCGAGGAACTTCTTGGTCATCTTGCATTGTACGCAGTTATTTTTAGTGTAGACCTTTACTTCTGCCATAGTTGGCCTCCTTCTTTATATTCTCTATATTTTTTTCGTGAAGACAACTATCAGTTTAGCCTTTTCAGGTAAATCTTCAAGGTCAATATTTGTCCTCACAAAAACAAATGTTCGGTTAAAACCGAACTACTGGGCAAGATGCTTCGAAAAAAAATACTTTGTGAAATTTAAGAATGTGAGGCCTGATTTTATGCAATTTTATTCGCTCAAAAAGCCCTCATTTTTTTAGAAAATCCTCTTGGGATTGTTTAAATTAGCTTTTGTCATTGTGAATATTGTACAAAGAGAATTCAACTGTCTACTTTCACAGCGAACAGTCCTCTTAAAATTTGCTATAATAGAGGCATTATTGATTTTATTCTGAAACGAGGTAAGAAACTTTGGATACCGGTCCTTCGATAACCACATTTGTTGTTATCATCTTTATTTTGTTATTGGCCATTCTGTTTACGCTAACGGAGTATTCTCTTGTTAAGGTACGTTTGTCTGCCTTACGAGCATTACAGGACGACCGTCCAAAGCCTTCAAAGAACATCAGCCAAGCCATCCACATGGTGGAACACCTGACTGAATATCTTTCAACGGCTCAAGTTGGAATTACATTGACTTCGCTGATCTTAGGTTGGCTTGGTGAAGAATCTGTGGCTGACATTATCTTAAGCAGTCACTTGTTGCCTGCCGATATGGCTCACCCAGTTGCTTCTGTGGCCGCCATTGTCATCTTTACGGTTATTCACGCCGTCTTCACTGATTTGGTTCCTAAGAACATCGCCATTGAAGAACCCGTTAAGGTTTTGCTTCTTATTGTTAAGCCGGTCCGCTTCTTCCACTTGACCCTGTTCCCATTGATTTGGATTTTGGATCACTTGTCAAACGGCGTAACGCGCTTGCTTGGCTTTACGGTCGATAACGATCAGGATATCTATTCACAGACTGAAATCCTTTCTTTGTCCAAGCACGCCGCAGCGGCTGGTGAGTTGGACGACGAAGATTTGACCTTCATGCAACGTGCCTTTGAAATGAATGATAAGGTTGCGGCGGACATCATGATTGACCGTACATCAATGGACGTCATTGATGTTACGGATTCAATCAACCAAGGGGTGGATTTGTACTTGAAGAAGCGGCATTCCCGTTTCCCAGTTGTTGCTGACAATGATAAGGATAAGGTTTTGGGTTACGTCTTCAACTATGACTTGGTTCGCCAGGCCCGTATTTCAGGCAAGGAATCGGTTGCCCGCATCATGCGTGACATCCCCGCCGTTCCTGAAAACATGGATTTGCACTCGGTCATGGACGAAATGATCATGAAGCGCTCCCCTATCGCCGTTGTAGTCGACGAATATGGTGGAACTGCCGGAATCATCACCGACAAGGATATCTACGAAGAGCTCTTCGGTTCTGTCCGCGATGAAATGGATGATGAATCCGATGCCTACATCGAAAAGCTGGGTGACCATCGTTTCAAGGTTTCTGGAAAGACAACTTTGTACGACTTCCAGCGTTACTTCGGTATTAGCGTTAAGGAATTGGACGAAGACGACGCCGTTACTTTGACGGGTTACGTTTTGAAGAAGGATCCTGATTTCCGTGCTGGCGACAGCATGCAAATCGCCAACTTCCAAATCACCGCCTTGGATTACGACAACGCCTTCATCCCTGAATTCGCTGTTAAGGAATTGCCAAAGCCCGCCCAGGATACGGACGGCAACGGTGTCTTTGATAGTGAAGAAGCCGATGAAGACGATGACAAGAAGTCAGGCAAGGACAAGGACGACAATAAGTCAGACAAGTCCGAAGATAAATAATCATCAAAAAAAGCATCCCGTTTGGGATGCTTTTTATTTGCTCTAAAAGGCGATGTGGAACTTTTCAAAGTGGCGCTTGAGGTAATCGAGGGTCAAGCTGTGGCCACTGCGAACTTCTTTTGCAACGGGACCGGCGGCCATGATTCGGCCACCGGCAGAACCACCGCGGGGGCCAAGGTCGAGAAGATAGTCGGCGTTGGTCATCAAGTCCAAATCGTGGGTGATGATGACGATGGTAGCCCCCTTAGCTTTCAAGCGGTTGAAGACACCCAACAAGGTCCAAACATCGCGGGGATGCAAGCCAATTGAAGGTTCATCGAAGACGAAGAGAGTCTTTTTCTGAGACTTGTTCAAGTGCTTAACCAATTTGAGGCGCTGGGCTTCACCACCCGACAAAGACGGTGTACTTTGGCCCAGATGCAAGTAATCCAAGCCAATTTCAGCCAGCAGATTGAGTTGCTTTTCAATCTTAGGCACTTCCTTGAAAACGGAACGCGCTTCAGCAACCGAAAGGTTTAAGAGGTCAACGATTGAACGGCCCCCCCACTTAATCTGAGAGATTTCAGGCTTAAAACGATTTCCCTGACAAACGGGACAGATTTCTTCCACGTCGGCGAGGTACTGCACGTCTAAGGAAACTACCCCTAGACCACCACAGTTCGGGCAAGCCCCCTCCTTACTATTATAAGAAAAGGCAGCCAAGCCGTAGCCTTTAGCCTTAGCTTCGGGTAGCCCGGCAAAGAGGTGGCGAAGATTATCCATGATGGAGGTGTAAGTCGCCACCGAAGAACGGGTGTTTTTCCCGACCGGCTTGGCATCGACGGCTACTACTGAATTCAAGTTCGTTTCAAGACTCTTAACCTGCTGGGGCAAGCTTTCACCCTGTCCCTTATCAGAAATGGCCGGCACCAGCGAATCCAGAATCAAGGATGACTTTCCAGCTCCGGAAAAACCAGTGACGGCAGTCATTTCGTGTTCTGGTAAGGAAACCTTAACGTCCTTGAGGTTGTAGAGTCCCTTCACTTCAAACTTAGTTTGTGTGGTGTCTGCCGGATCAGTCGGCTCAACCTTCTTTTGCATAATCTGGGCGGTGCCGTTCAGATATGGCCCAATAAGGGACTTTTTGTCCTTTGAAAGCTCAGCCGGCGTGCCTTGAGCGATGATTTCACCGCCCTTTACCCCTGAGCCAGGACCGACTTCGATAATCCAATCCGCTGCGGCAATCAAATCAACGTTGTGATCAACCACGACCAAGGAGTTTCCTTGTTCAATCAACTCTCGGAAAACGTTAATCAAGCCGGCCACGTTATCAGGGTGCAAACCAATCGAAGGCTCGTCCAAGACATAGAGGACGCCGGTTGTCTCGGTACGCAGCGTCTTAGCCAGTTGAATTCGTTGCAGCTCTCCTGTTGAAAGGCTGTTTCCAGCACGAGACAGAGCAAGATAGTCCAAACCAAGTTCGAGGAGCGGACGCAAGTTATTGGTCAGCTCGTCGAAAATAATCTTAGCCATCTTCTGCATATTAGCAGGCAAGGACTTGAGCGTCGCCTCGCGCCAGTCGGCTAATTCGCCCAAATGTAAGTCAGCGACTTGCGCAATGTTTTTGCCCGCTACCGTTTGCTGTAACAGCTTAGGATTCAAGCGAGAACCATGGCAGAGTGGGCAGGTTGAAAAATGAAAGAAACGATTCAGCTGCTTAACCGAGCGCTCGGAGTGAACGGTTTTCAACGAGTCATAAATGGCATCGTAGGCGTTTTCATAGAGGGAGTTATCGTTGTGGTAAACACGACCAGTCGAGGTGTTCAAATCCACGACGTAACGCTTCTTTTCACCATGTAAAACGAAGTCCTTCTCCTTATCCGATAGGTCCTTGAAAGGCACATCGGTGCGCACGCCCCGCGAACGAGCAATGGTAGCCATGAAGGAACGACCTGGCAAACGCCAGGAAGCCACTGCGCCTTCATCAATAGTAAGATTTTCATCCTTGATGATTTTGCTGTCATCGATGGAACGAACTTCACCGGTCCCATGACATTCAGGACAGGCACCGTTCCCGTTAAAGGCAAAATCTTCGGCTTCCGGCACAGAAAAGGAAACCCCACAGGTTGGACACTGGATGTCCCACTGATGGCCATCATCGCTGGCAGGTCGGTCAAAGGCCTGGGCGATGGCGAGTGAGGGCGCCACGCGATGGCCGTTCGGACAGACCGGCGAACCCAGTCGTGAAAAGATCAAACGAACGACGTTGAAAATTTCAGACATGGAGCCCACGGTTGACCGTTCCGATGGCACACCGGGACGCTGCCGTAAGGCAATGGCTGAGGGAATGTGCTTCACTTCGCGGACGTCAGCTCGGGTATTTTGCCCGATCCGACGACGGGTATAAGTTGACAAGGCCTCCAAATAGCGGCGGGAACCCTCAGCGTATAGAATCCCCATCGCCAAAGAAGACTTTCCGGAACCAGAGGGCCCCGAGATAGCCACAAACTTATTTAAAGGAATATCAATATCAATGTTTTTGAGGTTGTGGACGCGACCGCCGCGCACCTCAATCTTGTCGATTTTTTCGGACATGCAAACCTCCTCGATAACTTGCTTTTAGCCTAACGCTGGCGCCTATAAAATGCAAAAAGACCGCCAATTGCGGCCTTTTTATTTGTGCTGCCAAGCTAGTTGGACAAGGTAAAAAATTTGTACGAATAGCGCCAGGCTCAAAAGACCGTCTGCCAGACCTAGATAAGTAAGCAAACTTAGGGCGATGCAAACGGACATTATCATCCGCGTAACCTTTCCCATGCCAACTTGATTGGCCCGACGGCGAACCAAATTAATGTACAAAAAGGCGATGAAGAAAGTCGCTACCATCGTGATGGTTCCCCAGAAAGCAGGCCCTGCGGAATAATAAGCGACTGACTGTTCGCCATAAACAGCCCGACCGAAGTTCACGTAAGTTTCTAAGGGAAAACTGTAGCCGTGCGTCCACATAGGCAAATTCACCAGTACAAGTGCCGCAAAGAGGACCAGTACGGTTCGCATGAAGCGGACGCCATTATCCGCATTATTCAAGAACTTATCAAAATTATTCTTCCAAATCGTTTTCATCAAGATTACCTCAACTTTATGACCTTTAGCTTATCAAAGGCCCGATTTGAAAGATAGACTCTCACCCGGATTGTTAATTGCTTGTAAAAATTTTAACAGCGTTGTTATATAAAGCACAGCCTGGCCGTCAATGTTAAACTATAGGAAGAAACTAATCGCAAAGGACGTTTACATGGCCATTCAAATTTATCTCGTTCGCCACGGCGAAACTTACTTCAACTTGCTGCGTCGCCTCCAAGGCTTTTCCGACGCGCCGCTAACTGAAAAAGGAATCCAGGACGGTAAAAAAGCAGGTCAGCGCTTAGCTAAGGTTCACTTCGCCGGTGCTTACTCATCGGACTTGACCCGCGCCATCCACACGGCACAGTATGCCCTCAGCCAAAACCAGGCCGATTCGCCTAAAAAGCCGGTGCAACTCCCCGACTTTCGTGAAGAAAACTTCGGGACCTTCGAGGGCATGGATTCGCAAATGTCGATTACCTACTTAAACGGCTTTACCGAGGAAAACTATCCTTCGTACAACAGCATGGTTCAAGAACTAGGCATGCCGGGCTTGATGGACCTCTTTCATGACCACGACCCTTACAAGCTGGCGGAATCCTATGCTGACTGGCAAAGCCGCATTGAGCGTGGCTTTGCCGATATCCGCAAGCGCCATCAAGACGGTGACAAAGTTTTGATTGTTTCCCACGGTACCACCATTCGCGGGATTGCGACCCTCTTGGGACGCCCCGAACTCAGCCAGGAATCAATTAAAAACGGGGCGGTGACTCGCATCGACTTAGACGTCAATTCAGATGCTGCTAAGATTGTTGAATTTAATAACGATGAAAAGGTCTTTGATTAAAGATGACAGAAGAAAAATTACGTCCCGTGATTTTGGCCGGCTTGGCCTATAAGGATCACGGCGACTTAGATTATGAAATGACCGAGCTAGCCGAACTAGCCCGCGCCAACAACTTAGATCCGCGTGAAAGCTTCACGCAAAAAACTGACCGGCCGGACCCCGGTACCTATTTCGGTAAGGGTAAGGTTGAAGAATTGGCCGCCGCGGTCAAAACCTACGAAGTTGACCTCATCGTCACCAACGACGAACTCTCCCCTTCTCAGATTCGCAATCTAGAAGCCCGGACTGACGCCACAGTTGTGGACCGCACTGGTTTGATTTTGGATATCTTTGCGCAGCGTGCTCAGACGAAACAGGCCAAGTTGCAGGTGCAATTAGCGCGCTTGCAGTATCAGTTGCCTCGCTTGCGGACTTCCATGTCCGTTAGCTTGGATCAGCAAACCGGTGCCGGTGGCGGTGGCTTTACCTCGCGTGGTGCTGGTGAAACCAAGCTTGAACAGTCCCGTCGCCGCATCACCAACGAAATGGTACACATTCGCCATGAATTAGCTGATATTCAAGCCGGTGCCAAGACCCGTTCCGCTCAGCGGGAAGGGTCAGGAATGCCCAGTGTCGCCCTCGTTGGCTACACTAACGCTGGTAAGTCAACGATTATGAACCGTTTGCTCGCTCGCTTTGGCGTCGGCGCAAAGGAAGACGACAGCAAGCAAGTTTTCGAAAAGAACATGCTCTTCGCCACCTTGAACACGACGGTTCGACAATTGACGCTGCCCGACAAGAAGCAGTTTTTGCTGTCGGATACGGTTGGTTTCGTTTCCAAGTTGCCCCACGATTTGGTGGCGGCCTTCCAGTCAACTTTGGCGGAAGCTGGTTCAGCCGACTTGCTTTTGCAGGTTGTTGATATTTCCGACCCCAATTACAAGAAGATGATGGAAACGACCGAGGAAACCTTAGCCAAAATCGGCATCAAGGATCGTCCAATGATTACGGTTTACAACAAGGCTGACTTGGCTGAAGTCCCTTACCCAACCGTCGACGGCCAAGGGGCCTTGACGATTTCGGCTAAGGACGAAAAGTCGCAGGATGACTTGCTTGATTTAATTAAGAAGGCCATCTTCCCGGACCTTCAACTGGTCAAGCTCCGGATTCCATTTTCCGATAACAAGGTGGTCGCCCAGCTCGCTGCCCACCACACCTTCCAGTCCGAAGAATACGACGAGGAAGGTACAGTGCTGGAAGTCGAATTGACTGGCGCTGAATTACCGCAGTATGAAAAGTATGTTGATTGAAAAAAGCTCCTCATGATGAGGGGCTTTTTAGTTTGCCAGTTTCGATTAGCTTTGAGAAAATTAGTATATGGAAAATAAAATTGATGATCAAAACATGAACAAGTACGATGAAGTTCTCTTTCAATCATTGCAGGAGATGACCGAAAAGTTGAATGATTCATCCGAAAATCCAGTTTCGTTGAGCTTACACCTCTGGCAGATGGGCATTCGCGATGCGGAGGCAAAGGATAAACTTATGCATGAAACGACTAAATTGGTATTTTCTGGCCGAGATCCTTTAACCTTGACCTATATGGATTTTCATCGCGCTTTTGCCAAACTCTACCCCAACACCTTCAACGACCCTAAAAAGGATGGCGGTGACATCCGTTATATTCTAACTTGGATTGGTCGAATCATGCCTCGAGTTTATCCCGTGGCTAAAAATATTCACATTGAAGGGGGAGCTGATGAAAAACATAATTCCTGAACGCTACTACCAGCGTTCCGCAGCAGAGACAGTCTTATTAAACGCCATGCACGAAATCGACATTTTCATTGCTGATGACGATTTTCTGCCAGTTTCAATGACTTTGGATCTCTGGATTATGGGTTTCGAAGATCCTCGAATTTTAGAAAAACTAATTTCCGCCTGCGAGCTTGTTTTGTCAAAGAGTAGTGATCCCTACCAACTAACCGCCGAAGACTTCTTTACTGAATTTCAAACTGTATCCGACCAATTTTCAACCCTAGAAGATGACAAGTTTTTGGTTAAGAACATTTTAGTCTGGCTGGGCCTACACCGAATCCCCATTCTTTATCCGATTGGCAAAGAATTCGAGGCACGAATCAAATAAAAGGACACCGCGGCGCGGTGCCCTTTTTTATTGCGCAAAAAAAGCAGTCCGAAGACTGCTTAATTAGTTGCCCCTGCTGGGATCGAACCAGCGCATGGAGGTACCAAAAACCTCTGCCTTACCACTTGGCCAAGGGGCAGTTGAATTTGGCCGCTTGCGCGGCGATGGGAGCGGTAGGATTCGAACCTACGAACCCGAAGGAACGGAGTTACAGTCCGTCGCGTTTAGCCAGACTTCGCTACACTCCCGATGTCTCAAACAACTTAAATATTATATCAACATTAAGTAAGTTTGACAAGTCCCCCAACAAAAGAAAAGTTGTTCCGCCTTCTAGTCGTCCTTGTTATTCAAACCACGCGACAAAATAAAGGTAATCGTCAACCAGCACAGCGACAAACCATAACCAAACTTAATTCCAATCAAATCATGGTTTGGATTGCTAGCAAAAATCGAAGCGGCTGCAGCAATAATTCCCACAATCAAGGCCGTTCCCAGCGAAGCGGCAATTTGGCGAAACATCGAATAAGCGGGTACCGCATCCGAAATCAGCTCGGCAGGCAAAGTCCGAACCGACTGGGTTTGAATCGGAATCAAAATCATCACCAACCCGAACTGACGAATCAACTGCGCGGCCAGTAAGACCCAGAAAGCATCTGAAAGTTTAACGTTGACCTGCAAAATCGTTCCGATAATGTCCAAAGTTAGCCCGATGGCCGTTAATTTTTTAATATCAATGTGGTCATACAAACGACCGGAAATCGGCGACAAAAAGCCGGTCAAAAGCGCTCCTGGCAAAATTACCCAAGCCGTTGTGATAGCTTTTAAGCCCAGCACCTGCTGAATCATCAAGGTCAGCATGATGGAGTTAGCAAACATGGTCGCCGTCAGCAAGAAATTCATCGAATTGGCAAGGTTAAACTGTTTGTCCTTGAAAATCCGGAAGTCGATAACCGGAATCGTGCTCTTACGCTGATGCCGGATGAAGAGAACGGTACCCAGCACACCGGCAAGCAAGCTACCACCGAGCTGCCAGGAAACGAAGGCATCCTGGCCGACATTAGACAAACCGTAAAGCAAAGTGCCCAAAGCAAAGGAAAGCAGGCTTAAGCCCGTAACGTTTAAGTGAGCATCTTCCTCCGGTTCATCATTTGGCACAGCCCAAATGGCGGCCACGATGGTCAGGGCAATGATGGGCACGAGGATGGCGAAAAGATAGCGCCAAGAGGCCAAGTCCAACAGCATTCCCGAAATCGTCGGCCCGATAATCGGCGCCATGTTAAAGACCATCCCGACCAGTCCCATGACCATGCCCCGATGGTGTGGATCAGCATAGCGCAGCCCCGCCACCATGACCAAGGGAAAGAGCACCCCTGCCCCAGCGGCTTGAATCATTCGGGCGACAACCACCAAAAAGAAGTTGGGCGCTACAAAGCCCAAGATGGAACCCGCCATAAAAATCGATGCGAAGGTCAAATATAGCGTTCGCATCGAGTATTTTTTGATGAGGTAAGAAGATGCGGGAATCACCAGCGCCGAAATCAGCATGTAGCCCGTCGTAATCCACTGGGCATCAGAAACTGAAATGTGGAAGGAGCGCATCAAATTTGGCAGCGCAATGTTCATCAAAGTCGATGAAAAGCCACCCATGAAGGCGCCAATCACCATCACTGCAATTGTAATTTTTAACCGTTTTTGCATAACATTACCTTAGCATTTTTCCAGGTAAAAGCAAAAAGCCCCGCAGGGCTTTTCTTAGTAGGCTGATTGCTAATCCATGTTCAAGAATTGCTTCATCTTCTTAGCATAGGACGGGTTGTGATCTTCATTGTAAACCACCGACTTAGCGACGGAAAGGTTGTCCGTGATCAGGGCGTCTACGTTGAGGTAAATCATGCTATGCATTTGGTCTTCTTCGTCGATGTCCCAAGCAAAGACCTTCTGGCCCTTTTCGTGGGCACGGTCGACGATTTGCTGGTTCAAAGTGCTTTGTTCCAGCGTGTAAGCATTGGCCGGCGTGTTCGGTAAGACCAAGGTGTAAGGCAGGATGAAGGAAGCTGGCAGCTTAGGCTGCATGACGCGAATGTCAGAGATGACGTGATAGTCCAGCGAGTGCAGCATGGAGCCATCCTTGACCAAACGCTTGCCGTACTTCTTGTTGAAGTTTTGCATGTAATCGGGACTGTCCTTCTTGGATGTCTTAATCTCGACCAAAAGCTTTTGATGAATTCGTTCGGCCGTGGCCAAGTAATCATCGAAGGAGGCCACTGGGGCGGCGTGGCCGTTTTCCCGAGCCGTTAAGCGAGTTAGTTCATCCAAAGTAAGGTCTTCCGGCTTCGCATTGACCCCGGTCAAGTGCTTGAGGTTGCTGTCGTGCATGACCACCCACTGATGGTCCTTGGTTTCGCGGATGTCCATTTCGACGTAGTCCGGCTTGTCTTTGGCCGTCTTCTCCAAAACCGGAATGGTGTTTTGTACCCCGTTGTCACCGTTGACACCACGGTGAGAAATCAAGGTCATGTTTTTGGCACCGGAGAAGGAGTCGGTCAGATAAACCATGTTAAAGACTAAGAGGACTAGCCCCACCACTACCGCAATGGTGACTGGCACCCAGGAGCCCAGCTTGGCATGGTTAGGAAAGTCCAAAACATAGTTGTCCTTGATGATTGGAATTTCCGTTGGAAAAAGAATCACCATGGCAAAAAGAACAGTGCCGACATCAACCACGACAAGAATCAAAACCTGAACCAGCGAAGTTAGCGATAAAGCAGTAATCAGACCAGCATTGCTAGCTAGATGACCGTCGAAATAAGATTGAGCGAGCACGGCTAAGGTCGTAAAGAGCCAGGAAAGAATCTCGGTCAACAGTCCGATCAAGATAATACGCCAAGCGTAAAACCAGAACTTGTGCTGCGTTTCCTTCCAAGAGGCCGACCAAGCTTCGTGGAAGGCCATTTGCTTCGTCAACATCAAGGGCAGAACGCGAATCGAACGAATGCCAACGTAGTAGAGCGCCAACATTAGCAAAATAAAGAGCGGTGCGTAAAGTCCGTTGGTCATAATCACCGTCAAAATAAAGTCCGGCAAAACCAACTTACGTAAGAGCAAGGAATCAAAAAGCCGTGACACAAGAGGCAAGATTATTAAGATATAACCGGCAAAAAGGATGGTCGATCCCAGCGAAATGCTACGTAGCGAGCGCCAGATAATGCCACCCACTCGTTTGATTGACAAGGGCTGTCCGGTCGCAATTTGATGAATGACCACAATCAAAAAGGCAAACTGCGCATAGGCCGTCAGCAGGATTAACAAGCCCAGTATCAAGAATTCAAGGGCCGGCAGTCCCATGTAGTGAAACAGCACGCCCAGATTGTTGTAGGACAAGTAGTTAATCCCAAACTGGGCCATAATGCCTTCAAAAATTAAAGTGTAGATTGGAATAAAGATATGTTTAATAATCGCTTGGACGGCAATCACTAGAATTAGATAAGCCACCCAATTCTTTTGAAATGCTCGCCGACTGCGATCAATGGCGCGAATGGTCTTCATAAAGTCCCCCTGGATTTAATCTCCCCCATCGTATCACTTTTAAAATTTTTCAGCTTAACAATAAGGTTACAAAAAAAAGCAACCCGCAGGCTGCTTTTCGCGTACTTATTATTTCTTGTTTTGACCAGGGAATACCCAGTTCCACTTTCCAAGAATCTTCAACATTGACGGTACGATCAAGAGACGTACGATGAAGGCATCAAAGAAGATTCCAAAGGCAAGGGTCAAGCCCATTGACTTGATGGTTGGATTGCTGTTAAGCGCAAATGAACCGAAGACGGCAATCATAATCAAGGCAGCAGTCACAACAATTGGACCAGAATCTTGAAGGGCAACCGTAATTGCACGGTCATTATCCTTGGTCTTCACGTATTCTTCACGCGCACGTGAAACCATGAAGACTTCGTAATCCATCGCCAATCCGAAGAGAATTCCAATGGCAATAACTGGTAAGAAGGCAATCAATGGACCACCCTTTGAAATACCGAAGAGATCCTTCATAAAGGCATCTTGGATAACCAAAGTAGTGAAACCAAATGAAGCAACCAATGATAGGCCGAAACCAGCCATGGCAACCAACGGAATCGTGAATGAGCGGAAGACACCCATCAAAAGGAAGAAGGCCAAAGCGATGATGATTCCTGCAAAGACAGGCGTTGCATCGTTCAACTTCTTAGTGATGTCCAAGTTAACAGCGTTAACACCAGTCATGGTGATGGTTGCGTTGTACTTCTTATCCGTCGTCTTTGAGTAAGCCTTGATCTTGTTAACCAAGTTTTCAGTTTGAACGGATTCAGAACCCTTCTTAGGAATGACCACGATCATGGCATACTTGCCATCTGAAGAAACCATGTAAGGCTTCGTAGCTTGGGCCATGATTTGGGCCTTCACCTTAGCGGCAACAGCATCTTGGTCTGCTTGACTTGGCATTTGACCAGTTGCTTGGGCCTTAGCAGCCATTTCTTGCTTAGCTTGGGCACCAAGGGTTTGCTGCAATTCGGCAGCCTTGGCTTGGTCAACTGACAATGGTGACAACTGCTTAGTACCGTTGTAATCGTTAATGTGTTCAGCAATCTTAGCCAAGTTTTGTTCGTTGTCGGACTTCTTGGTGTCGAGCTTGACCACCGCAATCAATGGTGAGTTAACCCCTTCACCAAACTTGTCTGAAATCATGTCATAAGCTTGACGTTCCGTGCGGTCAGTTGGCAAGGTTCCGTTGTAAGGCATACCCAAACGCATGTGCTGGGCAGGCAAAGCAACCAAGCCAAGGAAGATTACTGAGACAACCAGGATGATCCATGGGTGACCAGTCATCAACTTGGTCAACTTACCAGGGTTCTTAGCCATGTCATCCGTTGAACGGTTGTTAGGCTTGATAAACTTTGAAGACAAAGCAATCATGGCTGGCAAGAAGGTTAAAGCTGACATCAAAGCGAAGAAGACGGCTACGGCAGTAGCAAAGCCCATCTTTGACAAGAAGTCGATGCCGACCAAGCTCAAACCACAAACAGCAACGATAACCGTCGTAGCGGCAAAGATAACTGACTTTCCAGCTTCACTAACCGCACGGCCCAAGGCTTCCGCCTTGTCCCCGTTTGTCTCAGCCAAGTCAGTCTTGTAACGGTTCAAGATGAACAGAGCATAGTCGATACCAACAGCCAATGACAACATCACGGCCAAAGTCTGCGTAACATCAGACATATCAACAAAGCTTGAACCGATAACAATCAACAAGACACCAGTTCCCAAACCAAAGATGGCCGAAAGAATTGGCAAACCAGCTGTGACGAATGAACGGAAGAGTACCAACAACAAGATGAAGGCAATGCCCATTCCAATCAATTCTGAAGCCCCACCAAGGTCAATCTTTTGAATTTGAACAGAACCAGTGTAGGCTACCTTTGTTGCGCTGTTCTTAACGTCCTTGTTGAAGACCTTTTGAATGCCATCAATGGCATTGCGTGAAACGGACGTTGATTCCTTATCAAAGGTAATATCCACGTAAGTCGTGGTCTTATCAGAAGAAATAATGCCATTTGAGTAAGGGTTTGACACTGACTTGATGTCAGATGAGTAATCCTTGTTGATCTTATCAATGGCCTTGTTGACGTCATTCTTGACGCTTTCTTCGTTGGCTCCTTGACCACCCTTATGTTGGATAACCACCTTCATGGTTCCCGAATTAGGGTTTTGATGAAATTCCTTCTTTAAAGTGGACTGAATGTCAGTTGATGGAATCCCTGAAATCGTCAAGTTGGATGAGTAATGTGAACCCATCGTACCGGCGAATGTTCCAAAACCAGCTAACAAAAGCAGCCAGATAAAGATTGTCTTGAATTTATTATTGTAAACCCAAGTCCCAAAACGCTTTAACATGGCGTTTTCCTCCTAAATATTTAATACGATAATGAATATTTTAAACTTAGCACTCGCGCGGGTAAAGGGTTAATAATGTTATACTGTCTATAAAAACGACAGATTTGAGGAAGTGTCTACTTTATGGTCAATAAACGAGCTGAATTAATGCGATCCCACATACTTGAAAGTTTCGCCAAGGTACTGGCCAATACGCCCTTTTCCAAGCTAACGGTTAAGTCAATTTGCGATGAAGCTGAAATTAATCGAAATACTTTTTACCATCACTTTAAGGATAAGTACGATATTTTAGATGCGGTTTTTCATTATGGCCTAGCGGAATTCTTTAAACACACTGATTTAAAAGAATTCACCAAGCATCCCTTCACAACTTTGGCTGGGATCCAGGACACTGAATTTTTGGTCGTACTGCACCTACAAATGAAAGATCCCGAATTTGTAAAGTTATTCGAACGTTCTTGCATGAATTACCTCTTTAAGATATCCGGCGATTCTGACTTCTTATGGTTGCTGGGAAATGTCTACGTTATCACGCTGTGGAATGACAACCAGCATAACCCCTACGACCCCATGCAGGATTATAAAATTCTTGACCAAATTTACACCACACACCGCTTTCCACCCCTTCGCTAAATATTACGAAGTGCATCAAGAAAAGTCACAAAAAAAGTTCCCGAATGCGGGAACTTTTTTATTAGACAATTTCGTCGTCGGTATCGTGTTCGCCATAAAAGCGACGATAAACCACGATGGCGCCGACCAAAATCAAAATCGCCAAGCAGAGCAAGGCCGTTTTGACGGCGTTATCGTGATACACCAAGAGCGAACGAATAATGGCCGTGATGGCAACATAGAGATAATTTTCGAACTTAATCTTGGCCTGGTACTGGAAGTATTCTTTAATAATGACGGCAAATTCGAAGCACAAGAATGCTGTCAAGACGGTTCGAATCACATCCGAAAGATCGATTGAGTGGGAGTAATGGACCAAATCCCAGCCCAATTCATAAATCGACAAGGCGAAATAAGCCGCCACGATGAGGCCGAAGGCCAGCATCAGAACGGTGATAATCATGTCAAAAATTTTGGCGATTAGTGGGTAAACTTTTTCTTTCATAGTAATTAAATTTTAGCATGAAGTGGCGGATTTTCGATTTTTTCTTGACCTAAACCTGGCTTCAAGTTGTAAAGTAGACCCATAGCTTTAGAAAGGACTTTAATTCATGAAAGAAACTGTATTAGTTAAACCCGGTTTGGTCGAGATTCAAGACATCGACAAGCCAAAGTTGCAAAAGGATGACGACGTTATCATCAAAGTCTACCGTGCCTCGGTCTGTGGTTCTGACCTATGGAACTACAAGGGTATCGACAAGCCTCGTCCCGGTGCGCACAACTCTGGTCACGAAGCGATTGGAATTGTTGAGGAAGCGGGTTCAGCCATCAACACGGTCAAGAAGGGCGACTTCGTCATCGCACCATTTACCCACGGCTGTGGTCACTGTGCCGCTTGTTTGGCCGGTTACGAAGGTTCTTGCTTGAATCATGATGACAACTTCTCAGCTGATAACCAAGGCGAATACGTTCGTTTCCAGCACGCTGACTGGGCCTTGGTCAAGATTCCGGGTAAGCCGGAAGACTATACGGAAGGCATGATCAAGTCCTTCCAAACCTTGGCCGATGTTATGCCAACCGGTTACCACGCTGCGCGCACTGCCCACGTTGGCAAGGGTGACACGGTCGTCGTTGTTGGTGACGGCGCCGTCGGCTTGTGTGGTGTTATCGCTGCTAAGTTGCGTGGTGCTAAAAAAATCATCATCATGAGCCGCCACGAAGACCGCCAAAAGTTGGCCATCGAATTCGGTGCCACTGATGTTGTGGCCGAACGTGGTGATGAAGGCGTTGCCAAGGTCATGGAATTGACCAATGGCGCTGGTGCCGACGCCGTGCTCGAATGTGTCGGAGCCGAACTATCAACTAAAACTGCCCTCGACGTTGCCCGTCCCGGTGCAACGGTGGGTCGCGTTGGTTTGCCACACACCACAGTCGAAGCACCATTCGGCAAGAACGTTGCTTTGGCCGGTGGCCCAGCTTCTGTCACGACCTATGACAAGGGTGTCTTGTTGCAGGCCGTCTTGAACGGTGACATCAACCCTGGTAAGGTCTTCACGCAAAGCTTTGACTTGGATCACATCAACGATGCTTACCAAGCCATGACCGACCGCAAGGCCATCAAGTCTTTGATCGTCATGTCATAATACGAAATGGAAAAGGATTCGCTTATGCGGATCCTTTTTGTGTGGATCTAAAATTGAAGTGGCTACCTTCGTAATCAGTTAGAAATCACGCAAGGTGGAACTTTTTCCCTTTTAGAAAATCTTGAGCTACACGAACATAATCAGCTGGATTAAATTCCAAATTTGATTCTTGAATTAAGTCATTTTCAGGAACAACGGACTTTTTGGCGGCCACAGCGTTAGCAAAATCTTTATTAGTATATAAGGCTAGCAAATAGGCTGCTGTAATTTGTAACGCAATGTAGTAGTAGGCCATACCACTAAAAATAGAGAGGCAAAACTTTTTGGAAGGACTTCCTGAATAATTCACTTCTTCCAGTGTCTTAAGCCAAGCCTTAATACTGTATTTCAAGATAGTTATTGGAAAAACTAAATAGAGCAGCCAATTATTTGCCTTCAGAGACTTCTCATGAAAGACGGAATAGGCAGTGTAAACAGCATAACCATAATAAATTGAAATAGTCATTAATAAGAACAACCCAAGTATCATCATTGTTTTGGTCCTCCATTTTTCCTGTGCTTGCCATTCATCTGTTGCTGGACAAACTTCTTCATCTCAAGCTGGCGATTGGCTTGTTCCGTCCAATCTCTTTCTCGATAGTCAGTTGCTTCGCGTTCAACGTAACGATTCAAATAATCAACACCGGCAGATGCTTCATCCGTCATTTTAATCGAAAGGTTGGTTGCTTTTAAATTAGAAATAAAGGGTATTAGTAACGCCAAATATAAACCAGTTTTTATACTGTACTCAATTAAAACATTTCTGTTTTCAATGATTTTTTTATTGCTTATCAATATTGTAGCTAAAATAATGTAAAAAGTAATTAAAATAAAGCAAACAATCAAATTTCGCTCATAATATCTCTGTAAAAAGATTTTGTTCTTATCATCTTTCGGCCAACGTCCATACAAATCGTAAAATGAAAAAGCAATCGGAACAGCATAAAGAACGAATGAAAGAACAGAAGCTAATAAATCTCTTGAAAAAACTGTATTCAATGTCAAGGCACTAAATGCCAGGATAAAATAAAAAAGCTTAAGGTAACGATATGTAATCTGATTTCTATCCTCAAAACTTTTCAACCCAATTTCCCCTTAATCAATTTCAAATTCTTCCCTTAGACAACTAAATTAGCAAGAACATGGGCATATTAAAATAGTTCTGGCACACGTCGCCGGATATTTGGCACAAATGACAAACAAAAAAGAGCCCGCATCTGCGAGCCCTTCTCTTAATCACAAGATTAAAGTTGCTGCCTTAAACTTCAACAGCGCAATTAATTGTCCTAAATTCAAATTCATGGTGTTCACCTTCCCTCGTTAGTGAACAGTTTAGCACTTGCCGTGGATAAATGATAAATCAAAAACTAATCTCAACTGTTCTTCCGAGAAGCCCAGCCACCTTATCAATCTTCTTCTGCAAATTAGCCGAAGAAAAATGGACGTATAGGTGGTAAGGCAGTCATATTTCCCTATTCGGAAACTTCCATTTCGGCTTTACGATTTATAATCAATTCTTCCAGCTCGTTAAAATCTTCCAGAGTTGCTTGCTTTTTAATAAGGGAACGAGAATAAGTTCGATAACTCAAATATTTCTTACGTTCTTTATTTTTCTGAGCCCAACGTTTATTAGCTTCATTTTGTGCTGTTGTAGCAGATTCATATATTGCAGGACGACCTTGTTTCTTTTTTTCAGTCATTTAAATTACCAACATTTACAGTAAAATCTATTTTAAAAATAGTTCATCTACTTCGCTTAAGACAAATTCTGAAAATCTATTCAATTCCCTTGATACTATCCTGACCATCTTCAGCGTTATCTCTCAGATAATTAATAATTTTTCCAAGTAATTAGAGATATTTTTTAGAATATTTAGCCCTTCTCACCCGAGTTATACACGTTCTTACCAAAAGCCTCCAACAACTTCTCCCGCAATGCCTCATCGACCGCATAAATATACAAGCCATTGACGCCTCGAGACAGCAAAACATTCAGCTCATTGTTCAGGTTTTCAAATGGAACTGATTGTCGTTCATCTTCGTCTTCCAAGACGCCTTTTCCAGGTTTCTGTTTAGCCTTGCCTGAGAATGAATTATTTGGATTAAAGACCACTTTCCCATCGCGGTATTGAACACTCTCGCCAATAATTACACCAGCGTAATTCAAATCAAAGCCCTGAATAGTAAAAGTCGAACCGACTTCATTAATGGATTCCGGATTTTCCGCCCAAGCAACGTGATCTTTACGCTTTGTGTAATAGTAATTCCAAGGCTGCCTAAAGTCTCCAGTTGCAACATCATACTCTTGTCCATCGGGCTTCCATTCCCAATCATACGTTGCTAATACTCGAGATAGTTCACTTTCTGGCTGATTTGCACGATATTTAATCGCATCATACATCTTTTCAGGGTCATCAAAAATTTGCAAATCATAACTTGAGTCACTTGGAATAGAATTAATATGATGTTTAAAAACAAAGTCATCAAGCCAATTGATAGTTTGCTGACCAGCAGAAATCCGCATCTGGTGTTTAAGAGTTAGGAGATTACCTTTTTCAGCTACATCTTTCCGTAACTTTACAAAATCCTTTTTAGGGAAATACTGTTCTGTCGTTAAAATTTGATGCGGATCATAAACCAAGACAGTTACGCGAGCAAGTTTTCGAATTACTTCGAGATGTGTCTTTCCTTTGTCCCTACTGAATGCTTGTCCATTTCGGGTCGCCAGCAAATGACCTTCGTCCACAATTACTGCATCAAACTGCTCGTTACTACCGAAGTACTTGTTAATGAATTCATTTGGCTTCATGATGACAGCTTTATCATCCCCAAGCTTATTCGCAATACTCTTATAAACCTTTACTTGCTCATCATGGTTAACCAAAAGTGCGACTTTTTTATGCTGATAGACAGCCACATCATCTTCAGCATTATCTGCAAGCAAATCAAAAAACAACGAACTCAACAAAACTGTTTTTCCAGTTCCTGCCGCACCCTCAACAATCATTAGTTGATCTGTCCTATCACGATTCATTGCTTCGGTGATTTTCAGCATTAAGTAGTCTTTACTTTTAATCTGGTCGTCGGTTAATTGATGAAATGGCGAGGACTTAAACAAAGCTGACTGTTCAACTTCAGCACGACTTGGGAAAAGACGACCGTTCAAATTATGCAAGTTTTCCCACAACAAACGGAAAACCTGGTCAACTTCATTACTTGTATAGTAGTGCCCCTGTGGATTTCCACGACGGTTATTCAAGCGTTTGACTGAACCAACGCCCGTCATATAGAGGCGCATCTTATTTTCGATATCCAGAGTCAAAGATTTATTGAAATGAGAATGACCCATCACAATCAATTTAGCCGTATTTGAAGCGTTAAACTTTTCCCAATCGTCACGGTCCTCTTGTAAATGTTGATATGTACGATTCTTAATGTTATTAGTTTCGCCAACATATACATCAAAGGTTTCTTTTTTCTTATCGTTAACGATGTAAACTGTTGGGTATTGTAAAATCAATTCCTTTTCACTGTCGTTTAATTTGAAATCGTCTACTCCATCGTTGTTGTAGCTTGTTTCCTTGATAATTGGCTTATCGAGTTCCATCTACTTCTCTCCCCGTCTCACAGCATTTGTTACAAAAAAGACATATCGATTTATTATACCGTGCTGACCCTTTTTGTGCAGAATATGCCAGATAAAGACCGATTATGTCAAATTGGTTTACTTCACAGACATGTTGTATTACCATAGAGGTGTAAAAAATAAATTACTCATTTAGGAGGACTCATTCACATGGCAAAGACATGGTTAGTTACAGGTACGTCATCAGGTTTTGGTAAGGAATTGGCAACGCTTTTGGCCAAGTCACCAGAAGTTAACTTGGTTGCGACTGCCCGCCGTACTGAGAAATTGGACTACCTCGATCAATACGATCACGGTCAGATTTTGAAGTTGAAGTTGGACACGACTGACGATGACGATATTCAAAACGCAGTTAACGAAGCAGTTAAGAAGTTCGGTACCATCGACGTCTTGGATAACAACGCCGGTTTGGGTTACTTCTCAACCTTTGAAGAAGCACAAGATGTTGATGTAAAGCACATGTTTGACGTTAACGTCTTTGGTTTGGCCCACATGACCCAAGCGGTCTTGCCAATCATGCGTAAGCAAAAGAGCGGTGTCATCATCGGCTTGTCATCCGTTTGTGGTTTGGCTGGTGTCCCATCACTTTCCTTCTACTGCGCAACCAAGTTCGCTGTTGAAGGTATGTACCAGACTTTGTCAGCCGAAGTTGCTGAAGACGGCATCAAAGTCATGTTGGTTGAACCTTCAGCCTTCCGTACCGACTGGTCAGGACGTTCATCTAACAAGACCAACACGGCTTACCCTGACGACTACAAGTTGGTTAAGGAAAGCATGGAAGCAACTGAAAAGGGTCAAGGTAAAGAAGCCGGTGATCCTAAGAAGGCTGCTAAGGCCATCTACGAACAAGTTACCGACAACTTCGATCACTTGCCACTCCACCTTCCATTGGGTGCTGCAGCTGTTCAAGGTGCCACTGCTAACTTGAAGTCAATCTTGTCCGACATCGATAAGTATTCAGACTTGGCTAAGGATGCTGATTTTAAGTAATTAATAGCAAATCAAAAGCGCTAGGAAATTTCCTAGCGCTTTTTGTGTGAGTAAATTACGTTGGCTTCGTATTATTATTTGAAGCTGGAAATTGCGCCCAATATCATAGCGACAATATTATTAAAGGAGTGCGCGGCGATACTGTTCGAGATCCGACCACTGCTCTTATAAACATAGGCAAAGCCCAGTCCCATAATGGCATAAGTAGGAACATCCAGCCAGTCCTGCACCGTCATATGAGTTAAATCCATGTGATAAATGCCAAAGGCAATCCCGGAAAGAATCGGCCCAATCCAAAAGGCTTTAAAGCAATCAAAGTAGGTCATGAAGAGACCACGGAAAATCAACTCTTCAATTACAGGCGCCAAAAAGCAAGCACCCACGAACATGGCCACAAAGCTAATCCAACCATTGCTTTTCGTCATTTCATTCAAGATTGACTGATTCGCACTCGTTTCATGGTAGAACTGAGGCCAACAGAGCTGCCGGAGGAGGTCCCACAGCGTTCCTAGAATTGAACTAGCAAGATAAACGACTACAATCCAAATCGCTTTGCGCCAGTTACGGAAGTTAATGAATTTGAACTGGAGGTCCGGATTCACCTGCCGAATGAAGTACAGAATAAAGGCAATGAAGCCGACATAGATAATAATCCCGTAAGCAACGCTAACGACTAGGTCAGACATGCCGATTTCCGGATTATAAAATGGTTCGTCGATTAGTGAAGCGGCAAAGGGTCCGATGATGAAGAAAACCAAAAAAATAATGATTCTTTGTAGCAAGAGGCCCGGTCTGTGCAGTAGATTATCCGATTTATCCATCATTCTCTCCCCTAGGTGGATTTTTGGCTAAGCATTAAAGCATGTGACTAAAGACTTGCGACAGGAGATTGTTCACGCCGTGCACGGCAACACTATTGGAAAGCTTGCCCGTCTTCTTGTAAAGAAAGGCAAGAACCAGCCCCATGACCAAATACGTTCCTGCATCCAAAAACATTTTCAAAACGGAACTGCTGTTAGTCCAGTGTCCAAAGGTGAAGATTAGCGCCGAAAGCACAGGCCCAATCCAGAAGGCATTGAAGCGGTCAAAGTAGGCCAAGAAGAGACCACGATAAAGCAATTCTTCGGCAACCGGCGCAAGTAATACGTAGAAAATCGTACTTAGGACCAAAGACTGCATCCCCTGTGCGCTCGACAAATAATCCAAGAATGCCTGGTTACTGGTCGTACCAGTCGAAGCCAAGCCCAAGATATGGTTTTCCGCCAAAGTTATTCCAATGTTGACGGCGTTCATCGCAATCAAAATCACCAACAACATCAGCAAATTGCGCCCGTTCAACAAGTTATTAAACTTGAATTGAAAGTCCGGTTGAACCTTACGAATACTTTTCGTAATTTGATAGGAAAACCACCAGGTAAGCGCCGCGCTGATCACTAAGGCAGTAACGGCCTTACCGACTTCCAACCCAGACAAAACCGAGGCTTGAAAAACGGCAAAGATAACCAAATACCAAAGCAAGTAAGCGATAAAAATTAAGATTTGAACGAAGAGATTACCTTCGTTTTTAGTAGTATTGTTCATGATTTTTCCTTTAAGGATTATCCGATATGTGCAATCCAACTGAGAATCTGAGCTACCAGATTGTTCCCAGCATGCAAAGTAATACTGTTTGAAATCTTGTTTGATTTCTTATAGACGTAGGCCAAGATAATTCCCATCATGATATAGCTAGGAATATCGATCAAAGCATGATAAAGAGATTTTTCATTGATGATGTGCATGAGACCGAAGAAGCAACCGGAAAGAATTGGTCCAACCCAGAAAGCTTTAAAACGGTCAAAATAGGCTAAGAACAAGCCACGGAAGATCAATTCTTCAACGACAGGTCCAATAACTACGGCCAGCAAAAACATCAAGGCTTGAGAATAAATACCGTTTGCACTGGTTAATTTATTCAAAGTCACTTCGTTAGCCGTTGTTTCAGTGCCACCAATGTGGGTCTTAACGACTCCCCATACCATTTGCAAGACAAGCATCAAAATCAGTAAAAGGCCAATCCACAATGCCTTTTTCCGATTCGCAAAATTTGGCCACTTAAATTCGAAATCTTTTTTCACCTTACGGATTGATTTAACAATCTGACGCAGGAGGGCCCAAAATAGCAAAAGCGACATAACAAAGGCAAGTGAGGAACGTAGGGTTCCACCGTAGCCCATCATCGCCAATTGCAAAAAGCTCGAAGCTAACATGTACCAAAGGACAAACCCGAAGAAGACAAGTGCCCGAGTTAGGAAGAGCCCAAATTTTTGAAAGGCGTTATATGACTGATTCATGTTAGCTCCTTAGTGTTGTAAAAATGTTATTAACAAGCTGAGTGTCGCAATTGAGTTCTGCATCATATGTATCAAAATATCATTGCTAATATGACGTGTCCTTTTATAAACAAACGCCAATGCTCCACCCAAAATAGCATACATAATCCAGTCAACAAGGCTTGCTAGACGCACTCCGGAGGAAACAATGTGGGCCAATCCAAATAGCAACCCGGATGTTACAACGCCGATCCACCAGTGCTTCTTAGAATCAAAATAAGCGAGGAATAAACCACGAAAAAGTAGCTCTTCAATGATTGGGGCAACTAAAACAAGGGTAATAGCCATTGCTATTACCGAATAGAATCCAGAATAAGAGAATGTCTTGCTAATTAACTCTTGGTTAGTGCTCGTACTTTCAATCGAAACGCCGATAAGTTTATCACCGACGGATTTCCACGTCCCCATGACAAACAAACTTCCAATCCAGATGAGCAAAAGCCAAACAAAGCGACGCCAATTTTTAAAATTAATGGGTAAGATGCTAAATTCTGGTTCAGCTCGCTTAATAAGCTTTGCCAAGAAATAAGCTACGCCAATCGAACCAACAATCCCCACTGCCAGTAGGACATAGCGCAACCAGCCATGAAAGATAACCGAATTTTCAATCAGGCCACTGGCAATTAGATACAAGATGAGCATTCCAACAAAAATCCCCACCTGCTTCACTTTTAATAACATTCTTTTCTCCTTTTGCATACTATCAAAGTATAGCAAATTTTTAAGAGCATTAAAAAAACGTCCAAGCGGACGTTTCATTTAAATTACTTATTTTTGACGATGTAGTCACTGGGTAGAGCGCAGATGACTAAGTTGGCAAGGGACATCACGACGCTGACGATATAGAAAGCCAGCAAGAGTGAACCCAACTGCGTACTGAAAGTTTGTGTCATCGCTGCGGCGACAATGGCTAAGCCAGACAGCGGCAAAAGCCAGACCCACCAAGGGTTGAGGCCGGCATCGCGATAACGGCGGACCGAAATGGCCAAGCTAGGAATGATGATGGCAAGGTGATATAGACCAATCAAGCCTAAAATCGACAACATGCAAATAATCATCCCCGGAAACTTGCCACCCGGCGTTGCATCGACGTTAGAAGCCAACATCTGGCCCATTGCCATCAAGAGGCAGACATAAAAGAAGAGACTGATTAAAGCGTTGGCCAAGACAACCCACCAATAGCCTTTGCGGCTGGTGCGGCCTTTGAAATCAAAATACTGTTTCCAAAAATTTCCGTAAGCTTTAAACATCGTGACTCCTTGAATGACTCGTTACTTTCAGTGTAACAAATCAGCGCAGGATATCAATCAAGTTCTTATTAGCGGCCTGTCGCGCTGGCAAGAGGCCGAAGATGATACCGACGGCCGTTGAAACGCCAAAGGCCAGCAAGAAGTGGCCGAAAGTAACGATGGCGTTAAAGGGCAAGAACTGGGAAATTACAATGGCTAGCACCGCTCCCAGAACAAAGCCAATTAGGCCACCCGTCAGCGTCAAAGCCACGGCTTCCAGCAAGAACTGCCACATAATTTGCCTCGACGTAGCCCCCACTGCCAAACGGATTCCAATTTCCTGCGTACGCTCGGAAACCGAGATGTACATCATGTTCATCACGCCAATGCCGGCAATCACAAGGGAAATTGAACCAATCAAAACAATGAAGTAGGTCAAGGAATCAATAACGGCGGAAATTCCTTCGAGCATTTGAGCCATGTCGGTAAAGGAGTAGTATCCTTCATCATAGTGAGTACCCTTTTGATGCAAGAGGGACTGCACTTCTTTTCCGACCTTGGAAACGTTACCGCCCTTGGCAACAACGACTGCTAGGGTGTTTCCCGTTTCAGAAGATTGGCCCCGGAAGTAGGTCTTCTTGGGCACGTACAATTCTGGCACGTCGATGTTATCCGGATTGGACTTATAAACCCCAACAATCGTATAAGAGGCGTTGTTAATTGTTACCGCACCCTTAACGGCGTCGCTGGTGCTATTGAAGAAACGCTTGGCCTGACTTTCAGAAATCATGGCCACTTGGTTGCCCTGTTGGTTATCGGAGCTGGTCCACTTGTGACCCGCCACGACATCAACATCTGGCGCAGATGACTGCATCGTGGTTCGCAAGGGGTGATCATAACCCAGCACGTTGACGGGGATGTTGGTATCTTCCGTTTCCTGCTTGATATAAACGTTGCGGACATCCTTAAAGCCGGCGTTGCGAACCATTTCGACATCGTCCTGGTTCAAACCGGGTTCCATATCCGTATTGTCATCCGGCTTGTAAGTCAAAAGCGCGGTCTGTTCACCGGCTTGGTTGGCTTGCAAGGAGGACAAAATTTTAACCTTAACACCCTTTCCAAGCGCCAAGATGGCAATCACAGAGGCAATCCCAATGATAATACCAATCATAGTTAGGAAGGAACGCTTCCGGTTGGAACGCAAAGATTGTAGTGCCGTACGGATTAATTCACCATTACGCATCGGTCTCCTCCTTCTGCGCTGCTTGCTCTGCCAGGGCGGCTTCGGCTGCCGTACGGTGGCGGTTCGGACTAGCTGGCGTTTCGGATGCAGCGTCAGCCTTTTGATTTACTTCGGCTTCGCTAGCCTTACTTTGCTGAACTTCTTCACTAGTTGAAAAAGCACGAGCAGCCGCTAGCATAGCGGAATTGGTTTGGCTCTGCACACTGGCTGCAATCGACTCCGACGTTGATTGGTCGAGGTCAGCAAGCAATTTCGCCTGGGATTCCTTGAAACTCATCCGGGGCACTTCTTCTGAAACAGCGGCTTCAAAACCAACCCGAACCAAGGATTCGGATTCAGACTTCAAAGTCGTTGAAAGGGATTCCAGCGTTTCGGATTCGGAAGCTTCAGATTCAGCAGTTTCAGAGGCCATCGACTGCGAAACAGCCGAGGTCGATGCTGGTACCTCAGAAAGCGCACTCTTAGAATCTTCAACCGGTTGGATCTCCGCTTCGCTAGTCACTTGGCTGGTCGAGCTCGTACTCTCGCTCTTTGACAAGGTCGAAGGCTCTTCGGTGCCTTGCACCGCGCCATTTTCGTGATCGACTGGGTTATCGGAAACGATGCGCCCATCCATGATGTGGATGATGCGGTTCGTTTCGTGGCCCACCTTGGGATCGTGGGTCACCATGACGATGGTCATACCGTGCTTGTTCAAGTCACGGAAAAGCTGCATGATTTCTTCTGAAGTCCTTGAATCCAAGGCCCCAGTTGGTTCATCAGCGATCAAAAACTTAGGCCGAGTCACCAAGGCCCGGGCGATGGAAACACGCTGTTGCTGGCCTCCGGATAGATTCTTGGGCAGCTGGTCACCATACCCTTGCAGACCGACTTCGCCAAGGACCTCTTCGGCCTTATGACGGGCCTCCGTGTTAGTTAAGCCAGCATATAGCAAAGGAACCATGACGTTTTGCGCCACGGTTTCATTGTTAATCAACTTGAAATTTTGAAAGACAAAGCCGACATTTTGGTTACGAATTTTAGCGTGCTGGGCGCGCGTGGTTTTTCCAATGTTAATCCCATCGAAAATGTAAGTTCCTTCAAATTCTTCATCGAGGAAACCGATGATGTTGATGAAGGTCGACTTACCAGAACCGGACTGCCCCATGATGGCCACAAACTCGCCCTGGTCGACATCTAAGTTCATATCGTGCAAGGCGTGGAAGCGTTCCTTCCCCTGCCGATAGTACTTATTGATATTTTCCAAGTGGATCATAAGCGTTTACCCAATTTTTGTCCCTTCGCTTAGCTTCTTGCCAGGGTTTGTCACGATCTTATCACCAGCGGAAACGCCATCAGTTACCAATACCTTGCCGTCTTGCGTGTAGAATTCAACGTGCTTCTTGTAAGCCCTACCGTCGCGAACTACGAATACGTGGTCACCAACGATAGCTGACTTAGGAACAGCTACACGAGTAACGTGCAAATTGATCTTCACTGACTGACCGTTACGGAAGTCGCGACCAACATTAATAGTCAAAGGATACTGTGATGACTTGCTGTCGGATGGGTCTTGAGCCAATGAGGTGATTTGGTATTGCTTGGTTTGGTCACCAGCCAAGGTCGTTACCTTAACATCGTCAGCAACGTGAACCTTGTCGTAATCAAATTCAGAAACGGAAGCGTTAACCACGTGGTCGTTTGAGTTAACCGTTACGGTTGGGTTGCTGCCACCGGATACAACGACAGTGCCATCAAAAGGTGCCGTAGCAACGTTTTGCGTACCGTTATCGTTGGTCGTCATCAAAATGTCGCCCATCTTAACTTGGTCACCGTTCTTAACGGCCAATTTAACAAGATCACCGTCAGGCTTGTTAACATCTTGGCTGTTAGCAGCGCCGACCTTACCAGTGATTGATAGGGTTTGTGCGGTCAAGGTCTTGGTGGTGTAGCTTGAGTCTGAACCGCTCTTTGAGTTACCAGCGCTGGTCTTTTGGACACTTCCGGCCACAAAGACACCAATAACAACTACAAAAAACGCAATCACGCCTGCTAAGGCAACGATTCCTTGCTTATCTGCTTTCACAATCTCTCTCCTTTAAATCAACAGTGAAATGACAAATGTTTCCTCATATAACGAAACATTTTTAACTTATATGTACCAATATTTATAATACCGTTAATTTTTCACATGTAAATAATAAAATCTTCACATCCGGAATTTTTTCATAAAAAAAGACCGACACGCGGTCGGTCTGGCGAAAAATGGGTTGGCGATTAGTATTCGTCGTCATCGCCCATAATGTTTGATGGCAATAATGTGACGACGAAGGCAACAAGTTGAACAAGCCAATTGACGATAGTCAAAATTGTGTTCGTAATACCGAGGTAACCTAGTCCACCAACTACAATTGGGAAAACTAGCAAAATTACTGCTGCCCAGATATTCATATTCGTATCACGATAACGACGGAAGCTTAGTGACCAGTTAGGGATTAGGGAAGCCAAGTAATAGATAAAGCCGATGCCAACCCAAAAGTAGTCAAAATACAGTGCAAAACCTGTCACACCCGATACTGCTTTATGCTGCGTCACGTCATAAAACACAACATTTGCTTTTGTAGCAATCGAAATAGCTACCCAAGCAATCACAAGCACGGTGTTAACCAAGAACACCCACCAGAAATCGCTACGAGACGATTTACCCTTAAAATCAAAGTAACGCTTCCAAAAATCGACATACGCTGTAATCATAATTCTCTCCCTGTAGATAATTTTTAATCATTCTAAGTCTACCGAGAGAATGTGAAGCTGCGATAACAGGCAATTTACATTTTTATGACAAATTTAGAAAAAAATCTGTGAGATAAAGACGGCGAACATCGTATAACCAAGTATGGTCTGCAAACGTAGCATGATTCGATCGGTGCGAAAGGCTGGCGCACAAACGCCATAAATAATCATGCAGAGAATGAAAAGTCCTGTCATGGGCCAGTATGGCAAGCCTAAGCGGTTGGCGATGCCACCGATGAGGGGCCAATGGATATAAGTAATCCCTTCAATGATGGCGATTAATAATGCTGAATAGGTTAGTTTTAATTTGCTTTCGGGTTTCATGGATTAACCTTTCGAGATGGATTCAAACTAGTGCTATCAGGATAGCATATTATGGCTAAGGGTGGTTTTTATGGCCATAATTTCAAAATCTAATAAATCCCCACTGACCTCAGGCCTGATGCATTTATTACTTTGTTAAATTAAGATAATTATGAGCATATTTTAATAAAAACGTTGACAGCTTATTTTACATCGCTTATGATTGTGCCAATCAGATTTACCCAATCTAATCTAAAGCAATGATCGGGAATTCAAGTTGGATTTGTTTTCACAGAAAAGCTGGATGTTAATTCGTGAGAACCGGCCAAACAAACTGACTTGATCGTACCCGTGAGTTACCCTTCGAAACGAGTAGAAGGGCTCGGTCTAGCCCGTTATCGCTTAAAGTTCTTTTTGTGAACTTTGTGAGCCGTCTATGCGTGAGCTGGATGGAAACTGAGGTGGTACCGCGTAACGACGTCCTCTTGAATTAATTTTCAAGAGGACGTTTTTTTACTTTCAGGAGGATTTCATCATGACAAAGACATTTTTTTCAAACCAATTTCACGGTCGCAGCTTACTCGCCGAAAGCGACCTAACACCCGCTGAGCTCAACTACCTAGTTGACTACGGCTTGCACCTCAAGGCAGAAGCCCAGCAAAACATCCACACGCCGCTATTGGCGGGTAAGAACATCGCCCTTCTTTTCGAAAAGGGTTCCACGCGAACCCGTTCAGCCTTCACGACGGCAGCCTTCGAGCTTGGGGCGAATCCAGTTTTCCTTGGCAAGGATGACATCCACCTCTTCTACAAGGAATCGTTGGAGGACACGGCCAAGGTGCTGGGCCGCATGTACGATGCCATCGAATACCGTGGCTTCAAGCAGGAAACGGTTGAAGATTTGGCCAAGTATTCCGGCGTCCCGGTTTGGAACGGCCTAACGGATGACTGGCACCCCACTCAAACCATCCCCGACCTGATGACCATCAAGGAAAACTTCGGTACTTTCGAAGGCATCAAGCTCACCTACCTCGGGGATGCCCGCAACAACGTTGCCCACAGTTTGTTGGTCGGTGCGGCCATGGTTGGTCTCAACGTCGCCATGGTGGCGCCCGAAGATTTGCAGCCGGCCTTCGGAGTTGTGGAACTCGCGCAACAATATGCAGAAGAATCCGGTGCCAAAATCGAAGTTACGGAGGACTTAGCCGAAGGACTAGCTAAGGCCAACGTCGTCACCACCGACGTTTGGGTTTCAATGGGCGAAGACAAATGGGCGGAACGAATCAAGGCCCTGCTGCCCTACCAACTTAACCAAGCCGCACTGGAAAAGACTGGCAACATCGACGGCAAATTGATTGTCCTTCACTGTCTTCCCGCCTTCCACGATTTGGAAACCAAGGTCGGCCAGAAGATTTATGCCGAATTTGGTTTGAAGGAACTCGAAATTACTGACGAAGTTTTCCGCTCAAAGTACGGCCGTCAATTCGACGAAGCTGAAAATCGTAAGCACGGCATCAAAGCCATCATGGCCGCCACCCTTGGCAGCCAATTTATACCAAAGATTTAAGGAGATCATTATGAAAGTCGCCCTGACAGGAATTACCGGTTATGCCGGCCTACAGCTTTATTACTTGCTCAGCCAACATCCCAAGGTTGAGGCCATCCAGATTTACCAACACGATTTGGAAAAGCCCGAACACGTAGCAAAGTTAAACCCACGCTTGAGTGAAGTTACTGCTCTGGCCAAACCCTATGACAGCGGGGCCATCATGGAAGAAAACGACGTCCTCTTCCTGGCAACGCCCGCCGGCGTGAGCAGCCACTGGGCGCAACCCTATTTGGCCGCCAACTTCCCTGTCATTGACCTATCGGGTGACTTTCGTTTAAAAAATCCAGCCCAGTACGAAAAGTGGTATCAAAAGGATGCCGCTAGCAAGGATGCTCTGGCCCAGGCCTACTATGGCTTGGCCGACCTCAAAGAAAATCCAGGTCAGCACTATGTAGCCAATCCTGGCTGCTACCCCACCGCCACTTTGCTTGGTTTGGCGCCCTTGGTGAAGCAGAACTTGATTGAAGTTGACAGTATTTTAGTCGATGCCAAGTCCGGTTTAACCGGTGCCGGTAAAGCTTTGAAAAAGGCGAACCACTTCGTCCAAGCCAATGAAAATCTCCAAGTCTACAAGCCCAATCAGCACCAGCACATTCCAGAAATTCTACAGATGCTGCAAAGCTGGAATCCTGATGTTAAACAGCTCCAGTTCATGACGACCCTCGTTCCGGTTGACCGTGGCATTATGGCTTCAATCTACGTCAAGGTTAAAGCTGGCATTACGGAGGAAAAACTCGAACAAGCCTTCCGAGAACAATATGCCAACGCACCCTTTGTTTTCATTCAAGAAGAAGGGCTACCTGACCTAAAGTCCGTCGTTGGCACAAACAACTGCCGCATTGGCCTGGCTTACAATCCTGAAACGAAGTACCTACTCGTCGTTTCGGTAATTGACAACATGCTCAAGGGGGCATCCGGACAGGCCGTCCAAAACTTCAACCAACTCTTTGACTTTTCCAGCACGGCTGGTTTGCATTTACAGCCATTAGCCTTTTAGGAGGTATTTAATATGAAAGAAATTCCATTTACTTGGCCAAAGGGATTCCACTCCGACGCCACCACAGCGGGCTTTAAGCCTGACCATCAGCTCGATTTAACCTGGCTAGTTTCGGATGTGCCGGCTGCCGCAGCTGGGGTATACACCAAAAACCAGTTTCAAGCCGCACCCCTGCAGCTAACCAAGTACAAAATCAACCTTAAACACCAACTCCAGGCCGTCGTCATTAATTCCGGTAATGCCAACTCCTTTACGGGGGCTGAAGGGCTTCGCAATGCTACTAGCCAAGCGAATATGGTCGCAGAAAAATTAGATATTGACCCAAGTTTGGCCGGAGTCGCCTCAACTGGCATCATCGGCAAGCAGCTCAACATGATTAAGTTCAAAAACGGTCTCGCCCATCTAAAGCTGACCGATAAGACAACCGCCACCGAAGCGATTTTGACCACCGACACCCATGCCAAGAAGATTTCAGTCCAATTGGAGCTCGATGGCAAGATGGTTACCCTAACTGGTTTTGCCAAAGGATCGGGCATGATTCACCCCAACATGGGCACTACCCTAACCTTCATTAGTACTGATGCAGCAGTTGATCCTGGCGTTTTGCAAGGAATTCTGAGTCAAGAAATCACGACCTCCTTTAATCAAATCACGGTCGATGGCTGCATGTCGACCAACGATATGGTTTTGGTCATGGCAAACGGAGTGGCCGGTAATCAAGTTTTGAACGCCAAACATCCCCAGTTAGCCGACTTCATCCAAGCCTTCAAAACCGTGTTGGTTACGTTGGCCAAAATGGTGGCTGCCGACGGTGAAGGCGCTACGAAATTAATTGAAGCTAAAGTTCTGCACGCTGCCAATAATCAACAGGCCTTACAGGTCGCAAAGGCCATCGTTGGCTCCAATTTGATTAAGGCCATGATTTTTGGTCAAGACGCCAACTGGGGCCGAATCGTCCAAGCAATCGGGCAAACCCAAGCCGCTGTTGATCCCAGTCACCTCTCCATTCAAGTTGGCGACCAAGTCCTTGTTCAAAATAGCGAGCTACAAAAAATTAACAGCGCTGCCTTAGCCAAGTGGCTCGATCAAGATCAAATCAAAATTAGTGTCGACCTAAACGTCGGCCAGGGCAAAGGCCTCGCCTGGGGCTGCGACCTGACCTACAAGTACGTTGAAATCAATGCCGCCTACGAGGATTAAGTATGAATGTCATCAAGATTGGTGGAAACGCCATCCCCGCTTTAAATGAACAATTTTATCAGCAATTAGCCGAGTGGACTACCGCTGGTCAAAGCGTGCTCATCGTTCACGGCGGGGGACTCTTGATTAGCCAAGTGGCAGATTTTTTTCATCAAGTTACTGAAAAAATCGACGGCATCCGAAAGACAGATGCTCAGATGCTTGAACTCACCCAGGGGGTTTTGGCCGATCTGGTGCAACCCTTTTTTGCCAGTCAATTGGAGGCACACGGGCTGGAAGTCACTCGTTTGAACTCAAAGGGGAAAATCCCGCTGCAAGCCGATTATTTGGACCAAGCACTGTATGGCGAGGTTGGCAAAGTGACGGGATGGGACGAAGACGTCTTTACCAAATTACCTGCTGGAAAGATTGCCCTCCTCGCCTCGCTTGGCCAAGGACCTGCCGGGCAGATTTTAAACATCAACGCCGATGCCGTGGCACAGGAAGTCGCAATTTTGGCAAAAGCAGAAGAATTGATTTTGCTGACCGATGTAGCTGGGCTAAAGATTGATGGTCAAGTCCTTAAGCAAGCATCGCCAAGCGACATCCAGGACTTTATCACAGCTAAGGAAATTACTGGCGGCATGATTCCCAAGGTCACGGCCGCTTGCGAAGTCCTCCATGCCGGCGTCCAAAGTGTCCGCATTACTGACCAAATCAACCACCCTGGCACATTACTCGCTCAATCGAAAGGAGCCTAAGATGAATCCCATTATGAATACCTATCAGCCCTTCCCCATCGAATTGGTCGACGGCCACGACTTTCATCTAGTCGATAAGGCCGGCAAAACTTATCTCGACCTCACTTCGGGGATTGGCGTTTGCAATTTAGGATACTCGAACAAGCCAATATACGAGGCTGTCTCTGCTCAGTTGAAGAAGGTTTGGCACTTGTCAAACTTGTACCCGAACGCCATGGCAACCGCAGTCGCTGAAAAGTTAAATCCAGCAGGCTATCAGTCCTTCTTTTGTAATTCCGGAACGGAGGCCAACGAAGCCGCTTTGAAACTCGCCCACAAGGCAACGGGCAAAAGCAAGGTCATCGCCTTTCAGGAAGGCTTTCACGGGCGTACCATTGGTTCCCTATCCGTAACGGGTTATCCCCATATCCAAGAAGGCTTTGGCCCCCTAATCGCAGACGTTCAGCTACTGGACTATAACGACCAGGCCGCTCTAAAAGCCATCGATGCTGAAACCGCTGCCGTCATTTTAGAAGTCGTCCAGGGTGAAGGGGGCGTCAATACTGGTAAAAAAGACTGGTTACAAGCCATTCAAAAGCAGTGTCAGGCCGCCGGTGCCCTCTTGATTATTGACGAAGTGCAGTCGGGGATGGGCCGGACCGGCTACAAGTTCGCCCATGAAGCCTTCGACCTCCAGCCTGACATCATCACGGTTGCTAAGGGACTCGGCAATGGTTTACCAGTTGGCGCCATGCTCGCCAAAGCCGAAGTCGCGGCCCACTTCAAACCCGGTGATCACGGTAATACCTTCGGTGGCAATCCAGTCGTCATGGCGGCCGCCAATCAAGTTTTGGCACAATTAACGCCTATTTTCTTGGCAACCGTTCAAGAAAAAGGTGAAAAGCTTTTCGCCGAGTTAGATGCCAAAATCAAGCCACTGCCCGCCGTGCTTTCAATTTCCGGCCTTGGCCTCATGGTCGGCATTCATCTAGATGCCGCTCTACCCGTCAAAGATGTCATCAGCAAGCTACAGGAAAAGGGTATTTTGACCCTATCGGCCCGTGGCAACACCCTACGTCTTTTACCGCCCTTGATTATTGATGAAACTGCGCTCAAAACTGCAGTAGAAAGTATTGCCATTGCAATCCAGGAACTAAGCCCTGCTTAGAAAGGAGAATTTATGTCAAAGAAACCATCCATCCAAGAAATCCTACCCACTAGTTCAGGCCCACTCGTCATTGGCCAAAGCACGGAATTCAATTATTTCGGTTCAGCCAATCAACCCGAAATCCCGTCAATCTCAGCTTTAGACGTGCTAGCTTCCCTTGTAACGGCCTTGGCAGATCAATCATAATAGACGCTCCGCTAGGAGCTTTTTTATTTGTATAAGAAAAACATGGTGTTATACTATCCCTATTAAGGGCATATGCAGGCGAAACCCGTATCAAATTGCCGTTGGCACGCAAGTGCAGGAGGGTTTTTTAATGCGCATTAATATTCTGCAACACACGCCTAACGAAGGGCCCGGAGCCATTTTGGACTGGGCCGATAAGCACCAGCACGAGGTCTACATTTACCACCCCTACCAGTTCGGTAAATTACCCAAGGCCGAAGAAACAGACCTACTCGTCATCCTCGGTGGACCGATGAGTCCCAACGACGATTTACCTTGGATTCGCCAGGAAAGGGCCCTTGTCAAAGAGATTATTGAAGCCGACAAGCCCGTCTACGGCGCCTGCTACGGTGCCCAAATGATCTCGAAAGTGCTAGGTTACAAAATCGGCAAGGCGCCCGCCAAGGAAGTTGGCTGGGGTCCCGTTGATTTGCAAACCAACACCATCCCCGGACTACCCAAGCAGCTCAACGTCCTTCACTGGCACGAAGAAATGTTTGAAATTCCACAGGATGCAGAAGTATTGTATTCCAACGAAGTGCTGCGCAACCAGGGATTTGTCATGAATGGTCGAATTGTTGGCCTACAATGTCATTTAGAGCCAGAAAAAACGAACATCCGTGAAATGGTCGTCAACGACGGCGATTACATCGAAGGCTCCGTCCTCGGGCAAAATGCCCAGGATATTCTGGATGCCGAGATTTCACCCGACAACAAGGCTGCCATCTTCAAGATTTTCGATTACATCACAAAATAAAAGAGTCACCGTGCTGAGCGGTGGCTCTTTTTAACATAACGATATAGGCGCAACCAGGCTTGAATCGAATAGCCCGATAAGGACGCAATCAAAACGGTTCCAATACCCAGCGGTCCGCCGAAAATAAAAGCAATAATGCAAAACAAAACATCTTGAATCGTCCGAACCCAGCGATAGGCCAGCCAGCCTTTTTTCTCAAACAGGGCCGCCACCGAATCATAGGGCGACACGCCCATCCGACTGCTCATGTAAATGCTAATGCCCAGCGAAAAGCAAAAGATGGCAAAAACAAAAATGGCCAATTGAATCAGCAAGCCACCGTGGATAATCCAACGGTCCGTCCGCGCCATCAAAATCGGCGTCAGTTCCGCAATGATATAGCCCGGCAAGGACATGTTAATCAAGGTCCCCAGGCCAAATTGCGTCCGGTCAAAGGCCGCCACAAGCAGAAACAAAATCAGATTAACTGCCAACTGATAGTTCCCCAGATACCAATGAAAGGTACTCGAAACGCCAATGTTAGCAGCAGTATCCGGATCAATGCCCAACTTTGCCAAGCGAAAGCAAACGATGCCAAAGGCAATGATGGTCGTCCCCACTGCCGATAGCAAAAGTCGCAGGCTAAATTGTTTGAATTTTGTCTTCATAAATGACTCCTGCCGATTATTTTAGCGCTTTTTTCGGGCTCAAAAAATCACATGATAAGGCGGCAAAATTTTCCGTCAATTATGCAAAATAAAGGGCTTCAGCGTGCTATACTACCAGTTAGAAAAATAAATTTTCAAGGGAGCTCACATGACTAAAAATCCACAATTGAAGCGCTTGCTCTATCTAACGGCCGCCTTCATTGTCCTCGAACTGTTGATTCAGCAAGTTTTCGTTCACGCCATCGTGAACTGGTCTTTTTACCATTTCCATCTGACTCAATTGCAAGCCAACTTCATCTTTAAAATGGTCGAAGTCGCCGTCGTTCTAGGACTAAATTACTTCCTGACCAAGCAAAAGATATACTTCAAGGAAAGCTTCACCTGGTCGGGCCTAGCCTTCTGGATTGTCGTCATCGCCCTGGCCATCCCCTACTTCTCCGCTCAAAACCCAGTCGCTTCCTTTGCGACCGGCGCCATGGGTGGTTTTTCCGAAGAATTCTTGGCCCGCGGCGTCCTACTCGGCATGTTTTTGACCTACTTCCTCAAACAGTCTGATGGTAAAAAAGGCGCCTTCCGCGCCGTGTTCTATTCCAACTTGATCTTTGCCTTAATGCACTTGACCAACTTGAGCCATGCGTCGCTTGGCATTACCCTCTTGCAGTGCTTCATCGCCTTCTGGGCCGGTATTTCCTACGCCATTGCCTATGTCACCTTCGGATCAATTTGGCCCGCCATCGCCTTACATTTCCTCGATGACGTCATCGCCGAGGCAGTCATGAGCAACGCCATCCTGGCCGGACACCTTAACCAGGGATTCGCGATATTAAAGATTCTAGTCATTGTCATTCCAATCATTTATCTGTTAGTTACCAAGAAAAAGTCTGCGATTGTCCGCAAGATTAATGCGGATACAATTAAGTAATGAAAAAAGCTTCCCCTTCTGGGAAGCTTTTTATTTTCAACCAAACACCAACATCGTAACCACAGACACACAACCAACCGCAACTACGACGTACAAAGCCAGCCTCAAATTCTTGGTCAAAGCAATTTGGCTGCGCATCGTAAGATATACCGCAAGACTTACCATCAGAGGAAGAAAAGCCCAAGCATAATCATCAGCACCGAAGCCGAAGATATGCAATAACTGCCCGTAGTGCGGTAAGGTGAACCAGCTCAAGAAGGAAAGCAGTGCGAGTCCCAGACTGGCATAGGCAATCCGATACTTGTTCTTATCCTTTGGATTCGCTTTCCCAATCGGCGCATTAATGCGATTTCCTTTATCGAAGAGGTCGATACCCTTGAAAAGATACATGCCAAAGTAAGCCACCATAAAGAAAAGATAGGCAACTGGCATAATCATCGCCTTCATATCATAGGCGTCAATCATCGTCACAACATCCAAGATCAACAATGTGCCCCAGACCATTAACGTCACCAAATTTTGCCCAAAACGCGAAACTAAAAAGGCAATTGCAAGCACGCCGAATCCAGCCAAGATCTTCATATAAACCTTGGTATCGTCATAGAGCATCGAAATTGTCATGGCAATCATGACGGCGAAAGAGAAGGCAAGACATAGATTAGAGAATCGTTTTTTGAACTCAGTCTTCATACTGTTCACCCTTCTTCTTAAATAGATTACGACCACTCCAAAGATAAGTGATGAGGTAAATCAGATAAACGACCAAAAAAAGTGTTACAAATATCCAGTCAAAAATATTGGGATGGTCCGATATATTCGTAATCATAGATAAACCAATTAATGCCCACAAAACATCGACAAAGTACTTCGTGAAGTAGCGGAAAAAGATAAAAACAATGCCGACTAATCCAATCCAACTGAGTGCACTCGCCAAAACATTCTGTGAATTATCACTAAGGGCTACATAACCATCAACTGCGATTAGGACGGCAAAAGCAAAATTACTAGCCCAATTCGAAAATCGTTCCTTAATTCCCGGTTTCATTTTCCAAAACTCCCTTAAGTTCTTATTATAAATAGCATAACAAAGGGATTTTGCAACCATGTAACAGTCAGATTAAAACTGCTTTTCAGACACAAAAAAACAGCCACCAAACGGTCGCTGTTCCAAAACATAAAATATTCGAATATTAACGCTTTGAGAATTGTGATGCCTTACGGGCCTTCTTCAAACCTGGCTTCTTACGTTCCTTCATACGAGGGTCACGAGTCAACAAACCAGCAGTCTTCAAGGCTGCGCGGAAGTCAGGGTCAACCGTCAACAAGGCACGGGCGATACCGTGACGAGTTGCGCCAGCTTGACCTGAGAATCCACCACCGTTAACGTTAACGAAAACATCGTAGTTACCCAATGTTTCAGTAGCGTTGAATGGTTGCAAAACAACTTCACGCAAGTTAGGGAAAGGAATGTAGTCTTCGATAGTCTTACCATTCATCATGATTTGACCCTTACCTGGTACCAAACGTACACGGGCAACTGAGTTCTTACGACGACCGGTTCCGGCATATTGTACTGATGCAGTCATATCTCTTTACTCCTTTCCTTAAACTAACTTGTTGATGTCAAGCACTTCAGGCTTTTGGGCAGCGTGGTCGTGTTCTGGACCTGCAAAGACATGCAAGTTCAAACCTTGCTTGTGACCCAATGAAGTCTTAGGCAACATACCCTTGATAGACAATTCCAACAACTTTTCAGGGTTGTACTGACGGTAGTTACCTGCAGTACGTTCCTTCAAACCACCTGGGTGATTTGAGTGGTGGTAATAGATCTTATCAGTGGCCTTCTTACCAGTGAATGCTACTTCACCAGCGTTGATGATGATAACGTGATCACCCATATCAACGTTAGGGGTAAAAGTAGGCTTGTTCTTACCACGCAAAATTGAAGCAACAACAGTTGACAAACGTCCCATTACGACGTCCTTTGCATCAATGATGTACCACTTCTTTTCGATTTCGCCTGGCTTTGCTAAAAATGTTGTACGCATAGCGCGCTCCTTTGATTAGTTGTTTACAGGTTTGGTCGTTCCTTACCAAACAATTTACAATAAGTTTCCGGGGCTTATCGTGAGGTAAACAATACCGCTTACTATTGTACCCAGCTGGGTGCGGAGTGTCAACCGATAGCGACTTAATTTTTACTTTCATATCGAGAAAAGACATCTGCTAAAGTCTTAACCCGTCCGGAATGATAATCGGCTAATCCTTTATCAATTTCCTAGTATAATTCTTCAATTTTTGTTCATCATCCAATGCTTTATTGCCCCATCTCAAAATACTTTTCAGCACTAGCCGTCGTCACACTGTCGACGCCGGCGATGCGAATCAGCTTACGCATGGCTTTTTGATAAGCAAGACGGTTGGCTTCATTGGGATTGGTCAGATAATTCAAACGTTGCTGGTAGCCTCGGCGCTGGGAAAGGCCCGCGATAACGTTATCTTCTGGTGCCGGACGTCCCAACAAAATGGCAGTCGTAGCTAATTCGCCTTGATAGCTGATGGGCGTGATTGCATAAGTATCGCGGTGAAAATTCCAGGTGTGATAAATATCAAAAACTTGTTCAATCTTTTCTTTTTCATCGGCGCTCAGCTCCTTAAAATTCAAGGCAGCGTTGATGTAGGCAAAACATGGTGCCAAGATATTGGGAACCGCTTCGTTTTGCTTCAAAAGAAAGTCCAAGACCTGATTCAAGTAGATGAAGGAATATTCATCAAGTGGGGCATTGAGCTTTCCATAGGCGCGATCACGAATGCCATAGCGGTAGTAATAGGTATTGCTCTTGCCAGGCTTAAGCCGACTGGTTTGGTTGCCACCTAGAATCATCACATAAAGCGTAATGTACTCAACAAAATAGGCCGGTCCTGTGGCCCAACCTGCCAAGTTATCAGTCCAGATAATGGCCCAGGAAATATACACATAAAGAACCACTCCCACAAGCAGACGTAACCAACCAAAGATTAGATAATCACGATCCGTCGGGAAGCCCAGCATCAAGCGCATGCCATAGATATTGGCAAGCGGCTGATAGCGTACCTTCTTGCTTTTACGGTCATAAGAAAAGCCTAAAAAGTTAATCTTGCGACTCTTCACGCGAAAAATTAACGCCAATAAATCCGTACAAAGTTCCAAAAAGACGATGGCGCCGAGCAACCCTAACAGGCAGAGCCCTACCTGGCCCCAAAAACTATTGAACATATCATTCTCTCCTAAACTGATTCAATGCTCTTATTCTACAGAAAGAATGGTTCTGCCCCTAGCCTTCCGGCCGCATTGTAAAGGAGATGTAAGCTTCGTAATTTTATGTAATAAAAAAGCACCTTGCGGTGCTTTTTTTAGGCCCAATTGAGGTAGTTTTCTTCACTCTTGGCCATGACCGATTCAGCGCCCAAATGACGTTGGCACCTGCTAACCACTTTTTGGTAGGCGGCCTTGTCCGCTGCATTATCGGGATGCATTAGGTAATTCAAGCGCTTCAAGTAGTTCGACGTGATGCGGTTAGCTTCGATTTCATCGAGATCATCCGGTTTTTGACCTAAGAGGATGGCGAGGGATTCGTATTCACCGGTAAAACGCCATTCTGTGCGTTTGCTGGTATCCGAACTAATCCCATGTTCCTGATAGTAGTTGTAAATGCCTAACAAGCGCTCCCGCTCCTTTTCATCCATGGCATTGGCCAAAAAGGCGGCGTTCAGATAAGGCAAAACCACATTCAGGTAAATGGGACTGAGTTCGTGATGAGTTTCAAGCAAATGTAAGCTGTCCTTGACCCAAATAAAGGATTGATCATCCTGGTCTTCGACTAGCTTGGCCTTGATATTGGAAAGCAGGAAGGCCACCTTCAATTCACTGGAATTTGAAAAAGTTAGCTGCAGCTTCCGACCTAAGTTGTAACCGTAAGGAATTGGAAAAATATTTCCTAGGACCAAGAGGTAGCAAGCAAATGACCAGCCCGTAACGAAATCATTTTTCGGCGCAGATGGTATAAAAGTGACGTAGACCCAAGTCAGTGCCAGTAAGGTTTGTCCCATCAAGGCTACAAAGTAATACTTGTTATAGGAAAACTTAGCCGGGAAGTCCATCAAGGTCGAGTTTGGAAAGGCAAAAGTCAGCGGTCGGTAGGTTAACTTCTTCGTTTTACGATCGTAACGAAAACCAATTAAGTTATAGGAACGAAACGGCAGCTTCACGGCGTAGCCCAGTACAATCTGGACCAGCTCCAAGAAGAACTGCGCCAGCAAAATTCCCAAAATCCATAAGACGACACTATTAAGCCAATTCATTGTTCTCTCCCTTTCTTATTTCCGGTCCTGTCCCCACTGCCAATAGGCGGCACAGCTTTTCATCAAGAAGGATTCATCCCTCAATGAGCGGTGCACCAGCGACAGTTGGCGGGCATATTCCGATTCGAAGTAGACATTGCGCGGGTCACTCATGTAAAAGAGCCGCCGGCGGTAGGCCCGAGGAGCATGGCGGATAAAGTCGTAATCCAAGCCCGCGTTGGTCAAAATGATTTTCATACTGGCCAGCTCACCTGGGTAATCGCCGTAATCGAAGAGGCCGAAGCCATCGTTTATGTTGGCCCGACTATAGCGGTTATAAATGGCTTCAATCCGCGCATGCTGTTCAGGCGTGATGCCCTTCGAAAGTAAGGAGGAGTTCATGTAAGCGAAGAAGATGGCCAAATAGGCCACTTCCCTAGGTTCCTTTTGTTCAAGATAATCCAGAACCAAATCAACCCGGTCATAGCTGTGCTGGTCCTTGGCCAACAAGAGCTTGCTCCAGACTTGCATGGCGAGGTTGCGATTTTCGACGCGTAACTTACCGTTTTTGGTTTGGCCAGCTTCCGTCCCCGAATAATAAAGGGCTATCATCCAGGAAATCAAGGACATGGTCGAAGGGCCAATCACCCAGTAAAAATCATCCACGTGGTCAATCGTTTGCCAAACCGAAACAGCGACAAAAACGACCGTGGCAGCAATGGCCCGTGAATTCAAATAACGGTTCATGTCCTTTTGGCTCTTAAAATCCATTAGAACAGCGTGGCCATAAAGATTGTAGATGGGATGGAAGCAGAATTTTTTACGTTCAAGGTCGTAGGCTAAACCTAAAAAGTTGATTAAGCGATACTTTGAGCAAGAGAGCGTCCCAAAAATAACCGTTAAGAGGCTCATCGAAGCATAGATTAAAAGCCAAGTCACACCTAAGAGCACAATTTGGATGCAAATGTCGTTTAGCATGATTTCTCCAAAGTCAGTTTCTTCTCACAGTGTATCGAAGAAAAGGCCTTGATGGGGCGACTTATAGGCTTTGTAACCAATTTGTAACCTTAGAATTACAAAGTACAGATTATGCCAGATTTTTGTAATAAAAAAGCACCCAAACTGGGTGCATAAATTATTAAAAGGTTACGTTTTCCTGGCCAGCGAAGGAAGCCAAGCGGGCTGACTTAATCGTCAACTCCAACAATACTTCTTGTTCTGGATGAGGATGCATCTTCGAGAAAATCGGTGCCTTGAAGTATGAAGCAACATCGGCCCACTTCTTTTCAGAAGGTTGCATGGTTGCTTGGTTCGATTCAATGCGGGCGCCATTTTCGTTCAAGGGTGTCAAGATAGCAACCTTATCGTTGCTAGCCAACTGCTTAATCTTCGCCGTGTCGGGCTGGCTCACCAAGTACCAGTGATTGGGATGGTCAGGGTCAGCCGCGAAGCCCATAATGCGGGATGATGGCTGATTATTTTCGGCAGTGGATACCACCACCAAACCCTTTGCAGCCTGAATATACTCTTCAAATAATGTCATTGGTATACCTCCAATTATTCATTATACTCAATTTCATCAAGATATAAACCAGCGGCCGGTGCCGTGTAGCGTGCTTGTTCACGATCCTTAGCTGCAATCAGCGCAGGAATGGCATCGACGGGGCGACGGCCCGTTCCAATTTCGAGTAGCACCCCGACCATAATTCGAATCTGGTTATAAAGAAAGGCATTCCCTTCAAAAGTGAAAACCAGTTCCTGCTCGTCGGGCTTCACTTCGACTTCGGCTCGCGTAATCGTTCGAATCGTTGTTGCCGTTTCGTTTCCAGAAGCAGCAAAGGTCGCAAAGTCCTGCTCCCCGATTAAATCAGGCAAGGCCGCTTCAATTCGCGCTGGATCGAGGTGCCAGTGGAAGTGGCCGGTGTATTTGCGCTTAAAGGGATCCACATAATCCTGGGTGGAAACTCGGTAGAAATAGCGTTTGGAGTGGCTGGAAAAACGGGCGTGAAAGTCATCGCTGACCTTCTTCACTTTTTTCAACAAAATATCGCGGGGCAAAATCGTATTGAGGCCCTTGCGGACGCCCTCAGCGGGGATGTCAAAGGGCAAGTCAAAGTGGATCACCTGACCAAAGGCATGCACGCCGGTGTCCGTCCGCGATGCGCCGACCACTTTGATAGCAGGGTCTGGATTTTTAGCCATCTGGTTGACGGCTTTGAAGAGTTCTCCTTGAACCGTGCGTTCCCGTTCGACACCGTGTTTTGATTGAATTTGAAAGCCGGCAAAGCCAGAACCATCGTAAGCAACGACTGCCATGTAACGTGGCATAAAAACTCCTATCCCCAGATTAACCGGGCAGTGACAAAAATAATTAGGAAAATCAGCATGGCAATCGCCGCCTGGTAATCCAGCTTGCCATACTTCAAGACACGGTAGCGCGTTCGCTGTTCGGGGTCCTTAAAACCACGAACTTCCATGGCGTTCGCCAAGTCGAGGGCACGCTGCAAGGCGCCGACAAAGAGCGGAATCAAAAGCGGCACAATCGCCTTGGCCCGCTTAATCAAGCCACCGGTCGAAAAGCTCATCCCCCGCGATTTCTGGGCGTTCATCACCTTCACCGTTTCATCCATCAAGAGAGGGACAAAGCGCAGGGCAATCGAAAGCATCAAGGCCAATTCAGCAACCGGCACCTTTACTTTTTTAAGTGGTGCCAAAAGCGATTCCAGAGCAGAGGCAATGCTGGTGGGAGCCGTCGTTAAAGTCATGACGGTCGACATCAAAATAATCAGCACAAAGCGAATCACGACCAGGACGGCATTCAGCAGTCCCGGCTGCGTAATTTTCAACCAGCCCCATTGAAAAAGAATAGGAGTCCCCGCTGTGAAGAAGATTTGTAGAATAACCGTAAATACAATCAAGCCCAAAATGGGACGGATTCCCTGCCAGTAGAGTGACCAAGGCTGCTTCGTTAGGTACAAAGTCAGCAACAAAAATAAGGTCGCAACACCATAGGATGCCCATGAATTCGCAAATAGCAGAGCGAAAATATAAACAAAGGTCAAAACAATCTTGGTACGTGGATCCAAGCGATGAATCCAACTATTACCAGGAATATAGCGGCCAATCACGATACTATTCATGCTCGACCTCCTTTGCGTTGATGGCGGCAGCCAAAGCCTCTAGCGTCAAGGGACGCTGGTCAAAGTGCCAACCACCCTGCTCCAATTCCAAGGCAAATTTACCAGCAGTCGGCAGCTCCAAATGTTCCTGCTGGAACCATGCTGCGGGTCGGTTAAAGAGCGTAACTGGGTCTTCAACAGCCTGAACTTCGCCATGGGCCATCACAACGACCTGATCAGCCAAGGCCATAACTTGATCCATCTGGTGGGAAATCAAGACCACTGTCTTGCCTTCATCTTTTAGGGAACGGACCAAATCCAAAAGTTCCGCTTGGCCCCGAGGGTCCAAGCCTGCTGCCGGTTCATCCAAAACCATAATAGCTGGGTCAACTGCTAAAGTCCCCGCAATGGCTGCACGACGCATCTGCCCCCCCGATAAAGCAAAGGGCGACTTCGTCCAGAACTCCTCGGCTAAACCAACACGCTGTAAGGCCTTTTCTGCAGCTTGGCGAGCAGCCACCTTGGACTGGCCAAAATTCAATGGTCCATACATCACATCTTCGAGCACCGTGGCCGCAAAAAGCTGACTTTCAGGGAATTGAAACACCATTCCCACCTGTGCCCGCAACTTGGGCAAATCTTTTTCTTTTGTCTCAGCAGACAGCACAAAATCGTCGACCTTCACTTGACCGGCAGTGGGCTTTAACAAGCCATTAATGTGCTGGACCAAGGTCGACTTTCCAGAACCGGTCTGCCCGACAATGGCCGTAATTTGACCAGCTGGAATGGTTAAATTAACGTTATGTAAAACAGGCTGGGCCAATGATCCCTGCCCGTAGGCAAAGTTTACTTGCTGGAATTCAATAGCCACGATACTAGTTCCTCTTGGTTCAAATAGTGATCTGGACGGACGCGCAGTGCTTGGCTTAACTGAGCGGCAAAGGGCAAATCCAGCCCCAATTCGTGTAATCGTTCACCCTGGGTGAAAACTTCATCCGGACGGCCATCGAGTGCTAATTGACCATCATCAATGACCACAATTCGGTCCGCCAGGGCCGCTTCGTCCATGTCGTGCGTGATGGTAATCAAAGTCAGTTCCTGGCCATAACGCTCTTTCAAATCCTGCAACGTTGCCATAACGGCTTGTCGCCCCTCAGGGTCCAGCATGGCAGTTGCTTCATCCAGAATAATAATCTTAGGCTGCAAGGCCAAAACAGAAGCCAGGGCTACCCGCTGCTTTTGCCCACCGGACAAATGATGGGGTTCCCGGTCAGCAAAATCCAGCATGCCGACTTGCTCGAGCGCGGCTTGAATCTTCGCTGGCATTTCTTCAGATGGCACCTGCAAGTTTTCCAAACCAAAGGCGACGTCATCGGCTACGGTTGCACCAACGAACTGGTTATCCGGATTCTGGAAAACCATGCCGATCTGACCGCGAACCAGGTCCAAAGTCGCTTCACTTAGTTCCTGACCGAAAATTTTGATTTGGCCAGCGGAGGCCTCGAGCAAGCCTAAAACAAGCTTGGCCAAGGTCGACTTACCCGATCCATTATGACCAACCAAAGCAACCCAATCGCCCGCTTCGATTTTGAGACTGAAATCGTCAAAAAGAGCGGCTTGCTCATCGTAGTGATAGCTTAAATTGTCTAGTTCAATTGCGCTTTTCATTATGAAATATTTTACCACAAAAGCAACCTGTCCCTTAGGGCCAATCTAGCCGACAGTTAGTGACTTTTCGACGTGATTTTGCACAATCTTATCATGGTATAACCGTTCCAAAAATCGCTAAAGAGGTCTATAATTGAAGGGTAAATCGAATTACGTCGATTAATATTTCACAAAGGAAAAGAATAATGCCTAAAAAGAACATTGTGATTGTTGGGGCTGGTTTCGGTGGTGTCTTTGCCACTAAGAAATTGGCTAAAAAATTAAAGCACAATTCTGACTACCAAATCGTTTTGATCGATAAGCATTCTTACATGACTTATATGACCGAAATTCACGAGGTCGCTGCCCAGCGTGTTGAACCTGAACACGTTAAGGATGACTTGCAACACCTCTTCGGTCGTGAAAAGAACGTCAAGTTGGTCACTGCTGAAGTTACTTCAGTTGACCATGACAAGCAAGTTGTTTCAACCACTCGTGGGGACATTCCTTACGAAAAGTTGGTGATCTCAGTCGGTGGTGCCTCCAACGACTTCGGTACGCCCGGTGTTAAGGAATACGGCTACGAATTGTGGTCAATCGAAGACTCTTTGCGTATCCGCGAAGCCATCGAAAATAACATCGCTGCCGGGGCCGCTGAAAGCGACCCTAAGAAGCGTCAAGAACTTTTGACGATTGCAGTCGTTGGTTCTGGCTTCACCGGAGCTGAATTGGTTGGTGAATTCATCGACCAACGCAAGGTTTTGGCTCAAACTTACAAGTTGGACGAAGACGAAATCAAGATTGTCATGATGGAAGCCGGCGACATGGTTTTGAAGATGTTGTCAGACCGTTCCTTGGCTGACCGTGCTGAAAAGTACATGACTCGTCACGGCGTTGACATCCGCAAGAACTCAAAGGTTACTGGTGTTGATGCTGAAAGCGTGATCTTCGCTGACGGTTCCCACTTGCCAACGAAGAACTTGATTTGGACTGCCGGTGTTTGTGCCAAGAAGGTTATCTCAACTTGGGGATTCCAAGCTGGCCACGCTGGTCGTATCGACGTTGATGACTACATGCACGCCATCAACGAAGACGGTAAGACTAACCCTAACGTTTACGTTGCCGGTGATACGATGAACTACGTTTCACAAAAGACTGGTCCCGTACCACAAACTGTTGAAGGTGCTGAAAACGCAGCCAAGGCCGTTGCCAACAACATCTTGAACGACTTGGGTAAGGCCAAGGAAGCTAAGACTTTTGACCAAGTTGCTAAGTTCCACGGTTACGCCGTTTCAATTGGTTCACATTACACCGTTGCCGCTTTGATGGGCTGGATGAACTTCTCTGGCTTCTTCGCAAGTTTGGCAAAGCACGGTATCAACCTTTACTTCTACTCACAAATCAAGTCGGCCTTCGCCATTTTCCACTACATGTTGGATGAATTTTTCCGTACGAAGAACGGCCGTAACCCATTCCGTGGTACCATTTCACACCAAGGAAACACTTTGTGGGCCTTGCCATTGCGTATCTTCCTCGGTGTCTTCTGGATGATGACGGCCTTGGGCGGCTTAGGTGTCCACGACGCTGCTTACTGGCAAGGTGGTTTGATGCCATTCCTTTCAATTTTGACGGGTGCCTTCCTCTTGGTTGGAATCTTTACTTGGCCAGCCGCTGCCTTGTCGATTATCCTCGCAATCTTCGCCTGGATTTTCAACGGCTTCGACATTACCCAACTCTTCGTCATCTTCGGTTCAATCGCCTTGATGAACGGTGCTGGACGTAACTTTGGTGTCGATATCGCCCTTGTTCCTTTGATGGAAAAGGTCTTTGGTTTGGCTTGGTACGGTAAAGCTAAATCACAATACGATGATCTTAAAAAATAAGTTATAATAAAAAAGTGCGGATTGTTCGAATCCGCACTTTTGTACATAGAATGAAACGAGACTTGAATTTACATGGACCAGTCCAAGACCCAATCCTTGCCAACAATTTGGGACGATTTTCCCCGAGTAAAGGCTGACTTACAGGAAGTGTTAGTCGCCATCAATGAAAGTTGGCAGATTGGTTTCACTGATATTGATCACGCGATCAGGTCGCAACTAAACGCAGGCAAGCTTGTTCGCCCTGCCCTAACCATTATTTTTTCCCGTTTAGCAAAGGGTAATGACGCTGAGAGTCACGACAGCATGATTAAGCTGGCTGCTTCAGTCGAGCTCTTACACTTGGCCACTTTAATTCACGACGATGTGATCGACGAATCCAAGCTACGCCGCGGTACTAGCTCCATTCAGGCTGCATTTGGCAAAGACACTGCCGTGTATGCTGGTGACTATCTTCTGACGGGTATGTTTTCCTTAATTACCCAGGCAGACCGTCCTAAGCTAAGTTCTGACGTAATTACTGCGCTACAAGCCATCCTTTATGGCGAGTTAGCCCAAAAGCAAGAACGCTACGTCATTGATGATGATTTTAACGGTTATTTAAAACGAATTAAGGGTAAGACTGGCGCCCTCTTCCAGTTGGCTGCCAAGTTCGGAATTGCATCTGGTCACGAAGCTGTTGATGAAGGCCTTGCCACCACTGTTGACCGCTTTGCCGGTATCCTTGGCGTAACCTTCCAGTTACTCGATGACTACTTGGACTTTGAAAGCATCAGCCAAGAGGTTCAGTTAGGTAAGCCAGTAGGCCAGGACATTCGCAACGGTATCTATACTGCTCCTGTGATGTTTGCTCTAGAGCAGCCCGGTTACAGCCCTCAAATTCGCAGCTATCTTGAAAAACGTGATGAGATTAGCAACGATGACATGCAAAAGTTACATGCACTAATCATTGAAGCTGGTGGGATGCAATCCCTCTCCGACTTGCTGGCTGACTATCAGCAGCAATTAAACGACTTGCTCAATCAATTACCATCAAAAGAACTACAGGATGATCTTCAACAGCTTGCTAAGCTTTTGATGAATCGCCAAAATTAATTTAAAGCATACAAAAAAGCCAAGGACTTTCGTCCTTGGCTTTTTCAATTACTGCAACTCGTCGAATTAGTCGACAAGCTCCAAGATAACCATTTGTGCGGCATCGCCACGGCGTTGCACAGTCTTAAGAATGCGGGTGTAACCACCATTACGTTCTGCAAAACGGGGAGCAACATCCTCAAACAACTTTTGCAAAGCAGTTTGAACTTTGATGTTATCGCCATCTTCCTTAACGTCAGCAATTTCGTTACGAACGAAAGTAGCTGCCTTACGACGTGAGGCCAAGTCGCCATGCTTACCGAGCGTAATCATCTTATCAGCGGTCTTACGAATTTCCTTCGCACGCGCTTCAGTAGTCGTGATACGGCCATTGATCAAAAGATCAGTAGTCAAATCACGCAACATTGCACGACGCTGTGAAGATGTACGACCCAACTTACGGTATGACATCGGTGAATCCTCCTTTTTTCAATAGTTTTCAGAAATCAATTAATCTTCTTTACGGAAGCCTAAGCCCATTTCGGTCAACTTCTCTTGGATTTCGTCTAATGACTTACGACCCAAGTTACGAACCTTCATCATATCAGGTTCAGTACGATCAGTTAACTCGGTAATGGTATTAATACCTGCTCGCTTCAAGCAGTTGTATGAACGAACTGACAAATCCAAATCTTCGATTGGAGCTGAGTCACTTGAACTAGCCACAACTGGTTCGGATTCGACCATCACGTTCGTGTTTGAAGCGACGGGTGAAATATCCGTAAACAAGTTCAAATGTTCGGTTAGAATTTTTGAACCAAGACTTAAAGCATCACTGGGTTTGATTGAACCATTTGTCCAAACTTCCATCGTTAGCTTATCGTAATCATCACGAGAGCCAACGCGCTTGTTTTCGACGTGGAAGTTAACGCGGTCAATTGGTGTGTAAATTGAATCAACGGTCAAAACACCAATTGGCATTTCATCGCGTAACTTTTTATTCTCATCAGCTGAAGAATAACCACGACCCTTTACAGCAGTAACCGTCATGTGTAATGACTTTCCTGCTGCCAAGGTTGCAATGTGCAAGTCGGGATTAAGGACTTCGATATCGGAGCTACCTTGCAAGTCGGCAGCAGTTACATCCTTTGGTCCTTGAACATCAATCTCAAGACTGTGTTCTTCTTCTGAATCAGTTGCCAAAACAACCTTCTTCAAATTCAAGATCAACTGAGTAACATCTTCTACGACACCATCAACTGTTGAAAATTCATGAACAACACCATCGATTTGAACCGTGTTGATAGCTACGCCAGGAAGCGATGATAGCATGACACGACGCAAGGAATTACCAAGCGTAGTACCATAACCTCGCTCAAGAGGCTCTACGATGAACTTACCGTAGTTGGCATCCTCTTCGATGTTGTGAATATCTGGCTTTTCAAATTCAATCATCAGTAATTCTGACCCCCTCTTTCAAAGCAAGCGCAATGAAATTCAATTAAACACGACGACGCTTTGGTGGGCGTGATCCGTTATGGGGAACTGGGGTAACATCCTTGATTGAAGTTACTTCTAGACCAGCTGCTGCCAAAGCACGAATTGCTGATTCACGACCTGAACCAGGACCCTTAACAGTAACTGCAACTGAACGCATGTTCATATCCATGGCGGTCTTTGCTGCAGCTTCGGCTGCCATTTGAGCAGCGAATGGTGTTGACTTACGACTTCCCTTGAAGCCAAGTGCACCGGCTGATGACCAGGCAACGGCGTTACCTTGGGCATCAGTGATCATGACAATAGTGTTGTTGAAAGTTGCGTGGATATGGGCCACACCATTTTCAATATTCTTTTTTACACGACGCTTGCGTGTTGCCATAATGTTTGCCTCCTTTTCAATACTTTTTTATAATTTCTCGGGTTAGGTGCAACCTAACCAACATTACACAACTATGGTTGTGATAATCATGTGCCGCATCGATTAGGATCGAACGCTTATAACGAAAGGCAAGCTCTTGCTACAAATGCTATTCTCCAAAAACGAATACTGCAAAAGAAGGAGTGATTACTTCTTCTTACCAGCAATTGCTGTAGCTGGGCCTTTACGAGTACGAGCGTTGTTCTTCGTGTGTTGTCCACGAACGGGCAAGCCCTTACGGTGACGAATACCACGGTATGCAGCGATTTCTTGCAATCCCTTGATGTCAAGTGACACCTTACGACGCAAATCACCTTCCAACTGCAAGTTCAACTTGGCAATTGCGTTACGAATAGCATCTTCTTGATCGATGCTAAGATCACGCACGCGGACGTCTTCTGAAACGCCTGCATCTGCCAAAATCTTTTGTGCAGTGGCTGAACCGATTCCGTAGATGTATGTTAGCCCAATGACAATACGCTTGTCACGGGGCAAATCGATACCTTCAATACGAGCCATAACAATTTACCTCCTTCTAGTATTTTGAAAATAACATTTATGTTTATTTTTCAATCAATCTTAATGTTGCTAGTAATTACTTACCAGCGCGTTGCTTGTGCTTTGGACTTGCCGGGCAAATGACCATAGTGCGGCCATTACGCTTGATGATACGGCAAGAATCACACATCTTCTTAACAGATGGACGTACCTTCATAATCTATTCCTCCTATTCGGTTAACTGATTATTGTTCCGTCTCTAAACTTTTTAGCGGAAACGGTAAGTGATACGACCTTTAGTAAGGTCGTATGGTGACATTTCCACCGTGACACGATCACCCGGCAAGATTCGGATAAAATTCTTACGAATCTTACCAGAAACGTGCGCCAAGATAACCGCACCATTTTCAAGTTCCACTTGGAACATTGCATTCGGCATAGTTTCCTTTACTTTGCCTTCAATTTCAATGACATCATTGGCCACGCAGATACCTCCATGTACCGTGTAAACAACATAATCGATAAGTGCTTAACCTATCAAATTATACCAGAAATTACTATGTTTCACAAGCTTAACCGCTTTAGGCCAAGCTTTCCAAAACCTTTTTAACATTTGCATAAATGTCATCAAGGTCCCCGTTACCGTTGATGGTGTGCAAGACGTTTTCCTTCTTGTAGTAATCCACCAATGGCAAGTTAGCAGCCTTGTTAACTTCCATACGCTTGTCAATAACTTCCGGTGTATCGTCAGCACGGCCACGGCCTAGTAGGCGTTGGCGCAAAATATCATCGGAAACTTCGAAATACAAGGTAGCGGATACCTTGCTATTGTGATCGGCCAAGAAGCTGTCCAAGAAACGAGCTTGATCTTCGTTACGTGGGTAACCGTCAAGCATAAAGCCGTGTTCTTGAACGTCTGCTTCTTGCAAACGATCGGCAACCATCGCATTGGTAATCTCATCAGGTACCAATTCACCGGCATCCATGAAGGACTTTGCCTTTTCTCCAAGCGCTGTCTTTTCAGCCATGTTCGCACGGAAAATATCACCAGTAGAAATGTGGATTACAGGAAAATCTTTGACGATCTTTTCAGCCTGCGTTCCCTTACCGGCACCGGGCAGTCCTAACAGAATTAAGTTCATTGCCATTCATAGCCTCCTATTTAGCTAAAGGTTTAGCGAATAAATCCAACATAATTTTTCTTTTGCATCAAACCATCAATCTGACGAATCAAATCAAGGGTGACACCAATCGTGATCAGCAAACTTGTACCGCCCAAACCAATCTTTTCGTTCAAGCCCCATACATCGGATGCAACCAATGGTACCAAGGCGACGAAACCAAGGAAGAGCGCTCCCACGAAGGAAAGGTGCAAAAGCATGGACGTGATAAACTTTTGCGTTTCAATACCAGGGCGAACATCAATGATGTAAGCACCCTGCTTTTGCAAGTTCTCAGCCAATTTTTCAGGGTTAACCTGAACAAAGGCGTAGAAGTAAGTAAACACGATAATTAGAAAGGTATAGAAGATGGCACCAGTGGCAGTTTGAAGACTAAAGACTTGCTTTAGCACTTGGAACCACTGGGCATCACCATACTTATTTTGGAAAGCAAACAAAATTGTTTGCGGTGTACTAATGAAGGATGAAGCGAAGATAACCGGAATAACTCCTGAAACGTTAAGTCGTAGGGGTAGGTAAGCTTCACTTCCATAAGTTGACGCCGAACGGGTGTATTGAATCTGTAGACGACGAGTTGCTTCATAAAACCAAGTCGTGATACCGACTACCAAGATGATAGCGGCAACAAGCACGGCCATGAAGACCCAACCCGTCACGATTTGGTTGCTATCTGCTTGCAAAATGTTTTCTTTGATAAGATCGTAAAATCCGCTCGGAGCTTGGGAAATAATACCAGCAAAGATAATCATAGAAACACCGTTTCCAAGACCCTTTTCGGTAATCATTTCACCCAACCAAACCGCAAAGAAAGTACCAATCGTCATAACCGACCCAATCATAAGGAAGGAAGTGACGTCATTGGTTTGCTTAACTAATCCGTAAGCAGATAGTGAGTTGAACCCAGCTGTGATACCGATGGACTGCAAGAACGCAAAGATGATGGTCATCCATCGCGTTGCGTTGTTTAACTTGCGTCGACCAACTTCACCCTGCTTACTCCATTCAACAAAGCGAGGCACGATATCTAATTGCAAAAGTTGGACAACAATCTGAGCGGTAACGTATGGTGAAACCCCCATTGCGAACAATGAGAAGTTCATCAAGCCACCACCGGAAAAGATGTTTAAGATGTTCATCAAACCAGAGTTTGACATGCTCGTCAGGGCTGATGGGTTAACACCAGGAACCGTGATATGAATTCCAATTCGATAAACGAAAAGAATGAGCAATGTCCAGCCTAGCTTTTTGCGAATATCTTTTTCACGTACTGCATTAAATAACGTGCTAAGCATTAAATCACCTCGGTTGAACCACCAGCTTGTTCAATAGCCTTTGCTGCAGTGGCAGAGAACTTATTTGCCTTAACAGTCAACTTCTTGTCAAGTTGGCCTTCACCAAGAATCTTGATACCTGACTTTTGGTTCTTTACCAAACCAGATTCAATCAAAAGGGCAGGAGTAACTTCTGCACCATTGTCGAAGCGGTTCAATGCTTCCAAGTTAACGATGGCGAATTCCTTGCGTGAAATGTTAGTAAATCCACGCTTAGGAATACGACGATACAATGGCATCTGTCCACCTTCAAAACCTAGACGCGTCTTACCACGAGCCTTTTGACCCTTTTGACCACGTCCTGAGGTCTTACCATTTCCAGATGATGTACCACGACCAACACGGTTACGTACGAAGCGTGAGCCTTCAGCTGGTTGCAATTCGTTCAAATTCATCTTTGGTCCCTCCTTTTTTTATTTTTTACTTTACTTCTTCAACGCTAACCAAGTGAGCAATATGGAAAATTGCACCACGAGTAGCTTCGTTATCTGGCTTCACCACTGAGCTTGACACACGGTTAAGTCCAAGTGACTTAACAATTGCGCGTTGCTTAGGCAAGCGATGAGCCGCACTTCGAATCAAAGTGATCTTCAAATCTGCCATTTTTATCGCTCCTTAATCAACCAAGTGTTCGATAGAAACACCGCGCTTCAATGATACGCCTTCAGCTGACTTAAGCTTAGTCAAGGCATCGAAAGTTGCGCGAACAACGTTAACTGGGGTTGATGAACCAAGTGACTTAGCAGTCACATCGTTGATACCAGCCAATTCCATTACGGAACGGGTAGAACCACCGGCGGCAACTCCAGCACCTTCCTTGGCAGGCTTAACAAGAATCTTTCCACCGGCCCATTGTCCAAGGACATCGTGAGGAATAGTGGTACCAACCATAGGTACAGTAATCAAGTTACGCTTTGCGTCTTCAACACCCTTACGGATTGCTTCTGGAACTTCTTGAGCTTTTCCAGTACCAAAGCCAACGTGTCCGTTCTTGTCTCCAACAACAACCAATGCTGCGAAACGCAAACGACGTCCACCCTTAACAACCTTGGTAACACGGTTAATTGCAACAACGTTTTCTTCTAATTCACCAAGTGCTTTAGGATTAACGAATTCAACCATTTTATTTATTCCTCCTTTCCTTAGAACTTCAAGCCGTTTTCACGAGCTGCATCGGCCAAAGCCTTAACACGTCCGTGATAAACATAACCGCCACGATCGAAGACAACTTCTTCAATGTTAGCAGCCTTAGCATTCTTAGCGATCAATTCGCCAACTTTAACGGCTTGTTCAGTCTTAGTACCGGTAACATCGGCACTTTGTGATGAGGCACTTGCTAGCGTTACACCCGCTACGTCATCAATCAATTGAGCGTAGATGTTTACATTAGAACGGAAAACGTTCAAACGTGGGCGAGCAGCAGTACCAGAAATCTTTCCGCGAACGCGCTTGTGGCGCTTTACACGGAGCTTGTTCTTATCTGGTTTTGAAATCATAGCTGTGCTTTCCTTTTCTTAACGACTAATAATAGTCTTAAATTACAAATTAAATTAACGGGGTTAAAACGGGTAATTTTACTTACCAGTCTTACCTTCCTTACGACGAACAACTTCACCTTCGTAACGAATACCCTTACCCTTGTAGGGTTCTGGTGGACGTACGCCACGAATTTCGGCTGCAAAATCACCAACGCGTTGCTTTGAGATTCCTGAAATCTTGATTGTCAAAGAATCTGGTACTTCAACAGTCAAACCTTCGCGGTCTTCAAAGTCAACGGGGTGTGACATACCAACGCTAAGGTTCAAAGTTGAACCCTTCTTAGCGGCACGGTATCCAACACCGACCATCTTCAAGGTCTTTGAGAATCCGTTCGTAACACCTTCGATCATGTTAGCGAAGTTGGCAGTCGTAGTACCGTGCAATGCGCGGTGCTTCTTGTCATCAGCGGCACGAGTAAATGATACTTCAGTACCATCCATGTGCATGGTGATTTCAGGGTTGATCAAGTAGTTCAATTCACCCTTAGGTCCCTTAACAGTCACGTGTTGACCGTCTTGCTTAACTTCAACGCCAGCTGGGACAGTGATTACCTTATTTCCAATACGGCTCATGGTAAGTCTCCTTTCTTAGATATATTACCAAACGTAAGCCAGCACTTCGCCGCCGACTTGCTTAGAACGTGCGTCCTTATCAGTGATAACACCCTGAGAAGTTGACACGATTGCGATACCCAAACCGTTCAATACCTTTGGCATATCTTCGGCCTTGGCATACTTACGCAAACCTGGCTTTGAAACACGCTTAATACCAGTGATAACGCGTGAGCGATCTTCCCCGTACTTCAAAAATACGCGGATAACACCTTGCTTGTTATCATCTTGGTATTCGACATCGCGGATGAAACCTTCTTGCTTCAAGATTTCGGCGATGCTCTTCTTAATTTTTGATGCTGGAATCTCAACTGAATCCTTACGCGCCAAGTTGGCGTTACGGATACGAGTCAACAAATCAGCAATTGGATCAGTCATAGACATCTATCGATATCCTCCTTTTTATTTTGAACGTATTCATGAAAAAACATGACACGCTCTTAACTGTTAGTGACCGAAGTCCTTAACAGTTAAAAACGTGTCACTCATATGAGCGACAACATTTTTAAATTGATTACTTTGTAAATGGCATTCCGAAGAGTGTCAACAATTCGCGACCTTCTTCATCAGTGTTGGCAGTCGTTACAATAACGATGTCCAAACCACGTACGCGGTTAACCTGATCGAAATCGATTTCAGGGAAAATCAATTGTTCGCGGATACCCAAAGTGTAGTTACCACGACCATCGAAGGCCTTTGATGATACACCGTGGAAATCACGAACACGTGGAAGGGCGATGTTGATCAACTTTTCCAAGAAGTCATACATACGATCCCCACGCAAAGTTACCTTAGTTCCAATTGCCATACCTTCACGCAAACGGAATCCGGCGATTGACTTCTTTGCACGAGTGATAACTGGCTGTTGACCAGCAATCAACTTCAATTCTTCAACCGCTTCATCTAAGTTCTTTGAGTTTGATACGGCATCACCAACACCCATGTTCAAAACGATCTTTTCGATCTTTGGGGCTTGCATTGATGACTTGTAATCAAACTTCTTGATTAGAGCAGGTTGAACTTCATTAACATATTGTTCTTTTAATTCAGTTGCCATGATAATGATTTCTACCTTTCAGAAATTAGCCTAGTTCCTTACCAGACTTCTTTGAAACACGTACCTTCTTGCCGTCTTCAATCTTGAAACCAACACGAGTAGGTTGGTTGTTTGAAGGGTCAAGCAATTGCACGTTTGATACATGGATAGGTGCTTCGACATCGATAACACCACCCTGTGGATATTCGTTAGAAGGCTTTTGATGCTTCTTAACGATGTTCACGCCTTCGACAACAACACGGTCCTTGGCAGCAACAGTCTTAGTAACCGTTCCTTCCTTTCCCTTGTCCTTACCAGCAATGACGCGAACCTTATCACCTGTTTTTACAAACATGATAGGCTCCTCCTTGTCAGTATTAGAGCACTTCTGGTGCTAATGAAACGATACGCATGTAGTTGTTGTCACGCAATTCACGAGCAACAGGACCAAAGATACGCGTACCAACTGGTGACTTGTCATCCTTAACGATAACAGCAGCGTTTTCATCAAAGTTGATGTATGAACCGTCTGCACGACGAACGTCTGATACCGTACGTACGATAACAGCCTTCACAACATCACCCTTCTTAACGTTACCACCAGGAATAGCTTGCTTAACAGTAGCAACAATCATGTCACCGATACCAGCAAACTTACGGCCAGAACCACCGAGCACTTTAATCGTCAAGATCTCACGTGCGCCAGAGTTATCAGCCACTTTCAAACGACTCTCTTGTTGAATCATGGTTCATCCTCCTTGTAAGCAATTAATTACGACGAATGGTTGGTTAGCGATTAAAGAATAACAGCCTCTTCAACAACCTTTACCAAACGGAAGTGCTTAGTTGCAGACAAAGCGCGGGTTTCCATGATTTCGACAAGGTCACCTTGCTTGGCAACGTTCTTTTCATCATGGGCCTTGAACTTCTTCGTGTAGCGAACTCGCTTTCCATAAACGGGGTGGTTCACATAAGTTTCGATTGCGACCGTAATAGTCTTATCCATCTTATCTGAAACAACGCGTCCACGCAAAACCTTACGAGCATTACGTTCTTCACTCATTTTTCAGCTTCTTCCTTTCGTCTTATTTGTTAGCTTCTGCCAACTGTTGCGCACGAATTACAGTCTTAACTCGTGCAATGTCCTTACGAACTTTTGAAATGCGGGCCGTGTTTTCTAATTGACCAGTAGCCAATTGGAAACGAAGGTTGAATAATTCTTCCTTGAATTCGGCTTCGCGCTTTTGCAAATCCGCAAGTGACAAAGCTTTTAATTCATTTGCTTTCGCCATTATTCAGCCTCCCGAGCAATAATCTTCGTCTTAACAGGCAACTTGTTTGAGGCAAGACGCAATGCTTCAAGGGCAACAGGCTTAGCCACGCCACCAACTTCGAACATTACCTTACCACGCTTAACTGGGGCTACCCAACCTTCGGGAGCACCCTTACCGTTACCCATTCGAACACCGACACCCTTAGAAGTATATGACTTGTGAGGGAAGATTTTGATCCAAACCTTACCACCACGCTTCATATAACGGGTCATTGCGATACGGGCAGCTTCAATTTGGCGGTTAGTAATCCAGCTTGAAGTCACTGCTTGCAAGCCGTAATCACCGAACGCTACCGTCTTACCACCTTTGGCTTCGCCACGCATCTTACCACGGTGGACACGACGGAACTTAACACGCTTTGGTACTAACATGTTTGCTTCCCTCCTTACTTGTTCTTCTTCTTTGGCAACACATCACCGCGGTAGATCCAAGTCTTGATACCCAAGTTACCATAGGCAGTCTTAGCTTCATCCCATGAGTAATCGATATCAGCACGCAATGTGTGCAACGGAACAGTTCCTTCAGTGTACTGTTCAACACGTGACATATCTGCCCCGTTCAAACGACCAGAAACCATAACCTTGATTCCCTTAGCACCGGCACGGCGGGCGCGTTGCATAGCACCACGCATTGCACGACGGAAGGCAATACGGCGTTCCAAATCACCTGCAACTTGCATACCAACTAGGTGGGCAGACAAATCAGGCTTCTTAATTTCAACGATGTTGATGAACACGCGCTTTGAGCGGCCACGGTCATCCTTATCAGTCAACTTTGACAATTGGGTACGAAGCTTTTCAACTTCTGAACCACCCTTACCAATCACCATACCAGGCTTGGCAGTGTGAATGACAAGATCAATACGTGACTTAGTGCTACGTTCGATTTCAACGCGGTCAACTGACGCATCTGCTAAGTTCTTTTCGATAAACTTACGAATACGCAAATCTTCGAGAAGTTGGTTAGAAAAATCAGCCTTGTCAGCGAACCACTTGGCATCCCAGTCGCGAATAACGCCGACACGGAAGCCAGTAGGGTTAATCTTTTGACCCATTACTTTTCCTCCTTCTCAGCAACCACAATCGTGATGTGGCTAGTGCGCTTGTTAATTGGTGAAGCAGATCCCTTTGCACGAGGACGGAAACGCTTAAGCGTTGGTCCTTCGTTGGCATAAGCTTCTTTTACGATTAGATCTTCACGATCAAGTGAAAAATTGTTTTCAGCATTTGCAACTGCTGAGTTCAAAACCTTGTAAATATCTTCAGTCGAAGTATTAGGTAGGAACTTCAAAATTGCGTATGCTTCGTTAACATTCTTGCGGCGGATAGTGTCAAGAACTAAGCGAGCCTTACGAGGGGCTACGCGAACGATCTTGGCAGTCGCGCGAGCTGATGTAACTTGTTCAGCCATTTTTCATTTCCTCCTTACTTTGCCGTCTTTTTGTCGTCGGTCTTGTGACCCTTGAACGTACGAGTTGGCACAAATTCACCCAACTTATGTCCAACCATATCGTCTTGAACATAAACTGGAACGTGCTTGCGTCCATCATAAACAGCGATGGTATATCCAATAAAACTTGGGAAGATGGTTGAGCGGCGTGACCAAGTCTTGATCACTGACTTCTTTTCGCTGTCAGCTTGCGCTTCAATCTTCTTAAGCAAGTGTGGGTCCGCAAATGGTCCCTTTTTCAAACTACGAGCCATTATTCGTCTCCTTTCCCTTACTTACTCTTCTTACGACCGCGGATGATAAACTTCGTTGAAGCCTTCTTCTTATCGCGAGTCTTCTTACCAACAGTCTTCTTACCCCATGGTGACAATGGACTTGGACGACCAACTGGGGCCTTTCCTTCTCCACCACCGTGTGGGTGATCGTTAGGGTTCATTACAGAACCACGAACGTGTGGACGCTTTCCACGCCAACGGTTACGACCAGCCTTACCCCAATTGATCAATGAGTGTTCTGAGTTACCCACTTCACCAATTGTGGCGCGGTTAGCGCTAAGTACCAAACGAACTTCGCCAGAAGTCAAACGTACGATAGTGTACTTACCATCACGTCCAAGGATCTGGGCTGAAGCGCCGGCTGAACGTGCCAATTGGCCACCCTTACCGTTCTTCAATTCAATGTTGTGAATCAAAGTACCTTCAGGAATAGCACTCAATGGCAAGGCATTACCGACCTTGATGTCGGCATCAGGACCAGATTGAACCTTATCGCCAACCTTAAGTCCCTTAGGCGCCAAGATGTAAGCCTTAACACCATCTTCATATACCAACAAAGCGATGTTAGCAGTACGGTTTGGATCGTACTCGATTGCCTTAACAGTAGCCGTCTTATCGTCCTTCATACGCTTGAAGTCAATAATACGGTAGGCTTGCTTATGTCCACCACCATGGTGACGAACAGTCATGTGACCGGCTGAGTTACGGGCACCAGTCTTTGACTTCTTAGCCAACAAGCTCTTTTCGGGCGTTGACTTCGTGATTTCAGCGAAATCAGAAGAAGTCATGTTACGACGTCCGTTCGAGGTTGGCTTGTATTTCTTGATAGCCAATGTCTTATCCTCCTATTATTAATTAACCTTCGTTAAAGATTTGAATATCTTTTGAATCTTGGGCAAGAGTAACAGTGGCCTTCTTCATCTTACGAGTGTAGCCAACGTAACGTCCTTGACGCTTCTTCTTACCACGTACGTTTGCAGTGTTTAAACCAGCAACTTGTACATCAAAGATCTTTTCGATTGCTTTTTTGATTTCCGGCTTAGTGGCCCGAGTATCAACTTCGAAGACATAACGCTTGTTTTCAGTTTGCGCCATTGAAGCTTCGGTGATGATTGGGCGACGGATAATATCGCGTGCATCCATTAGGCAAGACCTCCTTGGATTTCTTCGATTGCTGATTGAACAACCACCAGCTGATCGGCATTGACTACGTCAAGCACGTTCAATCCCTTAACATCCATAACTTGAACGTTGTCCAAGTTGCGAGCAGAACGGATTGCGTTTTCGTTGTTTTCGTCAACGATAATCAAAGCCTTTGAGTCAACTGAAAGGTTACCCAAAATCTTCTTGAAGTCCTGTGTCTTTGGCTTGTCAAATGACAAAGCGTCAACAAGGATCAACTTACCGTCCGCAACCTTTTGTGACAATGCAGAGCGCAATGCCAATTGGTAAGCCTTACGGTTAATACGGTAAGCGTATGAACGTGGAGTAGGTCCGAAGACGATTCCACCGCCACGCCATTGTGGTGAACGGATTGAACCTTGACGGGCACGACCAGTTCCCTTTTGCTTCCATGGCTTCTTACCACCACCAGAAACCGCTGAACGGTTCTTAACGGCGTGAGTACCTTGGCGCATTGAAGCACGTTGCATCAAAACGGCGTCAGTAATAACGGCGTTGTTTGGTTCGATGGCAAAGACTGCATCGTTCAAATCGATGTCAGCAGACTTGCTACCATCTTGCTTAAGTACAGCAACTTTCGTCATGATTGATTGTTCTCCTTTCTATTAATATTAAGCTTCTTCTGATTCAGCAGCTGGCTTTGCGCCGGCCATCTTGATTTCAGGGTGCTTTGCGTTCGTCTTAACAGTTGACTTGATTGTCAACAATGACTTGTTTGCGCCAGGGACGTTACCCTTAAGCAAGATCAAGTTATTTTCTACATCAACGTGAACAACGGCGATGTTTTGCATAGTACGCTTGTTGTTACCCATGCGACCTGGCAAGAGCTTACCGGGGAATACTCGGTTAATGATAGCTCCCATTGATCCAGGACGACGGTGGTAACGAGAACCGTGCGTCATAGGTCCACGTGATTGTCCAAGCTTCTTAATAGCACCTTGGAAACCGTGTCCCTTCGTGATACCAGTTACATCAACGTAATCGCCTGCTTGGAACGTGTCCACAGCAATCTTGTCCCCTACGTTAAATTCGCCTTCCGCATCACGGACTTCACGAATGTAGCGCTTAGGGGCCGTCTTTGCTTTCGCAACGTGACCTTGTTCAGGTTTGTTTGACAAAACTTCGCGCTTGTCTTGGTAACCGAGTTGAAGAGCGTTGTATCCATCAGTTGCAGCAGTCTTAACTTGCAAAACAACGTTTGGAGTAGCTTCAACAGCAGTCACGGCAATCAATTCGCCAGATTCTGTGAAAACCTGAGTCATACCGACTTTGCGGCCTAAGATACCTTTAGTCATGACTATTCTCCTTCATTTGTCGCTAAAACTTAGCGAGTTAGTATTTTTAATTACAACTTGATTTCAATTGCAACACCAGCTGGCAATTCAAGCTTACGCAATGCGTCAACAGTCTTGTCAGTTGGGTTCACAATGTCGATCAAACGCTTGTGCGTGCGCATTTCGAATTGCTCGCGGGCATCCTTGTACTTGTGTGGTGAACTCAACACTGTATAAAGTGTGCGTTCAGTTGGCAAAGGAATTGGACCTGCAATTTCTGCGCCCGTACGCTTGGCCGTTTCAACAATCTTATCTGCTGATTGGTCCAAGATGCGGTGTTCGTATGCCTTCAAACGGATACGGATCTTCTTTTGTGCCATTTTGTGCCTCCTCGTTGATTTTGTAAATCAGCTAACTCCGATCAAAAACCGACAACACATGTTGTGTTTGCGCGCCCATGGCAACGCGGCCGCGCGTGTCGCAACCTTAATCATCATCGCTAAACATTGATACACCAGTCTTTCGGAGGGTTATTAACCCATCCCCTCGAAAGGCGTACCTGATTATATTATCAAAAAAACCCTTGCATAGCAAGGGTTTTTAGGCTTTTTCTTGGTCTTATCGACGAGTCATTTTGAAAGCCAAAAAGGCATCATTATATTCTTCTGTTTCTTTTTGATTCAAATTATTGTAAACCTGCAAGTGATTCAAGACCTTTTGCTTTGGATAAAAGGCCTGATTATTTCGAACATCAGCTGGCAATAACTGGTAAGCCTTTTTGTTTGGTGTGGCATAACCGATGTAGTTCGCATTTTGGGCAGCATTTTCTGGCTTGCTCATAAAGTTGATAAAAGCATAGGCAGCGGCCTTGTGCTTGGCATTCTTTGGAATAACCAAGTTATCGAACCATTCGTTGGATCCTTCAGACGGTACCAAGTAACGCAAATCCTTATTTTTAGCCATGGCCTGCGCCGCTTCACCGGAATATGTGACGCCAACGTTGGCTTCGCCCTGAATCATGTACATCTTCAATTCATCAGCAACAATGGCCTTCACGTTTGGCATCAAAGAAGTTAACTTCCCTTGCGCAGCAGCTAGGTCGCTTTGGGAGGTGTCATTGACGGACTTACCCTGCGAAATCAGGGTCATCCCCATGATGTCACGGGCTGAATCAACCAACATGATTTGTTTGCGCAAGTTTGGCGACCAGAGGTCGTCCCAGTGGCTGACCTGGCTAGCTTGAATTTTTTTACTATTGTAGAGAATGCCAAGCGTTCCCCAGAAATATGGAACAGAATAGCGGTTCCCTGGATCAAAGGAACGGTTTAAGAAGTTGGCGTCATAGTTGGACATCCCCGTCAAACGGCTCTTATCCAAGGGTTCGACCAAGTTGTTCTTAATCATCTTTTGGACCGTGTAGTCCGATGGAACCGTCAAATCGTAGGAGGTCCCACCCTGCTTGATTTTCGTGTACATCGCTTCGTTGGAGTCAAAGGTTAGATAGTTAACCTGATAACCGGTTTCCTTGGTAAACTTCGTCAAAAGCTCGGGATCGATGTAATCTCCCCAGTTATAAAGGTTTAAGATCTTACCATCCTTTTGCCCCTGGTCACTGGACCAGTTCAAGGAAGTCCGAAAAGCAAAAAGCGCAGCAATGATAACCAGCAGACTTGTCGCAGCAATTAAAATCTTTTTCATTAGCCATGCTCCTTTGGTACAAGCATGTCGGCCTTCTTAGCAATCTTGCGATTTGCTGGCCGAGAAGAAATCACATAATAAACCAAGACCAGAACCAGCGAAATGGCGAACATCAAAGCTGATAGCGCGTTGATTTCAAGGCTAACCCCTTGGCGGGCACGGGAATAAATTTCCACTGCCAAAGTGGTAAAGCCGTTTCCAGTAACAAAGAAGGTAACCGCAAAGTCATCTAGCGAGTAGGTAAAAGCCATGAAGAAGCCCGCCATAATTCCCGGGGAAATAACCGGCAAAATCACTCGGCTAAGGACCTGCCAGCCGTTTGCACCGAGATCTTGAGCAGCGGGTACCAGCGTTGAACCGATTTCTCGCAGGCGCGGTAGGACCATCAAGACCACAATCGGAATTGAAAAAGCAACGTGGGCCAGTAAGACAGACACAAAGCCCAGTGAAAACCCAATCATAGTGAAAAGAATCAAAAACGATGCCCCGATAATAACGTCCGGTGAAACCAAGAGGACGTTGTTGAGGGATAGCAAAACGTTTTTAACAATCGTCTTGCGCTGGTTTGTAATCAGCAAAGCCCCCATCGTACCGACAATCGTCGCAATCAAGGCTGAAGACAAAGCCAAAATCAGGGTATCCAGGAAAACGACCAAGATGTGACTATCTTCGAAGAGTTCCTGGTAATGCACCCAGGAAAAGCCCTGCCAGCCCTGCATGCTGTCACCAGCATTAAAGGAGTAGACGACCAAGTAAATGATTGGGAAGTAGAGCAGAATAAAGACCGCCCAGAGATAGAGGTTAGCACTATTAAATTTTTTCATTCTAACCTCCTTACTTTTCACGCGTTAGCAGCATGGTAATTACCATCGCTAGGATGAGGACCATCCCGATAGTAGCACCAAACTGCCAGTTCTGCGTCACGAGGAAATGTTCTTCAATGGCTGTTCCCAACGTAATCACCCGGTTTCCACCAATCAAGCGAGTAATCATGAAGAGGGAAAGACTGGGAATGAAGACGGCTTGAACGCCCGACTTTACACCCGGCATCGATAGCGGCCAAATGACCCGGCGCAAAGTTTGCCAGCGGGAAGCACCCAAATCCTGACTAGCCGCCGACAAAACGGGATCAATCTCAGCCAAGGCATTGTAAATTGGCAAAATCATAAAGGGAATTTCGATGTAGGCCGCAACCAGCATAAAGGACCAATCCGAAAAGAGCAGCTGCTTGGGGGCAATGTTAAAAATCGCCAAACCCTGGTTAATGATGCCGTTGTGCCCCAGCAAACCAATAAAGGCATAAGTCTTAAGCAAGAGGTTAATCCAAGTTGGCAAAATCACCAGCAAGAGCCAGAATTGTTTGTACTTGAGCTGGTTAATCAGATAGGCCGTTGGGTAGGAAATCAAAAGCGTTGCCAAGGTAATCAAAGCGGCATAAAAAACCGAATTGAAGGCCATCGTTAGGTAAGTGCCCGAAGTAAAGAAGGTGGCATAATTGGACAGTGTGAAATGCCCATCGATACTCATCAATGATTGCCAAAGCAAAAGCGCCAACGGTGCCATGACGAAGAAGAGCAACCAGAAACCGTAGGTTGCGTAGAGAAGCCCTTGCGAAAATTGTCCCTTAGTCCGCATTGTGGTCACCTTCATCGTCGTAACTGTCCAAGCGAGCATCAAAGTCATCTTCTGATTCGTCGTAACGCATGATATGGATATCTTCCGGATCAAATGTCAGGCCAACACGTTCTCCGATTTTGCCGGGGTTCGTAACCTGAATTTGCCAGTGGTTACCATCATCATCGATGGCCGCAATTTCATAAAAATCACCACGGAAGGACTGATCTTCAATTGTGACAACCAACTTCCCCTGTTCAACCGTCGTAAGGTCAAGGTCTTCCGGACGCAAAACAACTTCAACGCGTTCATTCGGGCGCATGCCGGCATCAACATTTTCGAAATCCTTACCATCGAAGTGCACGACATAATCGCTCTTCATAATGCCCTTGATGATGTTACTTTCGCCGATGAAGTCCGCAACAAAGTGATTAATTGGCTCGTCGTAAATATCTTCCGGCGTGCCGTTTTGCTGGATAACACCGTCATTCATGACGAAAATCCAATCCGACATGGCCAGCGCTTCTTCCTGATCGTGCGTGATAAAGATAAAGGTGATGCCCAGTTCTTTTTGAATTTGGCGCAACTCGTGCTGCATAGCCTTACGCAACTTGTAGTCCAGGGCGGACAATGGTTCGTCAAGCAAAAGCACTTCCGGATCATTGGCTAAGGCGCGGGCGATGGCCACTCGCTGCTGTTGGCCACCAGAGAGTTCCGAAATTTCACGATTGGCATAAGCCCCCAACTTCACCAAGTCGAGCATGTGTTCGACTTGCGCTTTAATTTTGGCTTTAGGCCAGCCCTTTAACTTAGGACCAAACGCCACATTATCGAAGACATTCATGTTGGGAAAAAGCGCGTAATTCTGGAAAACCGTGTTGACTCGGCGCTTTTCGGCTGGCATATTGTTAATTCGTTGGCCTTCAAAAAGGATGTCGCCTGAATCGGCCGTCAACTGACCAGAAATCAGCTTCAAGATGGTTGATTTTCCAGAGCCAGATGGGCCTAGCAAAGTATAAAATTTCCCAGCATCAATTTCTAAATCAATGTGGTCCAAGACATGGGTATCGCCAAAGGACAAATCCACGCCCTTAAACTCAATTATTGGTGTTTCTTTAGCAGTCACATTCATTACCTCAAGCTATTCAATGCTTTCCATTTTACAACAAATGTCGGCCTTTTCGTTTAATTTATTGCAGCAAAAAAGCACTGCTTTCGCAGTGCTTTTTAAAGAAATCGGAATTAAGCTTCTGAGCCGTGTTCCTTGATGATTTCTTCTTGAACGTTCTTTGGAACTGCCTGGTAGTGGTCGAAGACCATCTGGAAAGTTCCACGTCCTTGCGTAGCTGAACGCAAAGTCGTTGCATAACCGAACATTTCTGACAATGGCACCTGAGCCTTAACGGCCAAAACAGGTCCACGGTTTTCTTGTCCTTCAATCAAACCACGGCGAGCTGAGACGTGTCCCATAACATCACCCAAGTTTTCTTCAGGAACAACAATGTCGACAGCCATGATTGGTTCCAAAATAACGGCACCGGCAGTCTTAGCAGCTTCCTTCAAAGCCAATGAAGCGGCAATCTTAAAGGCAGCTTCAGAAGAATCGACATCGTGGTAAGAACCATCGTACAACTTGGCCTTCAAGTCAACCAATGGGAAACCAGCCAATGGGCCAGCTTGCATAGCTTCCTTCAAACCAGCTTCAACTGATGGAATGTATTCACGAGGAACAACACCACCGACGATGGCGTCTTCGAATTCGAAGCCTGCTCCTTCTTCGTTTGGTGAGAATTCGATCCAAACATCACCATACTGTCCCTTACCACCAGACTGACGCTTGAAGAATCCACGAGCTTGAACAGTCTTCGTGAAGGCTTCACGGTAAGCAACTTGAGGGGCACCAACTTGGGCTTCAACGTTGAATTCACGCTTCATACGATCAACCATGATGTCCAACTGCAATTCACCCATTCCGGCAATCAAAGTATCACCAGTTTCCTGGTTAGTCGTTGCACGGAATGAAGGATCTTCTTCAGCAAGCTTCTGCAAAGCAGTAGCCAACTTATCTTGATCAGCCTTAGTCTTAGGTTCGATGGCCAATTCGATAACTGGTTCTGGGAATTCCATTGATTCCAGAACAAGTGGGTGGTCAACGGCAGTCAAAGAATCACCAGTAGTAGTGTTCTTCAAACCGATGGCAGCGGCGATATCACCAGAGAAGACTTCTTCGATTTCAGTACGTGAAGTGGCGTGCATTTGTAGCAAACGACCAACACGTTCACGAGTATCTGAAGAAGTGTTTTGTACGTATGAACCAGACTTCAAAGTACCAGTGTACACACGCATGAAGGTCAAACGACCAACGAAAGGATCAGTCATGATCTTGAAGGCCAAGGCAGCAAATGGCTTTGAGTCATCGGCAACCAAGTCAACTTCTTCATCAGTCTTTGGATCAGTGGCAACGTATGGGCGCACTTCCAAAGGTCCTGGCAAGTAGTCAACGACCGCATCAAGGACCATCTGAACACCCTTATCCTTGTAGGCAGAACCTGCAAGAACTGGGTAAAATTCAAGGTTCAAAGTAGCGCGACGGATCGCAGCCTTCAATTCGTCCTTTGAAATTTCTTCCCCTTCAAGGTACTTGTTCATCAAGTCTTCATCAACATCAGCAACGGCTTCAATCAAAGTTTCGCGCTTCTTAGCTGACAATTCCTTGTAATCTTCAGGGATTTCACGTTCTTCCCACTTAGTTCCCAATTCATCATCAGGGTAGTAGGCCTTCATGCCAACCAAGTCGATAAGAGCGGCGAAGTCATCTTCGGCACCAATTGGCCATTGGATAGCTTCTGAGTTAACCTGCAAACGATCGTGGATTGAGTTAACTGACATTTCAAAGTCGGCACCCAACTTATCCATCTTGTTAACGAAAACAATACGGGGAACGTTGTAAGTAGTAGCTTGGTGCCAAACAGTTTCGGTCTGAGGTTCAACCCCAGCGGCACCATCCAATACGGCTACGGCACCATCCAAAACACGGAGGGCACGTTCAACTTCGATAGTAAAGTCCACGTGACCTGGGGTATCAATGATGTTGACACGGTATGGGTCGTTTTCGTATTGGTCAAAGAATCCACGCCAAACCGCAGTAGTAGCGGCAGACTGGATCGTGATTCCACGTTCCTTTTCCTGGTCCATGAAATCCATTTGTGAAGCACCATCGTGGGTTTCACCAATCTTGTGAATCTTTCCTGTATAGTACAAGATACGTTCCGTGGTCGTCGTCTTACCGGCATCGATGTGGGCCATGATACCAATATTACGAGTATGATCAAGCGGGTATTCACGTTTTGCCATTTGTGAGTTTCTCCTGATTTTCTTCTATTTGCAACAAAAAGCGACACAGTAATTGTGCGCTTTTTTAATTATGGTTATATAGTGGACAAACCTTGGTCTTAAGCGACCTTGGTCATCTTACCAACGGTAGTGAGCGAAGGCACGGTTGGCTTCAGCCATCTTGTGCGTATCTTCGCGCTTCTTAACAGATGCACCAGTATCGTTAGCAGCATCCATGATTTCCTTAGCAAGACGTTCGTCCATTGTGTGTTCGTTACGCAAACGAGCATAGTTAACCAACCAACGCAAACCAAGAGTAGTACGACGGTCAGGGCGAACTTCGATTGGCACCTGGTAGTTAGAACCACCAACACGGCGGGCCTTAACTTCCAATACAGGCATGATGTTTTCCATTGCTTGTTGGAAAACTTCCAATGGTTCGTTACCAGTAGCTTCCTTGATACGATCGAAAGCATCGTACAAGATAGTAGAAGCGGTTCCACGCTTACCATCAACCATCAACTTGTTGATCAAGCGGGATACCAACTTTGAATTGTAAATTGGGTCAGGCAAAACTTCCTGACGCTTAGTATAACCTTTACGTGGCATGAGTCAGTTTCTCCTTCTTACTTCTTAGGGGCCTTAGTTCCGTACTTTGAACGGGAAGTCATACGGCCATCAACACCAGCAGTATCCAATGCACCACGGATAATGTGGTAACGAACACCAGGCAAATCCTTAACACGACCACCACGGATCAAAACAACCGAGTGTTCTTGCAAGTTGTGACCGATACCTGGGATATAAGCAGTAACTTCAAACAAGTTTGAAAGACGCACACGGGCGTACTTACGCAAAGCTGAGTTAGGCTTCTTAGGGGTCATCGTTCCGACACGAGTTGCAACGCCACGCTTTTGTGGGGCAACATTCTTTGTCGTCTTCTTCTTCATTGAGTTGTAGCCGAAGTTCAAGGCAGGTGAGTTAGACTTAGTAGCTTGAGACTTACGTGACTTACGAACCAATTGGTTAATTGTAGGCATCCTACGATCTCCTTAATTGTTGTTTTTACACAGTTCCAGGTGTGCCATTTTGTCGATTAAACAAAAGTGCTCACCTGAAATCTGCTGTGAATTGCCTTTACAGCGCCGTTCAGCACTCTGTGACCGAGTCACAAAACAGATTACTTAAAAGCACGTCAAATATAATAGCAGATTCTGGGCCGGTGTCAAGCGCTTTTACCCAGGAATTTTGTGACAAATGTCTGGCAATTTCGTCTAATTAAGTATGACAAAAATATTGATTGCTTCGATTTTTACCATTTTAATTTCAGCTGGCCTTTGTCGGCTTGATCGCCAGGGGTGCGGCACCTATTCAAAGGCCAAGCGATCACACTGTTTTCACTGCGGACGGGTTTTGCGTGCATGGCAACTAATCCCTATTTTATCAGCTTTAATACTTCGAGGACGTTGTTTCTTTTGCCGGACAAAATACGGCTGGCGTTATTTTTATTGGGAGTTGTCCGGCTTTCTCTTGGCTTACTGTCTCGGGACGGATAGTTCGGGCCTCTTGACCGCCTTTGTTCTATTGTTAGCCTCTTACCAGGATTGGCAAAATGGGGAGGTTGACATCTGGCCATTATGGGCCCTCTTCTTCTGGCAGGCCTGGCATAATTGGTCGCAATTCGAACCTCTGCTAGTGCTGGGTATTTTCTGCCTTTCACTTTACTTTATTTATGTCCGAAAAGCTCTGGGCGCTGGCGATTTGCCCGTCCTCCTGCTCCTCGGTTTGGGAACAGTGGTCCAGTTTGCGTCAGCGACACTGGCAGCAGCCTGTTCGGCCTTAATTTACATTTATCTTTCGAAACGACCAGCCATCCCCTTCATCCCCTTTTTAACTTTAGGATATTTTTGTAGTTATTTATGCCAATAAAAAACAGGCCGAAGCCTGTTTAGATTACGCAGTAACTGCTTTTTTAACCGATAGTTTGATTTTACCTTGCTTAGCACCAATTGTAACGGTGTCGCCAACCATGATCTCACCGGAAAGCAAGCTTTCTGAAAGTTGATCTTCCACCTGTGACTGAAGAACTCGACGAATTGGACGAGCCCCGTATTCAGGATCAAAACCAGCCTTAGCGATGGCATCAACAGCGGCAGGTGTCATCTTGACCTTCACGCCTTGTTCAGCCAAACGTTGGAGAACACGACGGCTCATCAACTTCACGATTTGGTGAAGTTCTGGGCGGTCAAGAGAATTGAAGACAACGATTTCGTCCAAACGGTTAATAAATTCTGGACGGAAGCTTTCCTTCAAGGTTTCACGCATCTTAGCCGCCATAGCCTTGTGGTCCGTTGACAAATCAACAGCACCAAAACCAACTGACTTTTCATCGCGCAAACGGGTAGCACCCAAGTTTGAAGTCATGATGATAACCGTATTACGGAAATCAACCTTACGACCCTTTGAATCACTGAGATAACCATCATCAAAGACCTGCAACATCAAATTGAAGATGTCGCGATGGGCCTTTTCCACTTCATCAAGCAAAACAACGGAGTAAGGATGGTTGCGGACCTGTTCGGTCAACTGTCCACCCTGGTCATAGCCAACGTAGCCCGGTGCCGAACCAATCAAACGACTGGCGGAGTAACTTTCCTGGAATTCGGACATGTCGACACGAATCAAGTTATCTTCACTACCAAACATGGTTTCAGCTAAAGCCTTCGCCAATTCAGTCTTACCAACGCCAGTGGGCCCCAAGAACATGAAGGAACCGATTGGACGGTTAGGATCTTTTAATCCAGAACGGGCACGGCGGATGGCCTTAGCAACTGCAGAAACTGCTTTGGGTTGACCAACCACGCGGTCGCCCAAAACCTTTTCCAAGTTAACCAAGCGCTGCTTTTCGTTGCGTTCCAACTGGGTTAAAGGCACGCCAGTTTGCTGGGAAACAACCTGGGCGATATTTTCTGTTTGCACTTGCAAGCGGTACTGTTCACCCTTTTCTGCTGCCTTTTGCTTACGAGCCAATGAACGGTCAATCTTCTTGCGAAGGTCCATCTCTTCTTGACGATACTGAGCGGCTTCCTCGAACTTAAGGGCCGTAATGGCATCATCCTTTTGCTTTTGGACTTCAACCAAGCGCGCTTGATTTTTCATCAATGGCGTCTTTGAGTCAACGGCATCAATACGCACCTTAGCTGCAGCTTCATCCATCAAATCGATGGCTTTATCCGGCAAAAAACGACCCGTAATATAACGAGATGATAGTTTAACAGCCGCATCAATGGCTTCGTCTGAAATCCGTACCTGGTGGTACTTTTCAAAACTAGGACGTAGGCCCTGCAGAATTTGGATGGCTTCTTCGACTGAAGGTTCCTTAACGGTTACTTGAGCAAAACGACGTTCCAAAGCAGCATCGGATTCGATGTACTGCTGGTATTCATCGAAAGTAGTTGCCCCAAGCATTTGCAGCTCACCACGAGCTAAGGCAGGCTTCAAAATGTTGGCGGCATCGATGGCCCCTTCGGCACCACCAGCGCCAATCAAGGTGTGCAATTCGTCAACAAAAACAATAACTTGCCCATCTTTTTCGATTTCTTCAATCACCTGCTTCAAGCGGTTTTCAAACTCGCCACGGTACTTTGTTCCCGCAACAAGTGAACCCATATCAAGGGCCATCAAACGCTTTTGCTTCAGATTATCTGGTACTTGGCCCAAGACAATTTTTTGTGCAAGACCTTCGGCAATCGCTGTCTTACCAACACCGGGTTCCCCGACCAAGACCGGATTGTTCTTCGTGCGACGAGACAGGATTTGGATGACGCGGCGAACTTCTTCGTCACGCCCAATAACTGGATCCAAACCTTTTTCTTTTGCCAAATGAGTCAAATCACGTGACAACTTATCCAGCGTTGGTGTTCCTTGCGGTGCCTTATCACGCTGTTGCTTCATTTGCTTACGAAGGTCGGTGATGCCCAGCTTACGCAAAATAGCACGATTCATTTCCTTCAAGTTGCCATCCAAGGCAGCAAGAATCCGCGATGAAAGGATACTTGAATCTTGCAAGAGGGCAAGTAAAATATGCTCAGTCCCAGTGTCGCTTTGTCCTAACAAATGGGCTTGCTCCTGGGCCTGACGCAAAATTTCCCCAGCCTTGGGTGAATATGGTAGGTAGAGCCCGGCTTCGTAAGAATCCGTCATACCATAGCCAGTAAAATGTTCAATTTCGGCCTTGATATCATCGGCCTGAATATCAAATTGTGAAAGCACTTGGCTGGCAATACCGTTCTTTTCGATGGCCAAAGCCAAAAGAAGGTGTTCGGTTCCAACCGCTTGGTGCTTGAAATACTTGGCTTGCTCTTGAGCAAGGACCAAGACGTTTTGTGCAGCGTTCGTGTAACTATTTTCCATATAAGCCTCCTTACGTTCGGCAGGAAAAGCTGAAAGATTGATATACATTATAACGCAATTAACGCTTTTATAGAAATATCTAAAAAAGCAGAAAAAGTCGAAACTAAGTTTCGACTTTTTTAGTCAGGATTTTTAAGTGAAAGTTGCCACTGCAGATAGGCGTTGATAAAGGGATCCAAGTCCCCGTCCAAGACATCTTGTGGCTGGTTCGTTTCGTAGCCAGTACGGTGATCCTTCACCATTTGATAAGGGTGCAAAACGTAAGAACGGATTTGTGAACCCCAACCGTTTTCAAGCTTTTCGCCCGCAATGGCAGCACGTTCAGCTTCCTTCTTTTCCAATTCACGCTGGTAGAGCTTTGATTTCAAAAGGCGCATGGCGTAATCACGGTTACCATACTGCGTACGGTCAACCGTTGAAGCCACGACAATTCCAGTTGGAACGTGGGTCAAACGCACACCGGTCGAAACCTTGTTGACGTTCTGTCCCCCGGCTCCACCGGAACGAAAGACGTCCATCTTGATATCTTCAGGACGCACATCGACTTCGATTGAGTCATCTAATTCAGGCATGACATCAACCGAAACGAAAGAAGTGTGTCGACGGCCAGCCGAATCAAAAGGTGAAATACGCACAAAACGGTGCACACCCTTTTCACTACGCAAGAAGCCGTAGGCATTGTGCCCCGTCACCTTAATAGCAGCCGAATCAATTCCGGCTTCATCGCCCGGGTTGTAATCCAAAACATCGATTTGGAAATCGTGCTGCTGGGCCCAACGCGTATACATCCGGTAGAGCTTTTCGCCCCAATCCGTTGATTCCGTTCCACCAGATCCGGGGTGAATTTCCAAGATAGCATTGTTGGCATCGTATTCACCCGTCAACAATTGCTCCAAGTTATAGGCTTCAATGTCCTTCTTGGCCTTGGCAATTCCTTCTTCTAATTCTGTGGCGGTATCCGTATCCTCAGGATCTTCAGCATACATTTCTGCCAAAACTTGCAAGTCTTCTACCTGACCAACCACGTTCAAAAATGAGTCACGACGCTTTTTCAAAACGTTGTTGGCGTCAATAATTTCTTGAGCGTGTTCGTGATCATCCCAAAAGGCCGGTTCAGTCATTTGGTTTTCATAATCAGCGATTTCTTCAGTTAACGCCTCGAGGTCAAGAGATCCGCGAAAACGGTCAATGTTCTCCTGCATTTCTTCAAGGCTATGCTTAACATCAACTTGATCCATCTGGTTCCTTTCTCAAAAGAAAAGCGAACACGCGGTTCGCCTAACTTCTATTAAGCAATTCGTTGACGGATTTCAGACTTCATAAATGTCCGAGTCGCATCATACTCAATATCTTCAATCATCTTATTAAAGTTTGCAAATGCTTCGTTTTGGTATTCAATCAATGGGTTCAACTGACCATAACCACGCAAACCAACACCTTGACGCAAACGGTCAAGTGAATCAATGTGATCCGTCCAGTGTTGGTCAACAGCACGCAAGATAACGATTCGTTCGAAAGCCAACATTTGGTCGTCTTCGTTCAAAACCTTCTTCTTTTCGTTGAAGCTCTGCTGAGCCACGCTGAAGAGCTTGTCCTTCATTTCTTGACGGGACATGTTCTGCAAACGAACCATACCATTGCTTCCAACTGACAAAGCATTGTCAACGAAGTTCGTGATTTCATCCAAATGCCACTTGGCTGGATCAGTTTCTTCAGTCTGGGCGTCAACGACACGGTCGATTGTGCGCTTAACCATTGGCATCAAAACTTCATCCAAGGACTTCTTTTCATCCAAAACTTCATCACGTTCGCGGTAAATCAATTCACGCTGTTCACGAACAACATCATCGTATTGCAAGACATTCTTACGAGTATCGTAGTTGTTACCTTCAACACGCTTTTGTGCTGATTCAACAGAACGAGTAATCCAACGCGAAGTAATCACAGTGTCTTCTTCGTCCATGTTCATGCGTTGCAAGAGCATACGAACACGTTCGGCACCGAAACGAATCATCAAATCATCTTGCAAGGACAAGAAGAACTTTGAGAAACCGTTGTCTCCCTGACGTCCAGCACGTCCACGCAACTGATTATCAATACGACGTGATTCGTGACGCTCCGTCGCAATCACGGCCAAACCGCCTAATTCGTTAACGCCCGGTCCCAATTTGATATCGGTTCCACGACCAGCCATGTTGGTGGCAACCGTAACGGCCCCACGCTGACCAGCGTTGGCGATAATTTCGGCTTCCTTTTCGTTGTTCTTGGCGTTCAAAACATTATGTGGAATGTGGTGAGCCGTCAAAAGCTTAGAAACCAATTCAGATGATTCAACAGAACCAGTACCCAAAAGGACTGGCTGTCCCTTGGCATGTAATTCCGTAACTTCTTTAATCACGGCGTTGTACTTTGACTCCAACGATGGGTACAAAACGTCGGCTTCATCAACACGAAGAACCGGCTTGTTAGTAGGAATCTGAACAACATCCATGTTGTAGATTTCACGCAATTCTTCTTCTTCGGTCTTGGCGGTACCAGTCATACCAGACAACTTCTTGTACATACGGAAGAGGTTCTGGTAAGTGATCTGAGCCATCGACTTGTTTTCTTCGCGGATTTCTACGCCTTCCTTAGCTTCAATGGCTTGGTGCAAACCATCTGAAAGACGAGTTCCGTCAGAAATACGACCAGTTGACTGGTCGATTAACTTGATTTCACCATCTTGGACCACATAATCCTTATCGCGCAAGTAGTTAAAGTTGGCGCGCAAAGCTTGATCAATGTGGTGAGTCAAAGCAGTGTTTTCAGCATCGTAAAGGTTATCAAGGTTGAAGAACACTTCCGCATTCTTAATCCCTTCACTAGTCAAAGTCGTGTTCTTGGCTTCTTCGTCGACCTTGTAATCGTCATCGCGAGTCAAAGTCTTAACAAAACGGTCGGCTTGTTCGTACAGTGGTGAAATTCCTGACCCAGGTCCAGAAATAATCAAAGGCGTACGAGCCGTATCAATCAAAATTGAATCCGCTTCATCGATTAGGGCAAAGTTCAGGCCACGTTGCATGACACGGTCTTCAGCACGGGTAACCATGTTATCGCGAAGGTAATCGAAACCAATGTTGAAGTTGGTTGAATAAGTGATATCGGCGTCATAAGCAGCGCGCTTATCTTCTGGTGAATCGTCACCAACGTTAACACCGACCGTCAAACCAAGCCAGTTATAAAGCTGACCCATTTGTTCAGCATCTCGCTTTGACAAGTAATCGTTAACCGTGACAACGTGCACGCCGCGACCAGCCAAGGCGTTTAGGTAAACCGCCATCGTGGCCGTCAAAGTCTTACCTTCACCAGTCTTCATTTCAGCCAAATTACCTTCGTTCAAGACGATGGCACCCATGATCTGAACGTGGAAGGGGTACAAGCCCAAAACACGCTTAGCCGCTTCACGAGAAACCGCGAAAGCTTCTGGAAGAATGTCACTCAAGATCTTGTTCAAGTCCTTAAGTTCAGCTTCCTTATCCTTAGAGTTAGCTGTTGCTTCTTTAATACGTTGCTTAAATTCTGCAGTTTTTGCTTGTAGGGCCTCGTCAGACATAACCGACATGGTATCGGCATAGCTCTCGACTTGGTCAGCAATTTTATCAATTTTTTTAAGTTGTCGCTTCGAATTATCAAGTAATTTACGAACTGGATTAGCCATGCTGTGTATAATGCCTAAACCTTACGGTAGAGGCACTCCCTTCAAAATAATTTCACTCAATTTTTTTACAGTAAACTAATTGTAATTATATCAAAAAAAGCTTGAAAAATATAGATTCTCAAGCTTTTATTCTTTAGAAGTGTGGGGTTGCTTGCAACTTTTCTTCGCCACCCATGTAAGGGCGCAAAACTTCAGGAATCGTCACGGAACCATCTTCGTTTTGATAGTTTTCCAAGATAGCTGCAACGGTACGTCCGACAGCCAAACCAGATCCATTCAAGGTGTTAACCAACTGCAACTTACCCTCATCATCACGGTAAGTGATGTGCATACGACGGGCCTGGAAATCCTCGGTATTTGAACATGATGAAATTTCACGGTAAACGTTTTGAGCTGGCAACCAAACTTCGACATCATAAGTCTTTGCGGCTGAGAAGCCCATGTCCCCGGTTGAAAGCATGATGACGTGGTAAGGAATCTCCAACTTTTGAAGGATGTTTTCGGCGTTGGCCGTCATCTTTTCCAATTCGTCATATGATTGTTCAGGCTTGGTAAACTTAACCATTTCCACCTTGTTGAACTGGTGCAAACGAATCAAACCACGCGTGTCACGTCCGGCTGCACCGGCTTCCTTACGAAATGATGGTGACAAAGCCGTAAACTTAATTGGCAAATCTTCCGCCGGAATCGTTTCCCCTGAGAAGTAGTTCGTTAAAGGTACTTCGGCAGTTGGAATATAGGTCTGATCCAAACCTTCGACACGGTAAGCATCATCTTGGAACTTTGGATACTGTCCCGTTCCATACATCGCCGAATCATTAACAACGATTGGCGTAATCATTTCCGTGTAGCCTTCTTTGCGGTGTTCGTCCAACATGAAGTTGTAGACAGCACGTTCCAAACGAGCGCCATCACCAATGTAGTAAAGGAAACGAGCACCTGAGACTTTGGCACCACGCTCAAAATCCAAGATACCAAGATTTTCACCGATTTCCCAGTGAGGCTTAATCCAATCCGGCTGCTTTTCTAGAGCATGAGGACGAGTTCCATAATCCTTGGGCGCCCACTTGCGCTGTTCGACATTGGCATCTTCATCGGGACCAACCGGTACGTCAGCTGCGGCCAAATTAGGCATATGCGCAGCAAGTTCTTGAACCTTGGCGTCCAGTTCAGCTTGCTTAGCATCCAATTCCTTAATCTTTGCCCCAACCTTTTGCATTTCAGCAATGGCATCAGAAGCATCTTCCTTTTGGCGCTTTGCAAAAGCAATTTTGTCAGAAACTTCGTTACGTTGAGCCTTCAAACCTTCAACTTCGGAAATAATCGTACGACGATCTTCATCCAACTTAAGTAATTCATCGAGTTTTTCAGGTTCAACATAGCGTTCTTGCAAGCGACGACGTGCTTCTTCCGTATTCTTACGAAGGTACTTCATATCTAACATTTAATTTCTCCTTTATACAAACAAAAAACGTTTCTCGCCCGGTCTTATTGACTAAGACACAGGGACGAAAAACGCATTCCGTGGTACCACCCAGATTCTGCCATTGGCAGCTCTCATTTATCGGTAACGGTGATAACCGAACAGCATTACCTGTTAAGCGTGACTTATTGGAGTTTCAGTCGTGATTACTTACAGCACCGCAATCTCTCTTTGATGACCTACTTATGATAAGCTCTTGCCTATATCTTATGCCATGCATTGAGAAAAGGCAAGTAATTTATTTTAGGACACAAAAAAGGAGGAGCTTGCACTCCCCCACCTATGGGCCATCCAGGACTCGAACCTGGGACCTCTGCGTTATCAACACAGCGCTCTAACCAACTGAGCTAATGGCCCA
>NZ_CAWVOH010000002.1:0-363834 GCF_963930865.1 Eupransor demetentiae | reverse complement strand
TGTTCCGTTATCGACTGTTCGACAACGGCGTTACAAATTCGTTTGTTCAAAGTTTTGTTCAGTTTTCAATGTGCGTTCGTCGCTCGGTGCGACTTAATTATTCTAGCAGATGAAAAATGCAATGTCAACAATAAATTTACTTACTGATGAGCGATGCGATTTCGCTGCTGAAACAACAATGAACAATATAGCAGTTTTATCAGACTCGGTCAAGCACTTTTCGTGAATTAATTACTTAATCTTTCAAGTCCTCAAAAGAGGTAAAGGCGGATGGATTCAGAGTCATCAGCAAATCCTTGATTTTATCAGCTGATTCAAAAACCAAATCCCCTTCTAATTCCTTCTGGACTGCCTTTCGGTCGGATACTTCAAAGGAGTAAAGCGGCATCAGTTCGCCGCTTTGGTTCTTAACAGCCGACAGTTCCCCAATCCGCCATTGGTCAAAATTCTTAACACCCGCATGCTTGAAGGCATTTAAAATCGTCCCAAGGGAAGTAGTCTCTTCATGTCGGTGCACTTTAACCGCAAAGAATTCGGCATCTTCTCCCTTTGCTTGTTTAACTAGGAAATAAGGCATCTTGTCTTCAAAGGCAATTACCGTTGCAGCTACCATTGTCATTAGGCTTTCCTCACTTAATCCGATTTAATGCTTCATGAATCCATTCAGGTCGTAACTTCGCAATTGGTGCGAAGCCATAATCAAGGTGATAATTTGTCCAAAAGCGACGCTTCATATTCATGTTCTTAATGATGGGAAAATCTTTCAACTTTTCCATCTGAACCTGGCGAATTGATAATGAAATCTTTTGGTTGTACTGATCAATATCCAAAACAATCACATCAACTTGGTCACCAACTTTTAATTCACTCTTCAAGTCTTTAACCACGCCAGATTTAAATTCTGAAATGTGCACCAGTCCCTGCGTTTGTTCGTCTAATTTCACGAAGGCTCCGTAAGGCTGAATGCCGGTAACGACACCACGAACCTTATCACCAATGTTGTATGTCATTTTGTCACCATCCCAAAAGTCATTATAACAAAAAAACGGGCTTAGCCCGCAATTTCAATCTTCTCAATCGTGACGTCCGGATTAGGACGGTCATACATATCGGTCTTACTTGAAGCAATTTTATCAACGACATCCATGCCAGTAACCACCTGGCCGAAGACAGTGTGCTTACCATCGAGCCAAGGAGTCCCACCGACTTCACGATAATGTTCCACGATTTCGTCTGGCAGGTGCTTCATCATGCTAGCCATCTGTCCAGGGACAGACTTAGCTTGGACAATAAAGAACTGCGAACCATTGGTGTTGGGTCCAGCATTCGCCATTGAAAGGGCACCACGGAAGTTAAACAATTCAGAGCTAAATTCATCTTCAAAGGGCTTATTCCAAATACTTTGGCCGCCCATTCCAGTTCCTTCTGGATCGCCAGTTTGTAGCATGAAGTCTTTAATAACACGATGGAAAATCACCCCATCGTAATAGCCGTCACGCGCATGGGTTACAAAATTCTCAACCGCCTTAGGCGCTTGTTCTGGGAAAAGTTTAACTGTAATTTCACCGACCGTCGTCTTAATAACCGCAGTTGGTCCTTGGACAGCACTCAAATCAAGTTGTGGATAGCTTGTCATGTTCGCCTCTTATACGTCTTCTTCTTGGAAAACTGGGTCAATGACGACATCGCCAGCTTCGATTTCTTCAAGGGCTTCGCCAACTGACTTGTGGGAATTAAACTTAACCTGGGTAGCAGGCATGCCGGCATCAAGTTCACGAGCGCGCTTTGAGGCCAATGCAATCAACTTATAACGAGAATCAACTCGTTCCAACAACTTATCAACGGATGGATATAGTAACATTTGGTATTCTCCTTACCTTAATTATCAAGTTCGCCCAAAACACGAGTAACGCGCAAGCGTTCGGCAGTAATGATGGCTTTAATACGGTCAACCGCTTTTGAAACAACATCGTTTTCAACAGCGTAATTGTAGTTAATCATCATCTTCAATTCATCTTTGGCAGCAGCAACGCGCTTTTCAATGACTTCAGCTGAATCGGTTCCTCGACCAACCAAACGCGAACGCAAGTTCTTCAAGTCGGGCGGGGTCAAGAAGATGTAAACCCCTTCGGGCATCTTCGTCTTTACCTGCAAAGCTCCTTGAACATCGATTTCAAGGAAAACATCGTGACCACTTGCCAGAGTTTCTTCAATGAAAGAACGTGGGGTTCCGTAATAGTTATTGACGTACTCGGCATATTCGAGCATGTCACCATTTTGAATCTTGTCTTCGAACTCTTCACGCGTCACAAAGAAGTAGTCCTGCCCGTTTACTTCGCCGGGACGAGGCTTACGAGTCGTTGCCGAAATTGAATAGCGAAAATCAACGCCATCTTCCTTAAAAATAGCTTTCCGAACAGTTCCTTTGCCGACACCAGAAGGTCCAGAAAGAACAATTAACAAACCGCGTTGTACCATTAGTTTCCTCTTTAATGTAACTTTACTTATAGTGCATTCTACCAAGAATTAGGCCTTATTTCAATCTAAGACTATCAAGCGAACGGTTTGTTCCCCTCTTTTGGAATAGATGTTCGCCTTAATGAATTATTAACATTTTTACAAACGCCTATTTATAGGCGTTTTTGGCAAACAGGCTTAAAGACATCCAATAAAACGCTTGCCAAAAAGAACGTTTGTTCGTATAATTAAGTCATCAGTTAAGAGGAGGAATTACTCATGCAGAATTACATGGTTAAGCCCGCTCAACGCTTTCCATTCAGTGGGATTGTAAAGGCCGGTGTTTCAAAACTACATAATCGTTTTAAGACCGTTCCCCTCGAACGTCAACTTTCGAGTCAGGAAATGATTCAACGTTTGGAAATTGCCATTAATTTAGATAGCGAAGTTGCCATTCAGGTCAATCCTTCCTTCGACAGTGAAGCGATTGAAGAATATCGCGGCAATCTTTTCCAAACTGCAGATGGTCGCCTTTACGTCTATTCACGTAGTAAGCGCCAGACTACTGCTATTCAACCTGAAAACCTACGTCACATTTCATTTGCAAAAAAAGCTTCCTGAAAAGGAAGCTTTTTTATTACTCATTTTCTTGCAATTGATCAAGCGGCATATCGGCCAAAAGATGATTGATTGCAGAAACATCCACATAATGATCCAAGCCATCGAGGCCGTCCACAATTTTTTTGCTTTGTAGGATGGCCTTTTTCTTGCCCAAGAATTGGATATAGGCTTTGATTTCAGAGCCAATTCCGTCCAGGTTTTCCCATTCAGGCTGCCAGTATTCGAACAAAGATTCGGAAACAAAGGCTTTGATATCCGCTGCTTGCCAATTCTCATGACCCAGATGCCACTTTTCGGCCATGCCCTTATGCAAGGCCAAAAGTAAGTTCACAACGTTGGGACTAACTACACCCTTAATCGAGGCATCCCGGAATTGTTCAACCCGCTTTGCAGCGTAATCCATTTCGTCCTGGATTTCCTTTTCCGACAAAAATTCGTCAGCAGGTTTAGCATCAGCGTCCTTCAATTCGGCTAATTTCGGATGAATGCCACGATAAACTTCTTCGATAATTTCCAAATTGAATTCATCATCATCGCCCTCTTCCTTTAGGAAGCGGAACTGCAAGTCATCAATGGCCGACGAATTCTTCATCAAATCAGCGACATCCTTGCCTTGAAAGCGGAAATAGTTCAGCGCCATGACCGTTCGCATGATCATTTTCCAGAAATTAGGGTCGTAATTGCTAGAGGCGATACCGTAGCGATCATTCACGGAACCTTCCCTAGCCAAAAACTTTTGCATGTCGTATAAGACCGGCATCAAAAGGATAAAGTAACGCCAATCACGGTCAGATGAATTAACCAAAGCTGCTTGCATCACTTCATTGATATTCACAATAGCGCGTTCATTACTCGTGAACTTGCTAAAGTACTGTTGGACCATGGTTGTAATCACATCATCCAAAAAGAAGGAAGCTGCTTCAAAAACGGGCTGACTGTATTTGTCTTGGTGCGTCAAATAATAACGGGCTCGGAGAAAGCCTGCAAATTCATCATAGTCAAAAGGCTTCAATTTTTTCTTTTCCGAAAACTTTTGCTGTGCCTTTTGCTTTTTAAAGCTCTTAATTTGTGCTGATTTTCCTTGTTTCATGTTGACCTCCTAAACTTAGAGTGACAAATCGAGTTGGTACTTTCCGCCGCCGAATTCACGCATCTTGAACTGAAAAATTTGTTCGCCACGCGTCAATTCCGGAGTTTCAATTTTTGCCTGCTGGCTGCCTTCTAATTCGGCCATTTCGATGGCCTTGTTGATGGTTGACATCACCTTGGCCATCGTTTTAGGTCCCTCAGAAGTGTAAAAAAGGTCAGCAGCGCCGTAAGTGGCTGATCGGCGTACTAAGTTGACGGATACCTTGAAGCGGTTAACTTCAAAGACAATGTGGTTGAAGTTGAAGTCGTGGGCGTACAAAAAGAGCGCTGATAAAAATTCTTTCGGATCAATTTTATTTTCTGACATTTCTTATCCTTTATTTCAAATTGACGATGGTAGCGCCATCGCCACCTGCATTGGCTGAAGCAAAATGATAGTCGGCAACGCGGCGGTCGGAACGCAGGAACTGCGTTACCCCTTTACGAAGGGCACCGGTCCCCTTACCGTGAATGATTTCAACGGGACTGAGGTTTGACATGACGGCTGTATCCAGGTAACGGTCTAGCTCACGCAAAGCGTCGTCGTAGCGGACACCACGCAAGTCCAAACGCGATTGAACGTTGGCTTTGGAATGATTTCCGGTCGTTGTCTTCACAATCTTCTTGCGCTGTTTCTTCTTCGTTGCCTGGGCTTTGACAGTTCCTTGGCTTTTAACAATGTCATCTTCGTCTACGAGCATCTTTAAGATACCCATCTCGACTTCCCATTGGTTATTATTGTGCTTTTTAACCAGCGTGGCTTGCTGACCGTAGGACTGAATCGTAACTTCATCCCCCGGTGCCAGCTGCTTGACCTTCTTGGCCTTTTGCAAAACCCGGTTGCGTTCAAGCTGTTCGTTTTGCGTTATGCCCGAAATCGCCTTACGCTTTTTCTGTAAGTCCTGTTCGGACAAACCGCCGGACTGTCCAGCGCGCAAACGTTCTTTACGGATTTCAGAAATGAGTTGTTCGGCTTCCTTCTTAGTAGAAGCCACAATGTGGTTGGCTTCCTTCTTGGCATCCAAGACCAACTTAGCCTGTTCCTTATCCAAACGACGCTTTTCTTCATCGAGCTCATCGTTCTTTTCAGATAGGGCGGCACGCTCCTTGGTCAAAGCCGCGGACTGATCCCGGACGGCATCCCGTTGCTTAACCAAATCCGTAATCATTTGGTTAAGAGACTGGTCTTCCTTGGAAGTCATTGACTTGGCCGCTCCCAAAATGTCATCCCCAAATCCTAAACGTTTCGCAATGGCGATAGCGTTTGACTGTCCTGGAACACCCGTCAACAACTTATAAGTTGGCTTCAAGCTCTGCACATCAAAGATCATGGAAGCATTACTGGTCCGGTCACGGTCGAAGGCGTAGAGCTTCAATTCTGGATAGTGAGTCGTGGCAATCGTCTTTGCTCCCAAAGACGCGACCTTGTCCAAGATGGCCATGGCCAGAGCGGCTCCTTCGGCGGGATCGGTTCCAGCACCCAATTCATCGAAGATAACCAAAGTCTTATCCGTAATCTCCGGCAGCATGGAACGAATATTTTTCATATGGGATGAGAAGGTTGAAAGATTTTGTTCGATTGACTGCTCATCACCAATATCGGCAAAAACCTGATCGAAAACCGCTACCTTGGAAGGTTGACGTGTCGTAATGAAAAGACCCGACTGCGCCATCAACTGCAAAATGCCCAAGGTTTTAATGGTGATGGTTTTTCCACCCGTGTTGGGTCCCGTAATGATTAGGGTGTCGTAATCTTGGCCCAAGGCAATATCGTTTTTAACAGCAATGTTTTCGGCAAGCAAGGGATGCCAAGCCTGCTTCAAATCGACAACCTCATCATCCGACAAAACTGGCTGCATGGCATCTAACTTGGCAGCCAAGCGTGCCTTGGCGTTGACAAAGTCAAAGTGCCCTAAAATCTGAGCGTTTTGATGAAGTTCATCAACGTGCTCGCCTAGTTCTTGCGATAGTTCACCCAGAATCTTCTGCTCTTCGGCAGCAGCTTGGACTTGAAGTTCGCTAAGCTGGTTACTAATTTCAACGACATCTTGCGGTTCAATATAGTAAGTCAAACCGGATTGACTCTGGTCATGAACCACACCGGAAAAACGGTGACGATATTCCGCCTTAACCGGCAAAACATAACGGTCGCCACGCATCGTCATAATTGGGTCCGACAAGTACTGTGCATTCTTGCCCTTCAAATGGTTTTGCATTTTAGCCTTAATGGCATTTTCGTGCCCCACGATTTTTCCGCGCAGGGAGGCCAAGGTTGAAGAGGCTTCGTCATTAAGATGGCCCTGATCATCCAAAGCGGTCGTAATGCGACGGGTCAAGGCTGGCAAAATGGCTAGTTCGGCTGCTTGTTCAGGAAGAATATGAACAGATTCACCGATGCTTTCATCAGCCATCACTTCAAAGAAGTGTGCAATTCCCGCTGTGTTTTGTAAAATCTTGGCCAGGTTGGCAATTTCTGTTCCTGACAAAGCAGCCTGAATGCGCAGGCGCTTCAACTGAACGTCAATTTGATTTAATTTTGAAAGTGGAATGCCGCCCTGAAGGCGGTCAATCATCACCCCTTCAGCCGTTTCATCCAACCATTTTTGAATGGTGGCACGGTCAGAACTAGGTTGGAGATTTTTATACTCAGCCTCCCCCAATTCAGTGGCCAAGTAGTCACGTAACTGACCCTTAACCTTGTCATATTCAAGTGTTTCTAATACTTTCTTATTCATGAAAAATCAACCTCATAACCACCACTGGTAGATATTTTGTGAAAAGACTGGGAAACGGTCCAAGAAGTAATTCAAAACCGGTGAATTAACCAATTGATTTTGAATCCAGAAGTTGGGAATCACTGAAAGGACCTGCAAAATAAAGAAGCAAATCACCAGCCCAACGGCTCCGTAGAAAAGGCCACCCAGCAAACCGTCCAAACGCCCTAAAATCGGAATACGGCGCACAAAGTGAACGGACCTTAATAGGTAACGCGATAGCATGCTGCCCAAAAACATAATGAGTGAAAAGGCCAGACCCGAAGCCAAAAACTGGCTGCCATCCTGACTAACGTTGTCGGGTACTTGCGGACGGATAAAGTGGCCCGTCAAAAAGTGGACGCCAACTTGGCCGAGGGGCTTACTTAACTGAGTCGCAACAAAGAAGATGAGCACAAAAAGAATTAAGCGAGCTAAAACATGAACTAGCCCCGCTTGGTAGCCCGAATAAATCATCAACAGGACCAAAATCAAACCAAGAATCATCAAGACCATGAAAGCCCCTCCTCATCTGCATTGACAGCGTAATCTGAAGATAATTATAACATTAAAACTGCTATAATTAGGGCATGCAAACAGTCATTAAAGTCAGTTCCGATACCATGCAAAAGCTTGCCCAACATTACGGTGCCCAGCTCGGTTCCGCCACCGCTCCTGGGACACTTTTTTCGTGTAAAAGTAAGGGCCTTACCATCACCGGCTACCGCTCCGGTAAAGTAATGTTCCAAGGCCAATATAGTGAAAAGGAAGCTGCTCGTTGGGGAACAGCCAGCCATAGCGGTACCCATAAGAAAAGCACTGGAAAATCCGGTACATTACCCGCCGGCTTCGCCTCCTGGTCGGCCATTGGATCAGACGAAGTTGGAGCGGGCGCCTACTTTGGTCCTCTGACCACTGCCGCTGTTTACGTTGCCAAAGAAAATCTCGACTGGGTGCGCTCCTTGGGCATTGCTGATTCCAAGACCTTAACGGATGAGAAAATGCGGGCAATCGCACCAGAAATCATTACCAAATTACCCCACCACGTCGTCAATCTGATGCCACCGAAATACAACGAACTGCAGAAGAAATACAACGTTGTGGCCTTAAAGGCACTGTCCCATAATTTTGTACTCAACGCCGTTTTGCAAAAAATAGCACCGGTAAAGCCCGATGGCATCTTGATTGATCAATTCGCCCAAGCCTCGACCTACTTCCGCTACCTTGAAAAAGCGCGTCAGAATCCGATCATTCGGCAAAACGTCTATTTCTCAACCAAGGGCGAACAGCACCATCTCAGTGTGGCGGCCGCATCCGTGCTGGCCCGCGTTATTGAATTAGATTCGATGAAGGATCTGAGTGAAAAGGCCGGCTGCACCCTTCCCATTGGAGCGGGTAAAGAAGTCGACCGTGTGGCTGCACGCTTGTTATCGCAAGGCGTGAACTTGGGGGATTTTGCCAAATTACACTTCGCCAATACGCAAAAAGCAGAAAAATTACTCTAACAAAAAAACAACCTAACGGTTGTTTTTTATTTTTTATCGTCTTGCTTATCATCCAAGTGCAAATCCTTTGATGATAACTCGATATCGTCGTTGTCCAACTTATCATGCAAGTCATTGTGTAAGTCATCAATCTTGTGGTGGGCACGGTGCAAGTATGGTGACACCTTGTCCTTGGCCTTACCAAGATAAGGTGAAACCTTAGCTGAGACTTCCTGCCACTTTGATGAAACCTTACCTTCTTGAGCGGACATTTGGTCCTTGCTCTTGTCAGCCAAAGTGTTCAACTTGTCGCTGGCCTTTTGAGCGTAGGCCTTACCGTGCTTCTGAGCACCCTGGTATAGGTCCAAACCCTTATCCTTTAGCTGTTGACGCTGCTTTTCAGTGCTAGCGGCGTAGGCTGCTACAGCACCAAGACCGGCAACGACTCCAGCCCATAAACCAATCTTCTTTGACATAGTATCTTATCCCTTGTGCTTCTTAGCAGGCTTTTCGGCCTTGTTACGACGGAACTTTCCAGTAGCCTTACTTGCGGCATAGCTTGCGCCAGCCTTCGTCAAGTTGCTAAAGTTCGAGAAGCGATCTGAAACGCGGTGCAAGGAATTGTTCATGTCAGAAACAGTTTCAGACAATTCAGCAACAGTATCAACCGTTACGTCCAAAGTCTGCATTTTACCGTTCACATCCTCCAACAAGATGTTCGCATTACCAAGAATTTCATTTCCTGAACGAGCCATGGTATCAACATCCATCGTCAAAACAGAAACTGAACGCGTCAAGCGCAACAAGAAGATTCCGATGAAAAGTACCAAGAGCAAAAAGGCAATGGCAAAAATCAATAGTGCAAGTGCTCCAATAGACATTACATTCCTCCATATCTTTTTTCTTAAAATTAATTCAACTCTTACATTGTAACAGAAATGAAGCTGCAATTCCGATATATATTACAGATTTGTTACAGCCTTTTAGGCAAAATAAAAACGCCTCGCAAGGCGTTTTTTTAATGAGCGTAATCAACAGCACGAGTTTCTCGTACAACGGTCACCTTAACGTGGCCAGGATATTCAAGCTGCTCTTCGACCTGTGACTTAATGTCATGAGCCAAGACAGTTGCTTCAATGTCCGTAACCTTCTTAGGTTCAACAATCACTCGAACTTCACGACCGGCCTGAATAGCAAAGGCATCCTTGACACCCTTATAGCTATCGGCAATCTTTTCAAGTTCCTTGAGTCGTTGAACATAATTTTCAAGGGATTCGCTACGAGCTCCTGGGCGGGCAGCACTAATTGCATCTGCAGCTGCAACCAGTTCAGCAATCGGAGTCGTAGGCTCCGTATCGCCGTGATGGGAAGCAATGGCGTTAACCACGGCCGGCTTTTCGTTGAACTTTTCAGCTAAACGAACACCCAACTCTACGTGGGAACCTTCTACTTCGGCATCAACTGCCTTTCCAATATCGTGTATCAAACCAGCGCGCTTCGCAAGCGCGACATCCATTTTAAGTTCTGCGGCCATTACACCAGCAATTTTGGCAACCTCGATTGAGTGTTGTAGGACATTTTGTCCGTAAGAAGTACGGTAGTTCAAACGACCAATCAACTTGATTAAGTCAGGATGCATACCGCGCAATCCCAATTCAAAGACTGCTTCTTCACCCTTCTCACGAACCATCTCATCAACTTGGCGGCGAGACTTTTCAACGGCTTCTTCAATCCGGGCGGGGTTAATCCGACCATCGGAAATCAAAGCCTCCAAAGCCTGCTTAGCAATTTGACGACGAAGTGGATCAAAACCACTTAGGACCACTGATTCAGGGGTATCATCAATAATTAAATCAATTCCAGTGAGGGATTCCAATGCACGGATATTACGGCCTTCACGTCCGATAATCCGGCCCTTCATCTCTTCACTAGGTAAGTTCACTACTGAAACCGTTACGTCAGTAACAGAATCGGCAGCTGAACGCTGAATAGCATCGACAATAATGTCACGAGCGCGGCGTTCCGCCTCACTCTTTGCATCAACCTCTGATTCTTTAATCAAGGCTGCACGTTCACTCATCAATTCGTCCTTAGCGTCACTTAAGACAATCTTTTGGGCATCTTCATGAGTTAACTGGGCAATTTCTTCCAGCTTAGATTGCTGGCGTTTTAAGATTTCATCAGAATGTGCCTGCTTTTGCTTGGCATCATCCAACTGGGCTTGAACTTGATTTTCTTTTTGAATCAAGGATGCATCTCGTTGATTCAAGGTGGCATCCTTTTGATCCAAAGTATCAATCCGGTCTTGCAGACGACCTTCTTGTTGCTGAACCTGCTTTTGGCGGTCCGACAAAGAATTCTCAACTTCAGTCCGGTACTTTTGCGCAAGGTCCTTAGCATCAACTTCTGCAGCTCGTTGAATACTCTTCGCCTCGCTATTAGCTTGCTCTAAAATGTTTGTAGCAACTTGGTTAGCATTGTCAATCTTCTTAGCATCCTGATAACGATGCCATGAAAATCCAGCAACTAAACCAATTGCTGCTGCGAAGAACGCTGAAATTAGTGTAAGTGTCATACTTGCCACTTCCTTTCAGCATGTGATAAATTTTCTATTCACAAGTACAAGTATAGCGGTAATACGGGTATGGGTCAATCGCAAAATTAATTTTTGAAACGACGTTGGAGTTCCCGCTCCTGATCCCGCTTTTTGATGTCTTGACGCTTGTCGTATTGCTTTTTACCACGGCCTATACCAATTAGCACTTTTGCAAAGCCATGCTTTAAATAAACCTTCAAAGGAACGATGGTTACACCACTTTCACTAGCTGCTTGGGCTAGTGTGCGAATCTGGCGTTTGTGCAACAGAAGTGGCCGATTCCGCAGCGGGTCAACATTAAATTGGTTCCCGTTTTCATATGGAGCAATGTGGACATTGGTCAAAATTGCTTGCCCATCATGAATGGTTACGAAACCATCCCCAATTGTAATTTGACCCGCACGAACGGACTTAATTTCGGTTCCCGTTAGCGAAATTCCGGCTTCAAAGGTTTCTGAAATCGCGTAATTAAAGCGTGCTTTTCGGTTTTGAGCTAAAAGGTTGTCGTGATTGTCTTTGCCTTTTGCCATAGCAATTCCTTCTTAAATATTAGTGACTGCGGCCTGCTTTTGAACCGTTTGAACGGCTTTGTCCGGGCTTATGTTGACCATGTTGACCACCATTTTTGTGATCATGATTGCGATTTCCATTACGACGGTTCTTATCGCCGTGACGCTTTTGGTCGCCACCCTTGCCGTGACGGCCGCGTCCACGACCAAACTTACCGTTATCGGATGAAGCCACGCGAATCGTCGTGGTTGGCGCTTCTTCTGGATTGGTCAAGATGAAGTCGACCTTACTTTCATCCTTGTTAACCCGCAAGACCTTGATCTTGACGCGCTGGCCAATTTGGAAAATATGGTGCTTTGAACGACCGATTAAGGCGGCGTGCTTTTCATCGTACTCATAATGATCATCGGTTAGGTTTGAAATGTGAACCAAACCTTCAACCGTGTTATCCAAGCTGACAAAGAGTCCAAACTTCAAGGCGGAGTTGACCACACCCTTGAACTCCATGCCGACCTTGTCTTCCATATACTCGGCCTTCTTCATGGCGTCAACAGTACGTTCCGTGTCGATTGCACGGCGTTCACGAGTAGAAGTATCCAAACCGATTTGACCGAGATGGCTAGCATACTTTTCTTGGGCTTCAACACCATAACCGTTATCCTCGTACCACTTAATCAAACGGTGAACCGTCAAATCAGGATAACGACGGATTGGCGAAGTAAAGTGCGTGTAGTACTTTGCTCCCAAACCAAAGTGCCCAACTGGATCTGGCGAATACTTAGCCTGCTTCATGGCACGCAACATCATGGTTGAAATCATTTGCTCTGCTGGATCATCGGCAACTTCGGCCATCAAGCTTTGTAGCATCATTGGCGTTACCTTAGCCGGGTCACCCTTAACCGGGTGACCCAAGGCCTTGGCAAATTCAAAGAAGTTTTGTGCACGTTCTTCATCAGGCGTTTCGTGAATACGGTACAAAAATGGGACTTTCTTCTTGTCGTAATGTTCGGCAACCGTTTCGTTGGCAGCCAACATAAAGGATTCAATCATTCGTTCAGCGGTACCACGTTCGCGGACGACAACGTCAACAGCTTTTCCTTGATCATCAACGATAATCTGCGCTTCAGGGGCATCAAATTCAATAGCGCCACGCTTAGAACGCATCTTGTACAAGATTTCGTGCAGTTCCTTCATGTCTTGGAACATTGGCACTAGTTCGCGGTACTGCTTAACCGTATCGGAATCATCTTCCCAAATCTTGTTAACCGCCACATAGGTCATCCGAGCATGTGACTTCATCACGGAGCGATGGATGCGATGCTTGACCACTTCACCCTGCTGGTTGATTTCCATTTCAACTGACATACACAAGCGAATCACTTCAGGGTTCAAAGAACAAATCCCATTGGAAAGCTTGCGAGGCAACATTGGAATAACGCGGTCCGTCAAATAAACCGAAGTACCACGTTTGTAGGCCTCCTTATCAATCGGCGAACCTTCCTTAACGTAGTGGGAAACGTCGGCAATGTGCACCCCGAGGTGGTAATGGCCATTGTCCATCTTCCAGGCAACAACGGCATCATCAATATCCTTGGTATCGGCACCATCAATCGTCACCAAAGGTTGGTCCGTGATATCTTCACGGTTCTTCCATTCTTCTGGCAAAACTTCATTTGGAATTTTGTCTGCTTCAGCCAAAACTTCCTCAGGAAATTCGTTGGGCACCTTCTTGCTTTCCACAATCTGCAAGATATCCATGCCCGGTTCATCCTTGTAGCCCAGAGTTTGAACGACGTTAGTAATCAGTTGGCGGGGATGAGTTTTATCAGGAAAACGAGTGACTTCAGCGACGACGACTTCGCCATCGTGGAGTTCTTCACTGCTCTTTTCGACCAGTACCTGATAGTTCCCGACCTTCTTATCATTGACCTGAATTTGGCCCTGCATGCCCTTGGATTGTGAACCAAGGGTGAAAATACCGACCATCCGAGTGTAGGCGCGTTCGATAATTTCATCGACCTTACCTTCCGGTCCACGGTCAGCAGATTTAGCCGGACGCAAAGTCGAAACCAAGACCTTATCCCCCTGCATGGCCTGTAAAGTGTTATCTGGTGCAATAAAGTAATCCGGCAAGTTTTCATCGTAACGGACAAAGCCAAAGCCCTTATCGTTAGCTTTAAATTCACCTTCAACTTGCCCGGCGTGGGCATTGTGCTGATAGCGTTCATCTTCTAAAATTGCATCGCCATCACGGACCAAACCGTTGAGGGCGTTGACAACCTGGCGATAGCCAGAGCCATCATTCATGCGAAGGCCGTCTGCCAAATTTTGGGCAGTAAAGCCCTGGCTGGCATTGGCCTTCAAAAAGCCATTTAACTGGCTTTTAAGTTCTTTCATTTCCATTATTTTCTCCTAAAATTCTAAAAAAAGGTAAATAAAAAATCAGTCTACAAAAAAGTAAACTGACCTTTTCAATTAATGTGCTGACATGTACATCAAGATAAAGCCGAGTAGGAACCAAACTGCTCCGAGTACGACTGTGATTCGACGCATAATGGCTTCGAATCCACGTGACTTTCTTTCAGTAAATAAATCGGCGGCTCCACCTGATAAAGCAGATAAGGCATCTTGTTGCTTACTTGGTTGCATCATAACTGCAACAATGAGCAGAAATCCAACCACCAAGAGGGCAACGGTAAGAATATTTGTCACAGTAACAACCTCCATTAAAACATACTCACAGAGTATAACATACCTTGCCGTTATTTTCCAAGCGCGAGGTGGAACATCAAAATTCCACCAGCGACGGCTACATTCAAACTTTCTGCTTGGCCAAGCAAAGGAATGTAGAGGTTAGCAGAGGTCTTAGCGGCTAACTCGTCGGACATCCCCTGCCCTTCGTTTCCAAGAATCAAACCGAACTGGCTTTGAGCAGGAACTTCCAAGTAAGACTTGGCATTTTCGTTCAACTGAGAACCGTAGACTTCCAAGCCGTTCTTGATAAGCGCATCAACCCAGACGTTTAAGTCACCCTGCAAAACTTCCAAGTGGAATTGTGAACCTTGCATGGCGCGCACAACCTTAGGTGCAAATGCATCAGCAGTGCCTTCGCCCAAGATAACACCCTTGAAACCAGCGGCGTCGGCTGTACGAATCAAAGTACCAACGTTTCCAGGATCTTGAATCTTGTCAAGCAAGAGCCATTGACCATCAAAAACATAGCTTGGATCAAAAGTCTTTTGTGGCAATGAAATTTCGGCGAAAATTCCTTGCGGATTGTTCGTGCCAGCAATGTGGCGAGCAACCTCTTCACTAATTTCAAAGGCCGGGACACCGTGAGGCACGTCGGGCAAATGAACTTCCATTTGTTCCGCGGTTGCCATGATAGCGTGAAACTTAGCCTTAGCAGAAATAGCATCTTGAACAAGGTGCCAGCCGTCCAGCAAGTATGTGCGTTGTTCTAAGCGGCCCTTACGGGTAGCCAACTTCGCCCAGGCTTTCACCCGATTATTCTGATTTGATAAAATCCGTTCCATTAAATTCTCTTTTCCCTTAATTAAGGCTTGCGGTTTTGCTTACCGGCGTTTCGATTGCCAGTATTTGAAGACTTCGGCGTCACATCACGAGGTGCAGTTTGTTGCCCGGCCATTCCAGCAACTGCAGGGTTAGCCTTGTTGTCTTCCAAAAGTTCTTCAGCAGTCTTCAAGACTTCGAATTCGTCGTCAACACGCGCTTGAAGGCGTGGGTACTGGAAGTACATGATCAAAGTCTGGATAACGGCGAAGATTCCACCAACGATGAAGTACAGACCGACACCACCGTTAACTGCCATCGTAAAGAAGAGAATCATAACTGGACTCAACAATAACATGTACTTAGTTGATTGCTGTTGTGGCCCTGCCGGCATACGTCGAGATGATAACCAGGCTTGAAGCAAGTAGATGGCAAAGGCAATCAAAGCAAAAGTAATTTGCTTGGCTCCAAGGTCAAAGCCCATAAAGCTTGCTCCCTTAAGTGAAGGGGCATGCATGATGGCCGAATAAACACCAGAAAAAATTGGCAACTGAATGGCCATGGTCAACATGGAAATCCCGCCGGTCAAAGAAACTTTATTTTCACGATATAGTCCCATTGATGCCGTTGCCGCTGCTTGCTTTTCCTCAGGAGTTACAGCCTTGCGAGTGGCCTCTTGAATCTTTTCCATTTCCGGCTTCAAGACCTGCATCTTTAATTGGTTAATTGTCGTGTTACGTTGTTGATTAACAAAAAGTGGCAAAATCAACAAACGCACAACGGCCGTGATAATAATGACGGCCCAACCGACAGCATTGACACCACCGATTGAATCGGCGATTCCCTTAATTAAATCAGCAATTGGCTTACCAATCCAAAGGTACATCCGACTGTGGGCGCTGTAGCCACCAGTCAACAAAATAATATCGAAAACGACTACGACTGTCGTAATCAAACGCTTTAAACTTTTCATTGAAACTCCTCAAAATAAACGTAAGTTAACAAAGAACATTATAGCAAATCCAAGGCTTAAAAAACGGTTTTAGCCCTGAACTTCTCTGCCGATTATGCCATTCCAAATAAAAAAGCTCGATACCGAGCTTAATCATCATAAACATCATCTAGGGCGCCATGGTCCTGCTTTTGATACTTTTGAGCCAAAGGCAAGCGAATCGTAAAGACCGATCCAGAACCAAGCGCAGATTCTACCGAAATGGTTCCGCCGTAGGCCTCGACCAGACGCTGGGCAATTGCCAGACCAAGCCCGTTACCACCCTTAGCACGGGAACGCGCTTTATCGACCCGATAAAAGCGGTCGAAAACCTTATCGAGATTCTCGGAATCAATTCCTTCACCGAAGTCCTGCACGCCAATTTCAACTTGAGTAGCCGTGCTCGACAAGGCAAAGTGAATTTCCTTTCGGTCCGTTGAATACTTAATGGCATTATCGGCCAAAATGATAATAATCTGCTCCAAGTGATCCTGGCGGATTTTGACTTGGGCTTCCTTATGCAAATCATCATCGAAAGTTAATTGGAAATCAGGATGGAGCATCTTGAAATCATCGAAAATACGGTGAACGACGCCATCGACATCAGTCATCTGGTTCATGTTTTCAACCGGCACCTGTTCGGCACGGGTCAAATTCAACATTTCGTTAATCAGCGTTTCCATTCGTTGAATTTCAGCTAGCGATGAATGGATGGAATCATCCAAGACTTCAGGGTCATCTTTACCCCAACGGTTCAGCATTTCCATGTGGCCTTTCACGATGGCCACAGGCGTGCGTAACTCGTGGGAAACATCCGAAACAAACTGCTGCTGAGCCGAAATCAAAGCCTGCAAACGATCAATCATTTGGTTGAGAATATCACCCAAATCCGATAATTCATCGCGCGGACCGCGATCCAGCACACGTTCATCCGTCATCGGTTCTTCTTCAAAGGCGCGAATCGTCTTTTCGATGTTTTTAACCGGGCGAATAATCAAGTTCGTCAGCAGATAAGTAATGCCTATCGTTAATAAAGCGCCAATAATTGTGATGGCCCAAAGCCAGTGGGCAAGTCCAGTCGGCATCTTACCGTAGCGGGACTGAAGGATGCTTGTCACCACGACGGTAAATGTAATACTGATGACAAAAAAAACCACAGCAAGACCCAGGGACAGTTGCCAACGCAGGGAGAAGCGATGTGGTTTTGAATTCATTTGTTGATCTTTTTGAGACATGCAATTCCTTAGCTACGCATAACGTATCCAGTACCGCGGACAGTTTGGATATATGAAGCCTTACTGTCAGGATCATCAATCTTATTACGCAAGTAACGAATGTAAACATCGACGACGTTGGTTTCGACTTCAGAGTCAAAGCCCCAAACTTCCTTCAGAAGCTTTTCACGGGACTGAACCACGTTAATGTTTTCGACCAAAATCAAAAGCAAGTCGTATTCGCGCTTCGTCAAATTGATAATGTGGTCGCCACGACGGGCAATCCGATTTTCCTTTTCAATGCGAAGATCCTTGAAATTAATGATGGAACGGTGCTGGTCTGAAGATTCCGTCTCAATGGCGATTCGACGCAAAAGTGAACGCACACGCGCCAACAATTCTTCAATTGCAAAGGGCTTGACCACGTAGTCGTCGGCACCGTAATCCAAACCAGAAACACGGTCGATGACTGAGTCACGGGCCGTCATCATGATAATCGGCGTCTTCTTGACTTCACGCAAGCGGCGGGCCACTTCCAAACCATTCAATTCTGGGAGCATCAAGTCCAACAAGATGACGTCGTAGTCATTCTTAATGGCATCATCCAAGCCGTCACGACCGTTGCCAACCGTGTCCACTTCGTAACCTTCATGCTTTAATTCAAGACTGACAAACTTTGCCAAGTTCTCTTCGTCTTCAATAACTAATACTTTACTCATAGTAACCTCTATCGTTCCGCTCTGACTATACTTAGGAGCAAAAACAAGTGATATATCTAATTTATTTTATAGTTTTCCTAAAGCAAAAGCAAGAATTTTCTCATTATTTAAAGAAATCATCCAGCTTAGCAAGGCGAGGATCCAAAGGTTTCTCCTCTTCCTTCTTATTTTCCTCTTGTTGGAATTCTTTTTCGCTGATAACTTGCCAATCTTGACCCTTTGGTAAGGCATCCGAAGCCGCTTCTTCTTTGGTCAAAATCTGGCTAGGCAAAGAAGCGACCAGGTTATCCAGGATAATCTTATCTAAGTCGATGGTATCTTTTTCGATGGCAAAGACCATTTCATCGTCTTCGTAGTCATCTAAGCGACTTGGGTCGGCCAAGTAGCGTTCCTGAATATCCATGTCGATGGGAAAGTCCACGGGTTCCAAGGAGCGTGAAGATGGCACCTTGGCATCCCCCGTCACCTTAGCCGAAAGGATAATATCATCATTATCCAAAGACTGAATTTGTGCTTTGACCTGCAAGGGCGACACCGACAAAATCAAATCCGAAAAGCGTTCCGCAACAGCAGGAGCAAGGTCAATACTTTCATCAATCACGAGTGGTTCTTGACGGTACTTAATGAGTTGTTGCTTTGAAAATTTCATTGTTAAACTCCTATTTTTCAATCTGAATGGGGCGGCGACCAACGTCTTGGGCAGGGCCACCTTCCCGGGCCAACAGCTTCCAAACTTCACCGGCCTTGTAATCCAAGCGCAAGTTAGCCTTAGCCAAAGACATGTCCACCCGGCTAATCAAAGGTAATTCGACCGTTTTCTTAATTTCGTTTAAGAAGGTCTGCCCCTTTTGGTCAAAAGCCAAAATTCTAAGATAAGGATCCTGCATGGCCGCCTGCATCTGATCAACCTTGATGTTAAGCAAGGTGTAGAGCAAAGTCCGCTGCATGCGCGCGAAAGTATAGCGTTTTGACTTAATGGCCCGAACGAAGGACTGATAATTCTGTGGCCCGTTTGCCTGGCTAGCAACAGCCGCCACTCGGTATTCAAGCCCTTCAGCCATCTGATAAACCTGGCCGAGCTGGCCAACGGTATCTGTTAAAGCACGGTATTGAATCAAGGGGAAGAATTTCTCTTCAAAATTGATCGTGGTATTTTCCTCTGCCAAAGCCTTTTTCGTTTCTTCCGGCACGACCTTGTCAATTTTTTCAAACTTGCCCTTATGTAGGGCCAAGCGAATCGAGGATGCCGAGGCAATGGTCTGGCCCTCTTCGAAAGTTTGATCGTGGTAGCCGGCTTCCAAACGCGCCATCGGCCAGAGCTTCATATCGAGCTTCAACTCCCGGACCGCCTTGGCATAACCGAAGGCTAAAATATCGTTGGGATCTTCTAGCTTGAAACCGGTCGCTTCTTCGAGTTGATCGGCGTAGTTTGCCGCAAATGTCTGCTTCTTATCGGCGAAACCTTGCTGGCCTTCCAAAGCCGGTGCTTCGTCGGCGAGCTTCAAGAAATCCACATCCGGATGTTCACTACCAAAGACGAGATTTTCCACGCCCATGGCACCGAGGAGACGGACCGCTCCTTGGGCAAAGAGATGGCTGGGCTGGACGGCATAAAAAACCGGTAATTCAACAACCAAATCAGCGCCACCTTCAACGGCTAGCTTAGCGCGCGTCCATTTGTCCAGCAAAGCTGGTTCTCCTCGTTGCACGAAGTTTCCAGACATTACGACAACCACCGTGTCGGCCCCAGTCATTTCCTTAGCCTGTTTAATTTGGTAAGCATGACCATTATGAAAAGGATTGTATTCTGCCACAATTCCTACAGTTGTCATTGTTTAACCCTTTCTAGCTTCAAAAAACCAACGGTCGGCTTCGTCATCGGCTGCCGCTCGGCCAAAATCAGCACTGACTTTAACGTCCTTGAAACCAACCTTCTTCAAGCACTTCAAGTAATCCTTCAAAGTATATGTTTGTTCGTGATGAACTTCGCGTAACAGTTTAAAAGCATCAAGCTCTTCATCATAGACAAAGAACTTCAAATCATGATCGACACTGTTCTTGTTTTCCCCAGGAAAAGAGGTCCACATGAAAATGTTTTCCGGATCATCATCGTTGTTGTAGTAGTAATTATCGTAGCCAACCTCTACCTGGTAAGGGGTAATAACGTCAAAGAGGAAACGCCCACCCTCTTCCAGGTGCTCATAGACTTGCTCCAAAGCAGCCATCAAATCCGGCTTGCTGGGTAAATAATTCAAGCTATCCGCAAAGGAAACGATTAGCGGATAACGTTCCGTCCAATCGGAAAAGTCGCGCATATCGCCTTCCAGTAGCCGCAAATCAACATCAGCAGCCTGGGCATGCTTTTGTGCCAGTGCCAACATATCCGGCGAGAGGTCCAAAAGGTCGACTTGGTAGCCCTGCTGCGCAAGTAAAACGGCAAGGCGGCCTGCGCCACCAGCCAAATCTAACATCTTGCTGGGTTGGCTCAGCCTTTCAACGTAGGCTGCCCAGTCCTGATATAGTTCTGGGTCAAAAAGCGCATCGTATTGCGCAGCAAAGGTTGTGTAATCATCATTGATGGGTTCAGTCATTTTATGTAAAAAAGCCGAAGCCTTAAGCTTCGGCCCCTCAATCTTCTTCTAATAGGTCGCTAATATCAACTTCGGGTGCATCATACCAAAGCTTTTCCAAATGGTAAAAGTCACGGTGTTCCGTATCAAAAATGTGTACGATAACATCCCCAAGGTCCAAAACAACCCACTGGGCCTGCTGATAGCCTTCCATGTAGCGGACCTGGCCACCAGCTTCTTCAATCTTATCTTTGACTTCGTTGACGACCGCTTGGACCTGACGGTTAGACGCAGCGTCAGCAATCACAAAGTAATCGGCCATCAAAGACACTGGTTCCATGTCCAAAGCGACCACGTGGTTGGCCTTCTTACCATCAATCGCCTTAACGGCAATTTCTAATTCTTCTTTTGCAGATAATGTTGTCATAAAAATCCTTTAATTAATGTGTCATCCAGTAGTTGTAAGTATCCAATGACTTGGGATAAATTGGCGCACCCTTGCTGGTCAAATAGTTCATGGTGTGCTGAATCTGATAACGAACCCCATCATCGAGGTCACGGTCTGTGATTTCACGGGCTTTTTCTACGCCAGGGAAATCACGTCCTGTTTCAAGGTAGTCCGCCATAAAGACAATCTTGGCCAAAGTCGACATGTTGGCTCCAGCCCCCGTGGTGTGTTGGCGAACCGCATCCAAAATTTCGGGGTCGGTAATTCCAAGTTCCTTACGGATCATTTCGGCACCAACCACACCGTGCCAGACGGCATTGCCCCAATTCAAAAGTTCTGGGTCAAGCTTGTCTTCCTTGATGGTCTTGATGAAATCTTCGTTGGAACGTTCCTTGGCATAGTCGTGCACCAGACCGGCAACTTCAGCTTTTTCTGGATCAACACCGTTTTGCTCAGCCAACTTCTTGGCATAAGCAGCAACCCGCAAACAGTGCTGGTAGCGGTGCTCCGATAGCTGTTGCGCAACCTTGTGCTTCAACTCTTCCAATGTCCCCTTATAGTAAGCCATGTCAGCCTCCTAAAATCAAAGCTTTACAACGAGTGGTGAAATCTTAGCGTACTTTTCTTCCTTAGCCGGTTGGTAAAGAACCACCGTACGACCAATGGTTTGCACAACCGTCATTTCGGAATGGCTTTGAATGAAGTCCGCCAAATCCTTGGTACTTTCTTCGGCGCTTTGCTGCAAATTGACCTTCATCAATTCGCGCTTAGCAATGGCAGCGGCCACCTCGTCAACCCAAGTCTGGGTCAAGCCGTTCTTCCCGACGGAAAAAATGGGTGACATCGTCTGCGCGTTTGAACGTAAGAAACGCTTTTGTTTACCTGTTAAATTTTGCATTAAATCATTGCCTCTCTGATGGTAACGGCCACCCCTTCGGGCGCCCAACCAGCGACTTGAATTCCAGCAGGTAGGCTAATCCAGCCCAAACCAGCGAAAACCAGATCACTCTTTTTTGTTGTTTTGAATTCATGCCTTACCAAACGGGTCACCTTTTCAGGAACCGGCTTCAGTAATTCACCAGCATGCTTCGTATAAAATTCATCAGCCCCACCCATCTTTGTACGGTGTAGCATCAAATTATTCTCAAAATATGCCGTCACGGCACTGCGATCACCAATTTGGAAATCAAAGCGGGCCAAAGCCCCGATAAAAATCGTTTGCTCCGCATTCAATTGGTAAGTCCGCGGCTTAATCTCGTTCTTAGGCAGCGCATACTTCAAATCGGCACTGCTCAATACATGGGCCATTTGGTCCTTTTTGATGATACCGGGCGTATCAATCAAATTTTGGCCATCTTCGAGTGGAATCTCGATACGATCCAAAGTTGTTCCTGGAAAACGAGAGGTGGTAATCAACTCCTGGATGCCAGTCCGGGACTTAATGATCTGATTAATCAAGGTCGACTTGCCGACATTAGTCGTACCAACAATGTAGACGTCCTGCCCATGACGGTGCTCGTCAATGGCCGCCAAAATATCATCCAAGTTCTGGGGGTGGGCAGCCGAAGTTAGTAAAATCTCTTCCGGATGCAAGCCATTTTCCTTTAACTGACGAGCGAGCCAGTCGTGCAAATGCCGTTTGTTCAAGAGCTTAGGCAGCAAATCAACCTTGTTTCCGACTACCAAAATAGGATTGTTCGATCCTACAAAACGTGGCAAGCCATTAATCAATGATCCCGAGAAATCAAAGACATCAATCACATAAACCACTAGGGCTTTGCTCTCAGAAATCTGACTCAACAACTTAACGAAGTCATCATCCGTCAATTCCACCGGCTGGATTTCATTGTAGTGGCGCAAACGAAAACAGCGCTGGCACAATAGGTTGTCAGTGTTAATTAGTTTTTTAAGTGCTGACAGCGGCAAATAGCCCGCTGCTTGATCGTCTTGATCCTGCAAACGAGCGCCACAGCCGATACAGTTCAGTCCGGCTTCTAGTTCAGCTTGTACTTCTTCATTTGAAACTTCGTTGGTCAATTAAATGTGTCTCCCACTTCATATTCGGGTTGGCTTTAAAAATAATCTTCTTAGCTTGGTTTTCGATGCTGCGATTCAACCAAGTTTGCCACATGTCGGATTCAATCAAACGCTTGACGAGGACGGAACGAACACCGGCCAGGTGAGCTGCCCAAACATCCGTTAACATCTGATCGCCAACCATGATGACTTCTTCGCGCTTAAGGTGTTGCTTGTGGAGCACGTGCAAAATCCCACGTGGTAAAGGCTTAAGCGACCAAGCAACGAAATCAATGTGTAGGGACTCCAAAGCCTTAGCCACCCGCTTGTTGGTGTTGTTGGAAACCACGACCAGCTCAATTCCGCCAGCCCTCAAATCCTGTAACCACTGGTGCATCTCTGCGGTCCCTTCGGGATTATTCCAGGCCAAAAGCGTGTTATCCAAATCGGTCAAAACCGTCGTAATTCCATGACTCTTAAGTTCCTCAACGGAAAGGTCAAAGATAGATTCAACCATGTAGGTTGGGGTTAAAAATTTAAGGGGCATAGCATCTTTTCCTAGTTTTTCTTTACTACCATTATACACGAAAGCCGGTCTTAATTTTAGGCACAAAAAAAGCCCTAGCGGGCTTTTTATTTTAGTACCAACCGTTGCTCTGGAAATGAGCGATGGCGTTTGATACTGAACCATAACGGTCAGCGATGTAGCCTTGCATAGCTTGCAATTGAACATCGTAGTTACCTTCATAGTTCTGACCTGGTGCGTATGTAGCGTATGCTGCTTCTGACAATTGTCCAAGACCGTACATAGAACCGTTACGTGCGTTGACGTTTCCGCCAGACTCACGAGAGATCAACCATTGGATATCACCAGAAGCTGTTGTCGTCTGAGTTGAAACGGGTTGAACCTGTGCTGAGCTTGAAGATGCTTGTGAATCATCGTTTGAAGATGATGATTGATCGTTGCTCAAGTTTTGAACAGTAGCATCTGAGTCTGCATTTGTAGCGGAGAGCTGCAATGACTTCACAGAGTTCATTGATGAAACAGCTGAGTTAACGTCCTTAGTATTAACGGCAGCGGCCGTTGAAACCTTAGCAGTCTTATCTGCTGAAACCTTTGATTTGTTGTTATTTAATTGTTGAGTTGCAGTGGTCAATGCCAAACCGGCAATTGCTGCGCTTGTAAGTAACACTTTATTTAACATCATGGCTATCATTCTGCCTTGTTTTTATTACAGCAATGTTACATGACGTTACAGAAGTATTACATTAAATTTCTTAATATACTTTATTTATACAAATGTATCTATAAATAGAGGTATTTTGACGCTCGAATTACTTTTTATGCCGTGACCATTGTAAATACTTAAGAACTGGATAACCTAGCAAGACGATGAAAAGTGAAATCACAACGCCCTTGAAGTCGTTCAAAACTTCAGAAATTTCGACGTAAAGGGAACCCAAAATGGCGATAATCGGTATCCAAGGATACAAAGGCATTGAAAATGTACGATTACTTCCTTCTGGATCACGACGGCGCATGATGAAGGTACCGAAAAGTACCAACATGTAAAAGAGGAAAGTGATAAAGACGGCGTAGTTGGTCAATTCATCCGGATTGGTAAAGAACATCATCAAAATGCCGATGGCAACCATCAACCAAATGGCAGCATTAGGCGTCTTAGAACGCTTGCTAAGCTTGCTAAATGTGTTAGCAAAGGGAAAATCACCGTTTTCCGCCATGGCAAAGAGTACGCGGGGGAAGGAAACGACCTTACCGTTCAAGGTACCAAGTATCGAAATCAAAATGGCAACACTAAGCAAGCGACCGCCCCAGTAGCCAAAGGCATTGGTGGCCATGGTTAAGGTTGTGTTTTCACCCAAGTCGACAATCTGATTGGCATCCAAACTACGATAAGCCCCGTAAGAAACGCCGACATAGGCCACAATGACAATCAAAATACCGAAGACAATCGCGCGGGGCAAGGTCTTTTGTGGGTTCTTAATTTCACCCGAAATATTGGCCAAAGTCACCCAACCATCGTAGGCGAAGAGGGTTGACAGAACCGCAACGCCGAATCCGCCGCCGGCACTGACGCCCTTGGCCATCACTGTAACTGACTGTCCCAGCGCATCGTGGTGGCCGAAGAAGAGGCCAAAGATAATCAAGGCCGCAATCGGCAACAACTTAATCGTGGTGGTAATGACTTGAAAACCTGCTGAAAAATGGTTTGGAATGGAATTAATCACAGTCACGCAGAGCAGCGCTGCAATTCCGTACCAAATTGAAGTGCTGGCCGGCAAACCGAAGAGGGAAACAAATAAAACGCCGAAGTAGGCTGAAATCGCCCCCATCATGGCCGGACCATAAAAAATGACCTGCATCCAACCCGCTAAATAGCCGGCCGTTCGGCCATATAATTTCTCAATATAATAGTAGATTCCGCCCGTTTTAGGCATCTGTGAACCCACTTCAGCAACACTCATACCAGATGTCAAAGTCAAAATTCCACCGGCAATCCAGGCCCAAAGCGCAACCGTAGTATTACCAGCAGTGGCCAAAACAGAGCCCTGCTTGAAAAAGAGCCCGGAACCGATAATAGTTCCCACAACAAGGGCTAAGGATGACCAAATTCCAAAGCCGCGGTTCAATTCTGATTCGTGATTTCTTTCCATGTCGTCGCCTCCCAAAAATTAATATTATTCTAGCATGCTCAGCGCCTAAATAAACCATTTCTCAAAAAATGTCTAAGAAAAAAAGATGCCGGGCCGGCATCTTCGTATAATTCTTAGAGTTCATGTTTAAAATCTTCTGGCGTATAGAGTTGCAATAGCTTTGAAAAAATAAACTGGGCTAAAAAGCCAGCCAAGAGCGGGATAACAACCCAGGCCAAAAGCGCAATAGCCGGGCTGATGTAGTGACTAATCAAGGCGGATCCTGCCGCAGAATCGGAAGTGACTGATTGAATTGGCGAAACGAGTCCGATGTAACCAAAACCTGCCGACGTAGGCGTTCCCTGGATATTGAAAAAGACAACCGGCAGAGCGGCGAGCGCCGCGGTAAAGAGACTAGCGACCATGGTAATGGGCTTTTTGAAGACGGCTGGCATCATCAAGTTCATGGCGCCCAAGCCAATCGCAATGGTCGTCCCCTTGTTATTAACACGCCATGAGTTGATTAGAAGCACGATGGTCGTCGCGACAACACCCATTCCGGCTGCCCCAGCCGCAAGACCGTGCAGACCAATGGCCAGCCCAATTCCAACCGTTGAAATCGGCGTAATGATAATGATGGCAAAAGCCATGGCAATCAAAATGGCCATGGGCAAAGGTGCCAAGTTCGTTAACCACTCAACCCCCTTACCCGTGGCAGTCGTCAACATGGCTACCCAAGGGGCCATGATTTCGCCCAGAAGGCCCACGCCACCACCAATCAAAATTGGGCTGAGAATAATAGCAACCGATCCAAAGCCGTTCAAGTACCGGGCAACTAACCAGATAACGGCAACGGCAATCCCAGCAACCAAAATGGCATTAATAATATCGCCACTACCATCGGTCATAAAAATCCGTGTCGGTTCCGTCAATTTTTCATCCGTTAGCGGATGATTTCCACCTGGTTCAAGAATACGCCAACGCACGGCACTCGACGATACCATGGTGGCAATCCCGACGACACCAATGTCGAGATTCTTCATTTTAAACTGCAGGGCAACTGACATCCCAATCAAAAAAGGGGTCAAGGACGTGAAAAAGGTCAGAATCGAACTGAAGTCCGCCCCAATAACAGTATTTTCGATGCCGGAAAAGTGAATGATGTACTTCATAACGGCAGCGGGCAGCACCCCAATCAGGATTCCCTGCGCCGACCCATTCAGTAATTTGTAAAAAAATTCGCCTAGAGGGATCTTTGTTTGGCCTGAAAAAGTGGCATTTTGCATGTCGTGGTCAACTCCCTTCTTTTATTTATGGCGGAATAAGTCAATTCCGCAAGATTTTGAAAAAGTCGTTATAATATTTTACCATGCTTGAAATTGGTCGAACCAATCCAAATAAAAAATACCCTTGCGGGTATTTTTAAGCTTAGAGTTCCTGCTTAAAGTCTTCAGCAGAATATAGTTTTAAGAGCTTAGCAAAGATAAACTGAGCCAAAATTCCAGCAATGATTGGCACGATAAACCAGGCAATCAAAGCCGAAAGAGGATTAATGAAGTGGTTCATCACCGTGGAAGGAATCGTTGAATCCTTTAGCATGGACTGGATGGGTGACACCATTCCAATGTAACCAAAACCAGCGGTAATTGGCGTTCCCTGGATGTTCATCAAGGCAACCGGAATACCTGACAAGGCAGCGGCAAAAACGAAGGGTAGCATAGTAACCGGTTTAGCAAAGACGGAAGGCATCATCCCCTTCATGGCACCCAAGAAGATGGCAAGGGTCGTTCCCTTCCGGTTGACCTGCCATGAGTTAATAACTAGGACAACGGTCGTGGCCACAACACCCATGGCTGCGGCACCAGAAGCAATCCCGTGCAAACCGACCGCAAGGGCGATACCAACCGTTGAAACCGGTGTAATGATGATAATGGCAAAAATCATGGCAATCAAGATGGCCATTGGCACAGGGGCCAACTTCGTGGCCATTTCAACCAAATCACCAATCCAAGTCGTCACACGACCAACGTAAGGAGCAATTTCCTTACCAAACAAGCCGACGCCGCCACCAACAAGGATGGGGCTTAAGATGATGGCAATTGAGCCAAAACCATCAAGATAACGCGCAATCAGCCAGGTCACGAGAACGGCAATGCCGGCCACCAACATGGCGTTGATGACATCCCCCGCACCGGATACCATGTACCAGCGCGTTGGCGCTGCTAAAGCCACGTGCGTCAAAGGATGTTGTGTGCCCTTGGCAACCATGCCCCACTGGATTGAGTTTGAAGCCGCCATCGTTGCAATGGCAACTACTCCCGTATCCAAGGGCTTCATCTTAAACTGCATGGCAACCGCCATACCAATCAAAAATGGAATCATTGAAGTGAAAAGGGTCAAAATCGCTGAAAAATTAGCGCCCCATTCCGTGTTCCCCATTCCTGAAAATTGAATAATATACTTCATCACAGCGGCCGGCAAAACCCCAATCAAAATACCTGAGGCTGATCCTGACAACACCTTAAAGAAAAATTCCTTCGCGCCAAAACGCGTTTCCCCACTAAACATCTCTTCCATGATACTTACTCTTATCTCTCCCGAATTTTAGACAGTAAAAACCCCCATCGACGCATCAATGGGGAAAATTACTTTAAATTAATACTTTACAGCAATCGCTGGGGTTTCGCCCTTAGCGAAGCTAACCGCTGCGTCAAATGATTGGTGAACCATTTCAGAAACGGCCTTAGTCGTATAGAACGCGATGTGTGGCGTAACCAAAACGTTGTCACGAGCAATCAAGTCAGCAATCTTAGGATCTGGGAATTGCTTACCTTCCCAATCTTCGTTGAACAAACCAACTTCTTTTTCGTAAACATCCATGGCGAAGTCTGAAATCTTACCAGAGTTCAAACCATCAATAACGGCATCGATATCCATCAAGTTACCACGGGCAACGTTGACCAAAACAACCCCGTCCTTCATCTTGGCGATAGAGTCCTTGTTAATCAAGTGGTGGTTTTCAGGAACACCAGGTACGTAAAGAGAAATTGCATCGGCTTGGGCAAACAATTCATCCAATGAGTCGACGTAAAGACCTTCCTTTTGCAATTCAGCGTTAGGGTACTTATCGTAGGCGATAACCTTAGCACCGAAGCCCTTCAAAATGTTGATGGCAACGCGACCAATGTGGCCAGTTCCGATGATACCAACAGTTTGCATACGCATTTCACGGCCAATAGTTGGGGCCCAACGCAAATCGTGGCGGGCAACCTTTTCGTCCATTGGCTTCGTACGACGTAACAAACGTGACAACTGAATCATTGAGTGTTCAGCGATAGCGTTTGGTGAGTAAACGGGTACGTTTGAAATGTTGAAACCAAATTCCTTGGCTGCATCAAAATCAATGTTATCCGTACCAACGTTACGCAAGCAAAGGTTCTTGACACCCACTTCAGCCAAAGCAGCCAAAGTGTCGCGTGTGTAATCCAATTGCTGGTAAACAACAGCTGAATCAGCACCCTTAGCCAACTTAGCCGTTTCAGGCGTCAACAAGTCTTGCGTATATTCAACTTCGATATCAGGATTCTTTGATTCCCAGTCCTTCAAAGAAGGCTTTTCGTCATCACGAATTCCATAAGCAAAAATCTTCATAATTACTCCTTCATTACCTTTTTATCTCAATAAATTATACCTTAGCAAGTGATATAAATCACGGAAATATTACTTTTTTGTTACAGGCTTTTCACCAGAGTGTTCCAAGATACCGTCGATCAAACCATAATCCAAGGTTTCCTGAGCTGACATCCAGTAATCACGTTCCGTATCACGAGCAATGGTAGCCAAGTCCTTGCCAGATGCATCGGCCAAAATCTTGTTCAACTTGTCGCGAGTCTTGGTCAACTGTTCGGCGATGATGGCCATATCCGTTTGCTGAGTACCACCAGCAGCACCACCCATTGGTTGGTGAATCAGGTATTCGGCATTCGGCAACATGAAACGGTGACCCTTTTCACCTGATGAGGCGATGATGGTTCCCATTGAGGCTGCCAAGCCCATAACGATGGTCGTTACAGGGGCCTTGATAAAGTTCATGGTGTCCGTAATCGACAAACCTGCGGTAACCGAACCACCGGGTGAGTTGATGTACATTGAAATTTCTTTATCGGGATCCTGCGCTTCCAAGAAGAGTAGTTGGGCAACAATTGACGTTGCCATCCCATCTTCGACTGGTCCTTGAACCAAAATAATTCGGTCCTTTAACAAACGTGAAGGCAAATCGTAACTTTCGCGTCCGTTTGCTGTTTGTTCAATAACACCTGGCCACATACTGTACTCCTTTTCAAAAACAATCTTATTTTAAGTATCTATTGTAACGCAATCACCAAGGAAACAAAATCATTACAGTTTCTCAAGGTCGTAGGGTTCCTCTTTTTTGATTTTATCCGCTAATTGACTGAGCTTGCGCATTCGGTGGTTGGCACCGGACTTGGAAATTTCGAGTAAGTCGCCTAGCTCGGCTAGGGATTCATCGGGATGCTCCAACCGCAGTTTAGCCAAAGTCGCTAACTTAGCGGGTAAACGGTCTAAATCGCCAAGTTCTTTTTGAATGACTTGAATGTTGTCAATTTGGCGATTAGCGGCCACCGCCGTTTTTTGGATGTTGGCTGTTTCTGCATTAACCAAGCGGTTGACCGAATTACGCATATCGCGCATCATGCGGATATCTTCAAAATGCAGCATGGACTGGGTCGCCCCAATCGTCGCAAGAAAATCAACAATCTTTTCCGCTCGCTTAATGTAGAGCATGTAGGCGCCCTGCCGCTGGGTAATCTTGGCAGGAAGAGCAAAGTTATTCATCAGTCTTAACAGCTCTTCGGCCAACTCTTCATGGGAAGTGTCAATTTCTAAATGATAATTGGCTTTTTCTGGTGAATTAACCGAACCAGCGGCCAAAAAGGCTCCGCGCAAAAAGGAGCGTTGCTTCTTGGCCTCGTTAATCAGACGACTAGGAATCGTTTGATTCAAACCAAAGGGATCAACTCCTAGATCATCCAAAACCAAGTCAACCTTGTTCTTCAAGAGCACGGCAAAGGACTTGCGCTGGGATAACTGTCGAAGAGAACCGACTTTGACTTCCACTTCAATGTCGGTATAGGCCTGCTTGAGTAAGGAATAGATTCGCCGGGCAATAGCCGCGTTTTCTGTTTCAATTTTGATGGAATGCTGTGAGCCGAGGGTATTCACCCCGTTCATTCGCAAAAGAGCGGATAACTCCGCCTTTGCGTTGGGGTTATCCACAATCAAACCAGTTAATTCTTTTTTTACTTCAGCGGCATAAGACATGGCTTACTCCAAAATCTTCATTAATTCCGTTGAAACCTTTTGCCCATCATGAAAGGCTCCGGCATCATGTAAGCGTAGGAAATCGCCAGACAAAGGCGTTGCTCCCTGGGCGCGAACACCTTCAGGATCTTGAATCACCTGCTGGGAAATCTCGCCCCATTTTTGGAAATCAACGAAATGCTCAGGCACCTGCGTTGAATTGGTAATCAAGTAATCAATGACATCCTTACCAATGTGGTGGTTCAAAGCTGCCAAGTGCTGGGCATCAGTGTAGGTGTCGGTTTCACCCTTTTGAGTCATGATGTTGGCAATGTAAACCTGCTTGGCCGAAGTCTTTTGCAAGGCTTCCTGGACGGCCGGAATGGTGACATTGGGCAAAATTGACGTGTACAGCGATCCGGGTCCGTAAACAATTAGGTCGGCGTCTCGGATGGCATCCAAAACTTCGGGAACGGGCTGCACATCGACCTTACCGTCCTCTTCCGTCACCCAAACCCGCTTAATGGTCCGGTGAGCAGCCGTAATTTCCGACTCTCCCTCCATTTCCGTCCCATCATCAAAGAGGGCGTTGAGTACCAAGGGTTGGTTGGAAACCGGATAGATGTGGCCCCGGACATGCATCAATTCCGAAAGCTTTTGAACGGCTTCAAAGATGTTGCCGTAACGTTCCGTCATAGCGGCAATGATCAGATTTCCCACCGCATGCTTGGCGAAGAAATCATCTTCGGACTTAAAGCGGTATTGGAAGGTCTTTAAAATATCGGGGTCGGTGTCGGCCATAGCAACGAGAATATTGCGAATATCTCCAGGTGGCACGATATTGATGTAATTGCGTAGGAGGCCACTGGAGCCCCCATCATCGGCCACCGTCACAATCGCCGACAAGTCGACGTCTTGTTTCACGAGGGGCTTGATGATGACTGGAATCCCAGAACCACCACCAATGATGACGATTTTTGGTTTCATAGCGCTGCCCTTCTATAAATAAACAATTTAGCTACTCCCAGTTTAGCATTGTTTGCCTCAAAAATATAAAAAAAGCAGGACTAGTCGTCCTGCTTTTTAAGCTGTTGATTTTCCTGCATACTCCAGTATTCCTGGCCAGTCACGACAAAGGAATCGATCAGGGGTAAATCCATTTTTTGTCCCAGTTGATAAAGCTTTTGTGAAAAGTCTAAATCATACTGCGAAGGATGGACATTCCCCGAAGGGTGATTGTGAACGAGGAGCATTCCGTAAGCATTCAGCTGCAATGCTCGCTGAAAAATTTCGCGAGGCGAAACCACAACGTGGGTCAAAGTACCGACGAAAACCACTTCAAAGGCCATAACCTCTAACTGGGTGTTAACCAGCGCTAAATAGAGCACCTCTTGATGATGGCGGCCCAACTCACGCTGGGCAAAACGACCAAAGTCAGCCGAGTGTCGCGCCGATACCAAGCTTGGACGCTTAGCAAAGGCAGCCCGCCGACCCAATTCGATGCCAATCAAAAGGGCCCGATTCGCTTGTGGATTGTGCGAAATGAAGTCTTCTCCAGTCTCAACAGTAATTTCATTTAAATCACACGGTTGTGGAAAATAACGGTGAAAGGACTGCCAATTGGCGGTCTCATCTTCATCCAAAGCCCGGTAAAAAGCTTCAACTTGTTCCTGCATTTAACTGCCCTCCTACCCAATGGTACGAGTTCAGTTCTCCTTTTTTGCAGCAGCCAAGGCATAACTTTTGCGCAAAGCCAAGATAGCCAGTACAACGGCACTAGCAAAGAGCAACAAATCCAACCAGTAAGTCCAGTGAATGGCCACCTTCGTTGCTGGTCCTTGCGCCAAGTTTCCGTTTTGGAAAATAGAAATAATGGCGGCTGCCACAGCAATTCCGACGGCTGCCGAATAGTTGTTACTTGCGGAGAAAATTGAATTAGCCGCACTGTATTCTGAACGATCCAACTGAGAAATGGCGTTGGTCATATTGTTTCCAAACCAGCAACCCGAACCAATTTGTAGCAGAGCGTAACCAATCGTAACATGAGCAGTTGTGAATGGCGTCAATATCATCCAAGCTAGGCCAGCCGCATAAATGCTAAGACCAATGATAATCGGCAACTTGGCACCAAAACGGTCGTAGAGATTACCGGCAATAATGGCCATCAAGGCCGAAGCAATTGCGCCAGGGAAGAGGGCAAAACCAGCCACCTGCGAATTTTGATGCAAAACCAATTGCAAGCCCATTGGAATTGAGTAGTTAAAGGTCAAGTTGACCACCGAAATAATAAAGGCGGCGCCAACAGACTGGGCAAAGATGGAAAACTTAAAGATATGAAGGTCCAAAAGTGGTTCTTTTTCGCGACGGGAAAAGAGGTAATAAGCAATCCCACCCAGCACCATGGCCAAAAGAGAGATTCCTGTGACGGGATCAGTCACAGGATGGGCACTGATGCGTTCGATGAAGAGCAAACCGCCAACAAAGCAGGTTGAAAGCAAGAGCCAGCCCTTGTAATCCAAAGGCGTTTTCACCAAAGGGTCAACCTGGCAAATCGTGAACCAACCAAGAATCAAGGAAAGCACTTGGACAGGTAAGACCACCCAAAAGACCATGCGCCAACCATAATTTTGGGTCAAGAAGCCACCAAAGGCCGGTCCCAAGGCCGGTGCGATGGAAACAATCAAGGCTGCCAAACCAATCATGGTTCCACGCTTCCGCTCAGGCACTTGCTCAAAGACAACGTTGTTCATCAGAGGCAGTCCAACACCGCCGCCAATTCCCTGTAGCAAGCGGCCGAATAGAATCAACCAAAAGTTGCCCGAAATGGCATCAATCAAGATTCCAATCACGGAGATAATCCCCGCAACCATAAACTGTTTACGGTTGGAAAAGTTCTTCTTTAACCAGGGTGACAAAATGATAACCAATGAAGTTAGCAAAATAACCCCGGAGGTCAACCACTGGACCGTGGCCGAATTAACTTTTAACTCCGTCATCAAGGTCGGGAAGGACACATTGAGGGCGGTTTCAAGCATGATGTCGGTAAAGCCCAAAAGAGCGATGGACAAAATACTAAGAATCAAGCGTGGTGAAAGGCGCTTTTCGATTTGCATATTGACTCCTTACTTCAGCAATAAAATAAAGTGATCCGGCAAAAACGACCAGCTGGTCCCCCTTCGCCTGGAAAAACTGTTGATAATTCGATGTTGTGGCAAGCTTCTCGTCAGACGGCAGGTCGTCATCCGTTAAAACGGGACGGCCCGACGGCGCTTGAAAAGTCGTCAAGGTTAATGAAAATTGCGGATCTGCAATTAGAACAGGCAAAAAATCGGCAAGATTCTTATCCTGTAAAGTTCCCAAGATCAAATGGATTGGCGCTTTCGTGTATGCCTTCAAAGCTTGATACAAAGCTTTGATGCCGGCTTCGTTGTGGGCCCCATCGATGAGAATATTGGGCCCAATTTTTTCAAAGCGACCGGGGATGCGACTGGCTGCTAAACCGGCGGCAATCGTTTGATCGGAAATGTCAGGGTCGAAGGCCCGGACCGCTGCGACAGCAGTCGCCGTGTTTTCGACTTGGTACTGTCCGGCTAGACCGGAAGAAAATTCATTCAACTTTCTTGGCACTGAATGGTAGTCCTTGGCACGCATCCGATCCTGAACTTCGCTGGGTAAAGTACCCGTAACCAGGGTCATTCCGTCATGCAAGATGCCAAACTTTTGCTCAGCAATCTCAACCAAAGTATCGCCCAGCAAGGCCTGATGATCCAACGCGATTGAAGTAATAACGCCCACGCGGCTCGTGGGTAGGACATTGGTCGAATCATAGAGTCCCCCAATTCCAACTTCAATTACGGCAGCATCTAAGTGAGCCTCGGCAAAATAAGTTAGCATAATGGCCGTTACGACTTCAAATTCACTGGGGTGATAATCCGCCTGCTTTTGCTCAACTCGCTGCACTGCCTCGGCTACACGCTGAGTGTAGCTCAGTAAATCATCAATTGAAATCCATTGGCCGTCAACTTGAATTCGTTCCCGAAAGTCTTCAATAAAGGGCGAAGTAAAAGTTCCGGTGCGATAACCAGCTGCTTCTAAAATTGAAGCCGTCATCGCAACGACCGAACCCTTACCGTTTGTCCCGGTCACGTGAATTAACGGCGGCAAATTCTTTTCCGGATGATTTAATTCAGTCAAAAGAGCTCGCATGACGGCCAAGGAATTCCGTTTTGACCGCTTAGGCCGTCCATGGATGTAGCTGAGTGCTTGTTGAAGAGTTTGCATGATTTTAACCTAATGAAAACCGCCCTTCACAGGGCGGTTTTTAATATTAATCTTTATTGCGAACAGTGAATTCGCGACGTGATGAACCACCTGAGCGGTGGTTTGAGTGATCCCCGTTGCTACGACGATCACCATTTCCACGGCGTTCGCCATTGCCACGACGGTCACGGTCACCACGGCGACCATTGCCGCGATAGCCACCACCATTACGGTTGTTGCCTCGGTAGCCTCCGCCACCACGACGACCGTTACCACGGTAGCCGCCACCACCGTTACGGTGTCCGCCCTTACGGCGAGGCAAAGGACGTTCGCGTGAAATTTCAACTGGTGCGTTTTGCTGATCCAAACCAGCAACCTGGGCCAAAAGACCGGCAGCTAACTGTTCTGGCGTGTACTGACTAACCAACTTGGAAACTTCATCGCCCATGTCATCAATTGGTGCCTTTTCAATCAAAGGCTTGATTGAACCAAGCGCGTTCTTGATACGACCCATCCGTGCTTCAGCCAAAGTAGCTGGTTGCAATGGGGTCATGCGCTTCTTGGTCAATTCTTCAATGGCACGCAAGTAGTCCATTTCGTTTGGCAAAACAAAGGTTACAGAAGTACCCGTTGCACCGGCACGACCGGTACGGCCAATACGGTGAACGTATGATTCTGGGTCCTGTGGAATATCATAGTTATAAACGTGAGTAACGTCCTTAACATCCAAACCACGGGCGGCCACATCGGTGGCAACCAAGATGTTGATTTCGTGTGACTTGAACTGGTCCAAGACACGCGAACGCATCTGCTGAGTCAAGTCACCGTGCAAGCCAGCGGCCTTGTAACCACGGGCTTCCAACCCACGACCCAATTCTTCGACACGGCGCTTCGTGCGACCGAAGACAATGCCAAGCTTAGGGCCTTGGACATCCAAAATACGAGTCAAAGCATCAAACTTTTCCTGTGGACGAACACGAACAAAGAACTGTTCAACCAAATCAGTGGTCAATTCCTTGGCTTCGATTTGGATGTGTTCAGGGTTGGTCATAAACTGAACCCCGATACGCTTGATGGCAGGAGGCATCGTCGCTGAGAAAAGCAAAGTCTGGCGTTGGTCAGGCACTTCTGCAATGATGGCTTCGATGTCATCCAAGAAGCCCATGTTCAACATTTCGTCGGCTTCATCCAAGACCAAAGTCTTAACGTGGCCCAACTTTGCTGTGTGGCGCTTGATGTGATCAAGCAAACGACCTGGCGTCCCCACCAAAATTTGTGGATGGGACTTCAAGCCTTGAATCTGACGGCGGATATCTGATCCACCGAAGACAACTTGCACGTTCACGTGCTTGTCGTGGCCGAGCTTCTTCAATTCGTCGGCCGTCTGAATTGCCAATTCACGCGTTGGTGAAATGACAACTGCTTGGATGTTGGGGTTATCCAAGTCAATGTGTTCCAAAATAGGCAAGCCAAAGGCTGCCGTCTTACCGGTACCAGTCTGAGCCTGTCCGATGACATCACGACCCGCAAGGGTCAAAGGAATGGTTTTTTCCTGAATGGGGGTTGCTTCAACATAGCCGTGTTCGGCAATGGCATCCAGAATGTCTTGTGACAAACCAAGTTCGCTAAATTTCAAAATGTTCTCCTTTTTATCCTGCCACCCGACAGAATCGTTTCGTACCACTACTTAATCGTGATACCGGTTACTTCGTGAAAAAGATGATGCGACAAATCTTCATAGGTGTGACCCCTATAATACTGATTTGACAGCAATATGACCGCCTCAGAACCATCCTTGCTCAAGGCCACCGTTGACTCATAGCCCGTGAAAATTCCATGGCCGGTTTTGTAATCAGGATACTGGTATCCCCCGGCAGCATAAGTTTCGGGCTGAATCGTTTGCCACATCGCTTGTGGATTGGAAACTAGTTGTTTATCAAACAACAAATAGAAAAAGCGGTATAGCATCCCCGTAGAGGTGCCGACGTTACCGGTTCCGGTTTCGCGTTGATATTCAACCTTATCCACATCTCGCGGACCATCATAGTCATCCCCGTAGCCCAGTGAAGCTAGGCTGCTTTGGTGGAATTGCTGATAGTCCAACATCTTCAGATGATATTGATCGTTAAAAACCTGCTGGAAAAGTTTACTGTAACTTTCATTGTTCAACTGCATCAAAATGCCGGCTAGTAAGCGGTAGTTTACCGGTTGATAAGACCACTCCTTGCCATCCCCTGGCTTCGCAACCACGTCGGCATGTTCAGCAGAATACTCAACATTTTGCCAGTCGGATTGAAAAGTCTTTGGTTGATACTTCTGCCGCAAACCAGAAGTCATCGTCAATAATTGGCGAATCGTAATCTGCTTGGCATGGGGTACCTTCGGATAAAACTTGGACAACTTCGTATCGTATGAAAGCTTGCCCTTTTCGACTTCCCGGGCAATCAAAGTCGCCGTCATCGCCTTTTGAACAGAAGCAATTTGGTAGACGGATTGTGCCTGGTTTTTGATTTTCTTTTGATGATTGGCGTCGCCGTAACCCTGCTGCAAAATGATGTGACCGTGATGAACAACCAGGGCAGTTCCCTGAAAATTATCATCCTTAATGATGCGGTCAACTCGCTTAGCTAAGGGCGTTTGGGCTGTGACGGTTTGCTGGAGTGCTTGATAATACTTTGCATCGTGGCGAACGTTAATCTTACTTGATTGACTCAGTTCGCCGGGACCAGTCGCCCAGGGCCAAATAATCGCGAAAATTATAATGGCGCCGGCAAGCCGGACTGCTCGGACTTTATCTTCACCAAACCACTTCCCTTTTAAGACGGCTGGGTATTTATCAACTCGTTGCATCCCAGAATCCTTCTCAGTTGAGTTAGTTCGACATTAATGCCTTCACAACTTCTTCTAAGTGAAGTCCATGACTCGCCTTTAACAAGAGCCAATCGCCCGCCTTCAAATCGGCTTGCAAATCTTTGGCAATTGCAGTTAACTGATCGGCTTGATAAGTGTGCAAAGGCAAATCAGGCAATTCTTCGGCAATTAACGGTGCTAAATAATCCGTCATCAGCGGCCCTACAAGATAAAGACCACTAAGCTGCGCATCTGCAATGGCAGTCGCCAGGGAAGCGTGCAAAGCGGGACCCTGCTCGCCTAATTCAAGCATATCACCCAAAAGTGCATAACGCTGACCTGCAGGAAAGTCGGCCATCGTGGCCAAAACTGCCTTTGTTGCGGTCGGATTAGCGTTGTAAACATCGGAAATCAGATGAACCCCAGAAGGTGTCATTAACTGTTCCGTTCGGTTCTTTGTTAGGTCAAAATGAGCTAATGCAGCCACCATTTGACTGGTCTTTACTCTCAGTAATCGACCAACTGTAATCGCTGCTAGCGCATTCATAACATTATAACGACCTAGCAGTGGAATTGCAAACGAAACGCCATCGTAAACAAAGTCGGTCTGGCTGCCCTCGGCCTTGATGTCCTTTACCCCTTCACCAAAACCAAGCACCCTTTGGTTTACCTGAGCTTCCGTCAAAAGTGGTTCATCATCAGGAATAATCAAAACGCCATCTTCACGTAGGCCCTTTGTGATTTCAAGCTTGGCCTGAGCGATCTTTTCCCGCGTCTTGAAAAATTCAATGTGGGCTTCACCAATCATGGTGATCACGGCCATGTCGGGTTGGACGAGTTCGGATAAGGCCGTTAGCTGGCCAGGACGATCCATGCCCATTTCGACCACCAAAACTTCGGTATCAGCAGGCATGGCTAGCAAGGTCAGGGGCACGCCGATTTCATTATTGAAATTTTCGGGAGTCTTGTAGGTCTTAAAAGCCTGGCTGGCAATGGCTGCAACCATGTCCTTGGTCGTGGTTTTCCCGTTGGAACCAGTGATGGCGACCGTAATCGGCGCCACCTTATCCAACCAGTACTTCCCTAAATCCTGCATTCCTTGCAAGGTGTTGGGTACAATCACCGCCGGCATATCGGCTGGAATGGCGTGCTGGTCATCTACCATGACTGCAGCGGCACCCTTGTCCAAAGCAGCCTGCAAATAGGCGTGGCCGTCGTTTTCAGCAACTAGAGCAACAAAAAGGTCCCCAGCTTGGACCTGGCGTGAATCAAAGGCCACCCCGGTCACTTCGGGATTGCCGCCTTGAATCTTTGCATTTAAAGCATTGCCAATTTCAGTGAGTGTTAAATCCATTTTTCCCTCATTACTTCTTGATACGATCTAAAACCGTAATTGTCTCAACATGGGCCGTTTGTGGGAATTGATCGACCGCTTGCACCGGTCGCACAATTTCATAGCCCTTTTCCTTAAATTTAGCACAATCCCGGGCTGCCGTCACTGGGTTACAGGAAATATAAACTACGCGGTGGGGCTGCATTTGTGCCGTGGCTTCAATTAGTTCCTCGGTTAAACCACGACGAGGTGGATCCACAAAGACAACATCAGGCTTAATGCCCTCTTTGGCCCATTCAATGAATTGCGCCGGCGCATCCGCCAAACGATAATCGGCATTTGTAATCTGATTTTGGGCTAAGTTCCGCTGGGCATCCGCCACTGCACCGGGAACCACTTCGACACCAATGACTTTTTTAACTTGCTTCGCCACTGAAATACCAATCGTGCCAATCCCAGAATAGGCATCAATGACCAAGTCGGTCGGCTTCAATTCGGCTAATTCAGCGGCTTTGGCATAAAGTTTTTCCGTCATGGTTGGATTGACTTGGTAAAAAGAGTTCGGGCCAATCAAAAACTTGTAACCGAGCAAAGTGTCCGTAATCCGGTCCTTCCCCCAGAGTAATTCGTTGTGTGGGCTGAGCAAAACGTAGTCCTTTTTGGGACTGATGTTTAAAATCAAAGAGGTTAATTCCGGTAGGGCCTTGCGAATACCTGCCACGATTTCGTCTTGGAGTGGCAAGGTTGCTTCATTACTAACCAAAACGACCATGAGTTCATGACTGTAATAACCGCGTCGAACCATGATATAGCGAATGCAGCCCTCCTCGGTATCCGGGTTAAAGGCTGAAATCTCCAAATCTTCCAGTACCTGGCGGACTTTAAGAATGGCCTGGTCGATCTTGGCATCGTTGACATAGTAGTCCTTCATTTCAACGAGCTTGTGCGTGCCGCGCTGATAGAATCCGGATAAAAGCTTCCCACCGACCCATTTCAAGGGTACCACGGTCTTGTTGCGGTAGTAGGTTGGTTCAGTCATAGCAATGATTGGCGCTAGTTCAATCTGCAAACCTGCTTGTTCAAAGGCTCGGGCAACCCGTTGCTTTTTAAATTCTTCCTGGGCTGGATAAGACCAGTTCACCAAAGGCGCTGTTCCGGCTTCAATTAAATACTGGCGGTCCTGATTTTGCCGCTGTGGTGAGGGCTTAAGCCAGTCCAGAACCTTGGCGTAGGCCGAGTGTTTATCGACCTGGATAATTTCGATGCGGACTTCCTCGTCCGGCATGACATCCGCCAAGTAAAGCGGGTAGTCAGGACGGGCATAAATAATCCCCATCCCGTTATCACGGATGGCGTCAACTTTGCCAGTTAGGACTTGATGTAGTTTTACAGGTGGAATTGTTTTTGCCATAAATCCTTTACCAAAAGAAAAGCGCCCACGAAAATACGTGAGCGCCTTGCCTATATAAGTTCAGCTTACTTGTTCTTGAAACCAAAGTCCGCAAACTTCTTGTTGAACTTGTCCACGGCACCATCGGCCTGAGTAAACTTTTGCTTACCAGTGTAGAATGGGTGTGAATCTGAAGTGATATCCATACGGATTGATGGATATTCTTGACCTTCAAAATCAGTCGTGGTGTCAGAAGTCATGGTTGATGCTGACAAAAACTTCTTACCAGTAGCGGCGTCAACGAAGACAACCTTGTGGTAATCTGGATGGATTCCTTGCTTCATAATTGTTTCTCCTTAGCGCCCTGATTAGTCAAAATCAGAGTCAGTTATTAACCAGTTAATACTATCACGATTGCTAAATCCGTGCAAGAAAATCAAGGCATCAAATTAATTAAATCAATCCCCTCAATCGCGATATCAACACCGAGATTGGTCAACTTTTCTTGGATCCGATCATAACCGCGCAAAATGTGATCTGCGTTGTTAATGACGGTTGTACCATCGGCCATAATGCCGGCAATAATCAGTGCGGCGCCCGCACGGATTTCAGCAGCTTCAACTGTTGTTCCAATCAAGCGGTCGGAATGACCAATCTTGATTTCACCAGGCTTAACCGTGGCGATGTCCCCACCCATGCGGCGAAGTTCGGCAATGTGACGAACACGCTTAGGGTAAATCGTATCATAGATTGTTGACTCGCCTTCTGCCATCAAAAGCAGTGGCGTGACCGGCTGCTGCAAGTCCGTGGCAAAACCGGGATAAGGCATAGTCTTAATCGAAACCGGCTGCAACTTTTCAGAAGGGAAAATGTGCACGGCATCTTCACCGATTTCGAGGTTAACGCCCATTTCAATCAGCTTAGAAGTATAGGACTCCAAGTGCTCAGGAATGACGTTACGAACCGTCACGCCGTCACCGAAGGCGGCAGCCATACTCATGTAGGTTCCAGCTTCAATACGATCTGGAATCACGGTATGGGTGTTGCGGGCAATCAGCGTATCGACACCGGTAATACGAATGGTATCGGTACCAGCGCCACGAATGTTAGCGCCCATGTTGTTCAAGAAGGTCACGATATCAATGATTTCGGGCTCCTTGGCCGCGTTTTCAATGATGGTCTGACCCTTGGCCTTAACGGCAGCCAAGATGATGTTAATGGTAGCGCCCACGGAAACCGTATCCAAGGCCACTCGTGCTCCAATCAAGCCATGATCAGAAGCATCAATGTGGATAATGTCGTTGCTTTCCGTAACAGTTGCACCAAGCGCTTCAAAGCCCTTAATATGCTGGTCAATCGGACGGCGACCTAAGTTGTCACCACCAGGAAAAGTAACGGTGGCCCGACCAAAGCGACCAAGCAAAGCGCCCATAAAGTAATAGGAAGCACGCAAAGACTTAATGGCCCCCGATGGTAGGTCACTTTCACGAATCGTAGTGGGGTCGATTGACAAATTACCGTTCTCAAAAGTTGAGGATACGTTCATGGCCTGCAAAATCAATTGCAAGTTCTTCACGTCCAAGATTTGCGGTACCGTATCAAATTTCACGGGTGAATCAGCCAAAATCGCTGCGGGGATCAATGCCACCGTTGAATTTTTAGCACCACCGATGGTTACTTCGCCATGAATTCGGTGTCCACCATTAATGATTATTTTTGCCATTTATCAAACAATTCCCGTCACTACAGTTTTATAAAATTATATCCTGTTTTAAATGCTAAAACAATCCATATCAACGAATTTCAGCGTTAAATTCTTGTTGCAAAACCGTTACAATTTTTTCAACATCATCGTTAACATCGGCTTCAAGCAAAGTGTCGTTCTTGTCTTGGTAAGTCAACTGGTAGGCCAAAGACTTCTTGCCAGCCGGCAACTTGCCACCGGTAAAGACATCAAAGACCTTGCTTTCAACCAGATGCTGACCGGCCGTCTTTTCAATGGCATTTTGAATGTCGGCATTGGTTACCTTTTCATCGACCAAGATGGCCAAATCACGGCTAACCTGTGGATAACGTGAGATAACTTCGTAGTTTTGCCCGCGCTGGCTGTAGTCAATAATACTTTGCAAATCAAGTTCGAAACCAAAGACCTGCGGTAGCTTTTCCTTTTGCAAGAAGGCTGGGTGGATTTGTCCGACAAAGCCGAGGTAGTGGTCACCACCGTAAATGTCAGCGGTTTGACCGGGATGCATGGCTTCGTGGCGGTCAGTTGCTTCAAAGCGAACCGCTGGCATGCCGATTTCGGCTAAGTACTTTTCAACAATCCCCTTCAAGTCGTAGAAATCAACTTCCTTGACGTTGCGGCTATTTTCCCAGCTAGAGCGAACAAGGGAACCCGTCAAAACACCGGCCAGGTGTTCGATTTCGGCGGGTTGTTCCTTTTCACCCTTAGCAAGGAAAACACGACCTTGTTCGTACAAAGCAATGTCGTGCACGGAACGAGCGACGTTGTAAGCAACGTCGTCAAGCAAGCCGGACAAAAGATTCTGGCGGGCTGTTGTGCGGTCCGAGCTCATTGGGTAGTCCAAGGTCACGAGTTTAGCAGCCTTGTTGGCATTAAAGCGAGTGGCTTTTTCCGGCGTGGTCAAGGCATATGAAATCGCCTGGTTAAGACCAAGGGATTCCATGACGCGGCGACTTGCACGGATTTGACGTTGACGGCTAGTCAACTTACCCGGTGTTGTTTGGCCGGTGATGTAGGCCGTTGGCAAGTTATCATAACCATGCAAACGGGCAACTTCTTCAATCAAATCAGCTGGGATAGAGATATCGGGACGGCGGCCCGGAATGGCAACGATGAAGTTCCCATCCTTGTTTTCAAATTCAAAGGCCAATCGCTTGAAAATAGATGCGATTTCATCGGCCTGCAAGTCCGTTCCTAAGATTTGATTGATGCGGTCAACTGAAATTTCAACTTGACGGGCTTGGTAGGCATGGCGTGCTCCGTAAACGGCATCCTTAGCCACTTGGCCCTTGGCAAGGTCGGCCAAGAGAGCAGCTGCTTGATCCAAAACCGATTCAACCTGACTTGGGTCAATGCCACGTTCGAAACGGCTAGAAGCACCCGTATGCAAGGTGTGGCGGCGAGCAGCGGCACGCACCAAACTTGGATTGAAGCTTGCTGATTCAATAACAACTCGCTTCGTTTTTTCCGTAACTTCGGCCGCTTGACCACCCAAAACGCCGGCCAAGTTCAAAACTTGATCCCCGGACGAAATCACGATGTCTTGGTTTGGTCGTAATTCGTACTCTTGCTCATCGAGGCCGGTGAACTTTTCACCATCCTTGGCCAAACGAACGGTCAACTTCTTCTCTGGCAAACGGTCGTAGTCGTAAACGTGCAAAGGTTGTCCAAAGAGAACCATCAAATAGTTCGTCACGTCGACAAGGTTGTTCACGGGCTTAACACCAGCATTCCAGAGGCGACGTTGTAGCCAAAGGGGACTTGGGCCAACCTGAACATTATCGATGACACGGAGTCCAAATTGGTCAGCCAACTTTTCATCGGTAACTTCTGCTTGGATTAGGTCGGCGGACTTTTGAGATCCTTCGCTGAGCTGGAAGGTCGGCATGGTTGCCTGGCAGTCCAAAATGGCCGCCAATTCGTAAGCCACACCGCGCATGGAAAGCATGTCAGTTCGATTAGGGGTCAAGTCCGTGTCAATAATTGGGTCAAGCATCCCCAAAGCTTCAAGAGCGTCATCGCCTGGTTGAACACCGGACTTGGGATCAAAGACGTAAATGCCCTTTTCAATTGGATCAGGAGCAATCTTGTTATCAAAACCAATTTCTTGCAAGGCTGAAAGCATACCGTAGGATTCTTCACCACGGAGTTTCGCCTTCTTAATTTTTACAAGCTTGCCGCTTTCACGGTCAATGATGTGGGCGCCTACTTTGGCCAAAATCACGAGTTGCCCTTCGGCAACGTTGGGAGCCCCCGTCACAATCTGAATGGGTTCACTTTCGCCAGCATCCACTTGGGTAATGACCATGTGATCTGAGTCGGGATGTTCTTTAACCGAAAGCACCTTGGCGACAACAAGGCCATCTTGCCCTTGTGCCAAGTTGAAAACTGAATCAACTTCGACACTTGTACGTTCCAAGCGTTCGCCCAGGGCAATCACAGCAGCTTGACTGAGATCTAAATCTTGATTTAGGTATTCGTTTAACCATGCTAAATTCGTATTCATGCTTACTCCCCCTTCTTGTTAAATTGTTCTAGGAAACGGACGTCGTTTAAGTAGAATTGACGAATGTCATCAACCCCATACTTCAGCATGGCAAAACGGTCGGGTCCCAAGCCAAAGGCAAAGGCCGAATATTCGTCCGGATCAACCCCATCCATTTTCAAAACGTTGGGGTGAGTCATGCCGGCACCAAGCACTTCAATCCACTTAATGTCTTCAGGCTTAGTCTCTGGCGTAACGGGATCCCAGGAAACATCGACTTCAACCGATGGTTCCGTAAATGGGAAGTAAGATGGACGCAAACGAATTTGGTGCTTTTCGCCAAAGAGTTCTTGCATGATGGAAAGCAAAGTCCCCTTCAAATCAGCCATCGTAATGTTCTTACCAACGACCAAACCTTCGACCTGGTGGAACTGGTGGGAATGGGTGGCATCATCCGTATCACGACGGTACACCTTACCGGGGGCAATCATCTTCAAAGGCCCTTTAGAAAAATCATGCTTTTCAAGGACACGCGATTGCACTGGTGAAGTCTGCGTACGGAGCAAAATTTCAGGTGTGATGTAGAAGGTATCCTGCATATCACGGGCAGGGTGATCCTTCGGCAAGTTTTCACGTTCGAAGTTGTATTCGTCGGTTTCAACTTCAGGTGAATCTTGTGGATCGTCAATGACTTGGAAACCAAGTCCGAGGAAGTGGTTTTCAATTTCATCCATAATTTGTTGTAGGACGTGGGGCTGCCCTTGTAGCGGCTGTGCGCCAGGCAAAGTCACGTCGATTTTTTCGGAAGCAATCTTACGGTCCAAGGCCAATTTGTTAAGAGCTTCTTGCTGTTCAGCAATTAAACTCGTGATTGTTTCACGAACATCGTTTCCAACCTGTCCGACAGCCTTACGGTCTTCAGGATCAACGTTCTTCATTTGCTTAAGAAGACCTGTTAGTTCTCCCTTACGTCCCAAGTAATGGACGCGTAATTCTTCCATATCTTCTTGGTGATTTTTAATTGCAGTCACCGCAGATTTTTTTAAATTCATTAAATCATCAACTAGTGTCACTAGGACTTCCTCCTTTTTTGCACAAAAAAACCTTGCTACTTCCGTGAAGAAGTAACAAGGGACGAAATCTTTTATAAAATACCGCGGTACCACCCAAATTCTGGCTAAGCCAACAACTCGACGGTCCATATCGCGGACAAACGTTAACGGTTAAGTTAAGCACTCCTGACTGAAATTCGTGGCTGGAAAAGGCGGCCTCACACCATCTACCGCTCGCTAACGATTCGCCACCACTACTAGGTCATTCATCGCACTGTCAGTATAACAGAATTTTAAGGCGAGGTCAGCAGCGACTTAGTTAACTTGGTAATCAGCACCCTGGCCAGACAAAACCTTTTCGACCTGAGTGGCGGCCATCGTTGAAACCTTGGTTTCTGATTCACTGGAAAAACCGGCAACGTGGGGCAAAACATAGGCATTTGGAAGGACCAAAAGTGGATTTTCAGGAGAAATTGGTTCCTTTTCCACAACATCCAAACCAGCAGAAGTGATTTCACCGGACTTGAGGGCATCAAGCAAAGCAGCTTCGTCAATCACTGCCCCACGGCCAACGTTGACCACAATTGCCGTCTTCTTCATCTGCTTAAAGGCATCCGCATTAATCAAGTGCGTCGTCTGCGGTGTAGCTGGCAAGGTCGAAATGATGTAATCGGAGTTCTTAAAAATTTCATCCAAGCTAGCCATCTTGCCGTGAGGAACTGGACGGTCATGACGAGCGTAAACCAGAGTTTGGACCTGGAAACCAGTCAACAGGTCATTCACCTTTTGGGCAATGTGGCCGAAGCCCAAGATTCCAACCACTTTACCGGATAGTTGGAATCCCTTGTGTTCGGCCATGTAGTCGCGATCTTTTGCATCATGAATGCTGTCGTGGCGAACTTCAAATTCACGACCGGCCATCAAGGCCAAGGTCACTGCCGTTTCAGCAACCGCTTCAGCATTTCCACCGGGCGTGTTTGTCACCACGATGCCACGTTGCTTAGCTGCTTCCAAATCAATATTGTCATAACCAACACCGAAACGTGCAATCACCTTCAAGTTAGGCATTTTATCCATAATTTCACCCGTAATTGGATGCATAATGGCAATCATGCCTTCGACATCTTCAAAACCATCGAAATCTTCACTGGAAGCTTGTGGGCAAGAAACCACTTCATAACCATCAGCCTCGAGTTGCTTAACTCCAGCTTGATCAATGCCATCGAATACTAAAACTTTAGCCATAATAATCTCCTTTTTACTTTAGTAGTTCTTCTAATTCATTCAAACGTTCTTCAAAGACTTGGAAGGCCTGATCCAGGTAGCCTCCTTGGTCCATGCGGACCCCGGCCTTAGCAATCACGTCCAATGGTGACGCCGAAGAACCAGCCTTCAAATAATTCTTGTAAGCTTCCGCACCATTTTGATTAAGAATTCGTTCGGACAAAGTCGTCGCAGCAGCTTCCCCAGTCGCGTATTGGTAAACATAGAAATCATAATAGAAGTGCGGAATACGACTCCATTCGTAGGCAATTTGTTGGTCGGCACTCAGATCCGGACCATAATACTTTTGGTTCAAATCACCATAGAATTCACTCATCTTTTCGGCGGTCAAAGGGCGGCCTGCAGCGTCTTCTTCGTGAATCCACTGCTCAAATTCAGCAAACTGACTTTGCCGGAAAACAGTGCCCTTGAAACCATCCAAATATTGGTTCAAAACATAGGCGCGGAACTTCGGATCATCATTTGTCTTCAAGAGATAATCCGTCAACAAACTCTCGTTGGTTGTCGAGGCAATTTCAGCCAAGAAAATTGGATAGTCCCCGTAGTGATAGGGTTGGTTGTGCCGGGTCAAGTAGGAATGCACCGTGTGCCCCATTTCATGAACCAGCGTGTAAACATTGTCCAGCGTATCCTGCCAGTTCAAGAGAATGTAAGGATTCGTGTCGTAGGCCCCACCTGAATAGGCCCCGGAACGCTTCCCTTTATTTTCGACAACGTCAATCCAACGCTCCGCGAAAGCTTTTTTGACAATGGCCAAGTAGTCTTCACCGAGGGGTGCCAAGGCCTTCAAGGCGATTTCTTGTGCTTCTTTGTAAGTAATCTTCTGGTCCAAATCCGGAACCAAAGGCACGTACAAGTCGTATGAATGCAATTCATCAAGCTTCAAAATACGCTTACGTAAGGCGACATACCGGTGCAATAAATCCATATGGTCATGCACGGAAGTTAGCAAGGTATCATAGACCTTTTCAGGAATTTGATTTGGTAGGACTGCCGCCTGACGAGCTGAATCATAGTGGCGTACCTTGGCCGTATAGTTATGCCCTTTGACGTTGGAAGAAAGCGTCGAAGCAAAGGTGTTCTTCAAGGACATGTAGGCCGCGTACAAGCTTTCAAATGCTTGTTGACGCAAATTACGTTGCTTGGACTGCAACAAAATCGAATAGAGACCATTGGTCAAAGGCACAATGTCGCCTTCCTCATTCATCACGTCACCCAGGTCAATGTCGGCGTTGTCCAAGGCACCAAAAGTCTGTTCTGACGCACTGAAAATATCGGAAGCACCCGCCAAAAGCGCCTCTTGTTCAGCCGGTAAGGTGTGCTTCTTTTTAGCCAAGATATCATCAAAGAAATGCTGATAATCCTTAAATAATGAATCTGCTAAGTAAGCCTTTAAGGTATCAGCGGGGATGGCCAAAATTTCAGGTTCAAAGAAGGCCGTTGCCGTTGAAACCTGTGCATACAAGGACTGGACGCGCATGTTATAAGCGGCATAGCGGTCATTAGTCGTATCTTGGTCAAATTTTTGATGGGCATAGACGTAGACCGTTTCAAACTGACGTTCCAGTGCTAAATCCGCTTGTAAAGCATCATAGAGCGCTTTTGCGGATTCGCCCACTTTGCCCTGGTACGCCGCAAGGTTGTCGGCTGCCTTTTGCGTGTCAGCGTAGGCCGCTTCCCAAGCCTCGTCATTTTTGAAAATGGTACTGAGATCCCAGGTTAGGTCCTCTGGGACGTTTTCACGAATAATCTGTTCCATAGAATCTTGGTGTAAAACACCGACCCCCTTTTGTCATTTATTTTTAATTTTAACACAAGAAACGGGACTATTTACGCCAGCTTGGTTGCCCTTTAATGTGAAAAACAGATGTTTCGTAGCTCAAGTAACCCCCCTTTAGCAGACTTTTAAGTAGTTCTTGCAGTTCAACACTTCCCCAAATTTCATAGTTCAAAAAAGTCGATTGGAACCGCATTTCAAATTCTTCCCAGCTAAAACTAGCACCAAGTCCCTTTTCTTCCAGCCACTCCAAGACCGTCAAACGAAAACGCCAATTCGGGACAGTTAACCCAAAATGTTGCCCTGATAAGGCCCAAGTGGGAAGCTGATTCAAACGGCAGCCCTTTTCATAAAGCTGACCGACTAGCCTTGCATCAAGACGGCCCTGCAGCAGCTGCTGTTCTAACTTGCTCGCTTGGTAATGCCAATTCACCTTTCCCGACTTTTTTGCCCGCAAACAGTAAAAAAGATTGGCTGAAAAAGCTTGTTCGAATTGAAGACCACGAAAATCAGCCTTCAAAAAATTACCCCGGTGCAAGATTTTTGACCAAGCAGGCTGCCAAAAACGTAACTGACTGTCATACAAAAAGGGCAAAATTGTCCGAGCGCGTAACTTTCGCTTCAAATAGGCCGGTCCCAAAATCCAAATAACCGGCAATCCCAGTTTTTGATAGCCCGCATTCCGCTCAGCCAAACGTTTAGCTGAAATCGGGCTGCATTGAAATTCAATCGCCCAATTCCCCCGCTTGCTTTGCAACAACAAATCTGGCCGCTGTCCGATCTCACCCAGGGAGGCTTCTAAAGTAACTTCCCCATACTGACGCAGCAATTTATATAAAAAAATCTTACCCGCTATATGATCCGCCGATTCACCTTCTGAAAAAGCAGCACAATCTGCCCCCTGCAAATGAGCGAAATGGGCCTGGTGAATAAGTCCCCGTTTCAAGATAACTTTTCCACGACAGCCGGGGCAAAAATATTCCTTTATCCCTTCGGCCCGGCGAGCACTGACATAGTGATTACCGCCATCCACTGCTAAAAACATAATAAAAAACCTCTAAGTCATCTTACGAGACCCAGAGGTTTTTTCTTTTAACTTAATACTTAATGCGACGCTGTACCCAGTTACTGAACCAAGTCAACAAAGTGATGACAATCAAGTAGATGGCCGCCACAATCGCCCAAACGCGGAATCCTTGTGAGTTACGAGCAACAATCAAGGTACCGGTCTGTGTCAATTCAAGGATACCGATGGCAGACAAGATTGACGTATCCTTCAAGGTAATGATGAACTGGTTGATGAAGGAAGGAATCATAATCTTGAGTCCTTGTGGAATCACGACCTTGCGCATGGCTGTCCCATAAGGCAAACCAAGACTGCGGGCCGCTTCCATTTGTCCTGAATCAACGGCTTCAAAACCACCGCGGACAAAGGCTCCTGTATAAGCCCCTTCATTCAAAATCAAAGTCAACAAACCGGCCGTGAAGGCAGGAATCTTCGTGCCGATAACACCAGGCAGTCCGATGTAGATGAAGAAGGCCAAAACCATCAATGGCAAACCACGGAAGGCGTAGATAATCGTCGTCGACGTTCCACGAATCCATTTGCTCTGGCTAATGCCCATAACACCTAGCAAAATTCCCCATAGGGAAGCCAAGATAATGGCCAAAACCGTCAAGACGATGGTTTCCCAAAGTCCCTTCATGAAGGCCGACTTGTTCGAACGGAGAATACCCCACATCGAGTTGTTATCCGCAGCATCACCAGTAAACTTAGACTGCTTTGAGTTCAAGTACTTGTTAATGATTTTATCGTATGTTCCATCCTTCTTGATGGAAGCGAAACCACGGTTAAAGGCCGCCAATAATTCGGCGTTGTGGCCCTTTTGAACGAAGAAACCAACACCACCGGCGTTACCCAAGTTATGTGGATTCATGACTTGGAGCTTCATGCCGTTCTTGATGGCATAGGCAATCACGGGATAATCTTCGAATGTAGCAGCGGAGTTGCCATTGGCAACATCGTTGTACATGGTATCCGTATCGTTGAAGTACTTAATCTTAAAGCCGTACTTCTTTTGCTGCTGCTTACCGTATTCGGCAGCCGCTGTTCCGGTCTTCAAAGCAACCGTCTTGCCCTTCAATTCCTTGAGGGACTTAATTGAAGAGCCCTTCTTAGTAATCCAGGCCACTCCAGACTGATAGTAAGGCGTCGAAACGTCGTAAACCTGCTTACGTTCGTCGTTAATCATCATTCCGGCGATGATACCGTCGGCCTGACCATTAGCAACCAACTGGGCAGCAGCGTTAAAGCTCATTGGCTTTAAGGTATAGGTGAAATGCTCGCGCTTGGCAACCTCTTTAAGGATGTCCATGTCGATTCCAATATACTCATTATTCTTATCTTGAAAATCAAAAGGTGCGTAAGTTGCATCCGTCGTAATAACGTAATTAGGCTCTGCAGCTTGGACAGGACGGGCCAGCAAGGCCAATCCCAAAGCAGCAAACAAAGCCAACATAATGGGTAGTATTTTCTTCTTAACCATTTCTCTTCCTCTCATAAAAAAAGGCGGCATCCGCCACCTTTTTGGTTGTTAAGCCTGCATCACCTTGCTCAAGAATTCTTGCAAACGTGCATTCTTAGGGGCATTAAAGATTTCTTCAGGCGTACCTGATTCTTGAATCTTACCAGATTCGAAGAAGACAACTCGGTCAGCAACCTGCTTAGCAAAGCCCATTTCGTGCGTCACGATAATCATCGTCATTCCTGACTTAGCCAAGTCCTTCATAACGTCCAAGACATCCCCAACCATTTCAGGATCGAGGGCTGAAGTTGGCTCGTCGAAGAGCATCACGTCAGGATCCATTGCCAAAGCACGGGCGATGGCAATACGCTGCTTTTGACCACCGGACAAAGAGTTGACGGAAACGTCGGCCTTGTCGGCCAAACCAACCGTCTCCAACAATTCGCGACCGCGCTTTTCAGCTTCCTGCTTGGTCATCTTGCCCAATTGAACGGGTGCCAAAGTAATGTTTTCAAGTACTGTGTAATTATTGAAGAGGTTGAAATTCTGGAAAACCATTCCGATATTTTCACGAACCTTATTAATATCGGTCTTCTTGTCCGAAATATTGTGACCATCCACCACGATGGTTCCGCTATTAGGAACTTCCAGTTGGTTGAGCATTCGAAGGAAAGTTGACTTTCCTGAACCAGAAGGGCCAATCATGACGACCACTTCATTTGCATCAACATCAAGGGAAATGTCACGAAGGACGTGGTTGCTACCGTATGACTTGTTGACCTTGTCAACATGTACTTTTACTTGCTTTTCTTCACTCATGCCTGTGTCCTTTTTCCAATCCAGTTACTAAACCAAGTTAGCACCGTAATTACAATTAAGTATACCATAGCTACCAGTGCCCACACGCGGAATCCTTGAGAATTTCGTGAAACAATCAGCGTTCCGGTCTGAGTCAATTCGACGATTCCGATGGCTGACAAAATCGAAGTATCCTTCAAAGTAATAATCAATTGGTTAACAAATGAAGGGATAACCAGCTTGATTCCCTGCGGCATAATGACCTTGCGCATGGCCTTATTGTGGCTCAAGCCCAGTGAACGGGCTGCTTCCATTTGGCCGTAATCAACGCTTTCAAAGCCACCGCGGACGAAGGCCCCGATATAGGCCCCTTCGTTAAGTACCAAGGTCACGATTCCAGCAATCAGTGCCGGAATCTTTGCTCCAATCACACCAGGCAAACCGATGTAGATAAAGAAGGCCAAAACCATCATTGGCAAACCACGGAAAGTATAGATAATAGTTGACGAAATCCAGCGGAACAAACGCCACTGGCTAACGCCCATCACACCGAGGATTAAACCCCAGAGACCAGCCAAGATAATACCAATCACCGTCAAGATGATGGTTTCCTTTAGGCCATCTAGGAAGGCAGCGCGGTTCGCCTTCAAAATGTTCCAAGTTGAATTCTGGTTACCAGTAAATTCGCTTGCAGAAGCATTCAAATACTTGTCGATAATCTTTTGGTAAGTACCGTCGGCCTTGATTTTAGCGAAACCACGGTTAAAGGCGGCCAGCAAGGCAGCATTTGACCCCTTCTTGACGGCGAAACCATATTCACCAGCCTGATATGGGTTCTTAGCGTTCATGACTTTCAGTTCCGTCCCATTTTTAATGGAGTAAAGCAAAACGGGCAGATCACCGAAAGTGGCAACCGAATTACCGTTAATCACGTCTCGGTAAAGCGTTTCGGAGTCATTGAAGTAGGTTACCTTAAAGCCGTACTTCTTTTGAATGGAAAGGGCGTAGTCTGCACCAGAAGTTCCGGTTTTAATCGCCACGGTCTTGCCACGCAAGTCTTCCAAAGACTTAATCTTGGAGCCCTTGGCAACTGCCCAGGCAATTCCCGAACGGTAATAAGGCGTTCCAAAATCAAAAACCGCCTTACGTTCTGGCGTAATGGACATTCCGGCAATGACACCATCGGCTTGGTCGGATGAAACCGACTGCGTGGCCGCATTAAAGGACATTGGCTTCAAAGTGTAAGTAAAACCTTCTGCCTTGGCAATTGCCTTCAAAATGTCTTGATCAATTCCCACGTACTGATTGTCTTGATTCGCAAAATCGAAGGGTGGATAAGTTCCATCGGTCGTAATCACGTAGTGGGGTTCGCTAGCGGCATCTGCTTTCTGGGCAAAAGTACCCAAAGAAAAAGCGGCCACTGCGAGGGTTAGCATTTTCAATATCTTCTTCATGCTTTCAATATAGCAGTCTGTCAAGTTAGCGAAGAAATTGTGTCAGCTTTTATGACACGAGTGGTCTAGAGCATTGCCAAGCGGGCTAGCGCATCGGCAAAGATTGCCTGGGCCCGGGGAATGTTAGCAACAATGACAAACTCGTTGGGCTGGTGGCTATTCATGGGTGCATCGGGGAACTGGCCACCAAATGCAACCCCGCGCTTGATGATTCGAGCGTAGGAACCACCTGACGCAATTTTGTACGTTTTTTCACTATTGGTATGGTCGGCATATACCTGTCCCAATGTTTTAACAATTTCATCATCGAGAGGAACAAAGTGCGCCGGGCTAACCTTATCAGGGTCATAACTTACCTTGGCATCATACTCGCCCAAGTTATCCTGCAAATCCTTAGCAACGCTGCTAATTTCAATTCCCTTTGGGAAGCGGAAACGCAAGTTAATGTCGCCACCTTTTTCTTCTTGATAGTGCACTTGAGAAAGATTAAGTACCAGGCCGCCCATGATGGGATCACGGTAATCGATGCCAAGATTTTGCGCTTCAAAATTCTCATGCAGGCGGTCGCCGATTAGTTGTAGAAACTTTTGGCTCTCCGTATCAAAAGCATAGTTCATTAGAAAATGTGCCAGGAAGGTCGCGGCATTCATCCCCTGGTCAGGGTAGGCGCCGTGAGCGGCGATACCATTCAACTTCAAGGTCACAACATTCCCATCTTTTTGCATGGTTCCATTGATGGCAACATACTGGCTGAGATAGGCCTGGTAAGCTGCTTCTAAGGTTGCCTCTTCATCATTAGCAACTTGTAGCTTAGCTAGTGCCTGACCTGGAACAACGTTATCGCGAATACCTGCATCAAAAGACAAAAGCCGCCAAGACCCTTGATTTTTAGCAGCCGGAACGTGGAGTTGCATCGTGACAACGCCCAGCTCACCGGGAACAACCGGAAAAGCGCCGTCTGGTGAAAAGGCCATTGTAGGCGCTTCGTTTTCCGCCAAATAGGCCCGCATATCGCGCCACTGACTTTCTTCATCCCCACCAACAATCAAATCAATTCGGCGGTTGGGCTGCAAGCCATCATCCGCTAATTGGCGAATGGCGTAATAAGAGGCCATGACATCCGCCTTCATATCGTGGGCACCGCGACCGTATAAGCGGCCGTTGATTTCCTTGGGCTCGAAGGCCCCCGTGACGGTCCAACCAGAACCGGCAGGAACAACGTCGGCGTGAACTAGAACACCAATCGTTTCTTTAGCATCTTCGGGGCCAAAAGAAATGACCGAAACCATTCCTTTTGCACAGCGGCGTACCCGAAAACCATCTTGGCGCGCCAAATCTTCCAAAAATGTCAGGGCCTGGTCAATGCCTTTCCCCAATGGGGTTTTCTCCGTAACAGTTTTTGGATCATATACGGAAGGAATGGCCAAATATTTTTTTAAATTAGTTAAAAGCTCCGGTTGGTAACTTTGTGCCTGTTTTAACCAACTATCTGCGTCCTTTTCCATCAGTCTATCTCCCCCGTTTTTAAATGTTAGCTTTGCTATAATTAAGCCCATGACAGCCTATATCACGCAAACAATTGAACCCTGGATGCCCGCCGGTGCCTTGAAAGCCAAGGATGACTATGCAAAAATCGCGGCAGCATCTAACTGGAAAATTTTACCATTAGAACGCTACAATGACCAAAGATTTGGCCAAGGAGTCCGCCAGGAAAAAATCCGGACCTGGACCAAGAACCTTTCTGCCGGTGACATTGTCCTGCACCAATTTCCCAGCTATATGAGCCAGGCCTTTGAAGAAGGCTTTAGTCAGTCACTTTCACAGGTCGGCGTGAAAAAGGCCCTCCTCATTCATGATTTAGAACCACTACGTTTAAAGAAAGAAAATCCCTGGGAATTCGCCTTACTTAAGCACTACGACTTAATCGTCGTTCATTCCCCAGCAATGGCAAATAAACTCCGTGAACATGGCATCGACAAGCCCTTCGTGGTGCAAGGACTCTTTGACTACCTTGGCCCCGTCCCAGCGGGAGCTGAGTATAGTAAGAAGATCAACTTCGCCGGCACCTTCCAAAAGTCACCCTGGCTGCAAGAATATGCTGGCCCTGAAATCACCCTCTTTGGTAGCAAACCCAAGAAGTGGCGGGATTTTGATTTTCCAGCCGATATCACTTGGCGGGGAAACTATGCTCCGGACGAAATCGCCTTTGAATTCAAGAGCGGCTTCGGCCTCCTTTGGGATAACGACTTTGATGATAAAAAGTATCAAAGCTATACCCGCTGGAATGCACCTCACAAGGCTTCGCTCTACCTCAAAGCTGGCCTGCCCCTAATCGCCTGGTCCCAATCCTATCTTGGGCAAGTGATTAAATCCCAGGGCATTGGTTTAACCATCGATGATTTAAGCCAGCTAAAGCGCGTTGCGGACGTGACCGTCCAGCAATATCAGGACTGGCAAACCAATTTACAGCCCTTGGCCGACAAAGTTAATGCAGGCCGCTATAGCCAAAAAGTTTTGACAGCAATAAAAAAGCAACTTTCCTAAGAAAGTTGCTTTTCTTTTTACATGGCCGAACCAAAAATCTTGGTTACGTTGGCTTGCACCTTGCCCATGTAGAGTTCTTGATCATTTTCTGACTGAGTGAAGTGTTCTTCATCAATCGTTTGCTTATCAGCATCCAAGGCATCGGCCATCATCTTGGTGGCCTTAGCGTATTCGTCATAGTTCTTAACCAATGACTTGTGAGCGCCTAGCCAGCGCACGGGTGCTTGCAAAGCCGCCAACTTCTTGGCGTTGTCTTCGTAGCAAGTCACTGCGTCATCGAATTCAGCCTTAATTTCCTTGAATTCAACGGAATCCATTTCGGAAAGCTTCTTTTCTTGGCGGGCGTCATCCAACTTCACGAAGTAAGGTGAAACGTGGTTGGCCTGGTCCTGCGTTGATTGCAAGACCGCTTGTAGTGATTGTACATAGTGTTGTAGTTGCTTAGGGTTAAATTTAGGCATCGCTATTATCCTTTATGAAAAATTACTCGTTGCACCAATTTTACCAGTTCCACGATGACAATAACAGAAATTCCAGCTACCAGAACCACGAACCACTGATATGGATCCAAGTTGGAAACGTGGAAGATTGGGTTCAATGGCTTGATTACTACAACGGCGGCCATCGCAATCAAGGAAACCAGCAAGCCCCAGTTAAAGAGTTTGTTAGCAAAAGCCTGACGGTTCAACATGGAGCCATAGACGGACTTCACGTTAATGGCGTTAAACATCTGCATCAAACCAAGGGTCATAAAGGCCATGGTCAAGGCATCCGCGTGAACCAACTCTTCCCCATGGTGATCTGGAAAGGCTAGCGCAAAGCCGTAAACGGAAAGGACAATCACAGCCTGCAGGATTCCCTGCCAGATGATAGCAGGCCCAACACCACCAGAAAGGAAGGATGCGGTACGGCCACGGGGCTTTTGTTGCATAATGCCCTTTTCAGCCGGTTCAACACCCAGCGCAATCGCTGGCAAGGTATCCGTTACCAAGTTAATCCAAAGAATCATAACCGGTGCCAAAATGTTCCAACCGAGCAAGGTCATGACAAAAATTGAAATCACTTCGGCCAAGTTTGAAGCGAGCAAGTACTGCAAGGACTTCTGGATGTTACGGAAGACCTTACGCCCTTCTTCAACAGCATGGACAATCGTCGCGAAATTATCATCGGCCAAGACCATGTCAGAAGCTCCCTTGGAAACTTCTGTTCCGGTGATTCCCATGGCAATTCCAATATCGGCAGTTTTCAAGGCAGGGGCATCATTAACGCCGTCGCCAGTCATGGCAACGACCTTACCGCGGTCCTGCCAAGCCTTGACAATTTTAACCTTGTGTTCTGGTGCCACACGGGCATAGACGGAATACTGCGTAACCCGGTCGGCAAATTCTTCTTCTGACATGGCATCCAAATCAGAACCGGAAATAACGGCCGTGTCCAAATCATTTTTATCCAAAATTCCTAGACGTTGGGCGATGGCAGCAGCCGTATCCCGGTGGTCACCCGTAATCATGATTGGGCGAATACCGGCGGACTTGGCTTCGGCAACCGCTTGGGCAACTTCGGGACGTTCTGGGTCAATCATGCCGACAAAACCGGCAAAGATCAAATCAGTTTCGACCTTTTCACTGGTCATTTCAGCAGGCTTTTTGTCAACCAACTTGTAGGCGAAGGCCAAAACACGTAGTGCTTGGCGCGCCAAATCACCGTTAATTTGGAGTAGGCGCTGACGCATTTCATCGTCCAAGGGCCGAACTTCGCCATTCATTTCAATCTGGGTGACCCGCTTCAACAATTCGTCGGGTGCTCCCTTGACCGTCACAAGATAACCCTGTGGTGCCGGGTTCAAAGTGGCCATCAACTTACGTTCAGAATCGAAAGGAATTTCGTCTTGACGAGGCATCTTAGCGAAAAGTTCATCCAAGTTACGACCGTGATTTTCGTTAAAGGCAATCAAAGCCGTTTCGGTTGGGTCGCCAACCAAACCTTCATCGGTGCGCTTCGTATCGTTGTTTAGGGCCATGATGTCGGCCAAACGAGCGGCTGTACCAGTTAATTCACTGGTGTTGGCGACGTCTTCGACTTGCCCATTAACTACCATCTTTTCGACGGTCATCTTATTTTGGGTCAAAGTACCGGTCTTATCGGAACCAATGATGTCCGTTGAACCGAGGGTTTCCACTGCGGGCAACTTACGCACCAAGGCGTGGCGGGCAGCCATTCGCGTGGTTCCCAAGGCCAAGGTAATGGTAACGATGGCGGGCAAACCTTCGGGGATGGCGGCAACGGCCAAGGAAATCGAAGTCAAAAGCATGTTCAAGAAGGATTCTTGATGGCGGATCATGCCGACCACGAAGGTCAAGGCGGCGATGCCAAGAATCAAGTAGGTCAAAATACGACCCAGTTGTGCCAAGTTTTCCTGCAATGGCGTCTTGGTTTCAGCCGTATTCGCCAAAGCGCCGGCGATATGACCAATCTCTGTATCCATTCCGGTGGCCACCACGACCCCGACGCCACGACCATAGGTCACGTTGGTGTTCATGAAGGCCAAGTTGGAGCGGTCGCCAAGTGGCAGGTCTTCGTCAGGCAAGGCGGCATCTTGTTTTTGAACCGGTACCGATTCACCGGTCAAAGAAGATTCTTCAATTTGCAAAGATGCTGATTCGAGTAAACGCAAATCAGCGGGCACAACATCACCGGCTTCCAAATAAACAATGTCACCGACCACTAAGTCAGGGGCCGAAACCTCTTGGTCACGGCCATCACGCATGACATTGGCGTTGGGCGTCGACATCTCTTGAAGGGCCTGAATGGCACCCTCTGCACGAGTTTCTTGGAAAACACCGAAGACGGCGTTGATAATCACGATGGCCAAAATAAAGATGGCATCCGTCAATTCGCCAGTAAAGGCGGCCACCACAGCGGCGACCAACAAGATGGCAATCATCAAGTCCTTAAACTGGTCGACAAATTTTTGCCAGATTGATGAAGTCTTAGCCGCTTGCAACTGGTTGGGACCGTTGGTTTCAAGACGATCTTGGACTTGGGCCTGACTCAAACCAGCTTCACGCGTCGTCGTCAAATTGGCAAGGACTTCCTGGCTGCTTTGCTTATAGAAAGGTTGTTCCAATGTATATTCTCCTTTATTTTTAGTAATTTCTGAAAAGAAAAAGACCCATATAAGCGCAGAAAATAGCCCTTATATGAGTCTCACTGTTTAATGCCAAACCGGCGCCCAAGCGCGATATAAAACATTGCTGTTTTGCTTTGACGATTTGGCCACGAACATTTCGTCAGTTACTCCCTCAGAAATTAACTTGTTGCAATTATTGTATCAGCTTTTTTTAAATCGGACAATTAATATTTTAAATCAGCCCTTAATGGGTTTGCTAAAAGCGATTACGATTCCCACGAGAAGTAGCAGGCAGGCCAAGCCAACATATATAGCAAAGACAAGCGGCCAGGAATGGAAATGGTCAACCAGAATACCGGAAAGCAACGGCCCTGTCCCCGCCAACAAATAGCCGATTGACTGGGCCGTTCCAGACAGTTCAGCGGTTTGTTCATAGGAGGATGTTTTCTGCTGAAAAAAGACAATACTCAAGCTAAAGGCTGAAACCGTTGTCATCCCCAGCAAAATGGCACAAAAGAGGTTGAGTCCAAAATTTTGCGATGAAATAATTAGACTAAGCGTTCCAAGCATCATCCCCAAGCCAATCACAATCGTCAGCGCAAGAGTCCCCTGCTTCGTTCGCGCTACGAAAGGAATTAACATCGTCATCGGAATGCCCACCAAGACGAAGAAGGTCATCAGCAAGCCCGCTAGCGTAGTTGAGAAACGGACATGTACCCAGTAGCTCGGTAACCAAGCAATTAGGGAATAGGCTAAGAGTGACTGAATCCCAAAATAAAGCGTAACCAACCAAGTCAACTTGGCGCCCTTAACCGAATATTTTTGCGCAGTCTGCCGACTAATCGTCTTTTCGACTTCCTTTGCAGGCAGTTTGATCGAAAAGCGGGTCCACAAAAGTAAAGCGAACAAACTAAAAGAAGATAGCACCAGGATTGCAGCACTATAACCGGTCTTTTGAAAGAGGGGCACAATCCCACCCGTCCCGATAGCAGCAAAAACACTCATGGTTGTGAGGTATAGGCCCGTTATCAGGGTTGCTTTATTAGCAAAGTATTCTTGAATGATACTGGGCAAAAGGACATTGCCGCCCGAAATCCCAATTCCAACGGTGATGGTCCCAATAAAGAGGGCCCAGACATTTGGAATCGAACGAAGAAAACTCCCCAGAGCCAAAATGATTAGGGCATAAAACAAGACTTTAACATTGCCAAGGCGAACACCCCAGGAAGCCACTAGTGGTGACAGCAAGGCAAACATCAACAAAGGAATCGTCGTCAACAAGCCATTGACACTCGTTGCTAAGCCAAAGAGATGGTCAATTTCCGGCAAAAATGGCGGTACCATCGTAATTGGTAGACGCAAATTCGCTCCGATGAGCAAAATGCCGAAGATTCCAATTAAATATTCTTTTTTTCTCAAAGTGCTTTCCCCCAGATAGTAACGTTTCCCAATTCTAACAGAAGAAGTCCTCAATAAGCGATCATTTACTCATTAAAAAATCATATTTCTCTTGACAGACGCTTTCTTGCCTTGTAGGATAGAGTCAAATATTAAACAAGTTGAGCAGAAAAGTAATCTTCAAGCAAAGCTGAGAGAGAAAGTGGTTGGTGCAAGCTTTCGTGAGGGCGAAGATGAAAATGATCTGTGATTGGCAGCTGTGATTCGGTTTACCGTTAGCAGTTGACGAATTGGCCGTCGTTACCCGGCACACCATTCGGCTAGGATCATCTCCCGTGGCCCGATGGTTAGTGAGCAGTTTCTGAGCAATCAGGGATAAAAACCTCAGAATGGTAACGCGATTGTCGCTTCTGTATCCTTAATTTAGGGTTGGGAGCGACTTTTTTTGTTGCCAAAAAACAAAGGAGAGACTTATGAGTCGCAAAAGTAAAATTAATTTGGGTATCTTCGCCCTCGTCATGATTGTCGCTGCCTATTTTTCTTTCTTCAATCACCCACAGTCTAACAACAAGACGGTGACCATCGGTGTCATGGCCGGTGATAAGAATGAAGATCAAATTTGGGCCCAGACCATCAAAACCGCTAAGGAAAAGTATGGAATTACCCTTAAGACGGTCAAGTTCAACGATTATTCACAGCCTAACAAGGCTCTGGCCAACCACGACATCGATTTGAACGCCTTCCAAAACTACCCATTCTTGGAAAACTGGAACAAGGCCAACCACGGCGACATCGTTTCGATTGGTGACACTTGGACGACGCCATTACGTCTGTACTCCAACAAGTACCAAAACAAGGACGACTTCTCGGACGGTGACCAAATCGCTATTCCAAACGATGTGACCAACGAAAACCGTGCCCTTCACCTGCTTGCCGCAGCTGGTTTGATCAAGTTGAAGGACACCAACAAGGCCACGACTAAGGATATTACGGACAACCCTAAGAACTTGGTTATCAAGCCCGTTGATGCTTCCCAGACCCCAACTTCCTTGTCAGATGCTTCTTTCGCTGGTGCGGTCATCAACACCAACTTCGCCAAGTCAGCCAAGATTGATTTCAACTCAGCCATCTACGTTGAAGGTTTGAACAAGGACACCACCCAGTTCTTTAACTTCATTGCCGCTAACAAAAAGGACAAGGATAACGAGAACTACAAGAAGGTGGTTAAGGCCCTTCAAACTGAAAAGACCAAGGAACTGGTTAACAAATACTACAAGGGTGCTGAAATCACCGTTTGGGATTACAAGAAATAAACTCTCTTCTATAGAAAGGTAAAAGTCATGAGCGAAACAATTATTTCACTAAAAAATATTGATGTTTCCTTCGTCCAAAAGCAGCGCACCATTAATGCCGTCCAAGACGTTTCCTTGGATGTTAATGCTGGCGATGTTTACGGAATCGTAGGATACTCTGGAGCCGGAAAGTCAACTTTAGTTCGTACCATCAATTTGTTGCAGGAACCAACCAAGGGTTCTGTTGTGGTAGACGGCAAGACTTTCTTTAACAAGGGTGAAGGCAGCACAAAGCGTATTGGCAAGGGTCAATTGCGCCAGGAACGCCGCAAGATTGGAATGATTTTCCAGCATTTCAATCTTTTGAACGAACGTACCGTTGCTGAAAACGTTGCCTTTGCTTTGGAACATTCCCCTCTTAAGGAAAAGGAACGTGACGCAAAGGTTAAGGAATTGCTTGCCTTGGTTGAATTATCTGACCGTGCTGAGCAGTATCCAAGTCAACTTTCCGGTGGACAAAAGCAGCGTGTCGCCATCGCCCGTGCCTTGGCCAACGATCCTAAGATTTTGATTTCAGATGAAGCCACTTCTGCCTTGGATCCTAAAACAACCAACCAGATTTTGGAGCTTTTGAAGAAGTTGAACCAGGAATACGGTTTGACCATTCTCTTGATTACCCATGAAATGGAAGCCGTGAAGGCCATCGCCAACAAGGTCGCCGTTATGCAAGATGGTCAGATTATCGAACGCGGTTCTTTGCTCGATATCTTCGCCAACCCAAAGGAAACGTTGACCCAGGAATTTATCGAAACGACCACCAACCTGAACCAGACCATCAAGGTCATTTCCGAGCAGCCGTTCGTACAGCAATTGTTGCCAAACGAAATCTTTGCCCGCTTGGATTACACGGGTAAGAGTACCAACAAGGCTTTGATTGCAAGCATTTACCGTGAGTATCAAGTACAGGCCAACATCTTGTATGGAAACATCGAAGTCCTTCAAGGAAACGAAGTTGGTTCCCTCTTGGTTGTCTTGTCTGGTCCTGCTGGTAACTTGCAGGATGCCATTGCTGACCTTGTTCAGCAAGGTGTCGGCGTCGAGATTTTGAAAGGAGCGAAAGCCCTATGAGTACATGGATTAATCAAACTTTTCCCAACGTTATTTATCAAGGTTGGACTGGTGACACTGGTTGGTGGACAGCCATTACCCAAACGATTTTCATGACCTTCTGGTCCGCCTTCTTCGGTGGTATCCTGGGTTTGATCTTTGGAATCGCCCTTGTGGTGACTAGCCCCCGCGGTATCACGCCTAACCGTACTTTGTACTGGATTACCGACAAGATTGTTTCAATCTTTCGTGCCGTACCTTTCATTATCTTGCTGGCCTTCATTGCGCCCTTTACCAAGCTGATTGTGGGTACGCAAATCGGTACCACTGCCGCCCTCGTGCCACTTTCACTAGGTGTTTTCCCCTTCTACGCTCGTCAAATCCAAGTGGCTTTGACTGAAGTGGATGGTGGTATCGTTGAAGCTGCCCAAGCAGTCGGAGCTTCATTTTGGGACATCGTCTTCGGTGTTTACTTCCGTGAAGGCCGCTCAGAAATCATCCGTGTTTCCACGGTTACTTTGATTTCATTAATTGGATTAACTGCCATGGCCGGTGCCATCGGTGCCGGAGGTCTTGGTAACATGGCCATCGCCTATGGTTACAATCGTTTCGCAACCGACACAACTTTGGTCGCCACTTTCCTCGTACTTGTCTTCGTTTTGATTGTGCAAGTTGTTGGTGATTGGTTGGCAAAGCGTTACAATCATAAGTAAAAAAAGCCCTTCGGGGCTTTTTATTGAAGAAAGGATTTATTCATGAAAATTTTAGTTATTGGCGCCACTGGTATGACCGGTTCAACCTTTGTTCGCGAAGCCTTAGCTCAAGGTGACGAAATTACTGCCAACAGCCCTTCCCAAGAACATTTGGACGACTTGAAGAAGTACTTCAAGGACATTGACACCTTGGCCCAAGACGCCTTTACCTTAACGCGTGAACAATTGCAGCAGTACGACGCCGTTATCGATGCTTTTGCAACAGCACCCGAAAAGGCTTATCTGCACGTTGACTTGGCCACGCATTTGGTTGCCCAACTACGTGACAGCGAAAAGCCCCGTCTAGTCTTTGTTTTAGGCGCTGGTTCCCTTGTGACTGGCAAGGACAAACACCTGGTCGTCGATGATATTGCAGCTGATCCAAACAACAAGCCTTGGTTAGCAATCCCTGAAAACCAGTTGGCAGAATTGGAATTCTTGCGCACTGTTAAAAACGTCAACTGGCTTGGTATCTCCCCTTCATTGGATTACCACACCGGCCCCGCCAGTGAAAAGCCTGTGATTGGCAAGGATGAATTGATTACCAAAGATGGTAAGCCGGCCTTGACGTCGACTAGTACCTTGGTTTTGGCCATCTTGAAGGAATTAAAGAAGCCTCAATACCACCAAGAACGTTTTACCATCGCCAATGGATAATAAAAAGCCGCTCAGCTGAGCGGCTTTTTTAACGCATTAATTTAAATTCAAAACGATCGCCAACGTAGTAAGAACGGACGTATTCAAAAGGCTGGTCATTTTGATCATAAGAGACCTGACGAACCGAAAGAATGGCGTCCCCACGCTTAATCTGCAAGAAGTCGGCCTGGCGTTCGGTGGCCAATGAAGCCGTCACCGTTTGCTCAGCGTGACCGGGCTGAATGCCCGCCTTAATCAGGGTGGCATAGAGTGAATCCGTTAGCTCCGAACGGGTAAAGTTATTGACTAACTTTACGGGCAAAGTCGTCTGCTCGAGCAAAATGGGTTCATCATCACCTAACCGCAAACGCTCCATGACAAGCACTTCGTCGTCTGCCTTAAGCTTTAGCCGACCCATTTCGGACGCTGATGGCATCGTAATTTTATAAGAAACGGTAATTGACTGCGGTGTTCTGCCCGCCTGTTTCATCAGTTCCGTAAAGCTGGTCACGCCCAGTGCACGTTCAGAAACCTTCTTCTCGGCAACATAGGTTCCGGAACCAACTTTACGTTCCAAAATTCCTTCATCAACCAAGGTTTGGATGGCCTGACGCAAGGTCATACGGGAAACATGAAAGGTCTCGGCCAAATCACGTTCTGCCGGCAAACGGTTATTCGTCTGCCATTCACCCGCAGCAATTCGTTCACGTATTTCATTATGGATTTCAATGTAACGTGGTATACCCATAGCAACCTCCTCCACTTATTGATTCAAGTCTAATTATATGGGGTCTACTAATACTGGCCTCTATGGCCTATTATAATTGGCCTAGTCCCTTTTATCAAATAAAATCAAGTTATCGTCGGATAGAAAAGTTGAATTTACCCTTGCAAAAGCGGCCAAAATTCGGTAATATAATTCAAGTAATTGCCCCTTGGCCAAGCGGTAAGGCGACGGCTTCTGGTGCCGTTATGCGCTGGTTCGAATCCAGCAGGGGCAATCTCAAGGGCGACATCTGCGGATGTCGCCTTTTGTGTTATCATAGTTCCAATCTACGAAAGCAGGTATCTATGAATATCCGACCACTGGAGAAAAAGGATCTTCCCCACATTTATCAGCAACGTAACTCCCGTTCCGTGATGGCGCTATGGTTCGAAGAACCCTATACGTCATTTGACGAACTCAGTATTTTGTACGACCGCCACGTCCTTGACCAAGCCGAACGTCGCTTCGTGATTGAAGTCGACGACCAATTTGCCGGTGTGGTCGAATTGATGGACATTAACACGATTCATCGCCACGCTGAAATTCAAATTATCATTCATCCTGATTTTCAGGGCCAAGGCTTGGCACAAAAAGGCATGCTGGCTGGCCTAGAATACGCCTTCTCCGTCCTAAACCTTCACAAGATTTACTTGATTGTTGACGTGGACAATGCAGCCGCCGTTCATATTTATAAGAAGATTGGCTTCCAAGAGGAAGGCTGCCTCAAACAACATTATTTTGCTGAAGGCAAGTATCACGATTCTTACATGATGGGTCTCTTCGCTAATGACTTTAAGAAATGAAAAAGAGCTTGAACGTTATCCGTTCAAGCTCTTTATTTTACAAAAGTAATATTACTGTAATAATAAGAAAAGCTGGTTAGAAACCCAACCAACTCCTCAAATAAACATTCGTAAAACGGTTTAGATGTGGGTACCTGAACCATTATACCAATCCATGAAACCTTTGAAGAACATAAGTTCATCCCCTTCCTACGTAACGCTTATACATGTATTATACATTACTTTGTCTTATTTGTCACACTTTTGCAACAATTAGTTAACATTCTGTAATCTAAGCTTAAATAGATTTTATCATTCTAAGGGTATAAGTGAATAAAAGCCTTAATTACTATATTAAAAAATTTGAAGAAAGCGTTCTTAATATGAAAACAGACGCCCGATATCAACAAAGTGATGCCCGCATTCAAAATGAATTCTTGAAGCTTGTCAAAACGGTTGGTTTTGATCACATTACCGTTAGCCAAATTGTTAAAGCAGCAGAAATCAACCGTTCAACTTTCTACGCCCATTACATCGATAAAGAAGATTTGATGGAGAAGATGCAGTTGGCGACGATTGAAGAAGTGCTATCCGACCTGCCCAAGCTCAGTTACGAAAATCTCCAAAATGCCAGTGTCATTCGACAACGAATCATTGGCTTATGCGAAGGACTTTATCAGCGACGCGATATCTTTCAACTCTTTATCGGTCCAAAATCAGATGGTAAATTCGGTTTTCGTCTAACGAATCGTGCTCAAAAAGAATTTCAAAACAACCAACTTGATCAACGAATTACGATTCCAGCAGAGTACGTCAACGCCATGACCGGAAGTACCGTCATTAATCTCATGGTGACCTGGATGCAACGTAATTTTAAAGAAACACCAGAAGAATTTTCAGAAATTGTTGGTCAAATCGCGCCCGGAATTTTCAAAAACTTACTGAACATGTAAATACCCAACACTTATCGGATATTGATGGTTGTTTACTTTTCTATGCCCTTTAAAATAAGACTTGTTAAAAATAAAGGAGCAGAGAAATGAAATCATCATACAAATTCATTTTGACGCTGGTTGTTGGTTTGACAGTTATCTTGGGAATCATGATGACTGCCTTCTCACTTCCAGCCGTTAATTCGGGCGTTCATAACGTCCCAATCGGTGTCGTAACCGAAGACAAAGCCACTTATGATAAGTTGGCTAAGCCTCTTGAAGATAAGGGCTTCAAGGTTACTCATTACAAGCACAACAACAGCATGAAGGATGACGTCACTGATCGTAAGATATACGGTGCCATTGCCCTTTCAAAGACTGGTGACGTTACCATTTATGAAGCTTCAGCAGCTTCAACTGCTGTTGCACAAGCTTTGACTCAAATCGGTCAAGGAATGGTTACGCAACAAAAGGCCGCTGCTAAGGCTCAAATCGCACCAATGATGGAAAAGGCACAGGATGTCCAGACCATTAAGATGATGCAGGCTAAGCTAAACGCTATCGATGCTAAGCAGGCCAAGATTGTTGATTTGAAGTCCTTCCCTAAGGCTGACCCTAAGGGAGCTGGTCTTGCAGCCGGTGCCCTACCAATCGCCTTGGGTGGTTGGATTGGTGCAGTTGCCATCGCCAACATGGTTAAGGGCAAGCGCGAAAAGTTAGCTGCCATCCTTGCCTTCGCCGTAATCGGTGGACTTGGCTTGGTTGCCGTTATCCAGTTCGTTGTAGGTACCTTCGACGGCAACTACTTCATTACTTCCCTATGTGCCATGCTTGGTATTGCTGCCACTGGTTTCTTCGTTCTCGGACTTTTGGAAGTCATTGGTAATGCTGGACTTGGTATCGCCGCAGTGATGTTGATTCTACTTGGAAACCCTCTTTCCGGACTATCTTCAGCACCTGAAATGTTGCCTTCTGGTTGGGGTGCCTTCGGACAACTCCTTCCACCTGGTGCAACTGGTACTTTGCTACGTAACATCGTCTTCTTCGATGGTCACGCCACGGCAATGCCTATCACAGTCCTTGCTGCCTACGTTATTATCGGTGGTGGCCTCTACTACTTCGGTAAGCGTTCAAAGATCTAAAATCAACTTGAAAGCACTCTTCGGAGTGCTTTTTTGCTTGGTCTGATTTATTCTTAAAGAAAGGACTTTCTCATGATCACTTACCATTACACTGAAATTGAAAAACAAAAAATCTTCTATCGTGAGGCTGGAAACCCTAAAAAACCAACCTTAGTGTTGCTCCATGGCTTTCCTTCTTCCAGCTTTTACTTCCGCAATTTGATGCCCTTACTCGAAAACGACTTTCATTTGCTTGCCCCCGACTATCCTGGTTTCGGTCAGTCTGCAAAGCCAAATCATAAGGAATTCAAGTACAGCTTCGAACACTTAACGGACATTGTCGAAGCGCTTATCGAACAGCTGTTAATCAAGCGATACTACCTCTACGTCTTTGATTACGGTGCGCCCATCGGCTTTCGTTTGGCCCTGCGCCAGCCTGAGTCAGTCCTGGGAATCATTAGTCAAAATGGTAACATCTATCAGGAGGGCTTGGGAGCCAAATGGCAAGAACGGGCAAAATATTGGCATAATCCGACCCAAGCACAGCGGCAAGCTTTTCAAAGCGCTTTTGCTCCCGATACAATTAAGAATCAGTATCTCAATGGCGAACGGCCTGGAAGCGTCGCCCCTGACGGTTATTCCCTCGATATTTTTTATTCGCAGAATGCCAACTATGCTGAAGTGCAGTCGGACTTAATTTTCGATTATCAGAACAATGTGGCGCTCTATCCAACTTTCCAAAAATACCTCCGCCAAGAAGAACCCAAATTATTGGCGCTTTGGGGTAAGAACGATCCTTCCTTCGTCTATCCGGGCGCCGAGGCCTTCAAACGCGACCTACCGAAAGCAGAGATTCATTTGCTGGATGCGGGCCATTTTGCCTTGGAAAGCCAGTACCAAATCATCGCTGACTACATTAAAAATTGGCATTAAAAAAGCAGCCATGTTGGCTGCTTTTCTTATGCCTGCAAAGCTTCTTTAATGGCAGGTTCAATTTTTTCAGGCTTTGTGGTCGGCGCATAACGGTGAATAAGCTGTCCGTCGCGGCCAATCAAAAACTTAGTGTAATTCCACTTGATGCGGCCATGGCCAGATTCAGCCTTCAGATAGGTGAAAAGTGGATCTTCATCATCGCCATTGACCTGCACACGCTCCGTCATGGGAAAAGTAACACCATAATGGATCTGGCAATACTCTGAAGCGTCCTGACCGTCCGCCAGTTCTTGTTTAAACTGGTTAGAAGGCAAACCTAGAACCACGAGCCCATCGTCCTTATATTGCTTGTAAAGCGCTTCTAAGCCTTCAAGTTGTGGTGCCAGGCCACACTTTGAGGCCGTATTAACGATTAAGAGCACCTTGCCCTGGTAATCCTTCAAATCGATGTCGCCACCGTTCATTTCTTTTTCTTTGAAATCATAGATTGTTGTCATCGTGACCTCCTTTTGATTGGGTCTACTATAACAAAAAAGCACACCAACATGGTGTGCTTTTTACTCAGTGCCGACGAGAGGAATCGAACCTCCGACCCCAGGTTTACGATACCCGTGCTCTACCAACTGAGCTACGTCGGCAAATACTCCGACTGCCGGGCTCGAACCGGCGACAACACGATTAACAGTCGTGTGCTCTACCAACTGAGCTAAGTCGGAATAATGCATTGCTTTAAAACAACTATTACATTATGCCATGGCTATTCAGAACTGTCAACGAACTAAGCTGATAAATTAGAAAAAAATCCAAGAAAAAAGCAGCCATCTGGCTGCTTACTAGCTCCGACTGTCGGGCTCGAACCGACGACAACACGATTAACAGTCGTGTGCTCTACCAACTGAGCTAAGTCGGAATAATGTTGTTTACTCAACTAAAACAGTATAGCGAATAAACAAGCATTTTGTCAATAGAAATCGACTTTTTATTAGAATTATTCAGGACGCATTGTTGGGAACAAAACCACGTCACGAATGGTTGCAGAATCAGTCAAAAGCATAATCAAACGATCGATTCCGATTCCCAATCCACCCGTAGGTGGCATACCGTATTCCAGGGCCTCGACGAAGTCTTCATCAATGTTTTCCGCTTCGTCATTACCGTTGTCACGTTCTGCCGCTTGCGCTTCAAAACGTTGACGTTGATCGATTGGATCGTTCAATTCAGTAAAGGCATTGGCAAATTCAGAACCCTTGATAAAGAGTTCGAAACGGTCCGTAAAGCGTGGATCATCCGCATTCTTCTTGGCCAATGGTGATACTTCAACAGGATGTCCGTAGACAAAGGTTGGTTGCTCCAAGGTATCTTCAACGAATTCTTCAAAGAAGGCGTTGATGATGTGGCCAACCTTCCAGTACTTTTCATACTTAACGTGGTGTTCGTCAGCCAACTTACGAGCTTCTTCAACTGACATTTCAGGCCAGAAATCAACACCAGTACGATCCTTAATCAAATCAACCATGTGGGCACGGTTGAAAGGCTTGTTCAAATCGATTTCAGTCCCTTGATAGGTAATCTTAAGGTCGTCTGAAACGGCCTTTGCACCGGCACGGAAGATTCCTTCAGTTTCCTTCATTACGTCAGTGAAGTCCCAGTATGCTGCATAGGATTCCAAAGAAGTAAATTCAGGATTGTGCTTAGGGTCCATTCCTTCGTTACGGAAGATACGACCGATTTCATAAACACGCTCCATACCACCTACAACCAAGCGCTTCAAGTAAAGCTCAGTGGCGATACGCATGTACATGTCGATGTCCAAGGCATTGTGGTGGGTAACGAATGGACGGGCCGCTGCTCCACCAGCCTGCGTTTGCAAGATTGGCGTTTCCACTTCCAAGAAATCTTGACCATCCATGTAGCGGCGGATGGCTGAGATGATGTGTGAACGTTGCTGGAACTTGCGGAATGAGTCTTCATTGGCAATCAAGTCCAAGTAACGCTTACGGTAGCGAGTTTCAACATCCGAAATACCGTGGAACTTATCTGGCATTGGGCGCAAAGCCTTAGTCAAGTGAGTCAAGTGAGAAACCAAAATGGTCAATTCACCTGCATCGGTCTTCATCATGGTTCCCTTAATACCCAGGAAATCACCAAGATCAGCACGCTTAATAATTGGGTAATTGTCGCCTAAATCATCGCGACGGGCATAGACCTGAATCTTACCGGAAACATCGCGAATGTCCGCGAAAATAACCTTACCGGCACCACGCTTGGCAACCATGCGACCAGCAATGACGACTTCGATTGGCTTAGCAGCCAATTCTTCTCCAGTCATTCCATCATATTTTTCATGTAAATCAGCAGCCTTTGCCGTACGATCAAAGCGCTTACCGAATGGATCGAGGTGCAAGTCATCAACCAAAGCCTTAAGCTTCTGGCGACGGGCAACCATCTGATCATTGAGGGCTCGTTCTTCAGCCATGTATTAATTCCTTTCCGATGCCTTTATCTGCATATTTAACCATACCTATCATAACAAATTCAGACATGGTCAACAAAGCTAAAAAGCCTTAATCATGCTTTTTTTCGGCTTTTTCTCGTGCTTCACGATCTTGAATATCCTTCAAAATTGAAGACAGTTCAACTCGGTCAAAGTAATGCCGCTTGCCTGAGAATTTACCCACCACTTCAGCACCACCATCTTCATCAATCATGGCTTTGACTTCATGGGAAGGCAAGGTCGCCAGCATCTTAGCATAGGATTCCTTTGGTGGTTCGGCTGCCAAACCAACTTGCATGGTCATCAACATGTCCAAATTATCATCACCAAAGATATCGGCCAGGATACCCACTGCACCGACTGACTGATCCAGTAACTCTGGTAGAGGTGTTCGCTTCTTCAAATCAGCTTCAAGTTTATCCAATTGGGCATCCGTGACACCTGGTAAGGCTTGAATTAGGAAACCACCGGCGTTTTTGACCTTGTCGTCCTTATCCATTTCGACACCAACGCCAATCACCGTTGGAATTTGATCCGACTGGGCCATGTAATAGGTGAAGTCATCACCGATTTCACCGGAAACTAGCTGACTTTGGCCAATGTAAGGCTGTGAATAGGGTGCGAACTTGGTGACTTGCATGGTGCCGTTTCTGCCGACGGCACCGGCGATGTTTAGCTGATTTTGGTCGTTCACAATTGGCTCTAGCTGAGGATTGGTGACGTAACCTCGGACCGAGCCCTTGGTATCAGCTTCCGTGACCACATTGCCGATGGGTCCCCGGCCAGCTAACTTGATGTTGACGCGTTCCTCCCCCTTCAAGGAAGCCTGCGCAAATAGTTCAGTGGCCAGCAGTGCTCGTCCCAAAATAACAGAAGCAATCCGTGACGTATCATGCGCTTCGGCTGCTTCCTGAACTAAGTGGGTACCATCAATAGCAAAGGCACGGAAGGCCTTGTCTTTGGTAATTGTTTTAATTAATTGATCTGACATAGTTCTCCTTTTATTGAAAAATAAAAAGCTGGCCGGAGCCAACTTTTTACTTACATATCTTAATCATCAGTTGGAGTGTTTGAGCTTGAACCATCATCGACTGACTCGTCTTCGTCGTCATTTGCGTCGTCTAATGGCTTGTCGGGATCTGCATCACCGGCCTTAACTCGTTTCTCTGCTTCTGATTCACGGGCGTCTAATTCCGCCTTGGTTTGTTCAAAAGTCTTAGCTCCCTCATCGTCATCATTTTGACCCTTAGGAGTGAAGGTACCTGTTTCGTAGATATCCTTGATTTGCTTTTCGTCCAAAGTCTCAACCTTCAACAAGGCTTCGGCAATGGCCTGCAACTTATCACGATGTTCGTTGATGATTTCAGTAGCATCATCAAAGGCTTCCTTAGTGAAGCGACGAACTTCTTGATCAATCAAGTTAGCCGTTTCATCGGAGTAGCTTTGGTTACCAGCTTGTTCGCTATAGCCAACCGAAGCATTTCCTTCGAGTTGAACCATACCCAACTTGTCTGACATACCGTAAGCCGTCACCATTTGACGGGCCAAACCGGTTGCTTGCTGGAAATCGTTAGCAGCACCAGATGACGCTTCGTGGAAGACAGCCAATTCAGCTGCACGCCCACCCATCAAACCAGCCAGTTGTTCCTTGGCTTCGGAATAGCGGACGTTGTAACGATCCGCCTTTGGCGTCATCAGGGCATAACCACCGATACGTCCACGCGGCACAATCGTAACCTTACGAACAACAGAAGCATCGGAGCGGACCAAACCAACAAGGGCGTGACCAGCTTCGTGATAAGCCGTTGTTTCGCGTTCCGTCTTTGACATGGTCCGGTTCGTCTTGGCAGGTCCTTGGAAGATACGATCTTCGGCTTCGTCCAAATCAGCAGAATCAATCTGCTTCTTGTTACGACGAGCGGCCAGCAAGGCTGATTCGTTCAAGAGGTTTTCAAGGTCAGCACCAACATAACCAGGGGTTTGCTGGGCAATGGCCTTCAAATCAACATCCGGTGCCAATGGCTTGTTCTTAGCGTGGACCTTCAAAATCGCTTCACGACCCTTAACGTCCGGTGCACCAACCATAATCTTACGGTCGAAACGACCAGAACGAAGCAAGGCCGGATCCAAAACGTCAGAACGGTTGGTTGAGGCCAAAATAATAACCCCTTCAGAACCTTCGAAACCATCCATTTCAATCAGGATTTGGTTCAAAGTCTGTTCACGTTCATCGTTTCCACCACCGATACCAGAACCACGACGACGTCCAACGGCATCAATTTCATCAATGAAGATGATGGCTGGCGCAGTCTTCTTGGCCTGTTCGAACAAATCACGAACACGGGAAGCACCGACACCAACAAACATTTCAACGAAGTCAGAACCTGACATCGAGAAGAATGGTACGGAAGCTTCACCGGCAACGGCCTTGGCAAGCAAAGTCTTACCAGTTCCCGGAGGTCCCTCGAGCAAGACACCCTTTGGAATGCGGGCACCCAATGATAAGAACTTCTTCGGGTTCTTCAAGAATTCGACAATTTCGACCAATTCTTCCTTTTCTTCATCGGCACCAGCAACGTTGTTGAAGCGGGTCTTGTTATCCTTAGGATCAGAAGGCTTAACCTTTGACTGACCCATTCCCATCATGCCGCCACCTTGGCCACCACGACCAGATGACTGACGCATCATGATGTAGAAGACACCGAAAATCAAAATAACGGGCACGATTGAAACAATCATGCTAATCCAGTAACCAGAATTGGCAGCTGGCTTAGTCGTCATATCAGTCTTAGTCTTCTTAGCGGCACTGTTAATGTCGTTTAAGAAAGGATCATTTGGCATCACAGTCGTCGTGAAACGATCTGTTGACTGGTTCTGGCTACTTTGCAGAAGTGAAGACAAACTTTGGTTGCTACTGTTCGAGCTCTTGCTTGCCTTACTATTTGACTTGTAAGTACCTGAAATGGTGTAAACATCATTTCCCGGTTGCATGGTAAAGGACTTGATGTCCTTATCATTCAACTGCTTAACAAACTGACTAGTTGAAATAGTCTTCGTTGTGCTTTTACCACCGTTGAACAGGGTGTACAACCCAGCAATGATGGCAAGGAAAATAATGACGTACAAGAAGCTGCTTCGGAAAAAGCCGCTGTTATTATTTTTCATCCGTCTTCCTCAATTCTAAATCTTAGAAATTAATCTTTCGTGTAAATACTCTTTTTCAAAATGCCGACGTATGGCAAGTTCCGGTAGAGGTCCTTGTAATCCAGACCGTAACCAACCACAAACTCGTTGCGGACGTCAAAGCCAACGTAATCAGCATCAATTTCAATCTTGCGACCGCCCTTCTTATCAAGGAGAGTTGCAACGCGAATTGAATTGGCACCACGGTCAGCCAAGAGATCCTTCAAGAAACGTAATGACTGCCCCGTATCAACGATGTCTTCCAAGATAATAACGTCTCGGCCAGCAACATCCGTACGGATATCGGTCACCAATTCGATCTCATTGGAAGAGGAAACACCGCCGTGATAGCTGGAAATCTTAATGAATTCCAGATTAACGTAAAGCTCAATTTCACGAATTACATCCCCCGTCCAGAGGTAAGCCCCCTTCAAAACAGAGAGTACCAAAGGCCGCTTACCAGCGTAGTCTTCGGTAATTTGCTTGCCCAAACGTTGAGCTGCTTGATGAATACTGTCGCGATCAAACAATATTTCTTCGATGTCGTTATTCACTTGGTTTTTCCTCAATTCGCCAGACTAACCAACTCGGCTTGGTAATAGAGTCAGTCGTAAAATTTTGGTTAAAACGCCAACGCTTCTCAGAAAGGCGCACCGCTAGCAAGTCGTCCGTGCAAGAATTTGCTAAAACCCAGGTACTTCGTCGTGCATCATTGGAAAACTTCTCGTCAATCCAAAGACGTCTTAAGGACTTATGTCCCTGCTTCAAATTCAGCCGATCTTGTGGACGCCCATAACGGAGGCGCAGTCCTTTGAAGTCATTGGAGCTGGGCAAAGCAAGGGTGTCAAACCCCGGCTCCGGTGGCTTTTGCGTCCACTTAACCCAGTTGTTAGCAAAAAATTGCCATTGGTCTAATTCTAACACAATTGACGGTCTTTCCTCTGCCCTTTTTGCAAAGTTTTTCGCGTTTTTTATGCCAACTTGGTGGTAATTTTTAACAAAGCGCCAAGCTTGGCCCAAATCGATTTCTCCTTGTGCTTTTTGGCGGTTATGGAGAAGGTCAGAAATTTGGTTTAACTGCTCTTTTTTTATCTTGTAAAGGCCAGCCTTTTGAATCAATAAGCGGCTTACTTCTGGCCACCAGGCTTCGGGTACTTGCTGATAGTCGGTTTGGAATTGTGGCAAGTATAGCTCGGCTTGTTGCTTTAACAAATCTAATTTATGATCGAGCTCTTGGCCAAATTGATTTAAATGTTGGCTAGTCCGGGAATTCAATTCGTCTAAAGCGGGTAAGATTTGCAGACGTACACGGTTACGGGCAGTATATTCCGGATCGTGATTGGTCCAATCTTCTCGCCAAGCAAGCCCCTCCTCCTGGGCATAAGTAGCAATTTCTGCACGACTTATCCCCAGAAAAGGCCGGTATAAAAGGCCATCCTGCTGGGCCATTCCCGTCATGCTTGCCAGGTCGCCGCCACGAATCAACTTTAGCAAAATTGTTTCGGCCTGATCATCAGCTTGATGGGCCAAAACAATGCCAGCAGAACGGTACTGCTGCGCTAATTCATGAAAAAAAGCATAGCGCAGATCGCGGGCTTTTTCCTCAATCCCAGTTCCCGTTAAATGACAATCCTTTTGCACAAAGGGATAACCATGCTGCTGTGCAAGTTCCTCTACAAAGGCCGCATCGCCGTCACTTTCCGGTCGCAAATGGTAATTAACGTGAGCAACTGTCAGGGCTTGTTGCGGCCGGAATTGCTTAAAAGCATGCAAAAGCACGGTCGAGTCAACGCCGCCGGAAACGGCCAAAATTAAATTGTCGGGCCAGTTGATGGCCGCTAAAGCTGCTTGAATCTTTGACATTGTTTTCATTATACAAAAAAGCATCCATCAGGATGCTTTTGTTTGTTTTACTTATCACTCGAGTAATCAGGTAGGTTGTAAATAATCTCACCCTGACGAGTATAACCATACTTTTCACGTAGGATTTGTTGGAGATAGGACGGATCGTTTAACTGAGACACGTTCTTCTTCAAATCCTTGTTCGTGGACTTAGCGGATTCCAACTTTTGCTCGCTGGTCGTCAGTGACTTGTTGGCGGCGTGCAAGTTCACCTGGCCAATCAAGAGCTGGGCCAGGAAGATCATGGTCACCAACAAGCCAATCCACATAATCCGCTTTTTACGGCGTGCATGCGCCTTACGGTAATGTGCAGCCGCCCGGTCGCGCTGATTAGCACTCGCTTCAATCTGGTGCGCAATCTTCGCGTTTAACGGCGTAATATTCGATTGTATGCGGCCGTAGCTTGACATATCCGGACAACTCCTCTTGTAATCATTCTGTCACATTTTTAATATGCATGCAACAAAATTCTAGACGGATTTATACGAATTGTCAGCGAAAATCACGTTCGTATTCTTCCTTAACCAATTCGTACATTTCGCCTGCTTCATCCTTTTTAACGAGTTCCGCAAGCTTCAAGACTTTAACAGTAATGGTTTTGTTACCAAAATGAATGGTAATTAAGTCGCCAGTTCCAACATTTGCGGAAGACTTGGCAACCTTGTTATTAATTTCAATTCGTCCTTGGTCAGCAATTTCTTTGGCGATCGTACGGCGCCTAACCAAGCGGGAAATCTTTAAAAATTTATCGAGACGCATTGTTAGTCCTCTTTATTTTCTTCTTCAATAACGGCAAGTAGGAAATTACGTAAAATGTTCAGCCAAACGGAACTCTCGCCCTTCAAATCAATCGTCAAACTGACTTCTAGCTGGCCGGTCTTACCCGAAACGGAGGCCTTAAGCGGTACATCCTTTAACGCCTCAAAAATCTTAACACCGGACAACTTTTCGGTAGCGGAATCAGTGAAGCGAACCGTCAAAATGTTCTTCTGGCGGCGCAGTTGTGTTACTTGGGCTTGATCAGCCAAGGACTTAATTCGGCCAACCAGGAGTAAGCGAGCGACTTCATCCGGCATTTCGCCAAAGCGGTCGAGCATGTTTTCTTCGATTTGTTCGAAGTCTTCATCGCTGTGGGCCTGACGAATCCGCGTGTAGAGTTCAATCTTTTGGGCATTGTCGGAAACATAATCATCCGGCAAAAAGGCTAGGACACCTAAGATCAGTTCGGCATCGCTTTCAACCGTCTTTTCTTCGGTATGCCCCTTCCCCTGTTTCTTAGCAACGGCTTCCTTCAACATCTGGGTATACATGTCATAACCGACAGAATCGATAAAGCCGTGCTGCTGTTTTCCGAGTAGGTCACCGGCACCACGAATCGATAGGTCGCGCATGGCGATTCGGAAACCAGATCCCAATTCCGTGAAGTCACGAATGGCTTCCAACCGCTTTTGGCCCTCCTCACTCGGCGTGCGCGTGAAGGGATAGGTGAAGTAAGCATAAGCCAAACGGGCAGAACGACCAACGCGGCCGCGGAGCTGATACAGTTGCGAAAGCCCCATGTGGTCGGCGTTTTCAACAATTAGAGTGTTGGCGTTGGGAATATCGACGCCCGTTTCAATGATTGTCGTCGTGACCAGGACATCGTACTGGTGGTTCAAGAAATCGTACAAAATGCCTTCCAACTGGATTTCACTCATTTGGCCGTGAATGACGGCAACACGGGCCGATGGCACAATGTCTTCGATTTGGGCCGCAATTCGGTCCAAATCCGCCACACGGTTGTGCAAGTAAAAGACCTGTCCGTTACGAGCTAATTCCTTTTCAATGGCATCACGCACCAGAGTCCAATCCTGCTCCACCACGTAGGTTTGGATAGGGAAACGGTTGGCCGGTGGTGTCTCGATGACGGAAAGGTCCCGGGCCCCCACCATAGCCATGTTCAGGGTTCGTGGAATTGGGGTGGCCGTTAGGGTCAAGACATCAACCGAAGCCCGTAACTGCTTCAAGCGCTCCTTGTGCTTGACCCCAAAGCGCTGTTCTTCATCGATAATCAAAAGACCTAAGTCCGCAAAGGCCACGTCCTTAGACAAGAGACGGTGAGTACCGACCACAATGTCGAGCTCGTGATCTTTCAATTTACGGATGGTTTCTTTATTCTGTGCAGCCGTTTGGAAACGCGATAGCAAACCAATTCGGATTTCAGGGAAATCGGCAAAACGCGCCATCATCGTTTCATAGTGTTGCTGAACCAAAATAGTGGTAGGCGCCAAGAAGGCGACCTGCTTACCAGCATGGGCGGCCTTGAAGACGGCACGTAAGGCAACTTCGGTCTTACCGAAGCCAACATCCCCGACCAAGAGTCGGTCCATCGGCCGAATTTTTTGCATGTCCGCCTTAATTTCTTCGATACTGCGGACCTGGTCCGGCGTTTCAGGATAGGGAAAGGCCGTATCAAACTTTAACTGTTCGCGATCATCGGGTGGAAAGGCGTAGCCCTGCTGGGCTTCACGTTCGGCATATAGCTCCAAAAGGTCATCGGCCATGTCTTCAATCTTGCTGGCAACCTGGCGCTTTGTTTTTTGCCATTCGGTTCCGCCCAGCTTGTTAAGCTTGGGGGCTTTGCCGGCATCGGAGGCGCCGATGTACTTTTGAATTAAGTTTAGCTGGGTAACCGGCAAGAAAATCTTAGCGTTCTTTTGGTAAGCAATCGTTAAGTAATCCTGCTTGCCCCCATCGACTTCCAAGGTTTGCAAGCCTTCGTAACGGCCAATTCCATGGTTCACGTGGACGACGTAATCGCCGACCTGTAGTTCGTTGTAGGACTTGATTCGTTCGGCGTTGGCCATGTTCTTGTGGGCCCGCGCAACTGGTTTCCGAGCATGGGTAAAGAGCTCCTGCTCAGAATAAACCGTCAAATGCTCCTGGGGCCATTCAAAACCAGCCGACAAGGAAGCCACCGTAATCTGGACCTTGTTGGGCTGCAAATTATCACCCGCAACAATCGGTAAGTTCAACTCGGCAAGCGAATCACGGAAATTCTCAGCTCGTTGGGCCTCGCCAATTAATAGTACGACCGTGTTGCCGATTTCTTGAGCATATTGCAAATCATTTTTTAAGGCCTGTAATTGCCCGAAATACTGGTTGGCCGGCCGGGTCGTTACTTCTTCAATTTGCGTAAAGCGCAGTTTGTTCAAGCCACGCTGGAAGTTCGCCAAATAGAGTTCCGGCCGCTTGTAGTTGGCCATCACCGCCGCTGGGCCTTCCGGCAAATTAATCTTGGGCAGCAACTGATAACTTTCCAACTGCTTGGCCAACCAATCCTGATTGCGTTCCGCTTGACCGGCATAAAATTCTTCCAGGCGAGCCCATTCGTCAAAGACGATTGTGCTATCAGGTGCCAAATAATCCACGAGACGCTGGGTCTGTGGATAAAAGTAATTAATGTAAGGAAGAATGGTGGCAGAGCGTTGCCCTTCCTTTAAAATCTGCTGGGTTGCCGCAAAACCTTCCGTAGCATGCTTCTTATCAACGCCATCAAGGCCCTTACGATAATCCGAAAAGGCGGTTTCGACCGCCAAGCGACCAGCCGCATACTGTTCAGGCGACAAAACTAAATCAGTGGCCGGCGAAATTTCCACAGCATCAACCTTTTCCTGGGAGTTTTGGCTAGCAGGATCAAAGTATTTGATTTGATCCAATTCATCATCAAAAAAGTCCAAGCGGATGGCCTGATCTTGCAGAGGTGAATAAACATCAAAAATCGATCCACGCTGCGCAAATTCACCCGGCGCCTGCACAAGCTTGCTGGGGCGGTAGCCCATCGTTAGCAGGGTTTCCTTCAATCGGTCAAAATCGTAGCTTTGCCCCACCGCCAAATCCAATTTAGCCGCTTGAAAATCAGCTTTATCGGGTAGTAAGCGGCTAAAACCGGCCACATTGGTGACGACCAAGTGGCGTCCTGGTTGACTCAAGTTGGCCAAGGTCTGCAAACGTTGCAAACGAAAATCTGCTGAAGAGACCGCCAGCTCAGTCGCCAGCGATTCTTCGGAAGGAAAGGCCAAGACCTGGTCCCCAAGTAACTGCGTTAAATCAGCGACCAAATCATCCAAGTGAGCCTGGGTGTCGGTCAAAAGCAGCATGTCCTTTTGACCCTCTTGGTAGAGGGCAGCTAGTGCCGCCGTCTTGGCCGTCCCATTGACGCCCAAAAGTAATTGCTTACTGTCAGCGGACTGACCCTCAGCTAGTTTGTTAATTGCCTGAGTTTTTTGTATAAATTTGAGAAATGACAAAGAATTTACCCGTTGTACTTGTTGCTAAGATCACCCGCACTAGCACCGGCCACCCAATCATCGAGGGCATCGACCGTGCGGTCCAAAATTGGATTCAAGATTTCCATATCAGCTTTTGAAAACTTACCGAGCACGTAATCGATGACGGCTTGGCGCTCATGTTCCGGATGCCCGACGCCAAATTTGAGGCGCAAAAATTCGGACGAACCGGTGTGGGCGATGATACTCTTCAAGCCGTTGTGCCCACCGGCAGACCCCTTGGCCCGGAAGCGCAATTTTCCAAAGGGCATGTCCATGTCATCGACCAAAATTAAAACATCTTCCACTTTAGCGCCATAAAAGTCCAAGAAAGCGCGTACTGACTGGCCTGAATCATTCATGTAAGTTGTTGGCTTGACCAAGAAAACGGTTTCGCCTTCGATTTGGCACTTGGCTGCGGAAGCAAAAAGTTTGGTAGGACTAAAAGTCGCTCCATGGGCGGCTGCATAGTGATCAATCGCCATAAAACCAATGTTGTGGCGGGTCTGATCGTACTTCACACCAATATTTCCTAAGCCAAAAATAAACTTCATTCTTCCACTCCTCGTGTCATCTGTGTAAGCTCTATTATAACACGCGCCCAAGGGCCCTTTATATGTTATGATAATTGTGTATTTAAACTTTTATGAAAAATTAATTAGAGGATTCTATGTTTCCAAAGTCGTTAACAATTCCAAAGGACCAACTCCAAACGGTCAGCGAAAACACTACTATTCAAGAAGTCTACGACCTTCTTTCCCAACCCGAAAACGCCCACACGCGTTCCTTCCCTGTGTTGGACGAATCCGGCCAACTTTTCCGTGGAAACGTTTATCGCCAACACATCTTTGAACAAATGGCCAAAGGTGGTGACATGTCCTTGCCAGTTACTGCTATCATGCGTAACTCGACCAAGTTCATCTTTACCAATAGTCAGTTCTACGACGTTTTCTTTGCTATTCGGGACTTGCCCTTTATCGCTGTTCTGGATGAAAACCACCATTTCTACGGAATTTTCACCCACGATGCCTTGATGGACGTCTTAGCCCAATCCTGGTCGCTGGAAGAAGGCGGCGTAGCGATTGCTCTGCTCTCTCAGCAGACCCGTGGCGACTTGGAAAAAATGTCTAAAATCATTACCCGCTTCACCAACATCGAGTCGGTCGTAACTTTGCAGACCGAGCCCAAGGATCCCATCACCGTTATGTTCACGCTGCCGCTAACCATCGACAGCCCTGATCTAAAAAAGCTGGTCGCAAAGCTTGAAAAGAAGGGTTACCCCGTTCAAAGCCTTGAAAATCTCGCTCAGTTTAAGTAAAAGCCCGCCAGGGCTTTTTTCTATGCACTGGCGGACTATGCTAAAATATAGCTATTTACTAGAGAATTTGGGTACCCAGAATCATGCAAAAAGCACACAAACACTCCATTTTAGCGCTAATTTTAGGCATTAGCCTGCTGGCTGGCGTCCTTTTCAACAGCAAGATTCCAAATGGCGCGCTATTGACCAGTGCTGCCTTAGTCGGCCTTGTGCTGCTTTTTTTATTGAAAAAAACATTAAGCAATCTCAAGCCAAGCACGGCTAAACGCTGGGTTTACCTGCTCTTTGCCCTGATGGTGGTTGGACAAATTCTGGTTATTCACTTCATGAAGGTGACGGTCTATCACGACCCCTACCGGGTGCTTTCCCAAGCTGATCAAATGGTGGCGGGTGATTTCTCCTGGAACACCACTTATTTTTGGCGCTACCCTAACAATGTGCCGATTACCTATCTATTATTTGGCTGGCTGAAAGTGACCAACTTTCTGCATTTAACGAATAACACGGCCATTCACCTCCTATCCATGTTGATTTTGGATGGCTTTATTGCCTTGATGCTGCGCACCGTTTGGCAAATCAGCAAGCGCCCCACCTTTCTTCTGGGCGCGGCGGCCTTTTTCATGCTGACCCCTTTTGCTTACAGCTACTACCTGCAAGTCTTTTATACGGATTTGCCCAGCATGCTCTTTTTACTATTGATTTTCCGGATGGTCTATTTCTGGGGTAGCGGTTCCCGTGCGCTTAAAATCAGTCGGGCTATCGGATTAATTGTCGTTTCGCTCTTAGCCTTCTTAATCAAGGCCAACATCATTGTGATTGTACCGGCTTTTCTGATTGTTCTTGCCGTCCTCGCCATTCGGCAAAAACACTTTTTCCGGAATTTGGCAGTGCCCTTAGCCTTCATTATCCTTGGGATTGGCCTGGCGGTGCCAACGACCAGCGCAATTTATCAAGCCAGTCACTACCAGAAACACGACAGCTATGAATTTCCGGCCAGTCACTGGATTTTGATGGGCTACAACGAAAAAGAAGCTGGCATGTATGCCGGCAAGGATGTTCATAAGGATGCTAGTTTAAGCTCGCGGGCCGAACGGCAAAGGTATGATCTACAGGAAATCGGTCGCCGAATCAAGAGCTACGGTCCCAGTCGTTTGGCCAATCTCTGGGCGGTTAAATTGGCCGTTTTGCTCGATGTCCGCGACATCCAGAATTGGTACAACGGTGGTTTCCGCCAGGCACCGCACTGGTACCAGCAGCACGGCCGCTTCTATGACGCCTTACAGTCGATGATTTACTACCTTGCCAACATGGCGCTTTTTGTCCTCTTGGGCCTGCGCTTGCTGGTTTGGCGACCCAATCGTCACCGTCGTCGCGACCAATTAACGCTGCTTATCATCACAACTGCCTTGGGCTACCTCGCCTTTCATGTCTCGCTTTGGGAAGTTGAGAATCGCTATGGTCAATTAATTTTGCCCCTAATCTGGTTCATCTTGGCCCTTCTACCAGAGAAAAAAACGACTTGGCAGATTGAACAAACCTGGCTAAGGCGCACTCTCTTTGTTGCCCTTAGTCTAACCGGAATCGCCGGCATAATCACTACTGCAGCAGTGATTGCGCAGCGAGAACCGCGTTCCTTTGTGATTGCCGCCCAACGAAGCCAGCTATCGACCCAGTACGGCGCTAAACCCGATACAATTGCAGCCGGTAGCACGATTAAGCAGGGCATTTACTTCCACCGCCGCGTCGGTTATTTCACCACCCAAGTCTATTACAACTCCCCTCTGCAGGCCTCCCTTTACAATGAAGCCACGAAGAAGAGCTATCCATTAATTCCTCGCAAGAACGATGATATTTTCCGAACCGAAGCTAAAATGCCCGCCGGACAGTATCAACTTGTCATTCATAACCAAACCAAGCATAAGCAAGACATCGAAATCATTAAGGCTAATCACTACAAGATTGCCGACCAGCCTCTCGAAGTCGATGGTCGCTTCAAACAATACGAATCCCTCATCTACATGGCTCTCGATAAATAAAAAAGCACTCCGCATGGAGTGCTTTTTGTTTAGATATATAGGCCAATGAAGATGGTCAGGGCCAGCCCTAACATCGTTAGCGTCAGATTCTGAATTGCCAAAATAAAGGTTTCTTCCTTAACGGGATGGTTGACGAAGGCCCGTGCTTTTTGCCAAACCAGCGGCAGCAAAGCCACCATCGCCCAGCAGGTCAAAGGTAGCCAGCCGACCAAGGTTAACAGAAAAATCTCGAAGTAAGCCAAGCCCACCCAAGCTAGGTAAAGGCGTTTCGCCGCGGTTAAACCAAGATAATGGACCAAGGTATGACGATTATTTTCTTCGTCTTCTTCATGATCAGAAATGTTGTTGGCCAGCATAATGTTAGCGATTAGCAAGACCAAGGGCAAACTAACCAAGAACCAGCGTAGCAATACCATCAAAGTAATCGGCAGCAAAGTATCCACGTAAACTTCTGCTACGAAAATAAAATACCCCATGGTAATGCCGGAAACAAACTCACCAAAGGGCGTGTTCGTAATTGGCTTGGGACCAGCCGAATAAAGATAACCAACGGCAAAGGAAAGGATTCCAATAATCCAAGTCACGTAGGTCGTCAAAAGAGCCACGGCAATCCCCGCCACAGCAGCAAGAATGCCCAAGAAAAGGGCCACTTTCAAGACAGTCTTTTCGGTCACAGCCGGTCCATCATTGGGCGTACCACTTTCACGGATAAATTCATTGCTAACCTGGCGCTTATTGTCTTCGTAACGGTTAAAAGTATTCACGGCTAAATGAACGGAAACCGTTGCCAAAACCAAGAGCGCCGTGTTTAACCAATTAATTCGCTGGTAGCGCCAGGCACTGTAAGTAATTCCCAGCAAAAGCGGTGCCAAGGATGGAATCACCACCCGGATTTCGACTAAGTCTAATAGTTGTTTGAACTTCACGAATTCTCCCTCAAATATCAGTCCTTGTATGGCGTAAAGCGGAACTTACCATCGTCATATTCACCGACAAAGATGTCACGAATATCTTCGTAACCCGCGCTTTTCACCTGCTTTTCCAACCAGTCGCGGTCCTTATCGATGGCATCCAAAACGTCATCGTTGGCTTGACCATCAAAAATAATTGGATAGCGGGGGTTTTCATCCCCCATCTTGATAACCGTCAACTGACCGTTTTGTTCCAAAACGGCGCGCTTAACATCCGCAGTACTGTAAATTCCCTGCTCACGCAACTTGAACATTAAGTCAGAGGCCGAAATTCCAGCCTTTGTAACACGGCCCGGCAAGACCTTCCCGCGTTCAATCACGATTTTAGGCTTTCCATCAATGAAAACCTTTCCCCAATGCGTGCGTTCCTTCAAGAACTTCAAGCTAAAGACCAAGAAAGTCCAGGCAATCATAACCATGCAGTACTCGAAGACTGAAACCGCATCGTTATAAACAATACCTCCAATAATGGCACCCAAAACATAGTTTTGAACTTGATCCAAAGCTGAGGTCGGAGCCAAGTTTCCCTTGCCCATGATGTTCATTTGAACAATCAAAGTTAAGATTCCGATGGTTAGCTTGAGGATAATTGGTCCGTAAACCGTCAAAGCATAGTTACTCATTTGACAACCTCCACATCAGAAGAATTAATCAAGTAAACCTGAGTGACCGAGTAAGTCTTCTGATCCTTACTTAGGGACAACTGGTAGAACTTGTTGCCTTCCTTAATAATCGTGCCATCCTGCAAAGAAGTCGAATTAAAGGCCACTTTTTCAGGCGAAATCTTATGCTCTTTGGCAAAATTCTTCGCGAAGGCACCCATCTGCGTCTGCGATGAAGTCTGCGCTTTGTTGGTTTGGTAGTCGGTGTAACGCATGCCGGCTAAGAATAAAAAGGCCAATAAGGCCATGATTAACAAATCACGGTAACGGGTGTCCATCCCGTTACGCACCATTTCAAACAGAAAAACGGCAATCAACAAACCAAAAATAACCAAGATAACGTTATTGATTTTATCGGCTGACGAGGTCTGCTGTGATAAATAATGGGCAGAATAAAAAGTCATAGTACTGCTTCCTCCAATAAATTTCATTGTAGCACAATCAGGCGATAGGACCGCTTTTGTCCACAAAAAAACAGCCCGCAGGCTGTCTTTTAATTAGCAGATTACATCATGCCGGGCATACCACCTTGTGGCATTGCGGCAGCACCAGTATCTTCCTTAGGTTGTTCAGCAACCACGGCTTCAGTGGTCAACAACAAGGCTGAAACTGAGGCAGCGTTTTGCAAAGCAGAGCGCGTAACCTTGGTAGGATCAACGATACCAGCGTCAATCATGTCTACCCATTCATCGGTTGCAGCGTTGAAACCAACGCCTTCCTTTTGTTCCTTCAACTTGTTGACGATGACTGATCCTTCCAAACCAGCATTTTCAGCAATTTGACGAACAGGGGCTTCAAGGGCCTTCACAACGGTGTTAATACCGGTTTGAACGTCACCTTCAGCCTTAAGGGCCTTAACCGCATCAATGGTGTTAACCAAAGCAGTTCCACCACCGGCAACGAAACCTTCTTCAACGGCGGCACGAGTAGCGTTCAAAGCATCTTCGATACGGTACTTGCGTTCCTTCAATTCCGTTTCAGTTGCGGCACCAACGTTAACCACAGCGACACCACCGGCCAACTTTGCCAAACGCTCTTGCAACTTTTCACGATCGAAGTCAGAAGTAGTTTCGGCGATTTGTTGCTTAATGGTTTCAACACGGTCAGCAACGGCCTTCTTGTCACCAGAACCTTCAACAATCGTCGTGTTATCCTTGGTTACGGTAATCTTGTTAGCAGAACCAAGTTGGTCAATCGTCACGTCCTTCAAGTTCAAACCAAGATCATCAGTAATCACTTGAGCACCAGTCAAGATGGCAATGTCTTCCAACTGTGCCTTACGACGGTCACCGAATCCAGGGGCCTTAACAGCAACCACGTTGAAAGTTCCACGCATCTTGTTCAAAACAAGGGTAGGCAAAGCTTCACCGGTAATGTCGTCGGCAATAATCAACATTGAACGACCTTGTTCAACCACTTGCTGCAAAACAGGCAAGATTTCTTGGATGTTACCAATCTTCTTATCCGTAACCAAAATATATGGATTATCCAAGTTGGCTTCCATCTTCTCGTTATCCGTTACCATGTACTGTGACATGTAACCACGATCAAATTGCATACCTTCCACGACGTTCAAAGTCGTTTCGATACCCTTGGATTCTTCGATGGTGATAACACCGTCGTTACCAACCTTTTCCATGGCTTCGGCAATCAACTTACCGACTTCTGGGTTAGCAGCTGAAATCGAAGCGATTTGCGCGATTTCATCCTTGGTGCTGACCTTGTGTGACATTTCGTGCAACTTCTTAACAGCAGCTGCCGTTGCCTTTTCAATTCCGGTACGGATGCCAACTGGGTTAGCGCCAGCAGTCACGTTCTTCAAACCTTCGCCAACAATGGCTTGGGCCAAAACAGTGGCCGTGGTTGTTCCATCACCAGCAATGTCGTTGGTCTTTGAAGCAACTTCAGAAACTAACTTAGCCCCCATGTTTTCAAAGTGATCTTCCAATTCAACCGCCTTGGCGATGGTGACACCATCATTAGTAATAGTAGGAGAACCAAAGCTCTGTTCCAAAACGACGTTACGACCCTTGGGTCCAATCGTCGTCTTCACAGTGTCGGCCAACTTATCAACGCCGACCTTCATCTTGGAACGTGCGTCTTCTGCAAATTCAATATCCTTTGCCATAATACTTAACTCCTTTTAGCCTGAAAATTATCTTAATGTCTCGTTAAACTTAATCAACAATCGCAACGATGTCTTTCTCGTGAAGAGCCAAGTAATCTTGTCCTTCATAAGAAACTTCTTGACCGGCGTACTTATCAAAGAGCACTCGGTCGCCATCCTTGACTGTCAAAGGATGTTGCTTGCCGTCAGCGGTTACCAAACCAGTTCCAACTGCAACAACCTTTCCAGTCACAGGCTTCTCATTCGTGTTGCTAGCTAAAACAATGCCACCAACAGTCTTTTCACTTTCTTGTGCAACTTCAACAATCACACGGTCACCTAATGGCTTTAACATCGAACGAACCTCCAAATTTTATTGATTAGCACTCTCTATACTTGAGTGCTAATTGATTAACTTTAGTATAGCACAGCCATGCCATAAGTCAATGAATTATACGAAAAAAAAAAAGCAAAAAGCTTATTTCAAATTAAAGCCTTTTGCTTGCGGATATTCACTAAGTTTTACGTTGGGTTTCATTTGGGCAAAGAGCTTGGCCGTGTGCTGCGTCCAGTCCGTGTCCATGCCGCGTTCCTTGAAGTAATCCTTCATCGTTTCGTTGTATTCTGCCACGGCTGCTTCCATCTGATCTTGGTGGTAAGCACCTTCCATGAGGGAGCCGCTCAAAGGCAGCTTTGGCTTAACGCCAGGGTTTTGGTCAGGGTAACCAACGGAGAAGCCCATGATGGCCTTGACGTAACGTGGCAAATTCAATTCTTTTTCATAGAGTTCAAAGGCGCCCATGGCCCCGGCCATCGTGACGGTCCCCAAGCCCATTGATTCAGCAGCAATCTGAGCGCGGCCCAAGGCGATGGAAGCTGAGACAATCCCTCCCTCCAAAAGCTGATAGTGCTGGATGCGGTCTTCTACAATTGCCTTTTGCTCAGCATTTAAACCAATCAGGTCCTTGTTAAAATCGACTGTCAAAACGAAAAAACGGGTTGCCGTTTGGATGTACTTCATCCCAACTTGTTCGGTAATCTTGGTCTTGAGTGCCTGATCCTTAATTTCAATGAAGGTAACGGGTTGGTAGTTTTGCATATTGGGACCCGCCGTGGCCGCCAAAATCATTTCGCGCACCTGTTCGTCACTAACTGGCTTGTCAGTAAAGGCACGGATTGATTGATGTTGGTGTAGTAAATCTAATGTTTCGTTGTGCATGTCAAACTCCTTTAGCTTATCATTCGATTACATTGTCCCATTTTTCAAGGGCGAAAAAAAGGGTCGCCGGTTTTCTGATTATTGTTGAAAATGAAAATTTTATAATTTATTATTGCCAAAATCTAATTTACATGTTTTAATAAAAATAACTTTTAGGAAAGGAATCCCAAACATGATCGCAATCAACGCTAATCAAGCGCAATGGTTTTATGGCTTTTATTACTTTAGATAGCACGTCCGACTCGATGCGGACGTGCCGACGCGTTCGCATCTAGGGCTTAAAAGTCATTTTCAACTTGGCTAACTAGGTGCAATATCCTAGTCAGCGATTACGATAATTTGTTCTGGAATTCTTCCGTTCGATTTATTTGCCGATTGGGGTATCGTCCCAATCGGCTTTTTTCTTTTATTTCATAAGGAGAACCTAATGCAAGAATCTTCCACCCGCTTAAAAATAGGCCTGTTCCTGAACTACTTCGTTCACGGCTGTGGTCTCATCATCTTAACTCAAAATCTTGGTCACTTGGCTGCAAACTGGCATTCTTCCCTTGCCATCGCCTCCTTCGTTTTGTCTGGTGTCGGCATTGGCCGCTTGGTGGCCTACTTCACCATGGGCCTTCTATCCGATAAATTAGGGCGCAAAACCACTTTACTTTTTGGTATGCTGACCTACCTGATTTTCTTCGTCCTCAGCCCAATTAACCAAAGCATCCCCTTCGCCTACGCCCTATCGATTTTAGCCGGAATTGCCAACTCTGCCCTTGATTCAGCGACTTATCCCCTGCTGGCCGAAAGCAAGGGCAACAAGACGGCCAACTCGGTCTTGATCAAGGCCTTCATGTCATCGGCTGAATTCGTCCTCCCCATCATCGTCCTCGTCAGCAATCAAAACCAACTCTGGTTCGGCCTATCCTTCCTCTTCCCTGCTACCATTCTCTTCTTGAACATTTTCAACATTGCTGCCTTACCGATTACAAAAAGCAAAACTGTTCAAGAAGCTGCCAGTGTTGCTATCAAGCTATCTGGCTGGAAGAAGTCCTTGGTAACCGGAAGCTTATTGCTCTACGGCTACACGTCAATGGCCATCATGCTCTGGTTTACCCAGTGGATTACTATTTTTGCCAAGGGAATCGGTTACAGCAGCAGTACTGCCCACTTGCTCCTTTCCCTCTATAGTTTGGGATCAATTTCCGGTGTCCTCGTCGGCTTTATCCTCCTGCGTTTGAAAGCTACAGACAGCATTGTTTTCCTCGTACAAAACATTATCGCAACGATTAGCATCGCCGTCGTCGCCCTCTCAACGACCGAATGGCTGTCGATTGCCGCCTGCTTTGCCTTCGGTTTCTCGGCCGCAGCGGGTCTCATGCAAATCGCCTTGAGTACTCTGCTGAAGGTTCACCCCGAGAAAAAGGGGATTTTTACCGGAATTTTTTTCTCCTTTGGTTCACTGGCCTCATTCTCCGTGCCAATCATCACCGGTTACCTCATCAAGAACAGCCAGGTCAACATCATATTCGGCGACGTCTTAATCGTTCTACTCGGTTTGGCCGTGGCCATCATCTTGCAGGCCGCACTGCCAAAAGCTGAAAGAGTTTGATCACCTGGCATAATTAAACACCTTGTTCTTTTTCCTCGAAAATGTTAAAGTAATGAAAACAAATAAGCGATACCTTTAAAGTCGATCAGTGAGTCACCAAGGTATCGAGGATGTTGGCAGAGTTCCAGCCTTTTTCGGCAAAGCTGCATCCATTAGAAGCTAATTTAACCTGACTGGATAGATTTGGCCCCGATCGACGAGATTGGGGTCATTTTTTTATACCAAAAAGGAGCAAATATGCTGGAGCGCAAGCCGCCCAATTCATAAGCCAAAATTCAATCGCAACCCTTTAAAGTCGATCAGAGAGTCACTAAGGATTGCTTGCTAGCAGGACCACGGTCCCCGTCTAGCTTCTTTACCCAGCCCTGATCGACGATTAGGGCTTTTTATTTGCAGCAAAAGAGGAATAAACATGACATTTAGCAAAGATTTTCTTGATTTGAGTCGCTGTTCAAAAGAAGAAATCCACGAACTTTTGGATTTGGCAGCCGCCTACCGCGATGGCCAGCAGCCAACAGCCTTGAAGCGTGACGTAACCGTCGCCAACCTCTTCTTTGAAAACTCAACCCGTACCGTGACTTCCTTTCAAATGGCGGAACACCGCTTGGGTTTGAGCCGCTTCAACATTAACCCCCAAACATCTTCCATGAAGAAGGGCGAAAGCATGGGCGATACCTTAAAAACTTTGCAAGCCATTGGCTTAGATTTAGCCGTCATTCGCCACTCCCAAACCGCTTGGTATAAGCAATTGGAAAAGGATCCCAAGCTTGCCATCAGTTTGATTAACGCCGGTGACGGGGCTGGTCTTCATCCTTCCCAAACCTTGCTCGATTTGCTCACCATTCGCACGGAATTCGGCCACTTCGAGGGACTAAAAATTGTTATCGCCGGTGACATCGCCCATTCCCGCGTGGCAAAGTCCGATGCCCGCCTCTTCAAAGAACTCGGCATGCAGGTTTACTTCGCCGGTCCGGAGGAATGGTGGGAAGATGATTTAGCAGAATTTGGCGAATTTCTTCCATTAGATGATTGCTTAGCAAAAGTTGATGTCGTCATCTGTTTGCGAGTGCAACTCGAACGCTTGAACGACCAAAGCGTCGCCTCCTTTGCACCGGCCGACTACTTCCACCAGTATGGTTTGACAGAAGAAAGGGCCGCTAAGATGAAGCCCGGGGCCATCATCATGCACCCAGCACCCGTCAACCGCGGAGTTGAAATCGCCAGCGACCTGGTCGACGGTCCCCGCTCACGTATCTTTACCCAAATGCACAACGGCGTGTTCGCCCGCATGGCCTTGCTGACCAAGGTCCTACAGTTCCGCGGCTTGATGGAGGAAAAGTAATGAAGACTTTAATCAAAAACATTGTTTGGCAAGGTCAGCCAAAAGAAATCCTAATCGAAGACGGACGCATCCAAGCCATTGAGGCTGCCGGTACGACGACCGAGGCCGTCCAAGTAATTGACGGCCAAGGTCACACGGCCATTCCTGGTTTGGTCGACGTACACGCTCACTTCCGCGAACCTGGTTTGACCTATAAGGAAACGATTTCAACTGGTTCTGAAGCCGCAGCACAAGGTGGTTTCACGACGGTACTGACCATGCCCAACGTTAAACCAGTCATCGACAACCCTGCCGCTTTGAAAGCCCAAATCGAACTGAACCAAAAAGAGGGCCACGTTAAGATCGACCAAATCGGCGCTTTGAGTTTGAACCTAACCGACACGCAAACAACCGACATCGCCGAAATGGTTAAAGCCGGTGCGGTCGCCTTCTCCAACGACGGACACGGCGTACAAAACGCTCGGACCATGTTGCAGGCCATGAAAGCCGTTGCCAAGGCCAAGAGCACCATTACCGCCCACATCGAAGACGATGACTTGGTTAATCACGGGGTGATGAACGCAGGGCCAAGCGCAGAGGCACTTGGCTTGCCCGGTATGACCGGCTTGTCCGAATCCACTCAGTTAGCCCGCGATTTGGTCATGGTCAAGGCCACCGGCTGCCACTACCACGTCGCCCACGTTTCGACCAAGGAATCGGTTGAACTGGTCCGCTTGGCCAAGAGCCAAGGTTTGCCCGTAACGGCTGAGGTTACGCCCCACCACCTCTTCCTTGATGACAGTATGATCATCACCGACAACCCCATGATGAAGATGAATCCACCACTACGCAGCCGCGAAGACCGCTTAGCCCTCATCGCTGGTTTGCTAGATGGCACGATTGACATGATTGCGACCGACCATGCCCCACACGCTGCTGAGGAAAAAGAAGGTTCCATGCTCGACTGTGCCTTTGGTATCGTCGGTTTGGAAACGGCCTTCGCCTTGGTCTACACCCACTTCGTTGCTTCTGGTTTGGTTGACTTGGACACCATGCTCAACTGGATGAACCGCGAGCCCATCGAAGAATTTGCTTTACAAGGTGCTGGACAAATGCGGGTTGGTGACCCCGCCGACATTGCCTTGGTCGACCTTGACCACGCTTACAACATTGACCCTGCAACATTTGCATCAAAAGGAAAGAACACACCCTTTGCTGGCCAGAAGGTTTACGGCCAGGTTATGACGACCTTGGTCGACGGCAAAGTGGTTTACCAGAAGGAGGAAAAATGAAAGGCTATCTTGTTTTAGAAAATGGTTCTGTATATGAAGGCGACCGCTTCGGTGCTGAAAAAGACTTGCTGACGGAAGTGGTTTTTTCAACCGGAATGACCGGCTATCAAGAAACCATCACGGACCCTTCCTACTACGGTCAAAGCATGGTTTTCACCTACCCTTTGATTGGAAACTACGGGATTAACCGCGAGGATAACGAATCGGCTCATCCAGCAGTGGACGCCATTATCGTCAAGGACTTAGCTCGCCGCCCTTCCAACTTCCGTTCCGTTCAATCCTTGGAAGATTACGCCAAGGAACAGGGTTTGCCAGGTTTGATGAACTTGGATACCCGTAAGCTGGCCAAGGAAATCCGTAGCCAAGGTTCAATGAAGGCTGTGTTGGTTTCCCGTCTCGATAAAACTTGGATTGACAAGCTCTTTGCCCAAGATTACGACCAGCTCTTGCTATCCCGCCGTCAACTGGACAACTCCGTGCGCCACTACACTGCCGAACCTGGTGCTCCTAAGATTGCTTTGATTGACTTCGGCATGAAAAATTCCATTTTGGACGCCCTACAAAAGCGCGGTGCCGAAGTCACGATTTTCCCGGCTAACACAACAGTGGCAGAAATCGATGCTTACCAGCCCGACGGTGTCCTCCTTTCAAACGGTCCCGGTAACCCCGAACAGTACGAATTTTCCTATCCAATGATCCGCACCTTGCAGGAGCGCTACCCTTTGATGGGTATCTGCTTGGGTCACCAGCTCTTCGCCCTGGCTAACGGTGCTAAAACCTACAAGATGAAATACGGCTACCGTGGCTTCAACCATGCAGTTTGGGATATTGACCAAAAGGCCAAGCACTTCACTTCCCAAAACCACGGTTACGCCGTTGACGCTGATTCAGTGGCCAACACCGACCTTGAAATCACCCACCGCGAAATCAACAACCAAACGGTGGAAGGCGTGCGCCTCAAGAACCGCCCAGCCTTTTCCGTGCAGTTCCATCCAGACGCTTGCCCTGGTCCCCACGACAGCGAATACGTCTTTGATAACTTTTTAGACTTAGTGAAAAAAGCGGAGGAAAAAACCTATGCCCAAGCGAACTGATATCAAAAAAATCCTGGTAATTGGCTCAGGTCCCATCGTCATCGGTCAAGCGGCCGAATTCGATTACTCAGGTTCACAAGCCTGCCTGGCCTTGAAGGAAGAGGGTTACGAAGTTGTCTTGATCAACTCCAACCCGGCCACCATCATGACCGACCAGGAAATTGCCGACCAAGTCTACATCGAACCACTGACGCTAGATTCAGTCAGCGATATCATTCGCAAGGAAAAGCCCGATGCGATTTTGCCAACCTTGGGTGGTCAAACCGGTTTGAACTTAGCCAAGGACTTAGCCGACTCTGGTTTGCTAAAGAAGATGGGCATTGAACTGCTTGGAACCAAGTTGCCCGCCATCGAACAAGCCGAAGACCGTGAAGAGTTCAAGGATTTGATGAAGGAATTGAATGAACCGGTTCCCGAATCTGACATCGCCACAACCTTGGCCGAAGCCGAAAAAATTGCGGATGAAATCGGTTTCCCCGTCGTTGTCCGTCCCGCCTACACCTTGGGTGGTAGTGGTGGTGGTTTTGCCCACAACCGCGAAGAATTGGATGAAATTGCCAAGAAGGGGCTTGAACTCTCACCTGTTGACCAAGTCTTGATTGAAAAGTCAATCGCTGGTTACAAAGAAATCGAATTTGAAGTCATGCGCGATGCTGACGACAACGCCTTGATTGTCGCCGCCATGGAAAACTTCGATCCCGTCGGAATTCACACGGGTGATTCGATCGTTGTAACGCCTACGCAAACCTTGTCCGACCGGGATTACCAAATGATGCGTGATGCCGCCTTGAAGATTATTCGTGCCCTCAAAATCGAGGGTGGCGTTAACATCCAAATGGCATTGGATCCCCAATCCTTCAAGTACTACATCATCGAAGTTAACCCCCGGGTTTCCCGTTCATCGGCCCTCGCCTCAAAGGCCACGGGTTATCCAATTGCCAAGATGGCCGCTAAAATTGCCGTCGGCTTGCGCTTGGATGAAATTAAGAACCCCATCACCCAAATAACTTGGGCCGAATTCGAACCCGCTTTGGATTATGTAGTTGCCAAGATTCCGCGTTTCCCATTTGATAAGTTCCCAACGGCTGACCGCCACCTCGGCACCCAAATGAAGGCAACCGGGGAAGTCATGGCCATTGGCCGTACTTTGGAAGAATCTTTGCTCAAGGCCGTGCGTTCACTCGAAGTTGACCAAAAGGACTTCAACGGCGACGATTACCAAGAGGTCAGCACTGAAGATTTGCTCGCGCAACTAATGCCGGCCCAGGAAGACCGCCTCTTCGTTTTGGCCGAATTAATCCGCCGCGGTACCAGCATCGAAGACTTACACGACCGCACTGGCATCGACCTCTTCTTCCTCGACAAGCTCTTACATATCATCGAAATTGAAAAGGAAATCCAGGACAAGGCCTTCACCCCCGAACTAATGCGAGAAGCCAAGCGTTACGGTTTCTCAGACGAATGGCTGGCTAAGTTGCTAAACAAGACAAGCCAGGAAGTTCGCCAAGCCCGTCAAGACGCCGACGTCATGCCCGTTTATAAGATGGTTGATACGGCCGCTGGTGAATTCGAATCGAAGACGCCTTACTACTACAGTAGCTACGAAGATGAAAATGAATCCGAAGTTAGCGACCGCCCTTCCGTCCTCGTACTCGGTTCTGGCCCAATTCGAATCGGCCAGGGAGTCGAATTCGATTACGCGACTGTTCACGCCGTCAAGGCCTTGCAGGCTGCCGGTTACGAAGCCATCATTCAAAACTCTAACCCTGAAACGGTTTCAACCGACTTTGCCATCTCCGACAAACTTTATTTTGAGCCGCTAACCATCGAAGATGTTCTCAACGTCGTCGACCTCGAAAAACCAATCGGAGTCATGGTCCAGTTCGGTGGTCAAACGGCCATTAACTTAGCTGCCGGCCTTGCCGCAGCGGGCGTCAAGATCCTTGGAACCGACCTAAACGACATTGACCGCGCCGAAGACCGTGAACGCTTCAACCAGGTCATGCAAAAGCTCGAATTGCCGCAACCTGCCGCTGGTTCAGCCACAACGGTTGCGCAAGCCATTCAAGTCGCCGAAAAGATTGGTTATCCCGTTTTGATTCGCCCATCTTATGTTATCGGTGGTCGCGGAATGGAAATCGTCACTTCGCGTAGCGATTTGGAAGACTACATGGCCCGCGCCGTTAAGGTTTCCGATGACCATCCGGTTTTGATTGACTCCTACCTAACGGGACAAGAAGCCGAAGTCGACCTCATTTCAGACGGCAAGGAAGTCCTCATCCCCGGTTTGATGGAACACATTGAGCGTTCTGGTATCCACTCCGGTGACTCGATGGCCGTTTATCCACCACAACACCTTTCACAAAAGGTACAAGACCAAATGGTCGAGGCCGCAACCAAGCTCGCCAAGGAGCTCAAGATTGTTGGTTTGATGAACGTTCAGTTTGTCATCCACCAGGAAACGGCCTACGTCATCGAAGTTAACCCCCGTGCTTCACGAACGGTGCCTTTCCTATCGAAGGTTACCAAGATTCCGATGGCTCAGCTGGCTACCCTGGTTTCACTCGGCATGCCACTGGAAGAACTCGGCTATAAGCCTGGTTTGGCCCCACTTTCAAAGCTCGTGCACGTCAAGGCACCGGTCTTCTCCTTCAACAAGCTCGACGGCGTTAACTCAACCCTCGGCCCTGAAATGAAGTCAACCGGTGAAGCCATGGGATCGGATCAGCACTACCGCGAAGCGCTCTACAAGGCCTTCCAGTCCGCTAAGATTCCAGCCTTTACCAACGGCACCATCTTACTTCGTTTGGCTGATGCTGACCGCCAAGAAGCCTTGCCAATTCTCAAAAACTTGGCTGTTAAGGGCATCACCTTTACCGCCGGCAAGAAGACGGCCGACTTCCTTCGCGAAAACGACATCCCCGTCAGCGTTCTAGCAGACGATCAAGCCATCAAGAAGGCGCTGGCATCCGGCAAAATCAAGTTGGTGGTCGACACGATTGACCTCGCCGACCGCGCCAACTTGGCCGAATCCGATTTGCGTTATGAAACCATCGAAAACGAAATTCCTTTCTTAACGGCCATCGATACCTTCGCCGCACTAAGCGACGTCATCCAGAAACTACCTTTGAACCCAACCATCACACCCTTAGGAGAATACTAAAATGTCAAAGCTTAACTTCACGAGCACCCTCGGCGGCCAAACTTTTAACAGTCCCTTTTTGAACGCTTCCGGCATTCACTGCCAGACTGCTGAAGAACTAGCCGATTTGGAAGGCGTCAAGGAACTCGGCGGAATCGTCACGAAGTCCGCTACGCTGGAAGCCCGTGCCGGTAACGACAAGCCCCGCTATTACGATTTGGCCTACGGTTCCATCAACTCGATGGGCTTGCCCAACTCCGGTTACAACTTCTACCTGGATTACGTGCAAAAAGAACACGCCAAGCCAACCATCCTGTCAGTTGCCGGCCTTTCAGTCGCCGACGTGATCAAGCTGCTAAAAGAAGTTCAAGCATCTGACTACCAAGGTTTGACGGAGCTGAACCTTTCCTGTCCTAACGTGATTGGCGAACCCCAAACCGCCTATGACTTTGAAACGACTCGCAAGGTTTTGACCGAAGTCTTCTCCTTCTTCACCAAGCCTTTGGGCGTGAAGTTGCCACCATATTTTGATTTGGTCCACTTCGACCAAATCGCTGCCGTTCTTAACGACTTTCCTTTGACCCACGTCAACACCATCAACTCAGTTGGAAACGGCTTGGTCGTTGACGTTGAAAAGGAACAAGTTGTGACCAAGCCAAAGGGTGGTTTCGGAGGCCTGGGTGGTGCCATGGTTTTGCCCACTGCCCTTGCCAATGTCCGCGCTTTGCGCCAGCGTTTGAACCCATCAATTGCAATTCTCGGTACTGGTGGCGTAACCACCGGAGCCGACGTCTTTGCCCACATTCTCTGTGGCGCCCAGCTAGTTTCCGTGGGAACTCAGGTCATCAAGGAAGGCCTTGGCGTTTACGCCCGTTTGGAAAAGGAATTGAGCGACATCATGGAAGCCAAGGGCTACACCAGCTTGGAAGACTTCCGCGGTAAGTTGCAGGTTATGTAAGGAGAAATCATGACGCATCCTTTAATGATTGCTTTAGATTTTCAAGATTTGGCCAGTACCAAGGCTTTTCTTAATCGCTTTCCCAATGCAAAAGAGCTGACGGTTAAGATTGGCATGGAGCTCTTCTACCGCGAAGGGCCCGCCGTCATCGCCGCTATTCAAGAATACGGTTGCGACATTTTCCTCGACTTGAAGCTCTTCGATATTCCTCACACGGTTGAAAAAGCCATGAGCCAGCTAGGCCGCCTCGGGGTTAATTACGTTACCGCCCATACCTTGGGTGGTTCCGCCATGCTAGCCGCTGCCAAAAAGGGCTTGAGCGAAGGTGCCGCTGCCGTTGGTAAGCCCGCACCGCTTTTGCTGGGTGTGACCGAACTAACCTCGATTTCTGAGCAAGTTTTAAAAGACGAACAAAACAGTCGTTTGGACATGACCGACCAAGTGCTATCTTTGGCCCGCACCGCCCAAGCTGGTGGCTGTGATGGTATCATCACTTCCCCACTGGAGCTCCCCGGTTTGAGTGCCGAACTTGGAACCGACTTTAAGTACGTCGTGCCCGGCATCCGCATGGCCCAAGACCAAAAGGGCGATCAGGTCCGCGTCGCCGATCCCCATTTCGCCCGTTCAAACGGTGCCTACGCCATCGTAGTTGGCCGGCCCATCACACAAAGTAGCGACCCCCTCGCCGCCTGGCAGCAATACCAAGTCAACTGGGAAGCAGAATAGGAAGGAAACCCATGGATTTACAAAACGCCATTATCGACGACCTCATTCAAGATGAAATTATCCGTTTTAAGGACGAAGGCTACTTCACCTTCGCCTCTGGCATTAAGTCACCCATCTACACCGACTTACGCCGCACCATTTCGTATCCCAAGTTGCGCGCCAACATCACGGCCGCCCTTGTCGAAACGATTAAGAAAAACTTTCCCAAGGTGACGGTAATCGCTGGAGTGGCCACTGCTGGAATTCCACAAGCCGCTCTCGTTGCTGCAGCGATGGACTTGCCCATGGTTTACGTCCGCACCAAGCCCAAGGACCACGGGACTAATCAGCAAATCGAAGGGCTAATTAAGCCCGAGGACGAAGTGGTCCTCATCGATGACCTTATTTCAACCGGGGGTTCCGTCCTCAAGGCCGCGCAAGCTGTCCAAGCAGCTGGCTTCAAGGTCGCTGGCGTTGTCTCCATCTTCTCTTACGGCTTCCCCGATGCCGAAAAGAACTTCGCCGATGCCAAGATTCCTTTCTACCCAGTGTTGACCTACGCCCAGGTCCTCGACCAGTCACAAAAAAGCGGCGCCCTTTCACCAGAAAAATACACCGCCTTCCAAAACTGGCACCAAGATCCCTGGAACTGGCCAGCCGAAAACTAAATCAAATAAAAAAAGCAGGCCCAACAGCCTGCTTTTTATTATGACTTCAAATCTAATTGTGCTTCGATGGTCCGAATAACACCGGACTCGGTGTTAACCGCCAAGGCTTCTTGATCGTGCTGGCTATGCATGAAGGCTTCGGCGTTGGGCATCAAGTAAGAATGCTCGTACTTTTGGAGCATTTCCAAATCGTTGCTGTTATCACCAAAGACCATGACTTCATCATCTAGGATGTCGTAGTAGTCTTGCAAAACCTGCAAAGCCGTCGCTTTATTCACGCCCTTGGGCAAGATATCAACGGAACCAAAACCAGAACCAGTGGCATGCAATTCATCCCCAAAGGTTTCTTCCAATTCCTTGACGTGTTCCTGCACTTCATCGTGAGGCCAAATGAAGGTCACACCCAAAATCTTATCGTCAACCTTCATCAACTTTTCCACCTGGTGCACGTTGGGATAGAATTGTTCAACCATGGCCTTAACCTGACCACTTGCATGGTTGGAAATATAGGTCCCCTTTACACCAGAAAGAACCACCAAGTTGTCAGATGAAGACGGATTAACTGCATTCCAGTCAATCACGCGCTTAATCTGCTCAGCCGTCAAATAAATTTCGTAGAGCATTTGGTCGTGCGTTGCCACAACCGATCCGTTAGCGGCCACGTAATCAATCTGTCCACCGGCTTCCACAACGGGTGCAAAGAGCTCCTTCAAGTTGGAAAGCTGCCGGCCAGAAGCGGCCACGAAGTGAACTTCGCGGTCTTGCAACTGCTTAAGTAAGCGAATAAAGCGGGGTACGTCGTAACCATCTTCTGAGGTCAAGAAAGTGCCATCCATATCGGAAGCAATCATCTTAATGGTCATCATTTATCCCCTTTCCCTGTTAAAAAACTAGTTAAAACATTATACCACAGGCCCGCCGAATATAAAAAAACGGCTCGCTGAGCCGTTTTGTTTTACTTAAATTGTTTGAGGTATTCTTCGTAGGCTACTTCGTCCAAAACCCAATCCAATTCGCCGATGTATTCGACGTGAGGATCGTGGTAAGTGAAACCATGCTTAAACTTGTAGAGGCCGTCATCCGATGAAAAGTCGCCAACGCCACCAAAGTCATAGCGAGTCTTACCAAGGGACAAGCCCCAGTTGGTCATCTTCCATTGGATGGCATAAGGGGCGTAGTGCTTGCTGTATTCACGATCTGAACCAGCGTACATGTACCAAATCTTATCCCCGTAAGAGAAACCAATCCCGGCAGCGATAACCTTGCCATCAAAATGAGCCAAGAAAACCTTGAAGTAACCCGTTCCCTGCCAAAGTTCCTGCATACGCAGGAAATACTCAATGGGACGGTAAGTGATGCCCTGCGAATGGGCCATCATGACGTAAGTGTCGTAGAAGGCACGCACGTCTTCTTCCGAATCACCGGAAGTGACTTCCACGCCGTCCTTAGCCGCACGACGAATTTGATTACGGTAATCACGCTTGAAGTGCTTCATCAAGGAATCTTCATCCGTAATGACTTCCGCATCTTCGCCACGACCATCGTAGAACAAAACCATGTTCTTACGAGGCTGGATGTTACCGTGCATGTTTTTAATTTGACGGTTACGGGTGACAAAACCAGCCTTCTGGTAGGCTTCGTTTAAATGGTCAGAGTACTCAACCTCGGGGTCCATTCGAATCAAGAAGACGTTGTCGGGCAAGGCCTGCAAGGCTTCTTGAATCAAATCCTTAATCAAGTCGATGTTGTCGACATCCGCAATCGGACCGCGGGGTGAGTAGCCCAAAAGCTTACCCGGCACCGCTTCAACCGTCAAAATTGCCATGGCAGCGTCAATCTTGCCAGCCGTTTCGTGGTAGACGTAAACGTGACCCCAGTTGCTCTTCAAGTCGCCCCACAGTGGATCCTGGGTAACCTGCCCGCGTGGATCTTTACGCACGAAGTCTTGGAAGGCTTGCACCTTTGCTTTGTCGTTTAAATCTAAAATAGCCATGAATTAGTTTCCCGTAGTGATAGAGCTGTAGTTTTGGATGAAGTAGACCAAGGTCTGCAATTCGTTGGTCAAATCAACGTTTTGCACGCGAACGCCAGTTGGCACCGTGACACGCAATGGCGTGAAGTTCAAAATTCCCTTAACCCCGGCTGAAACCAGCTCATCCGTAATGTCTTGGGCAACTTCTTGAGGCACCGTCAAAATGGCGATGTTAATCCGCTGGGCCTTAATCTGCTCTTGCAAATCATCCATGCTGTAAATTGGTACACCCGACAAAACGTGCCCAATGCGTTCCTTATCAACATCAAAGGCCGCCGCAATCCGCATGTTTGATGACTGGTGGAAGTTGAAGTTCAAAAGGGCCTGACCCAAGTGACCAACCCCAATCAAAGCCACGTTAATCAAGGAATTTTGGTCCAAGACATTGGCAAAGAAATCAAGCAAGGCCTTCACGTCGTAGCCGTAACCACGCTTACCAAGCGCACCGAAGTATGAAAAGTCACGACGAATCGTGGCTGCATCAAACTTAGTTGCATCACTCAATTCGGCCGAAGAAATCCGCTGAGTCCCAGCATCATTCAAAAATGTTAGATAGCGATAGTAAATTGGCAAACGCTTTGCGGTTGCACGTGGAATTTTAGGTTGTTCCGTCATGATAAGCTCCCTGATTTATTAAAAAATTTTAATGCTTGTGAAATCCACCAGACTCAGTATAGCACAAATAACAAGGTTTTTGGACAAGTTTAAACAAAATGTCACAATGTTTTTATCGTTAGATAAGGTCAAAGTCTAGACCGGGGTCGGTATTCAAGGACAAATCAGCGAAGATACCATCCTTGTAATTCCAGTATCCTGCAGCTCCAATCATGGCCGCGTTGTCCCCGGTATACTCGCGGGGCACTGGAATGTAAGTGACTTTGGGGAAGCTCTTGCTGAGCAAGTCGTCCAAAGCCTCACGCAAGCCCATGTTGGCCGCAACGCCGCCCGCCAGAACAAAGCTCTTGACTGGGTAGGCAGCCAATGCCTTCTTCGTCCGGCCAATCAAGGCATCGACCACCGCCTTTTGGAAGGAAGCGGCCAAGTCATCTTGGTTAATGCTTTCGCCCACCTGTTCGGCATGGTGAACGTGGTTAATCACAGCACTCTTCAAACCGGAAAAGGAGAAGTCCAAGTTATCTTCCCGAGCCATAGCCGTCGGAAATTTAATATTGGTCTGGCCGCGGTGAGCCATTTCATCAATTGTTTTTCCCGCTGGGTAGTTCAAGCCGAGCAAGCGCCCCACTTTGTCAAAGGACTCCCCCGCCGCATCATCACGCGTTTCGCCAAGGACTTCGAATTGGTTTTCCTTGGGCATCAAAACCAGCTCGGTGTGCCCGCCCGAAACCATTAAGGCCAAGGCTGGATACTGAATCGGTTGGTTAAAGTTCGCCGCCGCAATGTGGCCAGCCAAGTGGTTGACCGGAATCAGGGGTAAGTCGTGAACCATGGCCACCGTTTTAGCGCTCATGAGGCCAACCAACAAGGAACCGACCAAGCCGGGTCCGTAGGTCACGGCAACGGCATCGATGTCGTCCATGGTCATTTTAGCTTGGTCTAATGCATCATCAAGTACGCGGGTAATCCACTCGATGTGGTGGCGGCTGGCGACTTCAGGAACAATGCCACCGAAGCGCTTGTGAGAGTTGATCTGGGTCGCCACACTGTTGCTGAGGACCTTGTTGCCATCTTGAACAATGGCCGCACTGGTTTCGTCGGCGCTTGATTCAAAGGCGAGAATATTAGTCATTTTCTTTCTCCATCATAATTGCATCCTGACCATTGCGGTAGTAGTGAGCTCGGCGCCGGTATTCACGAAAACCAACCTTTTGATATAGCTTTAAGGCAGGCTCGTTATCGGCCGCCACTTCTAATAAGAAGCGGTAAATCCCAGGTCGCTGGAAAACAGCTTCTAAGAGCGCGCGACCTTCACCTTTTCCCTGGGCTACCGGCAAAACGGCCAGGTAGTCGATTTCGATTTCATCTAAAATTTCAGTAAAAGCGATTAGGCCATGTTCTGACAGCAAAAAATGGCTGCGCGGACTGTCGATTTGATGCTCCGCCACCTGGCGAGGCAAGGGATTATCCGCAAAGGCCGCCGTCATAATCGCTTCAATTTGCTCTAAATCTTGGGCTGTGGCTTCATGCATCTTCTTGCACCGATACCATCGAAAGGGCGTCCTCGTGGTCGTCACGGTAGTAGCGCTTCATCACGGCCACTTGCTGGAAACCAAGCCGACGGTAGAGTCGCTGGGCGGCATAATTGGACCGACGGACTTCCAGCGACAAAACACTTTCCGTCGTGCACTGGGTCAAATCCTGGGCTAGGCTGATTAGCTGGGATCCCAGTCCTTGCCCCTGCCAAACCGGCAAAACCGCCACATTGGTAATATGGATGTCGCTATGTTCCGGCCGCCAGGAAAGGCCCATAAAGGCCACCACTTGTTCACGGTGTTCCACGACCAAATAAATCCGGTCAGCCGGACGGGACAACTCCTGTAAGAAATCGCCCTTCACCCAAGGCGCGTAACCATCGTAAACCGCTTCTTGGATTTTCACCAAGTGGTCAAGGTCAGTCATTTCAGCGCGACGAACGAGAAAGTCCTCCTCGTTTTGCTGAAAGCTAACCGGCTGATAATCTGCAAAAGCTGGTTGGCTCGTGATTAACTTTTTCTTAGACTTCAAAAACATAGTTTTCGGGATGATCCTCACCAGGATGTTCGTTGAGCCAGTTCAGCTCGGCCTGGGTTTTGCGTAGATAATTCGGGTTGAAGTCGGCCACATTAGCGACCGGCTGGGCTTGCTGAGCCAAAGTGATGATGCCCTTGCCATCTGGCAATGAATCCCCTTCGGCCAAAATCGTCAAAACTTGCTTGGGCAAGGCCGCCTTAATTTGCTCCGTAAAGTGCTGGCCATCCCCGATAAAAGTGATGGGCCCTTCCTGCTCCGCCAGGAAAGTCAGCACCTGCTTAAGTGGATAGTGGCCATCGGGATACAAGTTTTGACCAGCCTGATAAACACCGGCAAAAACATTGTCGTTGCGAGCATCAAAGAGTGGGACAACGATGCCGTCGCCGGGGACTTGCTCGGCCAAAACTGCCAGGGAAGAAACCCCAACCAAGTCAATTTTAAGCATGTCCGCCAGGACTTTACCGACAGTAATGCCGATTCGCAGACCGGTAAAGGAACCCGGTCCCTGGGCAACTGCGATTCGGTCAAGGCCTTGGAAAGACCAACCAGCCGTTGCTAAAACACGTTGGATGGCCGGCAAAAGGTCAACGGAATGGTTGCGCGGCACATTGGTTTCATATTGATCCAGCAGCTTGTCATTTTCAGCGAGGCTGACGACCAAGGGCTGGTTAGAAGTATCGATTGCTAGAATTTTCATAATTTCATTTTACCACGATTAGGACAGCAAAAAAGCCGCTCAGCGCGGCCCTAAACTTCATATTATAAAGGAGTGACTTACTTAGCCAAGCCTTCGTCTTCCATCACCTTCGTGATAGCTTCCAAAGCGTCCTTTTCATCCTTACCGTTAGCCTTAATGGTAACATCCGCACCATGACCAACGCCGAGTGACATAACACCCATGATGGACTTCAAGTTGACTTCTTTACCTTGGTAAGACAAGGTTACGTCTGAAACGTACTTTGAAGCTGCCTGAACCAACAAAGTAGCTGGACGGGCGTGAATACCAGTTTCAGCGATGATGTTAAAATCCTTTGTTACAGCCATTTTATCTTCTCCTTTGAGCTCGACATCTATTTGTCTACATTTTAGCAAAGCGCTTACAACATTTCAAGCGACTATCGATTAAACCCGTATCACTATGGGCTTCCTCGCCTACTATCATAACATAAAAAACGAAAATGTAACCGATTACATTATTTAATTTTCCGGAATTGGTCAGGCTTGGAAAAGTTGGTTTCCGCTGGCCTTGCCCAGACGGTTGTTATAGGCCTTGCCCAGACCCACTTCCGGCATCCGTTCGACATAAATCTTCGTCACGTTCGGCTGATCATCATAGTAGCGCAGACCGGCAAAAAGTTGTTCCGTTGCGGAACGGACGTCTGGTCCCAAGGACCAAGTTTGTTCCTTAGGCAGGTTCGCCGACTTCAAGATTGGATCCGAGCCCATCACGACTTCATCATGGTTAATCTTGGCAACCAAGTCGGACAAGTCCAAGGGGTCAAACATGACGACGGGCTTATCCGGTGCGTAGTGACGGTACTTCATCCCCGGTGCCTTGGGCGCTTGTGTCGCAGCCAAGGAAGTCGTCGAAGTGGCATCCAAAACTTTTTCGCCTAGCACCTTTTCCAGTTCTTCCTGCGTGACGGCACCCGTGCGCAGAATCGTTGGTTGATCCGTTGACATGTCAATCACCGTCGATTCCACCCCGACCTGCGTCGGTCCGTCATCAACGATGCCGGCGATCTTACCCTTCATATCATGCCAAACGTGCTGGGCCGTCGTTGGTGATGGCTTGCCCGAAGTGTTGGCCGAAGGGCCGACCAAAGGCTTGCCCACCAAGGAAATCAATTCCCGCGTGACGGCATTATCTGGCAAACGAAAGGCCACCGTTTGCAAGCCACCCGTCACCAGCATGGACACGTGGTCAGGAATAATTGGCAAGATAATGGTCAAGGAACCGGGCCAGAAATTGGCCATCAGTCCCCGTGCGGCCGGACTAACCGTCACAAAATCATCCAACATTTTGGGGTCGGACACCGTCATAATCAAAGGGTTGTCAGCGGGACGGCCCTTGGCCGTGAAGACCTTCTTCACCGCCTCGTCATTGGTTGCATCCGCGCCCAGACCATAAACCGTTTCAGTCGGAAAGGCCACCACTTCGCCATCGCGCAAGTCCTTGGCGGCCTCCTGTAAATCTTCTTCTTTGTTAGCGTACTTCTTTGTCTGCATGTAATTTCACTCGAATCATCCGGTCCAAACCGGCAAAATCTTGTTTTAAGCTGACCTCTGCGTCGGGAACTGCCTGCTGGAATAACTCTAGCAAGGCCGGCCCCTGGGTATAACCAATTTCAAAATAAGCAGCACCGCCAGCCTTAAGATGGTCAGCTAAGCCTGCCGCAATCTCACGGTAAATCGCCAAGCCTTGCTCATCGGCGTAGAGGGCCTGATGCGGTTCATAGGCGTTAACTGAGTCATCAACTTCGGGGTCATCCGGCGCAATGTAGGGCGGATTGGACACGATGATATTAAAGGTCTCGCCCGTCAAATTTTCCCAGACATCCGAAGGCCGTAACTCCACCCGTTCGCCTAAGTTAAAGGCGCGTAGATTCTGCCCCGCTAGGGCCAAGGCATCCAAGGAAATATCGGAAGCAACCCCCTGGACAGCCTTGTTTTCCAAGGCCAAGGTCAACATAATGGCGCCCGAACCGGTTCCGATATCAAGAACATCAATCGGACCAGCGGCACGCTCCTTCAAGTCAGCCAAAATCCACTCGACTAGCTGCTCGGTCTCGGGACGGGGAATCAACACCCGCTCATCAACTTGGAATTCACGACCATAAAAGGGCGCGGAGCCCAAAATGTACTGCGGTGGCCGACCTGTCAGCAAGGCGGCAACCCAGCTGGGCCAGACCTGGGCCAAATTTTCCGGTAGCATTCGCGTGATATTGGCGCGCAGCATGCCGTAATTCCAACCCATCGCCCCGGACAAGAGAAAGTCCAGGTTGTCGGCCATATCGTCGTCCCACTTGCCAGCAGCCCTTAGTTCCTGCTGAGCCCACTTGCGGGCTTCTAAAAATGAGATTTTGGGCACAGCCGCACTCATTGCTTTAACTCCGCCAACTTGGCCGTCTGTTCAGCCAAAACAAGTGCGTCAATAATTTCTTCCAGTTCCCCGTTAATAATCCGGTCCAACTTGTTAATCGTTAGCCCAATGCGGTGATCGGTAACGCGGTTTTGCGGGAAATTATAAGTTCGAATACGTTCCGAACGGGCACCCGAACCAACCGCCGTCTTACGTTGCGCGGCATACTCCGCTTCATTTTGCTGAGCAAAGTGATCATAAATTCGGGCGTTCAAAATCTTCCAAGCGCGAGCACGGTTTTGCTGCTGGGAGCGTTCGTCCTGCATGGAAACCGTGATACCCGTTGGCTCGTGGGTCAAACGAATGGCCGAAGAAGTCTTGTTAACGTGCTGACCACCGGCTCCAGAGGCACGGAAAACATCCTCACGAACATCCTTGGGATCAATCAAGCCCTCTGCATCGACTTCTTCGAATTCGGGCATGACCCCGACCGTCGTGGTCGAGGTGTGAATGCGGCCCTGCGTCTCGGTTTGGGGCACACGCTGCACGCGGTGAGCACCAGATTCAAACTTCAACTTAGAAAAGACCCGGTCGCCGACAATCATCAAGACAACTTCCTTATAACCGCCGACTTCCGTCGTCGTTTCATCGACAATTTGGACCTGCCAGCCCTGACTTTCGGCGTAACGACGGTACATGTTCAGCAAGTCAGCCGCAAAGAGCGAGGATTCATCCCCACCAGCAGCCCCACGGATTTCCATAATGATGTTCTTGTCATCGTTGGGGTCCTTGGGCAGCATCAAAACCTTGAGCTGTTCTTCCAGCTCTTCTTTTTCCGGCTTTAAAGCGGCCAAATCTTCCTTAGCCAAATCACCCATTTCGGGGTCGCCCAGCAAGGTTTGGGCCTCCTGCAAACCATCAATCACCTTTTCATAGCGCTTAAAAGTTTCGACCGTGCTGCGAATACTACCGGCTTCCTTGGAAAGCTCCATGTAGTGCTGGGAATCGCCCATCACAGCGGGGTCGGCGAGCATCTGATTTAATTCATCGTAGCGGTCAACTACCGCCTGTAATTGTTGGAAAATCGGATCCATTGACTGCCTCACATCTTCTTAATTTTTTCGAGAATGGGATGGTACCAGTGATAGCGGCAAGTGGGGATGTAAGCTTCATCGCCGCCAATAAAGACCTGTGAACCCTCGTACTGGGGCTCCCCATTAATAATACGTAATTGGGTCGTCGCTTTTTTACCGCAGAAGGAACAAATCGTCTTCATTTCTTCCAGCTTATCAGCCACTTCCAGCAAGCGCTTGGACCCTTCAAATAAGTGGTTAAAGGCGTCCTGCTTCAAGCCAAAGGTCATAACTGGAATATTAAACTGGTCCACGACATAAGCCAATTGGTCGACTTGCTCAGTCGACAAGAACTGGGCTTCATCAATCAAAACCGCCGCCAAATCCCCATCACGCGTAGCATCAATGATGTCATACAAATTATCGTCAGGGTTAATCACTTCGGCAGGTCGAGATAGACCAATTCGACTCGTGACCTTGCCGACACCGTAACGGTCATCGACCAAAGGCGTCATGACCAGCACACGGCGGCCCTGACTCTCATAATTATGAGCCACCTTCAAGATTTCAATCGACTTACCGGAGCCCATTGCGCCGTATTCAAAGTATAACTGTGCCATGCCAAACCCTCTTCTTTCAATCTTTTTCATTATAGCAAGATTAGGGCAAAAACTCGACCGGACCAGTCCCGCAATCCCCGCTTTTCATGGTAAAATAGTAGCCAATGAAAGAGGTTAATGATGACATTTAGAAGCAAAATCGCTCAGTTGACCGCCCAGTCTAGTCACTGGTTCCTACACGACCTTTTGCACCGTGGTGGAACTAGCCTGCCCGGTAAGCTGGCCGTTAAAATCGATCCGAACGTCCTCCACTCTCTGGAGCACGATTATGACTTAATTATTGTAACGGGAACCAATGGTAAAACCTTGACGACCGCCCTCATCACCCGTGTCTTGAAGGCTGGTGGTTACTCCGTTTTGACCAATCCATCTGGTTCTAACATGGTTCAAGGAATTACTGGAACCTTATTGACGACTAAGATTGCTCCCTCGCCCAACGGCAAAAAGCCCGTCGCCGTACTGGAAGTCGACGAAGCCAACGTGGCAGCCATCGCTGCAGCCATCCAGCCCAAGCTTTTCGTCTTGACCAACATTTTCCGCGATCAATTGGACCGCTACGGTGAAATTTATACCACTTACGAAAAGATTGAAGCCGGGATTCAGCTGGCGCCCAACGCCACGGTTTTGACCAACGGCGATTCGCCCATCTTTGCGCGCGGTAGCTTCCCCAACAAGCGGGTTTACTACGGTTTCAATAACGTCAAGCCCGAAGATTATAAAGACTTAAAGGCGCCCAACAACACCGATGGAATCTTGTCGCCAACGGACCACTCCGTTTTGCACTACCACTTCATCACTTATGCCAACTTGGGCGACTACTTCTCCGTGACCGACGACTTCAAGCGTCCGGAACTCAAGTACCAAGTCACCAGCTTGGATAAGTTGACGCCGCACTACTCTGAATTCAGCATCGACGGCACGCCGCTACGGATCGAAATCGGTGGTTTGTACAACATTTATAACGCCTTAGCAGCCTTTGGTGTCGGTCGTGAATTCGATGTTGCGCCTGAGAAAATCAAGGAAGCCTTCGAATCCAACGCTCAGATTTTCGGCCGCCAGGAAACGATTCAGATTGGCGACAAAGAAATCACGATTCTCTTGATTAAGAATCCGGTTGGAACCAACACCGTCATCGACATGATGATGACTGATGATCAACCTTTCTCATTGATTACGCTGCTAAACGCTAATTATGCCGACGGTATCGACACCTCTTGGATTTGGGATGCCGAGTTCGAGCGCTTGCACGATGCGCCGCTTAAGGCGATTGCAACCGGTGGTCAGCGTTATAAGGACATCACCGTCCGCCTGAAGATGGCCGGCTTTAATTTGGCTGGTTCTTATCCTGATTTGAACGAGGTTTTGCCAGCAATTGAAGCCATGCCAACCAAGAAGGTCTACATCGCGGCCACTTATACGGCTATGTTGCAGCTACGCGAATTGCTCCGTAGCAAGGGTTACGTCAAGGAGGAATACTAATGGCTGAGTACACTTTGGAAGTCGCCCACCTTTACGGGGACTTGATGAATACCTACGGCGATTACGGCAACATCATCGCCTTGAAGTACTACGCTGATAAAATCGGTGTGGATGTCGACGTTCACTTGGTTTCCCTAGGCGACAAGTTCGACGCTTCCAAGTACGACTTCGTGTTGTTCGGCGGTGGCCAGGATTATGAAGAAACCATCGTCGCTAACGATTTGAAGAGCAAGTCCGCACAAATCAAGGACTACATCGAAAACGATGGTCCCCTCTTGGCAGTCTGTGGCGGTTTCCAACTGCTTGGGCACTACATGGAAATGGCCGACGGCAAAAAGGTCGACGGCATCGGGGTCATGGATCACTACACGACCAACATGACCGACGACCAGGTGACCGAAAAGAAGGGCAAGCGCCTGACTGGTAACATCACTATCAAGAACAACGAAACCGGCGAAGAATATCACGGCTTTGAAAACCATCAGGGCCGCACCTTCCTCGGCAAGGGCGAACGCGCCCTCGGTAAAGTTGTGCAAGGTGAAGGAAACAACGGCCAGGACGGCAGCGAAGGCGTGATTTATCACAACGTCTATGGCTCCTACTTCCACGGCCCCATCTTCACCCGCAACGGCAACCTCGCCAAGCGCGTCCTCGCCACGGCGCTGGAACGCAAGTATCCAGACGTTGACTGGACAGCAAGGTTGGAAAAGGTTCCGGCGGAGACGTTTTAAGGTAAAGGAAAAGCACCTCGCATATGCGGGGTGCTTTTTACTCGATTGATTTTTACATATCGTTAATCAGTAGATCCTTATTAGCAGAACTTATTAATCTCTCTAAGTTTATTCATTAAATTATTTTTATCAAATTCAAAACCTATCCAACATAAAAAGGCTATTCTGTGATTTCCTCCATTGATGTATAAATAGTAATTCCCATCCTTATCTTTAATGGGACTCAAAGAGAAAAAATCACTTCCGCTTTTTACCGATTTATTAAAAAAAGTTCTGCCAAATTGCTTAACATTTTCAGACGATTGTATATCAGACTCGATTTCCTTACAATATGACGACCAGTTTTCGTTAAATTTTTGCTCAACAAACGAACGATAGTCATTAATCGGCCTCGAAAAGACGAAACAATCTGCAGTTATTTTTTCAGGAATATTTTCCCAGTCATTTGATTGATCATTTTTATAACAACGATAATACTTGGTCTTCCATTCAACGCCATCAATCTCCGTGAGATCAGCATTCAGTATTTCATCCGCTCTATTAAATATAACTCCCTTTTCATTCAATTTTCTTTCTAAACTCTCAAATTCTTCCATTCTTCACCTCATCTCTTTTTTTATTTCTCTTCCAGTAGCCTTGCTAAGCTCCTGGATATTAGTAACTAACAAAGAACATAAATTAACAATTCCCAAACAAGATAAAACTATATTTAACGATAAAACGAACCTAATCACATAATTGGGCAAACAAAATGCACCGCAAATTACAGAAACAATGCCTAATAATGCCCAAATCAATGCCGTGAAAACAAAAGGACCAACAAAATTATAATAAGCTGATGGTTTAAATTCGTATATTGTAGCTAACTCTTTTATTTTGAATATATTTCGCGCTGCCAATATTAAAGTGGAACTAAACGATAGTCCTGTAACTGATACCACAAAAAAAGAAAAAATAGTCAAATTCTTGCTATACATAAATGTTTGCGGACGCGAACAAACAAAATAAATAAAAGCAAATCCTAAAAAATAAATAAAAATATTTAACGTTCGGCATATGGTCGCTTTTCTGGATAGCCAAAGTATTTTAATCGGAGAAGATTCTATATCATTTTTTATCATCAATTACTCCTGGGATTACTAGTTCTGAAATTTTAATCATCCATTTGACAATACTTTTCTTACCATGCTTTATATCTTTTAGGTAACCGTCTGAAGACATTCCACCCGTGATATCGTTGATTATTTCGTTAGGAAACTTTTCGTCAGCGGGCATAATAAATTTTTCCTCCTTCCTTATTGCACCAGTTTTTTTCAAACTCAATGCGGCATCACGATCATCAGCATCCTTTTCTCGACCATTAGGATAGGAGTATACAAGAGTAAGTGAAGAATAGTTTCCACTTATTCGCACGCTATCTGAAACAGGGTTAATCGTAATTTCTCCAATATTTAAACGATAAGCACTATGATTAACTGTCTCCTCTATTACTTTAACTTGTCTTAATACTTGATTTTCACCTAGATCTGTGGAAAGGTAAATATACTCATTCCTCTTGTCATAATAAAACATATTCTGTTTATTCTGTGACTCGTCAGACATATCTTTTAAAAACAGCTTTACCTTACGACTACCCTGTAAACAGCGAACCCCTGTTCCAACGCGAAATAATAACCCTTCATCAACATCATCATTAGAAATATTCTTAGCACCATCCAATTCTATAAAATCTTGTTGAAGTTGTTTCAGAGCTTGGTTTGCATCGTCTGCAGACTTTAAAAAATCTGGTTCATAGACAACTCTGCCCGTATTTTCATATTCTTCAGCAACCTTTCTATACTCAAGTTCTAATTTTTTAGTCAATGAAATAAATTTTTTATAGACAGCAGAATCAAGTATATCTGTTTTGCTATGTTGCTTTGAGGACACATATTTCATAATTTCTTTACTTTCAATTTCTTCAAAAGTAAAAACCTCTCCGAGAGCATTTGGAATAACAAAACTTCTCAGTTGATCCATATTATGGCGATAAAGTTTTAAAATATCGGGCCCCACATTAATTTTAAAAGTATAGTACTTGCTCATGACCTTCTCATTTCATAATCAATTTCAACAATTGTTTAGAATTATTCTACAACTGAAGAGTATGTTCTACAACGAACATGTAGCGATAAACCTCCACAAATGATTATTTTTTTATTTTTCAACTCATACTTTCCCAATCTTACTGCATACATACCAGACAAAAAGCACCCCGCATCCGCGAAGTGCTTTTTACATACAAATCATTTAGCCTTCAGAATATATTTAATCTGTCCGTCTTGAACCAAATCATAATCAGTGGCATCCATCTCAACAATGTAAGATCCAGCATATTTTCCTGTAGAAATTGACAAAGTTCCTTGTGGCTTTTTGGTAGAATCCTTACTGGTCTTTTGCTGATCATAATTAGAATCGAAATTGTAAGTATAGCGCTTTCCAGCAATCCGCACCTTATTTCGACTAAAGATTACATTACTAATATAGTCACCAGAAGGCGTAGTTAAAGTCCAATCAGAATGTTGAAATTGTTCTTCGGTTGTCATCGAATGCGGTGTCGCACGGAACCAACCGATTAATACGATTCCCAAAATGACGGCGCCTAAAGTAATCGAAATAACTTTTGTATTTTTATGCATAACTTATCCCCGTTCTTACCTGTATAAAAACAGAGTATCATCACTCTTTTTCAACGGTATTTCATACGTATTAAAATCGTTTAACACAAAAAAGCCCACCCCCACCGGGTGAGCTTTTTCCCATTCCATTCAATCAATACTCTGGTACCCACTTCATCGCAGCAATCGCCTGCTTCACATCACCAACTTCATCCTTGGTAATGCCTTGGTCAATGGCGCTTTGGCCAGTGGCGATGGCAACAAGTTCGGAGAATTCGGTCAGCTTGGAGACGGGTGGCAAGACGGCGGCGCCCTGCTCGCTTGGGTCAACGATGCCACCGAGTGAGTGCGCGGCGGCGGAAATCATTTCGTCGTTCAAGACCTTGGCACTTGAGGCAATGACGCCGAGTCCTAATCCAGGATAGATCAAGGCGTTGTTGGCCTGGCCGATGTGGTAAGTCACGCCCTTGTACTCGATTGGCTTGACCGGAATACCGGTGGCAATCAAGGCCTTCCCGTCGGTCCACTGCAACAAGTCTTCCGCCTTAGCTTCGGCCAAGCGCGTTGGATTACTCAATGGGAAAATAATTGGGCGTTCCGTGTGGGCGGCCATTTCGCGGACAACTTCTTCGGTGAAGGAACCTGGCACAGTTGACGTACCGACCAAAATTGTTGGGTGAACAGCCTTGACCACGGACAACAAGTCCTTCAACTGATTGGCATTTTCAAATTCCGAACGTTTACGTGCAAAAGGCTTCTGCTCCGGCGTCAAATCGTCCATGTCATCGAACAAAAGGCCCTGCTTATCGAACATGTAGAAGTGCTTACGCGCTTCATCTTCCGACAAACCTTCTTGGACCATTTCCTCGAAAATTCGGTTTGTTATGCCAGCACCGGCTGAACCGGCGCCAAAGCAGAGATATGTTTGGTCAGTAAAGCGCTGCTTGCTGATTTTCAAAGCGCCGATAATCCCGGCCAGCGTGATGATTCCCGTTCCCTGGATATCATCGTTGAAGGTCGTAATCTTGTTCTGGTACTTCTTCAAAATCTTGGCGGCGTTCATGCGGCCAAAGTCCTCCCAGTGCAAGTAGAGGTCCGGAAAGGCTGACAAAGCTGCAGCGACAAACTTATCGACGAAGGCGTCATACTCGTCGCCACGGACACGCTTGTGCTTGTTACCCAAGTACATTGGGTCCTGCAACAGGCTTTCACGGTTGGTTCCCACGTCCAAAACAACAGGAAGGACGTTTTCCGGATTAATCCCGGCCGCGGCGGTATAAACCATCAGTTTTCCAACGGAAATATCGACCCCGTTGGTGCCCCAGTCACCGATACCAAGGATTCCTTCGCCGTCGGTCACAACAATGATTTTAATGTCGCGCCCCGCTGCGGCACGTTTCAAAGTCCCTTCCAAGTCGTCCTGCTCATCAATTGAGAGGTAAACCGCATTTTGTGAATCGACAAAGAGCTCACTGTAATTTTCGATTGAGTCGGCGATGGTTGGGTCGTAGACGATTGGCATGAATTCAACCACGTGCTGACTGAAAAGATAGTAGAACAAAGTGTGATTGGTGTTAAAGATTTGCATCAAGAAGAGGCGCTTCTCCAGGTCGTTGCCCTTGCTTTGCACCTGAGCATAAGCTTGGTCGGCCTGCTCCTGAATCGTTTGCACTTGTGGCGGAATCAAGCCGGTCAAGCCCAATTCGGCGCGCTCTTTCTTCGTAAAGCCAGTCCCCTTATTCAAAAAGGGATTGTTAATAATTTCCATCGGTGTGGCCATGATTTTCTCCTTCTTGGCAACGTTTTATATATCAAAAATGATACGCCAATGAATTTGAGAGTCAAAAAAGCGAAGCCCGTGGGCTTCGCTTTTCAAATCTAATTTACTCAGACAAATGATAGTAATAAGTCGAAATGGAAATATCATCCATCGCCGACAAGGCCGTACGCAAGCGGAAGGAAGTTTGGTTATGCAAAATATTTTGCCATGGCTTCTTTGGCACGAACTGTGGCACGATGACGGTCACGGAGTTGTTAATCGTCTTGGACTGCTTAGCAACCTTGGCCACGAAACGAGTGACCGGACGAATAATCGAACGGTAAGACGTGTGGACGTCGACGTAACGGACATCCGGGAAGTCTTCCTTGAACTGCGCTTCCGTCTTGGCTTCCTTTTGCGGATTAATATCAAAGGAAACGTGCATGGCCACGACCTTATCCCCAATTGACTGGGCATAGTCGATGGCTTCAGAAGTCACGCGGGTCATGTTTGAAACCAGCACGATGACAGTCGCACCGTCGTACTTGTGGCGCAAAACGTCGGGATTATCGACGTACTGCAAGCGCAGCTGCTTTCCGATGCTGACGTAGTGCTTGTGAATCTTGAAGAACATCGCCAAAACCAAGGGCATAATGATGACATAAGGCCAAACGTGGTTGAAACGCGTCAAGAAGAGCACAAGGACCAAGCCACCAGACATGAAGGCTCCGACGAAGTTAATCATCGCCTTGAAAATCCAGCCCTTAGGGCGGTTACGGTTCCAGTGCACAATCATACCGGACTGTGACAAAGTAAATGGCACGAAGACACCGGTAGCATACAAAGGAATCAAGTCATCCGTATTACCATGGAAAATCATGGTCAAGATGATGGCTCCCACGGAAAGGGAAAGAATTCCGTTAGAATAGCCCAAACGATCACCACGATCCATGTAAAGGTGTGGCAAATACTTATCCTTGGCCAAGTTCAAGGCTAAGACAGGGAAGGCTGAGAAACCAGTGTTAGCGGCAACGGCCAAAATCAAAGCGGTTGCCAACTGCACGATATAAAAGCCAAGGTTATGACCACCGTAGGTGTTTGCCGCGATTTGTGACAAGACCGTTGAATGACTGTTTGGCGTCACACCCATCCAGTATGACAAGTAGGTAATTCCAAAGAAGAAAATACCCAGGATGATCGCCATGATCGATAGCGTGGCAGCGGCATTCTTTTCCTTTGGTTCCTTAAAGTTTGGCACCGCGTTGGAAATGGCTTCGACACCGGTCAATGATGATGAACCGGATGAGAAGGCCCGCAAGAAGAAGATTACCGTCAAGCCGGAGAAATCAGTTCCTAACTTAGCAGCAGCGTGGTATGGTAGCTGACCAGTAGCAGCTTGGAAAACACCCCAAGCAACCGTGATGGCCATGACCACGATAAAGAAGTAAACCGGCACCATCAAGAAGTTGGCACTTTCACTCAAACCACGCAAGTTCATCGTCGTCAGCAAGATAATGATGATGACGGAAATGGGCACCGTATAGTGCAACAAAGCGGGCACGGCCGCCGTGATGGCATCCGCTGCAGATGAGGCCGAAACGGCCACGGTCAGCATGTAGTCGACCAGCAGCGAACCACCGGCTACCAGACCAGCGTTAGGCCCCCAGTTTTTAGAAGCAACGGCATAAGCCCCTCCCCCAGATGGGTAGGCGTGAATGATTTGTCGGTAAGACAAGGCAATTGCGGCCAGCAAAATCAAGATGATGGCGGCAATCGGGATCTGCAACCAAAGAGCGGCAGCACCGGCCGTAACCAGCACGGCCGTGATTGATTCAGTACCATAAGCAACTGATGATAGGGCATCAGATGACAGCAAGGCCAAAGCCTTCGACTTCGTCAGGGACTGGCCCCCCTCATCAAGCGTCTTCAACGGCTTTCCGATGATCAGACGTTTTAGCATACGAAACATCGATATTCTCCTCAAAACTTGTTATTCCAGACTATTCTACCCCTTTTATTACGATAACAAAAGCAATTAGAGGCTTTTGTGACCCTTGTAATCAGACTGTAACCAATTCCAAATTTTCTGGTCAGGATGCGGAGCAAAAAGATGAATGCCAGCACTTTTAAGCGTTTCAACCTGTGTGAAAAAGTGCGCCGGATAATCGTACTTTTCCTCAGTCATCTTGAAACGGGCCATCAAAGCTTGAAAGTCATCTGTGCTGGGAAAGTAAAAGAGACCAGCGACAAGTGGCAAATTCAAATCCGCTGCTTTTAATACATGTTGCGTCCGGTCAAATTCAGCATTGTCAAAAAAGGCTTGGCTAATCAAGTAGGATGCACCCGCACTTTGTTTGCGCTGGGCATCGATGATAATTTCTTCGGTGGGCGCACCGGGATTAATGGTGGCAGCTAAGTCAAAGTCCTGTGCTAGAGCCGCCAGAAGGTCCGGTGTTTTGTAGTTGTGAGATGGCCGCCAGCCGTCGCCTCGAAGAACGAGTAGGTTTTCAATGTGGGCGACTTGCAGTTCTTGTTTTAACTGGGACAAGTTATCTTCGGTCAATCCGGCTGCTGGAAAATGCAGCAGGACGGGCTTTTGCAGGATTGCTTGGATTTGGCCTGCTTGGCGAATTTTCTCCGACCAAGCTTCCATGGTGTCGCTGTGATTAACTAGCGAGAAGTAGGTAACTTGTTGACAGTGTTGGAGCTGCGCAATGGTTTGGTCATCTAGACCATTTTTTAAGTTCAACTCTAATGAAAGTACCGGTGTCTCGTTAGACTGGTAATATTCAGAAATCTTCATGCGGTTACCCTCTCGTTTCAATGCGATTACAACTAGACCGATTTACTAAACTCTGCTAAAATATGGGTCAAGGAGGCAGAATTATGCTCTATCAACCTGAAAAGAATTCGGACGCAGTTGTCCAAGAAAATATCGATAAGCCCGGCCGGAACTTGATGTTCCTGTCAGCCGACTGGTGTGGTGATTGCAAGGTTATCAAGCCTTTCGTCCAAGGAATTAAGGATGAAGTCAGCAAGACAGCCAACTGGTTTGACGCCGACCGCGATGACAACCTTGAAGTTGCCAAGAAGTACGGCCTCCGCGGCATTCCTTCCTTCGTCCTCTTTAAGGACGGCGAAAAGGTCGCACAAATCGGCCATGGCGAACGCCTAACCCCACAAGAAATTCTAGACTGGTATCACAGTACGTTAGATTAATCGAAAAAGCAAGAAGCTAAGCTTCTTGCTTTTTTACTATCCTTTACTATTCTCCCAAGCAAAACAAAAGGAGCCCGCGCTCCTTTTTTACTGATTATTTTGTGAAATAAAGTCCTGGACGATATCGATTGGAATGGCAAAGCCGATTCCTTCGATGTTGGTGCCGTTACTTGCGGCCGAGATCTTCGATGAATTAATCCCGATGACATCCCCAGAGGAGTTAATCAAAGCCCCACCTGAGTTACCCGGGTTGATGGCCGCATCGGTTTGGATGGCTGTCAAAGCCGATGAACCGGTGTCTTCGGCGGAAAGCTCACGGCGAGGGGCCGAGATAATTCCAGAAGACATTGAAGAAGCATATTCTGACCCGAGTGGTGAGCCCAATGCCCAGACCTTTTGACCGGACTTGATGTTCTTGACCGATCCAAAGGAAGCGACGGATTTCAACTCGTTCGTCTTTGCCTTCACAATGGCCAAATCGTGGATGGCGTCCGTAGCAGTTACTTCGGCCTGAATCTTCTTTCCTTGGTAAGTCACCAATTGAATGGCGGCTGAACCTTCAACCACGTGATTATTGGTTACGATGTAGGCGTACCCATTTTGAACCTTGTAAACAACACCGGAACCTTCCGCTGCCGTTTGCAGGGAATCGCCGTTCTGATTTTGCTTATTTTGGTTCAAAACAGCATCCGCTCCTTGTGATAAGGAAGCGGTTTTCTGCAAGTTTTGCACCGTTACCACAGACGGCAAAACCTTCTTATAAGCCTGAACGCCCTTTTCATTGCTGGTGTAGGCCGTTTTGGCAATCGTGGTCGTTCCCGCAGCGTTGGTGCGAGAAGAACGGCTCAAGCGCTGCTGGTACCAGGAATTGGGCTGAATACCGGTGAAAACGATGAAAGCCCCCATTAAGGCGGCAACCAAGCCCATCACGAGCCACTTATTTGATTTTATCCAAGTGAGCATTTTTGCTTTCATTGAAATAATCCTTGTTTAACTTTTAAATTGGCAAAACCACTTTAAAAATTGTACCACGTGGCTGGTTGTCTGCGACAGTAATCTTTCCGCCATGGGCCAAAACAATCCACTCGGCAATCGACAGGCCGAGTCCGGTTCCACCCGTTTCACGGTTTCCAGTCTTGTCTTCACGGTAGAAGCGGTCAAAGACGTGCTTCTTAGCTGCATTAGAGATTCCGCGACCTGTGTCAGCAACCGTCAAAACCAGGCGGTTCTTTTCCGTTCGTGCCGTCACCTTTACAGATGCGCCCGCATCAGAATACTTGAGCGCGTTGTCCAAGAGCAAGACCATCAATTGGTGAATTCGCTTGCGGTCAACGGGCACGGGACGATTAACTTCGACATCAAGGTCAACTGACTTTTCGTCAAATTCGGCCATTTCCTCGTATGGCGCAATAATCTTTTGTAGGTAGGCCGCAATATCGGTTTCTTCCTTCACGATTTTAGTCATGTTGGAACCGGTCTTAGCCAGCGTCAACATGTTATCGGTCAAGGAACTCAAACGGCGAACTTCGGAAAGGGACAAAATAATCGCTTCCGATTCATCACGCACCGTTGAACTAGGCTTGGTCAACATCGTTTCCAGCTTACCTTGAATAACTGACATCGGCGTCCGCAATTCGTGAGCAGCATTGTTGACGAAATCCTGTTGCTGCTGCCAGGCCTTCAAAATTGGCCGCATGTTCATGCGACTGATGAAGTAGGCGAAGAGCAATGAAATCAGGAAGGCAAAGCCAAATGACCAGGCAATCAATTCTTGGAAGTGACGAAGATTGATAACGGTGTCGGTGGCGTCGATAAACGCATATGCCTTTTTAGCGTGGTGTAACTTACCATTATAGTCAATAACGTTAATTGATTTTTTGTATTTTATTGCTAAGACACGAATAAATCCGTGCCCGGTCTTAACGTTAAAGGGCCCATTACCCAAAAATGATGTATTAAAATCTACTTTAATTCGAGGCCTGCCAATTTGGCCATCTGGAGCCACATCCCCATTGGGAACAATAATTTGTTTATTATTATCATCAAAATAAATAAAGTTAAGACGATAACCATCGGTTGCATTCGGAATAGGATGTTTTTTGAACTCACTATCAACTGGGACATTGTTTTCAACCTTTCCCAACTGTTCAAGTTCAACACCTAGTGACGTTAAGGCCTTATCAGTATTCGAATAAATCGAATTAACGTAATTCCAGTAAATCAGACCCGCCAAGAAGGAGAAGATGACCATAAAGCCGAAGGCTAGGGCAAAGAAACCCTTAATCTGTTGTTTGCGATTGATTATCCTTGGCATCGGGTACCTCTAAAATAAATCCAATGTTACGCAGCGTCTTGATCAAACCGTTTTGCCCAACGGCTTCCAACTTACGGCGCAAGTTGTTCAAGTAAATGTTGACCACGTTGATGGTGGTATCGGAATCGATACCCCAAACTCGGTCAAAAATCTGATCACGGGTCACGATGATGTTCTTGTTTTGGGCCAGGTAGGTCAAAATATCGAATTCCTTACCGACCAACTTAACCGGCTTCCCGTGAACTTGCACGCCACGGTTTTCCAAGTTAATCATGACATCCCCGACCGTAATCGTGTTATCTTCCGAATAAACGCCGGAACGGCGCAACAAAGCCTTTACGCGGACCAACAACTCTTCACGGTGAAAGGGCTTGGTCAAGTAGTCATCGGCTCCAACGTTGAAACCTTCGATTTTATCATCGAGCGAAGTCTTCGCCGTTAAAATCAAGACCGGTGTTTCATTGTGGGCCTCACGAATGTTCTTAATCAATTCGAGTCCCGTTTCACCAGGCAACATCAAATCCGAAATAATCAAATCATAAGGCGCTTCTTGGGCTTCGAATTCGCCGTCTAAACCATCCGAAACCAAAGTCACATCGGAAAAGTCCTGCAAGAACCCTTCGATGTTATTCGCCAAGTTGACGTCGTCTTCTACAAGTAAAATTTTAATTGCTTTTGCCATACTACATTCTCTCTTTCGTTTACCTGAGGTCAGTATAGGCGGCCTAGATTAAGACTACTTTAAAGCAAGTGCTTGCCAAGGTAATCCAAGGACATTAAGCGGCCGTCCTTTGCCTGTCCAATTTCAGGTAGTTCGCCCCAAGTTTCAAAACCAAATTTCTTCAGTAAGCCAATACTGGCATCATTGCCAGCATAAACCAAAGCGACCAAGACCTTAATATCAACACTTTTGGCATAGTCCATCAAGTACTTTAAAATCTTAGTGCCCAAGCCATGCCCGCGTGCTTCAAAATCTAGATAGTAAGTAACTTCCGCCGTCATTTCGTAACCCTTACGGTCGTTGAAAGGTCCCAAGTAGCCGTAGCCCAGCAGCTTATCATCTTGATAAACACCGAAAAGTGGAAAACGCTTGTTGTCGTGATGGAAGTCAAACCAATCCTGCTTTTCTTCGGGTGTTTGCAAGTCCAAATCGGCGGTGATGTAACCCTGTTCAATCGCTTGGTTATAAATGGCCGTCATGCGAGCTAAATCCGCTTGTACCGCTGGTCGAATCACTATTGTCATTTGCAAACCCCCAAAGCAATACTGATTTTCAAGGCATGATCAACGGCTTTAATTTCCGGATCATTAACCGATAAGTGGGCAATGCGGTCACGCAAGCGGCGTTTATCAATTGTGCGAATCTGTTCACCCAGAATAATGGAATCTTTCTTCATGCCGCCCTTGTGCGCTGGTAGCAAGACGTGCGTAGGCAACTTTGGCTTTGAAATTTTTGACGTAATCGCTACTACAATGGTCGTCGGGGAGTTATGGTTACCAACATCATTTTGCACAATTAAAACCGGACGGATTCCGCTCTGTTCAGAACCAATTCCCTGCTTCAAGTCGGCGTAGAAAACATCTCCGCGTCGAACTTCTTTTGAATTTTCCTTCATGTTCAATCCTATTATGTACGTGCCTTAAGGCACTTTTTATTTGTTATTTAATGATACGAGGAAGACGGCTAGAAAATTCCGTCAACAATTCGTGTGGAATTGTGCCGGCATGTTCTGCCAAATCCTCGATTTTAATTTCCTGGTCACCGTCACGGCCCAGCAAAGTCACCTTGGTTCCAACCTCTTCAGGCTGCGACAGGGAAACAATAATTTGGTCCATGGTAATCCGACCAATTACATGTTCCACCCGGCCATTAATTAAAACTTTCATGCCGCCCAAACGACGAATGTATCCGTCAGCATAACCAATTGGCAGCGTTCCAACCCACTGATCTTCCTTAGCGGTGTAGGTCGCTCCATAAGAAACGGACTCGCCGGCTTTCAATTCATGGACCGAGCCCAACCGGCTGTACAAGCCAGCCGCTGGCTGTAGTTCAACCGGGCTCTTTAATTCTGGCGCACCGGGATTAAAACCATATAAAACGGAGCCAACCCGAATCGTCTCGGTATCAATCTGTTCCGGGTGCCAAAGTGCCGAACCAGAATTCGCCATGTGCCAATAGCGGCGCGGAATGCCAGCTTTTTCAACCCAGGTCGTGAAACGTTCTCGCTGCCCATCATAGTAAGCCTGATTATGATCGTCCGCCGTAGCAAAATGAGTGAAGACCCCACCCAGTTCAAAATGTTCGTCAGCCAAGATTCGTTGATACATTTGGCTAACCGCTTCCTCGGAATTGGCGCCCATGCGACCCATGCCCGTATCCACAGCAAGTTGAATGCGCAATGGTGGCCGGCCAGCTCCGATAACTTGGGCAGCCTGGTCAAGCCATTCCGTCGTTCCAACTGCTGGTTCCAAACGATAGTTAACCATCAAGTCGGCATGCTCAGCAGGCTGGACGCCTAACATAATAATGCGGGCATCGTCTTGGGGAAGATATTCACGTAAGGTAATTCCTTCGAAAATTGTTGCCACGGCAAAACGCCGCACCCCAATTTGCCAAAGAGCCTGCGAAACGGCTTTAACATCGTGGCCATAGGCATTGGCCTTTACCACGGCAATCAAATTCTTAGCACCAGCGTGCTTCATTACTTTGAGCGCATTTGTTTGAATGGCTTCCAAATCAACTTCCATCCAAGTTGGTCGCAAAGTTAATAAATCTGTTGCTGTCATAGTATAACCCCCCGGCCACGCATGAAGCGGAGTCGGAATTTGTCCCATTTACTTAATTTTTCAATCGTAACCATCGTGTTCACGTAGTCACCACTGTGCGTGATGGCGACGTGCGTCCGGTAGGCAAAGTTGCGCACCCGAATAATTGGCCGCCCGTTACTGGCGTTGAGAATGCTGACGTCATGCCAGTGCACCTCTTTACCAATCCCGTACCCAGTTGCCTTGGAAAAAGCTTCCTTCGCGGAAAAACGCCCCGCCACAAACTCATAGTAGTGCTTGCCGGAGCGCTTTTTAGCTGCTGCAATTTCGGCTGGAGTCAGAATCATGTCCAAAAAACCGGGCTGTCGCTCGAGGACTTTTTTGACCCGGCTGATTGATTCCATATCATTGCCAATTCCGATTATCATAGCTTCATTTTAGCAAAAAAAAAGAAAACTATCACAAAAATGTGATGGTCCTCTTTTGTTTAAAACTTATGAAAAATCAATGTTCGTGCTTGTTGGAAGATAGTTCTGCCAATCTTCTGACAAGAAACGATTATTCATCTTGTATGATGGCTGCTTATAGCCATTTGAAAGGAATGGGTTAATGCTTTGATCAGCAGTCAACCAACCGCGCCAACCAATGTGAATCGTGTCCTGAGTGAAGTACTTTTTACCACCGTCTCGAGAGAAGTCAGCGATGTTGTTAAAGCCTTGTGACTGCAATTGATACTTGATCTTGGCAGCCGCTTCGTCATACTTCTTTTGACTCAAACCAGTATAGTCAATCCAGCGCTTGTTAACCGGAGTAATGATGAAGAGTACATCCGTGTCTTCATCCTTAAACTGCTGCAAGACAGCCTGCATATTCGCATATTCTGCAGATTGACGATAATCGTACTTTGGACCCACTTGGAAGCCAGGCTTTGGCAACTTTCTTTGAAGTCCGTTACTTCTATAGAAACTGTTCTTAATCAAGAAACGGTTCGAAGTCGTGTTCAAAGCTGCTTGTTCGTCAACAACCTTTTCAATTTCCTTAAGGTTGTATTCGTCAGGCAACAACTTCTCATTTGGTACCACACTGCTGTTCCAACTGTGACCACTGTTACTTGCGTTGTTAGTCAACGATTGTAAGGCTGAGAAATTCGTGAAGAACTGATCTTCTCGAGAAAGAATCCGCTGTTGTAGCTTTAATGAGGAAATATCGGCACCGGATAATTCTTGCCCGTTCTTAATCTTAGTAATCAATTTTGAATAGTACAAATTATTTTTGATTGGAGAACGTTGAAGTACATTACCGGCAATGTAACGATCTGTTGGTGTAACCTTATCAATGTTCAACAACCATTCCACAGCTTGAAGCGGAGAATAGTATTGTTCAAAGGCCAGGTTCACCTGCTTATCCTGATCCAAATTTCGAATAAACCATTGCGGTGAAATGATATAGACCGCCTGCTTCTTATGCAGAGCCGGACGCATTTCCTGCATACTCAAAAAATGAACAAGCGAATTGGTATCAGGCCGTCCCAAAAAGAAAGGACGGTAGTTACGATTATACTTGCTTGCCAAGACAGCCGGACTCGCCGTATCAAACCGCTGTAATTCAGATGATCCGAAGAAAGGAACATAGCGGGTTGATTTGTCCGAAAATGCTGCCGTCTTAACTGCTTCACCCTTAATAATGTTCGATGTAGCAGTCACTGACGCATTCCGCAATTCTGTTTGACTGAAATGTGTAAGTGGAAATGGTGACAGGAAGACCGCACCAACGAGGGCAAAGGCAATAATTACCGGCCCAAATATCCACCATAATTTCTTTCTGTTCGACATGGTTTTATCCCATCAATGATTGTACTTTAGCCACGATTTTGTTTGGCGTGTTCCAGTCATCACGGTTGAATTCTGAAACAGGCGCTTGGATACCGAACTTGTTTTCAAGGTCCAAAAGCAATTCAACAGTTGCCATTGAATCCAACAAACCGCTATCGAAAAGGTCTTCGTCCATTTGGCCGGAAACATCTTCACCAATAATATCGTTCAAAATATCCAAAACTTCTTTTTTAACATCCATAATTAAATCTCCTTCTGTTACTGCATACTACCGTTAAACCAGAACTTATTCAAGAATCCACAGAAAATCAAGAAACTAAACATAACGACGTTGAAGGTCAAGAAGACCGCGAACCATTCAGTAAACTTGTTGTGTGGAATCTTGTCACGGTGCTTCTTCTTAAAGCGAAGCCACATGTCGTTGACCATCAAGCCCACACCGTGGAAAAGTCCATAAACGATATAGTACCAAGTCAAACCGTGCCATAGTCCCATGATAAACATGTTTAGGACATAGGCAATGTTTGAAATGGTAATGCGGTTCTTAATGACTTTCTTCTTCATCATCATGAAGACAAAGCGCATGAAGATGTAGTCACGGAACCAGAATGACAAAGTAATGTGCCAACGGTTCCAGAAGTCCTTCAAGTTGTGGGCCCGGAATGGCTGCTTGAAGTTCATTGGCGCTTCAATTCCCATTACATAACTTGTCGCAACAGCGAAGAGTGAGTAACCAGCGAAGTTGAAGAAGAGGTGTAGGCCGTACATATAAGCAACGGCGAACAACCACCAAGAAAAGCCATTGTGGGCATGATTCAAAGCCTGATTTTGTACATAAGTATTCGCCATTGAAAAATAATGGTCCAAAATAAATTGGTACAAGAATCCAAGGAAGAAGTACTTCACTGCCTTTTCAAGCATGCCAATGTACTTTTCCCGGTCGGGCACTGACGTGATATCCGCAGTAAAGCGCTTATAGCGATCAATTGGTCCTGACGAAATGGTTGGCATGAAGAGCATGAAACGCAGGAAGTGCATCAAGTTAAAGTCCTTGATGGAGCCATCACGCGTCTCGATAATCAAGCTGACCGAACGGAAAGTCACGTAGGACAATCCGATGAAACTAACAAGTGAAAGTCCAGGTTGTCCATGAACCAGGAATCCAATAATATGATGCAGAATCAAAGGTAGTAGCGAAAGCAAAGAAGTGAGGTAGAAAACCCAACTAGCATTAGCTCTCTTACGGTATGCCGTATAACCAGCAACAACCAAAACTTGCCAGATTGCATAGCCGATAAGGGCAAAACCTTGCTTGTAATCTTTACCATCCAACATCAAGAACAAGAAAAGCACAGAAACCAGCACTTCGTACCAGTTAAATCGCTTTCCGAAGTAGAGACCAATTGCTAGCGGTACAAGCGCTATGAGCAGATAGACGAAATAGGTCGGATCCGCATAGGGTTGTAGATTAAGCATTACCGTTCTCCTCAGCAATCAAGCCCTTCAAGTTGATCTTTCCGTTTGGTGTCAAAGGCATTGATTCGCGGTACTTAAAGCGACCAGGAATCATGTAAGGCATCATCACGTTGGTCAAGTCAGCCTTAATCGCGTTGGTCAAGTCCATTGGCTTTTCGAAATCGTTCTTCTTAGGAACGATAATGGCGATGATTTGCTTAACCTTACCATCGGCATCGTAACGAGGAACGGCAGCGGCTTGTTCAACCCACTGACTCTGGTGAAGCTGCTGAGCAACTTCTTCCAATTCGATACGGAAACCGTGCAACTTAATCTGGAAGTCCATACGACCCTTGTAGTGCAAGAGGCCGTCGTCATCCTTCACACCCAAGTCACCGGTGTGATAAGCAGGCATCCCCTTGTAAGTCGTGAAGGCTGCCTTCGTCTTTTCAGGATTGTTCAAGTAACCCTTTGAAACAGGTTCACCAGCGATGATGATTTCACCGGATTCACCGTTAGGCAAATCCTTACCGTCTTCTTGGATAACCATTTCAGTATCAGGACGGACGTAACCGATTGGCAACTTCACGTTCTTTTCAACAACTTCAGGCGTAATTTCCATTGAGGAAACGGCAACCGTTGCTTCAGTTGGTCCATATGTGTTGTAAATCTTAGTGTCAGGGAAGCGGTCGAAAAGCTTCTTAACCGTGGTTGAGGTCAAAACTTCACCACAGAACATGAAGGTCTTCAACTTAGGATAGTTTTCCTGCTTGAATTCTGGGTCCAACAAGGCCACATCAGCAAATGATGGCGTTGATGACCAGATTTCAAGGTCCATAGTTGGCAAAGTAGCGAAGAGCTTCTTGAAGTCTTCGGCAACTTCGTTAGGCAAGGCCTTAATAGTTCCACCAGAAGTCAAGGCGTTACCCCAGGCCATCATTGAAATATCAAATGAGTAAGGGGCCTGTGACAAGAAGTTTTCACCCGTTGAAAGGTTGAAATCATCACTGTGCATCCAGTTCAAGAAACCACGAACGTTGTCGTGTGAAATCTGAACACCCTTAGGCTTACCGGTCGTACCGGAAGTGAAGAGAATGTAGAAGTTCTCGTCGCCAGTCACTGAGTGGCTAATCGTGTAATCAGCTGGCTTAGCCAAAATAGCAGCCAATTCATCTTTACTGATGACAGGAACACTGTCGATCTTGACAGAAGGTGTGTCCACGGCAATAACCGCAGCTGGTTGACCGATTTCCAAGATGTTCTTCACGCGGTCTTCAGATGAATCCACGTCGACTGGCACGTAGGCATGGCCAGACTTAATCAAGGCGAGGAAGGATACGATCATTTCGTATTCGTGACCACCAAAAACCATGACAGGCGCCTTGTCGGGCAAGTTCATGCCATCGATATGAGCAGCCAAGGTGTCAGAATCACGCTTGATGTCAGCGTAAGTCTTCGTGTCCCCTAAATAATCGTACGAAATCGTGTCAGGCTGGCTAGCAGCGTAAGCTTCGATTTGTTCAATAACGTTGTTAATCTTAATCATGAGTCATTAACCCCTTAGAATTCCTTATAGATGAAGTTACCACCAGATACACCGGAGTAACTATATAGATAAATTAAGGCCAAAATAATGAAGAAGTAGATTATTGTTCTCATCACAAAGCTTACCCAGGGACGCTGGAAAAACTGTTTGATCATGAGTGAAATCCCCCGTTTTTAAATGAGATAGTGTATAATTTGCACCATACAACGCCAGTCTGAGTGACGTATGTTCTTCATATTGTAACATAGACCGGCCCTATTGTTAATTTAACAAATTCATGACATAACGAGGTTTTCATGCTTCACAAAGCAATCGCAAAGCTAGCAAAATGGGACCATTCTTTTCGAAATATCATGGTCATCCGCGCACTTTATCAGTCATTTGCAGCATCACTCCCAATCATTACTATTGCAGTTTATTGGCGGCTCATTGACCGCCTCTTTTTGAGCCCAAACTCATTGTTTCCCACCATATTTAACTACAATGCCCCTCATTTGTTTGACCCGCAGTTGATGCAGGTCCTAACGAACATGGCCGATTACGCCGTTGTCTTGGTCCTAACCATCACCTTCACGCAGGCTTATCTGCAAGATCGGATGGTTTCGCAAAATGTTCTACCGGTTATCATTAACTTTTCGGTTATCTTCCTATTAACCCTGCTCAATTTTCAGGCTCAAAGTCGACCAACGATTCAATATCTGACGATTTTCCTTTTCGTTTGGCTGTCCTGTGAATCCTTCTATTGGCTAGAACGCCTGCTGCGCTTCCGACCAGCCACTTTCGGCTATGTCAATCTACTATGGATGACTCTAATTGTGGTCGTGGCAATTATCGGGTCAACTTGGACGGCGCCCTACTTGCTTCAAGGTTCCTATCCAGACCTCTTCTCCCTAGAATTCTTCACCCACTTCTGGGGCTTGCTGGTAACGGCAGCACTTGCACCGTTAACTGTCTGGTTGGGCTTGAGCTTGCCCACCGACCTGTCTTCCAACATTATTGATTTGACGCCGGTCACAACCAACCTAAACGCCATTTACGAATCAACATCAGCAACACTGAGCTATCCAGAAAATCTCTACTCTGTCCTAGCAACCTTTGCTTTTATCGGAGGTGTCGGATCGACCTTGGCGCTGACATTCTGGTTGCTCTTTGCCAAATCCAAGCACAATCGTAAGATTGGTTACCTGTCCTTTATCCCATCGCTCTTTGATAACAGCCAGATTCTACTCTTTGGTTTACCATCAATGTTGCGTCCACTGACAATCGTGCCAATGATTCTTTCATCTTTGGCATCAACGACCATTGGTTATACGGCTATTAAATTAGGCTTGATGAAGCCGACCGTTTGGGCTGCTCCCGGGGACATCCCCCACATTCTCCTCGGCTTTGTTGCTTCGGAGAGTCAGTTCCAAGCTTTGGCCTTCGTCTTGTTGAGTTTTATTATCAGCATCTTTATCTACAAGCCCTTTGTTAAATATCTCGATCAGGAGGCACTCTTAAATGAAGTTCAATAAGATTTTACTGGTCTTCGGTGCCACTCTTCTCGTTGTAATCGCTTGCTTTTCATCCATCTGGATTACGAAGCAATCTCACTCAGGTGGTAAGCAGATTCGTAACATGCGAATTGCGCCGGTTGTTTTTGTCCCGGGTTCCTCTGCTTCCATTAATCGCTTTGATGACCTCTTTACCGCTCTTAATAAGGGCCGGCGGGCCAAAGACAAGTACTCTGTCTTGAAGGTGTTGGTCAAGAAAAACAATAAGTTGGTTTACTCCGGTAAAGTAACTGATGCCAACCACCAACCCTTCATCGTGGTTGGTTTCGAAGATAATTCTGATTCCTACGCCAATATTAAGCGTCAAGGAAAGTGGTTAGACATTGCCTTGACTGATTTGAAGAAGCGTTACCACTTCCGTCAGCTTTCTGCCGTTGGCCATTCCAATGGTGGCTTGGACTGGACCGAATACCTTGAAAACTACTATTCAAGTTCTGACTTCAGCATCGATACTTTGATGACCCTGGGAACGCCTTATAACTTCTCAGAAACATCAATCACCAAGCCAACGGACATGTTCCGTGATTTCAGAGACGGTGCAACAAGTTTGCCAAGCAGCTTAACCGTTTATTCAATTGCCGGTTCGGAAGATTACACGACGGATGGACTTGTCCCCGTTCAGTCCGTTTTGGCTGGAAAGTATATCTTCCAAAACCACGTGAAGACTTATACGCAAATTACAGTTTCTGGAAGCAATGCCCAGCACTCGGATTTGCCAGATAATACTGAAGTAATTCAGTTGATTCAAGAGTATGTCTTGGGTGATAATAACAGTGCTAACCACAGGCGAGCACGAAACGCCTTGAAGAAGGAAGTCGAACCCAAGAAGGACGACGACCAAAAAGACAATAAAGATAATTAAGAGGGAGATTAATGTTTTCCGCTAAAAAGAACGCAGGCTGGGGCTGGTCAATTATATTGGCAGCGCTGGCCTTCTTACTAAGTATCAATTTTCAACAAGCTTACGCTGAAAATCCGGATACGATTAAACCAACTAAGTACTACGTGCTCAACGACTACGCCAACATTTTGACGCCGGCGAGTCAGCAGCACATCATTGATCAGGAAAAGAAATTTAAGCAGACAAAGCAGCGGCCGCAGATTATCGTTTTAACAGTGAATAATTCTGATGGCATGGACCTGCAAGATTTCACCAACCAACTGACTTTACGCAAAACTTGGCATCCTGGTCGCAGTGGTGAAGACAACGGTGTCATCATTGTTTTTGCCAAAAATAATGGCACAAATAACGTTTTTATCTCGACGGGAACTGGTGTAGAATCAGTGCTACCAGATGCAAAAACGAACCAAATTTTGCAATCACAAAAGAGCAAGCTCAAGTCCTCAAACGATGATGAAGTCAATCAAGGCCTAATGAACGTTTTTGACCAAGTTGCTAAAGCACTGCCAACTGATAAGGCCGCTCCTAAAAAGGATAACGACAGTGGTATGATTTTCGCACTGATTGCTGCGGCCATACTCTTCGTCATTGTCATTTTAGTTTGGAATCGCATGCCTAAAAATCATGATGATCACGATGATGACGACCATCACCATGGCGGTGGATCCTGGATTGACTGGTGGTTGCTTTCTGGCTTACTATCGTCTGGTAGCAACAATAGTTATGGTTCCGGCAGTGACTGGGGTTCATCGGGTGGTGATTTCGGTGGCTTTACAGATTCTGGTGGTGGCGGCGACTTCGGTGGTGGCGGTTCCGGGATTTAATCAAATAGAAATAAGGAAATAAACAATGCAAAATACAAATACCCAACCAATATACAAGCGGACTTGGTTCATCGTAACCATGGTCATTGCAGCCCTTGTTGTGATCTTCGGCGGATCTTTCGTTTCCTCGTCAAACGGCATGAACCGCAAGCAACAGGATGTTGAAGAACAAACCGGTGCCGTCCAGGCCGCCTTGCAAAACCGTGCGGACTTGATTCCAAACTTGGTTAACGCCGTTAAGGGTAGCCAGGGTCAGGAAAGCAAGGTCTACGGCCAAATCGCCGAAGCACGTACACGCTACAACAACGCCAAGAGCGACTATGACAAGGCTGATAGCCAGGATGCCAAGACTTCTGCCATGCAGAATCAAGAAAAGGCCATGAACGTCATGGTTTCTTCTATTAACGAAAATTATCCTAACTTGAAGTCAAGTGACCAAATGTCAACTTTGATGGCGCAAATTGAAGGCGCCGACAACCGCGTGACCTACCAACGTCTGAAGTACAACAAGACGGTCCGCGCATACAACGACAAGGTTGTCGCCTTCCCATCATCAATCGTTGCGGGCATGACAAACCACAAGAAGATGAGCTACTTCGCTGCTGACGCCAGCGCACAGAAGAATCCAGAAGTTAACTTCAATTAATTCGAATGCAAAAAAAGACCGCCGATTGGCGGTCTTTTTATTTTGTAAGCTTAATTATTGTTTGCTGCTGAACTCGTTGATTCAGTGGCATTGTTAACGATATCAATAAGATCTTGCGCCGTCTTTGGTGCAGTTGATTCAGAGCTAGTTGTTGAACTTGGTGTTTCGATAACAGTTGGAGCCGTCACCGTAGTGGCCGTTTCAGCAACTTGCTGTGCAGCTGCTGGGGCAGCAACGTTAGCATCACTCAATGAAGTCGAAGCACTGTCTGAACTTGACATGCTTACCGCAACACTGGCAACCGCTTGACTAACCAAGCTGGTTGAGGCAGAAGCAGAGAAGATCACACTGCTCATAACGCTCAAGCTAGCTGATGCTGAGTGGTAGGCAGAACAAGTTGAACACTTGCTTTCTGAATCACTCTTAGATGCATTAGCTGAAGCAACTGCTGAAGCTGAAGTTGAGCTTGACTGTGAAACAACCGTACTTGCACTTTCAGATGCAACCTTCGTTGAGTTACTCTGTGAAGTTGAGTTTGAAGCAGATGCTGAGGCCTGATCAGCAGCAGCCTTGCTATTTGATGCAGAAGTTGATGAGCTTGCGCTTTCACTTGCTGACTTAGCTGCGGCCTTACTTTGGCTCTGTGAAACAGATGTTGAAGTTGAGGCAGACTTTGAAGCTGAGTTGTCGCTTGGAACATTCTTGCTTTCGGAAGTAGAAGTTGAAGCAGACTTCGACGCACTATTTGAGGCGAAGTTTGCCTTTGACGTTGAAGTGCTCAAGCTACTTGAAGTTGAAGCACTGTTTGAACCGGCTTCAGATGCTGAGGTTGAAGTACTCAATGAAGCTGAGAATGAACCGAACTGGCTCTTGTCCCCATGCCCATTGTTACTCTGGCTTGCAGAAGTGCTCAATGATGTTGAGGCGGCTGAACTGTTCGACTGGCTCAAAGAATCAGAAGTTGAAGTCTGAGTAGAAGCAGAGGTTGAAGTCGAACCAGGAGTAGGCTGTGGTGTGGTTGACTGACTAGTTGAACCAGGAACAAAGTTAGGTCCTACTGGTTGGCCATCGGCTGGCACATAGCCAGGAATCCAGTCACCCGGAACCCAACTACCCCACCATGCAGGATAGTTGTAGCCGTAACCAGCGTATTGACCAAAGTCATAACCAGCATACTGACCATAATTTTGACCAGACGGAGCCTGTCCTTGACCTTGGTAAGCAGCCTTTTGGTCATCGGCCAAACCATAGTAGTACTGCTGTTGACCCAATGGGTAACCCGCATAAATCAAGTTAGCATCAGGAATGTTGAAACGTTGGGCCAAGTTATCAACGGAAATGTTCGTTGCCGCTGAAATGGATTCCAAAGTGTCACCCCATTGAACGATGTAATCGCCAAGGTTGTCATTGTTGATGTGCTGCTTGTTGAGCGCAGAACGGACTTGATCGGCTGAATTCTTGGTCCAAGCCTTTTGCTTTGCATCTTTTTGGGCAGTCTGAACTGCCTTTTGCTGATCATTCGTATCGGCTGAGGCAACCGTGTTCATCATGGCTGGCACGAAAGGCGCAGACACCATGAATGAGGTCATGGTCATATTAACAAAGTCGCGTCCCGCACGGGCTGCGTTCCATGTTTTCTTGTTATTTTCCATTTCTTTCCTCCTCTAGAAGCTTCCCTCTTTTAAAAGTTTAAGATTTTCTAAAGCTATTACCCCACTAATATACCATAATTCCTAGGTTTTTAGTGATTCATATAACAAAAATGTTACATCACAAGTCCGACAGAATTACTGAACGGCAACATTCATTCCTGCGGGACCGTAGTATCCCACTGGTTGAATGTTTTGATTCAAGTAATGCCACTGGTCAACCTGCATGGCATAGTTAGCGCCATTGATGATTGGATAAGGATCAGCAATCAAGAAGTTACCGTTTGAGTAACCGTAAATTAGTTGAACGTGATAGTTATTCTGGCCAGTGATTTGGTGGTCCCAAGGGATGTAAGTAATCACGGGGTTACCCTGAGCGAGCTGGGCAATCACATCCCCAATGGTTGCACCAGTCATGTCCTTGGTTTGCACGCCGTAAACATTATTCAGCTTTGCAGCAAGTGGTCCGGCGAAAACAGTCTGGGTTACACCCGTATTGTAGCCAAATGGGTTACCGTGGAAGCCCTGCCATGGGGAAACGTCCCAGCCATAGCCAATCGTGTTGTAAATGCTTGAAAGATAAGGCATGGTCTTACCCTTAGCGGAAAGGGCCATTTGGAAGGAGGTTCCTTCACAGCCTTCTGGTGCGCCCTGCGCAAGTTGACTCATGTTCGTGTGGGGCAAGGCAATGTTAACGCTGGTCCAATCGAGTTTTCCGGTGTTAAAGAAACGCATGTTGCGGCCATTAATCACTTGGTCACCAGTAACGTTGCGACCGTAAGTGTCACGATAGTAAACATCGCCGTTTACCGTGTAAAACTGGTTCCCATCAGCAACCGGAACGAGCGGATTAGCCTGAGAACTTGATGTTGAGGCAGAGGTTGAAGCTTGCTGGCTAATGAAGTTTGATGCCCAACCAGAGGTGGAGGCCTTTTGGCTAGCAGCCGAAGAAGCCTTCAAACTGGTGCTGTTTGACTGGCTCAAATAGTCTTGGAAACGGCTGTTCAATGAATTGGCGGCACTAGTTGAATTCGACGTCGAAGCAGCGTTTTGGCCAGTGGTTGACGTTGACTGGGAACGGCTCACTGAGTCAGATAAAGAAGCCCAGTTTGATGCTGGCGCGTTCTTGCTAGCTGATGCCGATTGTGAAGCAGCCGAACTCTTGGCCGTTGAAAGGCTGTTTGAAAGGGAAGCGTTGTTTTGGTTCGTAACTGACATGCTGTTTGAGCGGCTAGCTAAAGTGCTAGCACTCTGTGATGCAGCAGTTGAACTTTGGTTCGCTTTCGTCTGAGAATCGGCAGTTGATTGACTGAAGAGTTGGCTGACTGAATCGGACAAAGAAGCCCAGTTTGAGGCAGGTGCGTTCTTGCTAGTTGATGCCGATTGTGAAGCAGCCGAACTCTTGGCCGTTGAAAGGCTGTTTGAAAGAGAAGCGTTGTTTTGGTTCGTAACTGACATACTTGCCGAGCGACTGGCTAAAGTACTGGCGCTTTGTGATGCAGTCGTTGAAACCGTCGTTGACTTGCTTAATGAGTTGTTAAAGGAATCATATTGGTTCGCAAAGGCATTTTCGCTTGCAGTGGCACTGCTGGCAGTACTTTGGCTAACAGATTGACTGGCGGCCGTGCTCATCGAGGTGCTAGTTGAACCGTTATCAGCGGTTGAAGTTGACTGGCTTTGCGGCTGTGGCGTGGGCGCTGTTGAGTTACTTACCGGCGTCGTGTCATCGCCAAACAAGTTCATAAAGTAGTTAAAACTGTTATTCGTGATGCCCTTTAGCCCTGCTGGCTTAGTAAATGCATTCGTTTTAAACAATGAAACGGCGTTAGTCTGAACCGTGTCAGCGGAAGCGGCGTTCAGGTTGGCTGACAAAAATGGCACAGATACCACAACAGAGGCAGCAGTCATGTTGACCAACGTGCGACCTGATTTAACGAACTTCCAATTACCTTGCTTTTCTTGCATACTTCTCTCCCCGCTAGACTCCCCAATGGTCTAGCCCAAAATTTAATAATGTTTAAGATTCTCTTAAGTTGTAATACTACTGTAACATAAAAGCCCCTTTTTAGGGCTTTTTTGAGACATTTTGTTAAGAAAAATTCATAAAATAAAACAGACTCAGAGAGTCTGTTCAGAATTTTGGGTCTGGTTTAGTGGATTGCGTTCTTCATTTGGTTGAACTTGGGATCCTTATGGAATTGCTTATACAAATCTGATAAAGATTTCTGACCGGCTGGTTGTGAACTGCCACCGACGCGAGTCCCATGGTTCTCATAAGTGACAGTATCACCATTAATTGAAAAAGAACCTTGAACATAGGTAATGTTGTCATGATTATCAGGATTGTTGAGCAAAACGTTCATCCGGCCGTCTTCGTTCTTGAAACGAACACCATCAAAGGAAACTGTCTTAATCCATTGGCCATTATCATCCATAGCGTTGCTTCCAACTGGCATTTGACCGGCAAAAATGTAAGCTGGCTTAATCTTTCCATAATCGGAATCAAAATCTTCTGGTAAACCTAGCAAAGCCAAGGCCTCCTTATCACGATCACTCAAAGAGCCTATCGTCTTAGACTCACCACTAGAAGACTCCTGCTTAGCACCGTCAACCTTCGTGAAGATATTTTCACTGCCATATTGCTGCCCAATGTAGATACGATCATGGTCGTTATCACCCGAACCATCAGCACTAACGCCCTTAGGAATGAAATCCGTGGGCGTTAAGATTGATGCCCCATTGGGATCCAATTCCTTCGCCCCTAGCTTGGCCTTCAAAACACCGTTTTCAATGTGCGAATTAACATAGATTGAAGTTCCATCAACATCAATTTTGCCAGAATCCAAGTAAATCTTTTGGTCTGTATTCACATTGCCATTGTTGGTACTAGAAACTAGCCCCTTTGAATCAAAAACAATTTGCGAGCCATCCGACTTTTGCCAGGTTCCTGCGACACTTTCAAAGTTACCGTTTTTGATTTCTTCAAGCTTCATGCCGGAAGTTTTCTTAGTTGCTTGCTTTCCTTTATGCTTGAAAACAATTTGATTTTGAGACTTACTCTCATTGTGATTGCTTCCAATGAGGTAAAAAGCACCTAGGATCAGGACGATAAAGGCAATCAATCCCCCGATAATATATGATTTCTTCATGATTCTCTCCCCAAGAAATAAACGACATTCGACAGATGACCAACATCTGTCTTTTTACGCTCATTTAATCTACATAATCTAAAATTTCATCCGTATAACTTAAAAGAAAATACGTAATGAATCCCTGTATAACGCTTTACAAGTATAACAAATTTATATAGACCAAAATATACGTTTTGTCTATTTAGGTATATTTATTTTAATCTGTTCAATTTTTAAAATATTATATGAACGATATAGCGAGGTTAAGCACTCATGGAATTTGGTTCCCAGATTCGCCAATTACGAAAAAATCGTAAATGGACGATTGAACAGTTAGCTGAAAAATGCAATATGTCAATCAATTCGATTTCAAAAATCGAACGTAATATTAATAAGAACATTGAAGTGAACACTTTGATGAAACTAGCTGACGTATTCGAAACAACTCCCAACAAATTACTCAGTGTTGAAGAACAGGACGAAAAACGAGCCGATTATGACAAGCTCATCCACGAGCTAGACATGATGGAATCCAGTGACCGTCAAAAGGTGCTAAATGCACTACAGACTTTGGTGGATTTGATTAACGAAAAGTAAAAAAGAACCCTTACGAGGGTTCTTTTTTTGATTAACATGATTATCGTTGAATGGTGTAATCCTTTGGCAAGACACCATCCATTGGATGTGCACCCGTTCCTTCAGCACCTGGGATTTCGCCTTGTCCTGCGGGACCCATGGTTCCAAAGACTTCGTGGATTTTCACCTGGTTTCCTTCATTGACGAAGGTAATGACATCATATCCCTTAGCGCCGATGCCACCACCGATAGTGGTTTTGTTGGCAGTCTGACTAAGAATTTTAACATTGTCACTCGGCCATTCACCATTGGCTTGGGCCAACAAGACTTGGGCCAACAAGACTTGGGCTTCATCCAGATTAATTGGGTTAGCTCCCTCCTTTGTTTTGGAGGAACCTGATGACATGGTTTCACTGCTAGAGCTAGAAGACTTCACTTCCTTGGAACTAGAAGACTTAGCTACTTTTTCAATTTTCTCAGTGTCATCACTTTTCTGTGCCTTCTGATTTCCAATGGCCCAGCAAGCGGTGATTGCCAATACAACAATCACTAAACCCACCCAAATATACCTTTTCATCATTTCTCTCCTACTTCAACAAAAGCCCTGAATCTTAATTTCAGGGCTTTTTATTAATTCACATTATCATCATCTGATAATTTCTTTTGTTTGGGATCGATACTATCGATTAACCATTTCTTCTTATCTTTGTCATAAACCAAGTGGGCAATCAAAAGATAACGTTGAGTCTTCGTGCCGGAAGTATTTCCGTCAGGATCCGTGTCAGCAGAATAATTGAAGTCCTCTGTCATTTCGAACTTCACGTCCGCCTTATTCTTCGACTTCATGTCGACCTGCGTGACATTAACATCCCCAAAATGAATACTGTCGGCCGTTCGTTTAGCCGTGTGCAGATTGTGGGAAATCATGTCACGAAAACCCTTGCAAGTCTTGTTATCTGACCCACCGCTAAAGATGTCATCAGCGTCTTTGAAATCACCTTCGGAATCGGCGAAGTCAGACAGGCTATCCGCCATGTGGCTTAGCAAGTCAGAAGCATCGTCATCGGACAAATTATTTTTGCCCTTATCGTCGCTACTGTCCTTATCAACGTTCAAACTGATTAAACCATTTTCTGAACCACCGAAGTAGGCTGAGTCCGTGGCACGAACCTTTTTACCGTCAACGGTTCCCTTGGCAACAAAATTGTATAGTCCAGGCGCCTTGTGCTTAACGACCAAGTTGTCATCGGCACTGCTATCATTGTTGATTTCACGGTCATTCATCGAAATCGACAAACCGTTTTGATTGGTGCTAACTTCGAGATCCACCGGTTCATATTTCAAAACATAGCGAGGGAAAATCAACCAGGCCTTGCCATCACGTTCAAAGCTTACACCCTTGCCCGGGCGCTTGATCCACTGCTTGAGTTCTGCAGACGACATCTTTTCATTCTTCATGTAAGCTGCCATCGCCTCAAGATCACTGTCGGAAAGCGACTTGTTCGAGTCCTTCCACTTTGAAATCTTGGCATACTTCTTACTGTCAGCGCTTTTCAAAACATTGGCATCACGAGCCAAAGTTGCATCGTATGAGTAATAGTGCTGGCCATACACCAGCAAAGCAATCAGTACGACCAAAAGTCCAACAGCTAGAGAAATGATAATTTTAAGCTTATTAGAATGGCGCTTTACACGTGTATCGGCTCGTCCGACGCTAACCTGTGCGGGCTGTTTTTGGGCCTGCACATACTTTTCAGGATGGGCCAAACGATCCTTATAAGTCAGCAGCTCATCTAAGCTGGGTTGATAGCCATACTGCTGCTCAAAAGCAAGAAAGAGCGCCTTCATCTGATTGGGCTGCTGATCACCTTTTTGGTAAGAATTCTTACGCTGCTGGACTTCCTCAAAGCTGGGCTTGCGGCCATACTGTTGTTCGAAGGCTTGTACCCAGGTCTTTAATTCTTGCTGGACAATTTTTGCTTTATCATCCACAAAATTCCGAGCTTTAGCTGCTTGGAATTCCTCCATGCTGGGATTACGACCGTGTTCCTTTTTAAAATTTAATAGCCATTCTTCTTGATTCATTGCTATCACCCAAAGTTAAGTAGTGAATTAATTTGGGCAGGACCCATAGGAACAACAATCAATTTAACAGCGAGATACAAAACAACGGCAGTCACAATAATTTGGATAAATTGCCACCAAATCACATCGATTTTGGCATCATTGGCACGTGCATCTTGGACTAGGTAGTAGCTGCCCAAGTTCACAACCCCAATTGAAAGCATGGTGAACAAGAAAGGTCCCACTAGGACGGTGAAGGCTGATGCCGGTGAGTTGAGCGAACTAATATCAACCATTGGCGCGATAAATGAGTATAGGAAGCCTACGGCAGCCAACATGCTAGCTGCTGGGAACCAAGTCAAATAGTTGTTCACGACTTCCTTGAAGCTGTACTTCGAACGAGTAATAAAGCTCAAGCCCGCCAAACCAGCAATATAAGTAAGGGCGAAAAGCAAGACACCACTGAAGAAGACGGATGACAAGGCTTGGCTAGCAAGTTGGTTTGTCGAAGAGGAGAAGAGTCCGTGACTTGCCGATGAAAAGGCTTCAATGCCGCGACGAGTAAGGTTCCAGATCACACCGGTTGAAAGCAAAACCGCTAGAGCAAAGCTGATCCATAGGTAAATGATATTGGGGTTCTTCTCATTCACGTACTGGCTGGGACGCAAGGCACGCTGAATAAACCATGAGAAGTAATTGCCAGTATGGGCCTTAACCTTCTGGTAAACCTCATCGGCCTTTACCTTTGTTTCTTCAGCAGTGTTGGCTTGCTGGTTTTGTTGTCCAGCGGCGTTTGTCGATGCTTGTGAAGCATACTGACTTTGCTGATAGACGCTTTGGCTAGCAAAGCTTTGACTGGCCTGAATCTGTTGTGATTCGATTGGCGCTTGAGATTGAACTGGCGCCTCTGAATGAAGCGCTTGCTGCGGCTCGATTGGAGCTTGTGATGCAACAGTTGATTGGGATTGAACTGGTGCTTTGGATTGAAGCGGAGCTTGAGACTCAACAACTGCTTGTTGCGCCTGCTCTTGAACTTGGGCAGCGGTTTCATGCAAGTCAACACGGTTCAGCACTGCCTGACTGTTTTGCAAAGGTGCTTGTGATCCTGCCTGTGATGCCTGGTCGGCTTTGAAGGCTCCTGCTCGTAAAGCGGTTTGAATTTCTTCGATATTTGGACGACGATCATTTAGCAATTCAAAATAATCTTCCCATTCCTGTTGTGTGGCCATACTTTCTCCCTTTTATAACTAAAATGATTAAACATATAGAATTATAACAAATATATTTTAATGTGTCTTTTGTATAAAAAGCGTTCTTTACCCGTAAAAATTAAAAAAACCTGGGAATTCAATCCCAGGTTTTTCATTAATTGACATTATCGTCTTCTGATAATTTCTTTTGTTTCGAGTCAACGCTATCAATCAACCATTGCTTCTTGTCCTTATCATAGACTAGATGAGCTGTCATAAGGTAACGCTGAATCTTCGTCCCGGCGGTGCCATTCTTAGGATCTGTATCACAAGAATAGTCGAACTCCTCCGCCATTTCGAACTTCACAGTGGCTGTTTGCTTTGATTTTTTGTCAACGTCGGTCACGTTGACCAGATTAAAATTTACAGCGTCCGCATTCCGCTTAGCATGATGCAAATTATGGGAGATCAAATCTGTAAAAGACTTGTAGCTTTTGTTACCCGCACCACCCTTAAAGACGCCATCGGCATCCTTAAAGTTACCATCAGAAATCGAATATTCATTCAGACTATTAGCCATGTTACTCATTAAGTCCATGGCATCGTCATCGGATAAGTCTTCGTCTTTACTATTTTTATCAACGTTTAGGCTGATGACCCCGTTTGTCGGACCACCAAAGTAATTCGAATTGGTTGCACGAACCTTTTTACCGTCAACCTTACCTTCTGCAACCAGGTTGTAGAGGCCAGGCACCTTATTCTTGATGGTCATGTAGCCATCAGAACTGCTGTGACTCGTGACCGTACGATTATTCGCCAGGATTGATAGTCCAGATTGATTGGTGCTGACCTCGATGTTAGTTGGTTCGTACTTCAAAGAGTAGCGCTGGAACATAAACCAGGCTTTTCCATCTTTTTTGAGACTAACACCTTTATCTGGGCGCTCAATCCACTGCTGAATTTCAGCAGAAGACATCTTTTCACCCTTCATGTAGGCGGCCATGGCCTCTAAGTCGTCCGCAGAAATGGGCTTATCTGATTTCGACCATTTCGAAATCTTAGCATAGCGGGCACTGTCGTAACTCTTGAGGATATTGGCGTCACGAGCCAAAGTAGTTTGGTAAGAATAATAGTGCTTACCATAGGCAAGAAGAGCCATTGCCAAGAGCAAAAGACCCACGATGGACAAAACCGCAATTTTGATAATATTGACGATTCGCTTTCTGCGTAAACCATCTTGGTCGCTTTGTTCTTGTAGCGCAGCATATTTTTCAGGATGTTCCAAAAAATCCTTATAAGCTAAGACTTCGTCCAGGCTCGGCGTATAGCCATACTGCTGTTCAAAGGCCAAAACCCAGGCCTTCATTTGCTTAGGCTGACTGAGCGGTGCCACTTCTTCAGCCGCCTTACGTTGCTGCACTTCTGCAAAACTTGGCTGACGACCCTTTTCCTGTTCAAAAGCTTGCACCCAGGCTTTCAAATCACCTTCTGAGTCGGTAACTTTTTCAACTGGAAAGCCCTGCTTTTGGGCTGCCTCGAATTCGTCAAGGTTGGGATTACGACCATATTCTTTTTTAAAATTTGATAGCCATTCTTGCTGCTTCATTAGCATTATCCTATTTGACCGGCGAGGTGAGTAACCATTGTAATAATTTGTGAAATTCCAAATGGCACAACAATAAACTTAACGGCAAGATACAAAACAATCCAAGTGACAAGGACCTGGATAAACTGCCACCAAATCATATCAACTTTAGCATCGAAAAAGCGCGCGTCTTGCACCAGGTAGTAAGTTCCATAATAAACCACTGAGACTGCCAACACTGGGAGAATAGCATAGCCGATAAATTCAAGATTAATGACCGTCAAAGCGTGCATTGCTGCGGATGGATCACGCTCTGAATCGATTGAAGCCAGGGAACCAAAGTTGTATACAGGGGCGATAAATGAATACAAGAATCCTAAGGCTGCCAAAAAGGCTGTCGTTGGGAACCAAGCTAAGTACTTGTAAAGTGTCTGCCTGAAAGTGTACTTTGACCGCGAAATAAAGCTTAATCCCGCCAAATTAGATAGGAAGAAGACGGCAAAAGTAATCAAAGTAACGAAAAAGACCGGCGTTAAAGCACTGTTGGCAACCATTCGAACTGCTGATTTTGATTGATAGGGAACCAAATCGTCTCCGAAAGAGTTAATCAGGCCGTAAATAATGCGACGAGCAAGATTCCAGACAACTCCAGCTGAAAGCAAAGTTGCTAGACCATAGCTAATCCAGAGGTAGAGAGCATTTGGATTTTCTTCATGAACATACTGGCTAGGATGCAAGGCACGCTTAACAAACCAAGAAAAGAAGTTCTCCATACGTGGCTTAACAGGAACAGCTGCTTGCTGTGGTTGAACAGGTTGCGCAAAAGCTTGTTGACTAGCCTGTGAAGCAAATTGGCCCTGCTGATATGCACTTTGGCTTGGCTGAACCTGCTGGACCGGTTGTTGAACTTGTACCGGAGCTTGCGATTGAGCCGCTGGTTGCGCTTGCACAGGCTGTTGCCATTGCGCAGGCGCCTCAGATTGGACTGGTTGCTGTGGCTGAGTTGGCTGATGAACTTCCGCTTGCGCTTCTTCAGGCGTTTGGAACAATTGCGCCCGCGTCATGGTTGACTCACTGTTTTGCACGGGTGCTTGTGACTGTACTTGCACGGGCGGAACTTGCGCTGTTTGTGAAGCTTGTGCCGCTTGATCCGGCTTAAAAGCCCCCACCTGTAGTGCTGCCTGAATTTCGGCAATATTTGGTTGGCGGCCGTTCAGAAGCTCAAAGTAGTCTTCCCATTCTTGTTGTGTAGCCATACTCTCTCCCCTTGTGCATTGTTAAATTTAATATCTTATTTAAAATTATAACAAATTTATTAAAATACGTCTTTACGAATTAGAAATTTTCTGATAGTTAAAGCAAAATTCAGTCCCACCATGTCAAAATAAAAAAGCAGGCCAGCGCCCACTCATTTAGTCCTTAAAAAGCTCGTTCAAATCAGCCATACTTGTCCGGCTACCGGAACGACTATCGGCACCATGACCAGCCTTGATGGTCATGGTGTGCGGAATCGTCTTGAAGGCCAAACGGTCCTTCAACTTTGCCACTTGATCCGCCGACATACCAGCTTCCTGAGCTCCGTGCAAATCGAAATGATACACGGGTTCCGCTGACTCACGCTTCTCCAAAGCATGCTTTAAGGTACGCGAAAAGTAGCGACAGAATGGGCAATCGTCACTCCCGATGAAGAGGTCGAATGATTCGCCACCATCGAGCTTTTCTTCCAAATCTGAGAGGGACAGCTCCTTAGTAAGCGCGATATTTTCACGGAATTCCGCCGGATCAATGCCAAGTTGCTTAATTTCGTCGTCCGTAATTGGCTTGCGGCGAATGACTCTGGCAATTACAAAAGCAGTTCCAGCAACTGCTAAACTCGTTAATGCTAGATTCTTAAATTTCATCAGGACCTCCTAGTTCTTTCTTAAGTAGTAATCTTACTCCTTTGGTCCCGGGAAAATAAAGGGCAAAAGAAAAACCAGTCAAATTAATGACTGGTTAATGATGCCCTCGGTGGGAGTCGAACCCACACGGTATTGCTACCACTGGATTTTGAGTCCAGCGCGTCTGCCAATTCCGCCACAAGGGCATTTCCTTGTGTTTTTCAACTCTAATAGAATACCAAGGATCACGTCTTAAGTCAATTGCTTTTTTCACTTTTTTCTTTGGCAATCGCCTCATCATGGGTCATGTTACCCAAAACATGAACCACGTGCTCGCGGGCATTGTCCAGCAAAGTCAAAATGTGCGAATCAACCAACTCGTAGTATACTTGCCGGCCCCGCTTCTGCGCCGCCACCACCTGGGCATGACGCAGCAAACGCAACTGATGGGACAAGGCAGACTGCTCCATGCCCGTTTCCTCAACCAATTCAGAAACGTTATGGGGCCTCTCCTTTAATGAAGTTAAAATCTTCAAGCGCTGCGGGCTAGCCAGCAATTTAAAGATAATACTCAACTGTTCGGCAACTTTATCATTACGCACAAGCGAACTCCTTTTTGTAAAACCCATTATAGCATGAAATATTATTCATGATTTTTCACAAATAAAAAAGACCCCAATGGTCTTTCTTTTTACTTATTCAAGAACTTAGTAATGGCAGCGCCAAGACGCTTCATTCCTTCGCGAATGGTGTCATCATCAACGTTTGAGAAGTTCAAGCGCATCGTACCTGATTCGCTTTCGCCAGCGTAGAATGGATCACCCGGAACAAATGCAACCCCCTGCTTGATGCAGGCATCGAACAATGCTTGCGTGTCGATATCACCAGGAATCTGGCACCAGATAAACATTCCACCTTCAGGATTTGAATGCTTAACACCAGCTGGGAATTCACTTTCAATCAAGGACTGCATCAATTCGAAGCGGTGTTGGTAAAGCTTTGAAATCTTGGCAATGTGGGCATCCACATCGTTGTGAGCCAAGTAATCAGCAACCAAGTACTGGCTGAAGTTGTCAGAATGCAAGTCAGCAATCTGCTTCATGATGGTAAAGGTCTTAATGAAGCCCTCATCGGCAACCACAAAGCCCAAACGGAAACCAGGGGCCAAGATCTTTGAGAAGGATGACATGTAGATAACATTGCCAGTCTTATCAAAGTGCTTCAATGGTGGCACAGCTTTACCAGAGTAACGAATTGCCCCGTATGGGTCATCTTCCAAAACTGGTACGCCGTACTTATCGGCCAACTTAACGAACTGTTCACGGCGTTCAACAGGCATGGTACGGCCAGTTGGGTTTTGGAAAGTTGGGATAGTATAAATCAACTTGGCTTCTGGATGGGCCTTCAAGGCTTCTTCCAAGGCATCCATCTTCATCCCATCATCGTCCATGGCAACCGTAACAATCTTAGCGCCGAAAGACTTGAAAGCATCAACCGTACAAAGATACGTTGGGGCTTCAACCAAAACAGTGTCACCGTCATTGATGAACATCTTGGCAATCTGTTCAATTGCCTGTTCAGAACCAGTTGTTACGGCAATGTTTTCCACAGCACCTTCAACCTGGCGGGGCTTCAAGAAATTACGGATAATTTCTTCGCGCAAAGCTGGCAAACCAGCTGCACCACCGTATTGCAAGGCCTGTGCTCCGTGTTCATCAAAAACACGGTTGGCTGAGGCGCGGAAGTCCTCAACTGGGAACAATTCAGCGGCGGGCAAGCCACCCGCCAAAGAAATGACCTTAGGATCAGCGGCTGCTGCAAGAATTGCGCCGGTCGCGTCATTATCAGTATTGGGAACGTGCTTAGAATAGTTAAACTTCATCGAGATTACCCGCCTTCTATCAATTAGTATAGGCTTATTATAAACTTTTTCTCATTAATTTCAAATTTTATTTTAAAAGAAAAAGAACCGCCGTAGCGATTCTTTTTAATAACAATTTTACTGACGAACAATCAAAGCAGAAATCTTTGAGTTACGTGCAATATAAGCAGCTTGTGATCCGATTGAAGACCAGAAACCTTCGTGTGAATGGGCACCGACGACAATCAAGTCAGCTTCCACGCGTGGTGAAATTTCGTCAACCAAAATTTCACCAGCCTTGGCACCGTCATCAAAGACAGTTTCAACATGGCTCACACCACGTTCTTTAGCGTAATTAGCATACTTGACCAAGTTGGCTTCAAGTTCTGCCCGCTTTTCCTTGATAACATCCAAGTGCAAAGCATCGATGGCAGACAAGTCACCCATTTCCAAAATTGTGGCAATGATCAATTGAGAATCATCTTCACGAGCTTGGTGAATAGCATTTGTCAAAGCATAGTAACCTTGTTCGGATTCGTCAACGCCGACCAAAATACGCTTGAATTGTTTTGGTTCGATATCTAATGATAATTCAGCCATGATTTTCTCCTATACTAATTAAAACAAACCAAATTGGCTACCAACTAGGTAAATGTTAATGATAGTTAAACCAACAAAGCAAATCCAACCAGTCCACTTAACCCAAGCTGAGTTAGCAAACTCACCCATGATTTTCTTAGAAGAAGTGAAGTAAATCAACGGTGCCATTGAGAATGGCAAAACGACTGACAAGGCAACCTGGGTTGATTGAATCAATTGATCCAAATGAGCTTCGTTACCACCATAATAGATGGTAACAGCCAAAACAGGGGCAATTGCGATACCACGAGTAATCACACGACGAAGCCACATAGGAATCTTAAAGTGCAAGAAACCTTCCATGATGATTTCACCGGTAAGGGTACCCGTAATCGTTGAGTTTTGACCAGAAGCTAACAAAGCCAAGGCAAACAAGGTTGACAAGAATGGTGAAGCAATCGCACCCGCAATATTGCGGTTGTTCAAAGCATCGTACAATTCGTGGAAGCCTTGCAATTCACCAGCATGCCCGAAGAAGAGGGCAGCACCAACAATCAAAAGCATTGAGTTAATGAAGAAGGCCAAAGTCAACTGAATGTTTGAATCCCAAGCCATCAAACGAACCGCATCCTTAACGGCTGCGGGGTTACTGTGATCAACCTTACGAGTCTGTGAAATTGATGAGTGTAGGTAAAGGTTGTGGGGCATGACCGTGGCACCAATAATACCAGCGGTCATCACAATTGGCGAATCCAATCCATGCAAACCTTGACCATCCAAGGTCTTTGGTCGAGGCACGTAGTTTCCCAAAATTGCCATCCAGTCAGGACGTGACAAAGCAGTCAAGTAAACAAAGACGACCAGAATAGTCAAAATCAATGTCGCAACAATCGCTTCAATCTTACGGAAACCGAACTTCATCAAGAGAAGCAAAATGATAACGTCAAAGGCAGTCAAGAAGACCGTCACCAAAAGTGGCCAACCGAACAGCAATGACAAGGCAATGGCACCACCGACAACTTCGGCGATATCCGTACATACCAAAGCAATTTCGGTAATCAACCAAAGGAAAATACGACCAGCCTTGTTGGTTCGGTTTCCAGTTGCCTGGGCCAAATCTTCTTGCTTAACGATTCCAAGCTTACCAGCCATATACTGCAAAAGCATGGCAATCAAAGATGAAATCAAGATAACTGATAGTAACAAGTAGTGGTATGCGGCACCACCCATAATTGATGTAACCCAATTACCGGGATCCATGTAACCAACAGCAACCAAGGCCCCTGGTCCAGAGAAAGCTAACAAGCGCTTCCAAAATGGTGCGCCCATGGGTGGAACCGAAACAGTTCCGTTAACTTCCTGCAAACTCTTTTCGCCCGTATGCTCAATTAGTGAATGATGCTTATGGGGCTTATGTTCTTGATATTTTTCTTCGCGAGAAGTTGAATTATCCATATATTCTCTCCTTTAGGAATCAATCCTCAAGAGAAAAATAGTCAGAATATGCGCAAAAAAGCATAGAAAAAACCACAACAAAAAATTGTGTGGAATCATCCCTTTAAAGTGCTAAATAATTTTCATAAAGATTTTCATTCAACTTGGCTGTTGAAAGCTTATGAAAGCTACTTAACCCGACGATTTCTCTCTGAGTCCACCTATAATATTACACAAGAAATAAACGCCGTCAAGCCTTAATTTATCAGGTGTTAACCACCTTTTCACAAAGGCACCGACGGCGCTTATTTATACAGTTATATTAAAGAAATATTACAACGAAACAAATTTGAAATATTTTCAAGAACTTCAAATTCGGTTACATTCTTCGTCGGTTTGCTCACTTTCAATCTGAATCGTAACGTGGGCGATATGGTAGTGCTCGCGCAAATCCTTCGTGATTTTATCGAGCAAAGCTTGCTGCTGATGCATGTCTTTGATGGCCAAATGAACCGTCAAGGCCGCTTCAGTTGTTGACAAAGGCCAGATGTGGAGATCGTGAACTTTTGAAACGCCTGCCAGCCCTTCCAAATATTCCAGCACTGCCTTTTCATCGACCGTATCCGGAACCCCGTTCAGAGCGAGGTTAAAGGTTGATTTCATAACGTCCCATGATGAAATCAGGATAACCACCCCAATGATCATCGAAACAATCGGATCAATGATTTGCCAGCCTGTAATCTGAATCAACCAACCAGCGATGATGACCCCAATTGAAACCGCTGCATCCGAAAGCAAATGCAGATAGGCCGTCTTGGCATTTAAATCCTGGCCATGGGTGTGGCCGTGTTCGTCCGGCGTTCCCGAAGCCTTGAAAAGCATGGCCGTTGAAAAGTTCACGACGATTCCAACTGCAGCAACAATTGTCACCAACCAGCCCTTTGTGTGTTCTGGATTTGCTAGGAATAAATCACGGATTCCTTCATAGAAAATCAGGGCCACAGCAAAAAGCAAGAGCAAGGCGTTAAAGATGCTGGCCAGAATTGACACGTTATGCCAACCATAGGTGTGTTGACGGGTGGCGCGTAGACCAAAAACAAGGACCGCTAACCAGGCAATCACCAGTGCTAAAACATCTGAAAGATTATGAAAGGCATCGGCAAACAGTGCCGTTGAATGGGCCAACTGTGACAGGACTAATTCAGACAGAACGAAAATTAAGTTTAATGAAATACCAACAATGTAGGGCATTTGACGCATCTCTCCGGCGTCATGTGCATGATGTGACATATACTACCTCCAAAGCCATCATATCACAATCGTTTTTTCCTGAGCAGCAAAAAAGCCGGTCTAACCGGCTTTTAAGCTATTTCAATTCTTGGAAAAATTCACCCGCATCCCCAATCACTTGCTCCACCGCAAAGGGTGTATCAATGTGTTCGAGGTTGACGGCCATAATTTGGGCATTCGGATTAGCGTATTGCAGCAAGCCTGCAAAGGGGTAAACCCGGAAGCTCGTGCCGACCACTACCAGCAAATCCGCATCCGCAACCCACTGCGCCGACTTATCGACATCAAAGGGCATTTCTTCGTAGAAGGTAATGTTGGGTCGCAACTTCGCATGGTCACTAGCCCGGTACATCGACTTCAAGTATTCCCGATAGTCCGTTCGTGGCCCATCAAAACCATCAACCGGTGCATAAATATCGTAAAGTGAACCGTGAAAACGGATTAGGCGCTCTACCGGCGTTTGGGCCTTCACATGCAAATCATCGACGTTTTGCGTAATGATTTTTGCTTTTCCTGCTTGGCATAACTGGGCCATTTTCTCGTGGATAACATTGGGTTTCGCGTCCGGAAAGTACATATTATCCTTCATGAACTGGTACTGCTTTTCCGGCTCACGAGCAAAGGCCGTCGCGGAAAGCAAGTATTCTGGCTGCATGGTCACCCCGTTATAAATGCCGTTTTTTGAGCGGTAATCTGGAATGCCAGATAGGGTGGAAACCCCTGCCCCTGTCATGAAAACAATCTTTTGGGCTTGATCAAATTTGGCTTGAATTTCGGGTGTGACGAGCATGAATTACTTCCTTTCGATGTATGGTAGTGCTAATTTCTTAAACAAATCAACCGTTGGTAAGGCATAGAGTTCCTTGAAGAACTTGGCTGACTCCGCCTTATCGGCTGGCGGCGTGATAACAAAGGAATTCTGCTGATCGTTTTTGAAGAGTCCGACAAAGGCTGTTTGACCCGTGCGGTAATCATACATTTGCGTATGGAAAATATCAAAAAGTTGGCGAACAGGCTGCTTAAGCTGGCGTTCTGACAAAACTGAAGTCAAGGTCACGTACTGACGGGCATTGACTGTTGGTAAGTGCCAGCCATCCAGCGTTTTATCGACAGCATCAAAAACCCGTACCATTTGGCTGCGAATCTGACGCGATTGCTTTAAGTCAGCAGCAAAGATTGGTTCAACGATTTCCTTAGCCGCTTGATAGGCCAAAGGGTAGTTCTTTTGCAGTGTTGCAAGAAGATTGTCAGAATTTTCAGCATTGTGGGCAAAGACCAAGGCGTCCATCACGACTAACAAGCGCCAGAGGCTCTCACTGTCCGGCTGGTCATCTTCTAAGCTCAATTCTTCCACGCCTGCCTGATAAGCCTTCACCGTGTCCGCCGTGATAATGCCCTGCTTAGCCAATTCCTGGTAAGAAATCGCATGAACAACCGTACGGTGCATCCGTGTGGCAATCTGAATCAACTGCTGGTCGAGGCCCTCGTCTTTGAAAGTCAAAGCGAAGAAGATTTGCGGCGTAATGCCGTTAAAGGAAAGCAGCATCTTGAGCAGTTCGTTTCCCAGCAAGAAATCCGCTTCCGTTGAATCTGGTAATTCTAGCAAAATCCGGTCAGCAAGCGCCGACTGACGAACCCGGTCCAAGTGAATTTTGCCATCATGGTCGTCGCCAACACGGGTCATCACCGTTCCTGGATAAGTTTGATTGACCTGCTCCAAAAGTTGCTCAATCTTCTTCTGCATTGATTCTTATCTCCTTTAGTAATTTTGCGGCCAGTTCAGAATCGACCTGTTCCGCTTTTTTCAAACCCTTTACCATCGCTGCCAGTTCGTCTTCGCGAGCGCCGACCGAAACGGCTAAGGCGCGGTACTGCATCCGCATGTGTCCCCTTTGAATTCCTTCGCCAGCAAGGGCCTTTAGAGCAGCTAAATTCTGAGCTAAACCAACGCCAGCAATCAATGCTCGCAGTTCATCGACCGAAGGTTGTTTCAATAATTGTAGGGAGCGACGAGCCTGGGGCATCGCGGAAATTGAACCACCCACTGTTCCGACATTGACTGGCAAAGTGAGAGTGCCTCGCAAAACCTTGGCATCGTCATCGGTCACCCAGGATGACAGTGAACGATACTGCCCGGAAGAACTGGCATAGGCGTGTCCTGCGGCCTCCAAAGCACGCCAGTCATTTCCCGTTGCCAAAGCAACGCCAGCAACACCGTTATAAATCCCCTTATTTTCAGTTACGGCTCGCTCGGGGTCCAATTGGCCAATTGCCGAAAGTTTAGCCATCTTGTGGGCTTTCTTTCGGCTTCCAAGATCACTATAGGCTACTTCGCCAGTTACTGTGACCAATTGTCCGAGTCCGGAGTTCGATAATATAGCGGTAACAATTTCCTTAGCAAAGGGTTCGAAGACCTCTTTTTCCGCTTCCAAAATCGTGTTCACGATATTGGCCCCCATTGCCGCCTGCGTGTCGATCGCAAAGTCAACTGATGCGGTTCCGACCCGCAAATCGCGCGCACTGACCTTCAATAAACCACCACCACGGCGGTAAATTGATGGACGAGCCGCCTTCGCTTTCGCGAAAATCTCTTCTTCATGTTCCGCCACAAAAGCTTCCAGTTCGGCGAAATCAACGCCAGCAAAGAGCAATTGTCCCGTGGTATAGGCCTGTTCGGGCACGATAGCTTTAATACCGCCCTGCTTGGCCAACATGCGATTACCGTTATTGGCGGCAGCTACAACAGAGGGTTCTTCGGTTGCCAGTGGAAGTTGATACTCTTTTCCATCTAGTAGAAAATTACGCACAATCCCCAGTGGCACTCGAAAATCAGTGACATAATTTTCAATCAGCAAGGCATTGTCCGCCGACTGGTCAAGGAAAAACTCGGCCTGTTCATCTTCTGATAAATCCATGGCACGAATGCGGCCCTGCGGGCTAAGTTGGTAGAATTTTTTATCCATAATTAATTCATTTTTTCAGCAATAATGCCTTCGCGAACGCCCGATTCAGAGAAAATGACTGAGGGAGCGTTCAAAATCTTCATCAAGTTCAAAAGTGGCAAAAGGCCAGAAACGATGATGTCAGCACGCGACTTCTCCAAACCAGCAATCTTTTCACGGCCAGCACGGTCGGTGTGAGAAATCTTGTTAAAGAGGTGACGGACCATCTCCTGTGACATTTCATAGCCGTGGATTTGGCCGACTTCACGTTCACCAGCGAAAGTGCGGGCAATCCGGGCCAAAGAACGATTGGCACCACCCAAAAGGATGACGGGCTGGCCATTGAATTCACCTAACCAACCTAAGTCTTGGTACTGCTTTGAAATCGACTGGCAAGCTTCGTCAACTTTACTTTCTTCAACACGATTAGCCAGATGGTACTTTTCAGAAAGATTCACCGCCCCAAAAGGCAGAGAAACCTCGTGAAGGGAGTTCCGTTTCTTGAAACCGATCAGCTCCACTGAGGCCCCACCGGTATCGAGGATGACGCCGTCTTCAATTTTAGGCAGCGCCTTCATAACTCCTAAGTAATCATAGTGGGCTTCCTGCTGGCCAGTTAGCACCTGCAGTTGAATGCCCACTTCTTTTTTGACGCGGTCCAAAAATTCAGACTGATTGCGCGCAGTCCGCACGGCAGCCGTTGTAATGGCACGCAGTTCAACGTCGCCATATTGGTCAATCGTCTTTTTGAATTGTGCCAAAACCTTGATAGTGCGAGCCATCGGTTCCGGCTTCAACGTGAGTTCAGGTCCCATATTTTGAGAAATCCGAGTATCCTGCTTTTCACGTCGTAATTCGGTGTAGGTTCCATCAGCATGCAAATCTTCGACGACCATTCTTGTGGAATTACTACCTAAATCAATTATTGCTAGATATGCCATCCGTGCACGGTTCCTTGCTTTTCTTTTTAGTATAACATGAAATAAAACTAGCAAAAAAGCGCTTTAGAGCGCCTTTTCTTTATTCATCTTCATATGCTGAAGTTTCAAGATTTTCTTTGATTAGTTGCAAATTCTGACGAGCAATTCCTAGACCATAGGACGGCACGTTACCACCAAATTGAGAGCCCGTTTCCTTAGCTTCCAAATCCAGTTCGGAACGAATCTTATTGGTAACCCGCTGCTTTTCCTTCTTAGGGACCATCTGGTAGGCAATCTGGTTATAAGTATCCAGCTTTCCTTGGAGCTTGTCAGATTCTTGGTCACCTGCTGCCTTACGGTAATGGAGCATAATCTTCATGGCGTTGTTGAAGGAAATGTCGGTTTCAACATTCTTCGACAAGGTCTGGATGAACTTTGGATTAGCCAAGGTTGTTCCCTTAACGGCCTTCTTCATCAAAGCCTTCAAAACCAAACGCTGACGAAGCTGACGACCATAGTCACCGTCAGGATCATCGTAACGCATACGAGAGAAGGCCAAAGCGGCATCGCCATCCATCGTGTGCTTAGTCTTCGACCAAGTCTTACCATTATCTGACGAATACTCGTAAGCGGTACTGCCCTTATGGAAGCGGTACAAATCTGGTCCGTAAGCATGGGCCGTTTCTTGGCTGTACTTAAATGAAAGTGGTGATTCAACTGAAACGCCACCAACTTGATCAACCAAGCTTTCCAAGCCCTTCATGTTAACCAAGGCATAGAAATCAATCGGCACGTTCAAGTAATCCTGTACGGTCTGGATACTTGCACCCAAACCACCAATTGGGTAGGCTGCGTTCAACTTCTGTGGGAAGGTCTTCTCTGAACCAGCGATGGCGACCATGATATCACGTGGGATAGAAGTCATCGTGACCTTCTTGTCCTTAGGGTTAACCGTGACAATCATCATCGAATCGGTCAAACCGGTACGGTCACGGTGCAATTCACCGACATCCGTTCCGAGAACCAAGACGGAGAATGGCTTTCCATCCTTGATAACCTGGTCCACATCACGAGCCTTTGTCATCTTAGGCTGAACTTGCATGTGATCAATTGATGATTTATAAGCGAAGGCCAGGTAGGCCCCAAAAATCAAGAAGAAGGCCAGAATTGCAAGTAGAATGCGAATAATCCACTTTTTCTTCTTGGACTTAGGCTTACGAGGCTTCTTCCCCTTTGGTGCTGGCTTTGACTGGAATTCGTCCTGATGACGCGCAGCACGACTGTAGTGATTATCATCCATGAGAAAAATCTGCTCCCGGTTTATTAGTAGCACTATTATAACGTAAATCCATTGATAAGTAATCTTTCTGGCATAAATGAGCACGAAAAAAGCCCAGTTAACAACTGAGCTTTTTCTAGATATCAATCGGAAGCCAAGGCTTCGATTGTGTTCAATTTAGCGGCCTTTCGTGAAGGAATAAAGCTTGCAGCAAGCGTAATCAGCATTGAGATAGCGGCCGCTTCCACAACATTCCAAATCGAAATCCGGACAATATTATAAGTAATCAAATGGTAGAGCCACTTATTCATGAAGAACTCACCGACGTTTGCCAGCATAATTCCACAAAGAATAGCGATGCCACCCATAATCACCGCTTCATTAGTAAAGAGGCGACGAATGTCGGACTGACGAGCTCCCAGAGCACGCAAGACACCGATTTCTTTGGTACGTTCAGCAACCGACATAAAGGTCGTCACGATAATCATGATGGCTGAAACAAGCAATGAAATCAAGGAGATAGCGGCTAACAAGTAGGTTGCCAAGTTCGTAATGCGGTAAATGGCATCCAAAGTATCATTCATTGAAGCCGACGTGAAGGCGTCCTTGCCGTCAATCTTAACCTTGTTAATGTTGTTAACCGTTTCTTGAACATTGTTGGTCTTATCAATCTTGGCCACGGCATAGTTAGGCTGAGTAGAAGCACCATTTTCCTGGAGTTCCTTTTTGACTTCATCCAGTGAAGTACCGTAAACTTCGGCGGTTTGACCACCATCAGCAATACCAACAACCTTAAGGTCAGCCTTGACCGTAACCGGCTGACTGTCTGTGTCATAAGAAACGTATTCGACACTGACCGTCTTCCCGATAGCCTTCTTCCAATTATCGGAAATCTTTTGAGCCATTCCAATATCAATGACGATTTGGCCAGTTCCCGTTGGGATGTGCCCTTCCTTAATCAATGATGAGGAAATATTAGGACCCCATGAACGGAAAGTCCCACCGACCTTGACCTTGCCGTTTCCATAATCAAAACTAGCAGAATTCAAGAGGAAGGCTTCATAGACCTTTGAAACGTGCTTAACGCTAGCCAAACGGTTCAAGTATTGATCGTTTAGGGAAGCCTGGGCATAATTGGTACTCATGGCGTGCTGAGTATTCTTAATCTTCTCAACCGCCGTTAACTTCGTGTCCTGAGACAAGTTCTTGTAAACGGCAGGATAATCAGGGTTTGCCAGTTGACCGACCTGCTGATTAATATAAGACTTAACACCGTTACTCAAACCTAAGAATAGAATAACTGAGAAAACACCAATCGTGGATCCTAGAATAATCAGGAAGGACTGCAAGGCGTTATAACGCATGTGCTCAAAGGCCCAGCTCCAAATCGTCTTGTGACTCAAGTTACGCGAGTCCAAGCGATTAATCATCTTAGGAACTGGATAGGCCGGACGCAAACGCTTGTCATCCGCAATGTGCCCGTCTTCCATATAAAGGATACGACTACCATGGTTGGCCACTTCCTTTGAGTGGGTAACCATGATGACCAGCTTGCCTTCTTTGGCAATCTGCTCCAACAAAACCAAAACTTCATCAGTGTTCTTGGAATCAAGCGCACCAGTTGGCTCATCAGCAATAATAATATCGGGATCACCAGCAAGCGCACGTGCAATAGCAACACGCTGCTTTTGACCACCAGAAAGCTGAGATGGGTACTTATTAATATGTTCTTCCAAACCAACCTTACGGAGCAAGAGCTTAGCGCGTTCTTGCCGTTCCGTAGCCGTCAAATCCGTCATGTTCAATGAGGTCTCAACGTTTTGCAAGTTGGTTTGGTAGTTAATCAAGTTAAAACTTTGGAAAATGTAACCAACTGTCTTACGGCGATAAATATCCAATTGTTTAGGATTGTGGTGGTCCAAAACCTTGCCATTAACGCGCACTGAACCCTTAAAATTACGGTCCAGTCCACCGATAATGTTCATCAAAGTTGATTTTCCACCACCAGATTCACCCAAAATCGAGACAAATTCGCCCTTTTCCATGGCGAGATTAATCCCCTTAAGAACAGGGAATTCTTCCTTGCCCAAATAATAAGATTTAAATATCTGGTTTAACTCTAAAAATGCCATTAGCGACAATTGCTCACTTTCAGCGAATTAAATAACTAGCTTCAAAATTAATTGTACTAAAAAACTGGTACGTCTTTATCAGTACCAGTTAATTATAAACTAAACGTTATTTTTGTCAACAAAATTTAACACTACTGTAACATTGCTGTAACTTAGCGTTACAAAGTGATCAATATGTTATAAGAAGTCGACCTAATAAAAAACGCCGCAAGAGCGGCATTTTATGTAAATCATTGAAATGAATTAGCCGGCGATACCAACGATAGTGTCACCTGAGATACCGAAGCCAACCTTAGTAAATGAAGCGTTAGTCAACCAGTTACGGTGGCTAGGAGTTCCATTAGTGTACATGTTAGTTTCGTTGTACCATGCATCAACAACTGATGATGGGTTCCATCCGATAGCAACAACTTCAGGACCAGCGATTTGTTGGAAGTGACCAGTTGGCAAACCACCGTTTGCGGCACCTTCTTCAGCACGTGCTTGCGCAGTTGCAGCCAAGCTTGCATCGTAGCGAACTGGTGACAAACCAAGAGCGGCACGCTTTGCGTTCATTGCATCAACAATAACTTGGATTGATGAGCTTGCGCCAGCTGAGTAATCTTCAGTATTAGCAGCTTCTTGAGCAACAGCAGCTTGTGGTTGTGCTGATTCAGTGTTAGCAGTTTCGGCTGGCTTTGCAGCAACAACCTTAGATGCAGCAACGTCATCCTTAGATGAACCCTTAGCAACCTTCAAAGTTTCGCCAATCAAGATCAAATCCTTATCGGTAATCTTGTTAGCTGATGCCAAGGCGTTAGTAGTGGTGTTGTGATCAACAGCCAATTGTGACAAAGTGTCGCCAGCCTTAACAGTAATGTTGTCAGCAGAAGCAGTAGCGCTTGCACCAAAAATCGCGGCAGCACCGGCTGCAGTTGCCAAAACAGTTTTCTTAATAGTATCCATGAAAATTCACTCCAATTTGTTTTCTACTTTTCTATTTATATGTCCGACTTACAAGTTATCAACTCATCGGCCGAAACAATAAACTAATCATACCCAGGATTTATTTCAGCTAAATTGCTGTAATATTTCAATAGTGTTACTTTTATTACAGTAGTGTTACATAACTGTATAAATATTTTGATGGTATTTTTAATTTATAAAGAAAGTAGGAGTGAACCGTAGGTGAATCCGGCACCGAATCCAGTCAGCAAGACTTTTTTACCTGTTAAGTCTTTTTTCTGATTTAATTGGTCAAAGGCCATCGCAATTCCAGCAGACGAAGAATTACCATAATTTTCGACATTCGTGACAAATTTTGACATTGGTTGCTTAATTTTCTTAGCAATGACTTCAATCATTCGTAAATTTGCCTGATGCGGAATGAAATAATCAATATCATCCGCTTGCAATCCCTGTTCGGCTAAGAAAGATTCGATGTGTTCGGGCATCAAAGTAGTCACTTCAGAATAGACCTGGCTACCCTGCTGCACAAAGGCATCAATGGTTGGATAGTTGTCAGCAGAAATCTTCTTTAATGAAGGAATTCGTCCAGAATGAACCACTTCCGCATTTCCAATCGTCCTCATGGCTTCGGCCTGCACCTGATTCTGACCTTCCTCAGCTTTAAGGACAACGGCACCTGCTCCATCCCCAAAGAAGACAGTACTGGTACGGTCCTTGAAGTTCATCATTTTTGAGTTAACTTCGGCGGCGATTACCAAACCGTATTGGTAAGCACCTGAACGGAGGAACTTATCCGCCGTGGACAAACCGAAAACGAATCCCGAACAAGCGGTTGATAAGTCATAGGCCCAGGCTTTGTCAGCCTTAAGGTTACGCTGTACTAAAGCAGCCGTTGCGGGAGCCAAGCCATCTGGCGTAAAAGTCGTCACAATGATGAAGTCCAAGTCTGACGCCTTGATACCCGAATCCTTCAGTGCCCGTTCAGCAGCCTTGGTTGCCAAATCACTCGTGTTTTCACCTTGAAGGGAAACGTGCCGCTCCTTGATCCCCGTGTGACTCTGAATCCATTCATCTGAAGTATCGATAATCTTAGCGAGATCGTCGTTGGTCACGATATCGGCCGGGACATAGTGTCCACTGGCTAAAATTTTTGTTCCAAGCATAAACTTTCCTTCAACTATAGCTTTTCGGTCTCTTTGCTAAACCGTTGTTTCATATCATTTTAAAGGTATAAATTAATCTAACATAAAAAAAGCCACTCTGTGACTTTTCTTCTATTATATAGGTTAATTTTCCTGCAAGTCAGCTAAGCGCTTTTCAGTCGCTTCCAGCTTACTCTGCCAGTCAGCCAACTTTTCGCGTTCGGCAGCAACAACCTTTTCAGGCGCTGAATTAACGAACTTTTCGTTGCCAAGCTTTCCTTCGGCACGCTTAACTTCGCCTTGGAATCGCTTAACCTCACCCTGCAAACGGGTAATTTCAGCATCAATATCAATCAAACCAGCCAATGGCACGTAAATTTCCGCACCGGAAATCACTTGTGACATGGCCAACTTTGGTGCTTGTACATCAGCTGAAATCGTCAAAGACTTTGGATGTACAAAACGGTTGATGTAATCAACATTATCTTCAAAAATCTGCTTCAATTCAGGCTTCGTAATCTTGATTTGAAGGTCGATTTCCTTTGACATTGGCGCATTCGCTTCGGCACGAATGTTACGAACCGCAACAATCAAATCTTTCAAAGAACCAAAGGCTTCTTCGGCTTCTGGGTTTGACAAAGCATCGTTAACCTTTGGATAGGCTTGAATACCGAATTCGGCATCCTTACCAGCCTGTTGTGGCATTTCCTGCCAAATAGCTTCGGACATGAATGGCATAATTGGCTGCAAAAGACGCAAAGTTTGGTCCAAAACGTAGGCCAAAGTTTCTTGAACTGCTGTCTTGTCACCGTCGCCCTTCAAAGTTTCCTTGGTCATTTCGATGTACCAATCGGCAAAGTCAGACCAGATGAAGTTGTAAAGCTCACGTCCAGCTTCACCAAATTCAAACTTTTCGAAATTGCGCGTTACCTTAGCAACCACACTGTTCAAGCGGGACAAAATCCACTTGTCAGCAAGGGTCAAATCCTTTTGATCAGGAATCTGAGCCTTGGTGTCGTCGGCCAAGTTCATGATAACGTAACGAGCGGCGTTCCAAATCTTGTTAATGAAGTTCCAAGCGGCGTCCATCTTTTCATAAGTAAAGCGGACATCTTGACCTGGCGTTGAACCAGTTGCCAAAAACCAACGCAAAGCATCGGCCCCGTACTTTTCGATGACATCCATTGGATCCACACCGTTTCCAAGCGACTTGGACATCTTGCGGCCCTGTCCATCACGAATCAAACCGTGAATCAAAACGTTCTTAAATGGTCGTTCGCCGGTAAATTCCTTACCCTGGAACATCATACGAGCAACCCAGAAGAAAATAATGTCGTAGCCGGTTACCAAAGTATCGGTTGGATAGTAGCGCTTGAAGTCGCCATCCAAATCGTTGGGCCAACCCATGGTTGAAAATGGCCAAAGGGCAGATGAGAACCAAGTATCCAAAACATCGGGATCGCGTTCCCAGTCATCCCCCGGCGCCTTTTCACCAACATAAATTTCTTCCTGGTCAGTTCCCTTGTTCTTGTACCAGCCTGGAATTTGGTGTCCCCACCAAAGTTGACGAGAGATAACCCAGTCACGGATGTTTTCCATCCAGCGCGTGAAAGTATCTTCAAAACGTCCAGGAACGAAGTTAACCTTCCCTTCAGGGTCCTTTTGCATGTCCAAAGCTTGTTGGGCCAAAGGCTCCATTTTAACGAACCACTGCGTTGAAAGGCGCGATTCGATGGCAACCCCCGTACGTTCCGAGTGCCCAACGGAGTGGGTGTAAGGAACAACCTTGAGCATGTAGCCTTCTTTTTCAAGGTCGTCAGACATCGCCTTGCGAGCTTCGAAACGGTCCATTCCTTCGTACTTGCCAGCGTTGGCGTTCATGTGGGCATCTTCAGTCATCGTGTTGATGCGTTCCAAATCATGACGGTTTCCAACTTGGAAATCGTTTGGATCGTGGGCCGGCGTAATCTTTACCATTCCAGTTCCAAAGTCTTTTTCAACATATTCGTCGGCAATAATCGGAATTTCACGGTTGACCAAAGGCACCTTAACCGTCTTACCAATCAAATCCTTGTAGCGTTCATCCGTTGGATTAACGGCAACGGCCACATCCCCAAACATCGTTTCTGGACGAGTCGTCGCAATTTCAATATAATCTTTACCATCGTAAGTCGTACCATCAGTAAAGGGATACTTAACGTGGTAGAAAGCCCCTTCGTCATCTTGGTAAATCACTTCGATATCTGAAAGTGCCGTACGAGCCTGGGGATCCCAGTTGATGATGTACTCACCACGGTAAATCAAGCCCTTGTTGTACAAGTCGATGAAGACCTTGTTAACGGCGTCGTTCAAGCCCTTATCAAGGGTGAAACGTTCGCGATCATAGTCCAAAGAAAGGCCCAACTTCGCCCACTGTTGCTTGATAGTGGCAGCGTATTCGTTTTTCCAGTCCCAAACTTGTTCAACAAACTTTTCACGGCCAAGGTCGTAGCGGGAAATGCCTTCCTTGCGCAAACGTTGTTCAACCTTTGCCTGCGTAGCGATTCCGGCGTGATCCATTCCTGGCAACCAAAGCGTGTCAAAGCCTTGCATCCGCTTTTGACGGATAATCATGTCTTGCAAAGTCGTATCCCAGGCGTGACCCAAGTGCAACTTTCCAGTAACGTTTGGTGGTGGAATAACCACTGAATATGGTTCTGGTTCGTTACCCTGAATAGCCTTATTGGCTTCGGGGGCAAAAAGCTTATTGTCCAACCAGTGTTGGTAGCGTCCCTTTTCGACCGCAGTTGGGTCGTACTTTGTGGACATGTTTACGTCGCGCATGCTGTTTCCTCCTAAGTACAGGTGATAAAAAAAGCGCCCTAATCAATTAAGATTAGGACGCTTACACGTGGTACCACCTAAATTGCCATCTTGCGATGGCCACTTTAATATCTTATTCAAACACCTAGCAACCTTGGGTATTAACAGTACTGGTTCACACCGACCACCAGCTCGCTGAAACTGCGCCTACTTAATCCTCTAAGTTGCTTTAATAGTAACCAATTTAAGGCCAAGCGTCAAGAATTAATCCTCTTTCTTAGCGCCAGCTCGACGTGAACGCCATTCCGTGAAAATACCGACTAGAACAGCAACAGCGACGGCAATGGCAAAGGGCCACCATGGCAAGGATTTGCCGGCTGCTTTATCCTTCTTATCGTGCTTAATGGCAGCCTTAGGCGTCACTTGGGCTTTAGGACGATTCTTATTGGAAGCAGCCTTCCCAGCTGCACCGGCACCACCAGCTTGTGCATTTTCATTTTGCGCTTGTTCGGCAGCTTGGGCAGCCTTGGCACCCTCTTGAGCCTGATCTTCGCTGACCTTTCCACCATCAATAGTTGGTGCACCCGTAGCATCGAAAACGATGTCATAGAGGTAATCGCCACTATAACGAAAGGCTGGAATATTAACGGTCATGTGCCCAACGATTCGGTCCGTTAAATTATTCGTGTTAAAAGTATAAGTGATAACGCTCTTACCATCTGAAGTAGAGCGGGACAAAGAAGGCGTTTGGCCGTTAACTTGCAAAATGTTAACCGGGAAAAGTCCGTATTCTGCCGGCGTTTCAATTGAAAGCGTTACCTGATAATGATCACCAACAATGCGGGCAGACCCTGGTTTAACTGAGAACTGATCCGCCATTGAAGTGTCGTTCGTCCCGTTTTTCAAAGCCGTATAATTCAGGCTAAAAGAGTCATCCGCGGAGGCTGAATGAAAAATTCCAGCCATACCGCTGGCGATAACCACCGCCGCAACGGTCAAAATTTTCTTAAAATTCATGTTGATCTCCCAAAAGCAAAATAAGGTTAAATCACTATTTTATCAAGTGATAAAATCATTTTCAATCGAAAAAGACGCTCCCGCGCCTCTGTTTATCTTCATTCTATTGTTTCCTAGACCACTTTGCAAGTTCTTTCTAAAAAGGCTCTACACCAGTCTTACTTTAAAGTATGGTAAAATAGTCCTGTAAAGGGTGAAAGTGGTGGCTTCTAGCTCGCCCATCTAAAAGGAGAGAGTTTTGAATAAAAAAGGACTACTAATTGCTTTAGCAGCCGGCCTAGCTACTTTGGGCTTGTGCTTCGCCGTAGTTGCTCAGCCAACATTTTTTAATCATAATGAAAACACGAGTAAGGAAGTAAGCTCATCTTCAACGTCAAGTAAGAACGCTTCCTCTGATAAGAACAAGAATAATACGAAGGTTTCAAAGTCAGGCAGCATGGCAAGTGTAAATGGCAAGGGCGCAACAGCCTCAACAAATTCGAATACAGTCAGTGATAACGCAACTTATTACTTCAAGGGCGTCAACGTTCCAGCGAGCGTTACCTTGATTGACATCAACGGCAGCAATCCAATGGTGAAGTTCACTGCTCAAAACGGTTCAACTTCAACCTTCCAAGCCCAAGTTGGTGATGCCGGTTCGAAGAACATCCGCGTCTTTGCGCCCGGTAACAACGCTGTGAAAAACGTAACGGCTAGCACGCAAATCACCTTGACCAATCAGGTTGACGGTGTGGCTGCCAACCCTGATATTGCTAACGGTGTGCTTTACTTAGTTCCTGGTTCAAACGGTGCTAATTTGGCAACACCTAACTACGCTGGCAATACAAATGACTCAGAACGTGACGTTATGTTGGAGTTAGCGCAATAAATTAAGAAAAGATGTGGACTTAGTCCCATCTTTTTTATTACAATAATCATGAGAAGATGACAAACAACTGTCGTCATTTAATTTGATTAGTCTCAGACTTTTCAAATGGTAGAAACTGGAGGAAGTTAATATGAAGAAGAGCTCGATTTTACTCGGTAGTATCGGTGCCGTCGGGGGCTTGCTGGGCACATCCCTCGGAGCTGGAAAGCTTTATGCGATGAAGCAGAAGCGCTCCCTTCGCAGTTTAGGTGTGGAGAAGTTCTTAGAGACTTTCCAATATGGTCCCGACGTCTTTGACGAGGAGACCATGAAAAAGCAGTACAAGCTTAGCGAGTTACCTTATGATTTGCCTAAGGCAGTCACTAAGCGCTATGGTTTCCGCTGGATGAACAAGAAGGCGCAAATCATCGACCGTCCGAACAAGAGCGAATTCGTTGATCACACCATCTTTTATTTGCATGGCGGTTCTTACTGGGCTGATCCCAATAACTTCCAATTTAAGGCAGTTGCTACAATTGCTGATAAAACCGATGCTCGTGTCGTAATGCCCGTTTACCCTAAGGCACCAGCGCACCATGCAGAAGAAGTCATTAACATGGTCGTAAAGGCTTACGCAACGTTAGTTAAGACTGCCGAACCAAAGGACATCACTATTCTTGGTGATTCTGCTGGTGGTGGCCTCGCCCTTTCCCTTTGGGAAAAGATTCGAGAACTCGACCTTCCTCGTCCAGAAAACATCATCCTCTTTTCGCCATGGTTGGATCTCACGATGGAGAACCCCGCTTTAGTTGAATCACAAAAGTACGACTCAATGTTGAATGCTAAGGTACTTCGTGTGCAGGGGGAAATGTATGCCGGTGATCTCAAGGTAACCGATCCGTTAGTTTCACCACTAAAGGGTGACCTTTACGACTTACCCAAAATCACGATTTTCTCTGGAACGCACGACTTGCTTTACCCGGATGCGGAGAAATTTACTAAGTTGGCTCAGGAAAATAAACAAGACGTTGTCCTCAAGACCTTTGAAAGCCAAGGTCATGACTTCGCCTTCTTGCCAATTCCTGAAGCTCGCAAGGCTTTGAAGGAAGCCAGCGACATTATCTTAAATCAGTAACAAAAAAGACGCCTAGGCGTCTTTTTTTTTAGTGGGCAATTACGAGGGCAAAATCCCAGAAGCAATGCATGGCAACCCCGCCCCAAATTGATTTAGATAAGCGAACCGTCATATAGAGACCGGCGCCAATAATCATCGTACTGAAGACTTGAAGAAAGGCCTGTAAGAAGGGCGCACCGGCAATAACGTTAGGAAAGTGCCAGAGGCCAAAGAGCAGCAAGGACAGCAAGCAAGAAACCTGCTCGCTATAGCGCTTCCGAAATTCACTTAAAGCAAAACCACGAAAAACCGACTCCTCCGTCAAGCCAACAAAGAAGGTGCTTAAAAAGGCCATCCCCAAGCGCATGCCCGCCTGTCCACTCCAATTTTCAAGAATGGGCAAGAGATGATGATACAAATTCCAAGCAGCAAAGAGTAGCATGGCGGTCACGATTAGGCCGAAGATCACTTTAGTCGACCTATGCTGAATATCAGGCTGCTTTTGATAGACCTGCTCTACTCTACCCAACTTCGTCATAACGATAAAGAAGGCAAGGTAGGCCAACGCCATTGGCGCCAAAACGTGCCAGAAGATTGTTGTGGCAGAACGGAACATCGTATTATAACTGGCCACTGAAAATAGGTTAAAGAAACGAGAAAGACCCGTCCAAAGAATAGAGAGGCCAACCGTAATTAAGGCCACTTGATAGAATTTTAGCTCTGATTGCTTCATATGCTTCCCCAATGCTTAATTTCAAAAATAAAAGACGCCTAGGCGTCTTTTTTTATGATTCAATTCCAGTCGCCTGAAAAGCTTCACGCACCTGGCTAATGATTTCGTTAGATTTAGAATCGACAACGCGCTTACCCAAATCATTGAAATATTTCTTAACTTTATCATCCGACCAGCCGGCTTCACGCAAGGCAGCTTCTTGTTCGATGATTTCTTCCAAGTAACGGTGGTAAGTCCCAAGGTCGGTATCTAATGGCTCAGGAATACCGTAACGTTTGGCAAAAACGTGCTCCTTGTCATACTGCTTCAAGTTTCCCAACCAAGACAGGTCCATCTTGTCGGTCGAAAATTCACCACGCTTGGTATTGAAGTGCGTTTGCGAAGCCAATTCGCGCAAACCAGTCTGAATTTGGACAAACAGATAACGGGCTTCTTCAAAGTAGCCCGCAGTACGATCGTTGTACTGTTCCAACTTTTGCATCTTGTGAGTCAGCTTCTGTTCGGCCGCCTTATATTCCTGGTCGATTTCATCCCCCGCCTGGTTTTCCAGTTGAAGGGACTCTGCCATTAAGCGCATTTGCTTAACTTCGTTGACCTGCGTCCGGATTTCATCTTCGGCCAAGGAAACGTTAGCGACTTCATCTTGGTAAAGCTTGATGAAACGCTTATTTTGGCTAATAATTTCATCACACAAATTCTCTAAGCCGTGGGCCAAGGGATCATAAATCGTAATGGCGAAATCCTGGGCCGTTTTAACCGAAGGACCAACTTCTTCCTTCAAATCAGCAAAGTTTTGCAAACTTGCTCGCACCTGCTTAAGGTAACTTAGGACCTGCTGACAAACTTGGTTGCTTTGTTCAGCCTGCTTTTGGGCATCTTTTAAAATGTATCGTAAAGCCATGCTTCTTCCTTAATACTTCATAAAAGCGCGTTCAGCAAAGAGGCGCTGGAGTTTCTGTTCAAGGTCGTGTTGCTCCGCCTTAAGGGCGTCGCGCTCCTGTTCATAGGCCACACGCTTGTCACTCAAGGAGTGCAACATGTGTTCGTCCATCTTTTTGAAATAGGGACCGAGTTCGCTATCATCCTGCCAAGTTGTTTCCAAGCGGTTCATCAAATAGCGATGCTTCAAATTAACGTTGGCCATACTCTTAACGGCCTTCTTGAGAAAGGTCAAGCGCTGGTCAACTTCTTCTAAACGTTGGCGCACCTTTGCGATGCGGATACCAACTGCTTCTTGTTCTTCTTCTGCCATGGCTTATTGCTCCTGCCCCTTTTCTGCCGCTTCGCTAGCAACCTGACGGTCGTGGCGATAGGCAACGTTAACGTAGTGAATAAACTCCGTTAGCGAGGACTGGTACTGCTTTAAGGCCTGACTCATGTCAACTTGTGATTGAGCGGCTTGGCTAACAACGTGAACCGAAGACTTTTGATCAAAACTTTGCTGTGTTCGATCAATGCTCATTCGTTCAGCGGCCTTTTGAATATCCGCCAAACGTTCTTTTAAATGGTTTTGTTTAACCGCCATGGGCCACTCCTAAATTAATTGGGGCGCAGTGCCCCAAAGTTTATAGATTAAGATTAACACATTCTTGCTGGGGAACGAATGACATTTTGCTTATATTCTTTTAAGGAAAACCATTTATCGAAAAACTTGCATATTTTTTGAAATGTTATATAGTGAGTGAGTAATCACTTACCTAAAAAGGAGACAATTATGGCTTACATGATTGAAATGGAAAAAGTAGCAAAGTCCTTTGGCAAGCAAAAGGTGCTAAAAGACATTGATCTCACCTTAAGCCGGCATGAAATTCTCGGCCTAATCGGCCCTTCGGGAGCTGGTAAGTCCACGGCCATCAACGTCGCACTGGGTGTTGACCAGGCCGACAGTGGCAAAGCCGAGGTGTTGGGCAAGCAAATGCCTAACCGTGAATTGCTCGGTGACCTCGGCTACATGGCTCAATCCGATGCCTTGTACGAAGATTTAACCGCCTACGAGAATCTCAAGTTCTTCGCTGAAATGAAGGGCCTCGCTAAAGACGGTTTGGATGATGAAATCAAGCGGGTTTCCAACATCGTTAATCTGGGCGATGCCCTTTACAAGTATGTTGCTGGTTTTTCGGGTGGAATGAAGCGCCGACTATCGCTGGCCATCGCACTGCTGGGTAATCCTGAATTGCTTGTTTTGGATGAACCGACGGTTGGAATTGACCCAGCCTTGCGGCGCCAAATTTGGGCCGAACTCCACAAGATGCGCGATGAAGGCCATGCTATTCTTGTGACGACCCACGTCATGGATGAAGCAGAACTCGTTGACCGTGTTGCCCTTTTGATGGGTGGCAAGATCATCGCCAATGATAGCCCTAAGAAACTGGAAGAAGACTACGGTGTTCCCACCATTGAAGATGTCTTCTTGAAGGCTGAAGCAGAGGAGGAAAAGAAATGACACGTACATGGGCAATCGCTAAGCGAACTTTTATCGAATTAATCCGTGATAAGCGGACCCTGGCCATGATGCTATTAGCTCCGGTATTGATTTTGACCTTGGTTAACTATATTTTCTCAGTCAACACAACGACCAACGTTAAAATCGGAACAGTGCAAGTTGAACAGGCCCTTACTCAGCCGCTGGACAAGACGAAGCATGTTTCAACCAAGTCTTACGAATCAGATAGTGCGGCTAAGAAGGCCTTGAAGGACCAAAAAATTGACGCTGTTCTTACGCAAAAAGACAGCAAGCACTTCAATGTCTTGTACGCCAACACAGAGGCATCCAAGACCTCTCTCACGCGCGCAGCCTTGAATAGTGCCCTGATTCAAAACAAGATTGGTACGTTAAGCCAGGTTGCCACACAAGCCGTCATGCAAAACTCTAGTGAAGCTGCTGCCTTGAAGCAACAAACCAAGTTGTCAGAGTCATATAGCTATGGCGATAAGAACACCAACTTCTTCGCCTCGATTATGCCAATCTTCATCGCCTTCTTCGTCTTCATGTTCGTCTTTTTGATTTCAGGAATCTCGCTATTGAAGGAACGTACTAGTGGCACTTTGAGCCGTTTGCTAGCTACCCCTGTTCGTCGTTCTGAAATTATTTACGGCTACATGCTGTCCTACGGTATCCTTGCCGTCGTCATGACAGCGGTCATCGTCTTCTACTCAATCTTTGTCTTGAACATTCAGGTCGTTGGTTCGATCTGGAGCCTCTTTGCTATCAACATCGTCTTGGCTATGGTTGCTTTGGCCCTAGGACTGTTGATTTCAACCCTAGCTGCTTCAGAATTCCAGATGATTCAGTTCATTCCCCTTGTCATCGTTCCTCAAATCATTTTCTCAGGAATGATCCCATTGGATGGCATGGCAACCTGGGCCCAAGTCATCGGCGATATCTTGCCATTGAAGTATGCCGCCACCGCCATGCAAGGCGTTATCCTACACGGTGATACTTTCGTAAGAATTTTGCCACAACTTGGTATTCTCTTGATTTTCTTGGTAGTATTGTTAGCAGCAAACATTCGTGGCCTACGTCGCTACCGGAAGGTGTAAAAATTGACACAACAAATTGCAGAAGACTTTACCAAATTAATTGAAACCAGTGAAATGCCCGCCGGACAAAAGAAAGTTCTCCAGGCTTCAGTGGAACTTTTCGCCCTACAGGGCTATTCTGCAACCTCAACGGCGCAAATTGCTGAAGCAGCGGGTGTGAGCCAAGGAACAATCTTCAAGTACTTCAAGAATAAACAAGCCCTGTTAAACTTTATTCTGGATTCGACGATTGCTCAGCTGATTCCCTCTTACAGCATGGAAATCATGAAGCGCTTGAAAAACGAAATTCACACTGCGCGGGACTTTATCAATTTTATTATTGATGATCGTTATGCTTTCCTAAGTGAAAACCGCCAACTGGTTTTGATCGTACAGGATCAATTCCTGACAGATGATGCCTTTGTTAAGCTAACAAAAGAGAAATTAAGTGATCGTTTCCAATTTGTTTGCCAAACCGTGGACGACTTAGCTGGTAAAGACTTTACTATGCCAACTGTTGATCTCTTGCAGCTAATCGCAAGTCAGTTACTCTTTCTCTTCTTAATGGAATTTCGTTTTAAGTTACCGACAAAATTCGACCGAAAACACGAACTCAATCAAATTAAAGAAAACGTATATCAAGCTGCACTAAAATAAAAAACGCTTCCCAGAAAACTGGGAAGCGTTTTTAAGTATTATGAATTAGTACCAACCGTAGGCATCGTGGTGAGCCAAGGCTGCTTCGTCTGAACCGTACTGGTCAGCGATGTAACCCTTCATGGCTTGCAACTGGTCGTTGTAATCAGTTGAGTTACCACCGTAAGTCGAGCGCAATGCTGATGACAATTGGCCAAGACCGAAGTAGTCACCGTTGCTTGCGTTAACATTGTTACCTGATTCGCGGTTAATCAAAGTCTGCAAAGCAGATGAGATTTGGCTAGGGTTGTTAACAACTTCAGAAACCTTGTCGATAGTACCCTGGGCTTGTGCAACGTTTTCCTGTGATGGAACACTTGCTTGGATGCTTGCACCGAATGGCAAAGGAATCTTAACGTCTTGCGTCTCGCCGTCATCCTTCATCGTCAACTTTTGACCAGCAAAAATCTTGTCTGGGTTCAAAATGTGGTTGAACTTTGCAAGGAAGTCAGTATCCCAGTGGTTGTCACGAGCGATTTGGCTGAGCGTTTCGCCCAAAGAAATCGTGTAAGTCGTCGTGTCACCGTCATGGGTAACTTCAGCTGCGCTTGCGCTTTGTGTTGAAGCGGCGCCCGTCATAAGGGCCAAGCCGGCAACAGCACTGGCAAGAAATAGTGAAACTTTCTTCATTTTATATTTTACGTCACTACTTATTAGGTAGTGACCTCCTCTACTCGCAATGATAAGTGTGCATTTGCTTATTCAAAGTTCGCCGACTGGGTTGTGGGAAAACCCGGCTGACCGGCAAAGACTATTGTCACAGATTTTTATTACATAAATATTACAGTAACGTTACCATATGTTACAAATGTTACGTAGAAATGGTCATGATTTCATTTATATCCGACAAATGCCGGCCTTTTGGGGGATAAAATATTACAAAGATGACAAAGATTACAAAACATTTTTTACGAAATTATATAAAAAAAGACCCGGAAGGGTCTTCAGAACTATCTTAATGGAAGATTGTGTTCATCTTATTCGCGTAATCGGAACTCATGCTATCGTCCTGATCGCCACCGAAGTCAAAGAAATTGAAGCCGTCGTCGTCAGAACTTGAGCCACCACCGTTATCGGAGCTTGAACCACCGCCATTCGAACCGCTACCAGAATTGCTGTTAGAGCCCGAATCGCTGCTGCCACCACCGTTATTGCTGTTGTTGCTGCTATTGTTATTGTTGTTATTAGCAGCTGGCGCATCGTTACGGCTGTTATTAGAACTTGAACCAGACTTCTTGTTACCACGGTTAGAATCAGAATCATCACGGCGCTTATCACCGTCATCGCCCTTGCGGCTATCTGATGAACCCTTGTCGGAAGAATCCGAGTTGCTATCAGAATCTGAATCGTTTGAGTTGGATGATGAAGACTTCTTGCTGTGGCTTGAAGTACTAGTGGAAGAGTAAGCCGTCGCAGAATCGCTATCGTCATTGGACTTCTTACTTGAAGTTTGACCATTAATAAAGAATGAGAAGATTACCAAGATGACTAGGATTGCAATCCAAAACCATCCACGCTTGTAAAAGCGCTTTTTTGGCATCTGCTCGTCGAGCATTTCTCGACGTTGACTACGAGATAACATAAAAGTTAAAACACCTTTCTAAATCGATTAATGATTAATTCGGTCAAGAACCGCCCGAATGTCTTTACGGAAGTAAAAGCCGAAAATCAAAGCCACAATAGGCCATGGGCTATCGCGCACAGCAACCATCAATAGTTGACCAAGGTAACGGAAGAATGCATTGATTTCAGTACCAAAGACCAACTTCACAAGAATCAAAACCAACAAAACAACGAGTGCAATGACCCAAGGATTCGAGAAGTTCACGTTTTCCTTAGCGGCACCGTATGCCTTTTGAGCATTTTCTTTTGTTGAATGAGCAAATTGCTCGGCGTTTTGGCGGGCAGCCTGGCTCAGCTGTTCACCCTTTTCCTTGCTTGCATCCCAAGCCTTTGCAGCTTGTTCTGAAGAGGCTTCACCGAACTTGCTAGCGTTTTCCTTAGTGGTTTCCCAAGTTTGGCTAGCAGCTTGCTTAGCGGCTTCAGTCTTTGACTCTTGGCCACCTTGCTTGCTTGAAGTATCTTGCGCTTGCTTGTTTTCTTGCTTATCAGACATTTGCTTAACCCTCTTAGTCGTGTAACTTAATTGTAATATTCGACTGCTTCTATTCTACCAAGAATGTCCGGAACTTACCACTTTTAGGCCCTTTTGTACATAAAAAAGCACCCTTAAGGGTGCTTTCGTTTAAAATCTTACCAAATGAAGAGACCAACCATACCAGATGAAAGCAAAGACACGAGAATACCTGACAAAAGCAAGTAGCCCACGTTCTTAGCAATCACGGCGTTCTTTTGGTCATCAACCAAGCCCTTGAAACAACCAATGATCATGCCGACCGTTGAAAGATTGGCAAAGGAAGTCAAGAAGACTGTCAGAACGGCACGGTAGTGTGCCGGGAAAGTATGAATCTTTGAGGTAACGTCACCCATGACAACGAATTCGTTCGTCACAAGCTTTGTTCCCATGTACTGGGCCAATTGGAAGGCATGGTCGTTACCAACACCAGTTAACCAAGCGAATGGGAAGAGGATGATTCCTAGGATGTGTTCCAGCGTCAACCATGGGTTGAAGGCCGTCAAAATCTTGTCGACCAAGGCAGCCAAGGCCACGAAGGCGATAACGTTGGCAGCAATGATCAAAATCAACTTACCAGCATTCAAAATTGAATCACCCAAGAAGGAGAAGAATGGTTCACGTTCTGTCTTTTCAGCGGCGTGCAAATCTTCGCGCGTTTCTGCCTTAGCCAATTCTTCTGAACCAGATTCGGCATCTTGGATTTCATCCTGCTTGGCGCTGCTAAACGTTGCAATGGTATCTTCTTCGGGCGTTACGTCAACCGGGTTTAAGATGCTGGTAATAATCAAAGCGTTCACTACGTTGATTGGCACCGCCGTCAAAATGAATTGTCCAGGCATCATTGAAGTATAGGCTCCGATGATTGAGGCCGTCACACAAGACATTGACATCATGGCCAGCGTCAAATTACGTTCCGCCTTCATTTGACGCAATTGCAAACCAGAAACGGCAAGCGCTTCCGTGTTTCCAAGGAACATCATTTCAACCGAGAAGAATGACTCAAACTTCGGTTGACCAGAAACTTTGGCCAAACCACGACCGACCCACTTGATGACCCAAGGCAAAATCTTGAAGTAAGTCAAGATATCAAACATTGGCACAATCAGGAGGATTGGCAGCAAGACGGACGTAAAGAAGTTCATCTGCTTAACGTTCACCCAGTCAGCAAAGGCAAAGGAAATTCCCTTGAAGGCGACTTGAATCAATTCGTTGAAACCATTTGCAGCCGCTTCGACAATTCCACGACCGACTGAGAAAGAAGTCAAGAACCAGGCTAAGAAGAGGTTCAAGGCCACCATGATGATGACGGACTTCCACTTAATCTGAGAACGTTTCTTAGAGAATAACAGGGCAATCCCTAAGAAGACGACAACACCGAAAACGTTAACCAGAAAATTCATAATTTATTTCACCTTTGTTTTTATTCAAGTTCGAAGACTAGTCAAAACTAGCCAGATGCTTGGTTTGCCAGGTAACTTACCAGACGTAGAGTCCAACGACTGCCGCAGAGAGCAAGGATACCAAAATTCCCGAAAGAAGAAGGTAACCCGCATTCTTAGCAATCAAATCGCTCTTTTGACGTTCAACCATTCCCTTGAACGTTCCGATGATCATACCGACCGTCGAAAGGTTCGCAAAGGAAGTTAGAAAGACCGTCAAAACCGCCCGGTAATGGGGATTAAAGTGGGAAATCTTTGAAGTCACATCCCCCATGACAACAAATTCGTTCGTAACCAGCTTGGTGCCCATGTACTGGGCCAACTGGAAGACGTCATCTTGGTGGACGCCTAACAGCCAAGCGAAAGGATACATCACGATTCCCAATAAGTGCTCAAGTGAGAACCAAGGATTAATGGCCATCAAAATCTTATCAACCAATGCAGCCAAAGCCACAAAGGCGATGACGTTGGCAGCGATAATCAAAATCAACTTACCAGCGTATAAAATTGAGTCCCCCAAGAAGGAGAAGAACGGTTCACGTTCAACCTTAGTTGGCTTATCAGCAGTGCCAGCCGCCAAAAGTTCAGCTTCTGGTTCAACATCGACATTGCTTTGGGCAATTCGATCGTCCTTCATCGTTGCAATGGTGTCCTCTTCGGGATCAACCGTCACTGGATTCAAGATCGTCGTGATAATCAAAGCATTAATCACGTTGATTGGCACCGCCGTCAAGATGAACTGTCCTGGCATAAGCTTTGTGTAGGCTCCGATAACGGAAGCCGTCACACAGGACATGGTCATCATGGCGATGGTCAAGTTTCGTTCCGCCTTCATATGCTTCAACTGCAAGGAAGAAACGGCCAAAACTTCTGGATTCCCGAGAAACATCATCTCAACAGAGAAGAAAGTTTCAAACTTAGGTTGGCCCGTAACCTTAGAAAGGATTCGTCCAATCCACTTGATAACCAATGGCAAAATCCCAACGTAGGTCAAGATGTCGAACAAAGGCACCACCAAGAGGAATGGCAACAAAACCGAGGTAAAGAAATTCATCTGCGGCACGTTAACCCAATCGGCAAAGGCAAAGGAAATTCCCTTATAAGCCACGGAAACCAATTCATTAAAGCCGGAGGCGGCGCCGAGTACCATGTTGCGTCCCAAGGCAAAGGAGGTGAAGAACCAGCCCAAAACCAAGTTCACGACCAACATGACGGCGACCGAACGCCATTTAATCTGGCTGCGATTCTTCGAAAAAAGAATAGCAATACCTAGAAAAACGACGAGACCGACAATGTTAATGGCGAGATACATAACATTCAATCCCTTCTATTCACTTAATGTTCGCAAAACACTGATAATTATATCATGATTTGGCATAATTAACCGGTAAATGTTGGTTAAAATGAGAGAATGCAATTGATGATATGAAAAAAGACCCAGGAGGGTCTTGATTAACAATCTTTATCTGGTAAACTTCATTCTTCTTTGTTTTTGCTTCTTTTATCCACAAATACCACAACGATGAAAGTAATGACAGCTGTTGTGATGGTATTAAGCCAAAAATTAACGTTACTATCATGAATGTGTGAGCTAATGAAAGTCATAAATAGAATTTGAACTACAATGACAGTTGCCGCTGCTGCAAGCGCTCGCCTTGTTCTCTTTTGAGATGTCATTTTAATTTACTCCTTAATCATCATTCAAATAAATATTAGTGAAAAAATACAGATTATTGGTATCCCCAATTAAGATAACTACCCCCTGGTGTAACATCGATCCAAATACCACGATTTACAGGATGACCAATTACGCGATTAATGAGCGCTCCAGCAACAACTCCACCAGCTGCCCCCCAAGGTCCTCCACCTAAAGCCGAAGCGCCGGCTGTAGAAGCGGCAACAACACCGGTGCTAATGGCACCATTGGCATCCGAACGACTAATGAAAATACGATATTTACCCCAATCTGAACGGATTTTAGTAACACCATTTTTATAACCTTGTGGTTGTGCACTTGTGACATCAATTGTTGTCACTTGGGTTTGGGGGGTTACGTTATCAGCACTTGCTGCCTGATGTCCACCAAATGCCAATGCCCCTAAGGCCATGGAAGTGGTAATAATTAGTTTGGGTACTAGTGAATTTTTCATCATGCTCTCCTTATTCTTTTTCTGTACTATTCTTGCACTCGAGTACCCATTAACCATAATATATATATACCCATCACAAGCCATATAATTCCATTGTTATTTAACTGATATTTTTGTTACATTGACGTAATTATTTTAAATATTTATTCATATTTGTAACATTTTTCTTGTGAATGAAATATAAAGAGACTAAAATTCAAGCTTCTATCTAATAAGCTGTATTTTATTGCACACCCACACCAACCGGCGTTTGCGTGATGAGATTGTAATCAACCCAAACACCTGAATTGAGGACATGCCCGAAGTGGTCCCAAATCACTTTCCCGATGATTACCCCACCCGCAACACCGACAACTGGCGTAAAGGCATTTCCGATGGTGAAACCAGCCATTCCAGCGGCACCGGTTGCACCATAGCGGATAACAGTATTGGCAGTGTCACGATCAACATAAACCCGGACGACTGGAAACCCAGGCTTGACGTAGGATTGGCCCTTTGAACTTTCTGGACGGGCAACGTTTTCAATGACTTGATTTTGTGTGTTTCCGCTATCAGCACTGGCAGTCTGAAGGCCACCAAGGGCCAAGGCACCTGTCGCCAAAAGAAGGGGCAGCACAAACTTAGTGATTAAGGTATTTTTCATCATTCTTTTCTCCATATTCTTACAAGCCAACATTGATATATTCGAATCATAATATGGATAGATGCCCGCCACAAGCGTCTCGAGCGCTTTGTTAGCTGATTGATACCTTTGTTACAAGGTCGCAATGATTTTAAACATATTGACACATTTGTAACGATAACTCTACATATAAAAAAGCAGGCCAAGTAGCCTGCTTTTAAATCAATTTAATTAGAATTGTGATCCTTGTGCAAGAACATTTCCATCGTGGTCAACCAAGAACCAGTAACCGGCGTTCAAGTGGTGGCCAACATTTTCCTTCAAAAGGGAGCCAGCAAAGTTACCCAAGTATTCTTCCCATGGTCCGCCCTTCCAAGCGCCACCTGCATCGGCAACTTCAACTACACCATTACCGTTAAGCGCGTTGTTGGCGTCTTCGCGGCTAATCTTGATCATGTAGTTGCCGCTCATTTCTTGGAAGCTCGTTTCGCCGTTACGGCTGTTATTCTTACCGTAGTGCAATTCTTGAAGGGTTTGAGGGCCATCAGTTTCTGGGTACAAAGCTTGTCCAGCATGGTCACTATCATCAGCAGGTGTTTCCAAAACAGCCGTTACCGGAACCTTTGGAAAGACCTTGTTCTGTCCATCAGCGCTTGCTGAATGTGCGCCTGCAAAAGTCAATGCTCCTGCTGATAGCAAAGCAGTTGCTGCTAATTTTGTTACAAATGAGTTTGTCATAATGTTCTCCCTTTTATCATTGGTGTGTTGGATTCCTGCACTCGAGTACATCTATAATTTATACGATAGCTGCAAGTATCACAAGCGTTTTTCAACTTTGTTATTTAATTGAAAATATTGTTATATTTACGCAATAATTTGAAAAATAATATGACATTTGTAACCTAAAGTTTGTGATTGTAATATAAAGAGGATCGGATTTTTAGCCATCTTTTGTATAAAAAATGCTTGCTTTAGACCTAAATTTCAAGATAAACTTCAAGAAGTAAAAGATACGAGACAAAGCAGGGCAAAATATGCGACTTTGGCACCAAGATTTAATTGAAAAACTCCCCCGCCAGCAACTACTGGGCCAGCATCGTGAATGTTGTGCTCTTCGCGGCGCGGGCTGGGGACGAAAACACGCAACGGTTAACTACGTCTTCGAATACAGCCCCTACCACCTCTTCCTATTCCATCAGAAAGTGATGGAGGAAATGGCAAAGCGTGGCTATAAACCAGATCAACGCTGGTTAAATCCGAACTATTGGGGCTTAAAGACGCCTCCTTATGTTGATTTGAAAGTTGAAACCGCCGAGCAACCAATTTATCCTGAGCACGATGCAGCTTACTTACAGGAATGTCTGGATAACTTGGCGGGAAAAGGAATTGATTTATCATAAAAAGCCCCTAACTAAAGTTAGGAGCTTTTTTAAATTAACTGATTTAAATCCGTATTTTCGGTGATGGTCCAGCTCTGGTTGCCCTTGGTAATAACCAGGGCGTCAGATTTAAAAGCAACCCTCAAACCGAGCTCTAGGGCCTGCACATAGCTTGGCCAAAGTTCGGCTGGTGGCAGGCTAAAATCAATTTTTTCACTATCACGCGCCGCCTTAACAACCTTTCCACGAGCAAAAGCAAAATCCGACAGCGAATCGTTGCGAATTTCTTTGCTTAAATAAAAAGCAATTGTTTCTTGGGGATTAGCAATGGCCATCTTTAGGTAACTTAGCGCCCCTTGCAAACTGGCTGTCTGGTCAGCTGGTGCCAAAGCAACGATGCCTTCAAGTTGCTGAACAAGCATCTGAGCTGCCTCTTTTTGTTCGGCGCTCAACGGAGAATCTGGGTGCGCCAAGGCAACCTCTTCGTTCCATTCGTCAAACTTTTTCAGTTCATTGGGCTGCCATTTCTTTTCGCTTAACAAGCCATCGAGAATCAGCAAGTGCCAAATGTTCATGGTTTTATCATCCAAACCGTCATCGGCAAATGGATTCAAATCGAAAGTCCGGAATTCAAGATAGGCCGTTCCATTCTTTTTGAAGCCGGCATAGTCATCGCTGCCTTTGAAACGAACAGGCCCGTAATATTCACTCAAAGCAAAGAGGTCCTTATTAGCCAAAAGCTTCTCCAGCTGGGCGAAGTGTTGGTCAAAACTATTGAAATCGACATGAATATTGTCACGATTGGCAAAGCCAAAGCGGCTAGAACGCCAGGAGCGGACCGGTTCATAGTCCGCATGGTTGGCAGGCAGCGTGTCCCCCTCGTTTTCAGAAATGGGGGCAGCGCCAAAAAGATAAGTTAGGAGCCAACGGTAGGCAACAACATTCTGTGCGATTTGAAAATAAACTTCGTTTTTAGCATCAGCCGCGCGTGAAAAATGATGTTCCTTTTCGTACCATTCGATGAGACTGTCGGGCAGGGAAAAGTTCAGATGGATACCCGCCATAATGTGCTGATAGGGACCATAATGTTCGAGCAAGACGTCCCGATAGTCCTGATACCAGTAGCGTTCGAAGTGTTCTTCCAAGAAAGTAACATCATCAGGCGCTAAATGTGGTGGCATGGAAAGCGGCCAAATTACCTCATCATCTGCAAGTTGCTCGTTCAGGATGTTTTCGAGTTCACGTAAGTTTCTGAGGGCCTTATCGATTGAACTTTGAGGGGCCGTTACCAACTCTTCCTGACTTTCTGAAAAATCAGTCTGAAAGTAAGGCTGAACGCGTCGATCGCCTAACGCAACAGGATGAACATGCTGCGATAAACTCTTGCGGCCAGTTTGCACCCGATGCTCTTCAATTTCAATTCCAAAGTTGCCATCAAAAAGCTGAGACAACAGCCCTGCCTGCTTTAAACTGGTCGTTAATTTTTCATACATTCAACATTTCCCGCCCGTCAAATTTTGTCTATATTAACAAAGGCGTCCGGTATAAACAAGCTACTTATTCTTCTATTAAAATGTGTAAACGAAAATCAAAGCCACGCAGTTCATTTCGCGCATCGACGCGTAGTGGGCCAATGATGATTCGCGTTAAGCCAGCCAGAATAATTGACCCAACCGTAACAAGTACCACAGTGACCAGCACAGCCAAGGCCTGCTTAGCCAGCAAATCCCAGTGTCCACTTATCAAACCGGCACTTCCAGCAAGCTTAGGATCAGCGAAAACACCCGTTAAGAGGGCACCCAGAATTCCGCCAATTCCATGAATCCCGAAAGCATCTAAAGTGTCGTCGTAACCAAAGAAGGCCTTCAAGGCAGTAATACTCCAGTAGCCAACTGGCCCCACAATAGCTCCCATAAGGAGCGCTGCCCAGATTTGCACAAAACCGGCAGCTGGCGTAATGACCACTAAACCGGTTAAGGCCCCGGTCATCAAATCAGCAATGGAAAGCTTGCCCTGCCGCTGGTAAGCAACGGCTGCATAGGTCAAAAGTGCGATGGCTGAAGCTGCCCAAGTGTTAGCAAAGGCCAAAATCGCTTGGCCATTGGCTGCTAAGGCTGAACCGGCGTTGAAACCGAACCAACCCAACCAGAGGAAGATGCCTCCTAGCAAAACGTAGCGCGAATCGATTTTTCCTTCTTCGCCTGGGTTTCGCTTGCCAAGAATCAAAGCTAAAATCAAACCGGTTAATCCGGAAGAAATGTGAACAACCGTGCCACCGGCAAAGTCAATTGCGCCTAGCTTTGCCAAAAAGCCGTTATCCCAAACCATGTGGGCAAGCGGTGAATAAACCACAATAATCCACAGCGATAGAAAGACGAGCATGGCCTTAATCCGCATACGCCCGATGATTGAGCCCGTGATGATGGCGACGGTAATAATCGGAAACATCCCTTGGAATAAAGCAAAAAGCCCATCCGGAATTTTCAGTCCTCGTGTCGATCTGTCAAAGGATAAGTTGTTCAAGGCCAAATACTTACCCACACCACCGAAGGCGAGGCTGTAGCCAATTAGGACCCAAACGACTGCCGTTACCCCGACTAACAGAAGGGAAACGATGATGGTGTGCTGCCGATTTTCTTGGCGGCCCAACCCTGCATAAAACAATCCTAGCCCGGGGGTCATAATCCAAACCAGCAATGCTGAAATCAATACAAAAGCGATACTTCCACTATCCATCTGCTTGCTCCTTCTTTCTTTGTTGCCTCGATATTAGCAGCGAAAGTGGAGCAAAATGAGATTTTGGTGAGTTTTACTAACATCGTGGTCTAGACATTTTTCAAAACTTCGATAAATGTTGAACAAAAAGATGCGATTAGTACTGCACCTTTTTCCAAATAAATGTTACACTTATGTTACAAAGGTAAAGAATTTATAAAGAATATATGATTTTCTAAAGATTCACGGGAGTTTCTTATGCAACATAACGCTAACCAAGCGCCCAAAGGCGCATCTAAATTCTTAAAAGCTGGTTCAATGTTAACGGCGGGAATGGCTATCGCACCAGCCGCTATGTCAGCAATGCCAATGGCTGCAGCCGACAATAACACCAGTGTCCACCAGAGCCAATGGAAGGCCAACACTGATTGCCAAGTTAAAGCCCATATCAAGGAACAAGGCAAGGTTGAGGACCGCCCCAACTATGTCGTGCAAAAGGGTGACACGCTTAACAGTATCGCCAAGGCTTACCAAACGACCGCGGCAGAATTGGCTTCTACATATGGCATTTCAAACCCCAACCTGATTTTTGCTGGTTTTTCATTGAGCCAACAAGGTCAATTGGGCCAGGCATATTTGGCCAACTATGGTCAAGTTCCTGCTAGTCAGGGCAACAGCGATGACACCATGGTTGTTTTGCCAACTCAGGCAGCTAGCCAAGCGGCCCAACAGCCATTTAATCCAGCTACTAACGGTACAAACCCCATTGCCGATGGTCACCAACAACTATCAGAAGTAAGCACTAATAATGCTTCTCAGGCATCATCAGAATCACAAGCTAACTCAATGTCTGAAGCTGATTCTGTATCGCAGGCCTTTTCAGTTTCGACCAGTCAGTCAATGGCCAACCTACCAGTTGTAAACCAGTCAACTTCTGCAGCCCCAGCAAGTCTGTCAACTTCCGTTGCTCCTGCTAGTCAGTCTACCGCCCCTGCAAGTGAAAATCCTTCAGAAGGGACGAGCCAGTCAGCAGCTTTGACGCCAACTGATCCACATAAGTACGACTTCGATTACTTGCGCAATGGCACTGCTTCAACTTCAACAACCCAAAGCACTGCCGCTTCAGAATCTGCTGCGGCCTCTCAGTCAGCAGCCGCTAGTTTGGCCCAGTCAACATCAGCTTCCCAAACTGCTGCAATCGCTAGCGAATCCGTTTCAACAAGCACTGCCTTCCGCCAGCAAGGAACACCGGCATCAAACGTGGTGGATATTTCATCAAACAACGGAATCCCTTCGGTTGCTGATTTCCAAAAAATGAAGGCCCAGGGTGTAACCCAGGTCATCGTTAAATTGACCGAATCATCCAGCTACAAGAACCCTTATGCTGCTCAACAAATTGCCAATGCACAAGCCGCTGGTTTGCAAGTGGGTACCTACCATTATTCATGGTATACCGACCAAGCTTCGGCCGTTCAGGAAGCCAATTACTATGCAGGTTATGCCAAGAACTTGAACCTGCCTGGTAACACTTTGATGGCAAACGACTTGGAAGATTCTTCAACTAAGACAGCCAACGTTACGGCCAACTCGATTGCTTTCAACAATACAATGAAGGCCAACGGCTACAACAACAATGTTCTTTACACATACTCCAACTATGCCAAGACTTCTGGCTTGAACACCGACTATATCGGTAACGATCATGTTTGGATGGCTAATTACAATGCCGATTCAGCACAAAACAACGAAAAGTACGGTATGTGGCAATGGACGCAAGAAGGAAAGTTCAACGGTGTTAAGGGTAACTTCGACATCTCCGAAGTTCATAACAGTTCATTGTTTAATCAGTAAGAAAAAAACTGCCGATTGGCAGTTTTTTTGTGGTGTTTTTTAATACGTTACGTACTATTAGATGAACATGTTGAGTTGTTGCTTTTAATTTGCAATTTGAATACAATGTATTCAGGAGGTGGTCATATGGCAACCATGACATTACGAATCGATGACCATGATTCTGAACTGATTAAGAAATTCGCTCAAATTCACAATTTGTCCATTTCTGATTTTGCTCGACAGGCGATGCTTGGAAAAATCGAGGATGAATATGATTTAAAAGAATTGCGAGAAGCCATCGCCACTGACGATGGCACACGATTCTCAATGGACGAAGTCCATGACGAGTTGGGTCTATAATGTACCGAGTTCTTTTCACTAAGCAAGCATTAAAACAACTCAAAAAGCTCGACAAGTTCACTCAAAGTACAATTTGGCAATGGCTCGCTCATAACGTTGATAAAACTGACAATCCCCGTTTACACGGTAAAGCACTGTCAGCCAATCATGGTGGCGAATGGCGCTATAGAGTCGGTTCATACCGCATCCTAGCCATCATCAAAGATCAAGAAGTAATCGTTGAAGTCATTGCAATCGGTCATCGACGTGACATCTATTAAAAAACATCCCACTAACTAGTGAGATGTTTTTTATTTAAGCAAAAGCATGAATGTTTCCAATAATAATGGCACCTACGACAACTAAGATCGTCCCGGCAATGATGGCTTTCATTTGACGAGGACTCTTCTTCTCGTTTAGAAGGTAAATTCCGCCAAAGGTTCCAACGATGATATTGAGCTGCGAAAGCGTCGTGGCAATTGTTTGCCCAACGGCTGGATTGGCAGCGGATAGGAACATGAAGAGGTTTCCCAAGGCCTGGAAAAGACCCGTTAACAAATTTCGCCATGATGGTTTGGCGAACATCGTTTTCCCTTCACGGAAGACGAAGACCGTAATCAAAATTGCGCCGATTACTTGGCCAATTGATTGTGGCCCGAGAATAGCCAAAGTGAAGTTTAGGCCGTCCCCAGCCGTCTTAACCGAGTTTGAAATGTAACCCAATTTTGCTAGATAGTTCGGCAAGATGAAGTAAAGAACGAAACCACCCACTGCAAGTAGCAGGTATAGAATCGACTTCGAATCGATGCGGCTTTCTTGTTTTTCTGTCGCATTTTCATCTTTTTCAGGTCGTGAAATCAAGACAACCCCGGCTACTACCAGCAAAATTGAAAATAAACCGACCAACCACATTGTCAGGTTGGTCCATTCGCCAAGCAAAGTAGCGGCTAAAAGGGCGTTCATGACAACTTGACCACCAGTTGATAATGGCACGCCAAGGGAAACTCCCATCCGCTGGAAGAGCATGAAAAGAGCTGATATTCCGATAACCCAAAATAAACCAGAGAAAAATCCAGTAACCCAGATTTCAGGTCCCAAATAGAAGCCGTGTGGAATGGCATAACCAAACATCACGATCATTCCAAAAATCATGGTTCCAAAGGAAATTCCAATCGTTTGTTGAGCTGGGGTACCGCCCATTTTGGCTGAAACAAGTCCAACCGACCCCCAAAAGATGGCTGGCAAAAGCGCCATCAAAATTGCGATATTCATATTTTAAAACTCCTTAAAGTAAACAAATCGTTAGTTCATTATATCCTAACGTGCGTCTTAATGGCTTCAATAAAGTGCAAAGAAGTCACTTTGCCTCGAACATTCTTTATTAAGGAATGTTTTTACCAATTATGCCAAGTATCCAGCCCATGAATAGGCCTTTTTGAAGGAAAAGTCCCCTCAAACTCGGCATAACTGGTACAAAGCAAATTAGTGATTTACTGTACAATATTTTGTGGGCACGACATGTGTCCAGGAGGAAAGTTTACTCCATAGCTATCCCCCGTCTTTATTGTGCGTCTGATAAAGCGCGCAAGGTTTAATCCCCGACGACAGTTAAACCGGGAAAGTCTCGTTTGGCAGAACGAGGCTTTTTTTGTATTAAAAAAGCACCGCTGGCAGGCGGTGCCGGAAGGAAAGTGTAACTTTCCCCTGTCTTTATGCTTAAATTGTAACAGTTTCCAAGCAAGTTCACCACTTGCACCAGAACCAACTATGCCACGCTGTAAGGCTTGGTTTAATAGTCTTCTCAGCAATTTAATCCTTAAATACGGCATAACTCACACAGGTCATTTCACGAATATTTTATACAATACTTTCGGGCACTACTGAGTGCCCGGAAGGAGGTGAACTTAATGCCTCTTATAGCCTTCGTTCTGCAAGTTGTTCAACCAGTGCTATCGGCTGTTTTAACAACCGTAGTTCTGTTCTTCCTGCAGAAATGGTTCGATCATCATGATGATTGATCACAAGCACCTCATCCCGGCAGATGGGGTGTTTTTCTATAAAAAAAACTCATCGCCCGGCAGCGATGAGTTTAAAGGAGGTGAAAACCTCTTACAAACCTTGTAACTGTATTATAGCATAATCACCATAAGTCGCGAAGCAATCCGACTGATAACTATGCCAAGCTCTAAACGTTGTTATGTCGCCAATTTATCGTCCTCGGGTCTCCAAATTGGCATAAATAACAGCCATGAAAAACCAAATAAAAAGGAAAGTCCTAAGACTTCCCTTTTTATTTTTAAGGTACACGAACCAAGTCGCGCTTTACTAATTCTTCGGCAATCTGAACGGTATTCCAAGCAGCACCCTTCAGCAAGTTGTCCGAAACAACCCACAAATGGAAAGCTCCTGGATTTTCAGAATCGGCGCGAACACGACCGACAAAGGTATCGCGCTTACCTTCAGCTTCGATTGGTTGAGGATAAACTTGCTTGCTTGGGCTATCTTGCAAGACAACACCAGGCGCCTTCGTCAAAGCAGCCTGCAAGTCATGAACCGTGGCCTTATCGTCGTTGATTTCGAAGTAAACTGATTCACCGTGCCCGATAGCAACCGGAACACGCACACAAGTAGCCGTAACCTTCAACTCCGACGCATCCATGTCATCCAACATGATCTTCTTGGTTTCGTGAATCATCTTCCATTCTTCGTGCGTATAACCATCTTCTTCAAATACATCAATCTGAGGCAAAAGGTTAAAGGCCAAAGGGTAGTGCTTCTTGTCGCTAGCAGTTGGGTAAATGTTCGATTGCATTTCTTCCCCAGCAAGGTAGTCTTGAGCTTCTTGATAAAATTCGTTCAAGGCCGTTTGACCAGCCCCCGAAGCCGCTTGATAAGTTGAAACGACGATGCGATTCAAACCAAACTTTTCGCGGATTGGTTCCAAAGCAACGACCATTTGAATGGTTGAACAGTTCGGATTGGCGATGATTCCCTTATGGTTTTGCAATTGGTCGGCATTCACTTCGGGCACAACCAAAGGCACTTCGGGATCCATACGGAAAGCCGAAGTATTATCAACACAGACAGCGCCGCGCTTTACAGCTTCGGGCAAAAACTTCTTTGAAACGGAACCACCGGCTGAGGCAAGAACCAAATCAATGCCTTCGAAGCTATCCGCTTCAGCCACTTCAACCGTAATTTCTTCACCCTTGAAGAAGAGCTTTTCGCCAGCAGAACGAGGCGATGCCAGTAATTTCAAGGACTTTACCGGAATATCGGACAACTCCAATTGTTCGACCAAACGATGGCCAACGGCACCGGTCGCTCCCAACACCGCCACATTGTATTCACGCATTACTCTTCTCCTCCTGTATTAATCTTTTTTCATTTTTTTCTTATAAAACTTGTTCTAATCCTAGCAATAATTCGTCAACTTGTCCAATTTTTTCTAGGGCAACTTTGATGCCTTGCATAAAGGAAGCACGATCAAAACTGTCTTGGCGGATACTGAGGGCTTCCCCGGGCCCACCAAACAAAACTTCTTCATGGGCCAGGTAGCCAGGCAACCGGACTGCATGGACACGGATGCCATGATAATCACCACCACGAACGCCTGGAAGATTTTCAACCGATGGACTTTGTTCATGACGAGGACGGACTTCATCGATCAACTTAGCCGTTGCCAAAGCGGTTCCAGAAGGGGCATCCTTCTTGTCTTCATGGTGCATTTCGATGATTTCGACATCGGGTAAATATTGTGCGGCTTCACGAGCAAACTTCATTAGCAAAACGGCAGATAAGCCAAAATTAGGTACAATTAGGCCACCACGCTGGTGTTGATGGGCCAGCTGTTGTAAATTAGTAATCTCATCGTCCTTCAAACCACTCGTACCAACCAAAGGAGTATAACCATGCTTCAAAGCATATTGAATATTTTCGTAAACAACAGCCGGCGTGGTAAAGTCCAACCAAACTGCTTGGTTAGCAGGAACCTCAGCCAAACGGCCATAAACCGGCAGTGCTGCCGGCAAGTCGTAGTCCGCAGCGGACTTTCCTTCTGCTGAAGGGGCGTACAGCCCAACGAGTTCAAAGTCTGCTTCGGAGTTAATCAAATTAACCGCCGCTTGCCCCATTGCACCGGTAAACCCGGCAACCAAAACCTTTACCATGACATTACTTTCCTTTCACGTGCATTATCAAAGACATCTTCAGCTAGTCCCAAGTGACGAGCTAAGTCGTGTTCTTCAGCCATGTTCAATGGCAAAATTGGTGCACGGCAGGCCCCAACTTGGTAGCCCTGCGCATTCAAAATTGCTTTTACGGGCGCTGGTGATGGGTACATGAAGAGGGCGGCCATTTTTGGTGTCAGCAAGCACTGCAAAGTGCCGGCACGACGGTAGTCCCCCGCCTCTAAAGCATCATACATGGCACGCATTTGTGGTGCGTAGACGTGAGCGGCCACCGAAATGACACCACGTGCCCCAACGACCTTGGCAAACAGTGCTTGAGCATCTTCTCCCGAATAAACATTAAAGTCTGCTGGTGCTTGCTGTACAAGGGCTTCCAAGTCTTCCATCCCCGTACACTCTTTTACTCCAATAATATTGGGGTTTTGAGCAAGTCCCAAGATAGTTTCAACGGACATGGTCACGCCAGTCCTTCCCGGGATATTGTAAATAATAACGGGATGATCACTCGCTTCAGCAACTGCCGTAAAATGCTCGAACATACGGCGTTGGTCAGGTTTGTTGTAATAAGGCACGACCACGAGAGCAGCAGAAATGCCGTCGATTTCGTTAACTTGCTGGGCAAAATCAACCGTAGCAGCCGTATCGTTACTGCCGAGCCCGGCAATGACCGGAACACGGCCATTTACGATTTGAGCGAAATGTCGATACAAGTCGAGCTTTTCTTCAGCACTTAAAGTGGGCGTTTCACCGGTTGTTCCACCGATGACAAAGCCACGAACGCCCTCACTCAAGTAACGTTCCGTTAATTCTTCTAGAGTGTCATAATCGACCTGGTTTTCTTCATTAAATGGAGTAATCAGAGCGGTAATCAAGTCAGCATTTTCAAACATCTTGCGCCTCCCCTGTTGTCATGCGCCAATTCAAATAGCTAGTAATTGCGTGAATGCCCTTTTCGATCGCTGCTTCATCGGGCTTGAATGTTGCGGAATGGAGGGAACTTGTTTCACCAACCCCGAGCCAGAACATCGTGCCGGGAATTTGGTGGATCAAGTAGCCAAAATCTTCACCAGTCATGGCTGGTGGCGTTGTTTCAAAATCAATTGATGCATCATTTTCCATGAAGTCAATAAACTTTGCCGTTAAAGCGGGTGTGTTTTCAACGGGATAGTAAGCATCCTGCTTGAAATCGACATCAACCTGACAATTGTATGAGCGAGCGATGCCCTCGCCGATATCGCGAACTCGCTGCGTTAAGTCTTCCAGCATTGTTTGCGTCAAACCACGCATGGTTCCTTCTAAGACTGCTTTTCCAGCAATGACGTTGTTAATTTCGCCGGCACGTAACTTACCAAAGGTGATGACTCCACTTTCAATTGGGTCGATGCTACGTGAAATGATGGTCTGCACCTGGTTAATAAATTGGGCAACTGCAACCACCATGTCGTTGGCTTGATGTGGATAGGCCGCGTGGCCACCCTTACCAGTCAAAGTTGCGACAACTTCGGAGGTTCCTGCAAAGAGCGTTCCCATTCGGCAGCCAATCGTTCCGGCTGGCAAAGTAGGCGTATCATGCAAGGCGTAAAATTCGTCTGGGCGCCACTCACCACTGAAAGCGTTCTTCTCGTATGCGATTTTACCGCCGCCTTCGCTTTCTTCAGCCGGTTGAAAGAAGAAAATCAAATTATCTTTCGGTTGATTATCGGCATAGTAACTCAAGGTTCCAAGTGCTACCGTCATGTGGATGTCATGGCCACAGGCATGCATCTGGCCTTCATTTTCTGATGCAAAATCCAAACCAGTATCTTCCTCAACTGGTAAGGCATCGATATCAGCGCGATAGCCGATTGTTCGTTCCGGATTACTGCCGGCAACTCGAACAAGGATTGCAGTTGGTAAACCTTCAATTTCACGGTAGCTCAAATTAGTCTGCGGGAAAGTTTGAATTGTTTCTAATAAGAAATCGTGCGTCTCTTCTTCCTTTAAAGCCAACTCAGGAATTTGATGAAGCCGGCGACGAATATGAATTAAATCGTCATTACTTAACATTTCACTACCTCTTAGAGTTCACGAAGGGCATCTTGTAAAGCGGTCTTATCAAGCGTTTGTTGGTCAACCTGCTTAATTACTCGTGCAGGTGTTCCAGCAACCAAAGTGTTGGGCGCAACGTCTTCCGTCACGATGGCACCGGCTGCAACAACTGCGCCGTGCCCAACTCGAACGCCTTCGATAACCACGGCATTAGCGCCAATCAAGACGTCATCCTCAATAATGACTGGCTGAGCTGAAGCAGGTTCGATAACCCCAGCCAAGACGGCACCCGCACCAATGTGAGCATGCTTTCCAACCGTGGCACGGCCACCCATGACAACCCCCATGTCAATCATTGAACCGGCCCCGATTTCACAGCCGATGTTGATAATGGCGCCCATCATGACAACCGCCCCATCCCCGATTTGAACTTGATCACGGATGATGGCACCAGGTTCAATACGAGCCTTAATGTTTTTCAAATCCAACAAAGGCACTGCTGAGTTACGCGCATTGTTTTCCAAATGATAATTGCTAATCGCTTCTTGCTTCAAAACCGGTTCCAAGTCCGCCCAGTCACCGAAGACAATCGCTGTGGTTTCGTTTGGAAATACTTCGAGTGTGTCTGGAAAATCAACGGCACTAATGTCACCTTGCAAGTAGGCTTTAACAGGTGTCTTCTTTGGAGCTTCACTGATGTAGCGGATGATTTCTTGTGCGTTCATTTCTTTCATTATTAAAGTGCTCCTTCTTCTGGTAGGTCGAGATCATATTGTTGTAAATCGACTGGTTCTTCTCGGCGAGTCACGAGGTAGTACTGGCCATTATGGACAAAGACGACGGCGGGCTTGCCGTTTAAGTTATAATTCGAGGCCATTGAATAACCGTAAGCACCGGTGGCTAGTATGGCAACGATGTCCCCCGGCTGAGCGCTTGGCATGGGCGCATCTTCGATTAAGATGTCCCCAGACTCACAATACTTACCGGCTAAACGAACGTGTTCCGTAACGGCGGCATGCACATCGTTTGCCAAAACAGCCTCATAATCAGCTTGGTATAATGCCGGACGGATGTTATCGCCCATACCACCGTCAAGTGCTAGGTAAGTTCGAATCCCAGGAACTTCCTTGCGGGAACCAACGGTGTAAAGACTGTAGCCGGCGGGTCCGACAAGTGAACGCCCGGGCTCAATCCAAATTGCGGGAAGGGGCAAGCCCTTATCGCGACAAGCCGTCTTGATGGTTTCAAGGATGGCCCGAACAAATTGTTCTGGTGGAAGAGGTTGGTCGTCTTCGGTGTAGCGAATTCCAAAGCCACCGCCGACGTCAATTACTCGCGGCGTAAAACCAAATTCCTCTTGCCAGTGGGCTGCCAGATCAACCAAGGTTTGACCAGCCATTTCGAAACCAGCTTCTTCAAAAATCTGCGACCCGATGTGGGCGTGCAAGCCCAAAACATCAAAAGCCGGATTAGCAAGGACACGTTCAAGTGCTTCGTCCGCTTGACCAGATTGAAGGTCAAAACCAAACTTTGAATCGACCTGGCCAGTTTGAATGTATTCGTGCGTGTGAGCGGAAATGCCTGGCGTGATTCGAAGAATGACTCGCACGTTCTGCTGGTGCTCCGCCAATAACTCCTCTAGCAGGTCAATTTCATGAAAGTTATCCAAGGCAATCGTGCCTAAACCAACTTCTAATGCGTATTCCAATTCTTCACGCGATTTGTTGTTGCCATGGAAAACCAAATTTTCGGCTGGAAAACCAGCAGCGAGCGCCATGGAAATTTCCCCGGCTGAGACGACATCGGCATGGCAACCGAGTCGATTTAGAAATTGATACAATGCCTTGTTAGCAAAGGCCTTGCTGGCGTAGCAGACGGCGTGTTCAACGCCTTCCTCTTGAAATACTTGTTGAAATCTTTGTACTTGGGATTGAATAATGCCCAGGTCGTAAACAACCAGTGGCGTACCATATTGATGAGCTAACTCAACGGCGTCACAACCACCGATGGTTAAATGCCCTGCTGAGTTTGTTGCTAAATTTGTCATAAGAACCTCCAATTTTGGCGAGAGGTCGACAATTCAATAAAAAAAATTCTTTTGTATGAAAGTGTGTAGCTCACGTTCATACAAAAGAATCCAAGTATCCAAAGAATTTCGGTATCGATTGTCGAAAGCGCTCCACAAGATTATTTTCTTGTGACAGTCCGTCGCCTTTCGGCTAACGTCCCAATCAAACCATTCTGTAAAATGGACTCGATTTCGGCAATCTCACTGTTCGACAAGTGTCATTGTTCTTACAGGAACTCGACTTACTTACTGGTCTCGATTGCGACCTCTTCGTTTGACACCATATTAAATGATTCTAAGAATTATGTCAAACACTTTTAGAAAGAAATTTAGAAAATATTTTTCTTTCTATATATGCAACCAGAAAACGCCGATTTAGAGCTAATTCGAGCTTGCCATTTAACAATTTACTGCTAGAATGCAGGTTAATAAAATGTGAATTTAATTAGACAGGGAGAGCGCCATGGAGTTATTAAAAGTACAGGGGTCGGATAATCGTTTCATTTTGCTGGATCAAACCCTACTTGACCATGCACTAACACAGGACGAACTAACCGCCTTCACCACCTGGGTTTGTCAGGCTGAAAAGACTGATGGTGTCTTGGTTGTTGATCAAGCCAGCCATGCCGGTCCCTTGGGTCAGATGACCGTCATTAACGCTGATGGTAGTCGGGCAAGCATGTGTGGTAATGGCCTGCGGACCGTCGCCCGTTACCTTGCCGATAAGTATGGCCAGGACGAGTTCACGGTGGAAACTCCAGCAGCTGATTTACGCGTTGCTCGCCAAGAAAATTTTGCCATTGGCGTGCCTGCCTTTGCTGTTGAAATTTCACCTATTCGGACTGATTTAACGGCACTTCCAGCACAAAATCTGGGTCAGCGCCCGCTACTCAACACAGTCGTGCCAGAGTTTTCGGACCACTTGCGATTCAGCACTGTGGCGGTGCCCAACCCCCATTTAATCTCCTTTGTTGAAGATGATGAAGATCTCAACAGTACGCTGGCCGAACTAGGGCAGCGTCTAAATGCTGAAAATTCCTATTTCCCACAAGGAGTTAATTTGAACTTCGCAAAAATTTTGGGGAAAAATCAACTCTTTGTCCGCACTTATGAACGGGGCGTCGGCTTCACCAACGCCTGTGGTACCGGCATGTCCGCCACCTCCTGGGCTTTTAGTCAAATTTTTCCAGAAGACTATGATGGCAATGTCTTCATTACGGTTTTCAATCCAGGGGGCATGGTGAAAACTCGTCTCCATTTGGCAGATTCAAACCCTTGGATTGAATTAGTCGGTAACGCAACCATCATGGGTATCTTCGAAGTCGAAGAATCCGCTTTGCACCGTGGTTCATGGTCGGACGGCCAAGTTCACTTTGAAGCTAGTCCGGAACAAGCAGCTTACCAAGATTTTGTGGCAGAAATTAAAAAATAAAAAAGCTCCCATTTGGGAGTTTTTTTGTTAGATATCTTTATTCTTAATTAACAAACTTGAAAAGGCAGCAGCCAAGAAGAAGAAAGCGGAAAAGAGAATCATCGCCGGCATTGATCCTTTAAACAAGGGCAAAACAACGACGGATAAAAGCGAGGCTGCAATCTGTGGTATACAAATTTGGACGTTCATCAAGCCAATGTAGGATCCCATGTATTCACGAGAAACTGCATCTGTAATAAAGGTGACTGGATAAATGTTCAAACCGGCCCAACCAGCACCGAAAATCACAAAAGCAATGGTCATCCAGATCAAGTCATGCGCAAAGTACATCATGCCAAAACTGAATGCTGAAAGGAACATGGCGATGCTAAGGGCAATTCGGAAGTTTTCCTTTTTCAAGCGTGCCAAAAAAATTGTGACGATAACCGCTACTAAGCAATATAAGCCAGAATAAATACCAATCAGATTACCACCCATTTGGTACCCAATGCTGTTGGTATCAGTGGTGTTGTAGATGTTATCCGCCAAAAATCCTGCACCGTAAACCAAAGATAGGAAACTGCGAAAAAGCCAAAGAACTGTACTAATCCGACCAACCAGAAAATCCGAGGGGCTTCCTTAGTCAACTGCCACATCGACTTACGGGGTTGGTCAACATCCCCACCATGTACAGCAGCAAATTCAATAGGATTATTTTCCTTAATTTTAACAACCGTAATCGTGGCCGAAACCAGTAAGGCAAAAGCTGCCAAGTAAAAGGCATATTTAACAGTTGCTGGTACGACGCCCGCTTCTGCTGTGTTGGCCATCCCAAAAGTCGTCATCACAAAGGGCGTGATTGAAGCAATGGTAGCGCCGGCATTTAACAATTGGGATTGAATGGAATAGGCTTGGCCACGCTGTTCTTGGTTAACCAAGTCGCCCACCATCATTTTGTACGGCTGCACTGCAATGTTGGAGGCAATCATGAAAATCCCGAGAATCGCCGTTGCAACCCATACTGCAATCGTCGTCGGCCAACCGAAAGATCCTGAATTCGGCAACAAAATCAAAGTCAGCGCCGTCAAAATCGAGCCGATAATAAGATAAGGAACACGACGACCACCCAGTTTGGGCAGCCAAGTCTGGTCAGAATACTTCCCAATAATGGGTTGAACAAAGAGTCCTGTAAGAGGCGGAATGATAAAAATAATGCCCAGCAATTCCGGACTTGCACCGATCGTCTGGAATAATCGGCCCAACTGCGAAGATTCCAAACCAAAGGCCATCTGCGTCCCGAAAATACCAAATGACAAGTAAAATAGATAGGCTAATGAACGTTGCGGTAATTGATGTTTTTTTGAATTTTCTTGCGGCATAATTACGGTAACTCCTAGTTATTATATTCACATAGTTAGCTTAACAAAAAGTATTTTACAGTATAAACGCTTAATTTACCACATAAAAACACGAAATTAATTTGATTATTTATTAACAAATTAGAGCAAATAAAAAACTCTCGAATCATCAAGAGTTTTTAAAACAAATTCAAAATCGCCAGCGAAACGATTCCAATCAGGACCGTCAATAAGAGATTCTTGGTGAGGATGGCCGCTAATAAAGTCGGTCCCGAAGCAACCAAATTTTTCCAATCGATCTCAGGTAAATGACCAGGATGGGCAATCAGCAAACTCTGGAACCAAAGTGCCGACATGATGGCAATTGGCACAAATGACAGAAATTCAACGACCCCTTCTGACAACTTGAATTTTTTCAGCAGCAAAAAAGGCAATACTCGTGAAAGCCAAGTTACACTGGCACAAACAGCGATGGTGATGATAACAAAACTATTTGAAGGCACGGTTAACCCCCATTCCAAAGAAACATGCGAGAATCGTTACAAAAAGAATAATCATGTGGGGCGAAATAAAAATCAACCCGAAATACATGGCCACAAAGACGAAAATAATCACGGCGAGTTGATGTTTGAAAGAAAGACCCTTATCAGACTCCAGCTGAAAATAAACCAAGCCAATAAACATGGCCGTGATGGCAAAACCAAGCCCAAGCTTCTGTGGATCTGTAATTAAGCCACTCAAAAGTGCACCCAAAAGCGTCCCGAAAACCCAGGCGAAATAAGCCACCAAATTAGCAGCATGGTACCACTCAAAAGTTAATTTTTGCCCAGTAAAATTCAGTTTGTTAACACCCAAAGCAAAGCTTTCGTCGGTCAAATAAGTCCCAATCAGAGCGTTGCGCAAATACGATTCTTCCTTGAAGTAAGGCGCCACCGTCACACTAGCCAAAATGAAACGGGAATTGATCAAAAAGACCGCTAAAGCAATGGCGCCAACACTGTTATGTGCAGCTAACATGCTAATCATGGCAAACTGCGAAGCACCAGCAAAAACAATAGCTGAAATGGCAACCACCAAAAAAATATTCAATCCTGCCGTCTTGGCGATCATCCCAAAAGCCGCGCTAATTCCAATGAAACCAAAGACCGTCGGCAATGATTCTCGGATCCCAGTCCGGAAATCTAACAGTTCATTCATATTCTAAGCTTCTCTCATTTAAATTTAATATTAAGTATACCATAGCCTGATTTTAAGCCAACAAAAAAAGATCGCCAGCTGTGCGAAGACCGGTAATCTTTCATCTACAATTCTTTTATAAGATTGTGGCGGTAACATTTCTGAGAAGCTCTTGCTATACTAAAAATAATCTAGCAAATACGAAGGAATTAAACGATGGGATACTTATTTTTAACACTGGCCATCTGTGGCGAACTAATCGGCACTAATCTTTTGAAAGCTTCCAATGGCTTTTCCGTTCTATGGGCTAGCGTGGGAGCACTAGCAGCATACGGCGTTTGCTTTTATTTCTTAGCAATTGCCATGAAAACCATCAACATTAGCGTCGTTTATGCCATCTGGGCCGGCGTCGGTATTGTCTTAACGGCGGTTTTGAATGTTGTCATTTGGCGAGAAAGCCTCAACATCCCCACCCTGCTCGGCCTCATGCTAATTGTGGTCGGGGCAGTAATATTAAATCTTTACGGTCCTGGTCATTAAAAACGCAGGCGGAATAGTTCAGCAAAGAATGAAACCGTACGAATTAAAAGGGTAATTGAACTAAGGGCAGCTGTCCAAAGTAAAACTTTTTGCGTTTCAGCAACTTTTTGTTGACGATTATTAACTTTGTTCATAACGAACTTCCTTTCTATGGCCAAACCTCTCTCCTTGCCTGGTCATGCAATGATTTTTATATTTGAGATAGTGATGTTGCAAGGCAACCAATGATTAATAACTGTGATTGGACGTGCTATTCCAGGTATTTTGCTGCTGGAGTAACTGGGCAGACGCGTTCTTGCGTAACTGCATCCGCAGCTTTGCAATCTCACGAGCTTGTGGGTCGTGAATCTGAGCCAGTTCATCACGATCCGATGCCCATTGCCAAATCACACCGATGATGAGGAGAACCCCACCAAAGAGACCGACCCAAAGTGGGTGATCGGCGATTGATTGAATAATATTTTCTACAGCTGATTCCATCGAAAAGCCTTCTTTCTTCGTTACAAAAATATTACTGTAACGTTATTGTAACAAAGACAAAAAGAAATTGTCAAAATTTTATTAAATTTGGACAAATAAATCGCGATTTTATACATTTAATATGTTTATGCAGCATAAATGTAACATTAATGTTACATTTATGACTCGATTTTCATGTAAAAAAGCGCCTCGCACACATGCAAGACGCTTTTAAATTACGAAATATTACGAAATATTACAAATATTACACATCCGTGTCAGAAATCAGAAGTGAGGCGAGACCGGCAGCAAAAAGAACAAAAGCCGCCAAGAAAATCATCGCCGGCATCGAACCATGGAACATTGGTAGAAAAATCACCGATAGTATCGAAGCAGCAATTTGGGGAATGCAGACCTGAATGTTCATCAACCCTATATAAGTCCCCATATAATCCTTTGGCGCGGCATCCGTGATAAAGGTTACGGGATATATATTAGTTCCCGACCAGCCAACGCCGACTAAAACAAAGGCAACCGTCATCCAAACTAAGTCATGCGCTAGGAAAATCAAGACGAAACCTGCTCCAGCGATAAAGAGCGTGATTGTCCAAGCCAAACGGTAATACTTCCGTGGTAAACGCGACAAGAGAATCGTCACAAAGACAATGACTAGGGCGTAAAAAGCAGAATAGATTCCAAATAAATTTCCACCAGCCTGGTAACCAGCAGAATTAGCATCAACAGCGTTATAAATGTTCTTGGCCATCGCACCCGCACCATAAACCCATAAATAGGAAAAGGCGAAAAAGGCAAAGAACTGGACAAGGCCAACTAGCCAAAAAATTCTTGCTGACTCCTTGGTTAACTGCCACATGGATTTGCGTGGTGTTTCTTCGGCGGCTGCTTGCCCATGTAGAGCTTTAAATTCAGCCGGCGACAGTTCATCAATTTGCCAAATTGTCACAATGGAGCAGAGTGCAATCGCGGCAGCGGCGAAATAAAAAGCATACTTAACCGTGTCGGGGACCACGCCAGCCTTGGCAGTGTTACTAATCCCAATCGACGTCATCACAAAGGGCGTGATGGTTGCCAAAACCGTCCCACCGTTCATCAATAAAGACTGAATGGAGAAGGCCTGCCCACGCTGTTCGTCAGAAACTAAATCCCCCACCAACATCTTATAGGGCTGCGCACAAATATTCGAGGCAATCATGAAAACACCTAGAACAAGAGTTGCGACAGAAACCGCAATGGCCGTTGATCAGCCAAAGGAACCAGAATTGGGCAGAACTACTAAGGAAAGAACCGTTAAAATACTACCGATAATCAGATAGGGCATTCGCCGGCCACCAAGCTTGGGCAACCAAGTCTGATCCGAATACTTTCCTACCAAGGGCTGGACAAGCATCCCCGTCAACGGTGGAATAATGAAAATCATGCCCAGCACTTCTGGTGCGGCACCAATTGTTTGAAAAAGCCGGCCCAGCTGCGATGATTCCAAGCCAAAGGCCATTTGTGTCCCAAACAAACCAAAACTAAGGTAAATCAAATATTTCAATGAACGCTTGGGCAAACCCTGCTGCTTGTCTTGCATGTAAATCCCCTCTTCAACTACTTTCTTCACTTATATCTTACGACAAAAGGTCCGCCTAACAAAGCGCTTTTCAGACCAGTGCAATTTAACAAAAGGGCCACTTAGTGTTAAAGTGAACATAGACAGTTTAAAAAGAAAGGAAGGTACTTATGCAGGCTCCTCGCCGCAAACACCATTCACAACATCACATTCATTTCGATACATTTATCCATTACATTTCCTGGATTGCGACCATCCTATCGGTCCTAATGTACGTTACTTATATTCCACAAATTGGACAGAACTTGGCCGGCAACAAAGGCACGCCTTTGCAGCCCCTCGTCGCAGCGTTGAACTGTTCCCTCTGGGTTTTTTACGGACTTTTCAAGCATCCCCGCGACCTACCGTTGGCCATTGCCAACATGCCCGGCATCCTCTTTGGCTTGCTAACATTCTGGACTGCTTTATAATCTTATTTAGCAGGAGGAATCGGCATGCAAGTTACAGGTGTTGATGCGTTCACTTTTGGTGGACTTCAAAAGAAACTCAACAAAGAATTAGACCAACTCTATCAAGAAAATAAAAAAGTAATCGACGTTAAGTATTCGTCGCCATCGGCTTCGTACTACTCCGCCTTGATTCTTTATCAAACTGAATTATAAAAAAGGCAGCTCGCCATGAGCTGCCTTTTAGTTTAGATTTTTTCAGCAATTTCGTCAGCCATTTTGGCAAAATCGGACTGATATTTGGCAAGAATGGCATCAGCATCCCCGACATTCAAAGCACCCGGTTTAATCCATACTTGCAGCTGGGTGGGCACTTCCTCCAACTTCAAGAAGGAGAAAACCATTTGGAGTGCCGTAGCCGCCTTACCACCGCCGTGTCCGCCAAAAGAAACCAAGCCGACCGGCTTGCCGCTCCACTCAGCAAAAACCGTATCGAGGGCATTCTTCAAAACGGCGGGATAGCCGCCATTATACTGCGGCATGACGATAATAAAGCCATCACAGGCGGCAATGGCCTTGGCCCATGCACGAGTTGCAGGCATTTGATAATGACCCGCTGCCGGCAATTCCGGTTCATCCAACCAAGGTAAGTTCACGCTACCCAAATCAAGTAGTTCGGTATCAAATGGCATATCGGACAGGTTTCTTTGCAGCCATTGACCAATAATCAATGAACTTCGTTGGGAACGGTTGGACCCAATGATAATACCGATTTTCTTCATAAACTTAGCTCTTTTCACAAGTGGGATTGACGTACAATTTCCCGTCTAGATGTAATCAGGTATATTCTACCAGGATAATTTTCACAAAGTAAGACTCTTATTTAGAGAAAGTAGACGTTATACTTCAGGTGCACAATCGGTGCGTATCGAAAGGAAAGTCGTATGTTGAACAATCCTGGCCAATCGGCCAATTTTGTCACTTATGCCCGGGAAAAGAAAATCTACATCATTTTGATGATTCTGGGCCTACTGTCTCTGTCCTTGGCAAGTGCTTTTGATTATCAAATTAGCCACGCCGTTATCAATCAGAACTCGATCTTTGGTGTTATTTTCCAAACTGCAGCCGATCAAGGCGCCAACCTTTTACTGATCATCGCCTTTCAAATTTTAGCTTTTTATAGCTGGCAGCGTGATCCGCAAAAGCTCAGTAACAAAGCGCTAAGCGCCGGTTTCATCGCTTTATCTTTTAATCAGATTCTCGCCTTATTGCAGGACTTTCTATCCTACTTATTCTCCGCCATCCACAATGCCCAAGATGGCATTGCATTGGGTAAGGCCAACAATACTAGCGCCAGCCTCAACTATCCCGAAAGTCTGCGCTGGTTGCTGGCAATCGTCCTACTATTATTCATAATGGCAGCCATCTGGCATGCTTTGAGTCGCCTAAACGAAGCGGATTTAAACTACCTACTGCGTGCCGCCTTGGTTGCCGTCGTCCTAGTTTTCGTGGCCAACCTAACCATCAATGAAATGAAAAGTCTTTGGGGTCGCTACCGTCCCTACGAAACCATTTTGGCCGGCCATCCCGACCACTTCACCCCTTGGTATCATCTTAATGGCATGAATGGTCACAATTCCTTTCCATCCGGCCACACGACCTCGGGATGGCTGTGGCTCTACCTACCCTTCTTCATTCCCCGTAGTAAGGTTCGTCCACAGCTGATTTTGACGGTCTTAGGCTTGTCCGTTGCAATTTTGACAGCGCTTAGCCGAGTCCGCATCGGGGCCCATTGGCTGAGTGATGTGACGGTAGCGAGTTTGATTGTTGGTAACCTCGTCTTTCTTGCCAGCCGCCTCCTACAAGCCCATTTTGTTGAACATGAAAAAGTAGCTGTAAAAAACTCGTAACATACAATAAGAACATTAATCCTTTGAGTGTCTAATATCGTTCTTGAAAAGCTGCACTATGTTTCAAGAATGTTAAAAGATTTACATTCAGATTAAAAAGGCTGTAGAAGCCCCTTTTCTCGGACATTTATTGCTAAACTATTAGTAGTTTAGGAATTGGGAGAAAGAATATGGGAATGGAAAAAGAACGTACTTTTAAGCCGACGCCCCGCCGCGTTGCTGTTTTAGCAGCCATGGTTTTGATGATTATGGGCGCTCTTTGGATTGCTGCGGTGCATGCCGCCAACGAATCAAACTACGTGCCTTACAGCCGTCGTACGCAGTCATCAAAGTCCAAGGGCCAGATGATTTTCACCAAGGTTAAGGATCAAATATTGGGCTAAATCATGAACATCATGAAGTTAGCACGAAAGCTATCCCCTTTATTTCTTTTGGCCCTGGCCTGGGCGTCCGGGCTTGTTGACCGCCTACCAGAACCAATTCGTTTCACCCTTTTCTTACTGACTGTCGTCGTTTCAATCTTGTCCGTCCAAGAAGTACAAGAAAAGAAAAAGCCCTGAAAATTTTCAGGGCTTTTTTCGTACTATTAATTAAGGTGCAGCGTAGCGTTGACTTGGTCAACATTTTGGCGAGCGCGCAACATGGAAATTGACCAAATAATGACGTAGACAATGATGAAGATCACGACAAAGATTAGTGTGCCATCCCAACCGGTGATATCCCAGCCGGCGTTAAAAGCCAAGATGGCGAAACCGATAAAGGTCCAAGCGAAGTGAATAATCGTCTTCTTCGTGATACTGCCGTCCATGTAGTTGAAAATCAAGGCCCCGACACCAAAGACAATGCCCATGCCCATCCAAAGCAAGCCGGCCACCAAGGTTGCTTGAAGGGGCGTGCTGAAGCGGTTGACCCAGTCGGGACTAGCCGGCATGAAGTACTTGGTTTCATTTAATAGTGAACAAACCATGGCAACGGTGAAGCCAACGAAGAAACCAATGATGGCACTGTGCAGAACGACGCGAATTACTTTTTTAATCATGACAGATACTCCTTACGAATACTTTGCATATAACGACGAGAAACGGGACTGATGGAACCATCTTTTAAGATGAGCTGATAGGCTCCGGTTTTGCTTAAATCAAAGCGCTTGATGATAGCGCGGTTAACGATTTCAGCGGCAGAAATTCGAATGAAACGGTGATGGGACAAACGGTTGCGCATTTGATAAATTCGTTCTGGAATTTCGTAACTCTGCGCGCCAATTTGGCAGTAAACCCGCTTGGCTGAAGTATAGATTCGGTGAATTTGGAAGACCGGAAAGTTGCGGTAACCGTCTTCGGTTTTAATGGTGAACTGTTCTTGATCAACTAAATCTTGAAGGTTGGCCAGTAAAGCTTGGTTATCGGCACTATCCTGGCGAACCGTCAGACTGAGCAAGTCTCCAGCGGCCTCCGAATTAATTTTATAGGTGACTTTCATCTTCTCTCCTTTCGACACTTATAGTTATAGGCCAAATTGTTTGTCGTGTCGCCCAATTCCGACTATCTGGTTCTATTCGGGAGATATCTGGTTCTGTATAATGTTTTTTTGAGAGAAGGAGCAATTTATGCAGAATAAAATTTACACGATTTTAGCTACCGCGGCAGTCACCATCGTGGCCGTTGTCGGCGTCCTCTACTACATTGGCGACCAGAATTCTTCCGACCACCATCCTCAAAAAGAGGAACGTTCTTCATCAAGCTCCCAAGAATCTAGCTCCTCATCGTCTTCAAGTGAAAAAAGCGATGACGATGCAGATGATAATAGTGACGATGATGAAATCAAGCAGGTTCAGGCGGCGTTGATTGGGAATGGGTTTGATCTTCGGTTGACCGATTACGACGGCGTTCCAGTAGAAGAAGCTATGAAAAAACCTGGATCACCACAGAATTTGGTCCATGATGGTATAAAACAATTCTATTTCCAGGATGATCACGTTGTTCGCCACACTGGCTTGGGAATGTACGTCGGTGGCGCCACCGGTCATTATCAAATCCAACCAAATAAGTTAATCATTACTTATGCCGGAGGAGCATCATTTACTGTCCCCTATAACGTTGATGGAGATAATGTAAACTTTGAACCATGGACTACCTCAGGAGATGGTCATTCCTATACCTACAATTTTGTATCCGACCCAAATGCCAAAGCCTATATTGACTCGAAGCCAATGCAAGATTAATAAAAAAGCCCTCCCGGGCTTTTTTATTTCCGCTCAATCAATTTTGGCAAACAAAGGCTTCATGATTAATGGGGCTGCAATTGTCGAGATAATGATGACGATGATAAACTCGCCGGCCACACTTTCACTAATGAGATGACTAGAAATGCCCATCTGCGTGATGACGAGCGCCATTTCACCACGAGAAATCATGCCGGCTCCGATGGCGCGAGAACCATCTTTTGATAAGTGAGACAAGCGTGCTCCCCAGAAGGCGCCCAGATATTTGCTTGCAATCGCCAAAATGGAAAAGGCCAGGATAATCCAAATTTTGCTAGCCATGTTATTAAGGCTTAATTCCAAACCAATCGATCCGAAAAAGATAGGATAAAAGAACCATTCGCCCGAAATCGTCGTGCCCTTAACCAGCTTGTCCGGACTCCACCAGGACTGAATTGCAATTCCAATGAAGAAAACAATGACTGGCATGAGGTCCAGCCAGTGAAATTCACCACTGCCAGAAAAAATTGAAAAGACGGTCACAGCCACTAAGGCGAGAATGTCGTCGATAACTGCAGCTGCCAGTATAATGGCGCCAATCGGCGAAGAGAGTTTTCCTTGTTCGACCAGCACTGCCAACGTGATGGAAATTGACGTGGCTGCAAAAACCATTCCCGAGAAAATCGCTTCCGGTTCCTGATAACCAAGCCACAAAAATGCAATTGGAAAAGCTATCATTGGCAAGATCATGCCGAGCAAGGCAATCCAGAACGAGGCCCGCCAGTGCTTTTTCATGGCATCCAAATCCGCCTGCAAACCCGATTGGAACATCAGCAACAACACGCCAAATTCTGCCAAGCTAGCAATCAAATTGTTACTATGAACAAAATTCAAAAGTGCCGGGCCAAGCAAAACCCCCGCTAATAACTGTCCGACGACTTCCGACAAACCGAGTCGCTGCGTGATTTTACCGGCCAACAGCGTTCCAACAATCAAAATCATAATCTTCATCCAAATCATGGCATCTCCTCAAAAATAAAAAGCTTCAAAGAACCCTGGTTCCCCGACCAAGAATTCTTGAAGCTTTTTTGCCCAACCGAAAGTGATATTAACTTGATTCTATTATAGCAAACTGCACACATGAGAATAAATAGTCTTTTAAATAAAAAATTGGTTTGATTGTAGAATCCCGACAGCAAATATATGTGTAAACTGCATTAGATCAAGCTTGATTACAATTCTTATTTTCGTCCTAACTGTCCCAAAGTGTTATAATTGGTACAGTTAAATAGAAAAGAGATAACTGGAATGACAAACTTAGGACGTGAGCATTTTAAAATGTACAAGTCCGGTAAACTTTGGATGATTTCAGGCCTCTCCCTCTTATCAGGACTGACCATAGCAAATCAACAGGCTTCAGCGGACAGTACTACCACTACTAGTGCAACGACTTCAGAAAGCACCTCGACAACCAGCGATAGCCAAGCAATTTACGGCGATTCAATGGCTTTGAATGTCACCACCACGGCGGCATCGACGAGTTCTGCTACTGAGCAAAGCACTTCAAATACCTCGACACAAAGCACTTCAAATACCTCGACACAAAGCACCAGCGACACAGCGGTTACCTTGGACGAGATTGATCAAGGTTTGGGCAACCGAGTTGGTGCCAGTGAGGGCACAAACTACAATTACAGCGACCTTGCTAGCGATGGCAAAGTCCACACAAATTCCATTTCATGGCAATACAACGATGGTGCGGTTTTGCCAACTGGTTATGTTGATGATGCCAATAACGGTAACGGTTCACAGTTCGTCTTCGTCATTAACCACGGTTCAGGTTTGAAGCAGGGCGACACCATTACCATCCCCATCACATCAAACTTGGATAACCAACCTGGTTTGAACTACTGGAACGCCGGCAATTTGAGTCCTCATTTGAATGGAATTTCAAATAGCGTTCATTTTGATGGCGATAACATCGTTATCCCAATTGATGATCCGTCCTTTAGCGACCGTGGTTACCGCGTTACTTTGAACTTTTCGCTGTCTCAAGAACAGGTCTTCCCTAAGTCAGCTGGTAACGGGACTGATTTAACCTTTACCCAAACGATTGGTGATCAGACCCATCATTACTCCTGGAATCCGTTGCCAACTTCTCCTGATTTTAAGGAAAACAACAACGTTGCTGATACGGTTAATTCGATTGTGGCCAATGATAATCAGGGTGTTTCTATTCGTTCTGGTATCCACAACACGGATGGCGGCCCTTTCTCAAAGCTAGTTCTCCTCAATAATGGTCAGGACTACGTTGAGAAGCGGATTATCACCGCCACGGTCGATTCTACCGGCAAGCCGGCCTACATCGAAGAAGGCGGTTACTTCTGGGCTCGTTTGGCCATTCCATCCGGTTATGGTCCTGCTACGGAAGCACCCGGTTGGTCTTCCAAAGCCGCAAACAACAACTATGTCACGGCCAACACTGCCCTCATTTCGACCTACTTTGTTGAAACGAATGACATTCCTCAGCCCGGACAGTACCGTGTTCGTCGTTTAGCTGACAACAAGCTCGAATACGAAATCAACTACGGCAAAGAACAAGGTGTCACGGTCAGCCGCGATAACTACATCACCCTGTTGAAGTCGCAGTATGCTGGTATTTCCCAAGACACGATTAACCAGGATTTGGACCGCTACAGCAACGCTGACGGTACCGTTACCCTGCCTTACGTGATTAACACGGGAATTAACATCGCTAACCCCAACGACACTGACCACAAGGTTAAGTACACGTCGACCGAAACCAATAATCGCAACGATCAGTCGGACACGGTAGTTGGCTATACTTCTGGTAAATCCAACATTAATTTGGTTGAAGGTCAGACCCTGGTCACCGTTCACTTCGTCGATGAAAATGGTCAGCAAATCGCTCCCGGCAAGTACTACTACAGTGATTTGGACAACGCGAATGCTACCTACGATGCCGCTTCTGAAAACATCGACGGCTACGAACTGGTCAAAGCCCCTGATGAAGCCGTGAAAAATGCTCAGGGTGGCTACGACATCGTCGATAAATTCCCTAGCGATAAAAACATCGAGTATACCTATGTTTATAAGCACACCGATGGCTACATTTCGACCTCTATCTCATCATCGACATCAGGTTCCAATTCGGAATCACATGCCGAAAGTGTTTCCGGAAGTGTCAGCAAGGATGCCAGCGGTTCAAACTCAAAGAGTTTGTCCGATTCCTACTCAGGTAGCTCTTCGCAAAGTACATCGCATTCTGCTTCCGAAAGTGTTTCAAGTTCAACTTCTGGCGTAAATTCTAAGTCGGCAAGTGGATCTGAAAGTTCCTCAACTTCGGCTTCAAAGGACGCTAGTTCCTCAAAATCCGGTGCGGAGAGTGTTTCAGATTCAATTTCAAAGTCAGCCAGTGAATCCACTTCAACTTCGAAGAAAGATTCGACGTCGAAATCCGCGAGCGAATCGACTTCAGCGAATAAGTCTGCTTCTGATTCGGCATCAACTGCTTCAAAATCGGCCAGCGAGTCTACTTCCACTTCTGACTCGATTGCCTCAAAGTCAGCCAGTGAATCGACTTCTGCTAAGAAATCCGCTTCTGACTCGGCATCAACCGCTTCGAAATCGGCCAGTGAGTCGGCTTCAACATCGAAGAAAGATTCTACATCGAAATCTGCGAGCGAATCGACTTCGGCAAACAAGTCTGCTTCTGACTCGGCATCTACTGCTTCAAAATCGGCCAGCGAGTCGACTTCTACTTCTGATTCGATTGCCTCAAAGTCAGCTTCCGAGTCGGATTCGAAGAAGGCCTCAACGTCAAAGAGCATTTCTGATTCAAAGTCAGCAAGTGAATCCACTTCGGCTAATAAGTCGGCCTCTGACTCAGCATCAACATCAAAGAGCAGTGTCGATTCTAAATCAGCGAGTGAATCAACTTCAACATCTAAGAGTAGTTCTGATTCGACATCAGCTTCAACATCAACAAGCATTTCTGAATCAGACTCGACCGATTCGAAGTCAAAATCAGAAAGTACATCAACTTCTGAATCTGTTTCGACATCAAAAAGCATTTCAGAATCGAATTCCGTAAATTCAAAGTCTGCAAGTGAATCAACCTCAGCTTCAAAGAGCGGTGCTGACTCTAAATCAGCGAGTGAATCCACTTCAGATTCAATTGCTTCAAAATCAGCAAGTACCTCTGCTTCAAAGAATGGTTCAGATAGCGCTTCAACTTCAACTTCGAAGTCGAAGAGCGAATCAGAAAGTGTTTCTGCAAGTAAATCTACTTCAGATTCAAAGTCAGGCGTCGACAGTACTTCCGACTCAAAGTCGGGAAGCACATCAGCATCAATTTCGAGTTCCTAATCGACGTCAAAGTCGAAGGCAAGTAATTCAGAGTCCGCATCCGGAGCCGGTTCTGCTAGCGCTTCGACCTCAACCTCAACGTCTGATTCTATTTCTGATTCCGATTCAAAATCAGAAAGTATTTCCATTTCGGACTCAAAGTCTAAGTCGGACTCTGCAAGTACTTCCGCTTCAACTTCTGACAGCAAGTCAAAGGCCGGTTCAAATGGTTCTGTAACCCCTCATTCAAATTCCAAGAATGGTTCGGGTTCAGCATCCACATCGACCTCAACCTCAATTTCCGGTTCAATCTCTGGTTCCAACAACTCTCACTCAAACTCGAATGGTCCCGTTGACCCCGGTTCTGCCTCAAGTTCTGACTCGACTTCGACCTCAATTTCTGGTTCGATTTCTGGTTCAAAAAATCCTCATTCAAACCCGAATGGTCCCGTTGACCCCGGTTCTGCCTCAAGTTCTGACTCGACCTCAACCTCAATTTCCAGTTCAATTTCTGGTTCAAAAAATCCTCATTCAAACTCTAACGGACCCGTTGACCCCGGCTCTGCCTCAAGTTCTGACTCGACTTCGACCTCAACTTCTGATTCGAAGAGCGAATCAAGCAGTACTTCGGCCTCGACATCCGCTAGTGATTTCCACTCCCGTTCTAACGACTATTCAAAGCACGCCAGCCAAACGCACTCGATGAGCGATGCCGTTTCCATGGCGCAAAGTCACACAGCTTCGGTGGCTAGTTCACTTTCAAATGCCAAAAGCCAGCAGACTGCCCTTCCTAACACAGGAAAGCAGGCTAAAGAAAACAATGACGATGCTGCACTATTCATGGCGGGTATGGCTTCATTGACCATGCTTGGCACCCTTGAATATCTTCGTCGTCGTCACGAAAATTAATTTTCGGGCAAAATAAAACCCTCACTCATAGGAGTGAGGGTTTTTCTTATTTATTATTCAAAGTAGCGGCACAAGTTTCGATAAAGGCTTTACGGCGTGCATCCGTATCCTTCGGCTTATGCATCATGCCCATGATTTTAACTTGCTTAAGCTTTACACCGCAGTAACCGAGAATTCCGTTTCGCCAGCGTCCGACAACACCAGCAAAGTAACGGGTATAAAAGGCTGGGCCGCGGGAAGTGATTAAGAGGTCGGCCGTCTTGCCCTTAAAAAGCTTAGCGGGCAACATATCCGTCACCTTTTTGTACTGGTAAGCAACGTGCGGCGTCAATGTTCGCTCGAGCAAACCATGCAAAACTGAAGGTTCTGACGCCCACCAAACTGGGAAGAAAATCGTCCAGTGGTCAGCCCAAATCATCTTCTGCTGAACACTATCTGGAAAACTTTCATCTTCCATGTGCTTACGGTAGCCATAGCGCAAAACTGGATCAAAATCAGCTTCCGCAAGGTCAACTAGTTCCACTTCGTGACCCGCCTGCTTAGCCTTTTCGACATAGTTCAGCGCATTAGCATGGTTGAAAGAGCCTGCATCGGGACTGCCCTGAATAACTAAAATTTTCATTTTACAATTCCTTTTTCATCAAGATATCGCGTTGATGATCACCACCAAAATCGAAATCGTGGTCACCACATTCAATAAAACCAACTTTTTGATAAAAGGACAAAGCGCTTTCGTTTTCCTCCCAAACACCTAACCAGAGGTACTTCTTACCGGCTTTTTTGGCTTGCTTGATGGCAAATTCCATCAATTGGCGACCCAGTCCCTGGCCCTTATAGCGCTGCTTAAGGTATAGGCGCTGGATTTCCATGCCATCGGCGTCACGGTATTCGGTCTGCGCTTGACCGACATTCAGCTTAATATAGCCAGCATACTTTTCACCGACCATATTAAAATAAAATTCACTATCGGGATTAGCGACTTCGGCAGTCAACTGTCGGTCCGAATAGTTTTTCGCCAAGTATTCAGCCAGATGGGCACGATCATTATCCTTACGAAAAGTATCGGAAAAAGATTCGATACTTAACTGCTGTAAATGAATCACGTCCTTGGGGGTCACGAGCTTGATTTGTCCTTGCATCGTTGCATCCTCTATCTTTAATTTACAGGCTTATTGTACTATTTTGGACCTTGACGCGTCAGGATTTTTAGCGAATTTATTGGAATTATTTTTCAGCGATTTTAAAGGCTTGGTCCAAGTCGGCAATCAAGTCTTCCGGATCTTCCAGACCAACGGACAAACGAACCAGGTTCGTCTTGATACCGGCCTTTTCACGCTCTTCAACCGGTAATTCGGCGTGCGTCATGAAGTAAGGCAATTCAATCAGACTTTCGACGGATCCCAGACTCACCGCCAACCAGATCAATTTGGTGTTGTTAACCAATTTCTTGGCATCCACCTTGTCATTGACTTCAAAGGAAATCACACCACCGTAGCCCTTAATTTCTTCCTTGGCCACTTGGTCACTGGCATCGCCGGCCTGTCCAGGATAATAGATTTTGCTAATCACATCATCACGACTTTCCAAGTAGGCCAAAACCTTTTGCGCGTTTTTAATGTGACGGTCAAGGCGAACCGACAAAGTCTTAATCCCACGAATCACGATATTACAATCCTGGGGTGCCAGAATTCCACCAATGGCGTTTTGGGCAAAGTAAACGTGGTCGGCCACGGCCTTGTCATCAGTTACCACCAGCCCCGCAATAACATCCGAGTGCCCTGCCAAATACTTGGTAGCAGAGTGAATGACAACGTCGGCGCCTAGCTTCAGTGCCTGTTGCAAGTAAGGCGTCAAGAAGGTGTTATCCACAATCGTCAAAAACTTGTGGCGACGGGCAATGGCTGAAATGGTACGAATTGAAGTGACCTTCAAGAAGGGATTGTCGACCGGCTCAAAGTAAATGGCGCGGGTATTTTCCTTAACGGCCGCTTCAACTTCTTCCAAGTTCTGGGTATCGACCGGCGTAAATTCAATCTCTAACTTTTCCAAATAATCGTGAATCAAGCGGAAAGTTCCACCGTAAATGTGCTTGGAAACCAAGATGTGGTCACCAGGACGGAAGAAGCTGAAAACGGCGTGAATAGCAGCACTTCCGGAGGCAAAGGCAAAACCGTGTTGGGCTTCTTCAAGGGCCGCAATCTGTTTTTTCCAAGTATTCTCGTGTGGGGTTGAGTGAACGGGAATAGTCGTACTTGTTTTCCCCATCAATGTCGTCAAAGGCAAAGGTTGACGACTGATAAATTGGCACGTTAACTGCACCGGTGTTGTTGTCATGGAGGTCGTTAAGACCTTTCCCAAAAATCAATTTCGTGTTAAATCCTGTCATAATTGCTCCTCTCGCAAATAAAAAAGTCCCGCAGTCTGTTCAAGACTACGGGACGAAAATTCGTGTTACCACCCTGTTTTTAGTCAGCATCACTGCCGACCACTCGATAGGTACGTCAAAAAGAGATACCCTGCCGCGATAACGGGCGCACCCGGCCACTGCTAATCTGAAGACTCACAGCAACTGTCACTCAGAGACCATTTTCGCTACCCTTGAAACATCAACTTTCACCATCTGTTGACTCGCTTTAGATTCGCCGCTAGGTACTTATCTCTTCAACGTTTCGATTGCTTGCAGTATAAAACGGGATTTTCTCTTCGTCAAGAGAAAATTAATTCTAAATTAGAAAAATGATATTTGACAAAGAAAAAATATGTGCTTATACTCGTCGCATATTCATAAAGTCAAAATATTGGAGAAGAGCCTGGCTCAATAATCCGTCTGCAGTGACCTTCGTTTAGTGCAAAGAAGGGCCGGATTGAGCCAGGTAGATGAACTCTGTAAATGGCCCGCGGTGCAAGCCGACGGCCCGGCCGGAACCGTTATTTTCCCAGGCATGTTTGTGTCGTTGAGGTTTAAGTAGTGATGCTTAAATAAAGTTGGGTGGTACCGCGCAAGTTTTTCGTCCCATGGTTTCTAATAACTATGATTCGAAAAACTTTTTTTATTTACCCGATGAAAGGACTGCAGCATGGGAAAGATTAATATTCTAAACGGCTACAACAAAAACTGTACGCGCGGCGATCGCAATGGTATTAATTTGGTGATCGTAAACTTGATGCCCACTCGCGCTGAAACAGAACACCAATTTATTAGTGTTCTTAAGAATGCTCCCTATAACTTCAATCTAACTTTTGCCGGCATGGCCAGCCACCACTACCGCCACTTTGCAGATGACATTCGCGAAAAGTACGTCACCTTGAATCAGATTGAAGATAAGCAATACGACGCACTATTGATTTCGGGTGCCCCACTCGATCGCAAGAGCTTTAACGAAATTGACTACTGGGACGAGTTTAAGAAATGGCTCGATTGGCGTAAGGATCACGTCCGCACCAGTCTCTTTACTTGCTGGGCCGCTTGGGCTGCCGGAGAAATCGAAGGCGTTTGTAAGGGAAAACAGCTAGAAGAAAAAACTTACGGCGTATACCAAACGCAAGCCTTCACCATGCCCCATTCACGCTACTTCCGAATTGAAAAAGATAGTTTGCGGCCACAGGCGGAATGCATCGCCGGCAACCAGGAACTTGGCGCAACCCTCTTCCATGACCGCGATTTAAACAGTTACTATGTGACCGGCCACTTGGAGTATAGCACCCAAACCTTGGCACAAGAATTCCGCCGCGACCGTGAACGCGGTTTGAAAACTGCCGAACCAAAAAATTATTTTGGAAAAAATAAACGGCCCCATAATAGCTGGCAACGTTCAACTAGAGCCTTTTACCGACTTTGGTTGTCCCCCTTCGTCAACAAGAAATTGCAATAAATTTAAAAAAGTTCTTGACAGAAGGAAACAATGGCATTATATTTTGATTAAATTATTAAACGTTGATGAGATAAGTAAAGTTCAGCGGCAAGCTAAAGAGAGCCGACATTTTGGTGAAAGTCGGTCTTGCTTAGAATTTGAAAATGGTCTTGGAGTTCAAACAAGTAGCGAGTTCATTGAATTAACTACTTGCGGGTGCGCCCGTTATCGCGTCAGGGTATCTCCATTTTGGACGTACCTGTCGAGTGGTCAGTAGTGATGCTGACCAAAATCAGGGTGGTAACACGATTTAATCGTCCCGTAGTCTTTGCGAAGACTGCGGGATTTTTTATTTGCCCGAACTTCAAGATCATTATAAAAACAACGCAACCTGAGGAGGTTATAGGTATGAGCACGAACATTATTGGATTTCCACGAATTGGTGAAAACCGCGAACTCAAGCGCGCAACGGAAAAGTATTGGAAGGGTGAAATCGACCAGGATCAACTGAACGATATCGCTGATGGCCTAAAGGACAAGAACTGGCAGAAGCAAGCCGAATCTGGTTTGACTTGGATTGCAACGGGCGACTTCTCCTACTTCGACAATCTTTTGGACTTGGCGAACTTGCTCAACATCATCCCCAAGCGCTACAAGGACTTGAAATTGAATCCATTGGATACATATTTCGCACAGGCCCGTGGTTACCAGAGCGAAGGCAAGTCAGTCAAGGCTTTGCCTCTTAAGAAGTGGTTCAACACCAACTATCACTACTTGGTACCTGAATTTGATGACGACACCGAAGTACGCCTCGCCGGCGACACGCTTTTCCAAGACTTAACGAAGGCCTTGAAAAAGCACAAGAACGTTAAGACTTCTTTGATTGGTCCCTTCACCTTGTTGAAGTTGGGTCACTTCAGCGGCGAAAAGCAAGCCCGCAACTTTGCCCCAGCTGTTGTTGCAGCCTACAAGGACATCTTCAAGAAGCTCAACGAACATCAACTTGCTTGGTTGCAAATTGATGAACCCGCCATCGTCTTTGATTTGAGCGATGACGACCGCGCCCTCTTTAAGGAAATCTACAAGGATTTGCTTAGCGAAAAGCACAATTTCAAGGTCAACTTGCAAACCTACTTCGGCGATGTACGCGACATCTACGATGATTTGATTGAACTTGACTTCGACGGCCTCGGCCTTGATTTCCTTGAAGGGAAGGAAAGCTTGGACATCGTTGGTAAGAAGGGCTTCCCAGCCGACAAGGTCCTTTTCGCCGGCGTCTTAAACGGTAAGAACATTTGGCGCAACAACTACACCGCCACAATTAATTTGTTGAAAAAGTTGCCAGTGACCGAAGACAACTTGGTTATCTCAACTTCATGTTCGTTGCTCCACGTTCCTTATAACGTCGACAACGAAACTGAATTGGCTAGCGACATCAAGCAGCACCTATCATTTGCATACCAAAAGTTAAACGAATTGAATGACTTGAACGCCATTTACTTTGATGGCCACAAGGATAAGTTGGATGAAAACCAAAAGGTCTTCGATAACATTCAACATCCAGCCGATACAGCTGTTCAAAAACGTGTGCAGGACTTGAAGGATAGCGACTTCGTTCGCTCTCCCGAACGTGCTAAGCGTGAAGTGCTCCAAAAGAAGCGTTTCAACTTGCCTGAATTGCCAACCACTACCATTGGTTCCTTCCCACAAACGAAGGATGTTCGTGAAAACCGTTCACGTTTCCGCAAGGGTGAAATTAACCGCGAACAATACCAAGAATTCATCGATGAAAAGATCAAGCGCATCATCAAGTGGCAAGAAGAAGCTGGTTTCGATGTCTTGGTTCACGGGGAATACGAACGTAACGACATGGTCGAATACTTCGGTGAAAACTTGGCCGGCTTCGTATTTACCAAGAAGGCTTGGGTCCAATCATACGGTAGTCGTGCCGTTAAGCCCCCTATCATCTGGGGTGACGTTAGTCGTAAGCACCCTATCTCAGTCGCAACGTCAACTTATGCTCAGTCTTTGACCGACAAGCCCGTCAAGGGAATGTTGACTGGACCGGTAACCATCTTCAACTGGTCCTTCCCACGTGAAGACATTTCACCAAAGGAATCCGTTACCCAAATCGCACTGGCTATCCAAGATGAAGTTTTGGATTTGGAAAAGCACGGCATCGCTATCATCCAAATCGATGAAGCTGCCCTTCGTGAAAAGTTACCACTCCGTAAGACGGACTGGTACAGCCAGTATTTGGACTGGGCCGTGCCCGCCTTCAAGTTGGTTCACAGCCGTGTCCAACCGGAAACTCAGATTCACACCCACATGTGCTACAGCGAGTTCAATGACATCATCCCCGCTATCGATGCCTTGGACGCTGACGTCATTTCATTTGAAGCATCTCGTTCCGATCTTTCCATCATCGATGAATTGAAGAAGAACCACTTTGAAACGGAAGTTGGCCCTGGGGTTTATGACATTCACTCACCTCGTATTCCAAGCACGGACGAAATCCACGGTATCATCCAAAAGATTTTGGCCAAGTTACCAGTCGACAAAGTTTGGGTGAACCCAGATTGTGGTTTGAAGACGCGTGGTGAAGCCGAAACCTTTGCCAGCCTCGAAAACCTTGTTAGTGCAACCAAACAAACCCGTGCCGAACTCTCAGAAAACCTAGTAAAGGAGTAAAATCAATGGCCTTGTCAGAACTTTTTAAAGATAAAACGGTCTTTTCATTGGAGATATTTCCTCCAAAAACTCCAAAGGGACGTCACAACTTAATCCAAGCTCTGACTGGCATTCAAAGTATCCAACCAGATTTTATTTCGATTACTCAGTCGGCGGCAGCGGGATTTAGTGAACAGGCAACCCTGCAACTCGCTAGTCAAATTCAAAACGACTTGAACATTCCATCCGTTGCCCACATTCCCTGTTTGTACCATTCAAAGGAAGAAGTAGCGGACTATCTTGAAGAGCTGAAAGCCCACGGGGTGGAAAACATTTTGGCCTTACGTGGTGATGCCTGCACGGACAAACCAGCCGTCGGAGATTTCCGCTATGCTTCAGATCTCGTTGAGTTCATTAAAGGATATGGTGATTTCGATGTTTCTGGTGCAGCCTATCCACAAAAGCATCCTGAATCCGACAGCGTCGTTTCCGATACCTTGTACCTCAAGGAAAAGGTGCAAAAAGGGGCCAGTCACTTGATTACCCAAATGGTCTTTGACAATCAAGACTACTGGGATTTCAAGCAACGCCTCGATCTCGCCGGTATTCACGTACCCGTCGAAGTCGGCATCATGCCCTGTACGAACTTAAAGCAAATTAAGCGCATCACCGAAATGTCCGGTATTAAGCTACCCAGAAAGTTCATCGCGATTATGGATCGTTACGCCGATAACCCAGTCGCCATGCGCGATGCAGGCATTGCCTACGCCATTGATCAAATTGTTGATTTGATTGCTAACGGCGTCGATGGCATCCATCTCTACACGATGAACAACATGGAAAATACGCAGCGGATTTGGGAAGCCACCCATAACTTATTCCAAGCTACCCAAAGTAGCCACTTTAACGCCAATCAAACCACTCAGGAGGATCATTATGAGTCAAGAAAAGTTACACTTTGAAACACTACAAGTTGACGCCGGTCAAAGCGTTGACCCAGCTACCGGTTCTCGAGCCGTTCCGATTTACCAAACGACTTCTTATGTTTTTAAGAATGCTAAGGAGGCTGCGGACCGCTTCGCACTAAAGGAACCGGGTAACATCTATACTCGTTTGACCAATCCGACGACTGAGGTGGTCGACAAGCGTATGGCTGCTTTGGAAGGTGGAACCGCAGGGGTAACTCTCGCTTCTGGCTCTGCCGCCATCACGTCCGCCATCCTCAACATTGCGGAACAAGGCGACAACATTGTTTCGGCTGCAACTTTGTATGGTGGTACGCACAATCTGTTTGCGGTAACTTTACCCAAATTAGGGATTCAGACCACTTTTGTTAATCCGGATGACCCTACTAATTTCGAAGCAGCCATCGACGAAAAGACCAAGGCTTTGTATGTCGAAAGTATCGGTAACCCCAATATTAACCTGGTTGATTTTGAAGCCATCGCGGCCATTGCTCACAAGCACAAGATTCTCTTTATTGTGGATAACACCTTCGGAACGCCTTACTTAGTCCGTCCTTTGGAACATGGTGCTGATATCGTGATTCACTCCGCCACTAAGTTTATTGGCGGTCACGGGACTACGATGGGCGGCATCATTGTCGAAGGCGACCAGTTCGACTACAAGGCCAGCGGCAAGTATCCCGGCTTGACTGAACCAAACGAACAGTACAACGGTTTGGTTTTCGCCGACTTGAAGGGCGCCGCTTTTACCACCAAGGTACGTGCGGAAAGCTTGCGTGATTTAGGTGCCTCGATTAGCCCCTTCAATTCTTTTCTTCTTTTGCAAGGATTGGAAAGTCTCTCGCTACGAGTAGAACGCCACGTTTCCGACACGGAAAAAATCGTCGATTACTTAAGCAAACACCCTAAGGTGGCTTGGATTAAGTATCCGAAATTGCCGGATTCCCCTTACCACGACCTTGCGGAAAAGTACTTTCCCCGCGGAGTCGGCTCCATCTTCACGCTAGGCCTTACCGGTGGTGAAAAAGCGGGTAAGGAATTAATCGACCATCTCGAACTCTTCTCGCTCTTGGCCAACGTTGCGGACGCAAAGTCTTTGATTATCCATCCTGCCTCAACCACGCATGCCCAACTAAACGAAGAAGAACTCAAGTCAGCCGGTATCACACCGGACCTCATCCGAATTTCAATCGGAATTGAGAACGTTGACGACCTCATCGCCGACCTTGATCAAGCCCTGGCCCAAGTATAAGGAGCAGCCCATGCCAAAATTCCATAACGAAAACATTCACTACGACATCGTCGGTTCCTTCTTGCGACCCGAACGCTTGAAGCGAGCACAACAAGCCTTCGACGATGGCCAATCGCACAAAACCGAACTACAACAAATTCAAGACGAAGAAATCCAAGACCTCGTCAAAAAAGAAGTTGCAGCAGGCCTGAAGTTCGTCTCCGACGGTGAATTCCGCCGCTCATGGTGGCATCTTGATACCTTCTGGGGTTTCAAAGGAATTAAAAAAATCTTTGTTAAAGAGGGTTACCAATTCCACGGCGTGGAAACCCGCAAGGAATCCGCTCAAGTAGACGGAAAAATCGCCTTCAATCCTAAGCACCCTGATTTAGAGGCTTTCCAGTTCCTCTACCAAGTTACCAAGGACTTGGATGTGGTGCCGCGTCAAAGTATCCCATCCCCTGCTCAGTGTTACGCCGAACTCGTACGTGGCGAAGACAACATTAAAGCACTTAATCAATATTACGAAAAGCAGGAAGATTTGTTTGACGATTTGACCAAGGCTTATCACGATTTGATTTTGGCTCTCTACGATGCAGGTTGTCGCGATATCAAACTGGATGACTGTACTTGGGGCATGCTGGCCGACAAGAATTTCTGGAAGACGATGAGTGCAGATGCTGGTGATATCCAAAAGTTAAAGGATCTTTACCTTGACTTGAACAACCGTGCCATCGCTGATTTACCAGATGATCTGCGGATTTCAACCCACGTTTGCCGTGGTAATTACGCCTCAACCTGGGCCGCGTCTGGTGGCTATGGTCCTGTGGCCAATGATCTTTTCGGTAAGGAAAAGGTGGATGCCTTCTACCTTGAATTCGACACGCCCCGTTCCGGGAACTTTGGACCATTGAAGGAAGTTCCAGCAGGCAAGGAAGTCGTGCTTGGTTTGGTAACGTCCAAGGAACCGAAATTGGAAAAGCCCGAAGAAATCGCTAAGCGCGTTAAGGAAGCCAGTGAATACGTTGACTTCAACAATTTGTCCCTTAGTACTCAATGTGGTTTCGCCTCAACGGATGAAGGAAACCACCTCACCGAGGAACAGCAATGGGCCAAAATCAAGCTGGTAGTTGATACTGCCAAGCAGATTTGGTCAAAGTAAAGGAGAGAATAAACATGGCTAAAGTAGAAAGTTTTGAATTAGATCATACCAAGGTCAAGGCGCCCTATGTCCGCCTGATCGCCCAGGAACACGGGCCTAAGGGCGACGTCATTTCTAATTTTGATTTGCGTCTCGTCCAACCCAATGAAAATGCCATTCCAACGGCCGGTTTGCACACCATCGAACACGTTTTGGCAGGCTTGTTGCGTGACCGTTTGCAGGGAGTTATCGATTGTTCGCCATTCGGTTGCCGAACTGGTTTCCATTTAATTGTCTGGGGTACCCCAACGACAAAGGAAGTGGCCAAAGCGCTCACTTCTTCATTAGAAGAAATCCGTGACAAGACCGAGTGGAAGGATGTCCCTGGTACTGACAAATTCAGTTGTGGAAACTTCAAGGACCACTCCCTCTTTTCTGCTAAGGCCTGGGCGGCTGAAATCCTGGAAAAGGGCTTCTCATCCGACCCATTTGACCGCAAGGTTGTTAGCGATAAGTAAAAAAGGAGGCCCAGGATGGCAAATAAAATTGCAATTATTACGGGCGCCGGTCGTGGAATCGGCGAAGCGGTGGCAAAGCGCTTAGCTAGTGAAAGCTATGATGTAGCAGTCGCCGACATTGACTTCGAAACGGCTTCCAAAACCGCTGACACCATCAATGCCAAAGCAGGTCAGAAGGCCAAGGCTTACCAGATTGATGTCGCTAAGCGCGATGAATTTTTCCAGCTGGTTGACCAAGTTGTTGAAGATTTTGGTCGCTTAGATCTCTTGGTTAACAACGCTGGAATCGCCTACATCGATACCATTGTCGACAGTGACCCCGAGCAAGTGAGCCGCCTCTTCGACGTCAATCTCAAGGGAACCTTCTGGGGAATTCAAGCCGCTGCTAAGCAACTCATCAAGCAAGGGCAAGGCGGTAAAATCATTAACGCTGCCTCGCTAGCCTCTGTGGAAGGATCGGCTTTGCAAGGTGCCTACTCGGCTTCAAAGTTTGCTATTCGTGGACTTGGACAGTCGGCCGCGAAAGAATTGGCCGAACACAAGATTACGGTCAACGCCTACGATCCCGGTATTGTTTTGACTCCCCTGCGTGATTATATTGATCAACGGACTGGCGAAATCAAGGGCCGCCCTGCCGACGAACAACGTCAAAGTGTTGTCGACGAAATCGCTCTAGGGCGGGCCGCCACCGGTGATGATGTTGCGGATTTGGTTTCGTTTTTGGCATCCCCACAAGCGGATTACATCACGGGTCAGTCCATCTTGATTGACGGTGGAATGCGCTATCACTAAGAAAGGGAATTACGAAAATGAAAACAAAAACGAAAATTATTGCCTCATTAGCGATCGTCGTCATTCTCCTCTTGGCCTTTTTCTCCTTTCACCACGGGCAGAGCAAGGACATTACTCTAGGAACGATTGGTGACGATGAAAAAATCTGGAACTACATCGCCAAGTCGAAGGAAGCCAAGGACGAAGGCATTCACCTGAAGGTTAAGTCCTTTACCGATGGCGTTTCCTTGAATAAGGCAACGGCGGAAGGAACGGTCGACGTGAACGCCTTCCAGTCCTATACCTACTTGGTCGCCTATAACGACAAAAATCCTAAGGAACAGTTGTCCCTCCTAGGAACGACCTATCTGGAACCCATGGGAATTTATTCGGCTAAGTACCACGCCCTCGATGAAATCCCAGATGGCGGTACCATCGCTATTGCTGATAATCCCGCCAACACTTCACGTGGTCTCAAGCTGCTTGCTTCAGCTGGTTTGATCGAATTGAAGTCGGACTTCGGTCCCCTTTCGGGCACCAATGCCATCAAGAGCAATCCGCACAATTTCAAATTTAAGGAAATTGACGATACCACTGGCCCTCGCGTTATCAAAGATAACGACATTGACGCCGTTTTGATTGGTAACACAATTGCCCAACAAGGCCATCTCAACGTCTTGAAGGATTCGCTTTACCACGAAAAAGTTGACCAGTCGACCAAGGACAACGTCAACATCCTAGCCAGTGCCAAGGACAGCAAGAAAAAAGCCGAATATAAGAAGTTACTCAAGCTTTATCATAGCAAGGATGTCCAGAACTACATCAAAAAGCAGTTCGGCGGCACCAAGGTTGAGGTTGATAAGCCCGTTAGTTACCTACAAAAATAAAGCATCACGAAATTAGGAATCTTGAACTCATGCAACGAAAAACAAAAATCGTCTGGAGCATAATCCTCCTAGCCATCGTCATTTTTGGCTACTTTACCTTTGTTTCTCATCGAAATTCTGGCAAAGAAATCACACTAGGAACCGTTGGCTCCGACCAAAAAATCTGGCAACACATTGCTGATTCAAAAGCTGCCAAAAAGGCCGGCATTAAGCTGAACGTCAAAGTTTTTAGTGATAGTGTTTCGCTCAACAAAGCGACCGCTGAAGGAACTATCAACGTGAATGCTTTCCAAAGCTACAATTATTTAGCAGCTTATAACAAGGAAAATCCCAAGGGAAAAGTTGGCGTGGTTGGAACCACCTACCTAGAGCCACTCGGCATCTATTCCGACAAGTACAAATCACTAGATGACTTGCCAGAAGGCGGCACAATCGCTATCGCCAACGATCCAGCGGACCTGTCCCGTGGTCTCCAGCTTCTAGCCAGCGCCGGTTTAATTAAACTCGACAAAAACTTCAACTCCCTGTCCGGATTGAACGCCATCACCGACAATCCGCATAACTTTAAGTTCAAGGAAATTGATGATCACACCGGCCCACGCGTAGTGAAGGATCCCGCCATTGATGCCGTTTTGATCAACAACACGATTGCCTTTGAAGCCCACCTAAACGTGTTAAAGGATTCCCTTTACCATGAAAAGCTCGACCAATCGACCAAAGGTAGCATCAATGTCTTGGCATCCTCTGAAAAAAGCAAGAACGACAAGCGCTACAAGGAACTGCTCAAGCTTTACCACAGCAAAGATACTCAAGAATTCATCAAAAAAGAATTTGGCGGCACCAAGGTTGAGGTTGATAAGCCCGTTAGTTACTTGCAGTAATAAAAACAGTCTCTCGTGTGAGAGACTGTTTTTGATTTATATAGTGGATTACCAAATCTTTTCGAAACGATTTACATCGTTATTTAATCAGAAGCTTTGAAAACATTGTCAGAGTATTAGCTTGAATGTCATCATGAATGCTCTGTTTTAACTCAGCTGCAAGTTGCTCATAAATTTCATCCATGTATTCACACCTCCAACCCAAATTATCCAGGATTAACGCAATGCCGAAAAGATATCTGGCAAACAAGGCCCATTAAGTGGCATAAATGACCGGCAGCCTATTTTACAATCAGTTCTAAAATCTGCCCGAGTACTTCTTTTTGTTCTTCAGAAAGGTTGCCCAGCTGGCCACGAACATACTCCTTCTCCACACCAGCAACGCGCTCACGGACAGCAACCGCCTCTTCCGTCGGAAAAAGCCGCTTGAAGTTTTTATTTTGGGGATCGGTTTCCTTGCGAATATAACCGCGGTCCAGCAATTTTTTCAGAGCACGGCTCATCGTCGTTTTATCGACCTGGACCAGTTGTATCAGTTCAAACTGGGTTAAACCAGGCTTTTCGAGAATTCGAAGGAGGTACAAAAAGAGGTTATTGTCCAAGTCATATTGTTTGACTGCTTGGTTGACTTCACGGGTTGCCGTACGTGAAATCGTCCCAATTAAGCGAAATAATTCGATATCCGTCACTTGTAATTGTCTCCCCTATGGTTTATGATTTAACAAACAGTTGCATATGCAACTCTATCAGCAAGTAAATTATACCGTATTTAACAGAAAGTGGGTACTATTATGTGGAAGATCAAAAAGATGCAGGACCTTACCGCCGAAGAATTCTACCATGTCCTCAAGCTACGCATTGACACTTTTGTCGTTGAACAACACCGGATTTACCACGAGCTGGACGCCAATGACCCCAAAGCAATCCACGTTTTCTTCCAAGATGACGAAAACCAGGAAGCGCAGGCCTACGCCCGTATTTTTGAACAAGGCGATCACGTTACCTTTGGCCGCGTCGTCACTTCCAAAGCGGTTCGTGGCCAGGGAATGGGCGGCAAGCTACTCGAACAAATTTTAGCAGTTTGCGAAAAGAACTGGCCAGGCAAGGAAATCAAAATTGAGGCTCAGTCGCAGGTCGTGGGCTACTATGAAAAGTACGGTTTCAGCACGGTAGGCGAACAATTTATCCTCGAAGGCACACCCCACATCGAAATGGTCAAAAAATAAAGCTCCCCAGCGGGAGCTTTTTTAGTTCATTAAAATCAAAATTAGGGTAATAACCGCTAAGCTGGCCTGCTTAACAAAAATCATCCAGTTCTTCGATGAAAAGGCACCGTAAGCGGCAACCAAAATAATGTAAATCAAGATGGGCATGAGCAAGTCAAACTGGGCATAAAGGGCGTAGAGAATCCCGAGTGCCAAAAAACCGTTATATGCCCCTTGGTTGCTGAGCAGAAGATTGACCTTTGGATGGGCCAATTCTTCCCGCGACATGCTAAATGTTTTCTGGGTCGCCCCCGAATGGTTGGCAAAGCTTTCCAAATACATAATGTAGAGGAATTCGACCGCAATTAAGAGCGACAAAATATTAATAAGGGTATCCATGGTTTCTCCTATACTTTTGGCATGTCCTTGAGGACTTCGGCCAGGGTAATCTGCTGCATTTCGGCGTTCAAAGCGGCATCCAAACGTTGATATTGCTTGTCCAAGGCTGCTTGAATATTGGCTCCAACCGGACAGTCTGGGTTGGTTTTTTCGTCAATCGGGATAATGTGCTGTGGCTCGTCCAAAGCGGCATAAACGTCAGCAAAAGTAATTTGATTGGTGGGCTTAGTTAAGTGGGGGCAGGCCGAACCAGCCTGAGTCGTAATTAGTCCAGCTTGCTTCAAGGCTGCCATGATGCGGCGAACTCGGGTCGGATTGGTTTCAATACTGCCCGCAATGTCGGCACTAGCTAGACGATCGCTTCCCGCAAAAATATCCAAATATGCCAAAATATGAATGGCATCGCTAAATTGTAGGGAATACTTCATTTTGCCCTCCTTGACGAATTGCTAAAAGCAGTATACCATAATACTTGTATTTTATAAAAGCACAAGGAGCTAAAAACATGACCTTTAACGAATTACAAAAGAAGCGCCGCTCAATTTACCAACTCGGCGACAAGCTCACACAAACACCCGAAGAAATTCACCACATGGTTAACGAAGCCTTGCGTGAAGCTCCATCAGCAATGAACAGCCAATCCGTTCGTGTCCTCGTTTTGACTGGCGATTCTCATAAGAAGCTTTGGGACATGACTTTGGACCGCTTGAAGGCGGTTGCTAAGAGTGAAGAGGCCTTTGCGAAGACGGCCGCCAAAATCAACGGCGCCTTCAAGTCTGGCTTTGGAACCGTTCTTTATTTCACTGACACTAGCGTTGTGACTGATTTGGAAGAAGCCTTCCCAGCCTACGCCGACAATTTCTACGACTGGTCAGAGCAGGCAATTGGAATTTCAACCTACGCCGTTTGGTTGACCTTTGCAGAAAACGGCATCGGCACTTCAAACCAGCACTACAATCCTTTGATTGATGCTGACGTTGCTCGCGAATTCGACGTGCCCGACACTTGGAAGCTCCGTGCCGAAATGCCCTTTGGATCCATCGAAGGCCCTGCCGGCGAAAAGGACTATATCGAAGACAGCGTACGTAGCCGTTTGTTAAAGTAAAGTAAATGAAAACACCTTTCATCCGGAAGGTGTTTTTTTATTTGATTAGCTTTTTTGCAAAGACTTTGTAACGATTATCTTCAATTTCTTGATGAATTTCTTTTTCGATTTCTGAGGTAAGCTCTTTAATAATTTCGTCCATGTTCGTTACCTCCTCCGTATATTTAGATTATCTATTCTAAAAATTCAATTGTCAATCATTTACTTATAATTTTTCCAGTTATAAAAAAGTTTTTCCAAGTTGTTAAATGGTGTTTCTTCGCTCTGTAATGCTCTAAGAACATCAAAATTATCAGAAACAAAATTAATGAAAATAGCATGAACAGTCGAATAAATTAACTTGTTATCCACAAGATTATAATTCATGTAAACTGACATCTGTTCAAGGATATTGAAAGTAGTTAGCATGCCTGTTTTCAATTTTGCCTTAACACGAAGAGCAGTTAACACTGTTTCATTCAAATCACTAATCTTAATTCGATCATAGTTCCCTTGTTTCTCAGATATTCCGTTCGCTCGTTCTACAAATGAAATCTTACTATCGTTGTATAACTTTCTCCAATTATCTTCGTGAAGAATCATACTGGGAATCAAATCATTAGCAAAAACGCCTAAGACCTCTATCGATGTCTTTATCACCTCTCTTTGCCCTTCACTATCGCGATTCTTTTTATTTTCCTTGTATGTATTAAGTGCAATCCAAACGCCAAGAACTCCAATAATGCCCGTCAAATAGGACACGCCCTGCAAAAACTTTAAAATGTTATCCCAAACCATGTCAGCTTCCCTCTGGCAATTATTGTCACTTAGTTCGCTTCCACTGAATAGATATTTGGCATAGCTAGCCCTTAAATTGGCACAAATGAAAAAAGGCCCAAAGGCCTTTTTCCCACACCATTTATCGTTCAATTCCTTCAATCGGTGCTGCATAACTCGAGTTAAAGAAATCGACCTCCGCATCCACCGTCGTCTTGAAGTACTTACGAGCCATCGCCTGATCCGCGACACCCACCCGGTCCATTTCACTGCGCAGAAACTTGACGATGTCGAGGAAGCCTTGATATTCATGCAGTTCAATCCACTCAGTATAAATAAAGGACTGTGGTCGTTCAGCCGGCACCGGTGCCTGGGCCGCCCAATCCTTATAAATCCACTCGGTCACGAGCAAAACGCCCAAGACCGCGGCATAGTTGCGCGTATCGGTGGCTTCCTTAAAGATCTTTTTGAAGCTAGCCGTCGCACTGGTATCCGGAATCGCTTCTCGATCAGCAGCCGACAAATGGAAAGCCTCAAAGGACTTCACAAAGTAGGTATGTTCATCCCCCGCAACTTCCCCGACAAACCTAGCAAAGCGCAAGCGAGCCTGCGGATCATCAGCAGAAACAATGGCCGCGCCCAGCAAGGCAATGAAGCCATCCTGAAAACGATAATCCTGGACCAAATAGCCGGCCATCACCCCATCCGCAATCGTCCCATCAAATAATTCCTTAGAAAAACGATGGTTAATCGTCTTGTGCCATTCTTCAATATTCTCTTCGCGCAATACTTCTGAAAATTTTTCCGTCATTCCTTATTCTCCTCTTCACAATTCACTTTTGATTATAGCAAAGCTTTTGGTGCGTGAAAGCCACATTACAATAACAAATAAAAAAGCCCTTCCCCTCGGAAAGGCTTTTCCTTTACTCATGCTGCTCGTGTGGCAATTGATTTTTAATGGATAGTTGCCGCAGCTTGGAAGCTTTCTTATGTTCGATAAAGAGTGGCACGATTTCTTCAACCGTATCTGAAAAACGCAGGCGGTAGAAGTAGCGTAGGTGCACGGAGTGCGACTGCAACCAAACACGACCGCCGATTAGGAAGCGGTCCCAGGCAGAAATCGTCGAAACCGTCTTCAAGTCAGTGTAGTAATTGTTGGTCAAAACATACTTGAAGTCACCAACACTGCGGTTTTTGTCGAGACCATAACGAATCTTTTGTGGCTCCAAAACGCCTTGTTTAATCAAATTCTTAGCAATCTGGCGAACATAGTACTCTACTTCAGGATCAACCTTAAAGCCCAGGTTCAAAACCACGCGCACCATGTTTTGGCTCCCCATCAAGTCGACGGAGTAGGACTTTTCATAAGGGTTAATCGATTCCTTAATCGTGACAAACCAGTAAACCTTGGCCCGCTTTGGCCGCGCGCCCAGCAAGGAATAAATCACAGATTTCTTAATTTGATAGTTATCGTAAACATTGACGATGTAAACCAAATTTGTCGCCATCAAAGGCACCTCTTGGTCCCGTGATAGTTGCATGAGCTGTCGCCGATAATTCTTCAACGACAAATAATCGTTGTTGTAAGAAAGCGCTTCGCGGCGCTTGTTGCCGTAGTACCAGAAAACCATGACGGATAAGATCAGCAGCATCAACATCAGCGTAAAGTAACCACCGTGGATGAATTTACCCAGGCTAGCAATCAAGAAAAGGGTCTCGATGGAGCCAAAGACGATGGCAAAAATTACCGCCAAAACGAGACGAGTCTTCGACCGAATGAACTCGAACAGAAGCATGGTCGTCATCAACATAGTAATCGTGATGGCCAAACCATAAGCCGATTCCATGTTATGCGAGGTTTGAAAGAAAACAACGACAACCACGCCAGCCACGAAGAGCACCCAATTGACGAAGGAAATGTACATCTGACCGCGGAATTCGTTTGGATAAGCGATCCGCAAACGGGGCATGATTTTTAATGAAATCGCTTCGGAAACCAGAGTAAAGGCCCCCGTAATCAAGGCTTGGGAAGCAATCACGGCCGCCACCGTACTCAAAATGACCCCAATTAGACGCCACTGATTTGGCAAAATGTCGAAAAAGAGGTTGAGATTGCTACCATGCGCGTTGTGCATAATTGCCCAAGCACCCTGACCCATGTAATTCAGCATCAAGGTGGTGTAAACGAATGGCCAGCTCAGGTAAATGTTCTTTTTACCAACGTGGCCCATGTCCGAATAAAGGGCCTCAGCACCAGTCGTTGCCAGGAAAATATTACCCAGAATGAAGATACCGAGTTCATTGTCAGCGCTAAACAATGTCTGAAAGGCGTAAACAGGAGAAAGGGCCTTCAGAATTTCTGGATAATGGAAAACTTGTAATAGCCCGAAGAAGCCGATGAAGGAGAACCAGATCAGCATCAAGGGGCCAAACATTTTTCCAATCTTGGTCGTTCCTTTGCGTTGCAAAGCGAAGACCACCAACAAGATGGTTAGAACGACCGGCACAACAAAATCAATCCCGCTGGGAAAGACCAACATGCCAAAGTGCTGGCCTTCCAGCCCCTCAACGGCCGAGGTAACGGTCACCGCCGGGGTTAGCGCGCCATCGGCCAGTAGGGCCGCCCCACCAACCATAGCCGGGATAATCAGCCACTTCATTTGCTTGTTGCGCACTTTACTGTAGAGGGAGAAAATCCCACCTTCGCCGTGGTTGTCAGCCCGCAAGGCAATCAAGACGTATTTGACCGTCGTGATTAACATCAAGGTCCAGAAAACCAAGGAAACGGACCCAATCACGAGGGCCTTCAAGTCGGTCGTGTGGGCGTTTCCAGCAATGATAGCATTCATCGTGTAGAGTGGCGACGTTCCAATATCGCCATAGACGATTCCCAGCGCAATTAGGAAACCAGCATACTTCAACTTTGACTTCGTTGCTGAACTAACCATTTTCTTTCCTCCTGCAATTAGAAGAAAGTGTAACGCCACTTTGTGAAGGATTCAAGTATTAAAAAAGCTCTTCCGAGAGGAAGAGCTTGGCTTACAAAAAGAAATAGAAGAACAGAAAGAGCAGAAGCAAGAAGAGCAAGCCCTTCCAGCGGAAGTAAGTAATAATCCCGATAATCGCACCGAGTCCATAGCCAATAAAACTAAACAGCGCCCCAAGAAACAGAAACAAAATAATAATAATTAATATTAATAGCATTAGTAAATTAATCCCCGTATCAAGCTAGTAATAGCCGCTTCATTACACTGAGACTTTTTTAGAATAACCCAGTCTACGCTATTCATTTTGGTGTTATTCCTCTTGATTATCTAAAAATAAAAAGGGCTTAACATCAAGATTTTTACACCTTAATGCCTGCCCTTGATTTCTTAAATGGATCTGAGGGGAGTCGAACCCCTGTCCAAACCGCCCGATACATCAGCGTATTCATTTAATGATTATTTTGCTGCTTTAGCAGAAGCCGCCATCGCAACGGAAGAAATGTAGTTAATTGGTTGACCAAAGTTAGGCTGGAAGAAGAAGTCTGTCATCGCCAACTGATCAATAGTCATCTTGTTTTCAATGGCAAGCGACACGACATTAGCTGCTTGAGAGATGTCATGCTTCGACATAAAGGCTCCGCCAATAATACGCTTCGTGCCTTTATCCCAAGTCAGAGAAGCCTTAACTTTTGTTGTGGAGAGCATAAAGTCCGGCCGGTAATCTTCTTCGATGGTCACGGATTCAGCATCCAGACCGCGTTGAGTGGCACCATCAACAGTTAAACCAGTTGCGGCGTAGGCAATGTCGTAAAGTTCAACAGCCGAAGTGGCCTGCGTTCCCTGATAAGCAAGGCTGGGTTTCACAATGTTTTTTCCAACCAGCAAGCCCTGGCGGACTGCATTAGTAGCCAAAGGAATGTAATCATATTTTTGAGTCGGGTTATAAAATACAGTCGCTGCATCGCCCGCCGCAAAGATGCCTGGAACTGAAGTTTCCATGTATTTGTTCGTCTCGATAGCACCATTCTTCAACATCTTAACTTGGCCCTTGAACATTGCAGTGTTAGGTACAAAACCAATTCCCAAAATAGCAATATCCGCCTCATAGACACCTTTATCAGTGACCACCTTAATGCCATCATTCGTTTCTTCGAAGGACTGCACCAACTGATTCAAAGCTAGTTTAACACCGTGTTGCTCATATTCCTTTTGAAAGACTGATGAAAAATCTTCGGCAGTATTGTTAGCCAAAACACGATTCAATCCATCAATTAAGGTTACTTGCTTTCCAGTTACTGAAAGTTGTTCGGCCAATTCGGCACCGATATAACCAGCACCAATCACCACGGCCGACTTAATATCGGGCGTAACCTCTTTCAAAGTTTTTGCGTTATCCCAGTTTTTTGAATCGTAAACACGGTCAGAATCAATTCCTGGCAAGGCTGGTTTAACTGCCTTTGAACCTGTGGTAATCACAATCTTATCGTAGTCGTCCGTTGTTTCTTTTCCAGATGCCAAATCCCGGTAAACTAGATGCTTCGCTGCTAAATCAGCTTTCGTTACTTCAGTTCCCATGTGCATGGTGATTCCTTGCTCTGTCAAGGATTCAGGTGATTCGTAAAACATTTTCTGTGGTGAAGAGACGTGATCTCCAATCCAAAGTGCGATGCCACACGATAAGAACGAGACCGTGTGGTTCTTTTCAAAGACGTCAATCTGAGCTTCCGGGTGTTCTACCTTAATCTGTTTTGCAGCAAAAACACCTGCATGAGTAGCACCAATAATTGCGATTTTCATATAAAACTCCTTTTGTTTACTTCTTCACATGAACTAACTTCATTATACAACGGAAATATCGCCTGTCGTGCGATAAATTTCAAAAAAGAAAGATGTTAAACTTTATTACAGAAATAATCTTAAAAATAATATAATTAAAAGCAGTTCAAAGAAAACTTTTCCTCCATCCCCTGCAGCAAGGATTATCCAATGAAGTACAAAATCAATCGACAACAAAAATGGATTATTATCATTTCAGTTCTCTTTTACATCTTTGTCATCGGCATGCATATTATCGATGCCAATGATTCCGATAGCGTCAATTACAAGGGCGGCCATCCTTCCCGGAAAGGCAGCAAATAGTGGTAATTTTCGGTTTTATATGCCTCTTCTTTTTGGCAATCTATTACATGTTTCTGGCTAGCTACACCATCTTCAAGTGGATACCGGTACTGTTAGGTCTTCTGGCCGTCGTGGCGCTAATTTCCTTCATCCTTAATCACTGGATTTTAACGCTCGTCACTTATACTATTTGTGCTACCTTTTTCTTCGTTTACTTTAGCGATGAAAAACAAGACAAACGAACAAAAGTAAAAGATAAAAAAATGCTGCAAGAAATTGATGATTTTGATAAATAAAAAAGGATGAGATAAACATCTCATCCTTTTTAAATGGATCTGAGGGGAGTCGAACCCCTGTCCAAACCGCCCGATACATCAGCGTCTACATTCATAGGACTATCATTTAAATTCATGATTCTGCACGCCATAGTCCGCGGCAACTCAGAATCACTAACCTGATCAGATTTAACTCGGCCCTATCAGGTGGCTAGACCCGGGCGAGCTGACTGATTTATAAAAGCAAACTTACTCTATCAGCTGAGCAAGAGTGCCTACGTGTTACTGGTTTTTAGGCAGCGACAGCGTAAGAGTTATTGTTTTTTGCAGTTAAATGTCTGCCCGTTTAACGTCCGGACGACGGAATGCAGCCAATGCTCTAAGCAGCCTGTCGAATTCCATAAACAGACCCGAAGTATTGCCATTTTTATTATAGCAAATCCGACTGAAGCCATAAAGCAAACAGCATAAGCGGTCATATTTTAGGCATTATTAACGTACCATCAGCCAAACTTCTCCACCGTTCGTCCCGCGAAGGCCATCCGAATGGCAACCGTACTAATCCCAACAATAATCATCAAAAGATTAATCAGCCAAAAGAGCAGGTTTTCGTGGCCAAAGTGGAAGTGCTCAATGACTTCCAATGTTGCGCCAAAGCCATTAAAGATTCCAGCCAAAGAAACGAAGAACCAAGCCGTGCCCTTCAATTCGAAGCCCAACATGTCGTGATGGTCTTTCTTGGAAAAATGGGCACTACGGGCAATCTTTTTTAACCGATTATTCTCCAAATGTACCTTGACCGGTGGAAAAAGCCAGAACCAGGGCGAGACCCGCTTAAAAGTGGCACTTACAGTCTTATAATTTTCCAACATGGCTGAATATTCCGACAGCTCAATAACCGCTTGCATAAATGGAAAGACAAAAAGCAGCCAGTCGGCTATAAAACTTAAGATTATCGTCAAATTTTGATCAAATGCAATCATCCTTTACCTCACAATACAGTCATTTTATGCCAAACAAAAAAAGAAATATAGGCAAATCCTACATTTCTTTTTAAAAAGCACGGTAACGCGCACGGCGTTGGGCAATCAATTCGTCGCCAGACAATTCTTCTAGTTCGGCGATGTCCTTGCTCAACTTTTCCTTCATACCGGCAAAAACCTTGGCATGATGGCGATTTTCCGCAATAACATGATCAATAATGTGCTTATCCAGCAGGTCAGATGGGGTGATGCCCATGATGCCGGCTGCTTCGTCGGAACGCTTGGAATCTTTCCACAAAATCGAGGCAAAACCTTCGGGTGAAAGGATTGAATAAGTAGCGTTTTCAAACATCCAAACTTGGTCGGCTGTTGCCAAGGCCAAAGCACCACCAGAACCGCCTTCACCATAGATGATGGCAAAAATTGGAACTGGCAACTTCATTGAAGTCAGGATGGACTGTGCAATCGCTTCCCCTTGGTTAAAGGCTTCGGCGTCTTTTCCAGGAAAGGCTCCTGGCGTGTTGATGAAAGTGATAATTGGACGGCCAAACTTACCAGCCTGTTCCATCAAACGTTGCGCCTTACGGTAACCCCAAGGCTGGGGTGAACCGTTACGCTTAGAGATCTTATCGTTGATGTCCGTTCCCTTATCAATGGCAATGACCGTCACCGGCTTGCCATTCAAGGTCGCGATACCACCAATAACGGAGCTATCATCCCCACCACCTTGGCGGTCACCGTGAAATTCGATGAAGTCTTCGAAAAGACCATCAATCAATTCACGGGCCATAAAGCGGTCTTCACGAGAGCGCTTTACGATTTCGGCAGGAGCAACATCACGCTTAAACAAATTTTCGAATAAAGCCATCTCAGTCCTCCCCTACCTTGTGCATTGCCAAAATCTTACCGAGCAATGTGGTTAAGTTCTGGCGAGGTACAACTTTATCCACAAAGCCGTGTTCCAAAAGCGTTTCAGCTCGCTGGAAGTCCTTTGGCAGCTTTTCGTGAATAGTTGATTCGATAACGCGGGCACCCGCGAAACCAATCAAGGCATGTGGTTCGGCCAAAGTAATGTCGCCATCCATGGCAAATGATGCGGTCACACCACCGGTCGTTGGATCGGTCAAAACCACAAGGTAGAGCAAACCAGCTTCTTGATGGGTCGCAATGGCCCCAGAAATCTTGGCCATTTGCATCAAGGAGTTAATGCCTTCCTGCATTCGCGCACCACCCGATGCAGTGAAAAGAATGACCGGCAAGCGGTTAGCCGTAGCGTGTTCGAAGAGGCGGGTAATCTTTTCCCCGGTCTTAGAACCTAGCGAGCCCATCATGAAGTAAGAATCCATGATTCCAAGGTCAGCTTCCTGTCCTTCAATCTTGGCCTTACCTGTCAATACAGATTCACCCATGCCAGTTTGCTTCTTAGCACGGCTTAACTTGTCGGCGTAGCCAGGAAAATCAGGATCTTCCATGGTCACATCAGCGTCGAATTCTTCGAATTCGTCCGTTAAGAGTTCCAAACGTTCGCGAGCTTGCAAACGGAAACCGTAGTTACAGTTGGCACAAACCCGGTAAGGTCCCAATTGCTTTTTGTACATTTGGGCACCACAGTATGGGCAGGCCAGGAAGAGTCCGTCAGGAATCTGATCCTTCACCTTGTGGTCAACCTTAATTCGGGATGTATCGTGGTGTTCATTTGATTCAAATAAGTTCATCAGTCTTGGTACGACTAGGCGCACCGTCTCCCCTCATTAAACTTCTTAATCAGCTTGTTCAGCGTCCTCAGAGATTTCCTTTTCCCAGCGGGGCAAGAAATTATCTTCCAAGTACTTCGTATCAAAGCGGTCATTGAGGACGTTTTCGTCCAACAAAAGCGCCTTCTGGAATGGTTGACTCGTTGAAACACCAACGACTTGGGTTTCATCAACCATGCGTTCCAACTTGGTCAAGGCTTCGCGACGAGTTTCGTCGTGGGCCACCAACTTGGCAATCATTGAATCGTAGAATGGCTGGATTGTATCACCCGAGTAGAGAGCTGAATCAATACGCACGCCAGGCCCACCGATTGGTAGGTAAACGAAGTCGACCTTACCAGCTGATGGGGCGAAGTTCATTTCCGTCTTTTCAGCGTTAACACGCATTTCAACGGCGTGTCCCATCATCTTCATGTCCTTTTGGGCAAGAGGCAAGTCTTCACCAGCGGCAACCATGACCTGCAAGCGGACCAAGTCCAAACCAGTGACCATTTCAGTAACCGTATGTTCCACCTGCAAACGAGTATTCATTTCCATGAAGTAGAACTTACCTTCTTGGTCCTGCAAGAATTCGATGGTTCCAGTGTTTTCGTAATCGATGGCATTGACGGCCTTGGTCACGATGTCCATCAATTCTTCACGCATTTCCGGCGTAACCGAAGCGGCAGGAGATTCTTCCATCACCTTTTGGTTACGACGCTGCAAAGAACAGTTACGTTCTGGCAAACAAAGAACGTGTCCGGCTTGATCACGCAAAACCTGCATTTCGATGTGGCGAACGTGGGTCATGACCTTTTCGACATACATGTGTTCGTCGCCGTAGGCGATGCGCGCTTCACTCTGCGCATTGTCGAACTTGTCAGCCAATTCATCCGGAGTAAAGACGAAACGCATGCCTCGGCCTCCACCACCAGAAGCGGCCTTCAACAAGATTGGGTACCCGATTTCATCAGCGACCTTCTTGGCTTCGTCAGCACTGTGGATGTAGCCTTCAGAACCGGGGATAACCGGCACATTGGCCTTACGCATTTCCTCGCGGGCGTGTTCCTTGTTTCCCATCAAATCGATGGTTTCGGGACGAGGCCCAATCCACTTAATGCCCACTTCACCGACCATGTCAGCAAAGAGTGAGTTTTCGGAAAGGAATCCATAACCCGGGTGAATGGCTTCTGCCCCGGTCAAAAGGGCGGCAGAAAGCACGTTTTTCATATTCAAATAAGAATCAGTTGGTTTGGGGCCACCCACACAGATGGCTTCGTCGGCAATCGACACATGTAGACTGTCCTTATCAGCCGTCGAGTAAATCGCAACAGTGGCAATTCCCATTTCCTTCAAGGAACGGATAATGCGCACGGCGATTTCACCACGGTTTGCTACCAATACTTTTTTAAACATTTTTGATTTAGTCTCCAACAATAAAGGTCAATTCGGCCGTGGTTGCTTTTTTACCATTTACCCATGCGATTCCCTTACCGCTTCCGACAGGGCCACGCAAACGATCCAAAGTTACTTCAAGCTTCAATTGGTCGCCGGGGCGAACCATCTTGCGGTAACGGGCCTTCTTAATGCCACCGAAATAAGCGGTCTTACCCTTGAATTCAGGCATTGAAAGCAAAGCAACGGCACCAGCTTGGGCCAAAGCTTCAACGGTCAAAGCTCCTGGGAAAGTTGGGTTACCTGGGAAATGTCCCTGGAAAATCTCTTCGTTAATTGAGATATTCTTGATGGCCACGCAGCGTTCACCGGGAACCAATTCTTCAACCGTATCCAACATTAACATTGGGTAGCGGTGGGGCAAAATTTCCTGAATTTCTTGGCTGTTATACACACTCATTGCAGTTTCTCCTTTTTGGTATGTACGTTTGGCTTGCGCCAAACATGGTATTAATCAGTCGTTACACGGTAAAGTGGCTTGTCAAAGTCGACCACTTCTTCGTTTGAAACCAAAATTTCAGCAATGGTTCCAGTAACATCTGACTTAATTTCAGTCATCAACTTCATAGCTTCAATGATGGCCACAGTTTCACCCTTCTTGACCGGGTCACCAACATTCTTGAAGTTGGGTTGATCTGGCTTGGGTTGCAAGTAAACTGTACCGACCATTGGGGCCTTGATTTCAACACCGGCGGCTGCGGCTGGCTTAGCAGCAGGTGCTGCTGGTGCAGCGGTGTTGGCTGCAGGAGCTACTGGCGCAGCAGAAGGAGCGGCAGCTGCAGGGGCAGCGGCTACTGGTGCTGGCGCAGCAGAAGGAGCGGCAGCTGCAGGGGCAGCGGCTACTGGTGCTGGCGCAGCAGTGTTTTCATTCTTGGAAAGATGTAAAGAAAATTCTCCATCTTGAATGGCAACGTCCCGAAGGGTGCTCTTTTCAAGATCTGCCATTAATTCGCGAATTTCATTGATATTCAAATCCATTGTTGATTATTCTCCATCCCATTTCTTAAAGATAATTGCGGCGTTGTGACCACCGAAACCGTAGTTGGCGCTCATAACGTATTCTGGTGCTTGGTTCTTGTTGCTATCGTTAACCAAGTTTACCTTCTTCGTGTGTTCGTCAGGTTCGTCAAAACCAACGTTAACTGGCAACTGACCGCGGTCGATTGCCCCAACTGAAGCAACGGCTTCAATGGCACCAGCGGCACCAAGCAAGTGACCAGTCATACCCTTGGTTGATGAAACCAGCACGGAGTTTTCGCCAAAGACCTTGGCAATCGCTTCTGCTTCACCTGAATCGTTGGCTCCAGTAGCAGTTCCGTGGGCGTTGATGTATGAAATCTGTTCTGGCTTAAGGTCAGCATCTTCCAAAGCTTCTTCGAAGGCGCGGATAACTCCTTCACCAGTAGGAGCTGGCGAAGTCATGTGGTAAGCATCGGCAGTTGCACCGTAACCTACGATTTCAGCCAAAATCTTGGCCCCACGCGCTTGGGCGTGTTCCAATGATTCCATCACCAAGAGTCCTGAACCTTCACCCAAGACGAAACCGTGACGGTTCTTGTCGAAAGGCTTTGAAGCTTGCTTAGGATCAGTTTCCTTTGACAAAGCAGTCAAAGCGGCGAAACCGGCAATTCCGATTTCGTTAACTGCGGCTTCAGAACCACCAGTCAAAACAACATCTTCCTTACCAGATTCGATTCGCCAGAAGGCTTCCCCAATTGCGTTAGTAGCTGAAGCACAGGCCGTAACGATGGTCATGTTGGTACCCTTAGCACCGAAACGCAATGAAACGTTTCCAGAAACCATGTTTGGGATAGCTTCAGGAACGAAAAGTGGTGACACACGTTGTGGTCCCTTGTCGTGCATCTTGATGATTTGTTCTTGCATCGTGGTCAAACCACCGATACCGTTACCCAAGATAACGCCGAAACGGTTGGGGTTCTTAACCTTTGACTTTTCGTCAGAACCTTCTTCAGGCATCAAACCAGCTTGTTCCATGGCTTGAGTAGCTGCGTCGATGGCGTACTGTGAGAACAAATCCAACTTACGGGCGTCACGCTTACCAACACGTTCGGCTGGGTCGAAACCATCAACCTGTCCGGCAACCGTGATACCAGTTTCGCTGGCATCAAACTTCGTGATTGGCTTAATGCCAATCTTGCTGTCAAAAATTGCATCCAAGAAAGCCTTGGTATCATTTCCGTTCGGTGCAATTGCACCCATTCCAGTAATTACAACGCGTGTCATCATTACTTCCTTTCTACTATCTGCTTAAATGTGCAAACCGCCATCAATGGTGATGGTTTGACCAGTAATATAATCGTTCTGGGCCAAGAAAACTGCCACGTTGGCTACATCTTCCGGCTTTCCAAAACGCTTAAGCGGAACACTCTTCAAGATGTTATCCTTCACTTCGTCGCTCAAGGCATCGGTCATGTCCGAAACAATCATTCCAGGCGCGATGGCGTTTACGCGGATGTTCTTGCGAGCACCTTCTTTGGCCAAGGTCTTGGTCAAACCGAACAAACCAGCCTTAGAAGCTGCATAGTTAACCTGACCAATGTTTCCCATTTCACCGATGACCGATGACATGTTGATGATAGCCCCGTGCTTTTGACGGAGCATCTTCTTGAAAACAGGTTGCGTAACGTTAAAGGTCCCGTTCAAGTTCGTGTTCACCACGGCGGCGAAGTCTTCCGGCTTCATCCCGATGGCGATTTGATCCTTCGTAATCCCGGCGTTGTTAACCAAAACGTCGATCCCTTCAAAACCTTCTTGCTTGTAGAGGTCCTTGAGGGCCGCTTCGGCCGCTTGTGCATCAGCAATGTCAAATTGCAAAGTCAAAGGTTCCTGCTTAAATGAAGCAACCACTTCGGGCTTAATTGCTGAGCGGGCGTGTAGCACGAGGCGGGCACCCAAATCATCAAAGGCGTGGGCAATAGCTAAACCAATTCCACGTGATGAGCCAGTTACCATTACGGTTTGCTTGCTAAAATCCATGTATTATCCTTTCGCAGCGTCTTCTAGGAAGGCTTTTGTTTCTTCAAAGCTAGTCAAGTCACCGATGTTCAATCGTTCGATTTCCTTAGGGGCAATCTTCTTGGCGAACTTCGTCAAGGTCTTACCCGGACCGATTTCGATCAAAGTATCGACACCAGCATCAACCATTTGTTGCAAGTCCTGCGCGAAATAGGTTGGCGAAACAATTTGCTTGGTCAAAACTTCTTTAATTTCTTGGCTCTCAAATGGCTTTGCAGTCGTGTTTGAGTAAACAAGATAGTCCAAATTGTTGAACTTTTCACTTGATAAGCGGCTGCCTAGTTGCTCGGCAGCTTCATTCAAGAGGGGGGTGTGGAAGGCACCAGTAACGGGCAAATCGATTGTCCGCTTGATACCTGCGGCGAGCAATTCGCCGACAGCTTCTTCCACATCGGCGGTTACCCCACCGATAACGAGTTGTGAAAAGGTGTTAAAGTTGGCGGGCCAAACCTGCAAACCTTTGTCCTGGCATTCCTTAAAGACCCGAACGATTAAGTCCTGGTCATCACCCATGACAGCGACCATCTTACCGGGATTCTTGTCCCCGACGGCCTGCATGTAGTGGCCACGATCCTTCAGAATCGCAATCACTTGGTCAAAGTCCATGGCACCAGCAGCAGTCAAAGCGCTGTATTCACCAAGGGACAAACCAAGGGCAGCCGTTGGCTTTGGCAAGGCATCCCCAAGCGCAGCCAAGATGCCCAAGCTCATTGCCACGATGGCAGGTTGAGCAAATTCAGTTTGCTTAATCTTTACTTCGTCGGTCATAACTTCTGTTAAGTCATAACCCAGAACTTGAGAGGCCTGGTCAATGCGTTCCTTATAGGCAGGAAGCGCATCGTAAAGGTCCATTCCCATATCTACTTGCTGAGCACCCTGCCCAGAAAATAACAATCCAACTTTCACCGTACTAACTCCTCTTACTTCGTCGTGTTCGGAATTCCCATCAAATCAGTGGCTTGTTCCCAAATGTCAGCCAAAATTTCCTTAACTGGCTTTTCATCGTTAATCAAACCAGAGATTTGACCAGCCATGAAGGCACCGTGGTCCTTGTCGCCTTCCTTAACGGCAGCCTTCAAAGTACCAGATTCCAACTTTTCCAAGGTTTCGTAGTCAGGAGCGGGCTTTTGGATTTCGTTAACTTCGTTCTTCACGAATTCCTTAGCCATCTTGTTCTTCAAAACGCGGGCACGGTTACCAGTGATCTCACCAGTAACGATGGTATCGATGTCCTTGGCCTTCAAGACCTTCTTCTTGAAGTTTTCATGAATTTCAGATTCAGCGGCAGTCAAGAAACGAGTTCCCATTTGCACGCCCGAAGCACCAAGCATGAAGGCAGCGGCAACTCCGCGGCCATCACCAATTCCACCAGCAGCGATAACTGGAATGTTAACCGCATCAACAACCTGTGGAATCAAGGCCATGGTCGTCATACGGCCAATGTGACCACCAGATTCCATACCTTCGGCGATAACGGCATCGACACCCTTACGTTCCATCATGCGAGCCATTGAGGCAGATGGGACAACTGGCATAACAACGATACCAGCGGCGTGTAGTTCATCCAAGAATGGTGATGGATCGCCGGCACCAGTGGCCACGACCTTAACACCCTCTTCAATGATGACGTCAAAGACTTCGCGAATGTGACGCGAAAGCAACATGACGTTGACCCCGAAAGGCTTGTCAGTCAAAGCCTTTGCACGCTTAATTTCCTTACGAACATCATCGCCATGCCAGTAGCCAGTTCCGATGAAGCCCAAACCACCAGCTTCTGAAACGGCGGCGGCCAAAGCACCTGTTCCGGCCCAAGTCATACCACCTTCAACGATAGGGTACTTGAGGCCCAACTTATCAAAAATAGGATTTTCAATTTTAACAGTCATCAGTCTTCTACCTTTCTTATGTACGCGGCGTTAAACCGCTTAAAACAAATTACTTCTTGTCAACTTGTTCCTGGATCTTGTTTACCAAGTCAGAAACAGTCTTGATGTCTTCAGCAACATCCAACTTGATGTCAAAGTCATCTTCGACACGGTTCAAAACTTCGAACAAGTCCAATGAATCGGCATCGATGTCGTCAGTCAAGTTCGTGTCCATCTTTACTTCTGAGTCATCCAAGTCGAACTGGTCAACCAAGATGTCCTTTACTTTGTTAAAAATTTCTTCGTTAGTCATTTTATTTCTCCTATGCATAGTGATAACGACGTATACGTTTGATTTTTACGGTGCAGCCTACTACACCGCAGTTAAATCCATTAATTAATTAAAGCTGCCAGATTTGAACCCCGATGGCCAAACCGCCACCGAAGCCGACAAAAGCAACCTTCATGCCGGGCTTAATTTGGCCGGCTTTGACCATTTCGTCAAGCAGAATGGCCGGTGAAGCGGCAGAAGTATTACCATACTCCTCCATATTGGTTGGGAACTTATCCATCGACTGACCAAAGTTCTTCGCCATTGACTCGATAATACGATGGTTGGCTTGATGGGCGATATAAAAATCAACATCGTCCGCCGTCAAACCAGCCTTTTCCAAAGCCTTGTTCATGACTTTAGGCACTTCCCGGGTGGCAAATCCATAAACGGCGCGGCCATCCTGGTGGAAGTAAGGATCAAGCGGTGAAATTTCACCTGCAAAGGCATTCTTATTGGCAAAACGGCCCGTCAAAATGGCATCACCCATTTCGCCGTAGGACTGTAATTCTTCAGCAATCAAACCAACAGGTTCGTCCGTCTTTTCCAGTAAGACACCGCCGGCACCATCGCCGAAGAGGACTGAAACCGTACGGTCCTTCCAATCAACTAACTTGGAAAGCACTTCGGCTCCAATGAACATCCCCTTCTTGTAGCGGCCTGAAGCCAAAAAGGCTGAAGCGGCTGACAAACCATAAACGAAGCCTGAGCAGGCGGCGTTCAAGTCAAAGGCGAAAGCGTTTGCCGCATGGATGTTGCCCTGGACAATGGCTGCCGTGTGGGGTGACAAACCGTCGGGTGACATGGTTGAAACGATGATGAAGTCCAATTCATCTGCTGACCAACCCGCTTCATCCAAGAGCTTTTTAGCAACGCCGGTTGCCAAATCAGATGTATTTTCATCCGTGACAACGTGACGGTTATGAATCCCAGTACGGGGATAAATCCATTCGTCGCTGGTTTCCATCAAACCGCTAAGTTCGTCGTTGGAAACCACGCGTTCTGGTACTTGTTTAGCAGTGGCAAGAATCTTAATCTGTTCCAAACCAGCAACCAACCTTTCTCACCAGCACATCACTGTGCGCTGATTAATGACTTTAAATATTCTTTCAAATTATGAATGGCATCCACCAAGACCAAAGCTTGCGCATTATCCGTTCCTTTGAAAAGCGAATGGGTAACGCCGCGGTGAAAGGCTTGATGGGCACGATAAACCACACGACCCTTGTGTGTCAAACCGAGCTTCACCACGCGGCGGTCGTTCAATGAACGGCGACGTTCGACATAACCCTTATCAACCAAGCGGTCGATGGCCGTTGTCATGGCCGAAGGCGTTAAGTGAACAATTTTGGCTACTTGTGATGCACTCTTCTCTTCATACATTGAAATCGCATCAACCGTATGAACTTCCTTAACGGTTAAATCCGAAAAGGGACCGTTGCGCAGGGCACTTTCTTCCACCCACATCACATTGGTAAAAGCTTCGACCAACTCATCGTTCGTGTGGTCAAAATTAATTGTTTCAGGCATTTTTTTCTTCGTCAGGGGCAACCACAAACATCAATTCGGCAGACGTAGCAACCTTGCCATCAACCTTGGCTTCAACAATAACTGAACCCATGTTGGCGCGGAGCTTACCGAAAGTGGCGTGGAGCTTCAAAACATCCCCTGGCACAACCATCTTCTTGAACTTGGCATCATCAATACCAGTCATATAAGCCGTCTTACCCTTGAACTGTGGGGAAGACAAAATCAAAATTGAAGCGGCCTGCGCCAAAGACTCGATAATCAATACACCGGGCATCACTGGGTTACCAGGGAAATGTCCTTGGAAAAATTGTTCGTTGATCGTCACGTTCTTTACGGCGGTGATCGATTCGTCCGGCGTCATTTCTTCCACGTAATCCATATAAATAATTGGATAACGGTTAGGAATTAAATCCATAATTTCGGTCGTTGTTAAAACTGGCATCTTAGGTCCTTCCTTCATGTATGGCGGCCATCTGCCACCAAAGATACTATGATAGCTTAGCACCATATATTTCGACTGTCAAACTATCTCAAAGTAGAAACAATCCTTTGCCATTGTATCACACTCGCTTATTTTTGTAACATTACTGTAATATTGGCAAAGAAAAAAGACCACTTTCTGATCTTTTCTTCCTATAGTATTGCGCCTAAATTAAATCAATCAATAAGCTTAGGATGTAGATGCCTGCGATAAGAGCAATCACAGTTTTTTGGTAAAGGTTCAAAAAGGCTAAATATTCGCGCAAACGACCTCGCCAACGGACCCGCAAAGTTGTCTTGCCACCGTAAACCTGAGCCTTAACGCCCACTCGATGAGCGAGAAAGGCCGCCCGCAACACATGATAATCCGAAGTGAAAATTAGAATTTGTTCAGGGGCCTGCATCATTTGCTGGCTATAGATCAAATTTTGATAGGTATTGCGGCTTTTCGTTTCGGCTAGGAGCTTGTTCACTGGGTATTCATAATGCTGACCAGCATAGTCCCGCATGGCCTGCCCTTCTGGTAAGGACTCGTCAAAGCCCTGCCCACCAGCAAAAATCACCGTCGGTTTTGATTCTTGTGCAAGAGCGGTTTGCATGGCCGCGTTAATCCGCCCCGCCAAGACCGGTCCAACTCGATGGCCATCACGCAGGTAGGCTCCCAGCACGATAATGTAATCGGCTTGCGGAGCTTTTTCATGGCGCAACTTATAAATCGCCATTGCTGATAGGGTTAAAAGCCAGGTCAGGTCCAACAGAAACAAGACAAAGAGCGAGCCAGACCAAACTGCAGTAAAGATTCCCATCAAGGGCCAAAGCAAACCAAGCCAGGAATACAGCACGACAAGCAAAAGGAAAAGCGCCAGGACAAGGGTCATCGGCCGCATCCGTAGACGAATCCAGATTCCCCAGGATAAATAAGCCAGACTCAGTACCAGGGCGGAACTTAAGCCAAGAAAGATGAGTAAGAACACAGTCATCACGCCTCACCTGCCTCTGCCAAATTTTGATCATCCAGGACAACCAGCCGCTCTTGCCATTCTTTGAAGAAGTCCGTCCCCGTCCATTCATGAACGCGGTGCGTGTTGTAGCCGACCGCTGCGCTATAATAGGTCGTTTTGCCAGCACTTAAGGGCTTAGGATGGCGGTGCAAATGCCCAAAGATAACGGCCTGAACTTGATTGGCCTGCGCTAAATCACCAAACCGTGGGCTGCCGAGAAAGGCGTTTAGGATTTCAAAGCGGGTATTACGGTTTGGAATGGCACGGATGAAGTCGATTTTGGGCACGAAGTGATTGACCAAAATAGTTTTGCGCTGACCGGCCGCCTTAATCTGTTCGGCAACCTGGTTAGCCGCAAGTGCCATTCGTTCGGGGTCCGACATTGGCTGTTCAATCCGTCGGTCGTACCAAAATTCATGCTTAAAGCGTTCGATTTCCGTCATCGGATGGCGGCCCTCGTCAAAGGCATAATCGTACCAACCGTTGTTTCCGAGGATACGGTAGTTCCCCAAATCAAGGCTTTTATGATGGAAGTAAAGGGGATCCAGGTCACTTTCCAACTCTTCGTAAGTTACGCCCGAACCCATGTCATGATTACCCGCCAGGAAACGAATGGCCAAATTATTCCCAACAGCTTCCTGCAATTGCCGAGCATATTTCAAGGAGCGGTTAAAGTCATTGAAAAGGTCGCCGTTGATAATGTAGGCATCAAGGCCCAGTTCCAGCAGGTAATCGGCCTGGCGTGGCAGAACGTCCGCTAAGTCAACTTTATTTAAGTCAAAATGATTATCCGATGAAAATGCGACTTTCATGGCTCACTCCCCTTTCTTATTTGGTCTAGTATAGCATTTTTACCGCAGCGGCAAGGCGGCATAGTCGGCCACATTTCATTTTCCATTTATTGCTATAATGGCCGTGGAGGACTTTATTTTGTACGCAGATGATTCCCTGGCACTCCACACGGATGCCTACCAAATTAATATGATTTACACCTACTGGAAGCAAGGAATTGACCAGACCCCCGTGGTCTTTGAAGCCTATTTCCGGAAAATGCCTTTCCACAACGGTTACGCCATTTTTGGTGGACTGGAACGAATTGTCACCATCTTGGAAAAGTTCCACTTTAGCGACGACGACATCGCCTATCTAAAGTCCTTGGACCTCTACGACGATGATTTCCTAGCCTATCTGAAAAACTGGCGCCTCAAAGCCACGATTCGTGCCGCCCGCGAAGGTGAAGTGATGTTTAACAACGAACCACTTTTACAGGTTGATGGTCCTTTGGTTGATGCCCAATTGCTTGAAACTTTGCTGCTCAACGTGATCAACTTCCAAACCTTGATTGCCACCAAGGCTGCCCGAATTGCCAGCGTGACGACCGGCCAACCGCTGATGGAATTTGGAACCCGCCGGGCACAAGAATTGGATGCCGCCCTTTGGGGAACCCGCGCCGCCTTTATTGCTGGTTTTGATGCTACTTCTAACGTCCGAGCCGGAAAGCTCTTCAACATTCCAATTGCGGGAACGCACGCCCATGCCCTAGTGCAGGCTTATGGCGACGACTACGCCGCCTTTCATGCCTACGCTTCCACTCACAAAAACGTCGTTTTCTTGGTCGATACCTTTGATACTTTGAAGTCGGGCGTGCCCAACGCCATCAAGGTCGCCAAGGAATTTGGCGATAAAATCAACTTCCAGGGAGTCCGCATTGATTCCGGCGACATGGCTTACCTCTCTAAGGAAGTACGCAAGATGCTGGACAAGGCCGGTTTCCCTAACGCTAAAATCTACGCTTCCAACGACTTGGATGAGAACACCATCCTGAACCTCAAAATCCAGGGCGCCAAAATCGATGTTTGGGGCATTGGTACCAAGCTAATTACTGCCTATGACCAACCGGCGCTCGGTGCGGTTTACAAAATGGTCAGCATCAATGGCAAAAGCACCATCAAGCTCTCCAACAACGTGGGCAAAATTTCAACGCCTGGAAGAAAGCAGATTTGGCGCATTACCGACCGGGAAGACGGCAAATCCGAAGGTGACTACTTAACCTTCTACGGTGAAGACCCCAATGAATTGGACTCACTGCACATGTTTGACCCCAACCATCCGGTCATTTCCAAAACAATCAAGGATTTCGTCGCTAAGCCAATTTTGCACGACATTTTTGTTGATGGTGAACTGGTTTACAAACTGCCAGATATTTTTGCCATCAAGGAATTCTCGAAGCAGTCGCTGGGTGCCCTCTGGGATGAATACAAGCGCATCTTGAACCCACAGACCTACCCGGTTGACCTCGCGCAGAATCTTTACGACGCTAAGATTAACTTAATTCACAAAATCCGCAAAGACGTTCAGGAGATGGATAAATGAGACCTTTACAAGCAAAAATCATTGCCGAACTTAAAGTTCAGCCCCTAATTAACCCTAAAAGCGAAGTCCGTCGCTCAGTCGACTTCTTGAAGCAGTACTTGACCCACAGCATCTACACCGGTCTCGTACTGGCTATCAGTGGTGGTCAGGATTCAACCCTTGCTGGTAAAATCGGCCAAATGGCCATCAGCGAACTGCGCGATGAAACGAAGGAAGATTACCAATTCGTTGCCATTCGCCAACCCTACGGCGAACAAAAAGATGAAGACGATGCGCAAGCAGCCCTCGATTTTATACAGCCGGATGAAGTCGTGACGACCAACATCAAGGATGCCACCGATGCCATGGTCGCTTCCTTGCGGACCGCTGGTTTGAAGGTGGACGACTTGAGTCGTGGCTCCATCAAGCCTAAGATGCGCATGATTGCTCAATATGCAGTGGCTCGCGAGCACAACGGTGTCGTAATTGGTACTGACCATGCCGCCGAAGCCATCGCCGGCTTTTACACCAAGTACGGTGACGGCGGAACTGACATCAATCCCCTTTGGCGTTTGAACAAGCGCCAGGGCTGTCAGTTACTCGAAGAACTCAAGGCCCCTAAGCATCTATACGAAAAGGTGCCCACGGCCGACCTTGAAGACGACCGACCTCAACTACCAGACGAAATCGCCCTGGGCGTCACTTACGACAAGATCGACGACTACCTGGAAGGCAAGGACATCCCCGCTGCCGATGCACAACACCTGGAAGAAATGTACTTGGCCACTCAGCAAAAGCGCCACGAACCAATCACCATTTACGACACTTGGTTCTACTAATCAAAAAAGCCCTGCACGAGCAGGGCTTTTTTATGCGCCTAATCTTGGTCACAAAAAAAGAACGCCAAAGCGTTCTCTTGATCGTATGAATTACTTGTTACCAACGTGGGCGAAGTGCAACAAAGTACGGATCATGTTTGAAGTGAAACCGTATTCGTTGTCATACCATGAAACAGTCTTAACCAATTGCTTGTCGCCTGCTTCGATGATTTGAGTTTGAGTTGCATCGAAAGTGGTACCGTGAGTGTCACCAATGATGTCTGATGAAACGATTTCGTCTTCGTTGTAACCGAATGAGTCTGATGAAGCAGCCTTCATAGCAGCGTTAACTTCGTCAGCAGTAACCTTCTTGTCCAAAACAGTAGTCAATTCAGTTACAGAACCGTCGATTACGGCAACACGTTGTGCGTGCCCGTCAACCTTACCCTTCAATTCTGGAACAACAAGACCGATAGCCTTGGCAGCACCAGTTGAGTGAGGGATAGTGTTAACTGAAGCAGTACGGTTTGAACGGAACTTCTTACCCTTAGGTCCATCCAAGATCATTTGAGTTGAAGTGAAGGCGTGAATAGTAGTCATAGTACCGATTTCAACACCGAAGTTGTCAACCAATACCTTACCCATTGGTGCCAATGATTGAGTAGTACATGAACCAGCAGAAACAATCTTGTCTTCTGGCTTCAAGATGTCTTGGTTTACACCATAAACAACAGTTGGCACGTCACCAGCTGGAGCAGAAATCAAAACCTTCTTAGCACCGGCATCCAAGTGAGCTTGTGACTTTTCGGCTGAAGTATAGAAACCAGTAGCTTCCAATACGTATTCAACACCATCATTCTTAACCCAAGGAATGTTCTTAGCATCGCGTTCTGAGTAAACAGTGTAGTGCTTACCGTTAACGATGATACCAGTTTCGTCAGCTGAAACTTCAGCATCCAAAGTTCCATGAGTTGAGTCATACTTAAGCAAGTATGCCAACATTGATGGGCTAGTCAAGTCGTTGATTGCGGCAACTTCAACATCAGCAGCTGTGTCACCCAATTCCAAGATACGGCGGAATGCCAAACGACCAATACGACCGAATCCGTTAATACCAATCTTCACAGTCATGTGTGTAGACCTCCAAATAATTTTTTGACAAATGTCAACACAGATATTATAACACATAGCCCAGCTTTACCAAGAGCCCACCCGCTTTAAATTCGCAGTTGGTATGCACCGGATTTTTAATAAAAAACGGCTCAAAAGCCCCGCTTTGTGCATTCTTTCATAAGGATTCATGCTACAATAGGTTTTATTAAATTTCTTTCATTATAGAGAGGTGGAGAGACATGTCCCAAACCCAAATTCGTCGCATGGCGATTTTAGCTGTCATCACAGCAGCCAACATCGCCTTGTCCTTTATCGTCCGCATCCCCACACCGGCCACAGGTGGTTACGTCAGCACAGTGGATGCCGGGATTTTCCTGGTTGCCCTGCTGGGCGGTAAGCGCTCCGGTATGATTGTCGGTGGTCTATCTGGTTTGTTGCTGGATATCATTGCCTCAGCGCCGGAATGGATGCTCTTTTCCTTAGTTATCCATGGCTTGGAAGGCTACCTTGTCGGTCAAATTGGCGCCCGTAAGCCTTGGCCACAACAAGTCCTTGCTCTCGTGGTCGGTTCTTTGGTCATGATTATCGGCTATGTTTTTGCCGGGGCCATTCTCGTTTCCTGGGCTGCTGGAGTCGGTGGTATGCTTGGAAATCTGGGACAAGTTGCCATGGGATTAGTCGTGGCTTTGATCATGATGCCCATCCTCAAAAACCGTAAAGAAATCACGAAATACCTGTAAAAGTCGCGCTTGCGGCTTTTTTATTTTCCTTTAACTTTAGTCTGTCATAATGAATTATCTGAAGATTAATTCGTGAATTTCACAGAATTGGTCTGCAGGCGTATAATTGGATTGAAGAAGGAAATAGGAGGAAGAATTATGACGAACTATGATTACGATGTCTTGTACCTAGGAAGTGGTCACGCTGCCTTTGACGGTGCTCCTCTTTTGACTGCACAAGGTAAAAAAGTAGCTTTTGTTGAAAAAGAAAAAGTTGGTGGAACCTGCCCAAACTGGGGTTGCAACGCCAAGATTTTGTTGGAAGCACCCGTTGAAGTTCAACGCCAAATTCGCGCTTCCGATGGTGTAATTGCTGGCGACGGTAGCATTGACTGGTCAAAAAACCAGGCCCACAAGCGCTCCGTTATCGACGGTTTGCCAAATGCCCTTCAGGGTATGTTGGAAGATGCTGGTGTTGAATATCTTTTCGGTGACGGTAAGTTCTTGGATCCACACACCATTCAGGTTGGTGACAAGACAGTTACAGCTGACAAGGTTGTGATTGCAACTGGAATGCATTCTCACCGCCTTGATATCGAAGGTAAGGAATTGATGCATGATTCACGCGACTTCTTGGCTTTGGCTAAGATGCCTGAATCAATGGTCGTTATCGGTTCTGGTTACATCGCCATGGAATCCGCAAGCATGGCCCACGCTGCTGGTGCCGATGTAACGGTTATCATGCGTGGTGACCAAGCCTTGAAGTCCTTCAGCAAGGAATACAGCGACCGCTTGGTTGCCAAGATGGAAGCCGACGGTATCGAATTCAAGAAGGCTACCCAGACTGAAAGCGTTCAGCAAAAGTCTGACGGTTTGCTCGTAAAGACCAACCACGGCGACATCCAAACGAAGTGGGTTTTGGACGCTACTGGACGTGTCCCTAACACAGAAGGTATCGGCTTGGACGAAATTGGTGTGGCATACGACGAACACGGTATCCAGGTCAACGACCACTTGCAAACTTCAATCGACAACATCTACGCTGCCGGTGATGTTTTGGCCAAGAAGCAACCAAAGTTGACGCCAACGGCTACCTTTGAATCACAGTACTTGGCTGGCCTATTTAACGGTGACGATAAAGCCATCGACTACCCAGCAATTGCCACGACTGTCTTTACCAGTCCTCGCATTGCGCAAGCCGGTGTGACAGTCGCAGAAGCCAAGGCTCATCCAGACGACTACAAGATTGTCGAAAAGGATGTCATGGGCGACTGGTACCGCTTGGTTGACTACGAAACAGAAGGTTCCATTACCTTGATTTACAACCAGCAGCAACAATTAGTGGGTGCCACTGAAATTTCAGAACACGCAGAAGACGTGATTAACGCCCTCTTGCCTGCCATCGAATTCGGCTACACGCCTGCCCAATTGCAGCGTTTGGTTACCATCTTCCCATCAATCGGCTACTCCGCCTTTGGTGAATTGGGATAATTTAGTCAAAACAAAAGCATCACGCCAACCGGCTTGGTGCTTTTTAATTGGTCCAGACAACATTAAATTTCCTTAAACATAGATGACAATCCCTATGGCAGAGATTAAATTTTGATAAAATAGTATGACTTTTGATTAATGCTTTAAGGGAAAACATGAAAAAGACGAAATTTTATATTGTGCTCGTTCTGGCCGCGCTATTCGTGGCCTTTGGCGTAACGCACTCTCTCAAACGAGTGCACCAGACCTACCAGCTCAATCGAACGCAAAATATTTCGCGTAAAGCTGACAAGACTTCCAAAACCAGCTTTTTTACGCGAAGCAATATGGACCAAATCAATTCACAACTAACCGATTCAAAGTACCTTGCGCCCACGATTGATCACAAGGAGCTTGAACAGACCATCCCCGGCGCTAAAGTCTACAGCGCTAAGGAAAAGAAAATGGTGCCCATGGACGTCTGGGATTCCTGGCCGGTGCAAAAGCCCGATGGAACCCTGGCTTCCTTCCACGGCTACCGTTTAGTAATCGGCTTAACTGCTGAAAACGGGCGCTACTCCGGTGCGCCAACGCGGATGGGCCTCTTTGCTCAACCTGAATCGGCTAACCAAGATGACCTATCAACTTGGCAGTTTGTCGGCTATCTCTTTAATAGTAAAAAAGAGGGTGTCGCTGCTGGCGACTATGATAACTATCTCAAGTCCTCGGTTGGCGAATGGTCCGGTTCGACTTACTTGATGAATGACGACGATGACAGCCTGCGGGTTTTCTACGCCAATGCTTATGACGACAAGAAGACCGCCTGCCAGATTTTGACGACGGCCAAAGTTGTTTTGGAGCCGAAGTCTGGCCAGGACTGGACCAGTGGCTTGCAAATTAACCATGATAAGGCCAGTGACCGCAAAACGGTCTTTTCTGGTGATGGTAAGATTTACCAGACCGCTGCCCAAGGCGGTGGTAAGCGACCTCATTTTGAGGACGATTTGACCTTGCGCGACCCCCACTTCGTTCAAGATGGCGACAAGTACTATCTGATTTTCGAAGGAAATACGGGCCCAAACTTCAATCCACAGGGTTCTAACAACTTCAATACGCAGGCCTATTTTGGTAGCAAGAGCTACTTCAATGACGAGAAAAAGCGTTTGAGCCAGAACCAAAATACAGCCGAATATGACAAGACCTTCTTTGCCAATTCCGCCATTGGTAAGCTGGAGTTGAACAAGAATTTCACGGTTAAAAAGGTCATGGAACCGATGGTCACGGGAAACGCCACCAACGATGAGCTTGAGCGTGTCAACATTTTCAAACACAGCGGCCGGTGGTACCTTTTCACCTCAACTTGGGGCTTCCACATGGCGACCGACAACAAGAAGATTACCGATAATTCTTATATGTTAGGTTGGTCCTCCAGCGACGGCATCAACGGTAAGTACCAGCCACTGAACGGTAACGGCACCGTGATTATCGGCGATGGCGACCAGGCAAAGCCGACGATGACCTATTCCTACCTGGTTATTCCAAACGGTGATGACAAAAACGACAATTTCGTCGTAACCTCTTTTGAAGGTAATAAGACCTTTGCGCCTAGTTATTTGCTGAAAATGAAGGGCAATTCAACCAGCATGATTAACAATAAAGTACTTGGCCAAGGTGTTTTGACGGATCAAGGCAGTTATTATTCTGCACGACCACAGAAGATTGTGAAGTAAAAAAGCAGCGACCCGCTGGGTCACTGCTTTTTATTTTTCGTATATTTAAGTGTGATATAGGCAAGGTAGAGAAAAGTAATCGGTGTGAATAAGTTCTTCAACCAGTCGTCCATATGCACAAGACCATTGCTGCTAGCTAAAAACCACAAAACGTAGGCGGCAAAGCAGATTAACAAAAGCATTTCAAAATAAAAACTCGCAGACTCAAATTTCTTTTTCATCGTTGCAAGCCTCACTTACCGGCAGATTGCCAGCCTTGCACGAATTGATCCAAATGCGTAAAGGCAGAGACAGCAATCAGCACAAAAACAATGGCGATAACGGCCAAAGCCCAGTTAATAATTTTACTTTTTGTTGTTCTTTTAAGCGAACCAATCTCTTCTTTTTTCATGCCTTCAGCATAGCAAAAGCAGGTCACAACTATGTCACATTTCGGTTAAAAGAAGGTTACAAAAAAGAAGCCTGGTGAGCTTCTTCATTTTAATGACCTCGATGTTTCTGAGCCTTCTTAATTTGTTTCAAGCGGAATTGTTCAGCAACCCTTTGAGCTTTTAACTCCTTGCGATTTTTCTTTTTCAGTTGCTTCCCTGCTTGGCTTTGCCTTTTCAGCGCTTCTTGAGCTTTGTTGCCAATACCGTTAACGGCTTGCTTGCGAGCCAATCGTTGCATTCGCTTGGGATTCACTTTACGATGCAACTTTTGGCGGTCAATTTGCTGCGAATAAAAATCTAAAGAGAACCAGCGCTTCACAATAAAATTCTGCAACAGATTTAATTTAGGTTCTGACGTCCCAAAATTAACCTTCGCAACCGAATACCGGTAATCCTCTTGAACCTCGAAAACACCTTGATAATAAGGTGCTTCAAAAACAATTGTTAGTGAACTTTGAATTGTCAAAATCACTACCTCCTTAATTTGATGAACGAAGACGGACATCCAAGGAGGAAGGATACTGATGACCAGCGGCCACATTCGGACTACCAACCGAATCGTGTTTTTACTTCGTGCTTTTATTATAACGAAAAAGAAGCCTCGCAGGCTTCTTACTTCTTGTTTTTACTTTTCGAAATCAAAGTGCTGATAGCGCCAACAATGCCGCCTTCAACCATACAGAAAACAAGCACTTCCACTAAGACGAGCCAATCTGCTGTATTAGCTTTATCTCCTACATGAATAATGATTAATGCGCCAACTACTGCGATAAAACAAGAAATAATGACTGGTAGCCAGTCTGAAAGTTTATTTTTTAATTTTTCCATGGTCCTCTCCCGTAATTTTTAACCCTTTCAGCTTACCAAAATCCCAATCCGCAATAATCACAGTCAAATTACAATCCCATTAAGCCTCCTTAACAAAAAATAATTACTCCCACTCGTAATTCGTTGTATACTGATTGAACGGCTTCACAAGCCAATTTTTGCTTTGAAAATATATTTAGGAGAGGTAATGAATTTCTTCAACGTTCACATTGGTTTACGAACATTTAAAACTGGACTCACCGTCATGCTCATCATGCTCGTTTACCATTTTTTGCACCAACCCGCCTTTGTGCCCGCCCTCGCGGCGGTTTTCGCCCTTCGTGAAAACTGGGCCAACACCATGGCCTTCGCCAAGGTCCGTGTCATTTCAAATATTGTCGGCGGTGGCTTAGCCATCTTCTACTACATCATCCGCCAGTACACCCATAACGCCGATTGGGTTTCAATCATCTTGGTGCCCGTCCTCATCATGGCCGGCATCATCATCCATAACAAGCTCGACCAAAGCGTCGGAATCGTCGGTGGAATGGCCGCCTTCCTGATGATCGCGCTGACCATCCCCATGGATGCCACCATTGGCTACGTCTTCCTGCGAGTACTCGACGTTTTCGTCGGTGTATTCTTCGCCATGGTTGTTAACCGTTTCGCTATGCCTGATGAAATCAAGAAGGTCGAAGAAGGTGTCGAAAAGGGTCTGGAAGAGGTCGAAGCCGACGTCAAAAGTGTCGTACATAAATTCGAATCAAAGAGTCATCCAGATTAAAAAAAAGCTTCCTGCGTAGGAAGCTCTTTTATTTTGTTGCCTCTTTAGATTTTTTGGCGGCCTTTAAATACTTTCGCAAATTGTAGGCTGAATATACCATCCAAGCTAAAATCCCAAAATCAAACAAAAAATGTAGGACGTGGAATAATGGCGTTTTCGCTGTATGGAGCATTAATACAACAACAAGTAGAGATGAAGCTGCTACTAGTTGTAAACTCCAATATTTAAGCGGGTTATTCTTTAAATCTTTTGCCATGCGAAATACCTCCTGTTGCATCAAGTGTAGCATTCATATAGCGACCTCAAAACACAATCGAATTACTTTTCGATTAAAGAAACGTAACAAAAAAACCACCCCCAAGCAGGAGTGGCTTTTCTTCAATTCATTAAATTCAAACCAATCGAAATTCCAATAAAGAATCCGGCAACGAAGAGCACGACTAGAAAGACAAGCCATTTGTCACGCAGGGTTAACTTTTGGAACCATTCAACCAAAGGTTCGAGCATTATTCAATTCCCGAACCTGGTTCGATTGAATCAGGCAATTCAGTCACCGTGACAATGCCATGCTTTTCAGCAGACAAAATCATTCCTTGACTCAATTCACCCGCCATCTTGCGTGGCTTCATGTTGGCGACGATGGCAACCGTCTTACCAACTAAAGCTTCGGGTTCTGGATACCACTGGCGGATTCCAGACAAGATTTGGCGAGGCTTGCCAGAACCATCATCCAAGGTAAACTTCAAGAGCTTCTTCGACTTTTCCACGATTTCGCCGTCGGTAATCTTTGCGGCCAAAATTTGAACCTTGTCAAAGTCATCGTATTCGATTGCGGGCTTTGCCGGAACTTCTTCCAATTCTTCCTGAGCGGCTTCCTTGGCAGCTTCCTTAACGGCACGGCCCTTACCCTTAGTGTCCTTGGATACCAAACCAGCGATGAAGGCAACTTCCTTTTCCATGTCCAAACGAGGGAAAATTGGTTCACCCTTATCAATGACCTTGATACCGGCTGGTAACTGATCAAAGGCCAAGCCTTCGATCTTCACACCAGTTTCAGGATAGTCCAAACCAAGTTGCTTGAAGATGCGAGCAGGTGCTTGCGTCATAACAGGTTGAATCAAAACGGCGATGACACGCATGGTAGCAGCCAAGTGAGCCATAACGTCGGCCAATTCGGTTACCTTGGTGTTGGTGTTATCATGTTCGGCTTCCTTGGCCAAAACCCAAGGCTGCGTCTCATCGATGTACTTGTTGGCACGGCGAACAATCTGCCAAACGTCTTCCAAAGCATTGGCTGTTTCAACGGCATCCAAGTGTTCCTTGTAACTCTTGATTGAGCTTTCCACCGTATCAACCAATTCTTGGTCGAATGGCGTGCAGCCAGTCTCAAGGGATGGAATAACGCCACCTTCGTACTTGTTAATCATGGCAACGGTACGGTTCAACAAGTTCCCCAAATCGTTGGCCAGGTCGTAGTTAATCCGTGAAACAAAGTCTTCGGGCGTGAAAGTACCATCATTACCGAATGGCATTGAACGAAGCAAGTAGTAACGTACCGCATCAAGGCCGTAGCGTTCCTCCAAAACTTCTGGGTAAATCACGTTCCCCTTTGACTTGGACATCTTACCGTCCTTCATCACCAACCAACCGTGGCCAATGATGTGTTCAGGCATTTCCAAACCAAGGGCGTGCAAAATAATTGGCCAGTAAATCGTGTGGAAACGGACGATTTCCTTACCAACTAATTGTACGTTGGCCGGCCAGAACTTCTTGAAAAGTTCATCTTCATCAGTATCGTAACCCAAGGCCGTAATATAGTTAGCCAAGGCATCAATCCAAACGTAAATCACGTGCTTTGGATCTTCCGGAACCGGAATTCCCCAGTCAAATGAAGTACGTGTCACAGCCAAATCTTCCAAACCAGGTTCGATAAAGTTGTGAATCATTTCGTTCATGCGGGCTTCGGGACGGATGAAGCCAGGGTGAGACTTGTAGTAGTCAACCAACCAGTCCGCGTACTTTGACATCTTGAAGAAGTAAGCCTCTTCTTCAACGCGCTGCACTTCGTGACCGGATGGCGCAACTCCACCAGTTACTTCGCCAGCATCGTTGCGGTAAACTTCGGCCAACTGTGATTCAGTAAAGTATTCTTCATCAGAAACAGAGTACCAACCAGAGTACTTGCCCTTATAAATGTCGCCTTGTTCCAAAAGCGTTTCGAAAATCTTTTGAACAATCTTTTCGTGCTGTGAATCAGTCGTACGGATGAAATGGTCATAAGAAATGTCCATCAACTTCCACAAATCCTTGATTTGCTTGGCCATGCCGTTCAAGTATTCCATTTCGGAAGTACCGGCAGCTTCAGCCTTTTGCTGAATCTTCAAACCGTGCTCGTCGGTCCCAGTCAAAAAGTAGACATCGTCGCCGAGTAAGCGGTGGTAACGGGCAGCTGCATCGGCCAAGACCGTCGTATAGGTGTTTCCTAATTGCAACTTACCAGATGGGTAATAAATCGGTGTTGTGACGTAAAAAGTGTTTTGCTTTGACATATGAGTCCTTTCTTTTCAGCCCCTATGGTGAGCTAATCGAGTCTATTATAACAAAGTTCACCACCTATCTATGGAAGAAAGTGGCTTCTTTTCCACAAAAAAGTTTCTGCGACCAATTTTGGCTAATTTTTTTATATCACATGATAAAGACAGCAGAAAAGGCGTTCTAGCAGTTTTATTACAGCTGGACCAATTGCCTGGATTGGTCCAATTTTAGGAATGTAAATTAATTGACAAAGTTAAAAGCAATGAGTAAACTGTATGGGTAATGGAGGAATCTATGTCAAAAGCAGCTCATACAATTGAATTTTGTGTGCACCCGGCCATGATGTATTAATCACACCGGTATTTTTGACGTCTATTCCATTGAACTATGTTGACTAACTAGGCGCCTTTGTATTCAGGCGCCTTTTATTTTGGGAGAAAGAGAAATGAAGAAGAGAACAGTCATCAAGTCATTGGTTGTTTTGATCCTTATCGCTGGTGTAGCTATTGCAGGGTTATTCAGTTACAACACCTATCAACACAACCAACAGGCTAAGACCATCACCAAGGGTACTTTGACCGTTGGTTTGGAAGGTACTTACGCCCCTTACTCATACCGTGAAGACGGTAAGTTGAAGGGTTACGAAGTTGATTTGGCCAAGGACATTGCCGATAAGATGGGCTTGAAGGTCGCCTACGTTGAAACGAAGTGGGATTCTTTGATTGCTGGTCTTGGTAGTCACCGTTACGATGTTGTCATGAACAACATCGGCTACACGAAGGAACGTGCCGATACTTACAGCCTTTCTGACTACTACGTGTACCCTCACACTGTTTTGATTAAGCGCGATAACGAAAAGGACTTGAAGGACCTTAAGTCAATCGATGGTAAGAAGATGGCACAATCAACCACTTCGAACTACGGTAAGATCGCCGAAAAGAACGGTGCTAAGTTGGTCAGCGTGCCTGGTATCAACGAAGCCATGAACTTGGTTAAGACAAAGCGTGCCGATGGTTCATTGAACGACCTTGGTGCCTTCAAGGCTTACCAAAAGCAAAACCCTAAGTCAAAGTTGACTTACGTTGACCTTGATGGCCAAGTTGACTCAAAGCCTTCTGGCGCCTTGGTTAACAAGGATAACAAGAAGTTGCTTAAGGCCATCAACAAGGCGATCGAAGAATTGAAGAGCGATGGCACTTTGTCAAAGCTTTCTGAAAAGTACTTCGGTATGGATATCTCTAGTTCAAACTAAGCGATTATCAATTAAACATTAAGCCCCCGAAAAGGAAGGAATGCTCATGCAAGAATTTTTGGACCTGGCCATTAAGTACCTACCGGAACTGGTAGTTGCGGCCCTAAAATATACCTTGCCCCTGACGGCTCTTTCCTTTTTCTTTGCCCTAATTTTCGCCGTCTTGACGGCCCTAATTCGGATTGCAAAGTTACCACAAAATGATTGGTTGGCCGGTCTGATGGACGTGGTCAAGTGGATTGCGGCCACTTATGTCTGGTTCTTCCGCTCCACGCCCTTGCTAGTTCAGCTTTTTATCGTCTTCTATGGTTTGCCCAGCGCGCACATTAATCTCTTCGCGAACGCCTGGGTATCAGCCGTGACGGTCTTCTCACTGAACACCGGTGCCTACGCATCCGAAAGCATCCGTGCCTCAATCGCTTCCGTGCCTCAAGTACAAAAAGAAGCAGCCCAATCATTAGGAATGACCACCGCTCAGGTATATTGGAACGTGGTTTTGCCGCAGGCGGCTCGGATTTCAATCCCGCCTCTCTCCAACAGTTTGATTTCACTTTTGAAGGATACCTCTTTGGCATCAGTCATCACCATCGTCGAAATGTTCTACCTCAGTCAGCAGATTGCCGCGCAGAACTATAAGATTTTGTCGATGTACATTCTGGCTGCCATGGTTTATGCCTTCTTTACGTCAATCTTGGCCATTGGCCAACACTACCTAGAACGCTACACGTCGAGGTTTGCTCAATGATTAAAGTTGAAAATGTTACGAAGCAATTCCCAGATAAGCTCGCCTTGGATGACGTTTCCTTGGAATTCCCCAAGAATCAAACGACGGCCATTGTTGGTCCTTCCGGTTCAGGAAAGTCAACTTTGCTCCGTTCCCTGAACTTGCTCGAACGTCCTACTTCAGGAAAAATGAGCATTGATGACTTGAACGTTGATTTCCAAAAGGAAATTTCCAATAGCCAGGTGCTCAAGATTCGAAAGCGTTTCGGCATGGTTTTCCAGGAAAAGGCCCTCTTTACCCACTTGAACGTCCTGCATAATTTGATGGAAGGACCGGTCAAAGTGAAGGGTGTCAGCAAGGAAGCCGCTAGCAAGCAGGCTAACGATCTCTTAGCCCAGTTCAACATGACCGAACTGGCTGACCGTTACCCTTACCAGCTTTCAGGAGGACAGCAGCAGCGCGTAGCCATTCTGCGTGCTTTAGCCATGGAGCCTGAGTACCTATTGTTGGATGAACCCACCTCTGCTTTGGATCCTGAATTGGAAGCGCAAGTCTTGCGCGTTTTGCGTGACTTAGCCGAGCAAAATACTTCGATGATTGTGGTTACCCACAACATGGATTTTGCCCGTAAGGTTGCCAGCCGCGTCGCCTTCATCGACAACGGTAAGGTTGCTTATCAAGGCGATACCAATGGCTTCTTTGAGTCCAAGGAAGACCGTATCCAGAAGTTCCTAGGAGCAATGACCTTCTAATGAATAATAATTCTGATCAAGACCGCTTTTTACCGCGGTCTTTTGTCTACATACTAATTGGCCTAGCGATTGTCATGCTGGGTGCCCTGCTGATTGGGCATTTCAGCCATAAAAATCAGCAATCGAACAGTCAACAGAGCAAGGTTAGCTCGGTGCAAGCCGCCTCTGACCAAGATTTGTTAAAGCTAAAATGGGACGGAACTCTCGATGGTGACATCGTCCACATCAACGGTAATAAAGCGACCTTCTCCGATGAAGAGTTGCAGCAAACTTTCCCGGCGCAAGGTACGACTCTACGTCCGACCGATGGTTTAGCCCTCTCCCCTTTGGACAGCCAAGGACGCAGTCAACAGGCCAATTTCCGTGTTGATAGTGCCGCTGTTGCCAAAGTTACGAAGCGGCCGGCTAAGATTCCCAATTCGGTCCGTCCTTCTGGTTGGTTTTTGATGGATAACTATAACGGCCAGCAGCGGGTTGGTGGCTATCACGCCAACCCCAAGGTGAATCTCGGCGGCAGCAAAACCAGCCTCTGGAACAAGTCCCACATTGTTGGTTATCAGTTCTTTGGCATGCCCACCATGGTCACGGAAAACATGACCACGGGAACCCGAGTTGAAAACGCCTATCCGGGCCAACTCGACGCCGAAGACGATATCCGCTACGCTCTAAAACAGCATCCGAATATCGCCATTCGTGGTCAGGTCACGCCCCTTTATGAAGGTAACGACCGGATTATGCGCGGCGTGCACTACATGGCCAAGTCCGTGCAGGACAATGGCCAAAGTTTGAACATTAACTACTGGATTTTCAATGTCTGCCCCGGCGTAACGATTGATTACGCAACGGGTAAGGCCCAAGTGCAATAAAAAAGACGCCTCCAGGGGCGTCTTTTTGTTTATAAAGTTATTTCTTTTTTCGACCGGTGATGGGAACTTTTCTTGTAAGCAGGCCACCTAATAAACCGGCTATGATGGCATAAATTGCAATAAGCGTAAAGTATAGCCAATCGGCTAAATTCAAGCTATTAAGCCACGGTTCCAATAAAAACTTCTGGACTAGCGATCCCACAAAGATGATTACCGTGATCCAAATAAGGAAGTCGACGACTGGATCATTTTCTTTATTATGCATTTGTCCACCTCAAATTCTTAATGAATATAGGATAGCAAAGATTTCAGCCGGACAAGTTACCGTTAATTTACAAGAAAATTATGCTTATATGACAAATAAAAAAGATACCAGCTGACATCTTTTTTAATCAATTACTAGCGATGAAGAGTGGCCGGGTCCACCACGATCAGGGTCAAAGTGATTAATGGCAGCGTTAACAGCCGCTGGCGCTTGGCCAAAACCAGTCGCCAGCAAATCAACGTGCTCTTCAAATGAGGTAACATCCCCAATGGCAAAAACGCCGGGATGCTCGGTTTTAATTTGGTCGGAAACTTCAATGCCGAAGTCATCGCGCTTTAAGGGCAAGTGCCAGTTGCGCATAATTTTATCGCGGGACATAAAGCCGTATTGGATAATGAGGGCATCGACGAGTAAGTCGGGTAACTGTTCGCCATCTTTGACGGGCTCGAGAGCCACTTGCAGCTGACCGCTGGGCTGGCGCGTGATTTGGCTAATGGTTTGGGGCGTCAACACATCGACGTCACTGGCCTGCAAGGCGGCAACGGAAGATTCCATGGCCCGAAAGTTGTTGCGACGGTGAATCAAAGAAACCTGGTTGGCAGTTGTGGCGAGCAAATTCGCTAAGTCAACCGCTGAATCTCCACCACCTACTACGGCAACATCCTGGCCGGCAAACTCACTGGGCCGATTGGCAAAGTAATGCAGACCCTGCCCTTCCAAGGCTTCCGCTTCAGGTAACTGGAGTTTGCGCGGTTCAAAAGAACCCTTTCCCGTCGCAATAATCACCGTCTTGGCCTTGAGCTGCTGCTTACCATGAATGGCATCTTCATAGGTCAGCAAATAATGCTCCCCCTCGGCCTGCAGGTCGGTAACGGGCGTACCAGTGTAAATATCCGCATTGAACAAAGCCACCTGCTTTTGCAGACGGTCAACAAGTTCACGGCCTGAAACACCGGGAAAACCGGCTACGTCATAAATGCTTTTATCAGGATAGAGGGCCAAAGGCTGTCCGCCAAGCTCCGGTAGCGCTTCGAGTAAAGCGACCTTCGTTTGGCGTAAACCAGCGTAAAAGGCGGCAAAAAGGCCCACCGGCCCGCCACCGATGATGGCGATTTCATATTCTTCCATGGCGCACCCTCCTGATTTCATTTTACGCTGAATTTGAATGCTTGCTATAATGAAGATATCGAAAAAAAGGGGAATTGACAAGATGGCTGACAAGAAAATGATTTTGGACCTCGACACCGGGGTCGACGATGCAATGGCGCTCGCCTATGCGGTGGGGCATCCCGACGTTGATTTAATCGGAATTATCGCCTCATACGGCAACACCATCACCACCACCGCTGCACAAAACTCACTCGACCTATTGCACCTTTTGGGCGCTGATGATGTGCCCGTTTTCTTGGGTGAAAGTCATTCGATTACGACCGACTCTTTTACCGTCATGGAAATTTCAAAAAAGATTCACGGACAAAATGCCATTGGTGACGTCCAAGTGGCAAAGTCACCACGTCCCGTTGAAAAGCAGTCCGGGGTTGACTTCTTGATTGAAGCGGCTCACCAGTACGGCGAAAACTTGATTTACTTGCCAACCGGACCTTTGACCAACATGGCCGTGGCCTTGAAAAAGGACCCTAGCATTGCTGGCTTGATTGGCCAAACCACTTTGATGGGTGGGGCTTTGACAGTGCCTGGTAACGTGACGCCATTCACCGAAGCCAACATCCACCAGGACCCTGAAGCTGCGGACGTGGTTTTCAAGGAACAAAAGAACTTAACGATGGTTGGTTTGGACGTTACCTTGCGGACCCTGTTGACGAACGATGATACTCAGCAGTGGCGCGATTTGGGAACCGAAGCCGGTAAGATTTTCGCCGACATCGTCGACTACTACATCAAGGCCTACTACGACCTCGATATCGATAAGCGCGGGGCTGCCTTGCACGATCCATTGGCCGTTGCCGTGGCTTTGGACCACTCTTACGTGACCGAGCTGCCATTGAACATGAAGGTCACTTACGACCGTGAAAGCGGCGACTATGGCCGTACCATCGGTGATCCCGACAAGTTGCTCGACCCAACTTATAGCACGGCGGCCGTCTTAGTTGACGCCGACCGCTTCGTGCCCGATTTCCAGAAGATGATGTTGAGTGTTTTGAAGTAAAAGAAAAAGCAATCCGTTTGGATTGCTTTTTTATTTGCGGCGGAAGTACAAGATAGCACTGACGACTGCTAAAATTGTGGTCAAAATGGCAAAGGTTCCCAACGCTCCTGCTAATCCCTCGAAAAATAATATATTATGACCAAAGAAATAACTCGCGAGGGCCATACTGGTCAAAATGACAAAAGCTATTAGCAAACTAACAATCGACCGCTTTAACTTTATCGCTCTGTTCTTGCCATCATAGCCTTTGTAATATGCGATTAACTGTGGAACAGTCCATCGAACAGCAGACTCAACTGCAACCAAGCAGGCAAGAATTAACCAGATCTTGTGGCCGGCAAGTAAATAGGCCACGAAAAAAATCAGCATCGCAATTAACTCAGCGTATATCCATATTAGTTGTAATTTAGAATTTGGCTTAGACATCGAAACCTCGCTTTTTATTTATTCTGCTCTTCAAGAAATGCCCGGTGGCTTCCGATATTGGTCACTTGGCCAATGACGGCGATGGCGAGTAATCCTGTAGAACCGACACAACCTATAATAATTTGTGCCCAGGAGTGATGTACGGTTAAAACATATCCAATTGTAAAGAGCGCCCAAAGCATAACAAATGTGTTCAGAATAGTCTGTCGCCTGAAAGCACGGTTATCACGCTTCATCCCATTCGTCTTAATCTCAAATTTCATCAGCTAACCTCGTCGAATTTCAATATCAATAGCGTAACAAAGCAATGTTGCAAGCAATTTACAGGCAGATGAAAAAACTTTTTCAAAGCAAAAAAGCAGTCAAAATGACTGCTTTCTATTTTAGAAGAACGGAATTGATTTCGTAATATAACATGTAGGCCGTAATCAAGAAAAGAGGCAGCTGCGTTCCAAATAGGGCTAGACGGATGTTTTTGGGAAAGCTTTTCATCCCCGACCAGGAAATCCCGTGACGAAAAAGATAAGCGGCGAGCAAGAGCCAGAACAGAACTAAGGTTCCAGTTACAAAGGCTAGTCCCGGTTGCATAAATTTATAGAAATCGTAAGCCACCAAGGAAAGCGAGGCGACAATCAGCACGAAGTTGAGGTAGAAAAGTAAGAGCGTTACGATTGAAAGCCCTTTATTTTGACTATTCATTACTTCAAAGCTCCGACTTCGCGCAACTTCGCATCAATCGTTTCCATGACGGCTTGGCGGGCATCCAAGTCTTCGACGAAGTTGTATTTGTCGCCATCAATCTGAATCTTAGGTGAGCGGTCATAGTCGTCGAACCAGTCCCCGTAACGCTTGTTCAAATCAGCATAGTACTGGTACAAATCAGGATCTTGGTCCACCTGTTCAAAGGAACGACCGCGCTTCTTGATGCGGTGTAACATGGTATCCAAACTAACTCGAACATTAATCAACAGACTAGGACGCTTGATGTGAGAACCGCCCGGAATATCTTCCATCACGTTGTTCAAAAGGGATTTGTAGATGTCCACTTCAGTTTGAGTAGCACGGCCCAAATCAGCATTTAATTGGAAGAGCAAGGCATCTTCAAAAATGGAACGGTCAACCACGGAAAGTGGTGTCTTTTCAGCTTGATACAGCTGGTCCAAACGTGTGTTCAAAAAGTAGAGCTGCAAAAGAAAAGAGTACTTCTTGGGATCTTGATAAAAGAGCGGCAAGATGGGATTATCATCGACGCTTTCGTAAAAGCCCTGTCCACCATAACGCTGGGCCAAAAGCTCTGTTAAGCTGGTCTTACCCGCTCCAATAGTTCCTGAAAGTACAATCATTTGCGCCACTCCTCTTTCTTTATTGCCTATCTAGTATAACAAAAAAAGCAGCCCGCACTTAAGATTGGCTCTGCTTTTTTGCGCGATTATTTAATTCCTTAACGTAAGCTTCGAGGGTCAAGTGATGCTTGGTCATGTACTTCGCGTTCTTAACGCCGACATAGCGGAAGTGCCAAGACTCGTAATCAATACCGGTCTCTTCCATCCCCTTTTTGTCAGCTGGGAAACGGAGGATAAAGCCGTAATCAGGCGCGTGCTCAATCAACCACTTCTGCGAAGCGAACTGGTCCATTGCCCCTTCCAAGCCGGGATACTTTGCTAGGGCATCATTCCCCGCCAAATCAATGGCCTGCCCGGTGTGGTGTTCGGATGAACCGGGCGTTTGGACAACGGCCTTAGTGGCTGCCAAGGCCTTGTCATAACTGTCGCCACCCGCCTCATTATTTTGCAAAACTTGGTTGAAGACCTGGGTTTGATCAGCAATTGAACGGTAGCCGGAAACAAGGGTCGTGGCATAACCGGCTTGCTGAGCGCCCTTCTGGAAGTCTTCAACCGCCGATACAATTCGTTGGTCGACAATCTTGCCCTCTAGCGTGGCCTTAGGAAAGTTCATTTCATGCTTTAGCATGTGCTGCTTGTTGACGAGGACCAAGTCCCAGTCAGAAGCCTTCACGCCCTTAGGTAAGCTGCTGGTGGTCTTTTGAGCTACAGTCTGCTTTTGACCGACCTTATGCGTGCCCAGGGTAGCTTGCAGTGCAATAATCAGCAGAATTGCTGCCAGCGTAAATGACCAGATTCGTAATTGTTTCCACATAGAAGACCTCCATGATAACAAAAAGCGCCAGGCTTTCGCCCAGCGCTTATCTTAGTGGACAGTCAGGGGCTCGAACCCTGGACCCACGGATTAAGAGTCCGTTGCTCTACCAACTGAGCTAACTGTCCATTGTGCTAATCACAACAGAAATAATATTATCATAAACTAGCACAATCAACAAGCCTATTTGCTGATTTTTATCTTAAAAAGCCCTTACTTTTCTTCTGCCAAAAGGCTTTCTGCCAAGTAGAAGCAACCGAGGATTCCGGCGTTGTCACCGTTGGCAACCGGCACAATGTAGTCTTCCAATTGTGGCGTAGCCAAGTAGTCCTTCATCTGTTCGGCAAAACTCTTACGGATCATTGGAAAGAGAACTTCACGGTGAGGCACACCACCACCGAAAACAATCTTCTCCGGACGCAAGATCATCGTGTAATCAACGGCAGCTTGAGCCAGGTAAAAGGCTTCGATTTCCCAAGCGAGATGGTCATCAGGAATTTCCTTAGCCGACATGCCCCAACGGTCTTCGATAGCAGGACCGGCAGCCAAACCTTCCAAACACTTGTCGCCGTGGAATGGACAGTGGCCCTTGTAAGTATCCTTAGGATGCTTTTGAAGAAGAATGTGTCCGGCTTCAGGGTGACCGTAGCCAGCCAACATCTTGCCACCGCTAACAATTCCAGCACCAACACCGGTACCAACCGTCAAGTAAACCATGTTATCGACGTCTTTGGCAGCACCGGTCATAAATTCAGCCCAACCGGCACCGTTAACGTCCGTGGTCCAGAAGTAAGGAATGTCACGCCAGGCCTTCATTCGACCCAAGAAATCATAACCAGACCAACCGCGCTTTGGCGTGTCCAAAACATGTCCGTATGTCCGTGAACCCTCGACAATGTCGATTGGGCCAAAAGCCGCAATTCCAATTGCCTCAATATCATCAAACTTATCGAAAAATTCGATAACCTTATCCAAGGTCTTCTTACCATCCAAAGTTGGGAAGGCATCGCGTTCAATGATGTTAAAGTCGCGGTCAGCAACCGCCACCACAAACTTCGTTCCACCAGCCTCAATCGCACCAAGTAGTCCCATCAGCATACTCCTTTAAATCAATCTTTATTATAGTCGAGGAATTTTAGAATCCCCCTTAGACTATCTACACTCATATTGTAAACGCTTTCAAAACAAAAAGCAATCTAGTTATTTAGAAATTTAATTTTCAATTTATTTTGGCTTTATGCATGTTTAACCTGGCGACCGTATTATAAAAGCATCAACAAAGCGAGTTCGTCTCAAACAACAAGCGCGTTGAAAATTCTTTAAACAGTGAGGTTGCCTTATAAGCAGAATGACTGATGACTCAACACATCAGAAACACGAAACCCCAGGTCCAGGGACCAAAACGTCGTTCTCCCAATGACGTACATTCATATTCTTTTCCCTCTCCCAAATATTCTCTTAAAATGTTCTCCCCGATAGCCACCCTAGGTTATCGGGGTTTCGTGTTTTTCAGGGCAAATAAAAAAGCCCGTTGGGCTTTATACGAGATGGGCAAGGTAGCGCATCAATTGACCGACCACCTGCATCAAGGTTGGAAAGGTATTCCAGGCAATGTGAACACCGAGGGAATACTGCACCTTACCGGTAATCAAACGAACCAGAGTTAGACCAGTGGCCAAGGAACCATAGGTCAACCAGTCCACCAAGCGAGTGGGATTGTGCATGTAGGCAAACATAATCGTTGGAATGACGAACTGAGCGATTTTACCCCAAGGCCGCAAAGCCCAGACATAGTAACCACGGAAAATCGTTTCTTCCAGAGCCGGTGCCAGCAAGCTAATCGAGAGGTTAAAGATAATTAAATCCAGCGAGCTCATGCCCTTCATGTAGGAATCCAGGGCGGCCTGGTTATTGCTGGAGGTGCTAGGCAGCAAGTAAGAAATTAGGACATAGGCGACAATCATGCCGCAAAAGCCAATCGCAGCTACCGCAACCTTGCTCATATCCGGCTTTTCAAAGTAGGAATGGTCCCAAAGTTGTAACGGAATAACCAAGAGCACAACGACAACCAATTCCAGGAAAATCCCAATCATCATTGATCCGGGAAAAATCCCCTTAAAGGACAAGGGCAGCATGTTGATGATACCCAGGAAAAAGATTGGGCCGATAATGAGCGGAATTAACCAAATGGGAACGAATAATTTTTTAAGTAATTTTGAATTCATGCTTTTACGTTACCATAAATCAAATAAAAAAGGCTCTCTTGAGCCTTTTTTAAAGAAAGATTTACTTGTCATTGTAACCGTTGGGATGACTTTCGGTCCAATTCCAAGCGGTTTTAATAATATCTTCAACATTATCGTAATTTGGCTTCCAGCCAAGAACGTCACGGGCCTTGTCAGAATTAGCCACCAAGATATCGGGGTCACCAGGGCGGCGTGGGCCAACCTGTGCTTTAATATCGACACCAGTGGCCTTACGAGCGGCTTCCACCATTTCCTTAACTGAGAAGCCAGTGGCTGATCCCAAGTTAAACTGGTTGGAATCATTGCCTTCCGCCAAGTACTTCAAGGCCAAAATGTGCGCATCGGCCAAGTCGATGACGTGGACGTAGTCGCGCACGTTGAAACCATCCGGCGTGTTGTAATCATCCCCGAACATTTCGATGTGGTCACGTTGGCCGTTGGCCGCTTGCAAAATGATTGGGACCAAGTGGGTTTCGGGATTGTGGTCTTCTCCAATTGATCCGTCTTCAATAGCGCCGGCAACGTTAAAGTAGCGCAAAGCTACCCATTTGATGCCGTCAGCTTGGTCAGCCCAGTCCATGATTTTTTCCATCATCAACTTTGATTCACCATAAGGGTTGATTGGCTGTTGGGGATCCGTTTCCTTGATTGGAATGTGCACTGGATTACCGTAAGTGGCCGCCGTTGAGGAGAAGACGATTTGCTTAACATCGAATTCCTTCATCACTTCCAACAGGGTAATCATTCCTGAAGTGTTGTTGTCAAAGTACTTCAAGGGATTCGCCACGGATTCTGGCACGATTGAAAAGGCGGCAAAGTGCACAACCTGTTCAATATTTTCCTTCTGGAAAACTTCGCGCAAAGCATCCTTATCGCGAATATCAACCTGGTAAAAAGTTGCCTTGGGATCAACCGCCTGACGGTGGCCCGTCACCAAAGAATCGACAACGACGACGTCCTGGTTATTTTGCACCAAACGCTTCACCATGTGTGAACCGATGTAACCGGCACCACCCAATACTAATACTGACATGGAATTTCCTCTTTCTATCTTTAAAAATTAATTTTTACGCCATTCAATTTCAGCTTCAGCAGAAACCGTGTCGCCCAGCATGATGCGATGGCGGCTAGTGTTACCGTCCAAAATCACTTCGGAATTAATGGTGTGGCCGAGGTGGACTTCGTTTTCGTAACGGAGCTTAACGTGGCTGACTTCGTGACTTTCCATAAAGTCAGGGTCCAAGGGATCCAACATCCATTCGATGTATTTGGTGTTGTTCACGTGCTGGTTGCCGTCGATGTCGAGGTAGCGGACGCGGTAGGACCGCGTTTCAAAGTCTTCGTCTGCTTCGATTTTGGCGGGATTGTCCATGCCCGGCAAATGCTTAACGGCTTCGGAACCATACTTAGCCAAAATATCTTCCGGCAAACGAATCATGCGGCGCTTGTGGATATCAATCATTGCCCAGAGGGAAACAATATCGCAAAGGACTTCGCCCTCTTCTGACAAAATCTTAAAACCACGGCGGGCAAGGAAGGAATTGTTGTGTCCAACAGTTGTTTGAATGCGGATCACTTCGTCCATTTCGGGGCGACGATTAATGGTGATATCATATTGCAAAATCACCCAGCCGTAGCCGCGCGGACGCATCACTGAGGGACCAATACCCAGCACATTACTTTGCAAGGTCGAGGATAGAATGGCCAGATTCATCATCATCGGCAGGGAAAGCTTCCCCGTTAGGTCGGTCGCGTAATCTTCGACTGGCCGCTTGATTTCATATTCATGTGCCATTAATCTTCCTCCTCAATTTGATGGTAAATCCGGTAAACTTCCTGGCGGGCAATGCCCCGTTCCTTAGCAATCTGCTTAATGGCAGGGTTAGGCTTTAGACCTTGGTCGACCAAGGCTTGGACAGCTTCACGCACCGGTAGTTCTTCTTCGTCGGCTTCGGCAACTTCTTCGGCAATTTCATCCGGTGTCGCACCACCAATCATGACGACAAATTCGCCACGAATCTCATTATTGCGGCTCCAGTCCGCCAGTTCCTGAGCTGAACCACGTAAAAATTCTTCATACCGCTTGGTCAGTTCGCGCGCAAGCACCACTGGCCTTGCTGGCCCCATAACTGTAACCAAGTTAGATAAAGTGGACTTTAAACGATGGGGCGCTTCATAAATAATGACCGTTTCCTGGCGAGGACGGAGCGCTTCTAATTCTTCAATCTGCTCGCTTTTTTTACGGGGCAAAAAACCATGGAAATAGAATGGTTGGGGTACCAAGCCAGAAGCAATTAAAGCGGTAATGCCAGCTGAAGCGCCTGGAATCGGAACAACCGGAATCCCGGCCGCCACAGCCGCTTCCACCAGTTGCTGACCAGGGTCAGAAATCGATGGCAAGCCAGCATCGGAAACCTGGCCAATCGTCGTGCCTTCTTCCAGCATTTGGATTAGTTCGGGTACGCGAGTTTGCCAGTTATGTTCGTGAAAAGAAATTTGCTTGGTATCAATATCAAAATAATTCAGCAATTGGGCCGTGTGTCGTGTGTCCTCGGCAGCAATTAAGTCGACTTCTTGGAGTGTTTCCAAGGCTCGGTTGGACATATCTTGCAAATTACCAATTGGAGTTGGCACTAGGTACAGGGTGCCGGTATCATGCTTTTGAAAACTTTTTTGAATCTGCATTTTAACCCTCCAAGGCGATGCTGACATCCAAAGTTACTTTTTCGAGACGGGTTTGCCAGCCGATGTTGGCCTTGGCCAACTCGTCAATGGCGATAATCGCCTGACTGGCGGCCATAATCTGCTCGGGTGAATAGTGGCTGTCGAGGCTTTTGTAAAAACCGACCAAATCTGAAAAATAGAGCTGGTCCGCCGGCATGTGCGGGTAAACCACCACGTCACGGATCAACTGGTGTAGCCAAGTAAAAATACGGTTAACCTGTTCAGGGGCTGAGATGAGCGGAGCCAAATCGGTTTGCAAGTAGGCAAAGGCAGACAAGTCGACTTGCATTGCCTTTTCAAACCATTTGAAGAAGACCGGTTGGGCCTTCTTCAACCACTCTGGCGACAGCGCTTCATCATCGGCGCCATCCCCTTGCCCTTCCAAATCAGGCAAATGAACGATCTGAGCACGGGAACGAATTGTTGGCAAAACCTCCGCCAAATTCGCCGTCAACATCAAAATCAACTGTGGACCCGCTGGATCTTCGATAAACTTCAAAAGAGAATTGGCCGCGGCAGTCGTCATCGTTTCAACTTGATCAAGGATAAAGACCTTGCGCGGACTTTCCAAAGTGGTCGTCGTAAATTCAGGCCGCAAGGCGCGGATTTGGGCGATTTTCAAAGGGGCATTAGCCTTCTCTGGCCGCACAACAAAAACATCCGGATGCTCATCCTGGCCAACCCGCAAAGCATTGACCGCATTAGGGCCAACCGCCTGCCAGGCCAAATAACGGGAAAAAGCCAGCATAGCTGGCTGATTGTTGCCTTCTAACAAGTAAAGATGGCTCAGACGTTCTTCGGCAATGGTTTGATCGAACTGGGCAACTACTGCTGGATAGGCTTCTTTTGCAATTGTGGCAAAAGTTTCGGTCATTAGAAGTGGTAAAAGTTTTCAATGTTTTGGGTGAAGACCGTGGCCCCACCAACTTCAACTTCAACTGGGAATGCACCGGCATGGTCGGCGTCCATTCCAATTGGGGGAACCATAAATTGCTTCCGCTTTTGTGAAACCGTCTTGATGATGTCGAGGACTTCTTCAACACGTTCATCTTCGATGGCGATCATGTAAGTTGTGTTACCGGAACGCAGGAAACCACCAGAAGTGGATAAACGCGTGGTCCGAATGTTGGCCTTCACTAAGGCGTTACTTAATTTTGTTGCATCTTTATCTTGTACGATTGCAGTCAATAGCTTCATGAGTGCACCTCCACATACTGTTTAATGCTGTCAATGACGTCGGCGATGACTTGGTCAAGCGCCTGATCGGCATTGATTGTTTTTATTCTATCAGAAAAACGATCAGCGAGACTCAAATAGCCTTCGCGAACCCGTTTATGAAAATCGATATCTTCCTTGTCGAGCCGGTCGATTTTATCTTGACGATTAGCCTGAATTCGGGCCAAACCAACTTCCACCGGCAAATCCAGATAGATGGTCATATCGGGCATGAAGCCCTCGGTAGCAAATTGGTTGATGTCCCAGACCGTTTCATAACCCAAACCACGGCCATAACCTTGGTAAGCGATTGAAGAATCGAGATAACGATCGGAAACGACCGTTTGCTTTCGGGCAAGGGCCGGGAGAATCGTTTCCTGTAAATGCTGCCGGCGGGCGGCAGCAAAGAGCAAGGCTTCCGTGCGGGCATCCATTCCAGTCGACTCATCAGACTTCAGAATGTTACGGATGGCTTCCGCAATCGGCGTTCCGCCCGGTTCCCGTGTTAACAAGACCGGCCCAGCAACAATTTTTTCAATTTCTGGTAAAACCGCCGTCAAGACAGAGGTTTTGCCCGCTCCTTCTGGCCCTTCAAATGAAAAGAAAAATGGTGCAGGCATTAGAAATCCTCCTGTAACCAGACATTGGGCATGTTTCCCATTGTACGGCGACGACGGGCCTCGCGATAAACGTAGCTGAACTTCGCGCGAGCCAGGGCCGTTTGGGCTTCCACCAAATGGCCGTTCACACGAGAATCAATCAAAGCCGTTTCCGACTGCTGCGCAGCGACCAAATCCTGCTTCAATTGGTCGATTTCATAAAGAAGAATGTTGTCGTATTCCCGCTTTAAGTTAATTTGTGCTTTTTTCTTTGCCATTAAATTTCATTCCGCCCTTCGACTGCCTTAATCAAGGTCAACTGGTCCGCATAATCAATGTCGGAGCCGACCGCCAAACCGTGTGCCAGGCGGGTAACCTTGATGTGTGCCGGCTTCAGCAAACGTGCAATGTACATGGCCGTCGCTTCTCCATCAGCGTTGGCGTTCGTTCCCACGATGACTTCCTTAATTTCAGGATGGCTGGACAAGCGGCGAATCAAGGAAGGCAGGTTAATGTCTTCGGGACCCGTGCCAGCACTGGGTGAAATCAAACCGTGCAAAACATGGTAAAGGCCGTGATATTCACGGGTATTTTCCATGGCCATGACGTCGCGTGCATTTTGCACGACCAAAACCGTCTTTTGATCACGGGAAGGGTCGCGGCAAATGACACAAGGATTTTCATCTTTAGAGGTCAAGTTACCACAGATTTCACAGAAGGTAATGTCTTCCTTTGCTGAAATCAAGGAGTCGGCAAAGGAACGCACCACTTTGTCATCCATCCCTAGAGTAAAGAGGGCTAAACGCGTGGCGGTTTTGGCCCCAATGCCGGGCAGCTTTTGGTAGCTATCAATCAATTTTGCGATTGGTTCCGGATACTGCATCTCAACGATCCTCCTGAGAATGGTCAACTACCTGAACAAGGTCGGGGCCAAAGAGGTCCTGCGCTTCTTGGACAATGTCAGGCCCGGCCTGCTTTTCTGCTTCCGTTTCAGGACGTGCCGCTTCCGTTGGAGCGGGTGCCGGATCCATTTGAGCAGTCGTAGCATTGGCTTGCACGGGCTCCAAGTCATTTAAATCATAATGACTGGTTTGCCCGGATTTGAGCTCCTTAACGTATTCGGAGCGCTCCTGGCGCCATTGATCTTGCGAAATCATTACCAGTTGACTTGGTAGTTGAGCTTGTTCTAATTCTTTATGCAATTCACTTTGAAGAGCACCGTCCTGCAAGGCCTGTTCCATCAAAGCCGGGTAGTCAAAGGCCAATACTAGCGCATCACGACTTGCAGCAACTGGTTCAGCCGTTTGCAAAAGGGCCTGCTGATTGACGGCAAAAATCCCTAGCAAATCACCCCAAGCACGCTTGGTGTCCTGTAAGGCATCACGCTGTGCCTGACCCAAAACGGCAAAGACCGCCTTTTGGCCAGTATAGGCGATTGGAGCAACAGCCGCTTTTGCCGGAGCTGCCGGTTGTGCTGCTGGAGCGGGCTGACTTTCTTCTTGCGGTGCGGCGGCAGGCTTAGGCTTCTCCTGGACTTCAGGAATACGATCAGGCTCAGGCTGGCTTTCAGCCGGAACTTGAGGCGCTTCATCCTTCGTCGAAAGTGTTTCTGCCACCTGACTTGTCACTTCTAGAACCGGTTCAGGATTTGGCACAGTGGTGGTCTCTGCGGCCTTCGCTTTAGCCTTCCGTGCTGGAGTGGCCTTAGCAGCAGCGGGCGCCGCTTCGGTAACAAGTGCTTCTACATCCGTCGCCAATTTAACCGTCAAAAGCTCCAAATAGACATCGCTTTGAACGGAGGACTGCAACTGCTTTTGCATGTCATCAATGGCTAGCATCATCTTTTGGATTTTGTCATGGGTCAACAACTGGCCCAACTTTTTCAAGTCATCCAAAGAAGCAGTCGAGTGAATCAAATCTGGCGTGATATCCGCCAGCATGACGTCGCGCAAAGTCTGAATTAAGTCCAGCAAGAAACGGCGGGCGTCCTTTCCCGCTGCTAAAATATGACTCAAATCTTCCAAAGCAGCCGCCGTCTGCCCTTGGCTAACTTCGGACAAGTACTGCATCAGTTGATCGATTTGCACTGACCCAGTGACTTCCAAAGCAGTCTCAGCCGTAATTTTATCCGGCTGAAAAGCAATTACTTGGTCCAAAATCGACAAAGCATCTCGCATACCACCTTCTGCGGCCTTCGCGATAATCCGCAAGGCTTCGTCTTCGTAGGCTACGCCCTGTTCCTTCAGAATGTAGGCCATCCGCTTTTCCAAAGTTTCATCGGAAATCCGCTTAAACTCAAAGCGCTGCGTTCGCGACAAAATTGTGGCCGGCATCTTTTGCGGCTCCGTCGTTGCCAAAATAAACTTCACTTTAGCGGGCGGTTCTTCCAAGGTCTTCAACAGCGCGTTAAAAGCACCCGTCGACAGCATGTGGGCTTCATCAATAATGTAAATTTTATAAGGGGCTTCAATCGGGGCATAATTGGCACTATCACGAATATTACGGATTTCATCAACCCCGTTGTTGGACGCCGCATCAATTTCGATAATGTCGGGGATTTGACTGTCATCAGTCTTTGGATCGATGCCGTTTACTTCTCGGGCAAAAATCTTAGCCGCAGAGGTTTTACCAGTTCCACGAGGCCCTGAAAAGAGGTAGGCGTGCCCGGTCTGGTGGGCCTTGATGGCATTGGCCAGCGTCTTAGTGATAACTTCTTGACCAACCATGTCAGCAAATGTTCGTGGTCGATATACGCGATACAGTGCTCGATATGCCAATGTAGACCTCCCCTTACAAAAAAAACCGCCAGCAGGCGGTATAAACTATGTACGCAAGCACAACTTCGAACATCCTTAGGGCTGCTACATTCCTGTCCTGACCCGGTTCGGAAGCCAACGCTTGCCTGCTATTACATTATAACGAAGTTTAATTTTTTAGGCAAGAATAGAGCTAGTCTTCTGGCTTAATTGACAGTTTTTTGGCTTTTCTAGCGGCACGAATTTTCTGAAAAAAAGATTGTAGCAATTGGCCCGATTGCTCCGCTTCCAAACCGGCATGGACTTCAACCTGGTGATTCAAACGGTCATCTTCCAAAATCTGATAAAGGGAGCGCGTACCGCCGGCCTTGGGATCTTCGGCACCATAATATAGCACCGGAATCCGCGAATTCACGATTGCGCCCGCACACATGACACAGGGTTCGAGAGTCACAAAGAGAGCCGTGTCCTCGAGACGGAAGGAACCAATCGAACGGTTAGCCTCTTCAATGGCTAAAATTTCAGCATGGGCTGTGGCTAACTGGTCCGTTTCACGATGGTTATACCCAGTTGCGATGACTTCGCCATCCTTAATGATTACCGCACCGATTGGCACTTCCCCAATCGCTTCGGCCTTACGGGCCTCAGCCAGTGCCAAGTCCATAAAATGCTGTGCGTCCGCCGGCTCAATTTGGGGCCGCTTAATCATGCTTAACACTCTCCAAAATTTGGTAGCCCTTTTTCTTGGCAATCACTTGGGCGTTGCCAAAGGTCGCCTCCATATTCTTTAAGGCAGACGGCGCCCCCTGCTTCTTTTGCAGAACAGCAATCAGCTTGCCACCCTCAACAAGGTGTTCCTTGGCATCTTGTAGCATGGCCGTCACCACCTGCTTACCCGCTCGAATGGGCGGATTAACCAAAATCAAAGCATAGTCATTATCAACCGCCTGGTAAATATCCGATTGAAAAACCCGCACTCGATCCGCCACGCCGTTTTTCTCAGCATTATGCTCAGCCAACTCCAAAGCACGTTCGTTCACGTCAACCATGTCGATTTCGCGACCACTTGCTTTGGCATAAGCAACGCCGACAGGCCCGTAGCCAGTCCCTAAATCAAGCACTCGTCCGGCCGGAATCGCCACATCAATGGCGGCATCCAGCATAGTCCGGCTCCCAAAATCAATCGTGCGCTTAGAAAAAACGCCAGAATCCGTGCGGAAATGTAAATTGTGTCCCAAGAGTTCAAAATCAAAGTCCTGGTAATGGTGTTCGGAACTGGGGTCCGCCGTGAAATACTGCTGACCATCAACTTTATCGGACATAAGGTCTCCTTCTATGTACAAAAAAAGAGCGCCGAAGCACTCTTTTTAAATGGATTACTTCAAAGTAACTGAGGCACCAGTTGCTTCCAAGGCTTCCTTCAATTCGTTAGCTGCGGCTTCGTCAAGACCTTCCTTAACAACTGATGGGGCACCATCAACAAGGTCCTTAGCTTCCTTCAAGCCCAAGCCAGTTGCTTCACGAACTGCCTTGATAACCTTAACCTTAGCAGTACCTGCTGAAGTCAATTCTACGTCGAATGAGCTCTTAGCAGCACCGTCACCGCCAGCAGCACCACCAGCAGCAACTGGGGCAGCAGCAGAAACATCAAATTCTTCTTCGATAGCTGAAACCAAATCAGCCAAATCCAAGATAGTTGCATCCTTCAATGATGCGATAATCGCGTCTTTATCAAAAGCCATGATTAAATTCCTCCAAAATATTGTCTTGTATGTGTATTAATAAAATTATTCAGCAGCTGCGTCAGAACCTTCGCCCTCAGCTTCCTTCTTTTCGCGCAATGCATTAACTGCATAGGCGAAAGTACGGATTGGGTACTGCAATTCTGCCATCAACTGACCAAGCAAACCATCGTGAGATGGCAATGAAGCATACTTTGCAATGTCATCAAGACTTGCAATGCTGCCGTCGACAACACCACCCTTGATTTCAACGGCGTCGCTTTCGTCAGCAAACTTCTTCAAAATACGGGCAGGTGCCACAGCATCTTCATCTGAGAAGGCAACGGCTGAAGGGCCCTTGAAAAGGTCGTTCAATTCGGCATAGCCAGCCTTTTCAGCGGCACGTACCAAAACCTTGTTCTTGATAACTTCAAGCAAAACGCCTTCTTCACGCAATTGGTGACGCAATTCAGTTGAGTCAGCAACTGACAAACCACGCATGTTAATAATAACAGCAGAAGTGGCGTTCTTGAACTGGTCAGCAACCGCTTCAACCTTCTTGGCCTTAAGTGCAATAGCTTGTTCACTCATGTGAGATTCTCCTTCCTCAAGATTTTTTGCAAAAGAAACCCGCATGCCAAAAGACATACGGGTAAAGTTTTTAAACTTCCTCGGCAGGTAAATTAAGGTGCAAGCACCACCTGAGTCTTAGGCAAAATCGATTCAATTACTTTTTATAGTTTAGCAAGTTCTGCTAACCTTGTCAATTAAAGTGAGTTAACGTCCAAGGTAACAGCAGGACTCATCGTTGATGAAACGGCAACGTTAGAAACGTAAGTTCCCTTAACGGCTGCAGGACGAGCCTTCAAGATAACACTAGCGATTGCCTTGATGTTTTCAGCCAACTTGTCTTCGTCAAATGATACACGACCAACAGTAACGGCAACGTTTCCGTCACGGTCAGTACGGTAGGTAACTTGACCACCCTTAGCATCTGAAACAGCCTTGGTAACATCCATGGTAACAGTTCCAGTCTTAGGGTTAGGCATCAATCCCTTAGGACCCAATGCACGTCCAACACGACCAACTTGGGCCATCATGTCAGGAGTGGCGATGGCAACGTCAAAGTCAAGCCATCCACCTTGGATACGCTGAACCAAATCAGCAGCACCAACGACATCAGCACCGGCAGCTTCCGCTTCCTTAGCCTTGTCACCTTGTGCAAAGACAACAACAGTCTTGTCCTTACCACTTCCGTTAGGAAGAACAACGGCACCACGCAATTGTTGGTCAGCCTGACGAGTATCAACGTTCAACTTGAAAGTCAATTCAACAGAACCGTCGAACTTAGCGTATGAAACTTCCTTCAACAAAGGAAGAGCTTCCTTCAAGTCATATTGCTTTTCGGCATCAACCTTAGCAGCGGCTTCTAAATACTTCTTTCCATGCTTAGTATTCATTATTCTGCGTCCTCCTTGATTGCTGTACCATCAACAGTCAAATCAACACCATCAACAGTAACACCCATTGAACGGGCAGTACCTTCGATCATCTTCATTGCTGCAGTGATGTCATTGGCATTCAAATCGGCCATCTTGTTTTCGGCGATAGCACGGATTTGGTCAAGAGTAACGTTTCCAGCCTTCTTGACGTTAGGTTCACCAGAACCCTTACCAACAATCTTACGCAATTGGTCAGCTGCTGGTGGAGTCTTCGTAACGAATTCAAATGAACGGTCATCAAATACTGAGATTTCAACCGGGATCATTGAACCTGCTTGGTCAGCAGTACGCGCGTTAAATTCCTTAGTGAATTGCGCGATGTTAATTCCAGCTTGTCCCAATGCAGGACCAACTGGTGGAGCTGGGGTTGCCTTAGCGGCAGCGATTTGTAGCTTAACTACATTTACGACTTTTTTAGCCACGATTATTTCCTCCTCGTGTTGTGGTAGAGCGCAGCTTTAGTGCTGCTTCCACACATGCCTTTGGCATGCCTTATTATGATAACAAAAAAAGCAGCCCTAAACAAGGCTGCTCTTAAGATTTAGATGTTAACATCAACGTCGTTAAAGGCAAGTTCCGTAGGCGTTTCACGACCGAAGACTTCCACCGTTGCTTCCAAACTTTGCTTTTCAGCATCAATGGAGGTAACGATTCCTTCCATACCATTGAAAGGTCCGTTGACAATCTTGATGGTCTGGCCAACTTCAACGTCCAGGTCGACAACTTCGCGCGTGGTCATGCCCATACGCTTCATCAACAATTCAACTTCTTCTGGCAAAAGTGAGTTAGGCTTTGAACCGGCACCGTGAGAGCCCAAGAAACCAGTAACGCCAGGCGTGTTACGAACAACATACCAAGCTTCATCGGTCATGTTGCCGTCTTGTGGAGTGGCCATTTCAACCAAAACATAACCAGGGAAATCATTTTCCACAGAAGTCTTAACTTCACCATCTTGAACAGTGGTTACTTCTTGTTCTGGAACCAAAATACGGAAAATTTGTTCCGTCATCCCCATCGTCTGAGTACGTGATTCCAAGTTGGCCTTAACCTTGTGTTCGTATCCTGAATAAGTGTGGACCACAAACCAAGCCTTTTCGATTTCGTCTGATTCTGTCATTGTAAAATGCCGGCACTAGCGTGCCTTCCTCCTTTTATTGGTAAATAAAAAAGAGCTTTAAAAGCTCCTTCTCGCGCTGAGGCAAGTATACTATAAATCTGATTAATGTGCCAGAATGAAGTCGAAAAGTGCCTGCAACAACCAGTCGGATGCACCCAAGAACAGGGCAAAAGCAATGGAGATTGAAATCACAGCTGTCGTTTCCTTAGTCGTTTGGTCCAAATTCAACCATGAGACCTTACGCATTTCATTAGCAACGTTCTTAAAATAAGTAATCATTTTCTCTACCCTTACTTAGTTTGTTGGTGGACGGTGTGCTTACCACAGTGTGGGCAGTACTTCTTTACCGTCAATCGTTCGGTGCGGTCCTTGGACAAAGTCACCGTGTAGTTACGTGATCCACAAACCGTACAGGCTAAGGAACCTTTTTGACTTGCCATAGTTGGGCCTCCGTTCTTCAAAGTATAGTAACATTTGCCCGGCTAAATATCAAATAGCCGCGCGTAGTGCTTGTTTAAAACGATATTGCATTTGACCGAAACGGCGCGTTGTTCTTTGCTTGGGGCCGTTGACCTCCAGACCAATCAAGAAACGCACTGCTGCTCGAAAATCCGCCGTGTCAGCCAAGTCCAGCTGACCGATTCCTTCTCGAATCAAGTAGAGCTTTTCCGGATTCAAGCCATCCGTTCCAATCTCCAAACCCTGAAAATCCTCACTATCCTGGGAAAGCATTTCCTGGCGGAAACGCGCTTTACCCGTGTAGTATTGGCGGATTAAATCCGTCGCACGGTTAGTCAAAGCCGTGGTGAAGTAGGTTGAAAACTTCGCGCTCTTCTTATTGAGGTCATAACGGCGAATGCACTTGAGTAGCAACTCGAGCGCTTCTGAAAACCAGTCATCCAAGCGGATTTGTCCAGCGACTTTGCGATGGTGCACTTTATATATCAAGCCCCGCAAATGATGAATTAAAACTGGATAGGCACACTGATGCCCCTTCTTAGCTGCGACAACAACGGCACGTAAACGATCCTGCATTTTCCTTCTCCCTATAAACGATGTTTAGAGGGGATGACGCGAGTTATATCCTTGATAAATCAGTAATGAAGCAGCAACACTAGCATTTAAACTCTGGACGTGGCCAATCATCGGAATCGTCAACATTCCGTCAACTTTCTTCTTTAGAAGGGGTGAAATGCCCTTCCCTTCGTTTCCAATAATTAGTGCGGTCGGACCCTTAGCGTCCCAACGACGGTAATCCTCGCCGGCCATATCGGTGCCAAAAATCCACAAACCTTCTTTTTTAAGCGCTTCGACGGTCTGAGCCAAGTTCGTAACCCGGCAAACCGGCACGTGTTCAATGGCACCCGTTGAGGTCTTCGCCACCGTCCCGGTTAATTGCACGGCGCGGCGCTTAGGAATAATGATTCCATGCACGCCACCAGCATCCGCGGTACGCAAAATCGAACCCAAGTTATGGGGATCCTCGATGTTGTCCAAAATCAAGAAGAAAGGCGCTTCGCCCGCCTCCTTAGCCTTGGCAAACAACTCCTCCATCGTGGCGTATTCGTAGGCGGAAAGCGATACGACAACCCCTTGGTGATTGGCTCCATCAGTCAATTCGTCCAGCTTAGCCTTAGGCGTTTGTTGGACAACTAGCTTACGCTTTTTAGCCAAGGACAAAACTTCGTTTCGAATCTTGTCGTTTAAACCAGTCTGCAACCAAACCTTGTTAATGTCTTGTTGGCTCTTTAAAACTTCAACCGCCGCATAGTGGCCGTAAATAAAATTCGTTTGATTTTCCTTACTCATAGCGTGCCCTTCCATCTTCAACCGCAGCAAAAATCCAGTTCATCAATTCGTCGAAGCGATTCATCTGTCCCGATAAGTAGAGATAGCCGAACATGGCTTCAATTCCCGTCGAAATCCGGTATTTAATCACTTCTGTGTGCTTGGCCGAGGTGTGGGACTTGGCGTTGCGCCCTCGCTTAAAGTAAGTCATTTCATTTTCTTTTAAAAGACCATCGGCTTCCATTACCGCGTAAATAGCAGCATGAGCCTTAGCCGAAACGTAGTGGCGGCTGTGTTTTTGCATGGCATTGACCTTGGTAAATCCCAATTCCAGTAAATGCTTACGCACTGCTACTTCATAAACTGCATCGCCGATATAAGCAAGCGACAACCCGTTCATTTGTTCATAATCCAAGTTTGGGACCTCAACATTTCTTTAATTCGTGTCACCAAAACATTCCTTGTACGAACATGTTTTAGTTTAAAGGGTCAAACATTCCTTGAATAGGAATGTGGCACAAGGACCAACACCCACGGCATAATTAACGGTTCTTATTCTTGAGATAGCGACGAATAACGCGCCACCAACGCCAGGCCCACATTAGAATAAAGCCAACTAGGACCGATCCCATCATATGGGCGGCAATCCAAGCCTGCTTCAGTGGCGGCCAGATCAGCATTGAAATCACAAAGAAGGCCACGGACATAATTACAGCCCAGCGCCATTGGGACCAAGTCGTTAATTGGTAGGCATAGTGAGGCTTGCTTTTGGGCATCACCCGGTAGTTGAGCTGTTCGCCGGCTGGTGAGAAAGTCCAAACAAAGTAGAGGCTAAAGCAAAATAGAAACCAGTCTGGATCAAAGACATTGTGGCCACGAACAATTCGAAAAACAAATGCAATGACTAGAATCACGATGGGTACGATGATTAGCGTCCAAGCCTTTTTGACAGACAGATTGCGAACCCAGGGAACCCAATTAATTTTGAAATCGTGATGTGAAGCTGGCATGCTGCTCTCCTTTTTAAATCGAGTAACTTCTTTTATCTATTTTACCGGGACAAAGAAAAAATGCTAGCTTACGCTAGCATTTTCCTGGAAATTTAATTAGTTGTTATCCATGGCTTGGGCAACATCGTCCAAGCTTGGCAATTCATCTGGATTTTCATCATCCGGACTAGCAACAACTTCTCCGATTACCTTTGGCTTAATGCGACGGTATTCGGCCATACCAGTACCGGCAGGAATGATCTTACCGATAATGACGTTTTCCTTCAATCCAACAAGTGGATCGTTCTTGCCGCGGATAGCAGCATCAGTCAAGACACGAGTAGTTTCTTGGAATGATGCAGCAGACAAGAATGAGTTGGTCTCCAAGGCAGCCTTGGTGATACCAAGCAAGACTGGACGAGCAGTGGCTGGAACCTTACCTGCAAAGAGGGCTGGTTCGTTGGCACGCTGGAAGTCCGCGATATCCATCAAAGTACCTGGCAAAAGATCAGTTTGACCTGGATCCATGACGCGAACCTTACGCAACATCTGACGAATCATAACTTCGATGTGCTTATCGGACACTTCAATACCCTGCAAACGGTAAACCTTCTGGATTTCAGAAAGCATGTAAGATTCAGTCGTCAAGGTGTCGGTAACGGCCAACAATTCCTTAGGATCAATAGGTCCTTCGTTGATGGCTTCTCCACGCTTGATGCTGTCCCCTTCACCGAAACGCATACGAGCAGTCAATGGCAAAGTGTAAGAACGAGTATCGGTCTCACCTTCGATGGTAACTGTCTTAGTGCGTTCTGCTGGGTTTTCTTCAATGGTTGTAATCTTACCAGTGACTTCAGAAATTTCAGCACGTCCCTTAGGGATACGAGCTTCAACAATTTCCTGCACACGAGGCAAACCTTGCGTGATATCGTTTCCACCGGCAACACCACCCGTGTGGAAGTTACGCATGGTCAACTGAGTACCAGGTTCACCGATTGACTGAGCGGCAACCGTTCCAACAGCTTCACCAACTTCAACTTCTTCACCAGTAGCCAAGTTACGACCGTAGTCCATAACTGAAACACCGTGTTCAGTGGTTGAAGTGAAGACAGAACGAATGGTTACTTCTTCGATACCTGCCGCAACAATCTTCTTGGCAACATCTTCGTCAATCATTTCGTTACGAGGAACGATAACTTCACCAGTCTTAGGATCAACAACCGTCTTCATTGCGTAACGACCAAGGATACGATCGTAAAGTGGTTCAACAACTGAAGTTCCATCCATGATGGCACGCACAGCAACACCACGATCTGAACCGTTGTCGTATTCACGAACGATAACGTCCTGGGCAACATCGACCAAACGACGAGTCAAGTAACCTGAGTTGGCCGTCTTAAGGGCCGTATCAGACATTCCCTTACGGGCACCGTGGGTCGAGATAAACATTTCCATAACAGTCAAACCATCACGGAAGTTTGAAGTAACGGGCAATTCGATGATCTTACCACCAGGTCCGGCCATCAAACCACGCATTCCGGCCAACTGAACGAAGTTCGAAATGTTACCACGAGCTCCAGAATCCTGCATCATAAAGATAGGGTTCTTAAGGTCGAAACTTTGAATCAATTCGTCTTGGATGACATCCTTAGCCTTTGACCAGATGTCGATAACACGCTGGTAACGTTCGGCGTCGGTAATCAAACCACGACGGAACTGCTTGGTAACTTGGGCAACTTCCTTGTGGGCGTTTTCCAAGATTTCAGGCTTGTCAGACAATTCAGTAACATCGGTCATGGCAACCGTCAAACCAGACTTGGTTGAGATGTCGTAACCGAGATCCTTCATGCGATCCAAAAGCAATGAAGTTTCAGTAACCTTGTAGCGCTTGTAGACTGCCGCAATGATGTCGGCCAAGAAGCCCTTCTTGAAAGGCTTGATGATGTCTTGTTGCTTCAAGAAATCATGAATATCTTCACCAGCATCCATGAAGAAGTCATCTGAGATAGCGTTAAAGTTTTCATCAGATGGTTCGTTGATGTATGGGAAGTCCTTTGGCAAGATTTCGTTGAAGAAGAGCTTACCAACGGAAGTAACCATAATCTTTTCGCGTTGTTCTGGGGTAAATGGCTTTTCTTCAGGGAATGAAGAAGTTTGGATACCCACACGCGTGTGATAGTGAACCAAGTGGTTTTCAAAGGCCAAACGAGCTTCATCAACAGATGAGAAGATCATGCCTTCGCCTTCGCGGCCTTCTTCTTCAGTGGTTAGGTAGTAGTTACCAATAACCATATCCTGAGAAGGCGTAACGATTGGCTTACCATCCTTAGGTGCCAAAATGTGACCTGCGGCCAACATTAGCAAACGGGATTCAGCTTGCGCTTCATCAGACAAAGGCACGTGAATGGCCATCTGATCACCATCAAAATCGGCGTTATACGCTTCACAGATCAATGGGTGCAAACGCATGGCCTTACCAGAAACCAAAACTGGTTCAAAGGCCTGAATTCCCAAACGGTGCAAGGTAGGTGCTCGGTTCAAAAGCACTGGGTGTTCTTGGATAACATCTTCCAAAACATCCATAACATCTTCGTCAGCCTTGTCAATCTTGCGCTTAGCTGACTTAACGTTGCCAGCCAAACCACGCTTCGTCAATTCACGCATGATGAATGGACGGAACAATTCGATGGCCATTGGACGTGGAAGTCCCATCTGGTTCATCTTCAAGAAAGGTCCAACATCGATAACGGAACGTCCTGAGTAATCAACACGCTTACCCAGCAAGTTTTGACGGAAACGACCTTGCTTTCCCTTCAACATGTGGGAAAGTGACTTCAAAGGACGGTTACCAGGACCGGCAACAGGACGGCCACGACGACCGTTATCCATCAAAGCATCAACGGCTTCTTGCAACATACGCTTTTCGTTTTGCACGATGATGCCAGGGGCATTCAAATCGAACAAACGCTTCAAACGGTTGTTACGGTTGATAACACGACGGTACAAATCGTTCAAATCAGAAGTGGCGAAACGGCCACCTTCCAACTGAACCATTGGACGCAAGTCAGGTGGGATAACTGGAATAACTTCCATAACCATCCATTCTGGCTTGTTTTCTGATTGCAAGAAGGCTTCGATGATGTCCAAACGACGGACAGCACGAACACGCTTTTGACCAGTAGCTTCCTGCAATTCCTTCTTCAAGGCAGTTGCTTCGGCTTCAAGGTCAACGTCGGCCAACAATTGCTTGATGGCTTCGGCACCCATGCCCGCCTTAAAGTTAGCACCGTATTCCTTCTTCAATTCGCGGTATTCACGTTCAGTCAACAAACGCTTCTTTTCCACGGGAGCATCCCCTGGATCAACCACGACGTATGACGCAAAGTAAATGACTTCTTCGAGGGAACGTGGTGACATATCCAAGACCAAGCCCATACGTGATGGGATTCCCTTGAAGTACCAAATGTGAGTAACCGGAGCGGCTAGCTCAATGTGACCCATGCGTTCGCGACGTACCTTTGAAGAGGTAACTTCGACGCCACAGCGGTCACAGACAATGCCCTTATAACGGATTCGCTTGTACTTACCACAGGCACATTCATAGTCCTTGGTAGGTCCGAAAATTCGTTCATCAAACAAACCATCTTTTTCAGGCTTAAGTGTTCGATAGTTAATGGTTTCGGGCTTCTTAACTTCACCATGAGACCAGTCATGGATCTTGTCAGGAGAAGCCAAACCAATTTGCATACTCTCGAACTTATTTACATCGATTGCCATCTATTGGTTCACCTTTCTTTAATTATTCTTCGTTATTCGTTGAGCGCTCAGCGTTTTCATCTGAGTCAACTTTTGTAAAGGCGGCCTTAACTTCGTCATCATCCTTGTTCAAAAGATCAGGATTCGTACGAGCTAGCTTTTCAAGGGCGTCAACTGGCAAAACGGAGTCGTCTTCGTCCATTTGACGGAGTTCAACAGCTTCCTTCTTGTCATCCAAGACGCGCAAGTCCAAACCAAGGGCCTGCAATTCCTTAACCAAAACTCGGAATGATTCAGGAACACCAGGCTTAGGAATGGCTTCACCCTTGATGATTGATTCGTAAACCTTAACACGACCAGCAACATCATCAGACTTGTAAGTCAAGATTTCTTGCAAGGTGTAGGCGGCACCGTAAGCTTCCAGTGCCCAAACTTCCATTTCTCCGAAACGCTGTCCACCGAACTGGGCTTTTCCACCCAAAGGCTGCTGCGTAACAAGAGAGTAAGGTCCGATTGAACGGGCGTGAATCTTATCGTCAACCATGTGGGCCAACTTCAAGTAGTGCATGATACCAACGGCAACACGCTTGTCAAAGGCTTCACCAGTCTTACCATCGTAAACCACTTGCTTACCATCGGCTGGCAAACCAGCTTCGGCCATGGCTTCTTCAATTTCGTCATCGGTGGCACCATCGAAAACAGGTGAGGCAACGTGGATACCCAACTTCTTAGCTGCGTAACCCAAGTGCAATTCCAAAACCTGTCCGATGTTCATACGAGATGGCACACCCATGGGTGACAAACAGATGTCAATTGGGGTTCCATCTGGCAAGTATGGCATGTCTTCTTCAGGAACAACGACTGAAACAGTACCCTTGTTTCCGTGACGACCGGCCATCTTGTCACCGACTTGAATCTTACGCTTTTGAGCGATGTAAACACGAACCATCATGTTCACACCTGGAGCCAATTCGTCACCATTTTCAGGCGTGTAGATACGAACTGACTGAACCACTCCGCCACCACCGTGTGGTACGTGCAGAGAAGTATCGCGAACTTCGCGTGCCTTTTCACCGAAGATGGCGTGGAGCAAACGTTCTTCGGCTGAAAGGTCCGTCACACCCTTAGGCGTAACCTTACCGACCAAAATGTCACCATCGTGAACTTCGGCCCCGACCCGGATAATTCCGTTTTCATCCAAATCCTTGAGCTGTTCTTCTCCAGTATTTGGAATTTCACGGGTAATTTCTTCCGGTCCAAGCTTTGTATCACGGGCTTCTGAATCGTATTCTTCGATGTGAATTGACGTATAAACATCTTCACGGACCAAACGTTCGTTCAAAACGATGGCATCTTCGAAGTTATAACCGTGCCAAGTCATGAAGGCGATAACTGGGTTTTGACCCAAGGCCAATTCACCCTTTTCCATTGATGGTCCATCGGCCAAAACTTGGTCTTCATCAACCTGTTCGCCGACCTTAACGATTGGCTTTTGGTTGTAGTTCTTACCACCGTTAGAACGGCGGAACTTCATTAATTCGTAAGTGTCGAGCTGACCATCTTCGCGGCGAACGCGGATTTGGCGAGCATCAACGTATTCCACTTCACCAGCTGCCTGGGAAATGATGGCGGCACCAGAATCGTGGGCTGCCTTGTATTCAACACCAGTTCCAACGATAGGAGCGTGGGGATCCAACAAAGGAACCGCCTGACGCTGCATGTTGGCACCCATCAAGGCACGGTTAGAATCATCGTTTTCCAAGAAAGGAATAACGGCAGTTCCAACAGAAACAACCTGCTTAGGCGAAACGTCGACGTAATCGATCTTTTCAACTGGCGTTTCGATGTTTTCTTCACCGAAACGGGCCATGGCCGTGTTGTGCACGAATGAACCATCATCTTCCAATTCCGTGTTGGCTTGGGCAACGATGTAGTTATCTTCTTCATCGGCAGTCAAGTAATCAATCTTGGCGGTAACCTTGTGAGTTCCCCAGTCGACACGACGGTATGGCGTTTCGATGAAGCCATACTTGTTGATGCGACCATAAGTAGCCAAAGAGTTAATCAAACCGATGTTAGGACCTTCGGGCGTTTCGATAGGGTCAATACGGCCATAGTGGGTGTAGTGAACATCTCGAACTTCAACGCCGGCACGGTCACGAGTCAAACCACCAGGTCCAAGGGCTGACAAACGACGCTTGTGGTTCATTTCACCCAATGGGTTAGTCTGATCCATAAACTGTGAAAGCTGTGATGAACCAAAGAATTCCTTAACAGCAGCAACAACCGGACGGATGTTAATCAATTGCTGTGGCGTAACGGTGTTGGCATCCTGAATTGACATACGTTCGCGAACAACACGTTCCATACGAGTCAAACCGATACGGAATTGGTTTTGAAGCAATTCACCAACGGAACGGATACGACGGTTACCCAAGTGATCGATATCATCAACTTGACCAACGCCTTCTTGCAAGTTCAAGAAGTAGTTGATACCAGCCAAGATGTCGGCAGGGCGAACCGTGTGGTCGTCTTCAGGAATGTTGCCGTTTCCAATCAAGAGCAAAGTCTTGTCTGGGTTTTCAGGTGATTCAATCTTAATCTTTTGAAGAACGATTGGGTCCTGTAAAACGGCATCGCCAGATGGCGTGTAAGTCGTTGTCTTAAAGTCATCGCGGGCCAAGAATGGGGCCAACTTTGCCATAACTTCCTTGTCAACCAAGGTCCCCTTTTCAGCCAAAATTTCACCTGAATCAGGGTCAGCCAAAGTTTCAGCCAAGGTTTGGTTAAGCAAACGTGACTTCAATGACAACTTCTTGTTGATCTTGTAACGACCAACAGGGGCCAAATCATAACGCTTTGGATCGAAGAAACGCGCAACCAAAAGCGCACGTGATGAATCGGCAGTCTTAGGTTCACCCGGACGCAAGCGTTCGTAGATGTCCTTCAAAGCTTCTTCAACACGAGAATCTGACATGTTCTTGTGAACATCCTTTTCCAAGGTCATGTTCAAAGAATCGTATGAATCAGAGAAAATATCGATGATGTCTGAATCTGAGCCGAAGCCAAGGGCACGAACCAATTCAGTCATCAACAACTTACGCGTACGATCGATACGAACGTTATCGATACCCTTGGCATCCGTTTCGTATTCCAACCATGCACCACGGTTAGGGATAACAGTGGTACCAAAGTGTGGGCGACCGTTCTTGTCAGTTTCTTCGTTGTAGTAGATTCCAGGTGAACGAACCAACTGAGAAACGATAACTCGTTCCGCACCGTTGATTACGAAAGTTCCCTGGTCAGTCATCAATGGGAAATCACCAAAGAAGACGTCTTGCGACTTGATTTCACCAGTTTCGTGGTTGGTCAAGCGCAAAGTCACGTGAAGCGGAGCCGAATAGTTGGCATCGTGTTCACGTGCTTCGTCGATACTATACTTAGGTTCCATCAACTTGTAGTCGACGTACTCTAATGAAAGATTTCCTTGGAAATCCTGGATCGGCATAATATCGTTAAACATCTCTTTGATTCCTTCATCAAGGAACCACTTGTAAGATGCTGTCTGTACTTCAATCAAGTTCGGAATATCAAGAACTTCCTTGATTTTCGAATAAGATCGACGGGTACGATATTTACCGTATTTTACTAAATGTCCTGCCACACTGATCACCTCATTGCTTATTCACCGTGTCCATGCCAATATTACATTTTGATTACAATTTAGCTTTTTGAGGCTAAATCACCGCTTTAAAGGCACAAAAAAAGCAATCGTCGCTGTTTCCGCAGCGAACGTTTGCCTTAATATAATGGGAGCCTGTGGACAATAGATCACAGTTTCCCTTTTTATTCACAGTGTTACTGAATAAAATTATACCTGCTTTAGAGGAAAATGCAAGGGAAAATGGGCGGCATGTATAATAGAAATAACTTTTAAAGCGGGAGCAGAATTTTGGACTATAAACTCTTTATCGTCGAAGACAATCAAGAATTAGTGGCATTAATCAAGAAAGGTTTGGCTTCCTGGGGTTTTAGCGCCGAATCCTGCCAGAACTTTAACCAAGTTGATAAAGAAATCGCTGCGGCCAAGCCACAACTGATTTTGATGGACGTCAATTTGCCTTTCTTCAACGGTTTCTATTGGACGCAAAAAATCCGCCAGACAAGCCAGGTCCCCATTATCTTCCTATCCAGTCGCAGCGAAGACAGTGACCAAATTATGGCGATGAACTTCGGGGCCGACGACTACATTACTAAGCCCTTCAACATGGATTTGCTGATTGTTAAGATCAAGGCGCTTCTACGGCGTGAATACGACTTTTCCGAGGATAGTGGCCAAACTAGCTTTTTGAACTACACCTTAAACCTCGTTGATAACCAGCTCTGGGACGGGGCTAATAAAGTCGCACTAACGAAAAATGAAACCAAGTTACTCCATCTGCTATTCAGTCATCCCCGGCAAACAGTTTCAAAAGAAGAAATCATGACCGATTTGTGGGAAGATGAACTCTTCATCGACCGCAACACGCTGTCAGTGACCCTAGCCCGCTTACGCAGCAAGGTTGGAGAAATTGGCCTAGCCGGGCACATCAAGACCATTAAGGGCAAGGGAGTTTTGCTCGATGATTAAACGATTTTTGAGGGGTGTAGGACTTTTTCTACGCGAGTTTTGGTATCTTTACCTATCATATGTGGCTTTTGGAATCGTTTTGCTCTGGTCCGTGACACTACGTTCAATTCCAATCAGTAACGCCTTGGATGTCTGCTGGGCGCTAGGCTATCTCTTACTGGTTTTAACGATTTATCTCGCCTGGCGTTGGACAAAGCAAAACCTCACTCTCCAACGAATGCAAAAAGAAGAGCACTTGGATTCCTTGCCAGAACTACAAACCCGCAGTTCATCGGATAAACACTACCAGTATTTATTAGCCAGACTTCTTGAACAGCAAAACCAACTCCGCGAACAATTGCGGCAGGAAAATCAAGATTTGCAAGACTACTACGCCCTCTGGGCTCACCAAATCAAAGTGCCCCTCTCTGTGATGGATTTAATGAATCAAACCAGCACCATTGATCCGGCGCAAAGCAAAGAACAACTCCTACTCGTCAATCAGTATCTGGATATGATGCTCCAATTCATTCGCTTACGCGGTGATGATCAAGATTTAAACTTTCGCGAAGTTGACGTCCGAAATCTACTGACGGATGTGATCAAAGAATACCGCTACTGGTTTATCCATAAGGATTTAACCGTGCGTTTAACTGACGAAAAATTAAAAGTGGTGTCCGACTCAAAATGGCTACATTTCGTTTTTGAACAAATTATCTTCAACGCCATTAAGTACACGCCGGCTGCAGGTCGGATTACGATTGAGATCGGCCCAGATGGCCAAGTTGTGATTCGTGACACTGGGATTGGTATTTCGCAAAGCGACTTACCCTTAATTTTCAACCAAGGCTACACCGGCTTTAATGGTCGCTTGGACAATAATGCCAGCGGTATCGGCCTCTATTTGGTCAAAGAAATTTTGACCAAGTTAGGCCACAGCATTAACATTCAATCTGAAGTTCAAGTGGGAACAACTGTAACGATTGATTTAAAACAGCGAGATTTTGGTAACCTTACAAAAATGTAAGTTTCAGGAGGCGGCCTGTAAGCATGGGCCCCTCTTTTTTTCGTTAAGCTAGATTCATGTTAAAAAGAGGAGAAAAGAACATGCCCCTACTAAAAGTTGAACATTTACAAAAGGAATACCGCAGCCGCTTAAGCGCCAATAAGGTGCAGGCCCTAAAGGACGTCAATTTTGAAGTTGAACCCGGCGAATTCATCGCCATCATGGGTGAATCTGGTTCGGGTAAGTCTACGCTGCTAAATTGCTTAGCAACAATTGACAAACCTAGTGCCGGCCAAATTTTCCTGAATGACAAGAATCTTACCAAGTTGAAGGACCGTGAAGTAGCACAATATCGTCGTGATCATCTTGGCTTTGTTTTCCAGGATTTTAATCTGCTAAACACTTTGTCCGTGGCCGATAACATTTACCTTCCCCTTGTGCTAGCTAAAGATACCAAGGGTAAAGAAGCCAAGTTGGCCCCCTTAGCCAAGGCTTTGGGTATCGAGGACTTACTCGATAAGTATCCCTACGAACTTTCCGGCGGGCAGCAACAGCGTGTCGCCATCGGCCGAGCTTTGATTACCAAACCAGAATTGTTACTAGGTGACGAACCAACCGGTGCTCTAGATTCCAAGAACGCTGCTGAAATCATGGACCTTTTTGACCAATCTAACCAAGCTGGCCAAACTATTTTGATGGTTACCCACTCATCCTTGACAGCTAGTCACGCCCGCCGCGTACTCTTCATCAAGGACGGAACCGTTTTCCATCAAATTTATCGTGGCGAACAAAATGAAACTGAGTTCTTGCTCAGTATCAACGATGCCATGACCAATTTGCTAGGAGGACTATCCTAATGCTTTATTGGAAATTAGCCCTCGATTCCTTGCGGAAGAACATGGCCGAGTACCTGCCTTTTTTACTCGTTGGCTCCGCAGCCGTGGCTTTAAACTTTATCATACAGTTATTGCTTTTTTCTTCTGGTGTGCAGCATTTATATGCTAGTCAGGCCGTTTTGACGCTGTTGGGAATGGCACAAGTCGTAATCGGGATTTTATCCCTCATATTTTTGTTCTATACCTATAGTTTCTTACGCAAGAAAAAACAGGCCGAATTCGGCCTGTACAGCATTTTAGGTTTGAAGAAAAGCGACCTAATGAAGATTTCATTTCTACAGCAAACTTTGACCCTGGCGCTCGACTTAATCGCTGGACTCGTGACAGGCTTTGTGATGAGTAAGTTATCTATCCTGCTGTTGATTCGCCTAGTCGAAGGAACAAATTTTGAACTTGGCTTTTCAACTGCACCGCTTGCCATTACGTTGTTTTTCTTTGCTGGCATCTTCGTCCTACTCTTTTTGTACGATTGTTGGACAATTATTCGTACGAAGACTTTGAATTTACTCAAAGCAGGTAAAAAAGGAACAACATCCCCCAAGAACCGTTGGATTCTCTTTATTTTAGGTGCTTTGATGCTAGGATGTGCCTACTACCTGGCGTTGACCGTTTCCAGTCCTATTAAGGCAATGCAGCAATTCTTCATTGCGGTCTTACTGGTTATTTTCGCCACTTACTTCTTATTCGTGGCCGGCAGCACCTTGGTTTTGAAAATCATGAAGGGTCGCCCTTCCTTCTACCAAAAGAGCAAGCGCTTCATCACCGTTTCTAACATGCTTTTTCGCATGAAGCAAAATGCCGTCGGACTGGCCAGCATTACTTTGCTGACGACGATGACTTTGGTCGTAACAGTAACGACTTCGGCCTTGTTCTTTGGCCGGCAAACTTTAATCGACCAAACTTATCCGCGCGATATTCAGTTCACCAGTATGGATAGCACAATAAAAACCCAAAATTTTGACCAATTAGCTAAAAAATACCGAGTTAAGATTAAAGACGGCTACCAATTCCAAACTAGCCAAGAATTCAGCTTCGACATTACTAAAAATCATGAACTCAAAGCCGTCGAAGATACCGGTCAAGACGGGATTAGCCAAAGTATTCAGTTAATGACACTTAGTCAGTTTAAGAAATTGGGTAATCAGAACGTACCTAACTTAAAGGGCAACGAGATTGCATTCTATAGTTCATATTCTAGTTTTAAGGGTAAGCAGCTGAAGCTTCTCGATGGTCATCAATACACTGTCAAAAAGCATCTAAGCGGTATCAAAGGCATCGCCGTTTCACCTTCCGGTTCAAGCTTTATTATTGTCCCTGATCAGAAGGTTCTATTGAATAACCTTCCTAAAAGCGCCACGATGCACAGAGAAAATCCGATTTTAGCAAGTTATTACTTTAATCTTGTTGGAAGCAAAAAAGATATCACGAAATTCTCGAACGCCATGCAGGAAGGTGACAATTTTGAAGCACAGAACCATACACGCTCAATAAGCACTTCATCCTATGATGACAAACGCGCTTTAAACACCTTCTTCGGCGGCTTCTTCTTCATTGGACTGCTCTTCTCCGTTAGCTTCATCTTGGCTACCGCCCTCATGATTTACTACAAGCAAGTCACAGAAGGTCAGGCCGACCAAAAACAGTTCAACATTTTGACGAAGCTCGGGATGTCCCGCAAAGAAATCAAGGCATGTATCCGCACCCAACTGGTTTGGCTCTTCGGACTACCCATTGCCGTTGCGATTACCCATCTGAGCTTTGCTATGCTCATGATTACCAAGGTATTGCGCGCCTTCGGCGTCACAAACGATAACCAAGTCTATCTGGTTATCGCTGGCACCATCCTACTCATGATTGCCATTTACTACCTCGTCTACCTCCTCACTTCTTGTGTTTACTACAAAAAAGTCACGCAACTCCGTGAGAATTAAACTAAACCAAAAGGACCAGCCCAACGCTAGTCCTTTTTTACTTACCCGCCATTTTCCATTTAGTAAAGAAAACACTATCATTATCGACAAGGTTCGGTAGATACTTTTCATTGAATTCCTCCAGATTCTTTGCTGGATTAACATCATGAAAAAGATTCGGATAAAGCATTTTAGCAATGTATTCAACCAAGACATAGTCCTTCATGGTCCGCATTAGGTGGTTGTCCAAAGCGTAAACTTGGCCCTGGCGAACCGCTTTCAGTTCCTTAAACCCGGGGCGTTGATTAATCAACGCCGTTAAGCTACTTTGCGTTTCTGCCGGCGTAACGCCGTAACCAATTCGGAGAACTTGGGATTGCGCATCGGCATAGTTGGTCCCATCTAAGAAAATTGCATCCGGTTGCTCTTTGAAAAGATATTCTGGATTAACATCCCCCGTCCCTTTGATTTTACCGGAGTAAATGTTTTTAGCGCCCGCTTCTTTGGCCAAAACTCCCATTAACATGCCATCCCCATAGGCCTTTCCGTACTCTGCAAAGGAAGAACCGGTCGACCGTTGTTCGAAGTAAGCCGTCTTTTTCTGCTTAACCTTTTGCAAACGCTCTTCCACCTGACGAATATGATTTCGATAATTATCGTTCACTTCTTCAGCGCGCCGCTCTTCGCCAAAAAGTTTGCCCAGTATCTCAGTTGATTGATAGTGCTGTTGCGGACTCAAATCGGTGTAATCAATAAATACTACTGGAATCCCCAGCTTTTTCAAACGTTCCAAATTCGCTTTACCAATGGCATCGTATTGATAGTTGGCTAAAACCACAACATCCGGCTTAAGGGCAATTAGCTTTTCAAGGTCGAAGTTCGATTTCAAAGTCGAACCGACATCCTGAACCTTTGCGAATCCAAGTGATTTTTCCTTTAAACGTTCGTAAAGATCGCCTGAATAGTTTGCGGTGTCGTAAATTGAACTGGCCACCACTCTCTTAAAGGCGTCGGGGCCGACGACCGTTAGCAGATTTTGATAGTAATAAGGGTAGTAGGCCCGCTGAACGTATTTTGGTACGGCAACCTTTCGGCCGCGAATATCGGTTAGCGTCCGCTGCCTTCCCTTGCTCGCTTCATTTCTGGTGTGATCATTGCTAAACCACAGAATACCGCCTAAAAGAGCAGCACCCAGAGCTAACAGTAAGACAAATTGCAGTCCTTTTTTCATTTATTCTTCCCCTTTTGCTTCGACAGGCACAACGACTAAATGGCGGTCACTGCTTTCCAGTAACTCGATGTCAACCTGATAAAGTTTCTCTAGCCGTTTTTTCTCGAGAACTTCGCCAGGTGTTCCGCTTGCCAACATTTTTCCCTTTTCCATCAAGTAGACCCTGTCCGCAAAGCGCGCCGTTAAGGTCAAATCGTGAATCACAATGATGCCGACGATTCCGTGTCGGTGAATATAGTCACGCAAAATCCGCAAGTATTCCAGCTGCTTGTTCAAATCCAAAGCCGAAGTCGGTTCATCCGCAATAATGACGGTTGGCCGCCGCACCAAAGCTTGTGCCAGCACGACAAGTTGCTGCTGTCCACCGGATAAAGCCATCATTTTTCGCTCGGCTAAACCCAGTAAATCCAAGTCTTCAAGAACTGAATTAACCCAGTTCCTTTGTTCGGAGGAAACATGCCAGCCCAATTGCCCGTATAGGCCCAGCAAAACAAATTCGAAAACCGTCAGCTGCTGATCTTGCGGCATCTTCTGCGGAATGTAAGCCAAGCGTTCCTCAGTGGAAAAACCGATCTTCCCTGCGGACTTTTCCAAGTCCAGCAATGATTTAAGCAGCATGCTTTTCCCGGAGCCATTCCGTCCGATGATGCAGGATAGTTCGCCATCACCGAATTCACAACTAATCTTTTTTAATATCTCGACCGAACCTTTTTTTAAACGTAAATCGGAAACTTTAATAGTCATTAAACCCGTCCTTTTTTCAGCACCACCAGACACATGAAGGGCAAACCAACCAGGCTAGTGATAATTCCCGCCGGAATAATCGTACCGGGAAGAATAAATTGCGATAGCAAGTCAGCTAGCACCAGCACTAAGGCCCCCACGATTAAGGAGCCCGTTATAGTGAAACGACTGTCAGCACCTAAGACAAGACGGACAAGGTGAGGCGCAATTAAGCCCACGAAGCCTATCGTCCCGACAAAGGAAACCACAACCGCCGTCACCAGCGCCGAACTAAAGAAAATCAGAAGACGGACCCGTTTCACATTGACGCCCATGGCCAAGGCCGTTTCATCAGAAAGTAGGAGCAAGTTCATCCCCCAGGCCTGCTGGTAGACTATAATTGCTACCACATAAAGCACGACTCCGATAACCAGTACGCTTTCCCAGGAAGAACGCGAGAGGTCGCCCAAGGACCAGGTCGCCATTCGTTGTACCTCTCGCTCACTCGAAAAATACTGCAATAGCTGCTGCAAAGAAGTGAAGAAAAGATTAATCGTAACACCAATCAAGATCATGGTATTCATGCTAACTTGCCGAGTCGAAAAAATTACCAAAATCACGCCACCTGCAATGAAACAGGACACAACCGCACTAATCTGCACCCCGTAGGCGGAAAAAATAAAGGGAAATCCAGAAACGATACTTAGTGAGGCGCCAAAATTAGCAGCCGAAGACAAGCCCAAGGTAAAGGGCGTGGCAATCGGATTTTTCAACATATTTTGCATGCAAAGACCCGCCAAACCAAGACCAGCACCCGCTAAAACACAGGTCAACGTTCGAGTTAAGCGGATATTCAAGACCACTTGCTGTAACTCCTTGGCCTGCCCTGACCAGATGTTTTGACGGTAAAAGATGTTGATGAAGACCAAAATAGTCGTCACTGCGCCGAACAGTGCGATATAGATCAAACGGTGGCGCGCATTTTTTTGATACATCTTTTGAACTCCTTTTTGAATAGTTAACTGGTTAACTATATCATATTTTTAATTAACCGGTTAACTAATTTTGGACAATAAAAAAGACCAGCTCAACGCTAGTCCTTTTCTCATGGGCGCTTTGCAGCACCAAATAAAATCAAATTCAAAAGTTGCCCAATTCGTTCACGCTGACTGCTATCTTCCGTCAAAGCGTGGAAGTCTGAGAATAACGGTGCCAAGGAAGTGATGTAGAAAGACGCGGCCGTCTTGGCGTCAACGTCTTGGTTCAATTCCAAACTGCTCTTTTCAAAGAATTCTTGAATTGGCATGACGTAATCAATCCCAAAGGCCATCCCCAATTCACGCTGACTTTCGCGTGACAATGATGGGAAGGATCCGTGAATCAAAGTGAAGACGTCACGGGGATGTCGGGTCAAAATCACCAAGGTCAAATCGGTCAACTCCTCGACCATGTCGTCGTACGGCTGGGCCAGGATGTCCTTCATTTCCTGTTGAATTTCAGTACCAACCTTTTTAATCACTTCAACAAAGAGTGTTTCCTTATCCCCAAAGTGATGATAAAGCGCGGGTTGGCTGATATCCAACTTCTTAGCGATTTCCCGAGTCGTCGTTTGTTCGTAGCCGTCCATCAAGAAAAGCTCGGTGGCTGCGTTCAATATTCGTTGGCGGGTTTCTTCATGTAAAACTTTCATCGCTAATTCATACTCGTTTCGTTAGTCTCTTCTACTAGTTTACACTATGAAGCGTAAAAATGTTGAGCCTTGAGCATTCTTAAACGGACCTTAACCGAGGTCAACGTCCTTAAGCTTGATAACCTTCGTGTGCTTGATGAACTTGTAGCCCAAGTAAGGCAAAACAAAGATTGGCACAGAAAGGTAGGTAACCCCTAACTTTGCCCAGTCAAGGTGGGCAAAAGAACTAGGATCTTGCCCAATAATAACACCGAGTGAGACAATCAAGGCCAAGATCGGTCCAACTGGGAACCATTTTGCTCGATAACGCAACTTGTTCAAATCACGGCCCTGGGCCACATAAGCACGGCGGAAGCGATAGTGGGAAATGGCAATTCCCATCCAGGCAATGAAACCAGTCAAACCAGAAGCAGAAACCAGCCAAGTATAAGCCGTTGCGCCACCCAAATAGTTGGTCAAGAAAGCCAAAGTTCCAATCAAAACCGTGACGAACAAAGCGGCAACCGGCACGCCACGCTTTGACAAGTTAGCGAAAAGCTTAGGGGCTTCGCCCTTACGCGCCAAGGCATAAAGCATACGGGTTGAGGCATAAGCCCCTGAGTTCGCCGCCGAAATAATTGAAGTCAAAATAACAGCATTCATCAAGGAAGCAGCAAAGGCAATGCCGGCGTTCTTAAAGACGATGGTAAATGGTGAAACCGCAACGTTGGTTTCAGAAGCTGAAAGCAAGTTCGGATCGCGATAGTAAACCAGGCAAGAAATGATGAAAATTGAGCAGATATAGAAGAGCAAAATACGCCAGAAAACCTGGTGAATGGCCTTCGGAACCGCATTTTGTGGATCCTTAGCTTCTCCAGCCGTGATTCCAATCATTTCCGTTCCTTGGAAGGAGAAACCGGCGACAACGAAGACGCCTAGCACACCCTTCCAACCGCCAACAAAGCCGTGGTTACCCACTGACAAGTTGTTGACGACATTCACATCGCTATGAATAACGTGGAAAATCGTCAAAACACCCACGGCCAAGAAGGCACAAATCGTCACGACCTTAATCATTGACAGCCAGTATTCCGCTTCCCCGAAATTGGAAACCGAGAAAACGTTAATCAGAAAGATCACGACCAGGGCAATCCCGGAAAAAATCCAAGACGGCACATGGGGGAACCAGAACTGGGAGACCAAACCAACAGCAACAATATCAACCGCCAAGGTAATAGCCCAATTAAACCAGTAATTCCAACCCAAGGCAAAGCCTAAGGCAGGATCGACATATTTTCCGGCATAATCGGAAAATGAACCCGTCGTAGGTGAATAAGTTGCCATTTCGCCCAGACTTGTCATCAGGAAGTAAACCATGATTCCAATTGCCAGGTAAGCTGCGATGGCTCCCATCGGACCGGCTGAGGCAATACTTTCACCAGAGGCCACAAAGAGCCCCGTTCCAATCGAACCACCCAGGGCAATCATGGAAACGTGACGGGTTTTTAAGCTGCGGTGCATTTCACCGTTGTTTTCTTCTGCCATTTTTCTCTCCAAAATAAAAACTCTCAATTACCTATCGTAAAAGAGAGTCATGTCGTTTGCTTACAAATTAATGTCAAAGCGCATCGTGTGTCACGACAGTCTAGCGAATCTTCTCCACTAGCCCAAGCTCCGTCAGCCACGACGTCACTTTCGGCAACCTCCCCTTTCAGAACTGTTCAACGCCCGGGCGGGCTCCCAATTCCTACTCTTGTTGGCTGCAACCTCTTTGTTTGCTGTTAATAGGTTAGCACAGGGCGGCGAAGGCGGTCAAGCTTTGCCCCACTTTTTCATGCCACTTGTCATCCCCAGAATCTCTATAATAGAAAGTAAATAAAAACTTTGGAGTAATAATGAAAAAATACATCGCCATCACCGTCGCCATCATCGTCATCGCTCTAGGAGCTTTCGGTCTTTCCCAAAAGCAGTCTTCGAAAAGCAAATCAACTAGTTCGAGTCAGCGACTTTCTCACACCAAGAGCTCGGCTAGTTCGTCTAAAGCTAGTTCTTCTAGCCAAGCAACTAGCAGCACCAGCAAGCCAAGTGACAGTTCTAGCACGAGCAGCTCAACGACTGCTTCCGTCAACATCAGCAACAATGACCAAGCCGCCGACTACCTCAAGCAAAAATTAGGCTACCAAAACGACAACAACATCGAAGCCGGCGTCACAACGGGTCAAGACCAAAATGGTAACTACTACCTTATTCAGCTAAAGTCGATCAGTTCCGTCGTACAAAACGGCGCGGGTGGCACGATTGGCTATTACAAACTCTATCAAAATGGCCAGTGGCAACAAGTTGGCTAACAAAAAAAGATTCTACAATTACGTAGAATCTTTTTTTACTTATTAAAGTAGTTCACGCCCATTGCATCACGAACTTCCTTCATCGTGTTTTCCGCAATGGCGTTGGCCCTTTCGGAACCTTCCTGCAACATCTTCATGACAGCAGGAATATCCTTGGCAAATTCTTCGCGGCGGGCACGGATAGGTCCCATTTCCGTTTCCATGACTTCCATCAAGTGGCGCTTAATCTTCATGTCGCCCAAACCACCAGCTTGGTAGTGATCCTTCATTTCCTGGACGCGGTCCTTGTCGGGATCGAAGATGTCCAAGTAAGTGAAGACCACGTTGCCTTCAATGTGGCCAGGGTCGTCAATGTTGATGTGAGTTGGATCGGTGTACATCGACTTGACCTTCTTAGCCAAGGTGTCCGCATCATCCGAAATGTAAATCCCGTTGTTCAATGACTTCGACATCTTAGCGTTACCATCGATACCAGGCAAACGGCCCTGTCCCTTCGGTGGGAAAACGCCTTCCGGCTCAACCAAAACATCCTTACCGTAAGCGTGGTTAAAGGAACGAACCAATTCACGAGTTTGCTCAATCATCGGCGCCTGGTCATCCCCAACCGGCACCTTGGTTGCCTTAAAGATGGTAATGTCGGCAGCTTGTGAAACCGGATAAGTTAAGAAACCAGCAGGAATTCCTTCACCAAAGCCCTTTTGCTGGATTTCCGCTTTCACTGTAGGGTTACGCTGCAAACGAGCAACGGAAACCAAGTTCAAGAAATACATGGCCAATTCGGGTAGAGCCTCGATCTGTGACTGCACAAAAATCGTTGACTTGCTTGGGTCGATACCGACGGCCAAGTAGTCCAGAGCGACTTCCGTCAAAGAACGGCGAATCTTCTCGGGGTCACGAGCGTTGTCAGTAAAAGCCTGCGTATCGGCAATCATCACGAAGGGATCGTACTTACCTGAATTTTGCATGGCGACACGGTTCTTCAATGAACCAATGTAGTGCCCGATGTGGAGCTTGCCAGTTGGTCGGTCACCGGTTAAATAAATTTCTTTTGACATAATTCCATCCTTAAAGGTTTTAACCTCTCTATTATAGCGAATGTGGCAAAAACTTGCAGTTTACTTTTCTTAGTGCTAGTATTATTAAAAGTAAATGAGTAAATTATCATTGTGTTTTCAAGGAGGATTATATGAAGTATACCGTTGTCGGAGCAGGTGCCATGGGATTGCGCTATGGCCTTTTGCTCCAGGAAAAAGCTGGCAAGGATGTTGATTTTGTCGAACCAACCGCTGCCTCCTTGGAAAAGATTCATGCGCAAGGCGACAAGGTTTTCCAATCACGAGACCATAAGGACCGCCACGAAGTGCCCGTTAAAATCTATTCACCCGAAGAATATGAAGGTGAACCCGATGTCTGGATTTTCTTCATGAAGCAAATGCAGTTGGCTGATACTTTGAAGCGTTTGGCACCAAAGTTTAAGAAGGGCCAGACGGCCTTGGGTGCCATGAACGGTATGGGCCACATCGAAAAGTTGGAAAAGTACTTTGATGACGAACACATCATCGGTGGTACGGCCATGATTGCCACCATTTTGAACGATTACGGCGACGTTGATTTCATGGGTAAGGAAGGTGCCGGTGCCTCGGTTTACGCCAACAAGACGGAAAAGCCTTCTGCAGTCATGGACCAAGTTCAAAAGGACTTCAAGGAAGCTAACTTGAACCCTTCATACAGCGACAACTTCATGGGTACTTTGTTGACCAAGGTCTTCTTCAACGCCGTGGAAAACTCGATTGCTACCATGTTCCAGTCACGTATGGGTCAGTTGATGGCCTACGACAACTTTTTGGAAGGTGTCGCCCGTCCTTTGATTAACGAAGCCTACGATGCTGCCGAAGCCGCTGGTTACCACTTAAACGAAACCCGCGACGAAATGGTCAAGCAAGTTGACTATGTTTCAACAGTGGCTAACCCACTGCACTTCCCATCTATGTATCAAGACTTTGTTAAAGGTCGGCCAACCGAAGTTGATTACATCAACGGTTGGATTGCCGATCTCGCCGATAAGAACGGCGTGGCTGCTCCAAATCAACGCTTAGTAACTAATTTCGTTCACCTGGCTGAAGCAATGCGTCAGTTTAATCCGCCAATCAATAAGTTGTCACCGGATTATCAAGGTAATTAAAAAAACGACCTGCGGGTCGTTTTTATTTTCGTCAATATCAAAAAAGGCAAACAAAAAAGCCGCAACCGAAGTTGCGACTTTTTAGTAGCCCGTGAGAGAATCGAACTCTCGATTCCGCCGTGAAAGGGCAGCGTCTTAGCCACTTGACCAACGGGCCATGGTCAGTTGTTGCTTGGCCTTTGGCTCAAACAACTATTATATTGTAGCAAGGGCAGCGCCTTTCGTCAACAGCTTTTTGAAATAAATCTTAATACCAGTTATAAATCTGGTGATGGGCCAAAGCGGCAGTTGCAGAACCATAACGGTCAGCGATGTAGCCCTTCATGGCTTGCAGCTGGTCGTTGTAATCAGCGGTGTTTCCACCGTACTGAGCACGCGCCTGTGGTGACAATTGTCCGATACCGTAGTAGATACCGTTACGGGCGTTAACGTTACCAGATGATTCCTTAAAGATGATTGTCTGCAAAGCTTGGTCTTCCGCATCAGAGGAAACCGTATCAGCGACAGCCGTGGCACCCTGGTTAACGGCTTGACGAGTCTGAGTCAAGAAGTCAGCAGCTTGGTCAACAAAGTAACCTTGAGGCTGAGCAGTAGCTTCTACGCTAACTGGCTGGCTCGTCTGCAATGATTGCGCAGCAGGAGCGGCCTGGGCAGTCGCAGGCACCAAAATGTATGCCCCCGCACGAATCACATTAGGATTCTGGATGCTGTTGATGGCCTGCAAGTTCTTAACGGTCGTATTGAAACGCAAAGACAAACGATACAAGTTATCGCCTGGCTGGACCTGATACTTAGTCAAGCTTTGTGCCTGATCTGTATTGCTAGCTTGGTAGCTCGTTCGGTTGTTATCTGCCGAAGCAGCCTGCTGACCGGCGACAACAGTGGCACCGGCAAGACCGGCCGCTAAATACATTGATGATGCTAGTTTCATAGTCTATCTTCCCCCTAGTACACTTATACGATTCCACTCCAGAAAATCTCAAAGTTATTAACTAAAGACTATTTTAGATAAATCTTAAGAAAAAGTAAAGAACCTTAAGAAACTATATATAAAAAAGAGCTCGTCTTACGACGAACTCCTTTTAAAATGCTTTTAGCGGCTGCTTGAAATTGAAGCAACTTGAATTCGGTTGACCGCACGCATCAAAGCGACGCGAGCCATCATCAATTCGTGTTCGTTCTTCACTTCTTGAGCATGCTTCAAACGCTCTTCCGCGCGTTCCTTGGCATTCTTTGCTCGAGAAACATCAATTTCATTTGAGAATTCAGCACTGTCGGCGATAACTGTCAGAGTATTGTTTGAAAACTCGGCAATTCCACCATTGACGGCCAAAGGAATATCCTTACCGTCTTTTTTAACCAACAATTCAGAAATACTTAAAGCAGCAAGAACAGGCACATGGTTTGCCATGATTCCCATCTGACCACCCTGAGTATTAATGGTTGCGATTTCAATACCGTCTGCACTATAGACGTCACCTTCTGGGGTAACAATCTTAACAGTAATTCCCTGCTGGGTTGCGGTTGCTTCATCTGCCATGATTTAGCACCCCCTTATTGGGCCATTGTCTTAGCTTTTTCAACGACCTGTTCGATGACACCCACGTTACGGAAGGCATCTTCAGGAAGATCATCGTACTTACCATCCAAAATATCCTTAAATGAACGGATCGTTTCAGAAACAGGTACGTACTCACCCTTTACGCCAGTAAAGGTTTCGGCAACTGAGAATGGTTGTGATAGGAAGAACTGGATACGACGAGCACGGTTAACCGTAATCTTCTCTTCGTCTGACAATTCATCCATACCCAAGATAGAGATGATATCTTGCAATTCACGGTAGCGTTGCAAAGTACGCTGAACCGCAGTAGCAACATCATAGTGTTCTTGACCAACAACGTTAGGATCCAAGGCTGATGATGATGAAGCCAAAGGATCAACGGCAGGATAGATACCCTGCTGAGTCAATGAACGTTCCAAGTTGGTCGTGGCATCCAAGTGAGCGAAAGTCGTTGCCGGAGCCGGATCAGTATAATCATCGGCTGGGACATAAACGGCTTGGATTGAAGTAATGGCACCCTTCTTAGTAGAAGTGATACGTTCCTGCAACTGACCCATTTCAGTAGCCAAGGTTGGCTGGTAACCAACGGCTGAAGGAATACGACCCAAAAGGGCAGAAACTTCAGAACCGGCCTGAGTAAATCGGAAGATGTTATCGATAAAGAGCAAAACGTCCTTACCTTCATCATCACGGAATGCTTCGGCCATCGTCAAACCAGTCAAGGCAACACGCATACGTGCCCCTGGTGGTTCGTTCATCTGACCATAAACCATGGCGGTTTGCTTCAAAACGCCAGATTCTTCCATTTCATGATACATATCGTTACCTTCACGGGTACGTTCCCCGACACCAGTAAAGACAGAGATACCATCGTGTCCCTGGGCGATGTTATGGATCAACTCTTGAATCAAGACAGTCTTACCAACACCGGCACCACCGAACAAACCAATCTTTCCACCACGAATGTATGGGGCCAAAAGATCGATAACCTTGATACCCGTTTCCAGGATTTCAGTAGAAGTTGACAATTCGTCATAAGCAGGTGCTTCACGGTGAATTGAATGCCGTGGCACTGACTCAGGAATTGCACCAGCACGGTCCACTGGTTGTCCCAAGACGTTAAATACTCGTCCCAAGGTTGCTTCCCCAACGGGAACTTCGATTGGATTGCCAGTATCTTCAACGGACATACCACGTTGTAGTCCATCAGTAGAATCCATGGCAATGGTACGGACAACACCGTTTCCAATAGCCAAGGAAACCTCAACCGTCAATGTCTTGTCGTCTCCCAAATTAACCAACAAGGCGTTGTTAATCTTGGGAACTTCCGTTCCTTCATCGAAGGCGACATCGACGACTGGTCCAATCACTTGTACGACTTTTCCAGTAGTCATGGTTGTTTCCTTTCAATAGTGAGCTTGAAGCTCAATTTTTTAATTCAGCGAGGCAACCTTATTCAAGGGCGACCATTCCGCCAGTAATTTCAGTAATTTCAGTCGTAATTTGAGCCTGACGGGCACGGTTAAACTGCAGACCCAAGTCGTGGATCAAATCATCAGCACTGTCAGTGGCAGAACGCATGGCAGTTGATGATGCAGCGTGCTCGGCAGTCTTGGCATCCAAGACCGCTTCGTAGACCAAACTCTGAACAAACTGTGGCAAAACCACATTCAACACCGCGGTTGAATCAGGTTCAATATCGTAAACGGATTGAACCTCAAAGTTCGCCTTATGCTCATCCTTGTGCTCACCACCCATTTTTTCAAGGGTTTCGGCAGTTAATGGCAAAAGTTGAACATCACGGTACTCACTCGTCAAACGGTTAACGAAGTGGTTGTAAACGACGTGAAGCGCGTCAAAGACTTCGGAATCATAAAGTGAAATCGTCGTCTTAAGCACTTGGCGAACCTCGTTAAAGGTTGGCACATCTGAAACACCACGATGTTCCAAAACCACATTGAAGCCACGCTTCTTATAGAAGTCAGCCCCGTTACCGCCAACCGCCAAAATCACAGCGTTATCAGGATTCAAGTTTTCCTTCTTCATCAAGGCGTTGGTTTGCTTAATAACATTGGCGTTATATGAGCCAACCAAACCACGATCAGAAGTAATCACCAAAATACCAGTCTTCTTGATTGGACGTTGGCCAATCAAAGGAATATGCTTCGCATCGATATTATCCAAGAGGTGGGCAGAAACAAGGTGTTCTACCACGACTTCGAGTCGAGAAGCATAAGAATGATAACCAGTTCCACTACGTTGAATTTGGCTCAACTTAGCGGTTGAAACCATCTGCATAGCGGAAGTGATTTGACGAGTTTGTTTAGTTGATGAAATTCGACGCTGAATATCTTGCAATGAAGCCATTAACAGCGCCTCCTTTTACTGTTCTGCTGATGAAGCGTTAAAGCCAGACTTGAAGCCGTCCATAACTTGCTTCATCTTGTCGTCATCAGGTAGTTGCTTGGTTTCGACGATGGACTTTGCCAAGTCAGCCGCGTTAGCGTCAACATAGGCAATCAATTCATCTTGGAAACGCTGAATATCTTCAACCGGAACATCATCCATAAAGCCGCGGGTCAAAGCGTAAAGCACAAAGACCTGGTTTTGAACGGCCATAGGGTGGTGCAAAGGCTGCTTCAGGACTTCGACAGTGCGGTGACCACGGGCCAACTTAGCCTGGGTCGCTGCGTCCAAATCAGAACCGAACTGAGCAAAGCTTTCCAATTCACGGAAGGATGCAAGATCCAAACGCAAAGTTCCAGAAACCTTCTTCATGGCCTTAATCTGGGCATCTCCACCAACACGAGAAACAGAAGTTCCGGCATCGATGGCAGGACGGTTACCAGCACGGAATTGGTTGGCATCCAAGAAAATCTGACCATCGGTGATGGAAATAACGTTGGTTGGAATATAAGCTGAAACATCTCCAGCTTGCGTTTCGATGATTGGCAAAGCCGTCATCGAGCCCCCACCGAGTTCGTCTGACAACTTGGCTGCACGTTCTAGCAAACGTGAGTGCAAGTAGAAGACATCACCAGGGTAGGCTTCACGTCCAGGCGGACGACGCAAAATCAAAGATATTTCACGGTATGCCGTTGCTTGCTTTGATAGGTCATCAAAGACAATCAAAACGTGCTTACCGTTGTACATGAATTCTTCACCCATGGCAGCACCAGCATATGGTGCCAAGTAAAGCATTGATGCGGCTTCAGATGGGCCAGCGTTAACAACGATGGTGTAATCCATCGCACCCATCTTACGCAAAGTTTCAACTTGTTCACGAACAGTTGAATCCTTTTGTCCGATCGCAACATAGATAACAATCATGTCTTGATCTTTTTGGTTCAAAATCGTATCGATGGCCAACGAAGTCTTACCGGTCTTACGATCACCGATAATCAACTCACGCTGTCCACGTCCGATTGGCACAAGGGCATCGATGGCCTTAATACCAGTTTGCAAAGGTTCTGAAACTGACTTACGGTCCATAACACCGGGTGCCTTAACTTCGACGGGGCGCGTCTTATCAGTCTTAAATTCGCCTTTACCGTCGATGGGTTGTCCAAGTGCGTTGACAACCCGCCCAATCAATTCGTCACCAACTGGAACTTCCATGATGTGTCCAGTACGCTTAACTGTTTCACCTTCGCGAATGTTGTCAGCATTACCCATGATGATAATTCCAACTTCGCTAGTTTCAAGGTTTTGGACCATACCAAATTCGCCGTTAGCGAACTCAACAAGTTCGCCTGACAAGGCATTGGCCAAACCGGTTGCACGAGCAACCCCATCTCCAACATAGGAAACGGTTCCAACTTCTTCAACAGTGAGCTTCGTGTCGAACTTTTCGAGCTGTTGCTTAATTAAAGCAGAAATTTCTTCAGCTTGAATCGCCATTCTTTTTCCTCACTAACCTAATAATTGTGCCTGTAAACGGGCAATTTTAGTTCGTAAACTGCCATCAATCAAGATTGAACTCGATTGCATAATAACCCCACCAATAATGGCGGTGTCGACCAAGTAACTGGAGTTGAGCTTCTTAGCCCCGCTTTTAGCGAGGAAGACCTTCTCCAAACCAGCCTTTTCTTGGTCGTCCAAATCAATGGCTGTGGTAATTTTGACATCCACAATTCCTTGATCCAAATTGTAAAGTTCAATGAAACGGTCAATGACCAAATCCATGATGTTAAAGCGTTGGTTAACTGATAGCAACTTGACCAAATTTTGGACAGAGCTGACAGCATCCTTGCTTAGCGTCTGGATTAAGGAATCTTGAACATCTGGGTCAACCTCATGTGATGACAGCCAAACCAACAAATTTGGTTCGTCCTTGATAACCTGACGAAGAGCCTGCAAATCAGCCAGCACTTCGTTCAAGTTATCCTCTTGCTTGGCCAGGTCTAAAATTGCCTGGGCGTATTGGTCAGCAATTTGTGCGGTCTTTTTTGCCATCCCAATACTCCTTACTTATGGTCTAAATCTGCGATGTAAGCGTTAATAAGCGCTTTTTGGTCATCAACAGACAACTCCTTTTGCATCAACTTTGAGGCAATCGCAACGGAGAGGCTTGCAACGTCGTTTTTTGCACCGGCGATTGCATCTTCCTTCATCTTTGATGCGTCCTCTTCGGCCTGCTTACCAATGGTAGCAGCCCGATCGTTGGCCTGAGCTAACAAAGTATCACTTTGCTGGCGGGCAGAAGCTTGCGCCTTTGCCACAACATCGCTAGCTTGGCGACGAGTTTCTTTCAACTCCTCTTCGCGTTGGCTAGCGAGTTTTTCAGCCTGCTGACGTGATTGTTCCGCCCCATCAAGGTCGGAAGTCACTTTCTCAGCACGTTGATCCAAAACCTTCGTCAATGGCCCGTAAGCCACAAAATAAAGGATAACCATCAAAATAAGGAAGGCAATGATGATAAACAGCATGTTACCCAAGGCCAATGGGCCTGTGGTTTTTTCAGCTGTTAAAACTGTTGTTCCCAACATAACATTCCTCCGTTAACTAGTGGTTACTTGTTCATCAAAACGAAGGCCATTCCAATAACGATGATTGGCGTAGCTTCGATCAAGGCCATTCCCAAGAAGACACGACCCAAAAGCTTACCTGCTAATTCAGGTTGACGGCTCATACCAGCCAAGAATTGTGAGAACATAATTCCGATTCCGATACCACCACCAATGGCAGCACCAGCAAAGGCGATTCCAGCGGCGATAACGCCCAAGTTCTGTAGATCCATTTCTTTTCTCCTTTAGTTCGGTGTTGATACACCGGCTTTCATACTTAGTGGATGATAACGCTCCCGCGCTTGCCTGATTGCTTGGAACCAAGCCAGCTTATAAATAAGCTATCCAATGATTGGAGCTCCTACTCATTTCCCGACAACTGGGAAATGTAAACACCAGTCAACATGACAAAAACATAGGCCTGGATGGCACCAATCAAAAGTGAGAATCCTTGCCAAAGCACAAGCAACGGAACGGCGACAATCGTCATAATTCCATTGAAGTGACCTGGCCAACCCATACTGTCGGCAATCAAATTCAGCATAATTTCACCGGCAAAGATGTTTCCAAACAAACGCATAGCCAACGTCAAGAAGTTGGTAAATTGTTCCACGACGTTAATTGGGAACATCGCGATGTAGGGCTTAAATAGGAGGTTTTTGAGGTACCCACCGAAGCCTAGGGCCTTAACTCCAATTCCGTGCGCAACGGCCAAGGACATAATGGCCAATGAGAACGGAATCAAAGGTTGTGCCGTCGGCGACTTGAGGTAAGTAACATCCCCAAACTTGACCTGCAAAATGATTCCAAGTTCGTTGGAAACAAAGAGGAACAAGAAAAGGGCAAAACCAAAGAGGCTAAACTGACGGGCCATATCTTTGGGGAGGGAATCACCTAGGACACCCTTAATAAAGTCCAACGCGTATTCCAATGCATTCTGCCGTTTATTGGGCCGAATACTAGGCTTGTAAGCTAACACTGCGGCAACGATAATCACGATTGCCATGGAAACCAAAGTCGAAATAATGGTTGTCCAGTCAAAGGTCAAGCCAAACAATTGGAATGTTGCTGATGGTTCATTCATGTATTCGCTCCTTTCTCTTAGAATTTTCGGCGAACACTGTATACAGAAGTCCGTCAGAATATAATGCAATGATACTCTTGTGTTTTTTCAAATTCAACAGGCTAAGCATTCTTTTCACAAGAAAAGCAACACTGTCTGACAACTGTTGGATAGTGGTCTCACAGGTTGTCGCGCGATAGTTTAAATCTTTTTTAATTTTGAGAAAAAATAAATCTAAGCAAACTTTGCTCACTTTTCACTTGCGGCTTTTTGCGGCAAAATCAAGTTCAAGATAATACCCAGAACCGTTGCTAAAGCAACCCCTGAGAAATCAACTTGGCTAGAAAGTTGCAAATGGAAGTTTCCAATTCCGATTACGAGGATGGGTGCGGCCAACATCAGGTTGCGCTTTTGACCATAATCGATTTTGTTGTCGACAATGACCTGCAAACCGGCTGCCGCGATAACCCCGTAAAGCATGAAGCCTACTCCGCCAGTCACAGCACCCGGAATGGTGCCAATCAGTGCGGATAGTTTTCCAACAAAGGCAAAAATAACTGCTAAAATGGCTGCTCCACCAATCACGTAAACGGAGTAAACGCGGCTAAGTTGCATGGCGCCAATATTTTCGCCGTATGACGTAACGGCCGGTCCACCAATCAAACCGGCAACGATGGTGGCGGAACCATCCCCCGTCAAAGTTCGTTTCAAACCAGGATTCTTAAAGAAGTCGTGTCCCGTAATCTTGGAAAGCACCATCAAGTGGCCCAAGTGTTCGGACATCGTGACCAGCGCCAAGGGCGCCATACTCAAGATGGCACTTGGGTAGAAGTGCCAACCCTTCCCTGCTAGGGATTCAAAAGCTGGCAATTGGAACCATGCTGCTTTAGCAACCGGACTAAGATCAACCAAGCCAACTAGAAGTGCTAAGACATAGCCAAAGATAATGCCTAACAAAACTGGCAGCAAGCCCAGAAATCCCTTTAAGTACATATTAAAAGCAATCGTCGCTAGCAAAGTCACCAAACCAACGGCAAAGACCTTAATGTCATAGTGGCCGTTGACCATCGTAGCTGATGACGCCGCCGAACCGGCCAAACTCAAACCCAGTACGATAATGACCGGCCCAACAACGGCCGGTGGGAAAATCCGATCCATCCAAGCAGTTCCAATGAAGGAAACCAAAATGGCCGCGATCAAGTAGACAAGACCGACAGAGATAACCCCTTGGGCGACCGCAGGATAGCCCAGAGTTTTCAGTAAGGCCGTCATTGGCACGATGAAGGCAAAGGAAGAGCCCATATAAGCCGGGACTTTTCCACGAGTAATCAGTAAGTGAATTAAAGTGCCGACTCCGGATGAAAAGAGAGCCACTCCAGGGTTCAAACCAACCAGCAAGGGCACCAAAACCGTGGCGCCAAACATTGAAAAGAGATGCTGGAAAGATAAGCCTAACCAAGTAAAAAATGGTGGGCGATCATACAAATCATAAACGGGATGTTGTGAGGGTTGCGCCATGAGATCCTCCTAAAAATGGCAGTAAAAAACCCACCGGGACTAATCCCAGTAGGTTTTAATTGTTTACTTTGACAAAGTCTTCTTTGAATTGATCGACAAATCTTCAGCCAAGTCATAAACGATTGGCTGACCGTTAGCGATTTCAAGGTTCAAGATGTCATCGTCAGAAATTCCTTCGATGTGCTTTGCAAGGGCACGCAATGAGTTACCGTGGGCGGCAATCACAACGTTCTTACCAGCTTGCAAATCCTTGGCAATGTTTGAGTACCAGAATGGCAAAACACGTTCCAAAGTAACCTTCAAATTTTCACCCAATGGCAAGTCACCGTAAGGTACATCAGCGTAACGACGGTCGAAGGCAGGGTAATCCTTACCTTGAACAGTCATTGTTTCTTCGTAGCTGTCCAACAATGGAGGCAAAACGTCGTATGAACGACGCCAGATGTGAACTTGTTCGTCGCCCCACTTTTCAGCAGCTTCAGCCTTGTTTTGTCCCTGCAAAGCACCGTAGTGACGTTCGTTCAAACGCCATGACTTAACTTCAGGCACGTAGAGTTGACCTGCTTCGTGCAATGCCAAGTGCAAAGTAGTGATGGCACGCGTCAAAACTGAAGTGTAGGCTTGGTCGAATTCGATTCCTTCTTCAGCAAGCAAATCACCGGCATCCTTGGCTTGTTGGATACCCTTTTCTGATAAGTTGGTGTCGATCCAACCGTTAAATAGGTTCAAAGCATTCCATTCACTTTGACCGTGGCGAATCATTACTAATTTAGCCATGTTTGAGCTCCTTAATATTCGTTAATCTTTTTACATCGGGTTTTATTATACCGCATTGTATATTTCATTTCATATACAAAAAAGACTCGAAGCCGAGCGCCTCGAGTCTTAAAGGGAAATTAACCCTTTTGGATGTTAGTAGCTTGCAAGCCACGGTCTGAGTTTTCAACGTCGAAAGTTACGTTTTCGCCGTCTTCCAAAGTCTTAAAACCGTCGCCTTGGATAGCTGAGAAGTGTGCGAAGACATCTTCACCGTTTTCACGAGTGATGAATCCGTATCCCTTTTCGCTGTTAAACCACTTTACTGTTCCTTTTTCCATGATTGTTTCTCCTTCGGTGTATCACCAGTTGCATTGTAATTAAAAATATTTGGTATGACGCCTTCCGAAAAAAACAAATCAAAATCAAAAATCAAATTACTGTAGTTAAGTGTAGCATGTCACTTACACTTTAGCAATCAACAAAATTATTACTTAATACCAAGTGCCTGCTTCAAGTTGGAAACTTGATCTTCAGCAGAACCTTGTGAGTCGCTGGCACTAGATGGATCAGCCTTCAACTTCTTTTGCAATTGCTTGGCTTGGGCCGTGCTCAAGGCAATCCAGTTATCAGGGATTTGATATGTCTGGGTGCGAGTCTTAATTTCCTTGTTGTTATCTGCCCAACCAAAGAGGAAGGACCAGAAACCATTCTTATAAACGTAGCGCGTAGTCTTAGTGTACAGGTAAGCCTTCTCCCCTGAAATTGACTGGCGCTTAGTAGTCGTCTTCAAATCAGGTTCCGTTGGCTTGGGTTGCAAAGAATTCTTTTGGCTACGGTAAATGTAAACATTTTCCTTACCGTTAGTTCCCAAAGGCTGGTATAGCAATACGCCATAGTCATCAGAAGATGCTGTGGAAGCCGCAGAATAAATCTGCGTCTTAGAAGTTACTGTCTCGGTTTTCATACCAAAGTGGTCATGCATGTTAGCCGTAATTAATGCGACAGAGGCAATAATGCCGGCAAAACCAATCACGCCACCGAGGATGCGCCAAAGTGGCTTTTCCAAGTACAGGATAGTATAGAAGGCAAAAATAACGAAAATTAATAGTAGTAAAATAATCATTTTTTAACCCTTCTTTCCTTGTGCATTCAACTTACCGCGGTGCATGAAGAAGGCCAAAATCAAAGCGGCCAAAACAAAACCAGCGGCGCAGAGGAAGGTTGCGTGGAAGCCATCTAATGAAGCGTTCAACATGTTTTGACCGTATTCCAATGGGTCACGAACCTTCAAGCTGTTAGCCGGCGTATTGTTGTTAATCACGTTTTGCATGATTGACGACAAGATAGCCGTACCAAGTGAAGCGGCAACCTGACGGAAAGTGTTGTTAACCGCAGTTCCCTGGGCAACTTGGTTTTGCATCAAAACACCCATGGCTGATGACGTCAAAGGCATCATCGTCAAGGCGATTCCAGCCATACGCAAAGTGTAAAGCGTCGTGATGTAAATGGTTGGCGTGGTTTCCGTCAAGAAGTAGAACGGTATGGTTCCAATAAAGACGAGTGAGAAACCAAAGATAACCAAGTTACGAGCGCCGTGCTTATCGTAGTAAGAACCGGCGATTGGTGACAAAGCACCCATCATCAAGGCCCCTGGCAATAAGCTCAAACCAGAGTGCAAGGCGGTCAAACCACGAACTTGCTGCATGTAGATCGGCAAGACCATTTCAACACCAATCATGGCGATAAAGGTCAAACATACCAAGGCCGTCGTGATGGCAAATTGACGATTCTTGAGGACGGAAAGGTCCAAGAAAGGCGTTTCCATGTGGTATTGGTGCCAGGCAAATTCGGCAATGATGAGCAAACCAACCAACATTGGTGCGATAACCCAAGTAAAGTTACCCCAACCGTGGTCGGAAACCATGGCAGAACCGAAGAGCAAGAGGCCAAATCCGGCCGTTGATTCAATCAAAGAACGGATATCCAACTTGACCTTTGAAGTTGGCAAAACATCCTTGAAGTAAATGATGGAAAGCACCAAAACTAGGATGGCAATTGGCAATACCACGGAGAAAATTGAACGCCAGTCACCGGCAAGGGTCAAGCCCAAGAAACTGTGATCCTTATCCAAAATCCAACCAGAAAGAGTAGGTCCAATGGCAGGGGCCATTCCAATGACCAAACCAACCATTCCCAAGGCTTTTCCACGGGATTCTTCACCGAAAAGGGCCAGGGCAACAACCTGCATCAAGGGCATTACGATTCCAGCTGCCATGGCCTGCAAGGCACGGGCAACCATCATCATCCAGAAGTAATCGTGTTGCGATGGTGTAACGAGGGCCAAAGTCGTTCCGGCAATGTAAATCACCATGGCGGCCAAGTAAAGGGCCTTCGTCGGTACGCGGGTGTTCAGGTAAGCCGAAACCGGCACCATAATCCCGTTAACCATCAAGAAAATCGTCGTCAACCACTGAACCGTAGCGGTGTCGACATTAAAGGCAGTCATCAAGGTAGGAAGCGCAGTTCCCAAAGACGTCTGCATCAAAATAATGACAAAAGACCCAATCATCAAAAGGGCCATCATGGCGATTTTGTTAATCGGTTTGCCATGCATGTCTTGACTAGTTTCAGACATAGTTCGTTCTCCTATAATCTTCTTTGTTTAAAGACAAAATAACACAACAGGTCATTTTACACTTTCACAAGGATACGTCAATTTTGCTCAGTGTTGCGCGAAGTTAAAGTAACCGATGCAACCTGATGCCAATAATCCAACTTTACCAAGTAATCCGCGCGTTTTGCACTCGGTGCTATGTAGCGGTCAAGGTTAGTCTGATTGGTCTTTTCCCAGACCTGCAAGGCCAAACTTGTGAAATCATCCAGGGGCAGCTTGGCATATTGGTAGCGCCAAGAATTAGGATTGTTACGCGAAAGCGCTGTCTCGAGTAGGTTGCGGCTGAGGTACCAAGCCTTGATGTGATCCAACTTCGCATCAATGTAGATACCAAGGTCCAAGGCGTTGGCACTAAATTGCAAAGCGACAACCCCCTCAATAATCAAGACGTCGGGACGGTCGATGGTTAACTTTTCATCCGGGACAATGTCGGCTAAGCGCTGTTGATAAATCGGTGTACTTACATGACTTTTCCCCTGCCGGAAATCTTGAATGAGTTGTTCGAGTTCATCGAGTTTATAAGACTGGGGAAAGCCCTTCTGATCAAAAATGCCGGCTGCTTTGAGCTCGGCATTTGAATGTAAGAAATTATCGGTCGACAGAACCTGACTTTTGAGTCCCTTTTGCTTCAATGCATCAGCAAGGCGTTCGGCCAAGGTTGACTTGCCCACGGCAACGGAACCCGTGAGGCCAATCACCATAAAGTTGTCCTGGTATTTTTTTAGAATCGCATTAATAATTTCGTCCATGATTAACCCTCTTCATAGAGGTCGGCATCAACCTGCTTCAGTAGCGGTGATGCTTCCCCCTCACCAATTAGGGTCAAACGGTGCATGGCACGTGAGGCAACGGTGTAGAGCAAGCGGCGCTGGCGTTCATCACTGTAATGCTTCTTATCTGCTTGCCAAATAATGACGGCATCAAATTCCAATCCCTTGGCAAGGTAGGACGGCACAATAATGGCACCGGTAACCAAACGCTGGTTTTCGGATTGAATCAAGGTTACCTTTTCATCCTTCAACTCTTCAGCGAGTTGCTTAGCCTCGGACAAAGATTGAGTAATGATGGCGGTTGATTCGTGATCTGCATCGTTTTGCTTAAGCTGATCTTTCAGAGCTTGCAAAGCGTCGGTATGGCTCTTTCGTAGTTTAAGAACAGGCTTATCCCCAGCACGATCAAAGGCCTCAATGGCACGGCCGTTGGTCAAAATCCCCTTAGTAAAGTCGGTAATTTGCTGGGTTGAACGGTAGGTTTGGTTCAACTCAACTTCGCTGACCTTATCGGGGTCAAATAGTGAGGCGAAATCATCTTCCAAATTGTTGGCATTGTCCTGGGTGAAAATTGCTTGGTTTAAGTCCCCAAGCACCGTGAACTTGGCCAATGGGAATGAGAACTTCAAGAAGGCCAATTGGAAGGGCGTGTAATCTTGAATTTCATCAATAAATAGGAAACGAATATCGCGCTGACCATGTTTTCCCGTCATTAAATCATAAAGGTAAAGGTACATGGTCGTCGTGCTCAAAGACATTTTGTGTTCTTTGAGGGCAGCAATTGTACTCTCGACATAAGCCTGCCAGTCAGCTTCTTTCACACCAAAGGCGGCCATATCAAGATATTCCGGCAAACGACGAAGCAAGTCAACGAACTGGGCGTTGATGTTGAGGAAGGCCGCGCGGCGAATCTTACGAGCCAAAGGCTTCAATTCGCGCGTGACAATTTGCTTGGCCAAAAAGCGCCGTTCTGCCTTTTCACTGCTGAATTCACGTTCTTGTGGACCACGTCCCATTTGCGCCATACGCGTTTGAGCGGCGGCATCCCCCTCTTGGTCATCGCCAAGGCGGGTTTTACCAGCACCAATCAAGTCGTCATATTCTTGCTTGGACAAGTTTTCAATTTCCAGTTCGACCCAGTCTTGCTGCATTTGATGACCGATTTGACTGCGCAAAGAACGCATCAAAGCTTCTTGAGTCGCTTCCAAACGCTGAGACAAACGGTAGTTTTCATTATATTGATAGTAAATTTCCGCAATCTTTTCCTTACTAATCAAGACCTGATCATGGAAAACGAGGTTGCGTAAGCGGGCTCCCTCCGTGTTAAGGGATTGTGCATATTTTCCAACAGCTCGGAAAGCCTTTAGCGAGCCCAACATCTGGTCAATGTCGCGGTGTTCACTTTGTGATTCAAAACGTTCGGACAAGGTTTCCACATTCATCCGTGGCAAACGCCGCGATGCATACTGGAAGAAAGTCATCTGAACGAGGTTTTGTTCACCAAGTTCTGGCAAGACTTCATTAACATAGTCGTTAAACAACTGGTTCGGACTAAAAAGAACCACTTGCCCAGACGTCAGCTTACCGCGGTAACGATACAGAAGGTAGGCCACGCGCTGCAAAATGGCGGCCGTCTTACCCGAGCCAGCCGCTCCCTGAACAAAGAGCAAGTCGGAATGGGTATCACGAATAATCTTGTTTTGTTCCTTTTGGATGGTCGTCACAATCGACTTCATCTTGGTCGTCGACTCACCGGACAAAGCATTCAGCAACATCGCGTCCCCGATGGCTTCTTCGGTATCAAAAAGCGTGACGATTACGCCGTCTTCAATTTCAAACTGGCGTTTCAAGGTAACATTAGCTTTTTGTGGGCCGGCCGGCGTGTTGTAATCCACTTCACCAATCCCACCGTCATAGTAAATCGAGGCAACCGGCGTACGCCAATCGTAGACCAAGAAATGATTTTCTTCGTCGCTAAAAGAAGCCAAACCAATGTAGATAGTTTCGCTGCCCTCTCCCTCCCCGTCGATTTCGGAAAAATCAATTCGGGCAAAGTAAGGCTTATCTTCTTGCTTAAGCAAAGTTTGATAGCGCTGTTCAGCACGGCTCTTGGAACTTTCGCGTTCCGCAATCAACTGTTGCTGCTGGCGAACAGACATAGCCGTTTCGACAATCCCTGAATAGGTACTCGTCTTCAGGCGGACATCGTCCCAGCCCTTAGCTGCATCATCAATGTTTTTATTCGAGCGAATAATCTCTGCCTTGGTATCTTCCAGGCTTTCATGAATCGCATTTAAGGTTTTATCTAAGTACTTCTGTTCACTTGCTAAGATTTGATCATCCAAAAGGGTCACCTCGTCGTAAATCGATTGTCACAATTATACGCTTACCAGTTCCAAAGATAAAGCTAAGTGGCATAAACAGCATAACGGTGGATTGTTTAGGGGATAAAAAAAACGCCAAAGGCGTTTTTCATTTTTACTTATTCGTTAATGAAGTAATACCAGGCAATGGCTTACCTTCCAAGTATTCAAGGGAAGCTCCACCACCAGTTGAGATGTGTGACAACTTGTCAGCGACACCCAAGGCCTGAACGGCAGCAGTTGAATCACCACCACCAACGATAGTCGTACCACCGTTTTCAGTTACCTTAACCAATTCTTCTCCAATGGCCAAAGTACCCTTGGCGAAGTTAGGCATTTCGAAAACGCCCATAGGTCCGTTCCAAACAACAGTCTTAGCATCTGCCAAAACGTCTTGGAACAACTTAACTGACTTAGGTCCGATATCAAGACCCATGTAACCATCAGGGATACCTGCAGTTGCATCAACAACTTCAGTCTTGGCGTCGTTTGAGAAGGCGTCAGCTGCAACAGAATCAACAGGCAAAACCAGCTTGTCGCCAGCTTCTTCCATCAAATCCTTAGCAGTTTGAACCTTATCTTCTTCGAACAATGACTTACCAATCTTGTTACCCTTAGCGGCATCGAAAGTGTAGGCCATTCCACCACCAACAATAACCTTATCGGCCTTGTTCAAAAGTGACTTCACAACGTCAATCTTGTCAGAAACCTTGGCACCACCAATGATAGCGACGAAGGGACGCTTAGGGTTATCAACAGTGTCACCCAAGAACTTGATTTCCTTTTCCATCAAGAAGCCGGCTGCAGCTTGGTCAACGTTTGAAGCGATTCCAACGTTAGAAGCGTGGGCACGGTGGGCAGTTCCGAAGGCGTCGTTGATGAAGAGGTCGTCACCCAATGAAGCCCAGTACTTACCCAATTCAGGGTCGTTACCAGATTCCAACTTGACGTATTCACCGTTCTTAACATCTTCAAAACGAGTGTTTTCAACCATCAATACTTGGCCGTCTTGCAAAGCATCAATAGCAGCTTCCAATTCAGCACCGCGAGTTTCAGGGATGAAAGTAACTTCCTTACCCAACAATTCGCCCAAGCGCTTAGCAACTGGAGCCAAAGACAATTCCTTCTTGTCTTCTTCAGTCTTAACACGACCCAAGTGTGAGAACAAAACGGCACGGCCGTTGTGTTCCAATACATACTTAATCGTTGGCAAAGCAGCAACGATACGGTTGTCGTTTCCAATTACGCCATTCTTGATGGGCACATTGAAATCAACTCGCATCAATACTTTCTTACCAGCAAGTTCCAAATCTGTGACAGTCAATTTTGCCATTATTGCCTCCAAAATTAATTTATTTAACAGTGACAATTATAAAGCAAAAAAACCGACATGTCTTGTAAATGCGATAAATTGAGCAAAAGTAGTCAAAAGCAAGGCACAATTAACGGTCAGTTTCTCCTTGTTCCTTTATAGGAACTTCAATTTTAAAAAAAATATCCGCCGGCATATGGTACTCCGCCACTAAAAGACGGACTTCAGATAAGCGGAAATCGGCACCCGTGCCATTGATCTTCTTGTTTATATAATTGCTGGTTGTTCCCAAGGTGCGCGCCAAATCAATCTGGCTAACACCTTGCCGGTTCATCCAGTCTTTAAGGTCGTAATACGGTTCTCGAATCCGTTTAGGCATGAGGTCTCCTTGTCGTTCCTTTTCAGGAACAAGGTCATTCTACCCGCTGAAAAGTCTGCTGTCAACTGCAATGTTCCTAAATAGGAACTATTATGGTATAATCATTCTCACTGGAGGAAAGATGAATGGACTTTGCGGAACAACTTAAAAAATTACGAAACAAACGCCAGCTTTCCCTCGACCGTTTGGCACAGGAATTGAATCAAAAGTATGATTCTCATATCAGCAAAAGCATGCTTTCCCGTTGGGAGCATGGTGGCGATATCCAGATGTCCTATGTCCGCATTCTTGCTGATTTTTTCCAGATTCCACCTGCCCTCATTATTGATGATCCTGCTAGTCAAAATTGGCAGGAATTTTACCAAGAATTCCAGCAGTTAAACCCCGGCCAGCAAGAAAAAGTCGTCCAGTTTGCCAAGAACCTACGGGCAGACAATAAGGACGAATTCGCTGCTCACCGCCGTCAAAACGGCAGTGTCGAAGTCTACGGAGCCGTTTCCGCCGGTACCGGTCAGTACTTATCCGAACCCAAGCCAGAAAGCGAGGCCTTCGACGGGCCTATCCCCGATTACGACTTTGCCGTGCGGGTTTCCGGCGATTCCATGTTGCCCCTTTTTAGTGACCAAGAACTGATTTTCGTCAAAAAAACAACAGCGGTTCGCTCCGGCCAAATCGTGATTGCCAACTACGACCAGCAGGCCTACGTCAAAAAGTACATTGACGACAAGGCGGGCCGTCGTTTGGTTTCACTGAATGCTAACTACCCCGATTTACCAATCGAAGCGGGTCACGAAGTCAGTCTTCTTGGCGTTGTGATTTTATAAAAAGAAAACTCCTCAAACGAGGAGTTTTTTACTGCGCAAAAAAAGCAGTCCGAAGACTGCTTAATTAGTTGCCCCTGCTGGGATCGAACCAGCGCATGGAGGTACCAAAAACCTCTGCCTTACCACTTGGCCAAGGGGCAGTTGAATTTGGCCGCTTGCGCGGCGATGGGAGCGGTAGGATTCGAACCTACGAACCCGAAGGAACGGAGTTACAGTCCGTCGCGTTTAGCCAGACTTCGCTACACTCCCGATGTCTCAAACAACTATCTAATAATAACAAGCTTTACTTGCCATGACAAGCAAAATAACGCATTTTATCCGAAAATGACTGAATTTCAGTCAACTATGCCAAATCCCTAAAAAGTTGTTTGAGTCGCCCTTAAACTAAAGGCATGCTTACCAAATTTGAACACGCTTTTCAGGCGCAAGCCACATGCCATCCCCATCATGAACATCGAAGGCCTTTGCGAAGGCATCGAAGTTTTTAACAGGTACGTCCACACGCAAACGAGCTGGTGCATGCACATCGATGGCGGCCAACAATTGCAAGTATTCCTGACTCGCCTTTTGCCTCCAGATGCGGGCGAAGTTCTTGAAGAATTCCTGCGCATCAAAGTCAGCCTTTTCCTGGGCTGCTGACAAAGCGGCTGATAGGCCACCAAGATCGGCAACGTTTTCAGAAACTGTTAGGTGGCCATTAACCTTGGCACCCCCACTTTCTAAGCCGTCGAATTGTTCTTCAACCAACTTAGTCCGTTTCTCGAACTGTTCGAAGTCCACCGGCTGCCACCATTCTTTCAAATTACCGTGCTCATCATAGCGAGCTCCGTTGGTATCAAAGGCATGGGTGATTTCGTGGGCAATAACTGATCCAACCCCACCGAGATTTTCGGTATCACTTTGTTCCAAACTGTAAAACGGTGCCTGCAAAATAGCGGCTGGGAAGACAATTTGGTTGAAGTCGGGATTGTAGTAAGCGTTGACCGTATCGGCTGACATTGACCAGATTTCGTCATCAGGCTTTTGGTGCCACTTGGCCAAATGAAAGGCGATACTTTCCTTACTAAAGCGCATGGCATTAGCCAATAATGACTGATTAGTATCAACTACGCGCTTTTCTAAGTAAGCAGGCACCCGTTCGGGGTAACCAACTTGAATCTTGAGCGCATTCAGCTTTACCTTTGCTTCTTTCAAAGTCTCTGGGCTCAACCAATCATTTTGATCAAAACGACTTTGATAAATCTTGATAAGCTTTTTAACCATGGCGGTCACATCCGCCTTACCTTGAGGACCAAAGTAAGTTTGACCATACCAGCGGCCGACCAGTGGGGCGAAGAAAGCCCGGGCCTGCTTGAAGGCTGACTTTTCGGGACCACTTGCCGCCTGGATTCCTGAAAGCGCACGGCCGTATTGACCAGCTAAAATTCGCAAATCATTGGATAACATCGGCGCCATTTGTAAGGCCATTTGAACCAACGACCAAGCCTTAATCTCTTCAAAGTTTTCGGCCGTATAAATTTTCGAAGCAGCATTCCAGAACTTAGCATCTGAAATAATCAAACGGTCAATCTTTTGCCCCATCGTTTCTTGCAGAACAAATGACAAATCGTAGTCGGATAGCTTAGCTTGTAAGTCGGCCAAGTCAGTGGGATGGTAGTTCTTCCAATAATCGGACATTTCTTCATTGCTGGACAGATACTTTGCCAACAAGCGGTCAAAAGCCAAAGTTTTTTCAACTAAGTCCTTACTTTCCGCTTCGCTATAGCCGTAATGTGGCAGCAATTCCAAGACCATCTTTTGCCATAAAGCAAGCATCCGCTGCGATTGCTCCGCATCGTCATAAGTTGTCGTATCTGGCAAAATCACATCCGGCGTACTCAACCAAAGTTCATTGATGCTTGTATCTTTTGAATCAGGCGCAACATAAAATTCGAGCGGCGTACTGTAGCCGTCCTTGAGCAATTCACCTTCAGCCTTTTGCCAAGTTTGCCAATCTTGAATGTCACTTAAGCGATGCAACCATGCTTGCGCTTCCTTCGTTCCGGCTGCCTGGCGGGTATCCCAGTCCTTGGTGAGCTGATGCATAGCAACAAAGCCCTTCAGATTGGCAGGAATTTCTTTTTCTCCGGCTTCAAAGGCGGCTAAGTCAGCGCGTTCGATTTTTTCAATTTTTTGACTCAAATCGTTAAAGCTGCTGGTCGAAGGCTTATCGGGCGCAATTTCAGCCTGATCAATCCATTCGCCGTTGACGGCTTGGTAAAAATCTTCTTTATATGAAAGCATTCATTCTCCTTTGTGATGTAAAGTCTGTGCTCCAGCATCCTTTGGTAAAGTTAGTATTTCAGCTAGAGGATAAATTGAAATTAAAGCTAATAGGATGAAAGTACCCTTGTAGGCAGCTGCCGTCGAAAAGTATTGCTGCAAAATGGCCACAATCATCGCGGCAACCCCAACGCCCAACCCTTGGGCCAACATTTGAACAACGGATTGGAAAGTATTGGCTGAATTCTTTTCTTCACGGTCTAAATCAGCAAAACTCAAGGTGTTGTAGGAAGTCAAACAAAGGGAGCGACCAACTCCGGAAACAAAGGCTACCGTGGCAATCCACCACTTCATCGTTTCAGGGGTCATGAAGGCAAAGGCAACCGTTGATGAGGTTGCTAGAACCAAGCCAATCACGATGGCTAAACGATAACCCGTGCGTTCGATAATCGGCGTGGTAAAGGGCTTAATCGCCAAATTCCCCAAGAAAATAAAGATAACGTAGGTCCCGGCAGTCACTGCTGACCAAGAAAAGACCACCTGCAACAGCAAGGTCATCATGTAGGGCAAGGCTCCGATGGTCATCCAGAAAATCGAACCGCCACTCTGGTACACTCGGAAAGTTGGCACCTTCAAAGCAGCCAGAGAAAAGAGCGGCTCCGATGCCCGACGCAAGTGGCGCACTGCGAAATAACCAACGGCAATCGCCACAAGTAAGAGTGCACTACCCCAAGGCAGCATTTCGATTCCGTCACCAAGCAAGTCGGACGAAATCAAAAGCGCCAAAACGCTCAAGCCAACAAGGATAAAGCCAGGCAGGTCAAAGTCGACTTTTTCCGTCTTGCTAAAGTCTTGGATGACACGATGACCAAATAAGATGATGCCCAGTCCAATGGGTAGATTTAAGAAGAAAATCCAGTGCCAAGTGAGGTAAGAAATAATGTAACCACCCAACAAGGGCGCAATCGCTGGTGCAATCAAGGCCGGCCATACCAGGTAAGAAAGCATTCGCAGCAAATCTTTTGATTCAGTATTTTCCAAGATAATCAAACGGCCGACTGGCACCATCAAGGCCCCGGCAACTCCTTGCAAAACACGCATACCGAGCAAAAGCGGAAGATTGTTAACCAAACCACCCAAAACGGATGACAAAGTAAAGAGTGCCACAGCCCAGAGAAACAATCTTTTACGAGGCAAACGGCGGGCCAACCAACCTGACAAGGGGATAAAAGTGGCCGCGGCCAACATGTAGGCCGAAATCAACAAACTCGCCGTACTTTGTGAAACGGATAAGTCTCTTCCAATAACTGGCAGAGCCGTCGTCACAATCGTACTATCTAACATCTGCATAAAAAGAGCAGCGGCGACGACCAAAGCAGCCTTAGTCAATCGGTTCGTATTCATCTTTTCAGTTTCCATTAATCAGCGGCCTCTTTTACTACGAGATTTAAAGCGTGTTCGACAACCGTTCGTCCCATAATTGGCTGTTCTTGGCGATGATTGGCAGGATAATTGGCATGAACAGCAGCCAGATCAGCAGCGGTAATTTTCAAAGGTTCTGCCAAAATATACCAGCGGACGCCCTGCATGAGCGGCGGCGTGGTCAAGGTACCCGTATATGTGTAGGATTTCTTCGTCACCGGCAAAAATTCAGCTAGATCAAAAGTCTCCGCCTGACCCTCAAATAAGTCAGGCAGGTCCAGGCTTTTTGCAGCAAGGTCGACCTGCCCCATGAAAGCGATGACCATGGTTTCCTTGCCGCGTTGTGTGACAATGTGCCCTTCCATGTCATAGCGCTGGCCATCAAAAGTATGTTCGGCACCATCATGAAAGTGGAAACGCTCCACTTCCCAATCTTGGCCATTTAATAGAAAGTGCCCCTTTGCCATGAATTGCAAACCGGAAAGGCGCGGGTCCAATTTGATTGCGGGAGAAGCTGGCAGAAAGACCAGTTCGTCGGCTTCGCCAGCTTTTAAAGCCGTCTTTTTAATATCAATTGGCGATTGTTGCTTAGACGGGGTCGTATACTGCCAAGCTGATTGGTACTGATAGTCGAGTGGTTTCATCATTGCCCTCAAATTTCACAAAGTTTCATTGTTTTTCATTATACCCACTGCCCGAAAAAAGGACAAAATAAAAGAACAGTAATACCGAAGTATCAACTGTTCTTTTATTAGGTATAAACCTTTGAAGAAATAAAACGTTTGTAAACTCCCACTTGCAAACGCTTATTCCCCGGAACTTCGCACATGCCGTTTGGGTCATAATGTTGAAAGTTGATAACAACCATCCGCGCTCTGATAGTTGACCTCGAGACCGGGAATTGTAGGACCCGTATCCCGCGTCGGACTAGCAAAGTTGAACGAACCGTCCACCTGACTTCACTAATTCCCAATCGCTGAATTATCATTGGTTCACATATAATTATAACCGGTCATGAAATAGATTAAAACGCTTTAATAATACAAATAGAATACAAAAAGCGAATAAATTTGCAATTTAAGACCTTTTGTCACTTGGCAGTAATCTTTGAAACTGTTTTGTAATACTGGTGTAACCTGAACGCAACATTATTCCGCTTTGTTGCTGAATGTCCAAAATTTCTTCACAAAGTAATGTAAACTGATGCATACATCAAGCCCGCACCAACCAAAACGAAAACGTGCCAGTAAACATGGCCCATCGGGATCTTAGGAATCAGGTAAAAGATCGTACCGAGGGAATAAACCACCCCACCAGCTAGTAGTAACCAAAAAGCCGTGTGAGCCAAGGCACCCCATAGGATTGGCATGGCCAAAATAATTAACCAGCCCATGATCAAGTAGATGGTCACGGAGACCCATGGCCAGCGCCCAACTAGGAACAAATCGTAAACCATCCCCGCAATGGTCATCGCCAGGATCGTTCCCCAGATGGCCCAGCCGACCCAGCCTTTTAGGACGAGCCAGGTGAAGGGTGTATAAGATCCCAAAATCACCAAGTAAATGCCGGCGTGGTCAAAGAATTGGAAAAGTTTCGCGGCCCGGGTAAAAATCAAAGCGTGAAAAAGCGTCGAAGCTAACAAGAAGGTCGCAATACTAATAATGTAAATCACGACAGCAGCCAACTCTAAGGAAGAAACCGGCCCCTCGTGATAAATATGAAAGAGCAAAGCAATTCCGGCAATGGCAGCTAAGAGAAAACCAACGCCGTGGGTGGACGCGTTTAAAACCTCATAGACAATTTGATATGTTTTTGAACGTTTTTGCATGGAAAAGACTCGCTTTCGGCTTTATTATCGGTTGATAACACGAAAATGATTCGCTATTTTAATAAAAATCGCAACTATACCAATTGACTTTCTTCCCAAATTTTCTTATACTATGTATGAAAATTGATTTAGGAGGAAGACTCATGGATATCACATTTACTGATGCTGCTAAGGACCGTCTTCAGAAGTACTTGAAGAACGATGCCAAGATTGTTTTAGACTTCGACGATGGTGTTGGACCATTCTCAGATGAAGCCAACTGCACTTTGGCCTTGTCATTCAACCTTGTCTTTGTGAACAAGGATGCTGATTTGCACGAATTTGGTGCAAAGATTTCAAGCAACTTGGGCGACGTGTACGCAAAGCCTTACTCGCTCGACCAAATGAACGAACACATGAAGGTCGACCTTGATCCAAAGTACTTGCGCTACAGCTTGTCTGGTCAAAACGGTGAACTTGACCCTAGCTTGGGCATCAAGGATTACACCAGCAAGTAAGCGATTACAACTATTGTAAACTAAAAACAGCTTCCGCGGCAGCGGAGGCTGTTTTTTTAAGTTTAATTTATACCATTGATTCCCAATCGCGCGACCAAATGAGGGCCATCCCACCGTCACCAGTGTGAACCCCAATGACTGGATCCATGCTAGCCCGTTCGAACTGGATGGCTGGATATTCTGTTTGGAATTCCTTGAGCCATTTGTCCCCCAGCTTAGGGTTATTTCCGTCGACGACATAGGCGCGCACCGGATAGTTGATTTTGCGCAAGTATTCGTCGAGCGCCGTCTTGATTTCAAGACGGGCACCTGACATTTTACGAGCACGGCCAACGGCACCGATTTTACCGTCACCTTCAATATCGAAAGCTAGCAGAGGTTTAATGTTTAGCAAACCACCAATCAAAGCCTGACCGCGTGACAAGCGACCTGTTCGCTGCAAATGGGAAATGTCGTTGACCACGAAGCGAACATCTAAGCTAGCACGCAATTCTGCGACTTTAGTCAAAATTTCGTCCATGTCATGACCCTTTTCAGCCAGGACGGAGGCCAAAATCGCTTGTTCACCAGCCCCCATGTTGGTCAAACGTGAATCCAAAACTTCAACGCGACCCATGCCTTCGTAACCCTGTGCCACGAGCGTAGCGGTTTGGAAGGCGCCTGAAATTCCGGATGACAAAGTGATAATCACCGCTTGGTCATAACCGGCATTTTTGGCATCGTTAAGGGCTTGTTCCCACTGTCCCGGCGTTGGTTGGGACGTGGTTGGCAAGACCTTCTTTTCCTTAATCATGTCCACCAGCTGGCCCAGGGAATGAATGTCCTTGTCGCCTAAATAGGTTTCGTCACCGAAAAGGATGGGCACGTCGACTTGAAATAGATGGTAATGATTTCGTTTTTCCGCTGGGATGGCGGCTGAAGAGTCGATAATGACAGCGATTTTACTCATTTTTCTTTACCTCACAATATTGAGTACTATAGCATATTAGAAAAGTGCAGGTGCGCACATGGCGGCGAGGGCAAAAGCCAGCATGCCGAGTAGCACTTGTAGGCATAAATAACCGATTTGACGGCTTAATTGGTCATGTTGCGCTGATTGAGTCATCATGGTTGAAAAAGTAGTTAGTCCACCCAGGATGCCAGTTCCTAGGAAGAGGAAGTTCGTGTCATTAATCTGCGCACCATAGAGCAGACCCATTGCTGCGGCGCCCAAGACATTAACTCCTAGAATAGCGGTAAAGTACTTAGGCTGACTTGGCCAAGCAGCAATAATTAAGAAGCGGATAGCCGTTCCGATGCCCGCACCCAACATGGCAAGTAAGAGTTTTTCAAACATGCTGGCCTCCTACTTTATGAGCAGACTGCTGTCCGATACGGACCATGATCATTCCCCCAATGACTGTTGCCAGTAGGTAAATGATGCCGACAAAAAGACTTTCTTGATAATAATTAAGAATCATCGTGGAAAAGGTCGTGAAACCACCCAGAACACCAGTTCCAATGACGCTTTCCCAGGGTTTAAACGGGCTGTCATTTTCTGACAAATATGTTCCAAGAAAGGCCAAGCAGAAAGCACCCAACCAGTTGATCAACATGGTCATCCAAGGAAGGGAACCAATCAGCGGAACTTGGCCCAGCAAAAAGCGTAAGCCACCGCCAACTGCGCCACCAAGGGCAACCCAGACCGTATCTTTTAAAAGGTTATTAGAAGACATAATTGCTCCCTTCGTCATTTAAACCATTCTAACACTAAAAAAGAGCTTCCTATAATAGGAAGCTCTTTCCTTCTCTGAACCCGCGCACTAATTATTTCTTACGACTGCGATAGACAATAAAGCTAACGAACATCAGTACAAATAAGACCGTAAGATAATTTCGTTGATCAGCAACTTTCATCATAAAATCTGGAACTACCCATGAAATCGCAAGCACAGCTATGAAGAAGTAGCCCACCGTCAACGAAATTTCTTTAAATGCGTCTTTTAAAATTGCAATCATATCGAATAAGTTCCTTTAGTTATTACTGCTCATCTATTGAAAATGAACGTTAGAGATTTTGCTACCAAAACCAAATGGATTGAAATCAAATTGAATTCCACCAGGGAAATACTGTCCACCTACTCCCAAAACAGCCATAGCTGCCTTAACTTGTGGAGCCGGAATAAAAGTACCGGCCAATGAAGCACCTGACGTAATTGCACGCTTAGCATCATCTCGACTTAGGTAAATCCGAACAATAGTACCGCCTACATATTTAACAGCAGTCTTACCTTGATGAAAAATACCCTGCGGGTTCGCGCGTGTCACATCCACGGCTTCTCCCGAAGCTGGAACATTCACATCAGCAACCGCAACAGTCATAGCCGCCGTCGGTGCTGCACCATCTGCGTGTGCCACCTTATTGGCCACTCCAGTCAACAATGCTGCAGCGGCTGACAATGTCACCGCCGCAAACTTAACAAAATTCTTCATAAATATTTCTCCTCCTAATTTATGATGTATTCATCATATCGAGGGTTCCCGGAGGAGGAAATCATTTAGTCGATTTTTGGCACAGCTAATCAGATTTGGATCATAAGCGAACGAATTTTGGATCAGAGACCCAAACTTCCAAAAGCAAAGACCAACGTAATCGCCATCAACACCAAGTTCAAGTCAATTCTTTCTTCCTTGTTCTGAACGTACCTTCCATAGAGGAAAGATCCCAAGGCCATCAAAAAAGGAAAGGCATAGTTCATAGCTGTTAGCGGTTTAAAGAAGGCAAAAATTGCCAAAACGACGCAGGCAATCAAGAATCCAGCAAGAGCGCTTTTCAAAGCAAAGACATTTGTTTTTGTCATGGGTGGGTAACTCGCAATCTATTGATTTTTACTTTTTCAATTGTAACGAGCGTTTACGTCACATAGTGGAAATCGTCTAGTTTTTGGCATAATTGGCTGATTTTCGGGCATAAGCGGATAAAACTATAGACAAATGTTGACGAGACCGTTATAAATAACGATTATAGAGACGTACACAAGGAGGTGCTATCATGACTACTGGAAAGAAATATATGATTGAGGGACTCACAAGTGATGCTCAAGCATCCTTCAATCTTGACCCTGCAATTGTAGGGCCATTTGCTGAAAAATACGTGGCTGATGGCGAAATATCGAAAAACGATCCCGTGGTAATGCATGGAAGTTTATACCCTTACGCCATCAAAATGATTTTGAAATACAAATTGTTACCAGTAAGTGAAGTTGAAAAATTAGCGATTTAAAAAACCACCGAAGTTAATTTCGGTGGTTTTTATATTGGTAAATAGGACGCCAACACTTCCTGCGCTTTTTTATAGTTGTACTTTTTAGGATTCATGGTGACTTCTGCTCCGTTTTCATCAAAAAACTTTCCGGTAACACCCTCAATATTTTGATCAAGGACCAGATATTTTCCGATTAGAACATCTGTTTTTAACAAATCGCGCGTGTAAGGCATCAAGTTTGACCGGACATCACCTGGGAAGAAAGTGTTAACGGAAATATTCCGACTACGTAGCTCATTCGCCAAATAAATCATTAATAATGTCTTATGAGTGACAATCCATCCTGCCACTTCCATGCGAGTACTTTGGCTTTCGCAGATGGGCATCGTTGTCACTGCTCGAGGATTGCCAGACACGAGCAGAACTCGTCCGTTGTTAAGCAGCGGCGCAAGTTCAATTGCCACTCGATAATGGCTAACCAAATTAACAGCAATATTTTCTTTCGTATTCTTTGGCATAACCCCAGCGCTTAAAATTAGGCTATCCACTCTAGCAAATTTTTCTACTATTATGTTTCGTAATTCTTCAATATCTGAATCCAAGGTCAAGTCCGCCTGGAAAAAATGAACTTGATTAGAAAGTGAATTTAATGACTCAAGCCCATGCTCCCTGCTTCTTCCGACAATCATTATTTCATTTTCGCCATCATCCAAATCTCTTGCGATGGCGAGGCCGACACCAGATGTGCCGCCAGTTATGACAATATTTTTCTTCAAGAACTCACCCTATTTTTCTGAAACGGAAATAATTTCATGGCTGATTGATGGTTTTGTTTGAATCAAATTGACAATTGCATCAGCATACAATTCGTACGATAACGAGCTCGTACCATCATCGGCAAACCTTAAAACATCGCCTGAAATCACGTACTCCAGTGCTGAAGCGCGATTCGTAGACAGCTCAAATGCTGGAGCAAAATAGAGCCAGTCGACATTGTAAGCTTGCTTCAAAATATCGAAGGATTTTGCTTCTGCTTTTGCTAAAGCCACAAAGGGTTTTGGCACATCGGTGGAGTCAGCCACACGCAAATTCTTACTATTATCTAGATACAACGGCCCGACTCCGCCAGTCACAACAAGTTTTATTTTTTGCTCTGAAAAAATGTCGGCTAAATGTTGCATGGCATCAACTAACTGTTGAGGTTTATCAACACTCGGACCATAAGTCGAAATAACCACATCAAAAATCTGAACATCTTCGGGCTTCAAATCAAACAAATCTTTGTTCAAAATATGAATATTTTTTCGAGAATTTAGCCTTTCGGGATGACGTACAATTGCTGTGACATCCTCGCCGTCAATCGCCAACTTTTTAGTTAGGATGCTTCCTAACTTTCCCGTAGCGCCAATGATTCCTATTTTCATAACTATTTTTCCTTTCCTAATTAAAAGGACGTCCTAGAAATAGCTTACTTAACAACAAATAAAAAACAATAAGGCACTTTGAAGTAACCTACTTACCTCAAGGTGTCTTATTGTTCTGGTTGCGTCTCGGACTTGTACTTTGTACCCCATTCATAGATTTGATTGATCAACGGGCGAATGCTCTCACCCAATTCCGTCAATTCATACTCCACTTTGGGTGGCATAACTGGATAAACGACACGACGAATAATTTTCTTTTCTTCAAGAAATCGAAGATTTTCAGTTAAAACCTTCTGCGAAATATTTGGTAGCAATTTTAGTAGTTCGGAATTACGCTGCTTATCGTGCAGGAGCGCATTGATGATGAAAATCCGCCAACGAGAATTGATAATGTCGAGGGTATAAGTAACGGGGCATTCGTTAAAGTTGTCGTTGGCCATGGTGGACTCCTTTGATTTGCAAAACAATAAACAGATTTTATCACACATTAGAACCTCCCCATAAAACTTGACAACGCCCCAACAATCCAGTAAGCTTACAACATATTCAAGACTTTGGAGCAAGCATTCATGTTGATTAAGACCGCACAAGTTAATCGTCTTTGGTGGCGCCGGTAATCAGCTTTCCGATAGGACAAGCTGAGACAATCAGTATTGTCCCTACCGGCTAATTTGCAATGCACAGAAGTCTGTATGGGAATCCCCTGCAGGCTTTTCTTTTTGGCTTTGAAAACCTGCGGGTGGACGAAGCCTTTTATTTTGGGAGAAATCTTATGAACAAACGCCTTATTACCTGCATCGCTGCCGTAGCAGCCTTCCTGATTTTCGCCTTTTTCCAAACTGGGGGTAACTCCGGTAAATCAGGCAAGATGCCCACAGTTGGAATCCTCCAACTCGTGACCCACCCCGCCTTGGATCAAATCCATCAGGGTGTTGTCGACGGTCTCAAGCACGAAGGTTACGTCAACGGCAAGACGGTCAAAATCGACTACCAAAACGCCCAAGCTAACCAGTCAAACTTGAAGACGATGGCCCAAAATTTCTCAAATGAAAATGCCGCCCTCACCGTCGGCATCGCTACCCCATCCGTTTTGTCCCTAGCCAAAGTAGCTAACGGTCAGTCACCCGTTGTACTTGCAGGCGTCACTGACCCTGTCGGTGCTGAATTGGTGAAATCAATCAAGCACCCTGGCGCCAACATCACGGGAACTTCCGGTGATTCGCCCCTCGAACAGCACCTCCAAGTTATCAAGGAAGTCGTTCCCAAGGCCAAGACCATGGGTATTATTTACACGACTTCTGATCACGGTGGTACCTATCATGCCAAGAAAATGGCCAAACTTGCCAAAGCCGCAGGCTACAAGGTTAAGCTTTACACCATTTCTTCTACTAATGACATGCAGCAGGTCGCGCAAACCATGGCTAGCCAAGTTGACGTCGTTTATGCCCCACAGGACAACAGCGTTGCCTCAGCTATGAAGACCTTGGTTGCGGTTACCAATGCCGCAAACGTGCCCGTCATCCCCGCCATGGACACCATGGTTAAGGAAGGTGGCCTAGCAACCTATTCGACTAGCCAATACGACATCGGTTACCAATCCGGTCTGATGGCTGGCGAAATTTTGAAGGGTAAGAAGCCTGCTAACATGCCAGTTCGCTCAGTTACCAAGGGTGTTTACGTGGTGAACACGGCGGAAGCTGAAAAGCTCGGTATCCAGCTACCCGACTCACTCGTTCAAAAGGCCCAGAAAAATGGGGAGGTATTCAAATGAGTTTAATTGTATCTAGCATCGGGCAAGGAATTCTCTGGGCTATCCTGGGAATCGCCCTTTACCTGACTTTCCGAATTCTGGACTTCCCTGATATGACGGTTGAAGGTTCCTTCCCCTTGGGCGCCGCCACCGCGGTCGCCATGATTGCCCACGGCGTGAATCCATTTTTGGCAACAATTGCGGCATTTTTGGTCGGAACATTGGCAGGATTGACGACCGGGGTCCTCTACACCAAGGGAAAAATCCCAATCCTACTGGCCGGAATCCTGGTCATGACGGCCTGCCTGTCCATCAACCTACGAATCATGGGCTCGGCCAACATTTCCCTGCTGAACCAAAAAACGATTTTCTCAAGCGAATTCTTACAGTCTTTGCCAAAGTATTTCGACTCCGTCTTTGTCGGCTTGATTATCATTACCATCGTGGTGCTGGCCTTAATCTGGTTCTTGCAAACTGAACTGGGTCAGGCCTACATCGCGACCGGGGATAACCCCACAATGGCGCAGTCCTTTGGTATCAAGACCGACCGCATGACCATCATGGGTCTCATGCTTTCCAACGGGATGATTGCCTTTGGTGGTGCCGTTATTGCGCAAAGCAACGGTTACGCTGACATTAACATGGGAATCGGTATCATCGTTATCGCGCTGGCTTCCATCATCATCGGAGAAGTCGTCTTCGGTGAATTGAGCCTGAATGCCCGTTTGGTCGCCGTTATCATGGGGTCGATTTTCTATCGCTTGGTTTTGCTGGCCGTCTTGCAACTCGGCTTCTCAACCAACGACTTGAACTTGATTTCATCAATTATCTTGGCCTTGGCAATGATGTTGCCGCAGTTCCGCAAGGCGCTGAAGCTCGATGGCCTTTTGAAGAAGGGAGTCCGTCCACATGACTAAGCCTGTTATTTCCTTACAAAACGTGGTTGTGACCGTTGGTCAAGGCACGCAAATCCTAAAGGGCATCAATTTTGATATCTCCCCCGGTGATTTCATCACGGTTCTAGGAACCAACGGGGCCGGGAAGTCGACCCTTTTCAACGCCATCGCCGGTGACCTCGCCGTTTCTGAAGGGAAAATCCTGCACAACGACAAGGACATTACCCATCACTCTGCGGTTGAACGCACTAAGATGATTGGGCGCGTTTTCCAGGATCCTAAGATGGGCACTGCACCGCGCATGTCAGTTGCAGAAAATTTGCTTCTCTCTGAAAAACGTGGTCAACGCCGTACCCTGCGTCCCCGTGGATTGAGCAACGCCAAGCTGGCCGAATACCGTAAAATTACGGCTACCATGGGCAACAACTTGGAAGACCGCTTGCAAACACCGACTGGATCGCTATCTGGTGGACAGCGCCAGGCCCTCAGTTTCTTGATGGCCACCCGGGTCAAACCAGAATTGCTCTTGTTGGATGAACACACCGCGGCCTTGGACCCCAAGACCTCTGAACAGTTGATGCACGCCACCAACGAACAAGTCACGGGCAACCACCTGACCGCCCTCATGATTACTCACAACTTGAGCGATGCGCTTAAGTACGGCAATCGCTTGATTGTCCTAAACGCCGGCGAAATCATTCTCGATGTCCGCGACGAAGAAAAAAAGAACTTGTCCGAAGACAAGTTGTTGAAGTATTTTGCGATTTAATGAAAAGCCCTGCGGGGCTTTTTTGTTTGCCTGTAAAGCTTGCGCACGGTAAGCTATGAAAAGAGGATGCACATGAAATCTCAATCCAAGCACAATCTACTTCTGGGCACCGGTCGCTGGGGCCAGAAAGTTAGTCCCACTTATTCAGAGCTACTCGGCCGTCATCTGCTAATCGTCGGCCAAACCGGTAGCGGCAAAAGCACCACCGCTAAGCAAATTGTGGCCCAGCTACAAGAGCAGAACATAACCAATATTATTTTCGATCCAACTGGCGAATACAGCCAGCAAGTCGCCAATAACGTGACTTATAAATTGGGTGAAAACGCCTTTATTGACTTGGCGGAACAGTCAGCCGAGCAGATGATGCCCTTATTGGGCTTGGACTGGGATGCTGAATTAAGTAGCAAGTTTGAGGCCGCGGTGACTTCTCTTCGAATTCAGCAGAAAAAGGGCGCACAAGGTGTGCTGAACAAGATTAACCTGCCAATTGCCGATTATGAAGCTGCTCAAGAAAAACTATATCCGTCAGACCGACAGTTCAATCTTTCCTTGCTGGCTAAGCAAATCGTCCAGGAGTTTGTTGTCCCTTTTGCTGATGATCGAGCTGATTATAGCGTCTTGGGACAAGAGGCCGATCGGCCCACTATCAGAAAATATTGGCCGGAAATTATGGCGCTTCAAGAAAAACTAGCCTATACCGACTTAAATCATATTTTCCACTTTCAGGAGCAGAATGGCAGCCCATTGCAATACGATTTAACCTTTGTGCTAAAGCAATTTGACCGGGCAACCAGTTCGCACCGTTCGCTAGTTCTCGACCTTTCAACTTTGCAAGCCCATCCCCAAATCCAGGCCCAGGTGGTTTCCTTTCTGATGGACAGTATTTTGTATAATCGCTTGAAATCAGGTAAGAAAGCTCCGATTGCCATCTTCATCGACGAAGCCCATCGTTACCTTGGTCCCGATGAAAGATTAAAACGGCACGGAATCTTTCATATCTTGCGTGAAGGACGCAAATCAAATCTCAACTTGGTTTTAAGCAGTCAATCCCTGCTAGATATGCCAGCGGAAATGCGTGGCCAGTTCGGCCAGATGCTCATTCATCGTTACCAAATTCCGGCTGACCTTGCCGCTTTAGTACCTTCTAAAATTCTCCTACGACGCCTCCCAAAACTTCCAACCGGCGTGGCATTATTGACGAATGGCAGCAAGAAAAAATTGATTGAAATCAAAAATCCAAACGTCGAGTAAAGCTCCCCTCACCACAAGGAGCTTTTTATTTTGCTTGACTTTTATATTAATAATATTAATATACATATTGTTAATATAAACAGGAGAAAATTTTATGAAAAAGAAATCCCTCAATCTTATTTTCGTGCTAGCCATCTTTATTTGTATGCTGGATACGACTGTCATGAACGTTTCGCTGCCAGCAATTAGTGAGTCGCTCGACACCGACTTGGACACACTATCTTGGGCGCTAAATGCCTATACCATCATCTTCGCTTCGCTCACCATCCCGCTAACTCGGATTGCTGATATGTGGGGTAAAACGCGCTGCTTCCTGCTAGGGGCACTTGCCTTCGGCCTGGGCTCTCTGCTATCGGGTTTGGCAGATAGTTTTACCTTTCTCCTAGTCGGTCGAGTTATTCAGGCCCTTGGAGCAGCCACACTCCTGCCATTAGCGATGGTTATGGGGATTGAAGCCGCTGCTCCTGCAGCACGACGGAATACAATTGCTTTACTCGGTACCACGCAGGGTCTAGCAGCCGCGATGGGCCCCATTATCGGTGGAATTGTCACCCAGTGGCTTAGTTGGCACTGGATTTTCTTCATCAACATCCCCCTCGTCCTTGTCATCATGTTGATGACTTGGCTCAATCGCGCAACTTTACCACAAGGACGCAAAGGGCAAAACATGGACTGGCCGGGTTCTCTACTTTCCATCATCACCTTGGCATCATTGACGACTTTATTGATTAAAGGTCGCACTTGGGGCTGGGCATCGCCTTTAAGTTTGTCGGTTATTGCTCTGATTTTAATTAGTTTCATCCTTTTCATTTGGCGCGAAAAAACCGCTAAAGAACCGATGATTCCGCTTTCCCTCTTCGCCAGTCGCCAATTTTCTGGGGCAAGTATCGTCCTCGTGCTTTCATCCCTCTTCCTCGTCGCGATTTCGGTTATCCTGCCAACCTACTTCGTCAACATCGAGGGCTTCTCTACCTTGAACGGTGCCTTAATGATTACACCAACGATGTTTGCCATCTTTATCGTGGCACCAATCGCTGGTTTCTTACAGGAAAAAACTGGTATCCGTTGGTTAATTTTCGTTGGATTATGCCTAATGGCTGCTGGTTATGCCAGTTATGGCTTCACGGATGCTTTGACCCAAGTTTGGTCGGCTTGTTTGGCTGGTGTCTTAGTTGGTGCCGGTTACGGTATGATTATGGGACCTGTGACGGCAGCTGCAGTAGCCGACTTTACCGGTCCGATGCTATCTGCCTCACAGTCGGTCACCGGTGTCTTGCGCCAGGTCGGTGTTGTCCTTGCCGTGGCCATCTTCGTTTCCGGCCTTTATGCCAACTTACAATCCGCTAAAAAAGAAAGTATCCAAGATGCGGAAAGAATTATTAAGACGTCAGATATGCCAACTCAATTGAAGCCAATCGTTATCCAAAGCGCCACGAAGAAGCTTCAATCTTCAACCGGTAACACCGGTAAATCTGCCAAAACCGGTAATCCCGTGATCGACCAAAGCATTCAAAAAGTACAGACACAAAGTAAGACGAACTACCGTTTGGCCTTCAAAAAGCTCTATCGCTACGCTCTTCCGGTAATCTTACTTTCACTTTTGACAATTTTTATTTTCAAAAGACGATAATTTTATATAATAAATGGAGTTATTTCTCGTATAAAGGAGTGTGCCATGAAGGGACAGGCAATAATCTTAGGTTTGCTGATGAAAAAGCCGCTGACGGGCTACGAACTGCGCGAGCGAATTGAGGAGCATCTTATTCATTTCTATGATGGCGGCTATGGCATGATTTATCCGACCTTGAAGAAGCTGGAAGCAGCCGGCCTCGTCACTAAAGAGACCGTTGTGCAGTCCGACAAACCTAATAAGAATATTTTTGCCATCACTCCTGCTGGGAAAGCAGCCTTTAAAGAAGCCTTAGAAGCAGACCTTGCTGACGACTCCTTCAAGTCCGATTACCTACTGCGCCTCTACTTTGGCGAATTCCTGGATAAAAAGGAATTGATTGCACTTACCCAAGAGAAGATTCGCCACACGCAAAGCCATTATGATGCTTTAAAAAGTAAAAGTACCAACTGGGACAAATCGGCCACTCCGGAACAAAAATTCACTTATGAATTTGGCCTGGCTCAGTATGAAAATAGTTTGAATCTCTTGCGAAAAGAACTGAAATTATTGGAAAAGTATAAGTAAAAAAGACGCCGGCGGGCGTCTTTTTTTTCATACATATTTCTTGATAATTTCAATTAACAAAGGGGCCACATCAAGCCCAGCCTTGCCATTATAATAATCCTGAAAACTTTGAGTGCTTTGGTATAAATCTGCCAAATTTTTGTGGTAGTCCTTCGTATAATTCGGATAGATGTTCTTTAACCAAGCGGCATGCAGTTCAAAGGCATGCTTGGCCTCAATGCTATCTAGACTTAGTCCCTTTCTTCGAATCCGAATAAGATTTTCGATTAGCTGTCCCTCCGTCGAAAGACTTTTTTCGAATTCCTTTTCTGTCATACTTTCTAAGTTGGCTTTAGTTTGACTGTAAGCTTCTTGTCCATATTCCTCTACAGCTTGAGCCGCATATTTTTCTTCATTGTCAGCAATTAACTCTGCCTTCAATTTTACAAATTGCTCCATCGATTTGTCCTCACTTTTTCCTTGGTAGTATTGAATGCTGTCTCGTAGATCACTCAGTAACAGTTCTTGCTTTCGAATATAATCTTGAATCTTGTCACCTTGTTTTTCCAAAACTGACACAATGTCATAGTTTGGCTTTGAGAGTACTAATTGAATTTCCTTTAGTGATAGACCGTACTTACGAAAGAAAAGAATTTGCTGCAAACGATCCAGCTCAGCTTGTTGATAGTAGCGATAGCCGTTTGAATCCAAGTGATCTGGTTTCAAGAGATTGATTTGATCGTAATATCGAACCGTGCGCGCAGTAATTCCGGTTAGTTTTACGATGTCATTAACGGTGTATTGCATTTTACTTCCTCCAACAAAATTAAGTATGGACTATGACCCAGCGTTAGGGTCAATAGCATATTTGGCAAGATTAACATTTGCCTTTTTCTCATCAAAAGCTCATAATTAAATCAATCATTTCTATGGAGGTCATGACATGCGAAAAGTTGCCGTAATGGGGGTTGGGAACGTTGGTTCCACAGTTGCCCATTTGATTGTTGATCATGCGGATGCTGATGAACTTGTCCTCTTTGACGCCCGCAAGGAGCGCTTGAAGGCAGAAGTTTTGGATTTGCAGGATGCTGCTTCCCTTTTGGATCGTCACGTCACAGTTTCAGAAGGATCATTTAAGGAAATGGCAGATGCCGACGTCATTATCTCAGCAATCGGTCGGATTGACTTGATTGAGCCCGGTGGAGACCGCTTCACCGAATTGCGCGCCAACAAACCTTCAGCCGAACAGCTTGGTAAAGATTTGAAGGCCGCTGGTTTCAAGGGCGTCTTGATTGCCATCACTAACCCGGTCGATGTCATCACCGGTATTTACCAGGCCAACCTTGGTTTGCCAGCAAACCAAGTTATCGGTACCGGAACTTATTTGGACACGGCCCGCATGAAGCGTGTTGTGGCCGAAAAAGTTAACTTGGATCCGCGTTCAATCGAAGGTTACGTTCTTGGTGAACACGGCGACTCACAGTTCGTTGCTTGGTCAACGGTTCGTGCCCTTGGAAAGAGTGCAGAACAGCTTGCTGAAGAATTCAACTTCTCCCTTGATGATGCCGAACAAGCCGCTCGTCAAGGTGGCTTCGATGTCTTCGCTGGTAAGCACTACACAAACGTGGCCATCGCCCATGCTGCCGTTTCTTTGATGAACCTGGTTTTGTCAGATGCACGCCGCGAATCAATCGTATCGCACTACGATAAGGATTTGGATTCCTATATTTCAACGCCTGCGGTCATCGGCCGCCAAGGTATCGTTGCCGACATCGACTTGGACTTGCCTGATAGTGAATACGCTAAATTGAAAGCTTCAGCCCAAACCATTTCAGAAAAGACTCAAGCTAATTCTTAATACAAAAAGCTGCCGATTATCCGGCAGCTTTTTTATTGCATGATACAATTTAATTAAATCCGAAAGTCCTCACCCTCGTCAATGGCATTGATTTTGTCAAAGACGGTAAAGAGGTGGTCACGTTCGGTTAAACGATACTTTTTACACTGGCGATCAAAAACAACTTCCGACTGGATGTCTTCTCCAACCTGTAAATCCTTCAAGAATTCGCGAATCTCGTTAATGTCACGCTGCACCGTCTTACGGCCCACGAAGAACATGTCTTCAATCTGGTCAATGGATAGCGCACCACGACTAATCAGCACTGAATATAAGCGCAGCATGCGCTGTTTGTCGTTAAAAACGGATTTGGAACTCGCCATGTCATATCTCCCATTGCATATTCTAACAAAATTTTAGGAGCTCGTTATGTTTTCATTCTTAAAGCGTCTAGGCCAAAAAGATGGGGCCATTGAAAAACCAAACTTCGATGAAAGTAACTGGCAGCAAACTTCCCAAGCAGCTGTTTTCTTTGACGGCTATCAGAGCGCACTGAAAATTGCTGAGTCCCAGGAAAAAGCAGCTCAAGTTGAAACATTGAAGGCTCAGTACGAACCGCTGCAGCAAGCCTTCCTAAAACGCTTAGAAGCACGGCTGAAGTACGAAAGTAGTCAAATCGAAAATCAAGACGAACGCGACCAATACATTATTGATCAAATCAAGGCCGTCCGCGCTTATACCAGCGAAATGCCAATTACCGTTCGCACCCGACTAGCTGAGCTAAAGCATCATTTATTCGAATCTGATTAAATAAATGAGATTTTTGTTATAAAACTGTTGACAGACTCTTATTAATTAGATATTATTATATCAACGCTTAAGCAAGCGAACATGATTGCTCCATAGTTCAGCGGTAGAATAATACACTGTTAATGTAGAGGTCCCTGGTTCGATCCCAGGTGGAGCAGTAATAGAAAGCGACTTAATTGATTGCTTTTTATTATTATAATTTTATCAGAATCATCATTGCTCCATAGTTCAGCGGTAGAATAGCACACTGTTAATGTGAAGGTCCCTGGTTCGATCCCAGGTGGAGCAGTTTACACACAGCAAAAAAGGAATTAGCTAAGCTAATTCCTTTTTTGTATTTATTATTAAAGTGAACGAGCAATGAGGACAATCCCAAAGACCAACATGTAGAAACCAATCATGTAAACCAAAACGGTTCCCGCCAAAATTGGACTAAAGAGCATGATGAAGCCCAAAATCACTGAAAGGACTCCAAAGATAATGGAAACCATGTATGCGCCACGGCTGATTGGGCGAATGGTACGAGCCAAGAAGACTTCCCCGAGTGAATCGAAGATAAACCAAATGGCAAACAGGATGCCAATTGCACCAACGCCAACAACGAAGTGAGCGATAAAGACAATACCAATGATGACATCCAAGACTACTGATAAAATCCACCAGTTCGATGTCTGCATGCCATAACGGCTAGCGCGCCATGCACCAAAAATCGTGGTTCCCGCATGAATCAAAGCCAAGATACCGAAAAGGTATGACAACGAAATCAAAGTTTCGATTGGTTGGCTAAAGGTTACAAAGGCAAAAATAAAAAATAGAATTCCGGTCAACATTCCCAGGAAGTTGATCCGACGTGGTGTGTTATGCATTTCTTTCCTCCAAGTATACTGAAATATCAGTATTTATCTTGTGTCCTATTATAGACCAATTGAATTTTTTATTCACATTTTAAAACTTAGTATTAAAAAAACCTGGCTAGACCAGGTTTTTTATTTTAATGATTAAACGCTACGGCGCTTGAAAATCAAGAAAGCAATTAGGTAAAGCACGATAATATAAAGGCCAAACACTAGGAATACGACCCATGGGTCAGTACCCATAACCTGTTGCACAACAGTTTTGTAGTATGTACCATTTGCACCATAACTACCATATGCATTAACAACATTATCTAGAGTAAATGGGTTCCACTTCAATGGTTCCCACATTTGGACCAAGGTCGTGGCAATGCCAGAGAGAATTGAAGTACCCACAATCATCACCATTCCCAAGCCGATAGCAGCACCAGAAGACTTAACAATGTTGGCTACCAAGAGGATAAGCGAAGTAAAGAATGCGTATTCCACAACGGAAGTTACAACGTTAGTTCCCATTGTCTGCCAAACCAACTTGATAGTTTCTGAAGGCACGTCGTGAACAAAGATTGGCCATGCAATCATCGTTCCAATAAAAGCTGCAAGGATAGTAACCAAGTACAAAATAGCAAAAGTCAAAACTTTTGAACTAAATACCATTCCGCGTGAAAAACGACGGGATAGCAAAGGACGAATAGTTCCAAAGCGAAATTCTTGGGTAAAGATGATTGCCGTCACAACAATCAATTCCAAATTCGCAACCGTAACACCGCCACCAAGTACAGCAACTTCAGCTGCACCTGGAGCGTGCCAAATAAATACAATTGGCACAATCAAAGCCAGGATAAACCAATAATAAACTCGGTTTTGTTTCCAAGCTTTCATAAATTCTTGTCGAAGTAATGTAAACATACTTTCTCCTTTAGTTATTAATTAGACGCTGCGCCGTTGGAAAATATAATAGGCAATGGCATAGATGAGGACGACATAACCGACGTAAGCATAAATCAGCTGGTTTACCGTCATTCCCATTGCTTGGTACATAACAGCGGGTTGGTTGCCTAAGCGACCGATATTTTGGATACCCAAGAAGATGTTCAACGGGTTCCACTTTAGAAAAGCTGCTTGTTGCAAAATGTAAGATGACAACGCGGTCAAAAGAGGGATTCCATAGACCATGACAACCCCGAGGGCAATAGCCGCTCCCGATGACTTCACGATATTAACCACTAGGAGAACCAGGCCGGCGATGAAAATCATCTGCAACATCGTTTCCCCAACAGTACGATAAATGACCTGCCAGCCAGTTCCGCTCGGATCACCATACTGCTTGCTGAAATCAAAGGTCGGTGCAAAGGCCAGCTTGGCCACCAAAGTCCCCAGAAAATCAGCAGCGAAGAAGGCAATGAAAGTCGAGAGGATCACAATAATCTTACTCGTAAAGACGGCAGCTCGATTAAATCGCCGTGAAAGCAAAAGGCGAATCGTTCCATAGGTAAACTCCTGGGAGGCATACAAAGCCGTTAAAACAATTCCCAAGAAGTTAACCAGGATAAGCCCCTGCCCTAAGTTTAAAATACCGGTTTCCATTCGTTGATCCGGAAAGCACCCCAAGATAAAGATGGGAAAAGCAAAGAGAACCAACAAGTAGTAATGCAAGCGGTTTTGCTTAAAAGCTTTAAAATACTCCTGTTTAACCAGTGTCAGCATTTTTATGCCCCTTGTCCGTCATCCTTCAAAACTTCGAGCAAGTGCTGTTCGAGGTTTTCTTGAGTCGTTGAAATACTCTTAACTTCGATATTTGATGCGGCCAACTTTGCCAAGACATCTTGAACGTTCAAAGCATCGTCACCGTTATCAATCACAATCTTGGTACCATCTTCCTTGGCATCCCAGTTGTTATCAACGGCAAGCTGCAAGACACCTTCGTTGTTGTTAGTGTCCAAGACGATTTGCGCATGACCACCAGCAAGGAAGTCTTCCATGGTCGTGTCCTTCACAATCTTACCTTTGTTAATGATGACCACGTCGTCAGCAAGACGTTGCAATTCATCCAACAAGTGGCTTGAAATCAAGAAGGCCACACCCTTGTTTGCCAAAGAACGAATCAATTCACGCACATCGTGAACGGACTGAGGATCCAAACCATTCATTGGTTCATCCAAGATGACCAACTTAGGGTTACGAACCAAGGCAATGGCAATTCCCAAACGCTGCTTCATTCCAAGCGAGAAGTTCTTCGCCTTACGCTTACCGAAGTTATCGCCATCAATTTGGGTACGCTTCATGATGTCAGGAATATCAACGGGATCCTTCGTATCCATAGCGTACAACTTCAAATGATCCAAAGCCGTCAAGTTCGGGTAGATCGAAGGATATTCAATCAAATTCCCCATCTTGTCCAAAGCCTTGTGATTTGAAAAAGTAACGGGTTGGTTATCGAAAGTGATTTCACCTTCGGAATAAGTCATCAAACCCGTGATGGCACGCATCGTGGTTGACTTACCGGCTCCGTTAGGACCAATCAGACCAACAATGTGACCAGCTTCTACATTAAAAGAGACCTTGTCCATGGCCTGAAAGTGACCAAAGTTCTTGGAGACGTCTTTTAATTCTAATAATGCCATATGTGCAAACTCCTCTTGCCAATCGCAACGGCCACCAGGTGACACGCAGGATTTATATTAGTGTAGGTAAATTGTCTACCTACTATCATTCAATATGATAGCAGTCTTTTCTTGATATTTGAAGATATCTAGCATAATTGACGGATATTTGGCCTAGTTGCTTTCTTCCTTATCGTCCGATAAGGAAAACAAGCGAAGAAGCAATTGGTCTAGTTCAATTCTACAAAAAAAGACAACCCGAGGTATAAAGGGTTGCCTTGCTTCAAATGCAGTTCTTAGCCGGACGGGGAGAGAAGGTATAAATTAGGTTTAGAGAGAAGTATTTATAGAAATTCCGACTAAGAGGCTGCATTTGATCGATATCTCAAATATCAATATCACTACTATAATACCGCGATATTAAACGGAAATTAAATGATTTTTCAAGAAATTGGTTTTTTATTTTTGAATGGGTGACTAAAAAAAGCAAATCTCCAAGAGATTTGCTTCTACTTCGTATAATTTATTGAACTTTACCCAAGAAATACTTCTTTTTACCACGACGGATCAAAACAAACTTACCATCGTAAGCTGCTGTTGGATCCACTTCGTGCTCCAAATCCGTGACCTTTTCGCCGTTGATTGTGATGGCTCCGTTCGTCACGTCTTCACGTGCTTGGCGCTTTGACTTATCAATTCCAGCCTCAACAATAAAATCAACCACGTTTTGCTTTTCGTTTTTGGCATCAAAGCTTGGCACACCAGCAAAGACATCCTGGATTTGCTGAGCGCTTAGATTGCTAACATCCCCGGAGAAGAGTGCCTTAGACAACTCTTCGGCTTCATCAACGGCTGCTTGGCCATGAACAAAGCGCGTCACTTCTTCAGCCAAACGACGTTGTCCATAGCGAGCACCTGGATTTTCTGCCGATTCAGCAACAATCTTTTCAATTTCATCCGGTTCCAAGAAAGTGAAGTACTTCAAGTACTTTTCAATATCAGCATCCTGTTGGTTAAACCAGAATTGGTAGAAAGTATAGGGTGAAGTCTTCTTGGCATCCAACCAGATGGCGTTTCCTTCGGACTTCCCGAACTTCTTACCAGTTGAATCCGTCATCAAAGGAATCGTCAAACCGTAGGCAGGGGCGTCATTTCCCTCAACCGTGTGAATCAAATCAACACCGGAAGTAATATTTCCCCACTGGTCAGAGCCACCGATTTCAAGGCGTACGTCTTCACGACGCCAAAGTTGCAAGAAATCAATTCCCTGCAAGATTTGATAAGTGAACTCTGTATAGGAAATTCCAGTGGCCAAACGGGAAGCCACAATGTCCTTTTTCAACATGACGTTGACGGAGAAGAGCTTTCCATAGTCACGCAAGAACTCAGGCAAAGTCATCTTACCCAGCCAGTCATTGTTGTTGACAATCTTGGTTCCATTCTGCCCAAAGAGACGTGTAACCTGTTCCTTAATGGCTTCAATGTTGTGATCCAAAGTTTCTTGGCTTAAAAGCTGACGTTCCGTCGTGGGGCGTGGATCTCCAATGGCACCAGTTGCACCACCGACGATGATAACCGCCTTACCACCGGCATTTTGGAAGCGCTTCAAAACCATAAAAGGAATCAAGTGTCCCAAGTGTAGTGAATCGGCAGTGGGATCAGTTCCCACGTAAGCCCCGATTTGCCCCTCTGACATCGTCTTCAAAAGGCCTTCTTCATCCGTAATTTGGTTGAGGGCGCCACGCCACTTCAAATCTTCAATAAAATTCATTTCCTACTCCTTTAATAAAAAAAGTCCTAATCAGCTAACTGATTAGGACGACGAACACCGTGGTACCACCTAAATTGTGGAGCAAGACTCCACCACTCTGGCGCCTTAACGCGGCAAACGTCATTACTCGCTGTTGTGTAACTCAGTTCTAACGACGGGTTAGCTCGCAGCGACCGCTAACTTTCTGATTCACGCCATTGTTAAAACCTTTGCCAACAAATGATGTCTTCATTATAACAAAAATATTTGACCAAATTCTATTTTTAAGGAAATTGTTAAAAAGCCTGCTATAAAGGCGTTTTAACTTTACCAAGAACCTTATTGGGTGTTAAAATTAAGGCATAAAGGAGGTTATTATGTCACAAAAGAAATTTGCACGTTCAACAAGCGACCGTGTTCTTGGCGGCGTTTTAGGTGGTATTGCTGATTACTTTGGCTGGGACGTGAATATTGTCCGTCTTGCCTTTATTATTCTTACCGTTTTCTGCCACTTCAACGTGATGGTCTACTTTTTAGCATGGATTCTTATTCCGGACGACCAGCATATTGCCTCCGATAAAAATAATCATGACAGTCATGCCGATGAAGTTCGGGATGTCACCCCAGATCAAGAGGACTAAGTCCACTTCCTGGGCTTTTTTTGTCTTCAGGAGTTAACAATGAACATAGCGATTATCGGTGCTGGTCCACGCGGACTTGCTTTAGCGCACCGTCTGCTACAGCTGGACCAAAGTACCGCTATTACAATTAATTTATTTGATCCCTTCGGTGTTGGTGGCCGAGTGTGGAATCCCAAGTTAAATAACAATCAAATTTTCTTAATGAACACCGTTGCTGATCAAGTTACCCTCTTTAATGATGCATCAGTTGATGCTTCGATTAAGGGTGTTACCGGTCCTAACTTATTAAAATGGTCACAAGAAGATGCTGCTGACTATCTTGCTCAACACCCCGATTATGCAAAGTCCTATTCTCAAGAAATTAAGAATATGGACCGACAAAGCTATTCTTCACGGGGTCTAATGGGTGTTTACGCCCATTGGTTTTTTGACCGCCTAAAGGCAAGCTTAAAACCTGGCCAGGAATTGAACTGCTACCCTGTTGAAATTACCAAGCTCCAATTCTCCCAAGACCATTTTCACCTTATTACCTCGGATGAAACGCAGGATTATTTCTCAGATGTTTTGGTGATGGCTCCTGGTCATCTTGATGCCGAACTTTCTGGTAAGGAAAAGGGTATGGCCCTCTATGCCGACGCCCACCATTTGCAGTACTGGCCGATGGGCCATCCCGCTGAGGCTAATTTTTCTACTTTGGCTGCTAAGGAACCCGTCCTAATGCGTGGTTTTGGTTTATCTTTCTTCGATTATATGATTGCCCTTACCGAAGGCCGAGGTGGTCATTTGAAACAGTTGGCCTCTGGTGAATTGAAGTATGTTCCTTCTGGTAAAGAACCCACAATCTACGTTGGCTCCCGGAGTGGTTTTCCGCCACGCAGTCGTGGAATTAATCAAAAAGATACGAGCCAACTAGATCAGACCTACTTCTTTACCCTGCAGAATTTAGAGGAAATTCGAGCTGCCCATGACGGCAAAATCCCTTACGATGATTTCTTCTCCCTCTTGCAACGAGAATTATCTTTTAAATACCTAAGCAATAAAATTGAAGCGTCTGATTTATCCCCTGTCCAACAAACAGAATTAATTCAGGCCTTAATGCATAATGATGATTGGACCGAGATCATTCGTCGTGCTGGTTTTGACTGGCCCATTAATCTTGACTTGAAGGCTTTGGCAAATCCGGTCTTGTTTGAGAGTGACTACGAAAACTTCCAGAAGATTTTTGAAAAACATTTGGAAGATGACATTGCTTCGGCCAAACTCGGTAATGAGGAATCCCCTCTAACGGCCGCTTTTGATCTCTTGCGGGACGTGCGTTCCACCGTTCGTTTCATTATCGAACACGACTATTTCACGCCCGACGATTACCAACGAGTCTTGAACGAATTTAAGAGCATTGATGCTCGCCTATCCGTTGGACCGCCCGTCCTACGCACGGAACAGCTTCTTGCTCTGGTCAAGGCTGGCATCGTTCATCCAATGGCTCCCGGTATGCAAGTTTCAGGTGCTGATGGCGCTTTCATCGCTTCCGATAATGCTTATGATGAAGTCCGCAGCAACGTCTTAATTGAAGCCCGTTTAAACACGACTGATTTTCGTTACACTGCTTCAACGCTCTTTAAAGATCTTTTGGCTGAAAAAGAAATTGTTCCAAACGAAAGCAAGCAGACAAGTTCTGGTCAATATTTGACTGACAATACACCTGCCATCGATGCGGAGACCTACCAAGTTATGAATCCCGATGGCAAGCCCTACGATAACTGGTACCTCTATGGTATTCCGCTTGAAGGTCAGAAATGGTTTAACACAGTCATTCCGCGACCAGGCGTCAATTCTCTAATCTTCGCTGAATCCAACAAAATTGCAAAAGAAATTCTCAAATAAAAAGGCCGCTCATTTGAGCGGCTTTTTTACTGCAAAAATTTTAGTTTAGCTTGGTGGAATTCCTCGGTATCAAAATCCGTAATGCCGTGATGGGCGCCCTCTACAATATGCAGTTCAGTTTCTCTTCCAGTTAATGCTTGGTATTGCTTCGCTAAATTAACGGACTGAACATAAGGAACAACCTGGTCAGCAGTCCCAGCAACAAGCATTAAAGGTGGCATGTCAACTGTAAAGTAATTGGCAGGATTTCCTTGTGCCACTGCGTAGGGTACTTCCGCAGGCTTGCGATTACCCAACTCCAAACCTTCAAAGGAATTGTGTGCACCAGTTTCCGGGAACTTGGGCACAACTTTAATGGCATCAAATTGCCGATGAAAAGCATCAAGTTCGTAGGGTCCGTACATTCCGATGACGCGTTTAATCTTGGGCAACTTTGTTGATTCACCAGGCAAGTGTCCGAGTCTCACACCTGCGGAAAAACTTGCTGCCGCAAGGACGGCAAGTTGTGCCCCACTCGATTCACCAATTAGAGATACTTGGTCTGCCTTCAGATTATACTCGGCAGCATTCGCAGTCAGGAAGTTAACCGCTGCCCGCACTTCAGCAATTTGATTTGGAAAGGTAAAATGCTGATCTGAATTGTGGCTGTAGTCCATACTTGCAACCGCATAACCATCATTAATGAAACGTAATGAAGGGGTTAATTTATAAGACGATTTTTCACCACGAACCAATCCACCACCATACAAGTCAACAATCACGGGGTGTTCCCCTTCACCTTTTGGAATATACAAATCCAGTTTATGGCGTTCCCCACTAGCGTAAGAAATATCTGAAACAACATGGTCTAAACCACCATTAATCGTTACAGCTTCGAAATTATAGCTTCTATCTTTGAATAACATCTATAACTGTTTCACGTGAAACACTCTAGTAAACAAGCAAAAAGTGTTTCACGTGAAACACCTCCTTTTCATAAAATAAAAAAGCCCTAAACAGGACTTATTCGTTCTTTGAATTGTTATTGCGGTTATCCCAAATAAAGGCAACCAACAAGATAACCGTTGCTAGATTAGCAGCAATCAATGAAAGGTCCGTTGACTTCAAAATCCATGAAACCAAGGAAATGAACATTGCTACCAATGAAATAATAATTGTAATAACTGTGGTCTGCTTCATAACTTTCTCCCAAATTAATCTTTATTCTTGTTCAATGCTTTTAATTGTTCAAGGACCTGCCCTTGCAATTTTGCATTTTCCACTTGTAACTCAACGTTACGCTTTTGAATCTTCTGAATTTCCAACATATCAGTATGGTACTGATCGAAGCCCCACTTCTCACTTTCAGTCCGAATTAATTTATCATTAATAAACTGAATAGAATAAAAAACGACGGCAGCAACAATCAGCATCGAGAAGAAACTACCCAACAGTGGCTCAGTCTGATTAATAAAGTAATTAGGATTAAGCGGATGCCCGGCGTAAAAGGCCCACTGATACAAGAAAGTCCCTAATCCAATCACAAAATTAACCAAGTCCTTAACCATTGACCCGATTGAATTACCAACAACAACTGAGATAACGAAGGTCAAAAGGTTGGGGGCAAAAATGAATTGACGGAAAGAAACCAAAGTTTCACTTGAATTATGGATAAGGGCATTGGTCTGGTCAACAAAACTATGCTTTCTTTTTTCCTCTTTCATAGACACCTCCATAACAATTGGTACACTGCTATTATAAACCCTGCGCGGCCTGTTTTCACGCTAACGAAGACAATTTTACATTAAAAATATTTTACAAAGGTCTTCAACCAGTGTTATCATATTCTACAAAGAAAAAGGAGGATTTAACATGTCACTAGAAGATAAGTTCGATGCTGCTAAGGATCAAGTTGAAGGCAAGGCAAAGGAAGCTGAAGGCAAGATGAAGTCTGCCGCCAGCGATGCTAAGGATGCCACCAAGAAGTTTGTTGATGACACCAAGGATAAGGCCAAGGAATTCGACAAGAAGTAATTCTAATGAAAAAGCACTGGCAATTGCCAGTGCTTTTTATTTTTTCAAAAAACCGTAACGGTAGAAGACATATGTGGCAGCCACCATCATCAAAATCATAATAATGATGGTGATCCACCAGCCACTCTGCTGATCAGCAAAGGGCAGCCACTTCACGTTTTCGCCATAGAAACCGGAAACCATGGTAGGAATGGTCAAAACGATTGAGTAAACCGTCAAGACCTTCATCGTCCAGTTCAGGTCGCGACTACCGAGATTACCAGTCGCGTCAGAGACGGCATTAATCACTTCCATCGCCAAACCGGCCATGTCCTTGGCTTGGTCAACTTCGACACGAACCGCATCAAGGTAATCCAAATCTTGTTCGGAAATTTGTCCCTGATAAGAACGGCGAACCTGATCGAACATAATCAAGTTATTGGCCAAGGAATTTTGCAGATAAATCATCTGAATCTGCAAATGCAACAAATCGTTCGTCTGCTTGGTCAAGTGCTTACGGTTACCAAACTGCGCTTGAATAGCTCGACGCTGACGATTGATTTCAGTGATTTCATCAGCATACTGGGTCATCAAGGGATAAATTCCAGTAATTAGAAATTCAAAAACTGTTAAATGGTCATCATCCGCCCGCTTCATATTCTTCTGCGGGTCGAGCATGTCCTTTTTAATGTAGTCCGTTGCACGATGGGCAAAGGTGTACAAATCCCCGTTGACCAAAACAATTCCGATTGGCCGGGTCAGGACAGGCTCGGGCTGAGCCGAAATAACATCCATGATGATTAAAGCTTCTTGAGCATCCGGATCAAACTCCATACGGACACTTTCATTCTTATCGACCGCGTAACCAATCATCTGGTCGGTCAAATGATGCTCGTGGAGCAACTGCGACTCATCTTCAGGAGTCATGTTTGTTATGTGAAACCACTTAAAATTAGGGGTTTGTTTTAACATTTCAATCATGAAAGCCTCCTAAGGAAAGAACGGGAGTCAAGGGTTCAGTGCTTAGCGGCGCTTGCGACCACGACGCGCCTTACGCTTTTTACGTTCAATCTCACGTTCAAGACGCTTGGCATCTTCACGTTCTTTGCGCATCTTGAAGGGATTTTGCAAAATAAAGGTCTGAACAGTCTGGAAAATGTTTCCCACTACCCAGTAAAGCGAAAGAGCTGAAGGAACGGACAAGGCCGTAAAGAAGATGATGACAGGGAAAATGTAAGGCATTACCTTGGTCATCGTGTTTTGCTCAGGGTTGGCTTGTGTTGAAAGCCATGATGACGCAAAGGTAAAGAGGGCTGCCAAAACAGGCAAAATGAAGTAAGGGTCGTGCTTTCCCAATTCCAACCAAAGGAAGGAACCAGAACGCAATTCGTGTGAGTTAAAGATGGCTTGATACAAGGCAATCAAGACCGGCATCTGCACCAAAAGTGGCAACATAGATGCAAAAGGTCGAACATTATGTTCCTTATATAAGGCCTGCTGTTCGTTCATCAATAACTGACGACTTTCAGCATCCTTACCAGGATACTTGTTCTGAATAACCTTAATTTCAGCCTGCAAACCTTGCATCTTCTTCATCGAATCGATTTGAAAGACCATCAAAGGCAAAATCACAAAACGGACAAGGATGGTGAAAACAATGATACCGAACCCGTAGTTTTCGCCAAACCATGAAGAAGCACCCAAAATTGACTGGGTAAAGGCAGCAATGAAGCTACCCCAAATTCCAGACCCCGTAATATTTTGATGGTAAGAAAAACCAGCAGCAAAAATCCCAACAAGGGCGATAAGCGCTAAGATGAGTGGCAATGGGCCAATGACTTTCGCCCAACGTTTAACTGTTTGCATTTGTATTATCCTCAATTATTCCGGCAATTTTTAAAACGTGCTTCACTTGCTTTTTAATGAAGGCCTGCGATTTCCCTGCAACAGCGGGACGGGCAATCACCAGGATATCTTGATCCTGAGGAAGCTGTGGCTTTAATTCAAGAAAAGCTTGACGAATACGTCGCTTAACCCAAACTCGATCGTGGGCTTTTCCAATTCGCTTTCCAACGGAAAGTCCTAAACGAAAATGCTTAGCGGCCGGACGGTCCATCCGGTAAACCACGAAATATTTATTTGCAAATGAATGATGCTGGTTAAAAACCTGCTGGAATTCCTCCGGCTTTTTAATTCGAAAAGTTTTACGCATCTAACCTGCTCCTAGACCGACATCAATATGTACGTAGGCTAACGCCCACCTGATTGCCTGAAAAATAAAAAGGCCACTGACTTGCAGCGACCTTGTTAGGCAGATAGCACCTTACGGCCCTTTGCACGACGGCGAGCCAAAACTTTGCGACCGTTGCTCGTTGACATGCGCTTACGGAATCCGTGTACACGTGCACGATGACGCTTCTTTGGTTGGTATGTACGCTTCATGTGTCATTCACCTCCATTTAGATTATCTGCAAAAAATTCTGCAATTCGAGATTAATCTTAACATGAAAATGGCCCTATGACAAGCATCCCCGCCTGATTTAACCATTCTTAGTAATTCTATAAGAATTCAATCCCTTATAAAAGGAAAGTAGATTCGAAAAGCTTCGTTAATTATCCCAAAAGGGCACTGAAAGTGTCAATACAGTTTATCCCCAGATTTATCCCAGGAAAGTCACAACCCTGTGTGTAAAAGAAATTTTTTGGATGCAATTCACAGGATAATCACAAAATTATCCACATATCCACAGCTATGGATAAATAAACTGTGGATAATGTTTATAATTTATAAAACCCTTAATATTTCAAGGCTAAAACAGTGGATAACTTTGTTTATATGTGGATAACCACACATTTGTTCCCCTGTTTACACACTTTGCTCAGCTCTTTTTGTTCACAAGTGTGGGTATCTTTTTTTATTTTTTGCCTGTGGATAACTGCCCTGATTTTGCTATAATTATTTGCAGTCCCCGTTCAGGGAAATCACGCTTTTATTTAAAATCAGAGAATGGAGAGACCTCATGGCGACAGACATTACAAAAGATGAGCTTTGGAACCAGATTCAAGCCAAGTTCTTCGAGAAGCTAGGACCCCTTACCTTTTCAACCTACGTCGAGCCGCTCAAGCCTGTGGATTTAAACGGCGCTAGCTTCCGCCTGGATGCGCCACAAGACACCGGGGCTGAAATTATCGACAAATGGAACCAAGATCTCGCCATGGATTTCGTTCAATTTGCCATGGAACTAACCACTTCATTCATTAAACCCACAATTGAAATCGAAAGTTCTCGAGCTGCTCAGCCTAGCCCAGCACCAGCCAATACTGCTGGACAAAGCATCCCCTTTTCCGAAAAGTCTGATCTAAATCCGGACTTTACCTTCGAAAAATTCGTCGTTGGTTCTGCCAACGAATCCGCCTATTCGGTTGCCCGAGCTGTCGCTGACAATCCAGGAACCGTTTATAATCCCTATCTTATTTATGGTGGCGTTGGACTGGGTAAGACCCACTTGATGCAGTCCATTGGGAATGCCTACGCTAAACGCGATCCTTCTGCCCGTATTAAGTACGTAACATCTGAAGAATTTACCAACGACTTTACCGATTCAATCCGTGCCGCCGATTCTGATACCGCAATTTCAGCTTTTAAACAAACCTATCGTAACGTCGATATGCTGCTAATTGATGATATCCAGTTCTGGGCTGGCAAGGACGGAACCCAGGAACAGTTCTTCAATACCTTTAATACTTTGACCAAAAACGGCAAGCAGGTCGTTATGACTTCTGACCGGATGCCGACCGACATTCCTGAACTCCAAACACGACTAACCTCTCGATTTGAAGCCGGAATTATGATGGATATCCAAAAGCCGGATCTTTCAACCCGTGTCGCCATCTTGAAAAACTTGTCCGTAACGGGCGACCTCGACATCCCCAACGATGTCCTAGAGTTAATCGCGGAAAACATCGACTCCAATGTCCGAAGTTTGGAAGGTGCCTTCCATAAATTCGAAGCCAAGATTCGCTACATGAACAAGCCGGCTACAAAGGAAACAGCTCAGCAGATTTTGGATGACCTCAATATCGACCAGAATCATAAGGTAACGGTTGACCGCATTCAGCAAACGGTCGCCACTTACTTCATGTTAACCGTTGATGACTTGAAGTCCTCAAGCCGTAAAAAGGACTTAGTTACCGCCCGCCACATCGCCATGTACCTAACACGGACCATGACGGACGAATCCTTGCCTGATATCGGCCGCGCATTTGGTGGCCGTGATCACTCATCCGTCTTGCACGCAACCAACAAGATTACGGAACGGGCCGAAAGCGAACCGCGTACCAAAGATTTGCTAACCGACCTCGCCAATGAGATTAAAAACGGCAAATAAAAGCGGGGATAAATTGTGGACAAAAGTAGCCACTTATCAAGGAATTATCAGCAGGCTATTTGGGATAAGTTCGGGCTTTAAGGGACTTATCCACAAGATTAACACCCCTTATTATTATTATTAGTTTATAATTAACTTAATTATTTAAATATCACGTCTGGCCAGGAGGAATGAATTACATGAAATTTTCAATTAATCGTCAAGCTTTTGTTAAAGCACTTAACGACGTTGCACGGGCCATCTCATCACGAACTACGATTCCAATTTTGACCAACATCAAGCTTGTGCTAGGTGAAGATGAACTTGTTCTTACAGGTTCAAATGCTGATATCTCAATTGAATCCCGTATCCCTGCATCCGATACTAATGCTAAGCTGGTCATTGATACGCCAGGTGGCATTACACTACCCGCAACTTTCTTCATCAACATTGTTAAGCACTTGCCTGCCGATGACTTGCAAATTGAATTGGATGGCATGCGTGCTTTAATCACTTCTGGTTCAGCCTCCTTTAACATTAACGGTCAAGACATTCACAACTATCCTCAACTTCCTGAAATGGAAGATGCGCAGTCACTAAAAGTTTCAGCAGCGCAGTTGATTGAATTGATTGCCCAAACGAAGATTTCTGCCTCAACGCAGGAAAGTCGCCCAATCTTGACCGGTATCCACTTGCAACTAGCTGGCCAAAGCGTGAAGGCCGTGACGACTGATTCACACCGTTTGTCACAGCGAATTGTTACTTTGACTGGAACAGATGATCAGGTTAATGCCAACGTTATTATTCCAGCCAAGTCCTTTAACGAATTGCAGCCCTTGCTTGAAGGTAAGGACCGTGTTGAAATTAAGCTTTCAGCAAACCAAGCCGTCTTTGATCTTGGTAACACGGTCTTTTACTCCCGCTTGCTTGAAGGAAACTATCCTGAGACGGATCGCTTGATTCCAACGGAAAGCACGACAGAAATGACGATTGACGCCGGGGTTCTCTTGGCAGCCATCGACCGTGCTAGCTTGTTGAGTCACGAAAGTCGTAACAACGTGGTTCAATTGGTCTTGAGCGAAGGAAAGGCAGAACTTTCTGGAACTTCTCAAGAAGTCGGACAAGTGAAGGAAGAATTGCCCGCTAAAACTGTTGTTGGCGAAGACCTCGACATTTCCTTCAACCCAGATTACGTTCGTGATGCCTTGCGTGTCTTGCATGGTAAGACCGTTGAATTGAAGTTCACCACGAACTTGCGACCATTCATTGTTATCCCTGAAGGGGAGACGGATAATCGCCAGCTACAGTTGATTACGCCTGTCCGTACTTTTTAATATTACGAAGACCATTCCAGTGGTCTTTTTTTTTGCCCAAAAATAAAAAATTTAATTTTTTGTCCCATGACATTGCTTCTAATGGATTTTAGTACGAATTAAGGCAAAACGTCTAAAAGCTACTAAATGTCAATCTGGGCCGTTTTAGACCCATTATGGTATAATAAAGGGGTTGAAAAAGGACTAGGAGAATGACTATGGCGGATTCAATTGCAATCACGAGTGACTACATCACGCTGGCCCAGTTTTTGAAGGCTGAAAACATTATTGAAAGCGGTGGACAGGCAAAGTATTACCTGGCTGAACACGCAGTTTTCTTGAATGATTTACCTGAGCGCCAGCGGGGAAAGAAGCTTTATCCCGGGGATGTTGTGCTCGCGGAAGGCAAGCGCTATACCATCACGAAGTCTGATGAGGCCGACGCCAAGAAAGCCGAAGAGGATGAAGCCAAGGCCATCTTGGCCCGTTTCTTCAAGGAACGTCACGAAGAGGAAGCCAAGGCTAAGCGGGCTGATAAGCCTAAGGGACCAGGTCAGTGGAACTAAAGAGTCTTTCGTTAGAGCATTTTCGTAATTACGATGAGCTGAACTTAGACTTCCAATCTGGCGTTAATGTTTTTCTTGGTCAAAATGCCCAGGGAAAGACGAACTTGCTCGAAAGCATTTACGCCCTAGCCCTTACCCGGTCGCACCGTACTGCTAATGACAAAGAACTAATCGAGTGGCAGCAATCGTCTGCACGCATTGCTGGACGAGTTCAAAATCGCTTCGGAACGATTCCCCTCTCTTTGGAGTTCAGCAAGCGCGGTAAGCACGCCCGGGTGAACCATCTGGACCAAAGTCGCCTGTCCGAATATATTGGCCAGCTGAACGTGATTTTGTTTGCACCAGAGGATTTGAATCTGGTTAAGGGTGCCCCGAGCACCCGGCGCCGCTTCATTGACATGGAGTTTGGCCAGATGAACATCAGCTACTTGCATAATACGAGTCGCTACCGGCAAATTCTTAAAGATCGCAATGCCTATCTGAAAGAATTACAGGCTAAGCGTACGGATGACAAGGTTTTGCTTGAGGTTTTAACCGAGCAATTGGTTGAGTTTGGGGCCAAGGTTTTGTATGCCCGACAGAATTTCGTCCAGCAGTTGGAAAAAGCGGCCCAGCCGCTCCATGCTGAAATTTCAGATCAGAGCGAAAGCCTGCAGTTGCGCTATCGTTCAACTGTGGACTTTGCGCCGGATGCTAGTTTGGCCGAAATTTTGACGGCTTATGCCAATGCCTTGCAGCGCCAAGAACAGCGTGAAATAATGCAGGGCACAAGCTTGGTGGGCCCACACCGTGATGACTTACAGTTCCTGGTGAACGACAAAGACGTTGCGGTCTACGGTTCGCAGGGGCAGCAACGAACGGCTGCTTTGGCCCTTAAGTTGGCGGAGATTGACCTCATGCATGAAGAAACCGGTGAATATCCAGTTTTGCTGTTGGATGATGTTCTTTCGGAACTCGATGCTAACCGGCAAACGCACTTGCTGCTAGCCATTCAAGACAAGGTCCAAACCTTCTTGACGGCGCCATCGCTGAGTGAAGTTGCGCGGCAATTAATTATGGAACCCAAGGTTTTCCAGGTCAAAGCAGGCACGGTAAGTGTCGAAAGTTAATAGACAAGGTACATAAGAGGAGTAAAAATGGCTGATAGTCAAGATCCAAATATCAATTCAGACCAGTTTGAAGATGAACTGATTACTGATGACGCCTTAATTCAAGAAGCCGGCAAAATGGATAGTGATGCCGATGCTTATAATGCTGATCAAATTCAAGTTTTGGAAGGTTTGGAAGCGGTTCGTAAGCGTCCCGGTATGTATATCGGAACGACGACTGCCCAAGGCTTGCATCACTTGGTTTGGGAAATTGTTGATAACGGAATTGATGAAGCTTTGGCCGGTTTTGCCAGCCATATTTCGGTTGCAATCGAAAAGGATAACTCGATTACCGTTACCGATGACGGTCGTGGAATCCCGGTTGATATTCAAACTAAGACGGGTAAGCCTGCCCTCGAAACGGTCTTCACCATCTTGCACGCTGGAGGAAAGTTCGGCGGTGGTGGTTACAAGGTTTCTGGTGGTTTGCACGGGGTTGGTGCCTCGGTTGTTAACGCCCTTTCCACCGAGCTGGATGTTCGCGTTGTTCGTGATCATAAGCTCTACTACATGGACTTTAAGACTGGCCGTGTTAACACGGGCATGAAGGTCTTGGACGAGAAGCTACCAATTGAACGTGGTACGATTGTCCACTTTAAGCCGGATCCTGATATTTTCCAGGAAACGACGATTTATAATTACAAAACTTTGTTGACGCGTGTCCGTGAATTGGCCTTTTTGAACAAGGGCTTGCGGATTTCCATTACGGATAAGCGTCCTGATGAACCAATCAGCGAAAGCTTCCACTTCGATGGTGGTATCAAGGAATACGTTTCCTATCTTGATCGTGACAAGGACGTCTTGTTTGACCAGCCGGTTTATGTTGAAGGTGAAGAAAAGGATATTGTGGTCGAAGTCGCCTTGCAATATACGACTGGCGTGCAGGAAAACCTGCGTACTTTCACCAACAACATCAACACTTATGAAGGTGGAACGCACGAAACTGGCTTTAAGACCGCCCTCACCCGCGTGATTAACGATTACGCCCGTAAAAAGGGTTACCTGAAGGAAGGTGCCGAAAGCCTTACCGGAGAAGATGTTCGTGAAGGAATGACGGCCATTGTTTCGATTAAGCACCCGGATCCTCAGTTCGAAGGTCAGACCAAGACCAAGCTGGGAAATTCAGATGCTCGTCAAGCGACAGATCGCATGTTCTCTGAAACTTTCAGTCGTTTCATGATGGAAAATCCATCAATTGCTAAGCAGATTGTCGACAAGGGAACCTTGGCTCAAAAGGCCCGTTTGTCAGCAAAGCGCGCCCGCGAAATGACGCGTAAGCAGTCCGGCCTTGAAATTGGTCGTTTGCCAGGTAAGTTGGCCGACAATACTTCCAAGGATCCTGAAATTTCAGAACTCTTTATTGTCGAGGGTGATTCCGCCGGTGGTTCTGCCAAGCAGGGTCGTAACCGTTTGACCCAGGCCATCCTACCTATCCGAGGTAAGATTTTGAACGTTGGAAAAGCTAGCTTGGATCGTGTTCTAGCTAACGAAGAAATTCGTTCCCTCTTTACGGCGGTGGGGACTGGTTTTGGTAAGGATTTTGATGTTACTAAGGCCAATTACCATAAGATTATTATCATGACCGATGCCGATGTCGATGGTGCCCACATCCGGACGCTACTCTTGACGCTGTTCTACCGCTACATGCGCCCTATGGTTGACGCCGGCTACATCTACATTGCCCAGCCACCATTGTATGGTGTTCAACTGGGGAACAGTAAGGAACGTACCTACTTGGATTCCGACGAAGAATTGGAAGACTATTTGGCCCAGTTGCCTTCAACGGCCAAGCCTAAGGTGCAGCGTTACAAGGGTCTGGGTGAAATGGATGAAGATCAGCTTGCTGATACGACCATGGATCCACTCAACCGTCGTTTACTACGGGTTGACCCGGCCGATGCTGAGGAAGCAGACGGCGTCATCGATATGTTGATGGGTGGCGATGTTCCACCACGCCGTCAGTTTATCGAGGATAATGCGGTTTATGTTAAGGATCTTGATGTTTAAAAGCTTGTAAGAGTTTACGAGGAGTAAATGACTATGCCAGAAGCTGACAGTCGTATTCAAAATACCCACCTGTCTGAACAAATGAAGACTTCCTTCTTGTCATACGCGATGTCTGTTATCGTCGCGCGTGCCTTGCCGGATGTCCGAGATGGAATGAAGCCCGTTCATCGTCGAATTTTGTACTCAATGACTGAACAGGGAAATACGCCGGATAAGCCCCATAAGAAGTCTGCCCGTATTGTCGGGGATGTCATGGGAAAGTATCACCCTCACGGTGATTCGGCAATTTATGAATCAATGGTACGAATGGCGCAGCCATTTTCTTACCGCTATATGTTGGTTGACGGCCACGGAAACTTCGGTTCGGTCGATGGTGACGGCGCTGCCGCCATGCGTTATACCGAAGCGCGTTTGTCCAAGGTTGCCTTGGAAATGGTCCGTGATCTAAATAAAAACACGGTTGATTTCGTACCCAACTACGATGGCGAAGAGCGGGAACCCTCCGTTTTGCCTGCCCGAATTCCGAACCTTTTGGTCAACGGAGCTACGGGTATCGCCGTCGGAATGACGACTAACATCCCAACCCACAATTTGACTGAAGTTATTTCAGCCCTGCATATTTTGATGAAGGATCCTGAGGCCACCATCGCTCAACTGATGGAAGCATTGCCTGGTCCTGATTTCCCTACTGGTGGAATTGTGATGGGTAAGGCCGGCATTCGCCGCGCCTACGAAACTGGTAAGGGTACGATTACCATTCGCGCCAAGGTCGACATTGAGCAGCTTAAAAGTGGTGCTGAACAAATCATCGTCACTGAGCTACCTTACATGGTGAACAAGGCTCGCTTGATTGAGCGAATCTCTGAATTAGCACGCGACAAGAAGATTGAAGGCATTACAGGAATCCGCGATGAAACTGACCGTGATGGTTTGCGGATTTCGATTGATGTTCGTCGTGACGCTTCGGCCTCGGTTATCTTAAACAATTTGTACAAGCAAACTGCTTTGCAAACCGGCTTTAGTTTCAACATGCTGGCCATTGACCACGGTGCACCTAAAATTTTCAATTTGAAGGAAATCTTGGTCGCTTACTTGGAGCATCAGCGTGATGTTATCCGCCGTCGTACTGCCTTCGAATTGGACAAAGCTCAGGCCCGGGCTCACATTCTGGAAGGTTTGCGAATTGCGCTGGACCACATCGATGCCATCATCAACATCATTCGTTCTTCCAAGACTTCCGATGAAGCCAAAGGTCGTTTGATTGATGGTTACTCCTTGTCTGACAAGCAGGCCCAAGCCATTTTGGACATGCGTCTGGTTCGTTTGACCGGTTTGGAACGCGACAAGGTTGAAGATGAATACCAAAAGTTAGTGGCTCGCATTGCTGACTTGAAGGACATCTTGGCTAAAAAAGAGCGCATCGATGCTTTGATTTACAACGAATTGCTCGAAATCCAAGACCGTTTCGGCGACGAACGTCGTACCGAACTCCAGGTCGGGGATGTTACCAGCATCGAAGACGAAGATTTGATTGAGCAAGAAGACGTTATCATCACTTTGACGCGCAAGGGCTATATCAAGCGTGTGCCAACCCACGAATTTAAGGCCCAAAATCGTGGTGGTCGTGGTGTTCAGGGAATGAATGTCAACGACGAAGACTTTGTTGACCAAATGGTTGCTGCTTCGACCCACGATACCCTCCTCTTCTTTACCAACAAGGGTAAGGTTTACCGGATGAAGGGCTACGAAGTTCCTGAATATGGTCGTCAGGCTAAGGGAATTCCGGTCATTAACTTGATGAATTTTGAGGCCGATGAAAAGATTCAGACCGTTATCAAGGTCGATGGTGAAGCGAGCGAAAGCCCAGATAACCTCTTCTTTGTTACCCGTCAAGGGGTCGTAAAGCGGACGGCGGTTGCTGAATTTGCCAACATTCGTACCAATGGTTTGAAGGCCTTAACCCTTCGTGACGATGATGAAGTTTTGGCCGTTTTGATTACGACTGGTGATCAAAACATGATCATTGCCACCCGCGAAGGCTATTCAACGACCTTTAACGAAGGCACTGTCCGTATCATGGGACGTTCTGCTGCTGGTGTACGTGGAATCCGTTTGCGCGAGGGCGATGAAGTTATCGGTGCTGGAATCCTAACCGATGATGCCAAGGTTTTGGTCATCACGGAAAAGGGTTACGGAAAGCAAACCCCTGCTGCTGAATACCCAGTTAAGGGCCGTGGTGGTAAGGGAATCAAGACTGCTACCATTACTGAAAAGAATGGTCCTTTGGCAGCCATGGTTACTGTTGATGGCGACGAAGACATCATGGTTACCACTGACCAAGGTGTCATGATTCGCTTTAGCGTGGCATCTGTCAGCCAAACTGGTCGAGCTACGCAAGGAGTTCGTTTGATTCGTTTGGAGGATGGTTCTAAGGTTGCCAGCTTAACGAAGTTGGAACCTGAGGTTATGACTGACGAAGAGCAGGAAGAAAATAGTACTGCTGCTTCAAGTGATAATGGCGAGATCCAAGATCAAGTCGAAGAATTACTCGAACGAGCACAAGCTCCCGATGAGGATAATCAAGAATAATAACAAATAAAAAGCACTGCGTAAGCAGTGCTTTTTTTGTGAACTTAGGCCAATTGGCGAATCGCTTTGATAAAGCGGCGTGAAACCGGTAAGTTCGTTCCATTTTTCAAGGTCAGGGTTTGAGTCCCGGCTCGATAGGATTCGATTTGGCTAATGTTAATGCAGTATGCCGCATGAATCTGGAGCAAGTTTTTGTGAATAGCAGAAATGTCCTTCAAATTAGCCCGCACCTTAATGGTGTTACTACGGGTGTGAATCTCCAAGTAATGTGTCCCCTTTTCACTTGAAATATAGTCCACTTGGTTCAAGTCACCCTTGATGAACTGGCTTCCATTTGGGAAACGAACTGGGATTTCAGTGATTTCTTCGATCCGACTGATGTTATCCTTGGCTGTCTGAACGGCCCGTTGCAAACGGCTCTGAAATGCTTGTTCCTCATCGTTTTTGGAAATAAAATCAATTACACCAATTTGATATTGGAAACAAAGGAAGGACATCTCGGTGTGACTCGTCACAATAATAATTTGTGCGTGGGGATCTTGGCGGCGGATGTGCTGAGCAGTCCGGAAGCCAGCCTGGCGAATACCCTTAATTTCCAGGTCCAAAATGATGATTTTGTGGCCATATTCATCTTGATCAAGGGCGGCTATCAGTTCTCTAGGCGAGCCGTAGGCCTTGGTTCCTGGTAAGATTTTCTTAATTTTACGTTGATAGGTTTTCCCATCTTCAAGTAGATAATAAGTCATGATTACTCCTCAATGGTTAAAGTTTGGTAGAAATTACCACCGCGCTCTTCACGAATTAAAGCCAATCGCTGGTCTCGTTCCATAATCCTTGTAATCCGGTTGATGGTTTTGCGCTCGATTGCAGCCAAACCAGGAACCATCGGATATGAAACAATAATTTTTTGAATTTGATTGCTCGTAATGAAGCCCAAATTAACTTTGCTATCGGGAAAATCTTTGAGTACGAGGATGGCTTCATCAAGCAGCAAAGCGAAGACACGATAAAGGGTCAAGGACCGATTAATCGCAGTATCTTCAAAGCAGCCGATAGTTTCTAGCTTGAAAGAAACCCCAACTTTTTCTGCCTCGAGAGCCTTTACTAAAATCAAGGACCGTATCGCCGGCACTTCAATCTTGCTTAGATTGAGTCGTGGCGTATTCAATAAGAACAAGCTTTCGTCCAGGACACTTTCGTAAATCCGGCGACTTTCGGCTATGTTTCCCTCTTCCAAAGACATGGCAAGACTGGCAATCACATTCCGATAATCATGGCGGAAAATTCGATAATTTTCTAAATCAGGATTAAGGTCGTTTAAGTGTGCCGCCAGAGCTTCTTTTTCAAGCTGTTCTTTGTGTAAGAGCCGACGACTTTGTACTAAAGCAACGATAAGACTGACGAGTGCCAGGACTAAAAGGATTAGAAGCCAGTTAATGGGGCTGGCCTCATTGAACAGTTCCTCGAATTCAGACGAAGAAGCAAGTTCTTCCGTGACAGCAGTTTTGAACATGATATGATTCTCCGATTTCAATGTTAATTTGACGACATTGAATATTACGATAAATCATGCCTTTATTATCACAGTTTTAAATTAAGAAAATGAGTCAGGAATATTTAAATACTTTGACTTTTTAAAGTTATTGTACTAAAACTCGTCTTTTGTCCTGTTTCTTCTAAAAAGATTGTGCACTCCCAAACTTGGATTTCCCGTCCAACCTTGATAGGAGTGGCTTTAGCGGTTAAAATGCCTTGAGAAACTGGCCGTAAATGATGAGTTTGAACATCGACACCGACAGCGACCTGATTTTCTGGTAAAATCGCATTAGCCCCTAGAGATGCAGCGGTTTCTGCAAGGAGTGCATTCATGCCACCGTGCATGAGACCATATGGCTGTTGTAACTGTTTAGTAACATTAACTGTAACAATTGCCTCTGTTGACGTAACTTTTGTGACATTTATGCCGAGTAATTCGAGAATGTTCATAAATTTTCCTTTCAAAAACAAATGGAGTTTATATCCAATGACAAAGTGGCAAAGTAAAAAAGACTATAGTGAAATTTTATATGAAGTAAATGTTGATGGCCAACATCCAGGTAAGATTGCCAAGATTACCATGAATGATCCCAAAACGCATAACGCCTTCACACCCAAGATGGTTGCGGAAATGATTGATGCTTTCAGTCGAGCACGTGATGATCAAGAAGTCGGCGTTATCATTTTAACGGGCGCTGGCGATCAAGCCTTTTCATCTGGTGGAAATCAAAAGGTTCGTGGCAATGGTGGCTATGTCGGTGCCGATGGCATTCCTCGCTTGAACGTCTTGGACCTACAACATTTGATGCGTATCATCCCAAAACCGGTGATTGCAATGGTCAAGGGTTGGTCAGTCGGCGGTGGAAACGTTTTGCAGCTTGTTGCTGACTTAACAGTTGCTGCCGATAATGCCAAGTTCGGACAGACTGGACCACAGGTTGGTTCCTTCGATGCCGGCTACGGTTCCGGTTATTTAGCACGAGTAATTGGGCATAAGCGTGCAAAGGAAGTTTGGTTCTTAAACCATTTCTACTCTGCACAGGAAGCCTATGACATGAATTGGATTAATCGGGTTGTGCCCCTCGCCGAAGTCGAAAATGCAACGATTGAATGGGCGGATGAAATGTTGACGAAGTCTCCAACAGCACTTCGCTTCATTAAAGCAGCGATGAACGCTGACACGGATGGCTTGGCAGGACTTCAACAATTCGCTGGGGATGCAACTCTCCTCTATTATACGAGTGATGAAGCCAAAGAAGGTCGCGATGCATTTAAGGAAAAGCGCAAGCCAGATTTTGATCAATTTCCAAAATTCCCCTAAACTATAAGAGCTTTTTAAGACGATTAGAATTTCTTATTAAAAAACGATCAAAAACCCCTTGCGCACAGGGCGGTAAGCTGGTAGACTATTTATTGTTCTTGAGGGGGGCCGAGGCAGCGACGAGCGAAAATAAAGCTTGTCAAAGCTCAGGCAATCTGCTAGAATAATTAAGTCGCACCGAGCGACGAACGCACATTGAAAACTGAACAAAACTTTGAACAAACGAATTTGTAACGCCGTTGTCGAACAGTCGATAACGGAACA
>NZ_CAWVOH010000001.1:0-829814 GCF_963930865.1 Eupransor demetentiae | reverse complement strand
ATAGAGGAACCACCTGTACCCATCTCGAACACAGAAGTTAAGCTCTATAGCGCCGAAAGTAGTTGCCGGATCGCTGGCTGCGAGGATAGGACGACGCGATGCCGTACATAGTTTAAAGCAAATCAGTTTATCTGGTTTGCTTTTTCTTTTGTTTGAATTTTGCATAACAAAAAAGCTTCCATCAATGGAGGCTTTTTTGTCTCTATTATTCACTTTGCGATTGATCGTTTTCGTTTTGATTGTTTCTAAGTTGATCAAGCCGTTCGTGAAGTAGTCCGAATCGAACTCCTCGTTTTGAAAAGATCATTCGATCAGAGTTGAGCCGTCGCATCAAAGTGATTGCAGGTGATAATCCGCCGATGATAATGTCCGCTCGTTCTTTTGAGACACCTGGAATTGCTTTACGTTCTTCTAGATTTGAAGACAAAAGCTCAATGAAAATCTTTTTAACTTCAGCAATCGACATGTGAAAACCATGGATGTCATCCCAATTTTTACTGTTGGGATCATTGCGACGTTTGATCTTAGCTAATGTCCGGTTTGAACCACCGAGTGCAATAATGGGTAGGTTGAAGCCGCGGTTTAACCACCAGATATCGTTATAAATCGTGTTTAAACGGTCGAAGAGTTTGAAGAGCTGGCTCGCCGTGGGGACATCTGGATTTAATTCGGATTCTGAAAGAGTGACAGCTCCGAGTGGGATACTAATCCGGTTCATTTCTTCACCGTTTTGAACAAGGACGAGCTCTGTACTGGCACCGCCAGTATCCATAATGATGCCGTTAACTACATCAAGTGAGTTGATGACACCGAGGTAGTCATAATGCGCTTCATCTTGTCCACTGATAACCTGAATTTTGATTCCGGTTGCCTGTTCAACCTCTTTGAGAAAATCAGCTTGGTTGACGGCGTTACGACTTGCTGCGGTTCCGACAGCCTTGATATTTAAATTAGGTAAATCTTTAATTTGCTCTTTAAAGGATGAGATGGCTTTAACAGTCCGGTCGATAGCTGGGCGTTTTAGTTCATTTTCTTCACCCATGTTTTCCGATAGACGAACAACCTCTTTAGTTTCGAGAATGTTCTTATAGGATAAATCATCGTTAATTTGGTCGACTTCTAGTCGAACTGAATTTGAGCCTAGATCAATAATGGCAAAATTTTCCATTGTGCGCTCCTTTATTTTTAGGATTCTATTTGGAATCCAGTTTGTTTTAGTCGTTTATCTGCAATAGTTTTGCGATTGCTAATCAAGAATTCTTGAACATTAAAGCATTTGATACCGCGATGGTGGATTCTTGCCCATTGATCTTTTTCAATTAAAGTACGAGCCTTCACGTTGTCCTTTTCAAACCAGGTGAAAATTTCTTGTACATCTTCATTGAGTCGGGCATCGAGGATCGGAAATAGAATTTCAACACGGCGGCTTAGGTTACGCTTCATTAGGTCGGCACTGGAAAGGTATGTTTCAACCCTTCCAGCATTTTCAAAGATGTAAATGCGGCTATGTTCAAGTAAGCGACCCACAATTGAATGAACTGTGATTTTATCACTTACACCCGGTATGCCGGTCCTTAAATCACAAATTCCACGGACAATTAAATCACTTTTAACGCCTGCTGCATTTGCTTCGTACAACTTTTTGATCATCTCAATATCGGAAAGGGAGTTCATTTTCATTCGAATAGCAGCAGGTTTTCCCGCTTTATGATTACGAATTTCTCGATCGATTTTAGCAATTAAGAAATCGCGAATGTTATTTGGTGAAATCACTAGCTCTTCGAGTTCGGGCTGTTGACTTTCTTTCGATAACATATCAAAAATCTTGACGGCGTCTCTGCCGATGGCAGGATTGGCCGTGAAGAGGCCCATATCGGTGTACAACTTGGCCGTTTTGTCATTGTAATTTCCAGTGGCAAGATGGACGTAATTTTTCTCTTGATGATCTTCTAAGCGTGTGATGAGACAGAGCTTTGAATGAACTTTTAGACCAGGGATTCCATATAAAACCTGACAACCAGAGGCTTCCAATTCATCTGCCCACTTGAGGTTGTTGGCTTCATCTGACCGAGCCTTTAGCTCAATCATAATGGTCACTTCTTTGCCCTTTTTGGCTGCTTCTAGAAGCGATTGAATTAGTGGCGAATCTTTTGAAACCCGGTAGAGCGTCATTTTGATATCGATGACTTTGGGGTCAAGTGCCGCTTCATGCACGAAGCGTAAAACTGGCTCGAAGGAATCGTAGGGATGATGAAGGAAAAGATCATTTTTCCGAATTAATTCAAACATTGAATGATCTTGGAAAAGCTGTGCTTCGTACGGACTGAAAGGTTGAAACAACAAATCCGTATGCCCTTTTACTTGCTTAATCAATGCATTCACGAAATCCAATTCGAGTGGTGCGGATGCGGTAAAGATATAGGCCTTCTTCAAGTGATAGCGCTTGGCCAACCATTCGACTAAGTCGGGATTGGAACTCGCGGTAGTTTCGAGGCGGATAACATTACCGTGGGCACGCTCTTCCAGTGTCTTAACAATGGCTTGCTTATATTTTTTAGCATTCCGGTCGTTAACGTCGTAATCCATGTAGCGGGTGATCTTAAATAGGGCTGATGCCTTTACACTTTGTCCTGGGAAAAAGCGGGGAAGAAAATGGGTAATCACATCCTCAAGTAAAATAAATTGGTTGTCGACCCCTGGGAGGGCAAGTATACGATTAATGTTGCCTGGCAAAGGAATGATTGCGGTTTGCTTCTTGGATTGTCCTTGCACCCGTACAAGGAAGTTAATCGAGTCGTTAACCAAGAATGGAATTTCACCCGAACTGTCGACGGGCATCGGTTCAATCTCTGGGAAGATCGTATCTTCGAAGAAATTTTCGAAGTACTCTTTTTGCCCTTGGTTTAACTTCTTCCAGTTGAGTAACTTAATTTGATGGCGACTGAGCTGTGGTAAGATCATGCGGCGCAGGATATGACCTTGTCGAGCAACTAAGGCATGAATTTTATCTAAAACATCATCGAGTTGCTCATGTGGTGAATTACCAGCTGCATCATCGGGTTCTTTTTCTTTTTTCTTCTTTAAAAGTGTTGCCACTCGTACACTAAAGAAATCATCCAAATTACTTTGGGTAATCCCTAAAAATCGCAAGCGTTCTAGCAGGGGATTGGTGTGATCCGCTGCTTCTTCTAATACTCGAAAGTCGAAGTCGACCCAGCTACTTTCTCGGCTATTGAAATAATGGGGATTATTGACGTTCATAGAACCTACCTTTATTCTTATTTGCCTCATTATAATTCAAATGATGGGGATTATATAGGCCTTTAAGGTGGATGTCGATTGATTGGATGCGTAAATTTACCTTTATTGTTATTTAATCCTAAAAAAGTTAAAATATAGACATAGTAAATGTGTTTTACTACAGTACCTTTTTCTATGAAAGGTGGTTAAATTATGGAAATGGAACGAATTAATGATCACACGATTCGAGTTATGATTGAGAATTCGGATCTTCAAGACCGTGGTACTTCGGTCCGCGATTTATTAAGTGATCGCACTAAAATTGAATCATTCTTTTATAATATTTTGTCTGAAGTTGATACTGAGCATGATTTCGCTGATAATGACAAGGTTTCATTTCAGATTTTACCAAGCAGTGATGGATTGGAACTCTTCATTTCCCGTCTTGATGACCAGAATCAGATTACGGACATCCTTGATAACATTATCCAAACGGATCGTGTTGATAAGGAAGAAAACGAAGAACAGATTGATCAGTTGTCCGACGATCGACGGACGGCTTTGGCCGGACATGACTCGAATTCAGTGGAACAGGAGTCTGATTCCTTGCCAAATGACGAACAGCTGGTTTTCACCTTTAAGGATTTTGAATCGTTACTCTCTTTGAGTGCGCTCTTGGTTAAGAGTGAGGTCGCATCGGTCCTCTACCGCTATGAAGGCGTCTTTTACCTGAGCCTTGATTACCGCGCTGGAACGCTTTCAGAAACGAGTTTTAAGAATCAATTGGCTGAAGCATTGGAGTATGGTCAAAAGAGCAAGCTTTCGTCTGCTTTTCTAGCAGAACATGCCGACGTCGTTTATGATCACGACGCCTTGCGCCAACTCAATAAGGTCTTTGCCTAAAGAAAAAGATATGCTCATGCATATCTTTTTTTATTGGGGCCAATCCGGTATACTGAAATGGTTATTATGAAGGACGGAGTGGCGTAATGAATATTTTATTAATTGTTCTTGAAATTGGCTTGGTGTGGATTCTCTTTATGTTCTTCAACTGGGCCTGGGTGACGATTCAAGGAAAGTCACGCGGGAAAATTGTTAAGGCGGACGAATTTGCCAAGCTTTTGGCCCAAGAAAATGGCCAATTGATTGATGTTCGTGAAAAGGAACCTTACAAGCGCTCCCACATTTTGGGTGCTCGTAGTATGCCAGCCATTAATTTTTCACAAGGACGTTCTGGTTTGCGCCATGATCGTGACATCTTTTTGTACGGTAATAATCTTGGTAGCGCAGTTCGTGTTGCTGGACGCCTTCGTAAAGAAGGAGTTCCAAAAGATAAGCTTTACATGTTAAAAGGTGGCTATCAACAATATCAAGGTCGCAAGATCAAATAAAAAAAAGAATCGCTTAGCGATTCTTTTTTAGAAGCGTGATTGGTGGGCTGCCACGCTACGGCGGACAGCTGCCTTTGAAACTTCGTTGTATTCATCTTCGGCTTCTTGTTCTGGCTTAACCACCATTTGGCGATAGCCCAAAGCAGCGCCAGCTACAGCAGCGGCTGATGCCAAGAAACCAGTAGCGATTCCCAACTTAAATGACTTGCTCATCATACTCTCCTTTAAATGGATTATGTTGCCATTATCGTTTATTTTCGGAACTTTGTAAATACGATTGTTCAAAATAATAGGAGGAGTTATGCCAAAAATTCCCATACTCGTCATCGCAGGACCCACTGCTTCCGGTAAAAGCGCCCTAGCCATCGAGATGGCACAATGTTTTAACGGTGAAATTGTTTCGGCAGATTCAATGCAGATCTATCGAGGTCTAGATATTGGAACGGCGAAAGTGACGGCCGAAGAACAGGCACAAGCCGTGCACCACTTAATCGATTTGATTCCAATGACGGCTTCCTTTTCAGTCGCTGATTTCGTCAAAGCTGCCGATGAAGCGATTTTGGCGATTCATCAAAAGGGCAAGTTACCCATTGTAACGGGCGGCACTGGCTTTTACGTCAAAGCATTGCTAGGGCTGCAAAACTTAGACTTTCAAGCATCCAATCCTGAAGAAGTAGCACTGCTCGAAAAGAAATCTTTGGACGAACTCGTACAATCCTTAAAGGCGGGTCCTCAGTCTGATTTTATTGCTACTGTTGATTTGAATAATAAGCAGCGTGTTATTCGTGCCCTTCAAATTCAAAAATACGGCCTTAAGAACAGCGCTAGTCGTCCCGAGTACCAAAGCCTAGTCCTTGCACCAGATTGGCCAAGGCAAGCGCTCTACGACCGAATCAATGCCCGTGTCGAGCTCATGTTTGACCAGGGGATAGAAAAAGAAGCCCAGCAACTTTATCAAGCTGGTGGACTTTCTTTGCAGGCCGGTAAGGCCATTGGTTATAAAGAATTTTACCCTTACTTTGAAGGGCAGGGCGATTTGGCAAGCGTTAAGGCTGCTATCCAACAGGATTCGCGCCGTTATGCTAAGCGCCAGTTAACCTATTGGCGTCACCAAATCCCGGGTTTGGAATGGTTGCCAGCCGATCAAATCCAAACTGAACTACCAGAGCGAGTTTCTAACTGGCAAAAAGCATTAGGATAGCATCCGAACGTAGATGCCATTTGCCCAACCTAAGTCTTTGATGTGGCACCAAGTAACTTCATTTTCATCCTGGAAATGGTCGTCAACCATGACGTAATCACCGTTAGGAACCTGATTGATGGTCTTACCATATGGTTCGTCGGCCAAATCCAATAGCTGTTCCGGTAAGAAGTCGATAATCGCATTAACTTGTTGGTCGGCTTGCTTTTTTTCAGCGGCTTGATAGCGCTGATTGGCGATTGCGTCTTCGTGTTCTTTTAGAACAACTGCGCCGCTTTCAAATTGCAACCATTCATCGTTGCCAATTTGATACCAGAATTCGTGTTGATCAGTGGTTACGCGCAATCGGGTAAGCCACTTTGAACCTGCTGGAATAATCTTGATAGCGGCCTTATCATCGCTAGGCTGACTGTATACCGGCAATTCTTTTTGGATTTCTAGGTAAACTAAAATGCGTTGAACCTGAGCCCAAGTTGCAGGGCAGTAGTAAAGTGTTAAAGACTGCTCATGGTTGCCTAAAACCCCACTCAATTCGCCAGTCGCATCGACAAAACGATAATTGTCAAAGTTAGGCTGATTGATTCGGTAACGTTCACCAATTTGTCCTTGAACTTCTTTAGGACCATATAAAATTGTGTTGTTACTAATATTGCGACAGTAAAGCCACAATGGGGCGGCATCTTTTAGCATAAGCAATTCCTTTCTTACACTTCATTATACTATAGCCCGGTGCTTTGCATAGGGGATTAGGGCGATTATGTTACAATTCTAGAGGAATAAATATAGGAGTTTAGCATGGACTTTGAAGCAGCATTAAATGATTTAAAAGATGGCAAAATCGATAAGATTGAAATTAGCCCTGAAAACTTCGTTGCTTTTCAACGTGCTTGGCACGACTTTGCCTATCAGAACACTGTTCAAGGCGTTGCTCATCGTGGCGGCAAGGTTACCTATTTACGCGTAAAATAACGTGTTCACCCTTTTAAAATATGCTACAATTATCTCAAGTATAGAGTTTAAAAATGGTGAAGACTGATTTCACCTAAAAATGCGAGGCAGACTAGTGGTTTTTTCATTTGGACAACGTAATATTGGAATTGATTTAGGAACAGCAAATACTTACGTCTACGTAGAAGGCAAGGGCATTGTTTTGCGTGAACCATCCGTGGTCGCACGTAATACTGAGACTAATGAAGTTATTGCTGTTGGAAGCGAAGCACGTGATATGTTGGGACGCACTCCTTCAAGTATCGCCGCCATTCGTCCGATGCGTGACGGTGTCATTGCTGATTACGATACGACGGTTGCGATGCTGTCATATTACCTAAAGAAGGCTTTGGGTGGTCGTGTTGGTAAGCCTTACGTTACTTTGGGTGTCCCATCCGGTATTACGGCTGTTGAACGTCGTGCCGTGATTGATGCTGCTCGTGTTGCGGGCGCTCGTGATGCCTTCGTTTTGGAAGAGCCATTTGCTGCCGCTGTTGGTGCAGGTTTGCCCGTTATGGATCCAACTGGTTCAATGGTTGTTGATCTTGGTGGTGGAACTACTGACGTTGCCACAATTTCTTTGGGTGGAATCGTTTCTAGTCGTTCAACTCGCTTTGCTGGCGATAAGCTTGATGAAGCCATTCAAAGCTTTGTTCGCAACAAGTACAACGCTGCCATTGGTGAACCAACTGCCGAGCAACTGAAGATTGATGTTGGAACGGTTTCTCTTGAAGAAGCCGAAAACATTCCTTCCTCCAAGGTTCGTGGACGTGATCTTTTGACTGGTTTGCCAAAGACTTATGAAGTGTCAGCCGAAGATGTTTCGATGGCCATTCAAGAACCAATTGCTGAAATCGTGAACGCCTTGCGTGAAACTTTGGAAGCCACTCAACCAGAAATCGCTGCCGATGTTATTGACCACGGTATGGTTTTGACTGGTGGCGGAGCCATGTTGCGTGGCTTGGACAAGATGATTCAAGAAGTCACCAAGGTGCCTGTTTTGATTGCTAGCGATCCTTTGGACGCTGTTGCAAATGGAATTGGTGAATCATTGAAGTCATTGGATGCTCTTCGTCAAAAGTAAGAGAATTTGTTAAGGAGCGTGGCGTTTTCGCTACGCTTTTATTTTGAAGAGGCGGGGAAGGAATGAACTGATGCGAAAGCTTTTTTCTTCAAGAACAGTAGTAACAATCTTAATCGGTTTTTTCGTGATTGTCGGTTTGATTGCTGGTTCCAACTGGTGGGCTAAGCGAACGAACACACCACCATTCTTTCAACGTGTGGTTAACGATTTGGCCGGTGGTGTTAGCCGTGTCATGACGGCGCCAACCAATGTGATTGGTAAGTCAGCCAACAACGTTGGTAACTTGCTAAACACTTTCCAAGAAAATCAAAAATTGAAGTCACAGATTGACGACTACGCACAAGACAAGGTCCGTTTGCAGACTGTCGAAGCTGAAAATCAATCCTTGAAAAAGCAATTGAAATTAAAGGCGACTTTGACCGATTATAAGACCGTTTCAGCCGTTACGATTAGTCGTTCACCAACGACTTGGCAGTCGCAGTTAATCATTGATAAAGGTGCGAATGCTGGTTTGAAAAAGGGGATGCCGGTTATGGCCGGTTCCGGAATCATTGGACGTATCAAGGAAGTTAACACGGTTAACTCGAAGGTTGCCCTGATTTCAGATACCAGTGAGGATTCTAACCGTTTCGCCATTACCATTAAGGGTAAGGAAGGCGATATTAACGGGATTATTTCTGACTTTGATTCGGACAATAACCAAATCGTCATGGGACAAATTACGTCAAGCAAGTCGATTAAGAAGGGTGACTTGGTTCAAACTTCTGGACTGGGTGGCGTTATCCCTGCCGGCCTTTATGTTGGTAAGGTTGCCGAAGTTACGACGGATGATTATGGTTTGTCGCGCAAGGTCTACATTCAACCAAGTGCTGATTTGAGTAATATTACAACGGTCTTGGTTGCAGTATCACAGATGGGGACTAAGTAATGGCACTTTGGCAGATTTTTCGTTTTCGAGTCATTTATCCAATCGTTCTTTTCTTGTTCTTCTTCATTGATGGGAATTTAAAATCATCATTGAGTCCGATTTTGACGCATTTTCCCTTTAATGTTTTGCCAATGCTGACTTTGATTTGGCTCTTTTATGCCGTTCAGTTTGAAACGGCGATGAAGGTCTCTTACTGGGTTTACGTTGCCGTGATTGGTATTCTCTTTGATATTTATTACACGGGGATTTTTGGAACTTATACCGTTGCCTTTCTGGCATCAACGGTGGTGATGTTCCAATTGCGTTCTTTCTTTGATGAACGCTTGATGTCGGGCCTTTTATTGTTTTTGATTGGATCGACGGTTTATCTTTTGGTAACTTACATGGCTGGCTTTATTATTAATATTGCCAATTTGTCTTTTGTTACCTTCATGGTTTATGAATTCTTGCCAACGGTACTTTTAAACTTAATTATTGCGGCTTTGGGTTATTACCCAACCTGGTCGCTTTTCCAAGTTTTACCTTAAGCTTGACGTCTGAGCCGGCAGGGGTTATACTTTCTGCAATTACTAAATCGATGAGTAGAAGAGTAGTTTAAAGACTTCTTACAGAAAGCTAACGGTTAATGCGAGTTGGCAGAGGCTTTAAATGAACCACATCTACGAGTGCATAACTGAACTAATTAGGTTATGTCGGCCGTGTCCGTTATCACATTCAGTCATTGACTGAGCGAGGTTTTAGCAGCAATGCTAGGACATCTATGAGGTGGTACCGCGGTTTGACGCCCTCTAAGTGTTAATTCACTTAGAGGGCTTTTTTATTTCAGTTTGAGAGTTACAGGGTAAGGGAGTTTACGATGAATTATTTATTTGAGATTTTGCCCAGCATTACGTCGGGGCTGAGCCTAACGCTCGGGGTTTTCTTTATTACCTTGATTGGCTCGTTGCCGCTGGGAATTTTGGTGTCCTTGGGAATCAATAGTCCCTACTTCACCATCCGTTGGTTGATTAATGGTTATATTTGGGTGATGCGTGGAACGCCACTCTTGCTCCAGTTGATCTTTATCTACTACGGCTTGAGCATGGTTGGGATTTCCTTCCCCCGTTTCGAAGCAGCTTGCATTGCTTTCATCATTAACTACGCGGCTTACTTGGCTGAAATTTTCCGTGGTGGTTTGCAAGCCATTCCTAAGGGCCAGTACGATGCCGCCAAGGTCTTGGGCCTAAACAAATTCCAAACCTTCACTAAGATTATCTTGCCCCAAGTGGTCAAAATCGTGGTGCCATCCTTTGGAAACGAAGTGGTGAACTTGGTTAAGGATACTTCCTTGATTTACGTGATTGGTTTGGGCGACATCCTTCGTGCCGGAAGTATTGCGGCCAGTCGTGATGTCACGCTTTTCCCTTATCTTTTGGTCGGGGTTCTCTACCTGTTGATGACGGCTTTGGTTACCATTGCTTTGCGTCGCAGCGAAAAGCGTTTGAGTGTATGGAGGTAAGCAGATGATTGAAATTAAAGGTTTAACCAAGTCATACGGTGACAATCTCATTTTTAAAGATCTTAGCTTAACCGTACAAAACGGCGAGGTGATGTCGGTCATTGGGCCTTCAGGGATTGGTAAAACAACCTTGATTAAGGTGATGACTGGTTTGGAAACGGCTGACCGTGGGACAATCACGATTGATGATGACCACTTTGATATCAACGACAGCCGCTTGAACAGCAAAATTGGAATCATCTTCCAGGATTTCAACCTCTTCCCTAATTACACGGTTTTGCAAAACATCACTTTGGCTCCTACGACCGTCAATGGTTTGAGCAAAGTCGAGGCTAAAAAGGAAGCCATAAACCTGTTAAAGGAACTGGGGATGGCTGATAAAGCGGAATTGTACCCTTACCAACTCTCTGGTGGACAAAAGCAGCGTGTCGCCATCGCCCGAGCGCTAGCCATGCATCCGCAAATCATCGCCTATGACGAACCAACCTCTGGTTTGGATCAGGAATCTACGCAACAGGTTGCTGAAGTGATTAAGAGTTTGCGCAGTGCCGGAGTGACGCAGATGGTCATTACGCACGATCAGCCCTTTGCTGAAGAGATTTCAGACCGGGTCTTTGACTTTGCCAAGGAGGTCCAGCGCTAATGGTTTCACGTAAGAAAAAGATTGTGGTGAATAGCCTCGTTTTAGCTGTACTTTTTTTAGGTATCCTAGTGACCTGGGCCTATGTTAACGGTCAACGCCATGTGTCTCGCGAAGATCGCTTGGTAAAGGCCGATGAATGGGACCGGATCAAGACGAGCAAGGTGATTACGATTGGCTTGGACGATACTTTTGTGCCAATGGGCTTTCGTAACAGCAAGGGTGAATTAACCGGTTTTGATGTTGATTTAGCCAACGCTGTCTTCGGTAAAATGGGCATCAAGGTTAATTGGCAGCCGATTGACTGGTCAATGAAGGAAACGGAATTGAATACGGGAAACATTGATGCTATCTGGAACGGTTACACAGCTACGCCAGATCGTGCCAAGCAAGTCGCTTTCTCAACGCCTTACCACCAGGCTACCCAGGTTGTGGTTTCACTGAAGAAAAATAACATTGAACACTTTTCTGACATGAAGGGTAAGGTCTTAGGGGATCAGACTTCATCATCTGGGGATGACACTTTGAACCAGTATCCAAAATTGTTGAAGAACTACATCAAGGGTGGCAAGCCAGTCGGTTATGACACTTTCGACAAGGCCTTCAATGATTTGAATGCGAGCCGAATTGATGGTTTGCTAGTCGATGAAGACTATGCACGTTATTACGTCAGCCACCAAGCTCACCCTGAAGACTATCAGATTACTTATGGCGATTTCCCAATGAGTAAGGATGTCGTTGGAATGCGTAAGGGTGATCGTGGTTTGAAGAAGGCTGTTGACCGTGGTTTGCGCCAGATGAAGGCCAATGGTCAACTACAAGCACTGGAAAAGAAATGGTTCGGATAAAAACGTCGTGAGGCGTTTTTTATTTTGTCGGATAAAAGCCGGAAAGTGATAAGATTAATAGCAGTAAATTGAATGGATTAAATGATTTGAAAAAGCAATTAGTGCCTGGCGTGGATTTGCTCCTGTTTCCGAGCCAACAATTTAAAAGCGTGCAAGTTATTGTGAACTTTGCCCAACCCGCCCAGTCTGACACAACTAGTCGACGGGCGCTTTTGAGTTATATCCAAGCCGTTTCTTCACAAGCTTATCCCAGTCAGCAGGCGCTGGCCCAAGCCTTGATTGAGCGTGGCGGGCTGCGCTACCAAAGTGATGTTGGTTTTCTTGGAGGACTGCACCAGCTGCGCTTTACTTTGCAGTTCACGGAGCCTCGGTTTATGGGCCAACCGGCACAGTACCTCTTTGAGCAATTTGATTTTCTAAAGGGAATGATTTTTCAGCCGGTCTTTTCGAATCCAAAATTTGCGAGTTCGATTTTGCCGGTTGAAAAGCAGTCGTTGAAGCAAGAATTGGCTAGCATCCGCGATGATAAGGATCGCTATCTTTTCACAAAATTAAAGGCGGCCAGTTTTGATCAAAAGGCTGTCGCTGAATCCGCTTTAGGGAAAGTTGCCGAGGTTGAAAAAATTCAACCTGAAGAGTTGGAGGCTTGTCATGCTAAAATGCTTCGTCAAGATCAAGTAACCATTGCTGTCCTGGGTAATTTTGATGAAAAAGAAGTGCAAAGTTACTTCCAGACTTGGCCTTTGGAAGCACGGAAATCATTCTTGTCTCAAGCGCAGATAGAACCTCGGCAGGGCGCTTTTGAATCAAGAAGCGAACAAATGGCTGGCATGGAACAAATTTTGCTGGCACAGTCCTACCGTTTTAAAGGCAAGGTCAATCCTTATCATGTCAACTTGTTGAATGGTTTACTTGCTGGCGGCCCTAGCTCGCTGATGTTTCGTCAACTACGCGAGGAGGCCTCTTTAGCCTATAGTGTTGATAGCCGTTGGCAGCAGGACCGTTCCTGGCTTTATTTAACGGCCGGCATCAACCGGGATGCGCTGGAGGAGAGCCGCGCCATTATTGCTGCCGGTATTCAGGCGCTACGAGACGGTGATTTTTCTGAAAATACTTTGGCTGCAACTAAGGCCGACCTCTTAAACCAGATGGCCCAACGGGTTGATCTACCGGGGGCGCTCTTAAGTGGAAAGCTAACGCAAGAACTCAGTGGCAACGTGGCAACTTTTGCTGAACAGAAGGCCGCCATTAATGCGGTAACAGCTGAGGAGGTCGCAGAGTTAGCCCAGGCGATGAGGCCCGTTTCAGAGTACATTTTGCATCCCTAAGGAATTCCATGGAAAAAACTTATCATAATTTAGCAGAAAAAATGATTCACTTGGTCACTACAGATGGCTTGCGGGTCTTCCTGAATCCACGACCAAGTTATCACAGGGCCTTTGCCAGTCTGACGACCCGTTTTGGTGCCTTGACCCAGTCTTTTCAGGTTGATGGCGGAAAGGAACAAAGGATTCCGGCGGGAACCGCACATTTTCTAGAGCACAAAATGTTCGACAAGGCCGACGGGGATGTTTTAAACCGCTTTAGTGCTTTGGGAGCAGATGCAAATGCCTTTACGAATAATCAGCAAACTTCCTACACCTTTTCGACTAGCCAGCGTTTTCCGGAAGCCTTGACACTTTTGTTAGAATTCGTTCAGCAGCCTTACTTTACCGAGGCTAAAGTTAAACGTGAAGTCGGCATCATCGCCGAAGAAATTCGCATGTACGCCGACAATCCAGAATGGCAATTATATCAGGGTTTACTCGCTACCATTTATCCGAATTCGGCACTTGCCACCGACATTGCGGGCAGTGTCGCCAGCATTCAGACGATTAGCCCAGCCTTGCTCTATGATCTTCACCAAGCCTTTTATCAGCCCGACCATTTAACTCTGACAGTTTCGGGTAATTTTAATCCCGCAGAAGCTTGGTCCTTAATTCAAACGGTTCAGGCAAAGCTCAAACGCCAAAAGGTTAGGGTGCAAGCCAGTTCAAATGCTCCGCAAGCCAACCAAGGCCTTGATGCGAGTCGTTCCATGGGCCTAAACCAAGTTAAAACTGCTTGGGGCCTACGGCTACCAGCGTTTGTCGAAATGAAGACAGTACGTAGTCAAAGAATTATTGCCGTGGATTTGCTACTAGACTTATTATTTGGCGAACAAACCGATTGGTATCAAAGCCTATATGAAGCCGGAATTTTGGATTTAGACTTTGATTATGAGTATAGCCTGCAGCCAAATTATCAATTTATTACTTTCTTTTCGGAAAGTAAGTTTAGTGAAAAATTACGCCAGGCCATCCAAGAGCGCCTATTGCACTATGCTGAAGTATTGCAAAAGGGCCGTAAAGAATTTGAAAGCTTAAAGGTGGCGAGTCTTGGTGAAAGTATACAATCACTTAATTCCTTGGAAGAGGTTGCGACTGGCGGGGATGAAAGCTTGTGTGGGGCAACGCTCTTTGATAAAATTGAAATGATAAGAAACGTTCAATACGATCAAATCGTCGAATTAGCGCAACATCTTTTTAAGGATACACATTTAATCCAATATCAATTAACAAATTAGGCGGGAAATCATGGCGGAAATTTTAACAGAAGCAGTATGCGAGCAATTAAAGGCAGCTCGTAAGGCAAAGGGTTGGTCAATTGAAGATTTAAGTCGCGAGACTAAGATTCAACCGAGCTATATCAAGGCAATTGAAGAAGGACGAGAAGATGACTTACCTGGTAAGTTTTACGCCCGTGCCTTTGCCCGTCAGTATGCTGAAGTCGTTGGTCTGGACCCCGAAGAAGTTTTGGGTGAAGCCGACGAAAAGCCTTTGACGACTGGTGACCTTTCATACGCTCACCGTGACGATGACGGTATCGTTCGTGCCGGTGTGGACCGCGCACAATCCGTGAAAACGCGTTTGATGGGCTGGGTGCCTCGAATCTGGATTGCCATTGGTGTTTTGGCCGTCATCATTATTATTTGGGCCGTCTACACTGGTTTGTCTAAGAACAATGATTCTAGCCAATCACAAAATGATTTGCAGGTAACTTCATCGTCTGTGCCACGTTCGTCATCATCTTCTTCATCTTCATCAAAGAAGAATCAGATTAACCTGGGTAAGCCAACTACCAACACGCAACAGTTAACGACGACCTACACACTTGGCGGCCAGTTAGCTAAGAGCCACAAGCTGGTTATCAAGGGTAATGGCACCAACGTTAAGGTTAACGATGCCACGAGCAAGGTTTTGTTGAACGAAATGGTCAACAATAACACTGAAAAGACCATTGAAATTCCAGCAAATACTGCTGCTGTTAACGTTCAGTTCTCAGCTGTTTCGAAGGCGACTGTAACACTTGATGGTCAGCATGTTGACGTTCCTAATTTGCCAACGAACCCTGCGGCCACAACTTGGAACATTCTCTTCAACTTTAATAAGTAAGTGAGGTTAACATGAACTTACCCAATCGTTTAACTGTCTTTCGAATCTTCTTGATTCCAATCTTCATGCTCTTGTTGTCCGTGCCACACGCTTGGCCGGTCTATATCATAGCACCGGGTGAAAGCTTGCCTTTGAATTGGATTATTGCTGCCATCGTCTTTGCGGTTGCTTCAATTACCGATTTCCTGGATGGCAAGATTGCCCGTTCCCGTGGCCTCGTCACGAATTTTGGAAAGTTTGCTGATCCACTAGCCGACAAGCTCTTGGTGATGACGGCTTTGATTTATCTGACAGCTTTTGGGGTCGTGCCGGCTTGGATGACTTCTGTCATTGTTATTCGTGAATTGGCCGTGACCGGTTTGCGTACTCTTATCGTGGAAAACAACGGTAAGGTTCTAGCGGCCGCCATGCCGGGTAAGATTAAGACTTTCTCGCAAATGTTTGCCATTGTCTTCTTGTACTTGCACAATTGGCCCTTTAACTTAATGGGATTTGCCATCGGTGACATTCTCTTGTGGATTGCAGTAATCTTCACCATCTACTCTGGTTTCGATTACTTCTGGCAAAACCGCGATGTTTTCTCAGATGGCATGTAAAAAATAAGCGCCTTGGGCGCTTTTTTCGTACAATCAATTGGAAAGTAAAATAAGCGAACAAATGTTCGAAAAAGCCTTGCTTTTCAAAAAATAAACAGGTAAACTATGCTGTAGATTATAAGGAGTTAGCTCAATATGGTAGCAAAGAAAACAAGCCAGAGTAAGCAAGACGGCCGTCGCGCTGCTTTGGATGACGCGCTTAAGCGCATTGAAAAGAATTTTGGTAAAGGGGCAATTATGACCCTTGGCGATAACGCCACTACCCAAATCGCCACGAGTCCATCGGGATCAGTTAAGCTTGATATTGCCTTAGGTGTTGGTGGTTATCCAAAGGGCCGTATTGTTGAAGTCTATGGGCCAGAATCTTCTGGTAAGACGACGATTGCCTTGCACGCCGTTGCTGAAATTCAAAAGCATGGTGGTACCGCCGCTTATATCGATGCTGAAAACGCTTTGGATGTAAAGTATGCTGAAGCGCTAGGCGTTAATAAGGATGAACTTTTGCTTTCTCAGCCGGATACTGGCGAACAAGGTTTGGAAATCGCGGATGCTTTGGTTAATTCTGGAGCCGTTGACATGATTGTTGTCGATTCCGTTGCTGCCCTGGTTCCCCGTGTCGAAATTGAAGGGGAAATGGGTGACGCCCACGTTGGTTTGCAGGCTCGTTTGATGAGTCAAGCACTACGTAAGTTGGCCGGTACTTTGAACCGTACGGGAACGATTGCCATCTTTATCAACCAGATTCGTGAAAAGGTTGGGGTGATGTTTGGTAATCCCGAAACCACTCCTGGTGGTCGTGCTTTGAAGTTCTACTCGACTGTTCGTTTGGAAGTTCGTCGTTCGACTCAGATTAAGGACGGATCCGACGTCATGGGTAACTTGACGAAGGTCAAGGTCGTTAAGAATAAGGTCGCCCCACCATTTAAGGTTGCCGAAGTTGATATCATGTACGGTAAGGGAATTTCACAAACTGGTGAAATTTTGGATTTGGCCGTCGATCAGGATATCGTCGATAAGGCTGGTGCCTGGTACGCCTACGAAGGCGAACGAATTGGACAGGGTCGTGAAAAGGCCAAGGAATATTTGGACGATCCCGAACATGCTCAGATGCGTGCTGAACTATACCGAAAGGTCCGTGTTGCATACGGAATTGCCGAAGATGGTGATGAAGAGGCTGAAGCCCCTAAGGATTCGGAAGCCAAGGCAGACGATAATAAAAGTAAAAATCAAGATTTAGACCTCGGTGATTCAGATGATGGATTAACCGATGAACCAATCATTTAAGATTAGACCAAAGAGTAGCCATATTGGCTGCTTTTTTTTGTTACAATATACATGTTTCAATTATGTATTTTATTTTTCACGGTTTCTTGTAAACCGAATTAATGATTGATTTTGGGAGCTTTTCATGAAAAAATCTCGCCGCGGTTCAACCACATTAATGGTCATTTGCTTGGCCATTATTGCCTTGCTAAGCCTTGCTTATGTCAACCGTGATAAATCCTCGTCGGGCACTTCGATTACGGCTGTTGGCTCAACTGCTCTGCAGCCCTTAGTTGAAGCAGCTGGCGAAGAGTATGCCAAGGCTAACCCTGGCATTTTCGTTAACGTCCAAGGTGGCGGAACGGGAACTGGCTTAAGCCAAGTTGCCCAGGGTGCCGTTAATCTTGGTAACTCGGATATGTTTGCCGAGGAGAAGAAGGGGATTAATTCGAAGGACTTGGTCGACCATCAAGTCGCTGTCGTCGGCATTACCCCAATTATCAATCCACAGGTCGGCGTCAAAGACCTGACCCTTACACAATTAAGTGATATTTTCACTGGTAAAATCAAGAATTGGCGCGAAGTTGGCGGTCCTGATCAAGAGATCGTTGTCATTAACCGTGCTTCCGGATCCGGAACCCGTGCTGCTTTTGAGAAGTGGGCCATGGACGGCAAGCAAAGTGTTGAGGCACAAGAACAAGATTCTTCCGGAATGGTTCGTTCGATTGTTTCAACTACTCCAGGTGCCATTTCTTATGTGGCCTTTGCCTACCAGGATAAGACCGTAAGCACACCGAAGATTGACGGTGTCACGCCTAACGATGAGAACGTTAAGAACGGTAAGTACAAGATTTGGTCTTACGAGCATATCTATACGCTAGGTAAGCCCCAGGCTGATGTGCAGAAGTTCTTGGACTACCTCAACAGTAAGCATATTCAGGGCACCTTGGTCAAAAAACTGGGGTACATTCCAATCAATGATATGCAGATTAAGCGTTCTTTGTCTGGAAAAATCAGTGCGAACTAATCCAGTAAGGGAGAAATAATGGATAGTATCACTAAAAAAATTATGCAACGCTCCGAGTCAACCAAGCGGGACCGCCGTGGAAAGATTATTTCTTTCTCAGCCCTCGCCTTGATTGCCGGCATTGTGATTTTGATTTTTGCCTTTGTTATGAGCCGCGGAATGGCGACCTTCCTCGAAAATAAAGTATCCTTTACGGACTTTATGTTTGGAACGACTTGGAACCCTTCCGTTGTTAATCCTCATACCCACCAACCTTATGTTGGTGCCTTGCCCATGATTTTGGGTTCTTTCTTAGTAACCTTTCTGGCAGCCATTGTGGCGACGCCTTTTGCGATTGGAACGGCCCTCTTTATGACCGAAATCGCTCAAAAGCGCGGTGCTAAAATTATGCAACCGGTTATTGAACTCTTGGTCGGAATTCCTTCCGTTGTTTACGGTTTTATCGGACTGAACGTGATTGTGCCCTTTATGCGTGATACGGTCGGTGGGTCTGGTTTTGGAATTTTGTCGGGAACCATCGTGCTCTTCGTCATGATTTTACCCACGGTGACTTCGATGACGGTCGATACGCTTAAGTCTGTTCCTCGTCACTATCGAGAATCAGCCTTGGCCATCGGTGCGACCCGTTGGCAGATGATCTACAAGGTGGTTTTGCGAGCTGCTACGCCGGGAATTTTAACGGCGATTGTCTTTGGAATGGCCCGTGCCTTCGGTGAAGCTTTGGCCGTGCAAATGGTTATTGGAAACGCGGCCTTGATGCCAACTTCTTTGACCACACCTGCTTCAACCTTGACTTCAGTCTTGACCATGGGAATTGGTAACACGGTCATGGGCTCACTGCAAAACAACGTTTTGTGGACCCTTGCCATGATCTTGTTGCTCATGTCTTTGATTTTCAACCTCTTGATTCGTTTAATTGGACGTAAAGGAGAGCTAAAGTAATGAATCCAAAAACTGCTGATAAAGTGGCAACAATTACCATTTATGCCATTGCTGGCTTGGTAGCGACGATTCTGTTTGCTATGTTGGCCTACATTCTGGTCCGTGGTTTGCCTCAGCTTTCCTGGCATTTCTTGACTGCACCTGCGCGTTCCTTTGAAGCGGGTGGAGGAATCGGTATTCAACTGTTTAATTCCTTCTACCTCTTGGTTTTGGCCATGTTGATTTCTTTCCCAATTGCCTTGGGTGCTGCCATCTACTTGAACGAATATGCCAAGCAAAATGTTTGGACCAACATCGTTCGTACGGCGATTGAAATTCTATCATCCTTGCCTTCCGTTGTTGTTGGACTCTTTGGCTTCTTACTCTTGGTTGTCAAGTTCAAGATTGGTTTCTCGATTTTGTCGGGAGCCATTGCCTTGACCATTTTCAACTTGCCACTTTTGACTCGTTCAATTGAAACTTCCCTAAACCAAATTCCAAACTTACAACGTGAAGCGGGTGCTGCTTTAGGCCTTTCTCGTTGGGAAACGGTCTTGCACGTTGTCCTACCGGCTTCTGTGCCTTCGATTGTAACGGGGGTCGTTTTGTCAGCCGGCCGTGTCTTCGGTGAAGCTGCCGCTTTGATTTTCACGGCGGGGCAATCCGCGCCGGCCTTGAACTTTGGCGATTGGAATCCTTTCAATATTTCATCCCCGCTGAGCCCCATGCGTCCTGCTGAAGCTTTAGCAGTTCACATTTGGAAGATTAATTCGGAAGGAATTATGCCGGATTTGTCCGCTGTCTCAGCTGGTTCTTCTGCCGTCTTGATTATCGTGGTCTTAATCTTTAACTTCTCCGCTCGTAAATTGGGCATGAAGTTGTTTAAGAAGTTAACGAGTTCGTGAGGTTCGATAAAATGACCAATCCTAACATTGATTTAAAGCCAGTTTCGGAGTTTATTCCAGAAGAAGCGCCTAAACGACACATCATTGAAATGAGTCCCGACAAGCATGAAGTGGCCATCTCAACTGAAGGTTTGCAAGTGCGCTATGGCGACAAGCTTTCCTTGTCAGAAGGGGACTTACGCTTTGAACGTTATAAAATCACTTCACTGATTGGAGCCTCTGGTTCTGGTAAGTCAACCTTCCTCCGTTCGCTTAACCGCATGAACGATGGTGTGGCGACTGTCTCGGGAAAGATTATGTACCGTGGCTTGGACATCAATTCTAAGAATATCGATGTCTACGAAATGCGCCGTCATATCGGTATGGTTTTCCAGCGACCTAATCCCTTTGCGAAGTCCATTTACGACAACATTACTTTTGCTTTAACCCAGCGTGGCAAATACACGCGTGAACAACTGGATGAAATCGTGGAAACAAGCTTGAAGCAGGCTGCCCTGTGGGACCAGGTGAAAGATGAGCTGAACAAGTCAGCACTGGCTCTTTCAGGTGGCCAGGCCCAGCGATTGGTGATTGCCCGTGCCTTGGCTTTGAAGCCCGATATTCTTCTGTTGGATGAACCATCATCGGCTTTGGATCCAATCTCTTCAGCGCAGTTTGAAGATACGCTCTTGGAACTTAAGAAGTACTATACGATTATTATCGTCACGCACAATATGCAGCAAGCTGCTCGTATTAGTGATTACACGGCCTTCTTCCACATGGGAAAGGTCATTGAATACGACTTAACTCGAAAGATTTTTACTCGACCTAAGGTTCAGTTAACCAACGATTATATTTCAGGTAACTTTGGATGATCAATCAAGCAGATAAAATCTTAATAACCCGCGATGTACGCCTCTGGTACGGTCAAAAAGAAGCTTTACACGGCATTGACCTGGATTTCCCTAAAAAGGGGATTACGGCCTTAATTGGGCCCTCTGGTTCCGGTAAGTCGACCTACTTGCGCGCGCTAAACCGCATGCACGATTTGGAAGATAACGTTACCGTGACAGGTTCCTTTAACTTCAACGGCTCCGATATCTATGCGCCGACAACCGACACGGTTGATCTCCGTAAGAAAATCGGCATGGTCTTTCAACAGCCCAATCCCTTTCCATTTTCAATCTATGACAACGTTGTCTTCGGTTTGCGTTTGGCAGGGGTAAAGGACCGCAAGGTTTTGGATCAGGCCATGGAAGAATCCTTGAAGGCTGCCTCTATCTGGGAGGAAGTCAAAGACGACTTGCAAAAGTCAGCACTCGGTTTGTCTGGTGGACAGCAACAGCGTGTTTCAATCGCACGTGTCTTGGCCACGCAGCCCGAACTCTTGCTTCTGGATGAACCAACTTCAGCCTTGGATCCCGTTTCCAGCCACAACATCGAAGAGACTTTGATGAACTTGCATGACCAATATGCCATGATCATTGTGACTCATTCGATGTCGCAGGCTTCTCGAATTTCAGACCGAACGGCCTTCTTCTTGAATGGTTCCTTGATTGAAGTTGATGACACCCGTAAGATTTTCATTGATCCTAGCCAAAAGGAAACCCAAGATTACATTTCTGGCCGTTTCGGTTAAAATGGTTTAAACAAGAAAGGATGCCCATATGCGACGTTTATTTGATGAAGAACTAGCAGATTTAGATTCTTCCTTTACGGAAATGGGGAAGTTAGTTTCCCAGACAATTCAAGAAGCGGTACAATCCTTCATTAAACACGATCGTGAAGGTGCTCGTAAGATTATTGATCACGACTACAAGATCAATGAACGTGAAGCAGCCATTGAAAAGAAATCTTTTGAAATGATTGCCCTTTACCAGCCCGTTACGACGGACTTGCGTGAAATCGTGACGATTTTGAAGGCGGTTTCAGTGCTGGAACGCATGGGTGATCAGGCCCGTAACATTGCCACTTCTACGATTCGTGTGAAGGGTACAAAGCACATGAAGGACGTTGAAGCGCAACTCGGTAAGATGGGGGAGTTGGTTGCCCAAATGGTGTCAGAAGTCATGGACTATTATGTTCAAAACGATGCCCTGGGTGCTGAAGCCATTGCTGCTAAAAACCACCAGCTTTCAGATGCCGCTGCCAAGGTTCGAACGGATTCCGTTAACGGCATGAAGGAAGATCCAGAATTGGTTGATTCAGCAGCCGACTACTTGGTGATTGCCGGTTACATTAAGCGTACCGGTGACTACACAACCGATATCGCGGAATGGATCGTTTATAAGCGGACCGGTAAAATTATCGAACTAAATCCTGGTTATAATTACTTTATCTAAGCAAAAAGGCCGTCAGGCCTTTTTTACTTGCCTTAATTTTTTACCCCTTAGCGGTAATTTGATATAATAAAGCTATTGGGAGGACGCGGTTTCGACCGTTATCCTGAAAGCCGGAGGATTGCATGTTACGCTTTATTACGAACGTTGCATTGAACTTAGCCGTTTTCTTAGCATGTGCCATGCTTTTTCCTAGCGGCTTTCATTTAGAGAATATGGGAGCAGCCGCAGTGGCTGCCTTGGTTTTAGCCGTCTTAAATGTTGTGCTAAAGCCAATTTTACTGTTGTTATCATTACCGCTTGTCATCGTAACGATGGGGATTTTCTTGATTGTTGTCAATACAATCCTGCTGGAAATCACCGCCCACTTAGTTGGTGGCTTCGCCTTTTCATCATTTTGGTGGGCGATGCTCGTTGCCATTATTTTGGCGGTAGTGAGTTTTATTTTTTCTGATCGTAAACAAGTCAAAATCGAAAGAGAGTAAGATGGGACAAAAAGTCGTAACGGTTAAAGATCTAGTAGCTAACACACGTTTGCAAATTGTGACTGGGCAAGAATACCTGGACCGTCCCATCTCGACGGCGGATATTAGTCGCCCCGGTTTGGAAATGACTGGTTATTTCAACTACTACGCTCCTGAACGAGTTCAGTTGTTGGGAATTACGGAAACTTCATTTTCAACGCGTATGCAACACGATGAATTGTTGATGGTTTATCGCAAGATGGCCGACAAGCGCACGCCTGCCTTTGTCGTTTCAACAGATTTGCCTATCAGTGACGAACTGAAGGAAGCCGCCGCAGATGCTAAGATTCCAATCTTGACCACCTCTTTGACTTCTTCACAGATTTTGTCCAACATGACCTACTACCTTGGGGGTCAATTGGCACCCCGTCAAAGCGTCCACGGCGTTTTGATTGATGTTCACGGTATGGGGGTTTTGATTACCGGGGATGCCGGAATCGGCAAAACCGAATCTGCCCTTGAGCTGATTCAACAGGGTAAAGCTCGCTTGGTTGCCGATGACCGTGTTGATATTCACCAAGAAGATGAAGAGCGTTTGATTGGGGAACCTTCAACCGTTCTTCGCAACATGATGGAAGTCCGTGGGGTTGGTATCATTGATGTCCAGCAAGTCTACGGAGCAGTTTCTGTCCGTTCACACGCTTCCATCCGAATTAACATCCACTTATCTAATGGGAAAATCGGTGAAGAGAACTTTGATCGTTTAGGTAACGAAAACGACTCAATCGAGATTCTAGGCGTTAAGCTCAAGCGCATGGTTGTTCCCGTTACGCCTGGTCGTAACACGGCTTCTGTCATTGATGCCGCCGCCGTTAAGTTTAGGACGACCAACATGGGCTTTGACGCCTTGGAAACCCTAAATAAGCGCATGGATCAAGAAATCGCCAAGAACGAAAAGATTGACGAAGAAAACAAGGAAAATCATGACTAAAGTAGCAGTGCTAGGAGCTGGTTCTTGGGGAACTGCGCTAGCGAATAATATCGCCGCCAACAATGTCGAGGTGACGATTTGGTCTCACCGCGCTGAACAAGCCGCTGAGATCAACCAAAAACACACCAATGCTCATTACCTGCCTAAGGCTAAGTTGCATGAAGCCTTGAAGGCAACAGCAGACATGGCTACCGCTGTGAACGATGCTGACATTGTTTTGATGGTTGTCCCCACCAAGGCAGTTCGTCAGGTCGCTCAAGAGCTTGCCAGGTTATTGGATCAACGGGAAACGCCCGTTGTCTTGGCTCATGCTACTAAGGGCTTGGAAAGTGGCACGCACAAGCGGATTTCGCAGATGATTGCTGAAGAAATTCCTGCCAAAGACTATAGCGGTTTGGCCGTTATTTCCGGCCCATCGCATGCCGAAGACGTTGTGGCCCATGATTTAACTGCCGTTTCAATTGGTTCGACCGACTTAGCAGCGGCACAAGCCCTACAAAAGGTTTTGGCCAATGATCATTTCCGGCCTTATACCAATGACGACTTGCTTGGTTCAGAACTTGGCGGGGCTTTGAAGAATATCATTGCCATCGGTTCCGGAATCTTGGTCGGGAAAGGCTACGGTGTTAACGCCCAAGCGGCCTTGTTGACCCGTGGTTTGGTTGAAATGCGCCGGGTTGGAAAAGCCATGGGCGCGCAAGCCGAAACTTTCTTGGGGCTTGCCGGCTTAGGTGATTTGATTGTGACGGGGATGTCACCCAACTCACGTAACTACCGGGCTGGTCGTTCCTTAGGACAGGGCCAGGACTTGGCTAGTGTACAAGCTGATATGGGCATGGTGATTGAAGGCGTGAATACAACGCAAGCCGTTTACGACTTTGCTCAAAAAGAGGGCTTGGCCATTCCGCTCACGACAGCGATTTACCAAGTACTTTATCAAGGGGCTAACATCGACTCTGAGATTGAAACTTTGATGACACGACCATTAAAAAACGAATAAATTCTGATTTAAGAAAGTAGAGAAAAATGAAACCTGTACGTAAAGCGATTATTCCTGCGGCTGGTTTAGGAACTCGTTTCCTACCTGCTACCAAGGCCTTGGCCAAGGAAATGCTTCCTATCGTGGATACGCCCACGATTGAATATATTGTCCGTGAAGCAATGGCTTCCGGTATTGAAGATATTGTGATTGTTGACGGAAAGTCAAAGCGCTCAATTGAAGACCATTTCGATTCAAACCCTGAATTGGAAGATTCGTTGCGCGAAAAGAACAAGTTGGAATTGTTGAAGTTGATTGAAGAAACCACTGACATCAACCCTTACTTTATCCGCCAATCTCGTCCACGCGGATTGGGTGATGCTGTTTTGACTGCCAAGGACTTCATCGGGGACGAACCCTTTGTGGTCTTGTTAGGGGATGACTTGATGGAAGATCAAGTCCCTTTGACCAAGCAGTTGATTCAACGCTATAACGAAACCGGCGAATCAACTTTGGCCGTCATGAAGGTGCCACACAACCAAGTTTCTTCATACGGTGTGATTGATCCCGCTTCAAAGGTTAAGGAAGACGGTTTGTACCGGGTTAAGTCCTTCGTTGAAAAGCCAGCGCCTGAAGATGCACCATCTGATTTGGCCATCATTGGTCGTTACTTGTTGACGCCTGAAATCTTCGAAGAATTGGAAAAGACGAAGCCAGGTAAGGGTGGCGAAATCCAGTTAACGGATGCCATCGATTCCTTGAATGACCGTCAACATGTTTACGCCCACGAATTTAAGGGTGAACGTCATGATATCGGTTCAAAGATTGGCTTCTTGGAAACCAACATTGAGTTTGGTTTGCGTCATCCACAAGTTAAGGATGAACTCCGCGCCTACATCAAGGAACTTGCAGCAAAGCTTTAATTAAAGAGCGGTATATACCGCTCTTTTTATTATGTACTGCAAATTGGACAAATAATGGTCTAGCGGGTAGAATAGTCTTTACACGAGGAGGAGTTATGACTGATATTAAGAATTATGATGTAGTGATTATTGGTGCTGGTCCTGCCGGAATGACGGCAGCGACTTACGCCTCACGTGCTGATTTATCAGTCGTTATGATTGATCAGGGCGTCTATGGCGGCCAGATGAATAACACTGCTGAAATCGAAAATTACCCCGGTTTTGAAAGCGTTATGGGACCGGATTTATCAGAAAAAATGTATGCTTCTTCAACTCGATTCGGAGCTGAATATGCCTTTGGTACAGTTCAAAAAATTGAAGTTTTGGATAATCAGGAAAAGTTGATCAAGACGGATTCAGGTGATTATCAGGCCAAGGCCGTCATCATTGCGACCGGTTCAGAACACACGCACTTGGGTGTTCCCGGCGAGGAAGACTACCAGGGCAAGGGTGTTTCCTACTGTGCCGTTTGTGATGGGGCTTTCTTTAAGGGTGAAAATGTTGTTGTCGTTGGTGGTGGTGATTCCGCCATCGAAGAAGGGGTTTACCTTTCCAACGTCGTTGACCGCGTGACGGTTGTCCACCGCCGTGACACCTTAAATGCCCAGCCAATCTTGCAGGAACGTGCCAAGAAGGCGAAGAACATCGATTTCATTTGGAATACTGAAGTCCACGCCATTAAGGGAAACGGAGATGAAGTTCAAGAGGTTGAACTTTATAACCGTGACACGAAGGAGTCCTCAAGTTTTAAGACAGCCGGTGTCTTCATTTACATCGGTTTGAAGCCTAATACCGAAGCCTTCCTTGATCTTGGTATCACGGATGACAAGGGCTGGATTATTACCAATGACAAGATGGCAACGAGTTTGCCAGGTGTTTATGCCGTTGGAGATGTCCGCCAAAAGGAACTTCGTCAAATCACCACAGCAGTCGGCGATGGCGGCTTGGCCGGTCAAGAGGCTTACAACTACATCGCTTCATTATAATAGTGTAGAATATGAACAAGTAGATGATGCTACTTGTTTTTTGTTAAGGAGAAAAAGATGCCAATTCAACTAGTCGGAATTTCATTCTAATCGCTGAATGGAATTGAAATAATTTGGTTCCATTCTTGTTTACTTAGGAATGGAGAACTGAAATGAAAGAAAAAAATATACGTAACTTTGCCATTATTTCCCATATTGACCACGGAAAATCAACTTTGTCCGATCGCTTAATGGAAATCATGGGAACTGTTAATCAACGTGAGTCAGCGCCACAGCTTTTAGATTCATTAGCTGTTGAACAAGAACATGGCGTAACGGTTAAAGCGCGAACGGTTCAAAATATTTACGAGGGTTCTAACGGTGAAAAATATCAATTGAATCTGATTGATACCCCGGGACACGTAGATTTTAATTATGAAGTTAGCAAGAGTTTGGCTGCCACGGATGGCGTTTTACTTTTGGTTGATGCGACCCAAGGTGTGCAAGCACAAACGGTTGCCAATTGGCGTTTAGCGCATGATTTGGGATTGCCCATGCTGCCTGTCATCAACAAGGTTGATTCACCAAATGCAAAGATTCCCGAGGTTAAGCAGGAACTGCTGGATTTGGATGCTTCTTTGTCACAAAGGCCTTTTTATGAGGTATCCGCCAAAACGGGTCAAGGTGTGGCTGCTTTGATTGAAGGAATTGTTAAATACTTACCGGCGCCGAAGGGAGACGAAAACGCTCCGCTCAAGGCATTGGTTTATGATTCAGAGTTTGATCCCTATTTAGGTGTCATTGTGCAGGTTCGGATTTTTGATGGTAAGTTAAATAAAAATTCTAAATTGGAACTGATGGCTTCTAATCGAATCTTTAAAGTGAAGGAAATTGGCGTTTACCAGCCTGCAAGATTGCCTGTTAAAGAGCTGGTAGCTGGCGAAGTAGGATACTTGATAACCGGCATTAAGGAAACCGCTGATGTAGGGGTAGGTGACACTATTACGACGGTTGCCGACGGAATCAAGCAAGCTTTACCAGGTTTTGAAAAGCAGCAACCTTTGGTTTATGCTGGATTCTTTCCACAAGATGATTATCAACTCTTGAAGGAAGCACTGCAGAAGATTGCTTTGAATGATAGTTCTTTGGCGATTAGCGAGGAAAATTCAACCGCAATGGGTCCCGGATTTCGAATCGGCTTTCTGGGGATTTTCCATTTAAAAATTATTCAAGAACGGTTGGAAGAGGAATACGGCTTAAAAGTAACCGTTACTTCGCCCAACGTACCCTATAAAGTGCGCTTGCAAGACTCACAAGAAACTAAAATCATCACGAATCCAGCTCATTTTCCGAGCTTTGAAAAAATAGAAAGCATTGCCGAACCAATGATGACAGCCGTCATTGATAGTCCAGCCGAAAATCTTGATCGTGTGATGCAGCTGGCCGAACAATATCGGGGGACTTTTCAAGACATGGATAATGAAGGCAATCGAGTGCGTATCAACTATCGTTTGCCCTTAGCTGAAATTGCCTATGATTTTTACAATCAGTTAAAATCAATTTCGCATGGTTATGCTTCGCTTCAAACAAAACCGGATGGTTATGAAGTCAGCGATTTAGTTAAAGTCGAGATCCACATTAATTATGCTAAGGTAGATGCCTTAAGCTTCATTACTCATCGTTCTAAAGCCGCTGTTTTAACGCAAAAACTGGTTCATGAATTAAAGATGACGATACCTAGGCGTCTTTATCCGATGCCAGTTCAGGCAGTCGTGGAAGGGAAGGTGCTAGCTCGTATTGATGTGCCACCGCTTCGTAAGAATGCTGCAGTTAATGGCGAGCAGCATAGTATTTCAAAGAAGCAAGCCTTATTAAGGCGTCAAAACGTCAACAAACGAACCGCGGCACATTCTGACATTGAATTGCCGCAAGCCGTTTTTAACACGCTTTTAGCATTAAAGGATTAATAGAAATTTTAGAAGGGCATCGATTAAAATCGATGCCTTTTTTATGTATACAAAAAAGCACCGCCAATTGGCAGTGCTCTTTCTTTTGAAAAAGACAGATTACTTAACGATTTCGCAGAATTCAACGATTTCGGCATCTGGTCCCATGATATTAAAGAACTTAATACCCTTGTCCCAGAATGGCAAGTGTTGAACTTCAGAATCGATAACATCGAATCCAGCAGCCTTAGCTTCCTTGAAGGCAGCGTCAGCATCGGTCGTGTTCATTGAGATGTGATTAATTGCACCTGGCTTACCAGTTGCAGTTTCATCATGCCAAGTTTCAATGGTCAAGTGACCGCGGTTCATGAAGATAACTTCGTTTGAAGGGAAGTCACCAATCTTCTTGAAACCAAGTGATTCCCAGAACTTTTCGGCCTTAGCCAAGTCCTTAGTAGGAATACCGATGTGTTGTACATCATCAAAATAATCAGTAAATGCCATGATTTAACGTCCTTTCTAAGACAATCAATACATTAATTAAATTTCAGTTGAAGCGGTAATACCTTGGTGCTTCAACTTAGGGAAGATGTGCTTATCTCCCCAACCAGTGATACTTCCTTGGAAGAGGAAGGCGAAAATCGTTCCTAGACCGTATTGGCTGAAATCAGGGTACTTAATTAAGGCGATAACACCAATGATGGTAGGTGGGATGTAAGAAACCCACATCGCAATTCCAGCATTACCCTTGAAGTACTTGAAGCGCAAGATTTGCATCAAATCATCGGCAGGGTGCAAGACAACGTTAGCACGCTGGTAGATGGAAATGGCAACCGCAATCAAGGAAACCCCGAAGAAGTTCAACAATACATACAAGATAGTCATGGGAATACCATGTGCATCCGGCATAATTTTGTTGAAGGCGTCTGAGAACATTCCAATCAATGCTGAGAATGGAAGCATAAAGGCAATGTTTCCAAAGAACTTCCACCAGTTGACTTTACGATCCAAAATCATGTTCAAGATGGCAATCAAAACACCAACAACGAAGAAGACTACACTGAGGCCAAATGACGTATTTCCCATGAAGGAAACATTCCAACCGTTTTCGGCTGCAGTCCAGTAGGCTGAACCAAGAAACTTAGGGAAAATCTTCTGACTAGTAGCAATCGTCAAGACGTTTCCCATTGAATTGATCACAAGGGAAAAGGCGAAGTAAGCAAGGGCAGTACCCCAACTTATCGTACGGTTACTCTTTTGCATAAATTAAGCCTCTTCGCCGCCAACCTTAACAACAGCCTTTGAAACAACACCAAGACGTCCGTTAACGAAGTCGTCAACTTGGTTGTAGTCCAATTCGTGTGACATCAATGGCTTTACGTTCAACTTTCCAGATGACAACAAGGCCAATGAATCTTCGAAGGCGTTAGGGTTGATGAATGAACCTTGGATAGTCAATTCCTTTTGGAAGACTTCGTAAGTGTTCATTTCGAACTTAGCGTCAGGTCCACCAACACCGAACATCAAAACTTGTCCACCACGGGCTGATGATTCAACAGCCAATTCTTGAGTTTGTGGCAAACCAACGGCTTCGATAACCATGTCATATTCGCCGGCAGGAACCTTGTCACCATTCTTAGTGTTGTAAGTGTTAACAACACCGAATTGGTCCTTGTTCATCTTCAACTTTTCGTCAACGATACCAGCCAAGTCAACTTGGTGGATACCGTAAGCTTGAAGGATTTGAACGAACAATTCACCCATGAATCCGTCACCGATAACCAAAGCCTTTTGGTATGGTGATGGCTTCAACAACTTCATACCGTGAACGGCACATGAAATTGGTTCAACGATGGCAGCTGACTTCAAGTCAACGTTGTCAGGAATTGGGTAAACAACAGTAGCAGGGGCAGTGAAGTAATCTTCGAAACCACCGTTACGAGTAACACCAACGGCTGACAAGTGCTCACACAATTCAGGACGACCAGTGTGGCAGTACTTGCACTGTCCACAGTAGATGTTAGGGTCAACAGTGACGCGGTCACCAACCTTAACGTTTGTTACTTCTGAACCGATTTCAGCAACAACACCTGAGTTTTCGTGTCCCAAAACGATTGGGGGAACGGCGTCAGCTGATCCTGGTTCACCAGCGTACAAGGCGTGGTCAGTACCACAAATACCTGCAAAGGCAGTGTGAATCAAAACCTCGTTAGGCTTTACTTCAGGCTTCTCGATATCTTGCAATTCAAGTTGCTTCTTACCAGTTAAAACTAATGCTTTCATGAACATTCTCCTTTACGAATATATCGTTAGTAATTTCATTACGCTCTATATGTTAAAGCTCGAACAAAGTAATGTCAATCATTTTTTTTAATTTGTAAATCCCTTGTAATATAAAGGTTTCTTGTGAAATTCTAACAAGCTAATAAATGAGCAAAGTCGCCTTATAAATTAAAAAATTAAGCTCGCATCTTCCTTTCTTATTGATACTGAAAGCGCTTTCAGTTAGAATATAACAAAATCAATTGCGCATGTAAAGTACCTTTATTTTTAATAAGACTTGGAAGGGGTTAATTCGTAAACTATAATAGAAGCCGTTAGGTATTTATAATCATTTAATAAAGGAAGGGTAAGGTACAAATGTCGAAGTTAATTTTGCAAGACGAAATTGAAGCGGATCCGATGAACGCGGAATTTACTAAAGAGGGCTTGAAGCCCATTTACTGGGTTGATCCACGTGCTAAGATTCTGATTGTTGGACAGGCTCCCGGACGCAAGGTCCAGGAAACGGGCATCATGTGGAATGATGCGTCGGGTGATCGCTTGCGTGAATGGCTCGGCGTTGACCACGATACCTTCTATAATTCAGGGCTCTTTGCGGTCTTGCCAATGGATTGTTATTATCCCGGCAAAGCCAAGAGTGGGGATAAGCCTCCCCGCAAGGAGTTTGCTGAAAAATGGCATCCTAAGCTTATGGCCAAGATGCCTAACATTCAGTTGATTATCTTGATTGGGTCTTATGCGCAGCGTTACTACTTGCATTTGGCACCGAAGGTCAGGACGACGGATGTAATCAAAGATTTTCGGCATTACTTGCCCAAGTATCTTCCAATTGTTCATCCTTCACCACGTAATAACATTTGGTTAAAACGCAATCCTTGGTTTGAAAAGGAGGTAATTCCTCGTTTGCAAGCTGAGGTTAAGGACATCCAGAAAGGGGTTACGCCATCGTAACACTTGGTATTTTTTCCAACTTTGTCAGCCATGTCGTCTCCAATTCGACCCAGTTTACACTGGCGGAATACACAATTTTATTCCTATTAATATTCATCGAAACTGGTGGGATCGTCACGGGCTTCATTCCCGCCGATGCCTTGGTCATGACAGCAGCTGGAATTGCCGGTATGCACCACTCCCTTTCAGAATTGCTAATTTTAATTCTGGTATTTGGGACGGCTTCCGTGCTTGGTGATTCGGTTAACTATTGGTTTGGGGCCTTTATTGTTAAGCAGTTGGATCGAATTCCTTTTCTAAGAAAGCATTTGAATGGTGAATTTGCTAGCAAGGTTGCTGATAATTTACATCCACGCCGCTGGTTGCTCTTCTTGGTGCTTGGACGGTTCATTCCCTTTGTTCGAACAATCGTACCCTTGGTTGCGCATCGCTTGGGGCTGGCCTTTCATTCCTATGTGAAAATGGCGCTTTTTGCCAGTTTTCTTTGGTCAACAGTCATGGTCTCAATTGGCTATTACGCGGGTCATTTGGAATTACCAACAGAGTGGTTGATTGGACTGATTGTCGTCGGCGCGATTGTTGTGATTTTTACGCTGCGACACCCGGCTTTTCGCCAGTATATTCTAGACTTATTAACGAAATAATCATTTTGAGGAGTAATGCATGTCTTCACAAGAACTAATCCAACAATGGCAGCAGGCTGATTTGCCAGCTGATTTAGCTAAGGAAATGAGTCAGGCGACGCCGGCTGAGCTCGAAGATGCCTTTTACCAGAACTTATCCTTTGGGACGGCTGGAATGCGTGGTCAAATGGGACCCGGTACCAACCGGATGAATATTTTTACTGTTTGTCAAGTGACTGAGGCATTGGCAAATTATATTGATCAGCAAGGCGAAACAGCTAAAAAGCGGGGTGTGGTGATTTCCTTTGATTCCCGTCATCACTCGCAGGAATTCGCTGAAAATGCTGCCGAAGTTTTGTCAGCGCATGGTATTCAAGTCTTCTTGTTTACTTCTTTGCGACCAACACCTGAGCTTTCCTTCTCAGTTCGTTACAAGAAGGCTTTTGCCGGAATTATGATTACGGCTTCGCACAATCCTAAGCAGGACAATGGCTACAAGGTATATGGCGAAGATGGTGGACAGATGATTCCATCAGCCGTTCAGGCAGTTTTGGATGAACGAGCAAAAATTACGGATCCATTCCACATTCAACTCGACAAGACCCGCCGCCACGTGACGATGGTTGACGACGAGTTGGATAATGCCTACTTGGCTGAAGTGAAGACCGTTACGGTTGACCATGACTTGGTGGCTAAGGAAAGCAAGCAAGTGAAGTTTGTCTATTCACCCCTGCACGGAACCGGCCAATACATTGGTGAAAAGGCTTTGAAGCAAGCTGGCTTCACGAATTACACCATTGTTAAGGAACAAGCGGTTTTGGATGGTGATTTTCCAACGGTTAAAAAGCCTAATCCTGAAGATCCTGGTGCCATGGCACTCGGGATTGAATATGCCAAGCGCGAAGGTGCTGACATGGTGGTGGCAACCGACCCTGATGCTGACCGAATGGGCGCTGCGGTGCGTTTGTCCGACGGTTCTTACAAGCTTTTGACGGGAAACCAAATCGCTGCCTTAATGGTTCACTACCTCTTGAGCGCTAAGAAGCGGACCAAGACTTTACCTGAAAACGGCGCCATTGTTACTTCAATTGTCTCGTCAACTTTTGCCCAACAAATTGCTAAGAGTTATGGCGTGGCAACTTTTGATGTCTTGACTGGCTTTAAGTACATTGCAGCCATGATTGACCGCTTCGAAGCAACCGGGGATTACCAATTCCTCTTTGGTTTTGAAGAGAGTTATGGCTACTTGATTAAGCCTTTTGCCCATGATAAGGATGCCATTCAAGCCTTGGTGCTCTTTGCTGAATTGGCTGCTTACTACAAGTCGATTGGCCAGACTTTCGCCGATGGCTTGGACGAACTTTTCGAAAAGTATGGTTACTTTGAAGAAAAGACGACGAGTTTTGAATTCCCTGGCATGAATGGTCATCAAGAAATGGCTGATATCATGACGAAGATGCGCAAGGAACGTTTGACTACCATTGTTGGTCAGCCGGTTATCGCCGTGCAAGATTTCCAACAAGGTTTAGAGTTTGACCGGAATGGTGAAGAAAAGCCTTTGAGCCAGCCTCAAGCCAATGTCTTGAAGTATTGGCTAGCCGACGGTTCTTGGGTGGCCTTGCGTCCATCTGGTACGGAGCCAAAGCTCAAGCTCTATGTCGGGGTTGTTTCTGATTCGGCTGAAGCTGCCGATCATCAATTGAAGCAGATTCAGGCTGAATTTGACCAGGCCATTAAAAACTGATGGACAGCAAGAGCTGAATTTGTTATCATAGTAACCGGCTGATACAGCCATTAATTAACGATAATCCTCTGTGCGATTAAGTCTGCGGGCAAGTGTACGATTGTCGATTAGGAGAATGACATGCGTCAAAATAGTATTTTAGAAAAAGTTACTTCAACTCAGATCCGTTCTGATGTTCCTGACTTTCGTGCAGGGGACTCTGTTCGAGTTCACGCCATGATCGTCGAAGGTGAACGTGAACGTGTTCAGTTGTTTGAAGGAGTTGTGATCAAGCGTAAGGGTACTGGTATCCAGACTACTTACACTGTTCGTAAGGTTTCTTCTGGTGTTGGTGTGGAACGTACTTTCCCATTGCACTCACCACGAGTTGCTAAGATTGAAGTTACTCGTTTGGGACGCGTTCGTCGTGCAAAGCTTTACTACCTTCGCTCATTGCAAGGTAAGGCTGCTCGTATCAAGGAACGTCGTCAAGACATCTGATACTAAAAATCCTCCTTTTCAGGGAGGGTTTTTTTATTTTTGGAGAATGGTGATGGCAGAATTTTTAAAGGCAGTTGATGACCGAAAGATCTTGCATGTCGATCTTGATGCCTTCTATGCCCAAATTGAAATGCGGGACAATCCAAATTTGAAGGGTAAAGCAGTGGTTATTGCTCGTGACCCGCTCGAATCGCATGGCCATGGGGTCGTGGCGACGGCTAATTATCAGGCCCGACAGTTTGGCATTCATTCGGCCATGTCGGCCATGGAAGCGAAGCGTTTGGCACCGGATGCAGTTTTTGTCCGACCAGATTTCGATAAATACCGCCGCATTTCGAACCAAATTCACACTATTTTTCATGAGTTTACGCCCAAAATTGAACCAGTCGCACTGGATGAGGCCTACCTGGATATTACGGATAATCCCCACAGTGGCGCGGCAGTTGCCGCTGAAATTCGACACCGAATTTTAAAAGAAACAAAATTAACCAGTTCCGTCGGGGTTTCGTACAATAAGTTATTAGCCAAGCTGGGGTCGGGCTATAACAAGCCCAATGGTGTGACGGTCATTGACCCACAGCAAGCGCAGGCTTTCATGGACGCTTTGCCGATTGCTTCATTTCGTGGAGTGGGTCGACGGGGCCAGGAAAAGTTTGCTAAACTGGGTGTAGAGACGGGGCGGCAGTTGCGTGCTCTAACGCTGGATGAACTGCGGGCACTCTTTGGCAAGTTAGGGGATGTCCTCTACTGGCAAGCACGCGGCGTGCACTTTGGCCAAGTCGCCTGGCAGCGCCAGCGTCAATCGGTTGGAAAAGAAGCGACTTTTGACCAGCCTTTGCATGATATGACCGCTGTGAATACGCATTTTCGTCGTTTAGCCGAACAGGTTAGCGCCAAGATGCAAAGTAAGAATTTTGCTGCTCGTACTCTGAATGTTAAGATTCGTCTAGATAATTATCAGACGATTACCCGTTCCATCACCCAATCGGCTGTTTGGCCCTTGGAAGTTGGTGCGATGGTGCAAGCGGCTGAAAACATTTTTGAAGAAAATGTGGACGAACCTTTTTCAATACGCTTGCTCGGAATTTCTTTTAGTAATATTGAAAGTAAAAGTTTTGATCCTGTGTCCTTGTTTGATTTACCCAACTAGTGTTTGATAACTCGTCGCGGGTGTATAATGGACTCGTAGGGGACAGTTAAGAATTTAAAGTGAAAGATAAAGTTATGACAACTATTCAAGAAGATATATTAGAACAAATTAAACGTTACGATACGATTATTATTCACCGTCACCAACGGCCTGATCCTGACGCCTATGGCTCTCAATTAGGCTTGCGGGAAATCCTGCGGGCTACTTTCCCGGAGAAAAAGATTTACGCGGTTGGAAAAGCTATTCCTGGTTTAGCCTGGATTGGTGAAGATGGCGATTTCATGGATGATGTGCCCGATTCTGCCTATAAAAAGGCCTTAGTCATTGTCTGTGATACGGCTAATGACCCTCGAATCGATGACCAGCGCTGGCGCAATGGCTTAGAAATCGTTAAGATTGATCATCATCCTAACGTTGAACCTTACGGCGATTGGCAGTGGGTTCAGGATGAAAAGCCTGCCACAGCCGTGATGATTTACGAGTGGTATGAAGCCCTCAAGGAGCAAGGGGTGGTGATGAACGCCAAGGCGGCTCGTTACCTCTATATTGGAATCATCGGTGATACTGGCCGCTTCCTTTATGGCTTGGATGCCAATTTATTCCGCGTTGTGTCGGAGCTCTTTAAGTATGACTTTGACTATCAAGCCATTTACCACCACACAACGACCATCTCTGAAAATGCGGCCAAGTTCTCGGGCTACGTTTTGCAGCATTTGAATATTATGCCTTCGGGTTTTGCCTACGTTGTTTTGACGCGAACGTTGATTCATCAGTTCGATTTGGGCGATGCTGGCACTTCATTTATCGTGCCTTTGCCGGCGCGAGTTGACCGAGTGAAGGCTTGGGCAATCTTTGAAGAGCAAGATGAGGGGAACTACCGCGTGCGGATGCGCTCTCGTTCAGTTTCAATTAACCAAATTGCCCAGCGCTTTGGCGGTGGCGGTCATCCAATGGCCTCTGGTGCTTGGGCCCAGGACCAAGCTGAAATTGATCAGATTATTAAGACAGTTGACCAAGCGCTTGAAAAAGAAGAAGCTAGTCAAAAAGTAAAGGAAGATAACGATGCCTGAAGTGACGAATCACTTTCGACAATTTAATTTAAAGCCGGCTGTAATTGAGGCTTTGACCAAGATTGGTTTTACTAAGCCAACTAAAGTTCAGGGGCGCTTGATTCCTGATATTTTAAAGGGCAAAGACGTGGTCGGGCAGTCACAGACTGGCTCTGGGAAAACGCACACTTTTTTGGTGCCGATTTTCAATCAATTGGCTGTTGATGATCATGAAACGCAGGTCGTCATCACTACGCCATCACGTGAATTGGCTGCGCAGATTACCAAAGCTGCCCGCCAATTTTCTGATGCAATGGGCAACGAGAAGGTCACGATTGCCGAATACGTTGGTGGAACCGACAAGCAACGGCAGGTTCGCCAGCTTGAAAAGCACCAGGCTCAAATTGTTATCGGAACACCGGGCCGTATTAAGGACTTGGTGGAAACTGGTGTATTGAAGGTTAATACTGTCAAAACGATGGTCGTTGACGAAGCTGATATGACGCTAGACATGGGCTTCTTGCAAGAAGTTGACTATATTGCAGGCGCCATGCCAGATGACTTGCAGACCTTGGTTTTCTCAGCAACAATGCCGGCTAAGCTTAAGCCTTTCTTGAAGAAGTATTTGGATGAACCACGTTTTGAAGAAATTCCAAGCGAAACCGTTATTGCGGATACGATTGATAATTGGCTCATTTCGACCAAGTCAAAGGACAAGGATCAGGTAATTGAACAGTTACTCGGTATCTTGCAACCTTACCTGGCTTTGATTTTTGCTAACACCAAGGAACGGGCCAAGGAATTAGCCCGTACTTTGCGCCAAGAAGGTTACAAGGTGGCTGAAATTCACGGGGATATTGCGCCACGTGAACGCCGTCGCGTGATGAAAAGTATTCAGAACCTCGATTATCAATACGTTGTGGCGACGGATTTGGCTGCTCGTGGAATTGATATTCCAGGTGTTTCCCACGTTATTAATGACGGAATTCCTAACGAACTAGAATTCTTTGTGCATCGTGTGGGCCGGACTGGTCGAAACGGCATGTCCGGAACGGCGATTACGCTATACCGTCCTGAAGAAGAGGATGCGGTTGCTCGTGTTGAAAACATGGGGGTTCACTTCAAGAACAAGCAGATTCGCAACGGTGAAATTCAAGACGTCAAAGATCGTCATGCTCGTCATCAGCGTGTGGCCACGACCAATAAGCTTGAGCCTGAATTGGTTGGAATGGTCAAAAAGAAGAAGAAAGTGGTTAAGCCGGGCTATAAGCGCCGAATTAAGAACACCATTAAGCGTAAGCGCCAAATGGAACGACGAATTGAACAGCGTCAAACAATGCGCGCCGAGCGCCGTCAAAATAAAGCTAATCACAGCTAATAAAAAAAGCACCCGTATGGGTGCTTTTTTATGATTCTGAATGATTTTCTGATTGCCGATTAAAGTGAAAAGCAAGTAGGGAGTCCGTAACTGATTGATCGTAATTAAAGGTCTGACTAGCACTAGTACTTTCCGGTACCACTTCTTCAGCAGTAGCGGCCTCGACTTCAACTTGTGTTCTATCAGGATTTGGCACTGCTTGGCGCTCGTATCGAACTTCTTCATCGAAATCCGTATCGTCTAGCTGGTCACTTTCGGTCAAACGCGTAGCATCTTCTAGGAAAGTGTTGCGCATGGCAACTTCTTGAGAAGGGGACTGCTGCTTAATGTTTTGCGTTAAATCAGTCAAAATTGGAATCACAACACCGCGATGCTTACCAACAATTCGGTAAGATCCTTCGGCTACTGCTCCGGTTTGACTTTCGAGTTGTTGCGCCAAAAAACCAGTTTCAAGGCCGAAATCAGCGCGCGGATTTTGATCAATTCGCTCGCGAGTGATGCTACCGCGCAAACGCCAGGTTTGCTGGTCTTTATTTTGAGATGAAAGGGCAAGGTCACCGAAACCAGCGGTGCGGAAGAAAAGTGTGATGTCTTCAATCGTATCGAGGGGGAATTGACGGGCAAGTTCCTTACCAGCCCAGTAGGCGATGTTGCTATAATCTTGTTGAAGTAGGTTGGGCAGTAACTGATCACGCAAAAGGTGCAGGGCGAAGCTGTTCACTTCTTCAGGACTATTGAGCATGTCGCGGTAGCTGTTGTTGTTCATGGTTGAAATCCTTTCAAGTGTTTATTATAGCAAAAAACTTAGCCCGAAATTCAAAGGCTTGCATTCTAAATCGGAGCGTTCATAATAAATTTATGGAAAAAAATATGCGACCAATTGGCATGATGGATTCAGGCGTGGGTGGCCTGACCGTCTTAAAAGCCACACAAAAGCTCTTACCTAATGAGCGTTATATTTACGTTGGTGATACAGCTCGAATGCCCTATGGACCACGTTCGAGCGAAGAAGTCGTCGAGTTCAGCTTGGAAATCGCCCATTTCTTGGTTGACCACTATCAAATTAAACTGCTGGCGATTGCCTGTAATACGGCGACGGCCTGCGCCTTACCGGCCCTGCAAGCCGAACTTGATATTCCAATCGTGGGTGTAATTGATGCGGGTGCTCGGGCAGCGATTGCGGCGACGAAAAACAAGCGAGTTGGCGTGATTGCAACGGAAGGAACCATTAGCTCGGGTTCTTATCAAGGTGATTTGAAAGCGGGGGATCCTGATTTAGAAATTTTTGCAGAAGCACAACCCGACTTCGTACAATACGTTGAAGGGGCCCGCTACAATGACGAGGCCTTGCAGTTTGAAATTGACCGCCACCTGGCTAACTTGGCTAAGGACGATGTCGATACCTTGGTTCTCGGATGTACCCATTTTCCACTCTTGGCGCCTTTAATCCAAAAATCAATGGGAGCGAACGTGACCTTGGTTGATCCAGGCTGGCAGACGGCCCGTGATATTCAAGCGATTTTAAAGGAGCAGCATCTAGCTCAGCCCACCAAAAAACTTGGCGAGAATATTTACTACACCACGGGGTCGCCCGATACTTTCCGAGTGATTGCTTCGGATTGGATGGCTAGTGACAAGCAGCTGGATATTCGTCACCTCGTTATTAAAGAAGATCATGGCAAGGGTTACCTTGAGGAGGCCAAATGACACGTTTAATTATTGCCAGCAAGAATGCTGGTAAAGTAAGCGAAATTGAAAAAATTTTGGGGACAATTTTGCCTGGTTGGCAATTTCTTTCGTTAAAGGACTTGCATCAGGAAATTGAAATTGTGGAAGATGGCCAAACTTTTGAGGAAAATGCCCTAAAGAAGGCCGAGACAATTCAAAAGTGCTATCCTGATGATTTTGTTTTGGCCGATGATTCGGGTTTGTCCGTTGCTGCTTTAAATGGGGAACCTGGGGTATATTCAGCCCGCTATGCTGGTGACCATGATGATGCGGCCAACCGGGCTAAGGTTTTAGCAAAGCTTGCTGGACAGAGCCAGCGTGATGCGGCCTTCGTGACGGTCATGACCTTAGTTGGGCCAGGACGACAACCTTTGGTAAGCAAGGGCGAACTAAAGGGAACGATTGCTTCAGCGGAACGGGGATCGAATGGCTTTGGCTATGATTCAATTTTCCAAGCGGAAGGCAGTTCAGAAACTTTGGCTCAGTATAGTGCTGACCAGAAGAATGCGATTTCGCATCGCAGTCGAGCGCTGCAGGCGCTAGTCAAGGCTATGCCGGCTTGGTTGAAGGAGGATTAAAATGACAAAGGTTTTGATTGTTTCAGATATTCATGGTGATCGGGCGATTTTGGAAGAAATCCGCCACCATTGGGATGGTAAGGTAGAAGCCACTTTTTACAATGGTGATTCTGAACTAGCTGCTGATGATCCTGTTTTTGACGGGGTTTCCACGGTTATCGGCAATAAGGACACGGATGATAATTTTGTGCCCGCTCGTTCAACGGAAATTGACGGCTTACGGATTTTCCAAACGCACGGTCATCTCTATGATGCGACGGTGCCGGGTGAATGGGCCAACTTAAAGGAAATGGATGCCATGGCTAATGAAGTCGGCGCCCAGCTCGTCCTTTTCGGTCACACGCACAAGGTTGGAACAGAATTGTTTGACCACAAGCTCTTTATTAATCCCGGCTCCATTAGTTTGCCATTGGGCCCTTTGGCCGACCGCCTAGGGGGCACCTATGCTGTCCTCTCAATTGATGATCAAATTTTGACCGTTGAATTTTATAACCGAAAGAACGAAGTGATTCCTGAATTACAGTTTGAAATCAAGCGGGATCAATTATCATAAAAATAAAAACTAACCGCTTAGGGTTAGTTTTTATTTTGAGCTGAAAAAGTTGCTATAATGGAAAAGTATGACAGATCAAGATTTACAATTTAACTCCTGGTATGAGGGGCAAAACGAAACCGACGATTTGCTTCACGATGCTGCGGCTAACCAGGCGGAGCAGGAAAATGAATACTCCTTACGGCCACAAAAGCTTTCCGAATATATCGGACAAACGGCTTTAAAAGAGGAGCTCGCCGTTTACATTGCGGCCGCTAAACAGCGTGAAGAAGCACTGGATCACGTCCTTTTGTTCGGACCACCCGGCTTAGGAAAAACGACGCTGGCCATGATTATTGCCAACGAAATGGGCGTGCATTTGAAGACCACTTCGGGTCCCGCTATTGAAAAATCTGGCGATTTGGTGGCTTTACTCAACGGCTTGGAGCCAGGGGATGTCCTCTTTATTGATGAAATCCACCGCATGCCAACCAACATTGAAGAAATGCTCTACTCGGCCATGGAAGACTATTTTGTCGATATCATGGTTGGCCAGGGACCTACGGCCCGCGCGGTTCATTTTCCGCTGCCACCCTTTACTCTAGTTGGGGCGACGACCCGTCCCGGTATGCTATCCAAGCCCTTACGCGATCGTTTTGGGATTATCAATGCTTTACAGTATTACAAGGCAGAAGAGCTTCAAGAAATTGTGCAGCGCACAGCAGATATATTTGGTGCGCCCATCACACCGGAGGGAGCCTATGCCATCGCTTCTCGTTCTCGAGGGACACCGCGAATTGCCAACCGCTTGTTGAAGCGGGTGCGTGATTTTGCTCAGGTGGCTCAGCAGCAAACCATTGAGCCAGAAATTGTTCAAACAGCCTTGAATAAGCTCCGCGTTGACCAAATGGGCTTGGACGAAACTGACCATAAACTGCTAAACGCCATGATTGATTTTTACCATGGTGGACCGGTCGGCTTGAACACCTTGGCGGCCAACATCGGCGAAGAGGCTGACACGATTGAGTCGATGGTCGAACCTTACTTGCTTCAAATTGGCTTTCTACAAAGGACGCCGCGTGGCCGCGTGGTTACGCCGGCAGCATACCGCCACCTCGGACGTCCCTTGCCTGCAGAATTTCGAGAGGATGAATAATGGCAGAAACACCACATTACCAATTATCAGATTTTGATTACGACTTGCCCGAAGAATTGATTGCGCAAACGCCTTTGGCGCAACGAGATCATTCGCGCTTGCTGGTCTTAAATGCTACGACGGGAGCCTACCAGGATCGTCATTTTTACGATATTTTGGAATATCTCAACCCTGGCGATGCCATCGTGATGAACAATTCCCGCGTTTTGCCAGCTCGTTTGCACGGCATTCGTCCCGAAACTGGGGGGCACGCCGAAGTGCTTTTGCTCCGCCAAGACCACGGCGACGTTTGGGAAACTTTGGTTAAGCCTGCTAAAAAGTCGCCAATTGGTTCGACCATTATTTTCGGTGATGATCCCGACCATCCTTTGATGACCGGTACAGTTGTCGGTGAATTGGAACACGGTGGTCGCTACATCGAATTCAAGTACGACGGCATCTTCATGGAGATTTTGGACCGCTTGGGTGAAATGCCCTTGCCGCCCTACATCAAGGAAAAGTTGCAGGACCAAGAACGCTATCAAACCGTCTATTCGAAGGTGGATGGTTCTGCTGCAGCGCCAACGGCTGGTTTGCACTGGACGCCTGAACTGCTTGATGCCGTCCGGGCAAAAGGAGTTAAGACGGTCGAATTGACTTTGCACGTTGGCTTGGGGACTTTCCGGCCGGTCGAAGAAGAAAACATCGACGACCATAAAATGCATTCGGAGTTCTACCAACTGAGCCAAGAGGCTGCCGATACGCTCAACGAGGTCAAGGCCCAGGGTGGCCGCGTCATTGCAACGGGAACGACTTCGATTCGTACCTTGGAAACAATTGGCTCAAAGTTTAAGGGACACTTGCAAGCCGATTCTGGTTGGACGGATATCTTCATCAAACCTGGCTTTCACTGGACGGTGGTGGATGCCTTTATTACCAACTTCCACTTGCCAAAATCAACCCTTGTCATGTTGGTTGCGGCCTTTACGGGACGTGAAAACATTTTGAACGCTTATCAACACGCGGTGGCTGAAAAATATCGTTTCTTCTCCTTTGGGGATGCGATGTTCGTTTACCGTTAATAAAAAGCTCTGCCAATTGGCAGAGCTTTTTTTGTGATTAACCTTCGGCTTTTTCAATGGCTGAATTCAAGTCGTCCAGCTTTTCGAGGTTGGCTTTAACGAAGTCATCGTTGTCGAGTGGCAAATGCTCTTCGAAGTAGTCAATCTTTTGCACGTAAACGTTGGCCTTATCAATGTTGGCACTAAGGGCATGACCGCCCATGTCATGGGCATCGTCGATAAAGTGGCCGTGGAAACCAGCAACCGTCACCCCTTGAAAGACCTTAGGAGCGTGATAGGCGATAAACTGACCATCAACGTCTTCTTTTTCAAATTCATGCTGACCTTCCGCAATCTTGCTAAGGCTTGGATAGGGCTTCTTGGCCCCGTCCGCTGAGCGTGTCTTCACGTCCTTGAAGTGGCCCTTGATGAGGACACTGAAGAAGTAGTTGCCGCCGCGAATCTTTTGCTTTACGTCACGTAAGAGTTCGGAAACGTTGATGTCTTGGTAAGTACCAAAGAAATGGAAATCACCCTGGTGCACGTTTGCAAAGGGGACCGTCATTTCGGGGTCCGCGATGGTTGGCTTACTTTGTGAAGGAATATGATAGGCAGTGCCGTCCAAAATAATCAATTCTCCGTTGATTCCTTGTCCAGTTCCAATGCCATAGTTACCATGCTCCATCAGCTCTTTAACGGTAATCGTACCCTCCAAAAGCTTTTCTTGAAGCATCTGCATGCTACCTTCTTGATACAAAGTTGTCTTTGCCATAATCCTGCCTTTCAAATTCTAATTTCACAATCGATTATAGTACAAGTGTGGAATTAATGCTGGCCTTTCACCATGCTATAATGAAGCCATGAAGAAATTTCGTTCCAATCAAGTTGAAGATACGCAGGCCTTGGCAAAAGCAATTGCTGCTTTGGCCTATCCGGGTTTGGTCATCACGCTCACGGGTGATTTAGGCGCGGGTAAAACGACTTTTACGCAGGGCTTTGCCCGTGCTGCCGGCGTTAAGCGCCGGGTGAAAAGCCCGACCTTTAACATCATGAGCCAGTACGAGGGAAGCAATTGGCCTTTGTACCACTTCGATGCTTACCGTCTGGAAAATACTGGCGCGCAGGACCAGGGTTTTGAAGATTTCTTGGGAACCGACGGCGTTGCCTTAGTGGAATGGCCCCAGTACATGGCGGACATTCTGCCTAACGACCGTTTGATTTTAGATTTCAAACGTTTGGACGGTGACGATCAACGTGAAATTACCGTGACTGGTCAGGGCCGAGCCGAAAAGATTGAGCAGGCTCTATCATGAGCAAAGCTTATCAGTATTCCTTGCTGACCTTGACCGCTGACTATGCGCCGCAGGCCTACCAGCTGATTGACCTTCTGCAGGAAGAAAGTGACACCTTTACCTTGGGGGCCGTTCGCGACGGCCAACAAGCTCGCCCCGGTGATGCCTCTTTGCCGGATCGAACTTGGCTAGTGATGGCCAATGATCAGCAGCAGGAGCGGTCAATCGGGATTGCCTCGATTGACCAACAGGAAGTCGGGATTGCCATCTTGAAAGAGTTTCAGGGACAAGGTTTGGGGAAACGAACCGTTACGGCCATGATCGCCTGGGCGAAGCAAACGGGATTGCCCTGGCTCTGGCTTGATGTTCAGGCTCAAAATGAAGTCGCCATTCATCTTTACCAGCAATTTTCTTTTGAATTCACTGGGGAAGACAGCGATTTCACTTTGCCAAACGGAAAAGTTCGTCAGCTACGGCGAATGCGATTGGAGTTAGTATGAATTTTGTTGCCATTGATTTTGAAACGGCCAATCACGAGCGTCACTCGGCCGTTTCTCTGGCCTTAGTGGTCGTGCGCGATGATAAAATCGTGGACCAATTTTATAGTTTGATTAAGCCACCAACATATTTCTCTAAGCGGAATACTCAGATTCATGGGATTCGCAAGGAGGATGTGGCAGAGGCGCCGGATTTTGCTACCCTTTGGCCCACGATTGCGCCGCTTTTTACCGAGGATCAACTCGTGGTGGCTCACAATGCCAATTTTGACTCTTCGGTTTTGAAGGGAACTTTGGCCTATTTTGGTTTCAGTGAACCGCACTACCAGTTGTTAGACACGGTGGCAACGAGCCGCTACTTTTTCCCAGCCTTTCCTAACCACAAACTCAACACGGTGGCCGATCAATTGAACCTGGACTTAAAAAACCACCACAACGCCTTGGCTGATGCGATTGCTTGTGCGCAGATTTTGATTTACCAGGCCAAGCAATCTGGCCCACAGGCTCTTAAACCCTTCGTTAAGAACAAATAAAAAACGCCCATCCGGGCGTTTTTTTGATTATAAGTTAATGTCGAGTTCGATGGGGGCGTGATCTTGACGGGCACCCGTATCCACCACAGTGGAAGCTTCGACTTTGTCGGCGATACTCTTGGAAACCAAGTAGTAATCAATCCGCCAACCGGAGTTGTTGATTTTGCTGGTCTTTGAGCGCTGGGCCCACCAGGAGTAGATGTCAGGCTTGCCAGGGTTAAGGGCTCGCAAAGTATCCACGTAACCAGCTTCTAGCAAGTTACCAAACTTCTCACGTTCTTGGTCGGTAAAACCAGCGGAGTGGTGGTTGGCACTAGGATGCTTCAAATCGATCTCTTCATGGGCAACGTTTAAATCACCAGAGAAAATGACGGGCTTTTTTTCGTTGAGACCATCGATGTATTTGCGATAGGCATCGTCCCATGAGCCACGATCTTCCAAACGAGCGAGTTCACCACCAGAGTTGGGGGTGTAGACCGTCGATAGGTAATACTTTGGATATTCAAGGGTGATGATGCGACCCTCTTGATCCATGTCACCAGGCGCGCCAATTTCAGGATAGTCGACGCTGATTGGTTCTTCCTTGGCGATAAACATGGTACCGGAATAACCTGAACGGGCAGTCGATGAGTTCGTGTAAATAAAGTAGCCTGGGAAGAGTTCCTTGAGTGCTTCTTCCTGCTTTTTGGTGAGGCCTGTGGCCTTGAGTTTCGTTTCTTGAATGGCCAAGGCATCTGGCTTAGCGGCCGCAATTTTATTGAGGACGTCCCAAGTCATTTCACCGCGGGCACTCTTGTGCTCTACTGCGGCATTAATTGAGTCGATGTTCCAGGAGATAAATTTCAAAATGAGTCCTTCCTTAGCCCTTTATCGGCATATCTTCGGGCTGCAATGCTTCGTATTTCTTCATGTAGTAGGGTAGCTGAGCGGAAATGGTCGTTGGCAGCGTGACAAAGGCCTTTTTCGATAGTTCTTCTGCAATGGCGGAATGAATGTAAGTCGCCGCCAAAACGGCATCCTTGAGGGGCTTGAATTGCGCCACAAAACCAGCAATGATACCGGCCAAAGTATCGCCCATGCCACCGGTTGCCTGGTAAGGACCACCAACGCTGAGCTGGTGGACGCAGTTTTCCGCGTATACCTGGGTGTGGTTACTCTTCAAAACCAGAATTGGTTCAGGCTGGAAGTTGACTAAGGCTTCCCAATTGGCATCCTCGCGGCTTTGATCAGCGATTGGCACTTCACCAATCCGTTGCCACTCCATTTGATGAGGTGTCATAATCAATTGACAGTCCGGTAATTTGATTGGATTTTGCGACAGCATGGTCAAAGCAGAGCCATCTAAAATCAAGATTTGATTCTTCTGAACCCTTTCAAGGACCCGCTTTAAGATGTCAAGCTGATTGCCTAAGCCTGAACCAATCAAAATCACCTCTTGCTTTGCCATCAGGTCAGAGAAGTCTTGCTGATAATCAGTAACCATCGCTTCGGGTAATTGGGCGTGCAAAGCGGCAAAGTTACTTGGGTCGGTTGCCACTGAAACCAGACCAGCACCCGCTTGGACGGCACCAAGCGCATTCATGATGGCCGCCCCGCCAAAATTAGCGGAGCCACCTACAATGAGCACGCGGCCATAAGTGCCCTTATGAGAGGCACTCGCGCGTTTTTGAATTACTTTCTTCAGAATTTCGTCGGTTAAAATTTCCATGGAAACCCTCCTTACTCAACATTTTACACTTTCAAAGGTTATAATGAAAAATAACACAAAGCAGAAATGAAAGGCTTAAAAATTTCGGATTTTTAAGAAGGGTGGCATCAATGGATTGGCAAAAGATTGCAAAAGACTACGAAGCTGATTACCTGGAGGATTTAAAGACGATTTTGGCCGTACCATCCGTACGTGATGATGCCGCTAAAACCGATCAAGCACCTTTGGGCCCAGGACCTAAGCAGGCTTTGGACACGATGCTTGATTTGGCTCAACGTGACGGTTTTACTACAAAAAACATTGAAAACATTGTCGGTTACATCGAAATTGGACCTAAGGATGCTGACGAATACGTCGCCATTCTTTCCCACTTGGATGTTATGCCAGCTGGAGAAGGCTGGAAAACGGATCCTTTTAAGGCTGTCATTGAAGACGGAAAGGTAATTGCCCGCGGTGCCTCAGATGATAAGGGACCAGGAATGGCAGCCTACTACGCCTTCAAAATCATTCGTGATTTGAACCTGCCCTTGAAGCGCCGTGTTCGTTTGATTTTCGGAACGGATGAGGAAAACGACTGGACGGGGATGACGCGTTATTTTGAAGTAGAACCAGCCCCAGTCTTTGGCTTTTCACCCGATGCTGAGTATCCCATCATCAACGGAGAAAAGGGAAACGTTCAGGTTAACGTTGAGTCGGGTGCAAGCAACGGTGGCACCGTGACCTTGGAAAAGTTCGAGTCCGGTATTCGAACAAACATGGTACCTGGAATTGCTCGGGCGACTATTCAAATGCACCACACCGACAACTTGGCCGCTGATTTTGATAACTATTTGAACCAGCACAAGCAATTGCACGGCGATGTTGAAATCGATGGGAATGCCGCCAAGTTTACCCTGTACGGTAAGCAAGTCCACGGTGCCATGCCAGAGGATGGCTATAACGCCGGAACTTACTTGGCCAACTTCTTAATGAATTATGACTTTGGCGGGGATGCCAAGGGCTTCTTAAAGTACTTGGGTGGTCCGGCACACGCTGACACAGTTGGTGAGAAGTTTGGCGTAAACTACACCGACGACGTTATGGGACCACTGTCAATGAACGTTGGAATTCAAAAGTTCCAGCCTGGTAAGGGCGCCTCTTTGAACTTTAACTTCCGTTATCCTAAGGGCATTACCCCGGTTGAAATCTTGGACAAGTTGCAGGCGCATGTCGGTGACTGGCAGGCCAAAGCAAGCATCGGTGGTCACTCACAAGAACCACACTACGTGGCTCCTTCTGATCCAGTGGTTAAGACGCTTTTGTCAATTTATCATGACCAAACTGGTTTGCCTGCCTATGATCAAGTCATTGGTGGGGGAACCTACGGGCGTTTGATGGAGCGTGGCGTGGCCTTTGGCGCGCTTTTCCCAGACTCACCTGATACCATGCACCGCGTAGACGAATTTGCCCTTGTGGACGATTTGGTCCGGTCGATGGGAATTTACACGGAAGCCATCTCAGCACTGGCTAACCTTGAAGATTAAGCAAGGCCGAGAAGGCTTGATAAAACTAGTCTTCTAAAAGATTGTTTTTGTCATAAGTCGACGCTTTTTGGCAAAATCAACGGGCCCTTAGGCTTGAGAAAATGTTGATTTTGGTCTAAAATTGTATAGAAGTTAATACTTGGAGGAATTTATTACATGTCTAAATGGACAGCAGCATCCGATGGTAAGAACCACGGTACTTTGGAATTTACAATCGCTCAAGCCGATGTACAAAAGGGCTTGAAGCAAGCTTTTGATCGCAACAAGGATAAGATGGCCGTACCTGGCTTCCGTAAGGGAAAGGTACCATTCCCATTGTTCTTGCAAAAGTTTGGTGAAGAAGCACTTTACCAAGATGTTATGGACATCGTTTTGCCAGGCGCTTATGAAGCTGCTGTTTTGGAAGCAGGAATCAACGTTGTTGGCCGTCCAAACATTGCCCCAGTTTCAATGAACAAGGGTGAAGATTGGCAAATGAAGGCTGAAGTTGACGTTGCTCCAGAAGTTGAATTGGGTGACTACTTGAACCTTGAAGTGCCTGCACAAGACGACACTGTTGATGACAAGGCCGTTGATGAAGAATTGAACCGCATGCGCGAAAACCAAGCTGAATTGGTTTTGCAAGACAAGGGCACTAAGGCCGAAAAGGGTGACACTGTCATCATCGACTTTGATGGGTCTGTTGACGGCGACCACTTCGACGGTGGTCAGGCTAAGGATTACTCCCTTGAATTGGGCTCAGGTTCATTCATTCCTGGCTTTGAAGATCAATTGATTGGCCATGAAGCTGGTCAAGATGTTGACGTTAAGGTAACTTTCCCTGAAGATTACCAGGCTAAGAACTTGGCTGGTAAGGAAGCTTTGTTCGAAGTTACCATCCACGAAATCAAGCGCAAGTCATTGCCTGATTTGGATGATGAATTTGCAAAGGATGTTGATGATGACGTCGACACTTTGGCAGATTTGAAGAAGAAGATTGAAAAGCGTTTGAAGGATGCTAAGGAACGCGAAGCCAAGGATGCCTTTGAAGATGCAGCCGTAAGCAAGGCTGTTGATAACGCTAAGGTTGTCGGTGGTGACATTCCTGAAGCAATGATTCAAGAAGACGTTCAAGGTCAAGTTAACCAGTACTTGGGTCAGTTGCAGCAACAAGGTATTTCTCCAGAAATGTTCTTTAAGATTTCTGGTCAAAGCCAAGCTGACCTGGCAAAGCAGTTCGAACAAGGCGCTGACAAGCGTGTTAAGACTGGTTTGGTTTTGGAAGCTATCATGAAGAAGGAAAACATCAACCCTTCAGAAGATCAAGTTAACCAAGAAGTTAAGGATTTGGCTGCACAGTACCAGATGGAAGAAGACAAGGTTCGTGCAGCGCTTTCTGAAAGCCTCTTGAAGCATGATATTGGTATGCGTGAGACGGTTAAGAAGATCGTCGACTCAGCAAAGCCAGTTAAGAAGTAAGTTTAATTTAAAAAGCCCGCGAGGGCTTTTTTCATTTGGACTTGCTTAGTGCTCCAAGACTGATAAAATAGAAGGAACTTATAAGCATTAAAAAAGGAAGTCAACATGGTAGATACATCCGATTTTTCACCAGAAGTTCATTGCAGTTTTTGCGGTAAGTCGGCCAGTGAAGTTAAAAAGCTCGTGGCTGGACCGGATGGACTCTATATTTGTAATGAATGTATTGATTTAGCCGAACAAATCATTCAAGAAGAAATTGCCGCTGATAAGGGCGAAGAGCAACTCGAATTGCCTACCCCACATGAAATCGTGGCCGAGTTGAATGACTACGTTATCGGGCAAGAAGATGCGAAGAAGACGTTGGCGGTTGCCGTTTACAACCACTACAAGCGTGTCAATGAAAACAATTTAAAAACCACAGATGTTGAGCTACAGAAGTCTAACATCGCCCTTTTGGGACCCACTGGTTCAGGAAAGACCTACTTGGCCCAAAGCTTGGCTCGAATCTTGAACGTGCCTTTTGCCATTGCGGATGCCACGACTTTGACTGAAGCCGGCTACGTTGGAGAAGATGTTGAAAACATTCTTTTGAAGCTCTTGCAAGCGGCCAACTTTGATGTTGAAAAGGCGCAACAGGGTATTATCTACGTCGATGAAATCGATAAGATTGCTAAGAAGTCAGAAAATGTTTCGATTACGCGTGATGTTTCTGGTGAAGGTGTCCAACAGGCCCTTTTGAAGATGTTGGAAGGGACCATCGCTTCTGTTCCACCTCAGGGAGGACGTAAGCACCCACAGCAGGAATTAATTCAAGTCGATACGACCAACATTCTTTTCATTGTTGGTGGTGCTTTTGCCGGCTTGGATACGATTATTAAGGAACGCTTGGGTCAGCGTGTGATTGGCTTTGGTTCTGACAGTAAAGACAATTCTGCCGCACTAAACGATAAGAATATCTTGAAGCATGTTGAACCGGAAGATTTGACGAAGTTTGGTTTGATTCCGGAGTTCATCGGGCGTTTGCCAATTTTGACGGTTTTGGATGAATTGACGGTTGAAGATTTGACTCATATTTTGACGGAGCCAAAGAATGCCTTGGTTAAGCAGTATAAGGCGCTCTTGGGCTTGGATCATGTCGAGCTTGAATTTGAACCTGAAGCCCTTAAGGCAATGGCCAACTTGGCCATTGATCGCCACACTGGTGCCCGTGGACTGCGTTCCATCATCGAACAGGTTATGAAAAACGTCATGTACGATGTGCCTAGTCGTGATGACGTTGAAAAGGTGATTATCACGCCAGCGGCCGTGAATGGTGAGTCGGAGCCTGAACTCGTTTTGAAGAAAGAGCATAAGTAATGGAAGTCCATAACGTAGATATGGTGATGAGCGCGGTTTCACCTAGTCAGTATCCAACTGACGGAAAACCAGAATTTGCCCTAGTTGGTCGCTCCAATGTGGGGAAGTCCTCATTGACCAACACGCTAATTAATCGTAAGAATTTTGCCCGCACTTCAGCCCAACCCGGTAAGACGCAGACCTTGAACTTTTACGATGTCGAAGATCAACTCTACTTCGTCGATGTTCCGGGATACGGTTACGCCAAAGTTTCCAAGAAGCAGCGCGAAGAATTCGGACAAATGATTGAAACTTACATTACCTCGCGTAAGCGGTTGCGAGGGGTGATTTCCCTTGTGGATGCTCGTCATGCGCCTAGCCAAGAGGACGTCATGATGTATGAATGGCTGAATTATTACCATATACCAATTTTGGTGGTGGCCACGAAGTTAGATAAGATTGCGCGGGGTAAGTCTAACCAGGCGGAATCAATCATTAAGAAGAAGCTGGGATATGACCCAAGTAACAGCGATTTTCTCTTTTTCTCTTCTCAGACGAAGTACGGTAAGGATGCTGTTTGGGACTGGATTGAAGCTCATATTTGAGTGAATAAATACAACTATACCATTGACGAATTACACCTTCTGAGTACAATAGTATCCAGGAGGTGTTTTGAATGTCTGAAGAAACTGCAATTTTTGCCGGCGGCTGCTTCTGGTGTATGGTCGAACCTTTCGAAACCATGCCTGGAATCATTAAAGTCCGTTCCGGTTATACAGGTGGGCACGTTGCCAACCCAACATATGAAGAAGTCTGCAGCCACACAACGGGTCACACCGAAGCCGTTAAGATTTGGTTTGATCCCGATGTGATTTCCTACAAGGAATTGGTTGAACTTTACTGGCAAGTTGCTGATCCAACTGATGCAACGGGCCAGTTCCAAGACCGTGGCGATTCATACCGTCCGGTAATCTTCGTGAACAGTCCGCAGCAGCGTGAAATCGCCGAAGCTTCTAAGAAGGCTTTGGAAGAATCAGGCCGCTTCGATGCACCAATTGTGACCAAGATTGAAGATGCTAAGCCATTTTACGAGGCCGAAGAGTATCATCAGGACTTTTACAAGAAGGATCCTTTGCGTGAAGCCATGATGATGGTGCCTCGTAAGCAATATCAAAAGAAGTACTGGGGGGATAAGCAATATGACTGAATTTTCAAAAGATGAATTGAAGGAACGTTTGACACCGGAACAATATGACGTGACGCAAAATGCTGCTACCGAACGTCCATTTACTGGTAAGTACGACCAGTGGTGGGACGACGGGATTTTCGTTGATGTTGTTTCTGGTGAACCATTGTTCTCATCAACGGATAAGTATGATTCTGGCTGTGGTTGGCCAGCCTTCACCAAGGGTATCGACGACGATGACTTGGTTGAAAACACCGACCATTCCTTTGGGATGACGCGTACGGAAGTTCGCTCAAAGGAAGCTAACTCTCACTTGGGCCACGTTTTCGAAGATGGTCCTGCTGACAAGGGTGGCTTGCGTTACTGCATTAATTCCGCTTCTTTGCGCTTTGTTCCCAAGGCCGACATGGAAAAGGAAGGCTACGGCAAGTACCTTAAGTTGTTTGACAAGTAATTTAAATGAAGCCAACCGGAAGGTTGGTTTTTTTATACCTATTATTTGATAAACAATACTATATGACATATAATATAGCTGAATAAGGAGGGTTTATGGCAATTAAGATTCCAAACCGTGTTCTAGAAGCGGTGGTGCTGCAAGCCTTAAAAGAAGAGCCGCTTTATGGCTATGCGCTTACAAAAAAGATTCAAAGTCATATTCCAATTTCAGATTCGACGACTTATCCGGTGTTGCGTAAGTTACAAAAGCTCGATTATGTTTCGACGGAATCCGTTGTTTTTGCCGAGCGGGTGCGTAAGTACTACCGGATAACGGCGAATGGGGAGCAATATTTGAAGGAGGCAAAGCAAGATTGGCGCGATTTTTCAATGGCAGTCAATCAAGTTTTAGGAGAATAAAATGACGTATTTAGATGAACTATCCCATCATTTGGGCGACTTGGCGGCTTCTGACCGCCAGGATATTTTGGACTATTATCAAAATTATTTTGCGGATGGTCATTTAACGGACGAGCAAGCCCGGCAAAAGTTGGGTAGTCCGCAACAATTAGCAGAAAAGCTAAAGGCGGATTTAACCGGAAAAGATTCGAGTCAAGGCCATCAAAAGTCTGGAAAAACGAAACGAGAAAAAGTTCCGCATAGTCTTTCCGAGCAAATTGTATTTTGGACCTTGCTGGTTTTGCTTAGTCCGATTTGGTTACCGATTTTAATGACGGTTGCCATTCTGCTATTGGTCTTGCCCTTTACCTTTGCTTGCATTATTTTTGCCTTTGTCTTAACTGGAATTCTGATGGTCGTATGTTTGCCTTTCATTATCTTCCAAAGCTTCTGGGGCAGCCTGTACTGCCTTGGAATCGCCTTTATGATGTTCGGCTTAGTGATTTTAATTTGGCCCAGTGTCCGGCGGTTGGGTGTGATGACTTGGAATTGGCTGCGACTTGGTTGGCAAAGAATTTTAGATTTGATGAAGCGGGAGGTAAATCATGAATAAGTCAATCAAATGGGGGATTGGACTGCTGGTTGTGGGCGCTACGATGACCGGAACTGCACTGGCTGTGAAGGGACCCGCCTACATTAGCTGGCAGAATGGTTTGCACTACGGCAGCTATTCCAAAGATAGTCAGTCCACTGACGTCACGGGCGGGCACCTGGTCAATAAAGGTCAGGACATTCACGAAGTGAAAGTGGATATGGGCAGCAGTGATGTCACGGTACAAAAGGGCGATCATTTTGCTGTTTATGCCAAAGGAATGGACAAAAAGGATCTGGACTGGACTTTAAAAGATGGCGTTCTTTCCGTATCCGAGAAAGGCCATCCTTTCACCATGCATCTGGGCTTTTCGGAATTTGAACAACTTGTGATTACGGTTCCTAGCGATGTTGAACTGGATCAAATCAGCTTAAGCTCGGATAGCGGCGACCAAAAAATTAGTGGACTGACTGCCAAAAGGTTGATGGTTAAAAACGATTCTGGTGACCAAAACTTGAAGAACGTCACCGTGACGCAAGGCGGTTTCATCCATAATGACAGTGGTGACATTCATGTTTCCAATAGTCGTTTGCCTGAACTCTGGTCAGAAAATGACAGTGGCGATACACATATCTCCAAGGCCTACCAGCAAAAGTCGGGTAATGCGACGCCTTTCCGTATTAGCAATGATTCCGGCGATATTGAGCTGGATTAAGATGACAGTCAGTGGACAATCGTTCACTGGCTTTTTGTTATAATAGAAGCACGTAAATTTTCATGAAAAAGAAGAAAAGGACGGCTCATGGTTAAGGAAAATTTGGTTAAGGAAAGCTTGAAGGGGAAGCGCATCGGCGTCTTTTTCGGAACTCTGGCGCCAATGCACATTGGACATCAGGCTGAAATCTATAAGGCGGCGGCGCTGAACGATGGGGTAGTCGTGATTGCTTCTGGCTACACGGGTGACCGTGGGGACCAAATTGGTTTACCAGTCGAAAAGCGCTTCCGTTACTTACGCGAAGCCTTTAACGACGAGCCAGCGATTAAGGTTGATTACATCAACGAGGACAATATCCCAGAAATGCCGAATGGCTGGCATGAATGGACCGAACTCTTGGTCAAAACAATTAAGCGTAACATCGTTGATCCCGACGCCCATATCACGCTTTACACGGGCGAGGAAGACTACAAAGAGAAGCTGGAAGAACTTCTGGCGGACCAGGGGAACTTCTCCGTATCCTTGATGGACCGTACCATTTTGAAGGTTTCGGCAACGGAAATCCGTAAGGATCCGCTTAAAAACTGGGACTACATCAACCGTGTTTTCCGCCGCCATTTTGCCAAAAAGATTACCGTCATGGGGGCGCCCGGTACGGGTAAGTCGACCTTGGTTCGTCGCTTGGCCCGTACTTCGAACTCACCATTTTCAATTGAATTTTTCCGCCAGTATCAAGAAGAATCCAACGTTCGGGATAATGAATTGGGTCTTAAAGATTACATGCGGATTATTCAAGGTCAGTACGATGCCAATTCTTCTGAAATCAATTCGCCGGCCAACAACGGTTTAACGATTTTTGATTCCGATGCCATGATGACCATGGCCCGCGCGCAAATGTTCTTGTCCATGGAAGAAAACGCCCAGTTACAGGCCTTATTTGATAATACGATTTCCGAAGAGGAAATTGATTTGATTTTGATTATTCCACCTTTGACTTCGCTTAGTCAGGCCACTGGCGCTGACTTTAGCCATGTTGACCCTGATGAGCGCTTGCTTTTCCACAAGAAATTGCTTGAAATCCTGGGGCATTACGGCTTCATGGATCGGGCTGTGATTCTTGATGATGAGGGCGACAAGACTGATTTTGGCGGCTACTATGCCCGCTACATGCAGGCTTTGGATGCCATTCAGGAACGCATTGGCATTAACCTAAAACACATTTAAGTTTTGAAAGGAGGAGCGGATGGCTACTCGTTATGCTCAAATAATTGTTGATGTGCCTACGATGCAGACCAACCGCCCTTATACATATGCTTTACCGGCCGATTTGCAGGGGCAAGTTCAGCCGGGGATGCGGGTAATTGTGCCCTTTGGTCATCGCCAGGTCATGGGTTTTGTGGTCGCCTTGACGGACAAGAGCGATGTCGCTGCTGAGGAACTTAAAGAGGTGACGACCAGCTTGGACCTGGAGCCGGTGCTTTCGCCCGAACTGGTCCAGCTTTCTGCCGAGTTGGCCGAAGACATTTTTGCTTTTCGGATTACGATTTTGCAAAGTATGTTACCCAATTCTTTGAAGGCCGATTATCAGCAACGTTTGAAGCTGGAAAAAGCCGATTTGTCGGATGATATCCGGGTTGAGTATTTGGAGGGCCAGCAAGAACGTGACGTGAAATTGAGCAAATTTACGCCCAAGCAGTGGCGTCAGCTAAAGCAATTAGCAGCCGAAGGCTGGCTTTCAATCGAACCGATTATTGCTAACCGTGGCCGTATTAAAAAGCAACGAGCTTATCAGCTTTCAGCCGACAGCGAGTTTTTGGAAGAAGCTGCCGGGCAATTACGCGCCAACGCCAAGCAGCAAAAGCACTTGCTGGACTTTATCCTCGAAAATCAAGGCCAAACCTTTACCAAAAAAGAACTGCAGGAGATGGCTGATTTTTCAACAGCCACCTTGCAAGCTGGTGTTAAGAAAGGCTGGTTGCAGGCCACTGATGTTGAGCTCTTGCGTCGACCAGCCGGTACTGCCATCGAATCTGGTCAGCAATGGCACCAATTAAATCCTGAACAAGAAGCTGCCTACGAAGCGGTGATTGGCGCTGCCCATGCCCAAACTTATCAACCCTTCCTGCTCGAAGGGATTACCGGCTCTGGTAAAACCGAGGTCTATCTTCAAGCAGCCGCCGAAGTACTAAAGTCCGGCAAGACCGTTCTTTTTCTCGTTCCAGAAATTGCCCTGACACCACAGATGCTAGAGCGCGTGCGAGCTCGCTTTGGCAACAAAACGGCGGTTTTGCATTCCGGTCTTTCAGAGGGGGAGCGCTACGACGAATGGCGGCGGACTGAACGTGGCGATGTTCAGGTTGTGGTCGGCGCTCGTTCGGCAGTTTTTGCTCCCTTGACTAACTTGGGCTTGATTATCGTGGACGAAGAACACGAGACTTCCTACCAGCAGGCGGATAATCCGCGCTATAACGCTCGCGATGTCGCCTTATGGCGGGCTGCTTACCATGACATTCCTGTTATTTTAGGTTCGGCGACGCCTTCATTGGAAAGTCGTTCCCGCGCCCAAAAGGGTGTTTATCAGCATCTCATGTTGACGAAACGAGCCGGCGGTGCAGAACTGCCCAAAGTCGAAATCGTTGACATGAAAGAATCGATGGCCGACCAGCCGGATACCAATTTTTCAACGAGTTTACGGAATAAAATTCAGGCCCGTCTAGACCGAAAAGAGCAAATGGTTTTGCTGTTGAATCGACGCGGTTACTCGAGTTTCGTAATGTGTCGGGACTGTGGCTTTGTGCCACGCGATCCAAACTGTAATCTGGCCATGACCCTGCACATGGATACGCACACCTTGAAATGCCATTACTGCGGCTATCAAGAACCGATTCCACAAATTTGTCCGGCCTGTGGCTCTAAACGAATCCGTTATTACGGCACGGGCACCCAGAAGGCGGAAGCCGAGTTGATGGATCTTTTCCCATCTGCTCGGGTCATTCGCATTGACCAGGACACGACCCGCAAAAAGGGTTCCTTGGCCAAAGCTTTACAGCGTTTTGGGCAGGGCGAGGCCGACATTTTGCTCGGGACGCAGATGGTTGCTAAGGGTTTGGATTTTCCAGATGTGACGCTAGTCGGGGTGTTGAATGCCGATACGAGTTTGGGCTTACCCGACTTTCATGCGGCGGAGAGAACCTTTCAATTGCTCACTCAGGTTGCCGGTCGCGCCGGTCGCCACGAGGCCAAGGGTGAGGTGGTTATTCAAACCTTTAACCCCGAGCACTACGCCATTACTTATGCCCAAAAGCATGACTACGAAGGCTTTTATCGCCAAGAGATGGCTATTCGTCATGCCGGCCAGTACCCGCCATATTTCTATACGGTTCAGATTCAAATGTCAGCGCCAGAAGAAAATCAAGTCGCCTTGCAGGCAGCCCAAGTTGGCCGCTGGCTTAAGAAACGCATACCAAACAATGTGATTCAACTCGGTCCTTCGCCCCAGCCCATTGCAAAATTAAAGAATCGCTACTATTTCCAAATCTTGCTCAAGTTAAAAGATGATCACGAAATGGACGGCTTTTTACACGAGTTGGCTGACCGTGCGCAAAAGGCTAAAAACGGCCTGCAACTCAACGTGATTCGTAACCCGCTGTCCTTTATGTAAAGCGGAATTCTGGTATAATTGGCAGCAGGAATGGACTGATTTAATCAGTACTTTTAAACAAATGAGGAAGTTAAACATGACCTATCGGGTAGTCTTTATGGGCACGCCAGCTTTCGGCGTTCCCCTCTTAGAAGCTTTGGTGGCTTCAGATCAATATGATATTTTGGGCGTTGTTACTCAACCGGACCGCCCTCAGGGACGTAAGCGTAAGCTGACCCCGAGTCCAATCAAGGAAGCGGCCTTGGCTGCTGGTTTGACTGTTTTGCAACCGGAAAAGATTTCTGGTTCACCTGAAATGGACCAAATCGTAGAATGGCAGCCTGATTTTATTATTACGGCGGCCTTTGGCCAATTCCTGCCGGACAAGCTTTTGGCTGCGGCTAAAATTGCAGCGGTTAATGCCCATGCTTCTCTCTTGCCAAAGTATCGTGGTGGTGCTCCAGTTCACTATGCCATCATGAATGGCGACGCTGAAACCGGCGTTTCCATCATGTACATGGTCAAGAAGATGGATGCCGGGGATGTTATTGACGTCATTAAGGTGCCGATTACCGACAAAGATAACGTGGGCACCATGTTTGATAAGCTTGGCTTGGCTGCTCGTGACCTGATGATGGCCACCTTGCCTAAGATTGCAACAGGCGACATTCAACCTGTTGCCCAAGATGAGGCTGAAGTTTCATTCTCACCAAATATTTCTCACGAACAACAATTTTTGAATTTTGGCAAGGAAAGCGCTCAGCAGCTGGACTGGCACATTCGTGGTCTTTACCCAACTCATCCGGCCTTCGTTGAAGTTGACGGCCAGCGCGTCAAGCTGGTTCAAGTTAAGCCATTGAGCGAGAAGACGCAAAAGGCTCCTGGTCAAATTGTTGAACGTAGTAAAAAGCAATTAATTGTGGCGGCAGCCGATGGCACCACTCTAGCCATCGAACGTTTGCAGCCGGCCGGTAAGGGCGTGATGGATATCACGGCCTATCTAAACGGTGCAGGTCGTGATCTTACCGTTGGTGACCAGTGGGCCCAAGACCACATCGAGGAATAATGAAAAAAGTACAAAGTGATAACCCCCGAATTTTAGCGGTACAGACCCTGTCCCGTGTTAAAGAGGGGGCTTATTCGAATCTACAACTTAATCAGGTCATCAAGAAAAACGAGCTTTCGCTCGCTAATCGTCATTTGCTGACTAATTTGGTCTACGGCGTCATCCAACATCGTTTGACCCTAGCCTACTGGTTGCAACCCTTTATTGCGGGTAAAAAGCTCGATAACTGGGTACGGGAACTGCTATATAGTGCCTTGTACCAGTGGCAAATGTTGGATAAAGTTCCCAAGCATGCCGTTTTTAACGAAAGCATTGAAGTGGCCAAAAAGCTAGGTCACAGCGGGACGACCAAGTTTGTCACGGCGATTTTGCACCAAATTGACCGCCAAGGTTTACCCGATTTTAAGCAAATCAAAGACCCCGTGGAACGTCTATCCGTTGAATATTCGGTGCCCACTTGGCTCATTAGTGAACTTGAAGAAAGCCTGGGTTTGGATAAGGTCACGGCCATCTTGCAGGCCATTAACCAAGCACCGCACCAGTCGGTGCGCGTTAACCTAAAGAAGGCGACCCCTAGGGAAGTTCGCCAGCTATTAACCGAAGAGGGTTACGAAGTTGAAGCCTCTCCGGTGGCTGCTGAAGGCCTTGTGATTAAAGGAAAAAATTCAGTTGTGCACAGTAAGGCCTACAAGCTGGGCTTGATTACCATTCAGGATGAAAGTGCTATGCTGCCTGTTGAAGCACTGCAAGTTAACGAGCAGGTTAAGCAGGCTTTGGACGTGGCGGCCGCTCCTGGCGGTAAAACCACGCAAATCGCTGAAAACTTGCCAGCTGATGGCCAGGTTTTGGCCCTTGATATTCACGACCACAAGCTCAAATTAATTGAACAAAATGCCGAGCGTTTGGGACTTTCAGAGCAGATTCAAGTGAAGAAACTCGATGCCCGCAAGATTCCTGAAACTTTGACCGAAAAATACGACCGCATCTTGGTCGATGCACCTTGTTCTGGTTTGGGGCTGCTCCGTCGTAAGCCGGAAATTCGCTACGAAAAGTCGTTAGCAGACGTGGAAAGTTTGGCGAAGTTGCAATTAAGCATTTTGTCCGCCGCTAGTCAGGTTTTGAGCCAAAATGGTATCATGGTCTATAGCACTTGTACGATTTTGCCACAGGAAAATGACCAGGTGGTCGCCCAATTCTTAGCGGACAATCCTGATTTTGAACAAATTCCCGTACAGACGTCTAAAAATCTTAAGGCTGACCGTACAGAAGCCGCCTTGCACATTTATCCCGATGATTATCAGACGGATGGCTTCTTCTTGGCCGCATTCAAGCACAGAGAGTAAATTTTATGATCATTGCTTATCGTACCGATAAGGGTGCCCAACGGCAGAATAATCAGGACGCCGTGGGGGCTTACTACAATCAAAATAATATTCCGTTGATGCTTGTTGCTGACGGCGTCGCATCCAATCCCGGTAGTCAGCAGGCCAGTCAGCTCGTCATTCACTTTCTTGGTGAAGCCTGGCAGTTGACGACTTTAACTTTGCTAGACGAAATCAAGGATTGGCTCGACAAGACGATTGCTCAAGCCAATGAAACGGTGATTGAAGTCGGTCAGAATCATCAGGCAACGGCCAACATGGCGACGACTATCGTTTTGGCTGTCGTCGTCGGTAATCAGCTTTTGGTCGCTAACGCTGGTGATTCAAAAGCCTACTACGTTCGTGATCAGCGTTTGACGCAGTTGTCCTTTGACCACACGTTGCGCAACGAACTGGCGCGACAGGATGGCAAGGATTACGATGCCAAGCTGCCGGAAGCCAACAGCATTACGCGTTACGTCGGCGTTAATAACCAAATCGATTTGGAATATCATCAACATCAATTGGAAAAGAATGACATTATTTTCCTGACCTCGGATGGCTTGCCTAAGGCCCTGACGGATCACGAAATGGCCGCCATTATTTCTTCCAACCAGCCCTTACAAGAGCGGGTGGATGAGTTGATTGATGAGGCCAACCGACGGGATGCTTCCGACAATATTACTGCCTTGATTGCGATGAGTGATCAGGCTGCAAGTGACAGAAAGGATTGAGGTTAATATGCAAGCAGGTACTGTGATTGACGGTCGATACCAAATTGTACGCCCCCTCGGTGGGGGCGGTATGGCCAACGTCTATCTTGCTCACGATCAATACCTTGATCGCGATGTCACTTTAAAAATTATGCGTTTGGACTTGCAGGGACGTAAGGATCTTGAAGAGCGCTTCCAGCGGGAAGCCAAAGCCGCAACGGCCCTTGTTAACGACCACATTGTCCAAGCTTACGACGTCGGCCAATACGATGGCTCCAATTACTTGGTGATGGAATACGTTGATGGAACGGATTTGAAGGATTACATCAACCAAAACTTCCCAATTCCTTATCGTGAAATCGTCGACATCATGCGACAGATTTTGGAAGCCGTTCAAGTGGCCCATCAAGCCGGCATTATTCACCGTGATTTGAAGCCACAAAATGTCTTGATTGACACGCATGGCCAGGTTAAAATCACTGATTTCGGCATCGCTATGGCAAAAGAAAGCCAAGATTTGACCCAGACCAACACGGTGATTGGCTCCGTTCATTACATTTCCCCCGAGCAAACGCGCGGGGAAGGGGCCTCGGTTAAATCGGATATCTATGCCCTCGGGGTTATCCTCTATCAGATGTTAACCAACCGGGTTCCCTACGAAGGCGAAACGGCGGCCAGTGTTGCCCTTAAGCACGCTACCATGCCAATGCCTTCCGTACGGGACTTCGATCCAGATGTGCCCCAAGCTTTGGAAAACGTTGTTTTGAAGGCCACGGCGAAGGATCCGGCCGACCGTTACGATTCTGCCGAGGAAATGTCGGACGACTTGAAGACGGTTTTGTCACCTCGCCGTGCAAACGAAGAACCCTTCGTTGCCGCAAATCATGATGATGAAACGCGGATTATGCCAACGACCAATCCGGCCGATTTGCAAGATAAAGGTGATCGGGAAGACCAGCCAAGTTCTGTTGTCAGCGACATTATTGACTATGGCCGCAAGGGCTATTCCGTCAAGAAAATCGCGCAGCTCGTTGACCGAACACCAAAGTATGTTCGTAAGACCCTGAAAGCCAACGGTATCAAGTATCACGATCCCAAGCGCTGGTTGATTGCCATCGGTGCGCTCTTAGTTCTGCTCGGTTTGATTTTTGGAATTGCCAAAATCCAATCGAACTACTTGGCCGTTCCTGACGTCAGCAACATGAGTCGTAGTCAAGCGATTGCAAAGTTGGAAAATGCTAACCTGCAAGTTGACCCTGTGGTGGTCCAAACGACTTCGAAGACCGTCAGCAAGGGTCAAGTTGTTCGGACTAATCCATCCGCCGGTGACCGGGTTCGCAAGGGCACCACGGTTAAGTTGATTGTTTCAACCGGTGGTCAGACAATCCGCTTTGGTGATTATACTGATGCCGATTACAGTACGACTGCAACGCAATTGACGGCCCAAGGTTTCACCGTTAAAAAGACGATGAAGTCATCAAACGATGTACCGTCGGGTAAGATTATTTCCCAGTCAATTGACGCTGGTACGGCCGTTGATCCAAACACGACGACGGTGACCTTCGTGGTTTCTTCCGGACCTGCTAAGGTAACGGTACCGGACTTCACTGGTCAAGACCAAAGTGTGGTTGAAACTTGGAAGAATAACCATAACATTACGGTCAACTACACTTATATTGCGAGTGAAAAGCCCCGTAACCAGGTTATTTCCCAGTCGCAAAAGGCCAACAGTAAGATGTCTTCTGACCAAACCTTAGAAGTCACACTGTCTGATGGTTCTGAAGCTTCGTCAAGCAATTCCAGTCCATCCAATAATGGGGGTGGCGCTGGTAACGGCGGTAGTGATAATAATAGTTCTGGTGGTTCAACGAGTTCCGGCTCGAAGAGTAACATCAGGACCGCCTTAGACCTCTTTTAGACAATAAAAAAAGCCAAGCCTTTAAGGCTTGGCTTTTTCTTTTGCGATTATGACCAGCGGTTTGAGCGGCCGGGGAAGAGCATCATAATGAGTAGGGCGAAGTAACCCAATACCGGGATGATTGGTAGAAGCACCCACCAACCGGAGTGATCACTGTCGTGTAAGCGACGAATCGTCACCGTTAATTCTGCTAAGAAGAGCAACAAGACAATCACGTTGTAAATCATGTTGCTGCCCAGGTCCGTCCAGGTGAAAATTTCAGTAATGCTGTGACCATTGGCGCTTTGGTAGATGTTACCAAAAATGCCACCAAAGATACCGGCAATGACAAAGTTAATCACTGCTGGCCACCAATAATCTGCACGACTAGCCGTACCATTAATTACAAAAAGGTTCGTCCAGAATTTCTTATAACTATTTAACAAGATTCTTTCCTCCAATATGTTCTATATTTCAATTATACCATATTTATGAAGCGTAGTTAAAGCGTCAGCGTATGCTATAATTTCCTTATGCAAACCGGTCGAATTATACAATCATTAAGTGGTTACTATGACGTTCAGACAGCCGATGGTCAGGTCTTTCGGACACGGGCCCGTGGTCAGTTCCGTAAGAATAAGGAAAAGCCCCTTGTCGGGGATTTTGTTGAATTTGATTCGGAAAATGGGGATGGCTTTCTATGGGCCATTGATCCCCGCCAGAACGCTTTAGTTCGCCCGCCAATCGCCAACATTGATTTAGCCGTGATTGTGACGGCTTTGAAAGAACCAGACTTTAATCCTAATTTGCTGGATCGGCAGTTAGTCGCGCTCGAAGCAGCCGGTGTCCCGGCCTTAATTTACTTTTCTAAGGCGGATTTGCTGGATGACCAAGAACTCGAGGATTATCAAAACTGGCAAAAACTCTATCAAAAAATCGGCTATCCCGTTGTGATGAGCGGTCCGAAGGCGGTGGAAGAGTTGACGCCGCATTTACGCGACAAAGTTTTGGTCTTCATGGGGCAAACTGGAGCGGGCAAGTCGACCCTCTTAAACCAAATTTCACCCGAATTGGCACTTGAAACGGGCGAGGTCTCCAAAGCCCTCAGTCGTGGAAAGCACACGACGCGTAAAGTTACCTTGATTCCAATTCCGTTTTTGGCGGCCCTGATTGCGGATACTCCTGGTTTTTCATCTTATGAAGTTTTTGATTTTCCGGTTGAGGACCTGGTCAAGTATTTCCCTGAAATGCGGGCGGCATCGGTTAACTGTCGTTTTCGTGCCTGCCAGCATTTAAATGAGCCTGGTTGTGCGGTAAAAGAGGCGGTCTCGCTTGGCACAATCGCAGCATCACGGTATAATAGTTATAAGCTCTTTTACGAGTTGATGAAGGCACGTAAGCCGAAGTATCGTAAAAACAAATAAAGTGTAAAGAAGGTTGAAAAGTATGGCAGGAATTATCGCTCCCTCAATTTTGAGTGCGGATTATACGAATTTGGAACGTGACGTGAAGTTGGTTGAAGAAGCTGGCGCTGAATATCTCCACATCGATATCATGGACGGTTCCTTTGTTCCGGCCATTTCTTACGGTCCTAACTGGGTTAAGCAGTTGCGTCCGGAGACTAACTTGAAGCTTGATGTCCACATGATGGTGGTTAACCCGGAAAAGTTTATTGATCAATTGTGTGACAATGGGGCCGACATCATTGGAATTCACGCTGAATCAACCCCTCACATTTACCGTGCCTTGCAAATGATTAAGGATCGCGGCGTTAAGGCCGAAGTTGTGATTAATCCTGGAACGCCTGTTTCAGCAATTACACCGGTTTTGGGCATGGTTGACCAGGTTTTGGTTATGACTGTTAACCCTGGCTTTGGTGGCCAAAAGTTCTTGCCATCAACGGTCGATAAGATTACGCAGTTGGATACTTACCGCTCAATGAACGATTTGAAGTTTGATATTGAAGTCGATGGTGGTATCACTGATCAAACCATTCGTCAGGCTTATGAAGCTGGTGCGAACGTTTTTGTGGCGGGTTCATACGTTTATGATAAGAAGGATCCTGCCGCTAAAATCGCACGTTTGAAGAAGTTGACGAGTTCAGCAGTAGTGAGTGAATAATTTGGCAAAAACCGTTCAAGAATTGAATATCTTAGCGGGTGGGCCAGTGGACCAGTGGCCCGCTGGCCTTTTTTCTAAGAAAGGACCTTGGATTGGGGCCGACCGTGGCGCTTATTACCTGTTAAAAAAGGGGATTACCCCGGCTTTGGTCGTTGGTGATTTTGATTCTCTTTCGTCGGAAGAATTCGACTTCGTCCAGTCTAAAATCCAAGCGGCTGAAATTGAACAGGTTCCGACACGCAAGGATTTTACCGATACGCAGTTGGCCTTGCGACATGCAGTGGAAATGCCCGTTGACTTGATTAATGTCTATGGTGCGACGGGCGGACGAATTGACCACCTATTAAGTAACTTGTGGTTACCGGTGGAACCTGATTTACAAGCTAGCGCCGAAAAGATTCGTTTTATCGATTGTCAAAACGTGGTTAGCTACTTACTGCCGGGACATAAGACGGTTCGTAAGCTAGCTGGCATGAAGTATTTGGGTTTCATGGCATTAGGTCTAGTTGAGAATTTGGATATTCCTGATGCGGAGTACCCCTTGACATCAAAGGTTAACTGGCCTAAAATGTGGTCATCGAATGAATTTGTGGGAGAATTGGTACATGTTTCCTTTTCTTCCGGAATTCTTATGGTAACCCAGAGTAAAGATGGAGGTTTATGATGACAGTACAAGAAGTAACTGATTCAAACTTTGAAGAAGCTTCTAAGCAAGGCCTATCAATCACTGATTTTTGGGCCACTTGGTGTGGACCATGTAAGATGCAATCACCAGTATTAGAGGCGCTTTCAAGCGAAATGCCTCAAGTGCACTTCCTGAAGATGGACGTTGACCAGAATAAGGAAACGCCCGCTAACTTTGGAATTCGTGCCATTCCAACGCTTGTCGTTAAAAAAGACGGCGAAATCGTTGATCGTATCACTGGTTTTCACAACAAAGAACAGTTGGCTAAGATCTTGGAGAAATACGCTTAATAGCTTGTCAAATGACGATTCTTCTGGTAAAGTATACTAATGTTGTAAGAAGAGCTTTTAAAAAAGTGGCTCGAAAAGGAGGGTCGGACATGGCAAAAGATGCTATTACAGGTGCGCGTACACGCTTTGGTAATCAACGTTCACACGCGTTGAACTCAAGTCGTCGTAGCTGGAAGCCTAACTTGCAGAAGGTTACCGTTAAGATTAACGGATCTGCACCCAAGAAGGTTTATTTAACAGCACGCACTTTGAAGGCCGGACTAAAGAACGGTTCAATCGAGCGTGTATAATCAGAAGCCACTTTCGGGTGGCTTTTTTTGTTCTTTTAAAGACCCTCTAAAAGAAATATTTCATTTGTGTTACAATTAATCAGTAGATAAGTTAAAAGCAATCGAGGAAGGATAGCGAGCGGTAACGCTGGCTGAGGAATCGACTATGGCAATTAAAATCAAAACCAAAAACGGGGACATTGACGTTGAAAACGATGTAATCGCAACCATCGTTGGTGGAGCAGCCATTGCTAACCCCGGCGTTGTTGGCATGGCCTCACGCGCTGCTTTGCGTGATGGCATGAATCAAATCCTAAACCGTGAAAATTACGGTCGTGGTGTTGTGGTTCATCAAAAGGAAAACGGCCTCAGCGTTGACGTTTACATCGTGGCTCAGTACGGTATGCGTCTGCCTCAGATTTCAGAATCAGTACAAAAGAAGGTTATTTACAACTTGGACGCTTATTTGGGTATTCGTGTGTCCGAAGTAAATGTGATTGTACAAGGGATTCGGACCAACGAATAGGATAGAAAATGACGACGAGTAAAATGACGACGATTACCAACGTTGAGTTTGGTAAGATGATTAACGCTGCGTCTGCTATGTTGGCGGCCAATGCGGAAAAGATTAATAAGTTGAACGTTTTCCCTGTCCCTGATGGTGACACGGGAACGAACATGTCCCTCTCAATGGCATCGGGTGCTCAGTACGAGCGCGATGCTTTGGACACGAATATTGGGGCACTATCAAAGGCGACTGCTAAGGGGCTTTTGATGGGTGCCCGTGGAAATTCTGGGGTTATTCTTTCTCAGATTTTCCGAGGTTTCTCCAATTCAATGGCTGAAAAGGAGACTTTGTCTGCTCGTGACTTGGCCGATGCCATGATGGAAGCGGCTAAGATTGCCTACAAGTCAGTGATGAAGCCGACCGAAGGAACGATTTTGACCGTCATCCGTGAAGCAGCAAGTCAGGCAAACAAGACGGCTGAAAAGACAGATGATGTTGTGGCCGTGATGAAGGACACTAGCGAAGCTGCTCAAAAAGCCTTGGATTCAACGCCTGATCTTCTACCGGTTTTGAAAGAAGTTGGCGTTGTTGATTCTGGTGGACAGGGCTTGGTTTTCGTCTTGGATGCCTTCTACCAGGTTTTGGCCGGTACCTTTGATGAAGATAACATCAAGGCACCTGATAATGCCGAATTGGACCAGATGGTTGAAGAGTTGCACGCTGGCGCTCAGGCCAACAGCGACTTGAACCCTGATGATATCAAGTACGGCTACTGTACTGAAATCATGGTCGAAATCGGTAAGGGAACGACGGTTGATCAGAAGTTTGATTACCAAAAGTTCTACGACCATTTGGCTAAGATTGGTGATTCACTTTTGGTCATCAATGACGATGATATTGTAAAGGTTCACGTCCACACGGAAGATCCTGGAAATGTCATTCACTGGGGAACTGAATTTGGTTCTTTGGTTAAGGTCAAGGTTGATAACATGCGTGATCAACAGCAGGCCGTCATTGATGAACAGCGTCGTCAAGACGAAGCTGCGAACTTGGCTGCTAAAGAAAATCGTCCGGCACCCAAGGTAGCGGTAATTGCCGTTGCTGCTGGAGATGGAATTGCTAAGCTCTTTAAGTCCCTCGGCGTTTACACCGTCATTTCGGGTGGCCAGACCATGAATCCTTCAACGGCCGACATCGTGAAGGCCATTGAAGAATCAAAGGCCAAGGCCGCTGTGATTTTGCCAAACAACAGTAACATCTTTATGGCTGCTAAGCAGTCGATTGACTTGGCTAAGGTGCCGGTTAAGGTTGTTGAAAGCCGAACGGTGCAACAAGGTTTGTCAGCCATGCTTGGCTACAACCCGGATGGTTCGGTCGATGATAACGCTGAAGAAATGTCAGCAATGTTAAGCGAAGTCAAGTCTGGCCAGATTACCCAAGCGGTTCGCGACACGACCTTGGATGGCCGTGAAATCAAGAACGGTGACTGGCTAGGGATGGTCGACGGTAAGATTGTGACAACGGGTAAGAAGATGCTTGCCGTTGCCGAAGAAATTACCGATGGCATGCTTGATGAAGATTCAGAAATCGTGACCGTTATTTACGGTGATGGTGCTAAGACGGCTGACGCCGAAAAGTTGCTTGAAAAGGTAACGGCGGATCGTGATGATCTTGAAACTGAGATTCATAACGGTGGACAGCCACTTTATCCATTCTTAATTTCTGTTGAATAAATCAATTAAAAAAGCGCCCGCCAAGGCGCTTTTTCTTTACAAAAAAACAGCTAACAAAAAGTTAGCTGTTTTTTATTTTTACATCCAGCCGAGGCCTGAAACGGCAGCCAAAACACCGGCGCCGACCATGATGAAGACCATGAGGAAGGACATGAATAATGTCCATCGTGACATCCTAGTCTTTTCCTTTTGCTCCATCTTGGGCATAGGACGCTTTGCTAATTGCTTGTGGACTTCTTCTTCTAGCTTTTTGTTGACCGCTGGGCGGTTTGTTTCTGTTGGCATAATTTTACCTCGTGTCAAATTGTTTCTATCTTATCATAGAATTAATAAAATTGAAATTTGCCCGAAAGTCCGGTAAAGTTAAGCCGAGGTAAGATTATGACTTGGTATATTTGGCCCCTGGGCCTCTTAATTTTATTAATAATGCTCTACTTGCTCCGGCGTTACTACACGAAATTTCGGATGGTGACATTTTGGGACTTAGCGACTCTGCCAAGTTGGCTAGCCATGCATTTTACGATGGGTTTTGCCTTCGGTTACAGCTTTATTATCCCCATCTTGCTGCTTTGGTTAGTCATCGGCATGATTTTGGCAATAATTTTACTGCGGCGTAACTGGCCGGTTGTCGTTTTTTGGCACCGTTACTGGCAGTGGTCAGGACTTTTGGCCTTGCTCTTGGAAATCATTGTTAGCATTACGGCCCTTACCCTCCACCTAATTTAAATAATATTCCCCACAGGTCTAAAGCTTGGTATATCAAGCTTTAGGCCTTTTTTGTCGTGAATTAATCCAAAAATGTGTGATAAAAGTGGTAGAAAGTGGGGGAATGTGGTAAATTATTTCATAGTTAGTTCGGTGGAAAAGGAGGTCGACGCTTTATGTTCATGGGCGAATATTCACATAGCCTTGATAGCAAAGGGCGCTTGATCATTCCTGCTAAATTCCGCCACCAGTTGGGGGATTCTTTTGTGGTGACCCGCTGGATGGAACATGCTTTGCGGGCCATGCCACGCAATGTGTGGGAGAACTTAGAAGAGCAGTTGAATCAACTGCCAATTGGTAAAAAAGAAGCTCGTGCCTTTAAGCGTTTCGTTATGGCGGGTGCCATGGAAGCGGAATTCGATAAGCAGGGCCGCATTATTTTGCCAGCAAACTTAAAAGAACATGCACAGCTGGACAATGCGGCAGTCATTACCGGGGCGGGCGACTCCTTTGAAATTTGGAGTCAGAAGAACTGGGACGACTATACGCAAGCAACTGCTGAAAACTTTGATGATATTGCCGAAGGCTTGGTTGACTTTGATTTTTGAGGGGAGGATGACCGATGACATTTGAACACGTAACGGTCCTCTTAAAACCTGCGATTGATTTACTAGCGGTCAAAGCCGACGGAATTTATGTTGATGCGACCTTAGGTGGCGGTGGACACACTGGTGAAATCCTAAAGCGTTTAACGACTGGGCACCTGTACAGTTTTGATCAGGATCAAACGGCCATCGACTACAACCAGGAACAATACGCTGATGAAATTGCCGCTGGGAAGTTAATTCTGGTCCATGAAAACTTCCGCCAATTGAAAAAGCGCCTGAGCCAGGATGGCATTCAGGCGGTGGATGGTGTGGTTTATGATTTGGGTGTTTCTTCCGTTCAATTCGATGACGGGCAGCGTGGTTTTTCCTATAACTATGACGCTGAACTCGACATGCGGATGGATCAACGCCAAAGCTTGACTGCCAAGGAAATCGTGAACGAATGGTCCTTTAATGACTTGCTTCGAATCTTGAGTCGTTATGGTGAAGATCGTTTTCCAAAGCAGATTGCCCGCAAGATTGAACAGCACCGCGAACAGACACCGATTAACACGACTTTTGAACTAGTTGACATCATCAAGGAAGCCATTCCAGCGCCGGCACGCCGCCATGGTGGCCACCCGGCTAAGCGAACTTTTCAGGCCCTGAGAATTGCCGTCAACGACGAATTAGGGGCCTTAGAGGATTCTTTGACCCAATCGCTAGACCTTTTGGATGTTCAGGGTCGGATTTCGGTGATTACTTTCCAGTCTTTGGAAGACCGTTTGGTAAAGCAAATGTTTCGTGAACGTGCAACTGGTCCGGAATTACCAGCCGGTTTGCCCGTGTTGCCGGGACAATTTGAACCCGATTATAAATTATTGACCCGTAAGCCCATTAAGCCTGACGAGGCCGAAATGGAACAGAATCAACGTGCTCATTCTGCGCAACTACGCGGAATTGAACGAGTTAAATTTGGAGAAGAAGAGGAGTAGAAGATTATGGCGCAAAATGCATATCGTTATGACAATGCCGCTCGCACTTTGCCGCGCCCAACGACGACGCGTCGAGTGGTGCGACGCCGCTATCAACCAGCGGTTTGGCTAAAATCTGAAAAGCGACTCGTTGCCCTTTGGGCAACCGGCGTCCTTTTACTCATGCTGGCAACGGTATATACTAGTATTCAGATTGACTCCGTTCAACAAGCCAACTATCAGGCACAAAGCAAGGTATCGCAAGTTAAACGAGAAAACGACAGTTTGCAAGGTCAGATTCAAAGCAAGACGAGCCGTGAAAAGCTTGATCAATTTGCGCAAAAGGCTGACATGCAGCAAGCTGATGACAATGTGCGCAACGTCAACCGCTAAAATTTAGGACTGTAATCATGAGACGACTATCCCAAAAGAGAGTGAAAAAAAACGCCAAGGTATTTGGCCTTTTTCTATTATTGGCAACAATTCTAGTAATTTCACTGTTGGGATTGCGTCTTTTTAAGATTGCAGGGACAAAACAGGTCAACCATCATAACCTGACCGAGGCCACTCGGCAATCCTTCATGTTGAATCAAATTGTACCGGCCACTCGTGGCCGGATTTTTGACAATGATGGTCGTATTTTGGCGGACAATTCCACCGTCTATAATATTTACGCCGTTTTGGATAAAAAACAGGTTGAAAATAATAAACCCCAATACGTCACGGATAAGGAAAAAACAGCTGAACAGCTCAGCAAGGTTCTAGACCTCAGCAAGAGCCAGATTTTAAAGCGCCTGGACAGCAATAAACTGCAAGTGGAGTTTGGTTCCGCCGGTAAAAATCTCTCCGTTGACAAGTACAACAAAATTCAAAAAATGAAGTTGACCGGGGTTAAGTTTACGCCCCAAGCGGCGCGTTTCTATCCCAACAACCGCATGGCTTCTCATATTATCGGTTTGACTAATTCAACGGAAAACAAGGCCGGCCAAACCACCTTGAACGGGGTCCTCGGTATTGAGGCTTCCAAGAATAAGGAATTGAAGGGGAAGGACGGCATTAAGAGTTACCTCGGTAACCAAGTCGACCAAAACCAGCAAAACGTCGTTCAAAACGGTCAAAACGTTACATTGACCATCAATGAAAAACTACAAAACACTTTGGAAAACCGGATGGATGTCATGTTCGCCGGCACGAAAGCTAAGTCTGCCATCGGGGTCTTGATGGATGCCAAGACCGGAAAGATTTTAGCAGCTAGTCAACGACCGAATTTTGATCCTAATACCCAAGACGGCCTCAAGGACGCCTGGTCCAACCTTTTGAACCAGTCTGCTTACGAGCCTGGTTCGACCATGAAGACCTTTACCCTGGCAGCTGCCATTCAAGAGGGTAAGTGGCACCCTAACGACACCTATCAATCTGGAAGTTATATGGTTGGCGGTGGTCGCATTGTCGATGCCTTTGGCCAAAACGAAGGACGCTTAACTTACCGTGAAGGTTATTGGCGTTCTTCTAACGTGGCTTTTGCCCATGTTGAACAGGCCTTGGGTGCCAAAACTTGGCGCAAGTACATCGACCGTTTCCGCTTCTTGCGTTCAACCAAGTCGGATTTGCCAAACGAGGACCCCGGTTCAATTTCATTTGACCATGCCATCGATCAGGCCAACACGGCCTATGGTCAGGCCATCAATGTCACGCCTATCCAGCTCTTGCAGGCCTATTCAGCCATTGCTAACAACGGAAAGGAAATCAAACCTTACCTGGTTGATAAAATTACCGATGCTAAGACTGGTCAAACCACCTACACCGGTGAAACGCAGACGGTGGCCCATCCCATTTCTGCGGCAACGTCTAAGAAGGTACGCTCTTACATGACCGATGTTGTTAACCAAAAGACTGGAACCGCCATCCAGTACAGCTTGAAGGATGCTGGCTACCAAGTTGCGGCTAAGACGGGAACGGCTCAGATTTCAGAAAACGGTCAGTACCTCGACGGTTTGACCAATGACATTCACTCCGTCATGACCATCGTGCCGGAAAAGAACCCACGCTACATCATGTATGTTGCGGTTCGCCAGCCACAAAACTTCCCAGATGAAAACATTCAGTTAACCTTGAATAAAGTTTTCCGTCCCGTCATGTTACAAGCTTTGAATGACAGTGATAGTGCGGTAAAATCAAAGACAAATGAAGTTAAATTAGCTCAAGTCACTGGCGACAATGTTTCCGATGCGCAAAAGCGTTTGAAGAAGCAGGGATTCCGCGTTGCTGTCGTTGGTTCACAAGGCAAAGTGAAGACCCAGTCAGTTAACGCCGGTTCTTATGCGCTTAAGGGACAGCTCATCATTATTCGAGCTGACGGAAGCACAACGATGCCGGATATGACGGATTGGTCTTTGTCAGAAGTGCGCGCCTACGCCAAGGAACTAGGCGTGGAGGTGACGACACGGGGCAACGGTTACGTCACTAAGCAAAGCATCGCAGCTGGTGAAAAGCTCAATGACTACAGCAAGATTATCGTGACACTCAAGGAGAAGGAATAAGAAGATGAATGGAAACATATGGGTAGGAGTGCTTGCCTTTTTGATTACCTTGGTGGGAATGCCACCGTTGATTAAGTTTTTGCGCCAGTCAAAGGAACAAGCGGTCATTCGCAAGTTGGGACCCGACCATCAAGCAAAGGCGGGAACGCCAAGCATGGGCGGCGCCCTCTTTGTCGCCGCAGCAATTATTGCAACTTTGGTGATGCCCAGTTCTTATGCCAACTGGGCTTCCTTTACCTGGACTTTGACCTTGATCTTGGCCATGGGTTCTTATGCCGTCATCGGTGGTATTGATGATGCTTTGAAGCTAATCAACCATGCCGACGATGGTTTTGCCTTTAAGCCAAAGTTACTCGCTCAAACCCTTTCAGCACTGGCTGTTTTGGTTTTGATGTGGGCCTTGCACTTGCCCTTTGTCATTACTTTGCCTTGGCTAGGTTCGGTCAACCTGGGAATCTTTTACATCTTCTTCCTTTGGTTCTGGTTAGTGGGTTGGTCAAATGCTACTAACTTAACCGATGGCTTGGACGGCCTTTTGACGGGTTGTGCCATCGTGGTATACGGCGCCTATACTTGGATTGCCGTCATCCGGCACAATCCTTCCATCGTGACCTTCAACGTGGCAGTGATTGCCGCACTCTTGGCCTTCATGATTTACAACCATCCCAAGGCAAAGATTTTCATGGGGGACACCGGTTCACTTGCACTTGGTGCAGGCTTGGCCATCGAATCAATTCTCTTGCACGCTTCGATTTCCTTGCTCTGGTTCGGTTTGATTTTCGTTATCGAAACCTTATCCGTAATCATCCAGACCCTGTCTTATCACTTCTTTAAAAAGCGGGTCTTTCCCATGGCACCCATTCACCACTCCTTTGAAAAGTGGGGCTGGTCAGAATGGCAAATTGATTTTCTCTTCTGGGGAATTTGCCTTGTCTTGGCCTTAACTGGTGTTCACTTTATCTATTAAAATAAAGGTGGCGGAGGCCATCTGTACATATCTAAAAAGGGGAATCATATGTCTAAGTTAGAATTTCAAGCAAAAAAAGTCATGGTCTTTGGTTGGGCCCGTTCAGGTAAAGCGGCCGCACAGCGCCTTCTTGATTTAGGTGCTACGGTAACGGTCGTAAACCAGTCTGCTTTTCCTAAGGATGCAGAATACGACAAGTTGCAAGCTGCCGGCGTTACTTTTATTGAAAACGATGCTGCCGATAACTTGGACGATTCCTTTGATTACTTGGTAAAAAATCCTGGCATCAACTACGATCACGCCTTGATTAAGAAAGCCGAAAGCTTGAACATTCCGATTTTGACGGAAGTTGCTGTTGCCCTTTCAACCTTCACGGGCCGTTTGATTACGGTTACGGGTTCCAATGGTAAAACGACAACGGTTTCCTTGCTTTCAGAAATGTTAAAGGCTGACGGCGTTAAGGTGACGACGGCCGGTAACATTGGAACCCCCGTTTGCGAGGTTGTCGGCAATTTGACGAGTGAGGACACCCTTTTGCTCGAGCTGTCTTCTTTCCAGCTACTTGGCATTCCCTTTATTCAACCCGACATCGCTGTTGTGACGAACATCTTCTCCAATCACTTGGATTATCACAAGACTCGTGAAAACTACGTGGCGGCGAAGTTCCGCATTACTAAGAACCAGACTGCTGATCAGTACTTGGTTTTGAACGCCGATGGAGCCGATACGCCATCCTTTGCGGCTAAAACGAAGGCACAGGTTCGTGAATTCTCCCGCACCCAAGAGGGGAATTACGCGCAAGTCCGTCAACAGAGCCTCTGGGTTTCTGATGAAGCTATCATGCCTTTGTCGGCCATTAAGCTAGTCGGCCCACAAAACTTGGAAAACATTATGGCGGCCACTTCAGCAGCCATGCTCGCTGGCGTTTCAACCAAGGCTATGGTGGAAGTTTTGAAGACCTTTGGCGGCGTTAAGCACCGTTTGCAATACCTCTTTGAAAAGGACGGCGTAAAGTACTACAACGACTCCAAGGCGACTGACATTGAAGCTACGCAAGCCGCTTTGAATTCTTTTGACCAGCCAACCATTTGGTTAGCCGGTGGTTTGGACCGCGGCGATGACGTTATGCGCTTGATTCCAAACTTGAAGCACGTTAAGGCCGTTGTGGCCTTTGGTCAAACCCAACAGAAGATTGTGGCCTTGGCCCGTGCCTGCCACAAGCCGGTCATCACAGCCATCGATGTTAAGCGCGCTGTGCCAATTGCTCTGAAATTAGCTGAACCCGGCGACGTGGTTTTGCTTTCACCAGCCGCAGCTAGTTGGGATCAATACGATAACTTCGAAGTGCGTGGACAGGAGTTCATCGATACGTTGGAAGCTGAATTAGCACAAAAGGGGTAAGTTAATGCGTGTTATTTTATCAGGTGGGGGAACCGGTGGTCATATCTATCCGGCGCTCGCTTTAGCGAAAGTTATTAAGCAACACGATCCGGAGGCCGAATTCCTTTACGTCGGTTCTTATCGTGGCGTGGAAAGTAACATTGTTCCAAAAACCGGTTTGCCTTTCAAACAATTGAATGTGCAGGGCTTTAAGCGCTCACTTTCCTTGGATAACTTTAAGACGGTTTGGCTTTTTGAACGCGCCGTTAGTCAGTCTAAGAAAATCATCAAGGATTTTAAGCCGGATGTTGTGGTCGGAACCGGGGGTTACGTTTCCGGAGCCGTTCTTTACGCTGCTGAAAAAATGAAGATTCCAACGGTGGTTCATGAACAGAACTCCGTGCCCGGGATTACGAATCGCTTTTTGGCCCGTAAGGTTACCAAAATTGGGGTGGCCTTCCAAATGGCTGCTGATCAATTTCCAGCAGGGAAGACTCGCTTAGTTGGGAACCCACGTGCTCAGGAAGTGGCCGGCTTGAAGAGCGACTTTTCCTGGCAGCAATACGACTTGAGTGATCAAGTACCGACTCTGTTAATTTTCGGTGGTTCTCAAGGCGCACCGGCCATTAATATGGCGGTCATTGAGGCCCTGCCTGAGTTTAACCAACGGGATTATCAGATCGTGGTCGTGGCCGGTCCCAAGCGTTTGGCCTCCTTTGAAACCGTTATGCAGGAACGTCATTTGACACCGGCCAAAAACGTTAAGATCTTGCCTTATATCGACAACATGCCGGCAGTCTTGGCAAAGACAGCGGCCATCGTGGCGCGCGCCGGGGCAACATCAATTGCCGAAATTACGACCTTGGGTATTCCGTCGATTTTGGTGCCTAGTCCTTATGTCACCGGGGATCACCAACGTAAAAATGCACAAAGTTTAGTGCAAGCTGGTGCAGCCAAAATGATTCTTGAAACTGAGTTTAACGGTCAGCATCTTTTGGAAGCGGCCGATGAAATTATGCAAGATCAACAGCTTCGCGAAACAATGGCTCAAAAAGCAGAAGCCATTGCGACGCCGGATGCTGGCGATCAACTATACCAACTACTTTTGGACGCGATTGCGGAGCGTAAGTAAATGTTTAATCATCGCTACAATCAGGAAGAAACGAATGCAGCCGACCAATCTTTGATCGGCGCTTTTTGGACACCACTGAAAAGCTCAGTCTTTATTTTTCTTACCCTAATTGCAGTGATTATTGCCGTTTGGCGTCCTTGGGAAACCATTAGTGACGTGCAGGTCCAATCGGTCAATGTGACGGCCGAGAATCTCAAAAAGCAGTTGTCCTTTGACCAAAAGATTTATCGCTATCAAGTCGTCGGTCAAGAATACTTTTTGGCGCAAAAATTAAAGCAGGCCAATCCGAAAGTAGCGACTGCCAAAGTTAGTTTGCAAGACGACATCGTCCACATTGGTATAACTGAAAAAATCGACACCGGTTTTGTCCTATATCACGGAAATTGGTACGAGTTGGATACCCAAGGAAATCGGACCCATCGCCGTCAGCCAGACGGCACGGCACCGGTATATTCTGGTTTTAAAGACGAGAAAGTTGAAAAGCAAGTGGCGGTGGCTTTTGCTTCACTGTCCTACGTTGTTCGCCACAATGTCAGTCAAATTATTTTTTCACCCGACAAGAATAACCGTAATCGCCTCGTGATGGTGATGAACGATGGCAACACCGCATATGTTTCGGTCAGCACCTTTGCCCAGCGCATGCAGTACTATCCTGGAATTGCAGCCCAAATGAAGAAGGCGGGTGTGGTGGATTTGCAGTTTGGTTCCTTCTCGTATCCTTACGATACGGCCTTGAAATCCAAGATTAATTTGGATGATTCCTCAGCGTCATCAAGTAGTCATTCTTCTTCGATGGAAAGCAGTGCAATGAGCCAGTCCAATAGCCCTTCTAGCCAAGTCTCTTCTTCATCGGCAATTAGTGAAAAAAAGCAGAACTAGCGCTATATAAAATGTTAAGTTTGTGTTAAGATATTTTACAGGTTTAGTATCTAAATTTCTTATATAAAAAGGGGAATACGCATGCACCAATCAGGCGTAACAGTTGGATTAGACATCGGCACAACTATGATTAAAGTTGTCGTTTCCTCAGTTGAAAACCACCGTTTTAACGTCATTGCAACCGGTAGTGCACCTTCACAAGGGATTAAGCACGGGGTTGTGATTGACATTAATGCCACTGCTGCAGCAGTTAAAGCTGCTATTAAGCAGGCTGAAGACAAGGCTAACCTCGAAATTGATGAAGTGGTCTTGGGCTTGCCCGCTAACAATATTGAAATTTTGAATGCAGATGGTCTGGTATCAATTGCCAACCAAAATAAACGAATTACTTACCAAGACGTTGCCAACGTTACGGAACAGGCTCTCTCAGGGGTTTCGTCGCCCGATAAGGCCGTCATTGACTTAATTCCACAAGAATTTATTGTCGATGGCTTTGATGGAATTCAGGATCCAAGCGACATGATTGGCGTTCGCCTTGAAATGCACGCTTTGGCCTACCTCGGACCCAACAAAATGATTGAAAATATTCGGACAGCCGTTCAAAAGGCAGGTTTGAGTATTCGCGAATTCACTTTGGCGCCCCTTGCCATGGGTGAATCAATTCTTGATGATGGCGAACAGGACTTTGGTTCCGTCTTGATTGATTTGGCGGGTGGCCAGAGTACGGCCTCGGTCGTTCACGATCACAAATTGAAGTTTACTTTTGTTGACCCCGAAGGGGGCGACAACATTACCAAGGATATTTCCACCGTGCTTGGTATTTCTTATGCGGATGCCGATAAGATTAAAAAGGAACATGGTTATGCTGATCCAGACATGGCTTCAGCTGATGAAACCTTCATGGTCAATGTGATTGGTCAAAAAGAAGCTCAGTCCATTTCCGAAGCTTATCTATCACAAATCATTGCAGCTCGTTTAGCACAGATTTATGACCGTATCAAAGAGCGCCTCGAATTCGTCGGCGCCATGGAACTGCCTGGTGGTTTCATCATTACCGGTGGTAACACTGCCTTGCCAGGTTCCTTAGAATTTGCTCGGGCTACCCTTGGTGACAACGTCCATTTGACCGTTCCTGATCAAATTGGTTTGCGTCACCCGGCCTATGCTCGTGCATTGGCCTACACCCTTTTCGATAGTCGTCAAAGCGAACTCGATAAGGTCATTAAGCAGGTCGTTATGGAACAGTTTGATGAGCACGCTGCCAACAAGGTAACCCCATATCATCAGGTTCGTGATGATAGTCAGGTAATCGAAGGCCAGGCTAGTCAAAATGGTGACCAGTACTACGAAGATGCTGATGATGCTTCGACAGGATTCTTTGGTCGAATCCGTAATCGATTTAGCAATCTTTTTTCTGACGACGAAGACGAATAACATTATTTTTTAAGGAGTGAATTCATGGATTTCTCAGGCGAGACACAAGGCAACACCGGAGCAGTTATTAAGGTGATCGGTGTTGGTGGTGGTGGCTCTAACGCTGTCAACCACATGATCGACGAAGGCATCAAGGGTGTCGAATTTATTGTAGCCAATACTGATGTCCAAGCTTTGGATAAGTCCCAAGCTGACGTTAAGGTTCAAATCGGACCTAAGTTAACTGGCGGTTTAGGTGCTGGTTCGAACCCAGAACGTGGTGCCAAGGCAGCGGAAGAATCTTCTGAAGAAATCGCTGAAGCGCTTAAGGGTGCCGACATGGTCGTTATCACGGCCGGTATGGGTGGTGGAACTGGAAACGGTGCCGCTCCCGTAGTTGCTCAAATTGCTAAGGATCAAGGTGCTTTGACGGTTGCCGTTGTAACGCGTCCATTCTCTTGGGAAGGACCAAAGCGTAGTCGTTACGCTGTCGAAGGTTTGCAAGAACTTTCAGCATCCGTTGACTCATTGATTGTCATTACCAACGAACGTTTGAAGGATCGTATTGATTTGCGTACGCCCTTGTCAGAAGCCTTCAAGATTGTTGATGACGTTGTGACGCAAGGTGTCCGCGGTATCTCTGACTTGATTACTAACCCTGGCTTTATCAACCTTGATTTTGCCGATGTTAAGACGGTTATGAAGGATGCTGGTCCTGCCTTGATGGGTGTTGGTGTTGCCAACGGGGAATCCCGTGCCGCAGACGCTACCAAGGCTGCCATTTCATCACCTTTGCTTGAAGTTGATATGGCGGGTGCCGAGGATGTCTTGTTGAACATCACGGGTGGTCCTGACATGTCCTTGTTCGAAGCACAATCTGCTGCGGACGTAATTAACCAAGAAGCCGGTCGCGAAGTTAACGTTATCTTCGGTACTTCAATTGATGATGACTTGGGTGATTCAATTCGTGTTACGGTTATCGCCACTGGTTTGCAGAAGTCATCAAATCCTAAGGATACTTTGAAGAAGGCTAGCCAGCTCTTTGCTAACAAGGGTGATCAGTCTGAAAGCACGGCTAACCACCAAGGTTCAATCTTCGACCGTCCAGCAACGAGTGCCGATAGTGCCTCGGCTGCTACGACTGGTGATGAACGTGATCCATTCGCAGATTGGGATTTGGCAACTAACACGCCAAGTAGCAAGAAGCAAGATAGCCGCTTTGATGGTGTTCAAAAGCAAGATTTTGAACCTGTTGAAGGCGACAACAAGAACGCTAACTTAGACTTGAGCAGTCAAGATGATGACAAGCCTCCGTTCTTTAAGAAGCGCTAAGGAGAAGACCCATGGCATTTGACTCAATTAAAAAGCTTTTCTCAAGTGATGACGATTACTATGATGACGAATACGAAGAAGAAGTAGCACCTGCCGCTGCTCCGGCCCCAAAGCCTAAGCAAGCAATGCCTTCACGTAGTGTTCGTAACGTGACGAGCCGCGATTTGGCTTCAATGAGCAAGAAAATTGCGCTCTTTGAACCAAAGGTTTACTCCGATTCACGTGCCATCGTTTCCCAAATTTTGGGTGGCGAAGCCGTCATCGTGAACTTTACGCAAATTGACGAAAGCCAAGCTAAGCGTATTTTGGATTTCTTGGGCGGTGCAGCTTACGCTGTTAACGGCGAAATCGAGCGAATTGGTCAGTCAATTTTCTTGGTGACGCCTGATAGCTTTGAAATTTCAGGAAGCTTGAGTGATAACTTGGAAAATAACGGTCGGTACTAATTATGATTAGCGGGCTGATTACAATTCTAATTTACGCGCTGCAGTTGTATAGCTTGGCCTTAATCGTTTATGTTTTGATGTCCTGGTTGCCAGGCGCCTATCAGTCCTGGTTGGGCCGTGAATTGGGAAAGATTTGTATTCCTTATTTGCGACTCTTTTCTTTTATTCCGCCACTGGGCATGCTAGACTTTTCACCGATTGTTGCTTTCTTCGTGCTTCGATTGATTATTCGTTTTCTAGCTGGCTTGACACTAGTTTTGTAAACCATGACGAATCAAGCAGGTATTATGCAACATTTCAATCCTGACGAGGCCGATTTTGTCGCCCAGGCTCAGGATTGGATTGGACAAGCAAAGGGCGAGTACCGTCCGGTTTTAACCCACTTTTTGAATCCCCGCCAGCAGTACATCCTGCATAGCTTGGTTAATGACGAGCCGGAGTTGCAGGATGATTACGCTGGTGGATCCTTCAATAGTGAGAAAAAGCGGGGGCTACTGGCACCTACATATTATGAAATTCAAGCTGATGACTTTGAACTGGCTACCTTGCAGCTAAACTACCCAGCGAAGTTTGTTGATTTTCGCCAGGCCGACTTACTTGGTGCCATCTTAAATGCTGGCATTAATCGTGAAGTGCTCGGTGACATTGTTACGGATGAAAATCACCGCCTTTGGCAAGTCATGACCGAAAAGAACATGGCGCCCTTTATCGAACGCGAAGTTGTTCAGATTGGTAAAAATCCTGTTTCATGGGATTTGATTCCCGCTCAACGGATTTTGGTTCGCCAAGACGAGGGTGAGGAAAGCTTCTTATTACTGGCTTCCCTGCGGTTAGATGTGGTTATTGCGGCTGGCTTTAACATTCAGCGTAGCAAGGCTCAGGAACTGATTACAGCCGGTTTAGTTCAAGTAAATTGGACAATTTGTCAAAAAAATAACCGGATCGTATCAATTAATGATATTATTTCTGTAAGAAGGTTTGGCCGTATGCGCTTTTTGTCACTTGATGGTCGTTCTAAGAAGGACAAGCAAAAAGTTGTATTTAATATAATTCGACGCTAAGCATTTACTAATGAGATGAGAGGGAATTAATTATGGCATTAACACCTGATGAAATTTTAAATCACGAATTCACACGTAAGGGGGCGCGTGCCTACGTTGCTAAAGACGTTGATACCTTTTTGGATCAAGTTAACAACGACTACCGCGCCTTGATTGCAAAGTATGACCAGTTGAGTGCCAGCCATACGCACTTGGAAGCCCGCATTAAGCAGCTTGAAGGTCAACGTGATGAGGTGAACCAATCCATTATTATTGCTCAAGACGCCGCCAACCGTTTGCGTTCTGAAACGGACATGGAAGTTAAGAAGCAATTGACTCATGCTCAAGAAGCAGCGACGAAGATTATTTCAGATGCCCGTGACAAGGCCGATGCCGAATCAAATCGTTTGGCTAAGGAAAACGAAGATTTGATTGCCGAACAAAACCGTTTGCGCGGTGAAGTCGACAAGTTCCGCGCAACCTTTACCAAGCTTTTGGATCAGCAAAAGGAACTCTTGGCCAACCAAGAATTGTCAGCCGCCGTTTCCCTTTTGCCAACGAGCGAATTGTCCCAGTCAGTTCTTGATGGTACTGCTGCCTTGCAACATGCAAATGCCGCCCATCAAGCTGACTCACAAGCGCCCGTTCAAGCCAACCCAGCGCCAGCTGAAAAGGCACCGGAAGCCGTACAAGCTGATCAAGCTGATTTGCCTGAAAGCGAAGCGGATGCGGACTTGCCTGAAGCCGAAAGCAAGTCTGAATCACAAGCGCCTAAGCTTCATTCCGAAAGCGACCCAACGGTTGTCGTTTTCCCAGATAACGAATAATTAAAAGAGGTAATCCAGAAGGGTTAAAAGCACGAGTGCAGCGAGCCATGTTGGTGTGAGATGGTCTTCTCTACTTTTAGCTGGATCAATTACTTATCTGCTAAGCTGAACCAAGTAAGCTTAACCGGTGCAGACCGTTAACACTGCCGAGGGTTGATTAATCAACTAAAATTAGGTGGTACCACGTGTAAACGTCCTAAGTAGTCCTAGACTACTTAGGGCTTTTTTGTATAGAAAAGGAGTTCCCCATGAAGTATAAAGAAACATTGAACATCGGTAAGACCGCGTTCCCAATGCGTGGTTCTTTGCCTAAAACCGAACCAGAACGTCAAGCCAAGTGGTATGAAGCGGGCCTTTATAACCGCCGCCTGGCCCAAAACGAAACCAAGCCACACTTTAACTTGCATGATGGCCCTCCCTACGCCAATGGAAACATTCACCTGGGCCACGCCTTGAATAAGATCACCAAGGATATCATCGTTCGCTACAAGAACATGACCGGTTATTACGCCCCTTACGTTCCTGGTTGGGATACGCACGGTTTGCCAATCGAACAACAATTAACTAAGGCGGGCCACGACCGTAAGTCAATGCCCAAGGCACAGTGGCGTGACTTGGCCAAGGATTTTGCTTTGGAACAAGTTGCTAAGCAAAAGGCTGATTTCAAGCGCTTAGGTGTCTTGGGTGATTGGGATCATCCTTACTTGACCCTTCAGCCGGAATTCGAAGCCGCACAGGTTCGTGTCTTTGGAAAAATGGCCGGAAAGGGCTACATCTATCGTGGTGCTAAGCCAGTTTACTGGTCATGGTCATCTGAATCAGCCTTGGCCGAAGCCGAAATCGAATATCACGACATCGACTCAACTTCACTCTTCTACGCTAACCGCGTAAAAGATGGTCACGGTCTTTTGGACGGCGACACTTACTTTGTTGTTTGGACGACGACACCATTTACGGTTACGGCATCGCGTGGAATCACGGTCGGACCGGACTTTGAATACTCCGTTGTTCAACCAGCTGGTGACGACCGCAAGTTTGTGGTAGCCACGGATTTGTTGGAGACGGTTGCTCCTAAGTTTGGTTGGGAATCATGGTCAACGATTGCAACCTACAAGGGTTCTGAGCTCGACAAGATGACGGCTTATCATCCATGGGATGAAAATGCAGAAGAATTAGTGATGAACGGGGATCACGTTACCCTAGATTCTGGAACTGGTTTGGTCCACACGGCTCCTGGTTTTGGTGAAGACGATTACAACGTGGGAGTCAAGTATGGCTTGAAGGCGGATGTGACCGTTGATGCCAAGGGTTACATGACGGCTGAAGCTGGTCCTGATTTTGAAGGAAAGTTCTACGATGACGTGACTGGTATCGTCATCAAGAAGTTGCAGGCCGCCAATCTCTTCTTGGCCAAGGAAAAGATTACCCACTCCTACCCATTTGACTGGCGTACTAAGAAGCCAATCATCTGGCGTGCTGTACCACAGTGGTTTGCTTCAGTAGAAAAGTTCCGTCAGCAAATCTTGGACCAACTGGAAGAAGTTAACTTCTATCCTGGTTGGGGTAAGAAGCGTTTGTACAACATGATTCGTGACCGTGGTGACTGGGTCATCTCCCGTCAGCGTGTTTGGGGGGTTCCATTGCCAATCTTCTATGCCGAAGATGGAACGGCTATCTTGGACGAAGGTTTGATTGACCACGTGGCCAGCCTCTTTGAAAAGTATGGATCAAACTACTGGTTTGAACATACGGCTAAGGAAATCTTGCCTGAAGGCTACACGAACGAACATTCACCAAACGGTGAATTTACCAAGGAAGAAGACATCATGGATGTCTGGTTCGATTCCGGTTCTTCTTGGAACGGCGTTTTGCGTGGTCGAAAGCAGTTGGACTACCCGGCTGATTTGTACTTGGAAGGTTCTGACCAGTACCGTGGTTGGTTCAACTCATCCTTGATCACTTCCGTGGCTACCATGGGCAAGGCACCTTACAAGAACTTGCTATCTCAAGGCTTCACTTTGGACGGTAAGGGCAACAAGATGTCCAAGTCACTTGGTAACACGATTTCACCCGATGAAGTTGCTGAACAAATGGGAATCGAAATCCTACGTTTGTGGACCATCACGGTGGATACTTCTCAGGATATGCCGGTTTCACAAGAAATCTTGAAGCAGGTTTCGGAAAGTTACCGTAAGGTTCGTAACACTTTGCGTTTCTTGTTGGCCAACACGTCTGACTTTGATCCGAAGACGAATGCTTTGGACTTCAAGGATTTGACGGCCCACGATCAGTACTTCATGCTTCGTTTGAACGACTTTGTTCGTGACATTCGTGCTGATTACGACAACTACCAGTTCAACGAAATCTTTAAGCGCTTGATTAACTTCGTTAACGTTGATTTGTCAGCCTTCTACTTGGATATTGCCAAGGATGTTGTCTACGTTGAAGCACCGGATTCATTGGCTCGTCGTTCCATGCAAACGGTCTTTTACCAAACGCTTTTGGCTTTGACCAAATTGCTTTTGCCAGTATTGCCACACACGGCTGAAGAAGTTTGGGAATACTTGCCAAAGCAAGACGTTGATTTCGCCTACTTGTCTGAAATGCCTGAAGTACAAGACTTGGGTGACACTAAGGAAATGATGGCCAAGTGGTCGGCCTTCATGAACTTGCGTTCCGCTGCCAACAAGGGCTTGGAAGAAGCTCGTTCAAAGGACTTGATTGGTAAGAACTCGCAAGCTGCCATGACCCTTTACTTGACGGCTGACCAAAAGCAAGTCATCGATGACCTTGGTTTGGATGCTCGCTTGCTCTTGATGGTTTCCCAGCTGGATATTGAAGCTGCCGAAAAGGCCCCAGCTGACGCCGAAGAATTTGATGGCGTTAAGATGGTCGTTGAACACGCCCGTGGTGGCGTTTCACCGCGTGATCGTATGTATCACGAAGACTTGGGTGCTGATTCAGCCTTCCCAGAACTATCAAAGCATGAAGCTGAAATCATTCGCGAATACTATCCACAAGCCCTCGAAGAAGGTTTGGAAAAGTAAATCGAATTTTAAATTGGTATGTCAAGTATTTAGCCTTGACATACCTTTTTGAATTTGTGATAATAATTAAGTAAAGAATTTACGGAGGAAATTATTCATGGCAGTTAAAATTCGTTTGAAGCGCATGGGTGCTAAGAAGCGTCCTTTCTACCGCGTTGTTATTGCTGATTCACGTTCACCACGTGATGGTCGTTTCATCGAAATCGTTGGTACTTACAACCCAATCTCTGTTCCTGCAGAAGTTAAGTTGGATGAAGACAAGATTTTGGCATGGTTGGGCAACGGTGCACAACCATCAGATACGGTTCGCAACTTGTTGAGCCGCGCTGGAATCATGGCTAAGTACAATGATTCAAAGTCTGGTAAGGCTTCAGCCAAGCCTGCAGCTAAGAAGGCAGCCCCAAAGAAGGCTGCTGCTAAGCCAGCATCATCAGCAAAGCCAACCACTAAGAACACGGTTGCAGAAATCAAGGAATACTTGGATGCCCAAGGTATCAAGTACGCCTCATCAGCTAAGAAGGCTGAATTGCTCGACCTTGTCTAAGCAATTAAAAACCACCGCTAATGGTGGTTTTTTTCTTGCCTAAAATCTGCGATGAAAGCGCCCCTCTGCTATAATAAAAGTTATGAATAAAGAGACATTGTACAAAGTTGGTCAAATCGTCAACACCCATGGGATTCGTGGGGAAGTGAAGGTTGCGGCCATTACGGATTTTGCTGCCGAACGTTTTGCCCCCGGTGCCCAACTACAAATCAAGACTGAAACGGGCTACCAGGAAGAAGTGGTGGCCAGCAGCCGCCAGCATAAGGGCATGTGGTTGGTTAAGTTTGAAGGATTGGACAACATCAATGATGTTGAACATTTTAAGGGGGATGACCTCTATGTCGATGGCCAGGAACGTAGTGATTTAGCCGATGGCGAATACTACTACGATGAAATTATTGGCTGTGAAGTCCTTGATGAAAATCAACAGGTCTTAGGCGAAATTACCTCCGTTATGCCGACTGGTGCCAACGACGTTTGGGTGATGCGTCAGCCGAATGGCAAAGAGGGCTTGATTCCTGTCATTGATGACGTGGTTAAGAATGTCGATGTGGCCAATAAAAAAATTACCATCGAGGTCCTAGAAGGGTTATTTGACTAATGCGAATTGATGTTTTGAGTTTATTTCCCGATATGTTTGCGCCCATGCACCAATCGATTGTCGGCAAGGCAATCGAAAAGGGGGCTTTGGATTTTTCGGTAACGGATTTTCGCCAGTACACGAATAACAAGCATAATAACGTCGATGACTATCCCTTCGGTGGCGGGGCGGGCATGCTTTTAATGGCCCAACCGGTTTTTGATGCCATGGATCACATTGAACAGACAGCGGGGGACCGCGGGCACGTCGTGCTTTTGGATCCGGCCGGTCGTCAATTTAACCACGAGGTCGCTCAGGAACTGGCCGATTATGACCATTTAACTTTCATCGCCGGCCACTACGAAGGCTACGATGAACGAATTCGCGACTTGGTCGATGAAGAACTATCCCTTGGGGATTATGTTTTAACGGGTGGTGAATTGGGCGCCATGGTCATGATTGATGCCACGGTGCGCTTCTTGCCCGATGTACTGGGTAACCAAGCCAGCGCCCATACGGATTCCTTTGAGGATGGCTTACTGGAATACCCCCAGTACACGCGTCCGGCTGATTTTCGCGGGATGAAGGTACCCGAAGTACTGATGTCTGGTAACCACGCTAAAATCGCTGAGTGGCGCTTAAAGGAGTCTTTGCGCCGTACCTACCTGCGTCGTCCTGATCTCTTGCAGGGACGTCAGTTAACGCTGCAGGAACGTGATCTCCTGGATGATATTAAGACTGAAGAAGAGCAGTAATTTTAAGACTGCTCTGATTTGAGGATAAGAAATGCAACTTGAATTTTTAGGAACTGGTTCGGGGCAACCCTCGAAGTTTCGTAATGTCGCCTCTTTGGCTTTAAAACTGTTGGATGAGCGTAACGCTGTCTGGCTTTTTGACGTTGGCGAAGCGACCCAGCATCAAATTTTAAAGACGACGATTCGTCCCCGTAAAATCGAAAAGATTTTCATCTCGCACTTGCACGGTGACCACATTTTTGGTTTGCCGGGCTTGCTGTCGTCACGGTCATTTCAGGGTGCTGACAAGAACGAACCTTTGACAATCTATGGACCTAAGGGCCTGCGCGACTTCGTTCAAGCGGCATTGCGGGTTTCTGAAACGCGGCTTTCTTATCCAATTCACTACGTGGAATTGCATGCAGGTTTAATCTTTGAAGATGACACCTTTAAGGTTTATGCCGCACCGATGCGCCACCGGATTGAAGCCTGGGGCTTTCGCGTAGAAGAAAAAGATCACCCGGGTGAACTCCTGGTTGATAAGTTGCGGGCCGATCAGATTCCTTCCGGTCCAATCTATGGCCAGATTAAGGCTGGCCAGACAGTCACACTCGATGATGGTCGGACAATCAAAGGTCTAGACTACATTGGCCCTGCTCAGAAGGGCCGGGTGGTGACCATCATTTATGATACCCGTCCGAATCCAGAAATCGAAAAGTTAGCCAAGAATGCCGATGTTTTGGTCCACGAAAGTACCTATGGGCAAGAACCAGCCGAGCTAAAAATGGCAAAGGCCCACGGTCACTCGACTTCGGCGGATGCGGCCCGGGTTGCTAAGCAAGCCCACGTTGGTCGCTTGGTGCTTACCCACATTTCCGCACGCTATCTTGGTGCGCCCCTTAAGAAAATGATTCAAGACGTCCGTAAGATTTTCCCAAACACTTATGTTGCCCGGGACTTTGACGTCGTCGATGTACCCTTCCAAAAGGAAAAAAATGAGTCAAACTGATTGGCAATTGCTCCCGGCACCCACAGCGGCGGAGGTTCAGCAGCTGCATACAGAATTGAATATTTCGCCGCTTGTTGCCGGCATTTTAATTCAGCGCGGCTATGACACGGTCAAAAAAGCACGCGCTTTTTTGAATGTTGACTTTGAAGACCTCCATGACCCCATGGAACTTCATGATATGGCACCGGCAATTGAACGCCTCCAAGAAGCTGTTTTTGGTGGTGAAAAAATCGTAATCTATGGTGATTATGATTTGGATGGTGTGACAGCTACGACCGTCATGTACCAAACTTTGCAGTTACTTGGCGCCGAGGTCGAGCCTTACATCCCCAATCGCTTTGAGGACGGCTACGGGCCCAATTTAGACCGCTACAAGCAGTTGATTGATGATGGGGCCCAGCTAATTGTGACGGTTGATAATGGTGTTTCGGGCTATGATGCCGTCGATTATGCGCAAAAGCAGGGTGTGGACGTTATTATTACCGACCACCACTCCTTGCCCGACCAATTGCCACCGGCATTCGCCATTGTCCATCCCCGTCATCCGGAAGGCGATTATCCCTTTGGCGATCTTTCGGGTGTCGGGGTGGCCTTTAAGGTTGCTCAGGCCTTGATTAATGAAGGGCAGGCGCCAGCCTCACGCGAGGACATGCCCACCGACTTGCTTGACTTGGTCGCTCTAGGTGAAATTGGCGATATGGTTTCGCTAACAGATGAAAACCGTACCTTGGTTTCTTGGGGACTGGAAGAACTTAACCAGAGCCCCCGTCCTGGAATTGCAGCCCTCCTGAAAAACGCCAAGTTAGCCAAGGATGAAACAATTTGCTCGGAAACCGTTTCCTTTAAGATTGCTCCCCGTATTAATGCGGTTGGCCGCTTGGGGGATGCCAAGCTCGCCATGGATTTGCTCCTTGCTGAAAACGAGGAGAAGGCCAAGTACTTGGCTAGTCAAATCGAAGCCATTAACGCGCAGCGGCAGGACTTAGTCGAAGAAGTCTTTGGAGCGGCAAAGCAAATTGCTCTTCAAGACGATTATCAAGAACAATCCGTTGTGATTGTTGCTGGCGAGGCTTGGCACCAAGGAATTTTGGGGATTGTCGCTAGTCGTTTAGTTGATTTGCTCAAAAAACCGGTCGTGGTCTTATCGCTTGTTGACGGAGCCTACAAGGGTTCAGGTCGTTCCTTTGGCGACTTCAACCTTTTTGATTTCATGGACCAGTTCCGTGACCACTATCTTAATTTCGGTGGCCATGCCGGGGCTTTAGGTTTAACCGTGGATCCAGACCAGCTTTCTGCTTTGCAAGCCGCTGTTGCTGAAAAAAGCGCGGCTGTCGACTTACCTGCCAGTTCGCAAATGGTGACGGCCAAACTAAAAAGCCAGGATTTACAAGATTCGCTTTTTACGGATTTGGCAGTCTTAGAACCTTACGGAACCGACAATCCTCGACCAGTCTTTGAATTTGACAAGGTGGATGTGATTTCTGCTGGCAGCATGGGAACCACTAATCAGCACTTGAAACTTAAAGTTTCCGGTCACGATCATTTGATTGAGGCGGTTGGTTTCAACCATCCGGACTGGGTGGCCCTGAGTCAGAAGAACTTGCCCCTGTCCTTTACCGCGACAGTGGGAATGAATTACTTCCGCGGACGCGCCACCTTACAATTGATGATGACGGATTTGCAGGCGATTACCCAGCAAGCCAAAAGCACAGACAAGAGTAAGGCCATCTTCGGTCAAGTTTATAAGTATTTGCTGAGCCATCACGATTTGGACTACGTCCAACATTTGCAGAGTGTCTGCCAAACTTTGCGCTTGACACCGGCTCAATTTAAAGTCATAATCCAAGTGTTCTTGGAACTAGATTTTGTTAAAATAAATGGTGGTCAAATTGAGGTGCTGACTCAGGCCGCTAAAAAGCCGCTTTCGGCGGCACCGTCATATCGCAAGTATTTTCAATAATACGAATTATTAGAGGAGCTCCTCAACTAGCATGGAAAAAATTAATTTACGTGATTATGTTGCCACGGTCAAGGATTATCCAGAACCCGGCGTTGAATTTCGTGACATTTCCCCTTTGATGGGAAATGGGGCCGCCTACAAGGATGCCATTAACCAAATTGTTGACTTTGCCAAGGACCTGAATGTCGAATTGATTGCTGGTCCGGAATCGCGTGGTTTCATCGTTGGTTCACCTTTGGCCTATGCGCTTGGCGTTGGTTTTGTGCCTGCTCGTAAGGTTGGTAAACTACCGCGCGAAGCTGTTTCCGCATCTTACACCTTGGAGTATGGTGGGGTTAACGAATTGGAAATCCACAAGGATGCCATTAAGCCTGGTCAGCGCGTTTTGATTGTTGATGACCTCTTGGCGACTGGGGGAACGATTAATGCCACACGCCGCATCATCGAAGAACTCGGTGGTGTAGTCGCTGGTGTAGCTTTCATTATTGAATTGGAAGCCTTGCATGGTCGCGAAAAAGCTATGGAAGCCGGCGAAGTACCTTTCTTAGCCTTGATGGAATACTAAAAAAGAGCGTAAGCTCTTTTTTATTTTACAATTGGATTAAATTTGTCTTACAAGGCTTTGTGCCTTTGATCCTATGATAAAATGAAAAAAGTTTATAAAGTTTTTAATTTAAGTGGGGTAGGGCCTTGATTTTATCGGCAATTTTCATTTTATTTTCGTTGAACACCATTTTGGCCTTGATTACGGTCTTCCGCCAACCCCGTGATATCGCGGCGACATGGGCCTGGATGCTGGTCCTAATTTTTGTGCCCATCTTGGGTTTCCTAATCTATGCCTTCGCTGGTCGAAAGCTGCCTAAGAAAAGACTTTTTCGCTATCAGGAGCAAAATGTTTCGGCGGTTCGTCAACTAATTAACGAGCAGTTGGATCGACAGGATCCCATCGACATTGTCGATGACCAAACCTCTGTGCAAAAGGCCCGGACTTTGATTACGCTTTTTAACACCATGGAAGGGGTCTTTTTGGCGGAGCATAATGATTTTCAGCTTTTCACGGATGGTAATCGGATGTTTGACCAGATGATGGCCGACTTGAAGCGGGCTCAGGATACGATTCATATCGAGTTTTACACCTTCGCCAACGATCAGCTAGGCCGTCAGATCCGCGATATTTTGGTGGAACGTGCCCGAGCTGGTGTGAAGGTCCACGTTATCTACGATTCCTTTGGTTCTTTTCCCACATTAGCCTCCTTCTTCAAACCGCTACGTGAAGCCGGTGGTCATGCAGAACCTTTCCTGCGGACGCATTCCTTCATTTTTGATTTTCGTTTGAACTTCCGTGATCACCGCAAAATGGTGATTGTTGATGGCGAAGTGGGGTACATTGGGGGCTTTAACATTGGGGACCAGTATGTCGGTCGTGACCCAAAGTTTGGCTACTGGCGGGATACCCATTTGCGTTTGACCGGTACGGCAGTATACCAGTTGCAGGCTTACTTCATCCTGGACTGGAATGCCACTGACTTGAAGCATCAGATTTCTTATGATGGTCAGGCCCAGCGTTACTTCCCCCTTGTGCAAAAACACGGAGATACCAGCATGCAGGTGGTGACCTCTGGTCCCGATTCAGACGACCACTTGATTAAAATGGGCTACATCCGCTTGATTCAGTTGGCCCAGAAGACCTGTTGGATTCAAACGCCTTATTTAATTCCCGATGATAGTATGTTTGATGCCATTAAAATTGCTGCCGCGGCCGGGATTGATGTCCGTATCATGGTGCCTTGCAAGCCTGATCACGCCTTCGTTTATCGCGCTACGCAGTATTATGCCCGCCAGTTAGCTGATGCCGGGGTCAAAATTTACTACTACGAAAACGGCTTCATTCACGCCAAAACTATGGTGGTGGATGGTAAAATCGCTTCGGTGGGTTCGGCCAACCTAGATTTCCGTTCCTTCAAGTTGAATTTCGAGGCGAATGCCTTTATTTACGATCGTCAATTGGCTCACGAGCTTTTCGTGCAATACCAAAAGGATATTGAACAATCGAGCCTGCAAAAGCCATCTGATTTCGATAAGGAATCACGCTGGTTGAATTTCAAGCAACATTTTTCTCGCCTCTTGGCGCCAATCTTATAATTAAAAAAATCGCCCTTGGAGGCGATTTTTTATTTGACGAGAAAGACGTGGTCATCAATCCCGTCAAAAGAATGGTAGTGTTGATTTAATTTTTCAATTGTTTCTAACTGGGCCTTCTGCCAGAAAAGCTTGGAATTTGTGTGGCCATTTTCTTGGCCAATCACGATAAAATCAATCTTTCGCTGGCTCTTTCGCAGGTAATCCAAAATTTTGGCATCCGTTTCCGTGGTGTCGGGCGCCCAGGCTAAGAGAACAACGCCCTTGTCAAAATTTTGCACGGCGGAAAGAGCATCGGCCTGTTGAACCTTTGTACACGGCGCAGGCCTTAAAATGTCTTGACCCGCCCAGTCAAAATTATCGACGGCTGAAACAGCAAGACCGCCTTTGCGCAAACCTGCCGAAAGTAAGGCATTCCCGGCCATGATTTCAAGAACAGGACGCTTAGCAATCCAAGCACTTAGGTCATTCAGCCAAGCCTCGTTTGGTAAAAACCAGATACCAAATTCTTCAATCAAGTACTGCCGCAAGTTCGACAGTAAATCATCGAGGCCCATCAACCTGGGATCGGCGAGAATTTGCCGAGTTGAATAGGCTAATGCCGGTAAAGGTTCAACAGGAAGCCGCTGTTCTTGGAGCGCCTCCAGGCAGTCCAACACGGCCTGAATTCGTTTTTGAACAGCAGGACGGTCTGAAAAAATAACTTGGTACTCTTTTAATTGGTCAATCATACTTAATTTTGGCGACTTCCATTTCGGCTTGGATGTTACTTTGCCAGTTTTGGCGAGGTAAAAACTGGCTCATCAAATCATGGTTCAGGTACCAAATGTCTAGCAGAGCGGTAATGGCGATTAAAATGGGCAGTTGGTCGGCCGAAACCGTTGTGGCAATCTCGTCATAAAGCCCGTCAGGCTGGGCCTGTGGCTTGACCGCCGCAATTTTTTTGGTATGGTGGTAGGTGACGTAGTTTTGCGTAATAAAATTACCAGTAATCAGCCAGTTTAACTTGCGTAGGTAAATCAAATTGGCCACGTAGCCGAGATGGAGGGTCAGCGAACTAAGCTCTTGGTTGCGTTCGCGCAGCAAAAAGCGGGGAACGACCCCGAGTGAAAGCTGCTGGATTTCCACCAGACGGTTACCACTCAGGTCGCAAACTGCCAGGCAGTCGCCAATCCTGCCGCTTTGGCCCGTTACGATAAAAATGGGCTGAAAATGCGCATCAAAGGCCATGCAGCTGACTTGGCTAGGACTATATCGTTGTCGCAAATAATAATGAAACATGGCTGAGCTTCCTTTAGGCCATTTTAACACGAAAGGAATTGAGGGATGCTGTCACATACTTCCTGGGCACCGTATTTAAAACAAAAGTTAACGCCGCAATATTTAGACGAAGTTGCGCAATTTTTACAAGACATTTATCAGGGGCCTAAGACGGTTTTCCCACCACGAAAAGCGGTCTTTGCCGCACTGGAAAAGACGCCACTTCCGGACACTAAGGTTGTCATCATGGGCCAAGATCCTTACCACGAAGTTGGGCAAGCTCAGGGCCTTAGTTTCTCCGTGCCGGATGACGTGCCAGCACCCCCATCCTTGCAAAACATCTTAAAAGAGTTGGCCAGCGATATTGGCCCGCGTCAAAGTCACGACCTGTCTTCCTGGGCTCAGCGGGGCGTTCTGCTTTTAAACGCGGTTTTGACCGTGCCCGAAGGGCAGGCGAACGGCCATCAGGGTCGGATTTGGGAACCTTTAACGGATTCTTTGATTCAAATTGCTTCGGAAGACCCTCAGCCCAAGGTCTTTATTTTGTGGGGCCGCTTTGCCCAATCCAAACGCCATCTGATTGATGAAAACCGGCACTTGGTTTTGGTATCGGCCCATCCCAGTCCGCTTTCAGCCTACCGGGGCTTCTTCGGTTCGCGGCCTTTTTCTAAGGCCAATGCCTATTTGGAAGAACACGGTCGTGCTGGAATCGACTGGCTCCACTAAAATTTTGTTATACTAAGAGGCGTATTTAAGACGAAAGCCTTATAGGAGATTGAAATGGAATTATTTGAGCAATTTAAGCGCCAAATCAAGCAGGATCAGCAAAAGATTGTTTTTCCTGAGGGGGAAGACGAACGCGTTCTAGGCGCTGCCGTGCGTTTAGCAGAAGAAGGCTTGGTCAAGCCCATTATGTTGGGGAAGGCTGACCAGATTCAGGCTTTAGCCAAGCAGAAAAACTGGTCATTAGACAAGCTTGAAATCATCGACTTGGCGACCTATCCTGCCAAGGATTTGGCCGATTTGCAAGACGCTTTGGTTAAGCGTCGCAATGGTAAGACGGATGCCGAAACTGCTGCAAACTGGCTCAAGGACGTCAACTACTTCGGGACCATGCTGGTTCAAACGGGCCAAGCCGACGGCATGGTTTCTGGGGCAACTCATCCCACCGGTGACACGGTACGTCCTGCCCTCCAGTTGATTAAGACTGCTCCCGGATCCAACCGAATTTCCGGTGCCTTCATCATGCAAAAGGGTCAGGAACGCTATGTCTTTGCGGACTGTGCCATTAATATCGAAATTGATGCGGACACCATGGCACAAATCGCCATTCAATCCGCCCACACTGCTAAGGTCTTTGGCCTGGATCCTAAGGTCGCCATGCTGTCCTTCTCAACGATGGGCTCAGCCAAGGGCAAGGAAGTCGACAAGGTTGTCGAAGCAACACAAAAGGCTAAGGAGATGGCCCCAGAACTTGCCGATAAAATCGACGGGGAAATGCAGTTTGATGCGGCCATTGTGCCTGCCGTTGCTGCCGCTAAGGCACCTAACTCCAAAATTGCCGGCCAGGCCAATGTCTTTGTTTTCCCAAGTCTAGAAGCGGGCAACATTGGCTACAAGATTGCTCAGCGTTTGGGGGATTACGAGGCCTTTGGACCCATCCTTCAAGGTTTGGCAAAGCCCGTTTCGGACCTGTCTCGTGGTGCCAACGAAGAAGACGTTTACAAGGTGGCCATCATCACGGCCGCCCAAGCTTTGGCGCAATAAGAACCTCCGGGTTCTTTTTTTATGCAAAATCTTTACAAAAGTCTAATTCTTTGTCTTTTACCTAGTCAAAGATTTACTTTTTGTGTCATAATTAACTTATCGAATTCCGCTTAATTACTGAAAAGCGTAGGGGAGCAACGTTATGAATTTTTTCGTCAATAAGGGAATGGGCCACGGTAACAGTGGTGTCGAACATGCCCAGTTTTACCGTGCCGAGCGTTTTCGCGAAAAAAAGATTCCATTCAAGCTAGTTTTTACCGATTTACTACCTAAATTGCATTTGCACATGCAGGAATGGCACTTAGCTGAAAACGAAGTAATCGGCATGTACGACTACTTCTTGGCCGACAATCCGGATGATTACTTGGAAAATGGTTTGCGTGAAATCTCTGAATTCCAAGAAGAAATGCTTTGGGATTTGACTAATACGCAACGTCGCCAGGTCCGCCAGACCACGGGTTCTTACACCGAGACCATCTTGCGAGACAAGCGTTATTCCGAAAAGAAAAAGATTTATATCGTTGATGACAGCCGCGTTTTCCTTGAAAACGGCATTCACCGCCTAAGCTGGCACTACCGTGACTATGGTTCACGGGGCAAGTTGGCCACCAACATTCACTTGGATAACTTCCGCGGGCAATCTTACTTCTTTGAAACTTTTGAAGAATTGGTTTCCTTCTTCTTTGCTGAACTGCAGGGAAGCTACGACCACAATATCTTTATCATTGATCGTGGAAACGAAAACGAAGAAATCCTAGTTCGCCTCAAGGATGGTGGCGTACCGTTGAAGATTGTTGACGTGGTCCACGCCGCCCACTTGGTTGAATTCCAAAACGGTCACCCACTTTTCAACAACTTCTACCAATACATGTTTGACCACTTTAATAGCATGGATGCCGTGATTACGGCCACCAAGCTACAGCGCGATGCCATGAAGAAAGATTTGGCACAACTGGAAGCACCGGAACAGTTGAAGAAGATTCGCGCTATTCCTGTCGGTGGTGCTGAAATTAACGAACCTGCTCGCCACTGGGACGGCACGGAAGCTCGTTTCGTGACGGCTTCACGTTTGCATCCTGAAAAGCACATTAGCCAAATTATCAAGGCCGTTGACCAACTCCGTAAGGCTGGCATGAACGCCACTTTGGCCATTTTTGGTTCCGGTGGGGATGAAAAGGCTCTTAAGGAATTGATTGAAAAGCTTGACCTTGGAAAGTACGTGACTTTGAAGGGCTTGAGTCAGGACGTTGTCCATGACTTGCAATCCTACGACGTCTTCGTTTCGGCCTCTTATTCCGAAGGATTTGGTTTGACCTATATCGAAGCCATTTCAGATTCCCTACCAATTGCGACTTACAGCAATCTTTTTGGTGCGCAGGAATTGGTTCATGAAGGCCGCAACGGGGCTTTGGCGGACTTTAGCCGTCAAGATAGCGACGAAGAAGCCAACGTTAAGAATTTGGCTGCCGCAATGAAGCGCACCATTGAAAACTACGACGAACTTTCCCAAGGTGCTCACCAAGTTGCTCAGCAGTATCAGCCACACATTATTGCTGACCAGTGGGCAGAATTGATGGAGGAACTATCATGAAAATTGAAATGATTAACTCCCTTGATTATTTGGACTTTCCCGGCGTTCGCTGGCAAATTGAACAGGTCAAGTCAGGCAAGAGTGACGAGCTCTGGTTGGCAACACCCCACGAAGATGCCGCTGCTTTAGTTAAGAACCTAGGTTTGAAGCCGGAACAAGTCTATGACATGTACGCCCGTGCCTATGTAACGGATGCCGACGATAAAAATGGTATCTGGTTTACTGATTTGCCAGTGCCCAACGAAGCGCAGTTGGTCATTAACGATGACTGGACCAAGAGCATGGTTTCAAACGGCCATGAACTGGCTAAAATCCGTTGGTTTGCTAACTCACAGCGGATTGTTCAAGCAGTTGCCTGGCAAGATTCCGATGGTCAGATTGACTACAAGGATATTTACCAGCGCGATGGCCGTCTTTTTGCCAAGCAGTATTTCTCCGAAGGCGAATTGCTGGAATCGGACTTTTACATTGGCCAGCGCCAAGCCCAAACGCGGGACTTCTACTTTGAAGGACAGCGTAACTTTGTTGAAGCTGAAGGAAAGAAGTTCCCGTCAGCCGAAGCCTACTTAGCTAACTTGGGTGACAGCTTCCACGCCAACCAGTACCGCATTACGCAGGTCGGCCGTGAAATTGATTTTGCACCATTAAACAGCGTTTTGACCTTCCCTGAAGGTGTTCAGGACGCCCAGGGCAACATTTACGCTAACTTGGCTGGTATTTTGCAAGAAGCTAAGCATAAGATTCAACACGTCGAAGTGCGGCAAGCGGACTATGACTTGATTAAGGCCGCGGGCTTGCCAACCGACAAACTTTCGATTTTGAAGTAAGTATTTTAGAAAGAGCGAGGGGAGAGCCATGACGCTCAATATCATGCCGGACTGGCAGCGCTATTTAAATGAAGTGCCACAAATGGATCCAAGCGTGTATCAAGCACGCTTATTTCTGGTGAAGAAATATCCGGTCCGTTTAATTTTGCGCGACTATCTTCCCAAAATGCGGGCGCTTTTAGTGGCCAATCAGTTAACCGATGTGTCTTACTGGTCAGCCTTTGACTACTTGCAGCACGTTAATATTCAAGAACAACAGCCTCTGGCAGTCAACGACTTTACTTGGCCAGCTGGGGCGGAATTTGTTCGCATGTACGACCGGGTGGTGGTCATGGTTGATCGCGCGCAGTTTGCGACCCTTTGGCCAACCTATCCTGATGCGACCATGTATGACCGTGTCGACCTCTTTGAAAACGGTCAGCTGAAGCAACAATTGACCTTGGACGACCGTGGTTTTGTTTCCCGTATCTTGAACTTTGAGGGCCAAGCTTTGCAACGGATTGATTACTTGACGCCTTCCGGAGATGTTGCCGCCCAAGAAGATTGCACGACCGGGCGCGTTACGACGCAACAGCAGTGGACGGATCAGCGTTCTTTTGCCAACATGACGGAGTTAATTAACGAAATTGTGCACCGTTATTTGGCAACCTTGCCCGCTGATGATGTTGTGATTGCCAGTCAAACCCGCCGTAATGTCGCGGCTTTGGCCGATGTGCAACTTGCCGCGCGTTTGATTATGTCAAACGAAGCCACCCATGCCGAAGCAACCATAGATTTGCCCGCGGCTGCTCAGGAAACTGTCTTCAGCCGACCTTCTGACTTGAAGAAGTTTAAGGAACGCTATGGCGATAGCAAGCCCGCCACTTGGATAGCGCCTTACGTCACCAACCCAGACACCAAGCGGACTGCCACGCGTGACGTTTTGCCAATTTACTGGCGGATTGATGATTTGTCCCTGCCTTTGCAAAAGGCGGCCATGGAGCGCTTTATGCAGTTGGCCGAGTTTAATACCCGGATTTCAGTTGTGATTTCGGGGAAGGGTGACTTCTCCGCACTCCGTCAACTGTTAAACGATAAGCTGGCATTGATGGCCGATGAGGATGAAAAGAATCAATCGAAGCGGGATGTTTTTGCCGCTCAGTTTGAATTCAAGGGTTACTTAAGCGAAAAGCAGTATTTGGATTACTTCAATTCAGGTTATCTTTTGGTTGACCTGGACTTGCATCCCAATACTTTCCTTCAAGCTTTGGCTTTGACTAAGGGAATGCCACAGATTAACACCGTCAAGACCCCTTATGTCGAAGACGGCCAAAACGGTAAAATAATTCGCGATACGGCCCAATTAATGATTGCCTTAAACAAGTATGTCGATGACAGTCAAATTTGGTTTAGCGCCCAACAGGCGGCCACCAATCAAGCCTATAAGTTTGATCATCAGGCCCTTTGGGATCGCTGGCAGGCTGTTTTTAATGAAAATACGAAGGATGATGGAGCTGCTTAATGGCCGATATTTCCATTTTACAAATTGGTGCCCAAGACTGGACTGCCCAAGTGGCCAACCTGCCTTTAGAATGGCACCACACAACTTTGCGGGACTTACCAACTTACTTGACCAAGCAAGTGGATCCTTTTGAACTCGAAGAAAACTACGTGCTTTTGACCGATGAAGTTTTGGATTCGACTTTATTGGCCCAGCAAATTCGTAAGTGGCCGGCCTATCGAGTGGTTTACATTGCCAATCCCGATCAGATTAATTTTGATGTCAAGGCGGCGTTGGCGGAACGTCGTGCGATGCGCTTTGGGCAAAAGACCCCTGAAACAGTCGGACAGCGAATCGTGCGCGACCTTTACATTGGTCAAATTGGTTTTCCAACCCGTTTCAGTGAAGAACAGTACTTGCCACAAACGGACTACCGCTGGACCTTTGAACGGCACGGTCGTTTTTCAACCTTGTATGAAGGGGACTTTGGCAATGATTGGACCCAGGTCGGAACTTTGAAGACCTTTCCAGGCGACTTCGCTGCCGGTCAGGATAACTGGATGTACCTCGACTATCAAAGCGAGGGTGGCGTCCAGGTTGCGCTGGAATTCGTCTTCTTCCAAAACGGCCGTCTGCAGCAATTGCAGATTCTAGAGGGGGATGCTCTGCGCCAAATGGCCATGGTTAAAGCCCCTGAAAAGTATCAAGATTATCAAATTTTGGTTTTGCTAAAAGGGCAGGGCAAGATTGATTTGCACGCCTTGCACCAACGCCGTTCACGACACGGCTTAGGACTCTTTATCCCGGGTGGGCAGCGTGAATTGACCGATGATGGTCAAGAAGTTTTGTCCTACTACAATCCCGGAACCAAGAAGGGACCCTTAATCATTCTCTTTGCTGGAACGCGCTTGCACATTGAAGGTTTTGAAATGATGGGGCCTTTGAACAAGCTGGGTTATCCTTACTTGCTCTTTACGGATTCTCGTACCCAGGGTGGAGCCTTTGACGTCGGGTCCGAAGCCTATGAAGCCGTAGTCTTGAACACCATCGAAAAGGCCATGCGCGAAGCGGATGTGACGCCGGACCAAGTTATCATGTCCGGTTACTCCATGGGTTCTTATCCAGCTATGTACTACCTAGCAAACGTTGATGCCGGTGCTCTGATTGTTGCCAAGCCGATTATGAATTTAGGAACCTTTACCGCTAGTCCGGAGTTCCCCCATAACGGTCTAAACCGCGATTGGACCCTTGATGTTCGTCGTTTCCTAGCTGGTCGCATGTCACCAGATGACAGCGAAATGATGGATGCTCAACTCTGGCAAAAGCTCGACAAGGTTAACTGGGCGGGCAAGGATGTGGCCCTTTTTACCATGTCTGAAGATGAGTACGATGGCAAGTCCCTGCCCCAGCTTTTGTCTTTCTTGAAGGACAAGGGGGTTAACTTCGACCACAAGGTTGAAAAGGGCTTCCACGAGCAAAAGATTGACGAAATGGTCAAGTACATGATCGACGCCATGGAAAAAGAAGCGATTAAAATGATGGGAAGGAGGACTTATTAATGCGCTATCAAGTCTACTGGACCCCGCAAACGCAGTTAAAGGAACTGCAAGGGGCCGACATTGATTTTCAGGCCTTTAATCAAGTTTCCTTTACTCACCGCTTTTTGCCGTCGGGCCACGTCATCGCCGTTTGGCATTCGAAGGCGAACTACCTCCGTGATAAGCGTGTGGCCGACCTGCCTTCCCTTAAGCCGGGGCAATCTTATTTAATTCGCCGTGATTCTGAAAACTCGGAGCGCATGCACGCCTACTTGGCCGTGACCTTTCTGGATCAAGAAGGGCAGGTCATTTCGACTCAGCATAAAAATTCCGAAGAAATCGAAGTAACGGCACCTAGCAACATGGACTCTTACCGGATTTCCTTGCTCTCGGCTGGTTCGGGCTCCTTTATCTTTCATTCCGTCACGATTCAACCGCTCTTGCAAGAAGAGGGAGATTTGTTGGCTGGCGATGAAAGCTTGGAAAACCAGGTGAACTTGTACTTAGACCATCCTGAAAAGGTGACTTCCAAGACCTTGCGCGTGATTTTTTCAGAACCAGAGCTACACCGGACCCACTATGTCAACGACGTGGTGACCCCTAGCCAGCAGGCGGTTTTGTACATTGCGACCGACCTCTTGCACGCCCAAGCTTACCTGGATGACGATTTGGACGAGAAAATCCAAGAGGCCAAAAAAGAAGTGAAGGCCCGTGAGATTGAGTTTGTCGGTTATGGCCTTGTTTCTTCCTATGCTGCCTTGAAATGGCAGGAAAGGACTAAGAACAGTGCGGCCATCATTTCCGACCCTGCAATTGATCAGGCGGTCGCTTATGCTGATTTGATGCCGGCCGATTTGGCAGAATTCCTAAAGGCTATCCCGGCTTGGGTAGCACAGCATACTAGTCAGGATCAGGCCTTTCTGGCTTCGCCCTTTACCACGCATTATCAAGTCCGGCTCAAGGTTCCTCATCCAAACGAGGACCGCTTGACCACCTTGACCTATGAAGACTTGCCTTTGCCGAAAAAGGACTTTGCCCCTCAGGTTGAAACTGCCCCCGTTCAAGAAGAAGTCTCGACGGCCGAATCGCAAGCTCCTGAAAAGCAACCTTCTAAGCGTGCACAAAAGAAGGCCGCTAAGGCTCAAGCTGCCGCTCAAAAGGCAGAAGAAAAGGCTGCTCAGCAAGAAGCAGCCCATCAAGCTCAACAAGAGCAAGCAAATGCTGATAAGCCAGAATATAAGCGTTCTGACCGTTCCCAGCGTTTAAACAATTTCTTTACGCAAAAATAAAAAGCTTCCCGTTAGGGAAGCTTTTTATTGTGAAACGATTAATGCCGATGACAGGAATCGAACCTGCACGGTGAAATCACCATACCGACCTGAACGGTACGCGTCTGCCAGTTCCGCCACATCGGCTTAATACTATAAGACTATACCACTGGCCTATACCTTTGACAAGGCTTGACAAATCAGCCTTAAAACGTAAAATTTAATTAAAATGTTCTCATTGTAGTTTTATATAACTTGGGGAGAAATTGAGGCGAAATATATGCAATCTTTTAATTTTTCAGCCGGTCCGGCGGTTTTGCCGGCATCGGTTTTGAGCCAGATTCAACGCGATTTACAGGAGGCCCAGGGCAGCCAAACGAGTATTCTTGAAATTTCGCATCGCTCCGCTACCTTCCAAAAAATCATTGATCAGGCGCAAAAGCGTCTACGCGATTTAATGAAGATTCCCAACGACTACGCGGTGCTGTTCATTCAGGGTGGTGGTTCGCTTCAATTTGAAATGATGCCACTCAACTTTGCTAATAAAACCGGAAAAGTCGCCGTCTTGGACTCTGGTTCCTTCGCCCATAAAGCAGCTCTGGCTGCCACGGCCGTCGGCAAAGAAGGGGTTGAAGTTGCCTCATCACGTGCCGAAAAGTACCGCTTTTTGCCCAGCCTGCCGAGCGATTTCGACCCAGCCGACTATGATTACTTGCACATTACGGCCAATAACACCATTGAGGGAACAGCTTATCATGCCAACAACTTGCCTCAAACCACCGGTCGTTTAGTCGCTGACATGTCGTCAAATATTCTGGCAGAACCTTACGATATTACCAAGTTTGATGCCGTCTTTGCGGGTGCCCAAAAGAACTTGGGACCCGCTGGAATTACCTTAGCAATTGTCAAAAAAGAATGGCTGGCCGAGCAGACTTTGCATAACGTTGGTCCCATGATGTCCTATCAAACCTACATTGACAAGGATTCCCTCTACAACACGCCGCCTGTTTTTGCCATCTACGCCTTGAATCTAGTTTTGGGCTGGTTAGAAGAACAGGGTGGCGTCGAGGTCATGTTCAAAAAGCACCAGGTCATGGCCGGTAAACTCTACGATTACTTGGACCATTCCGATTTCTACCATGCCTTGGTGAAGGGCGACCAGCGTTCTTGGACCAACGTCGTCTTCACGACTGGGGATGCCAAGCGGGATGCTGCCATTGCTGAAAAGGCCGATAAGGCTGGCCTACACAATTTGGCTGGTCACCGTTCAGTGGGGGGCTTCCGCGCCTCCATGTACAATGCGCAGGCCGATGAAGCCGTCGAGGCCCTGATTACTTTTCTAGAGCAAGTCCGAAAGGAATATTGAGATGAATATCAAAACCTATAATGCCATTAGCCCCAAGGGTTTGGCCGCTTTAAAAGATGCGGGTTACCAAATCAATGCTGACGAAGATGCCGATGGCATTTTGTTGCGGTCCCAAAAGCTCCAAAACAGTGATGTAGCGGATTCTGTAAAGGCCGTTGTCCGTGCTGGAGCCGGTTTCAATAACATTCCGGTTGCCGACTTATCTGCGCGTGGCATTCCTGTTTTTAATACACCTGGGGGTAACGCCAACGCCGTCAAAGAATTAACGATTGCGGCTTTGATTATGGCGGCCCGTCCCATTTTGGCAGCGGTACGCTTTGCCCAAGAAACCCGCGGCGGGGATGTCTCCCTAAGAACCGAATCCAATAAGGGTGGTTACCGTGGAACTGAACTCAGCGGCAAAACTCTGGGTGTGATTGGCCTAGGGAACGTCGGTTCCAAGGTGGCCAACACGGCCTTGGATTTGGATATGGAAGTTATCGGCTACGATCCTGGTTTGAACGCTAATACAGCTTGGCGCATTGATCGCCGTGTTGAACACGCCTCAAACCTGGATGACCTGCTGAACAAGTCAGATTACATCACCGTCCACATCCCTTTGAACGAGGCCAACCGGCACTTTATTGATGCTGATAAATTGGCCAAAATGAAGCCTAGTGCTGCTTTGATTAACTTCTCCCGCGGCGGCATCGTGGATGACCAGGCGGTCGTTAAGGCTTTGGATGCTGACAAGCTGCGTCTATTCACAACGGACTTTTCTGATGACGTTTTGTTTGACCAGCCTAAGGTGATGGTCACGCCCCATATCGGTGGTTCAACCATTGAAGCCGAAGATACCAGCGCCATGATGGCAGCTCACCAAATGGAGGCCTTTTTGGAAGACGGGAATATCATTAATTCCGTTAACTTTCCCGAAATGAACCTACCCTTTACGAGCCAGTACCGAATCGGTGTTTTGCACAAGAACGTGCCCAATATGCTGGGCCAGATTTCAAAAGTCTTTGGCCAGGTTGACATCAACATTGCCGAACTGAACAACCGCAGCCGAGGGGACTACGCCTATACTTTGGTCGCCTTCGACCACCTTGGTCAGGGACAGACTGAAGCCATCCAGGCTGAATTGAAGGCCATCCCACAAGTTTTGAATTTGCATTTTTACGAAAAGAAAGCATAAGGAGAAAGATTTTGACTGAAAAATTACAGGCAGCTGCGATTGACAAGATGGCCGAACGTGGGGTTAAGGTTAGCGATATTTACAAGGGCGCTGACGAATTCTTGACCAATAAGTACCACGATGCCATTGACGAAGCTTTGTTGAACAAGGCAATTGACCGCGTTTTGCATAAGGATGAAGTCGCGGATATTATTTTGGCCGCTTTGTACTTGGATGAGCAGGCCGAAGTGATGCCTGAAAGTAACATCATGAAGGGCCGTTTGGCCCGTGATGCGAACGGCTACAATGTTGATGAATTGTTGGCAATTGGAATTACCCAGCAGTTTTCTGCGGCGGCCACGGTCCACTATGGATTGCTTGATGATTTGAAGCCCGGTTTGATTGGTGAAATCAACGATCGCACGGATACGGTTAACGTTTTCCTTGATGATATTTTGGCTGCTTTGATTGCCAGTGCTGCCATGACTTACCTCGAAATCCAAGGTGGTAACCATTATTAAAATTAAATTGGTAGCTCAGCTACTTTTTTGGTAAAATAATGAGTATTGAAATTTTGAAGGAGATGACACAATGTCAGGACACAGTAAATGGCATAACATTCAAGGTCGTAAGAACGCCCAAGATGCTAAGCGAGGAAAGATTTTCCAAAAGCTTGCGCACGACTTATATGTTGCAGCAAAGGCTGGCGGTGCAGATCCAGAAATGAACGCATCATTGCGTTTGGTCGTTGAAAAGGCCAAGGCAGCCAACATGCCGAAGGATAACATTCAACGTGCCCTTGATAAGGCTTCCGGTGCTGGTGGTACTAAGTTCGAAGAAGTTACTTATGAAGGTTATGGAACGGCCGGGGTTGCCATCTTGGTGGAAGCCTCAACGGATAACATTAACCGTACGGTTTCAACTGTTCGTAACTCATTTAAGCACTTTGGTGGCTCATTAGGAACTTCAGGTTCCGTGGCCTTCCAATTCGACCGTAAGGGTTACTTGGTCATTGACCGCGAAGAATTCCCTGATGTCGACGAAGACACGATTTTGGAAGCCGCTTTGGAAGCCGGTGCCGAAGATGTTCAGACTTCTGATGAAGCCTTTGAAATCTACACGGAACCTTCTGACTTTCAGACTGTCGAAGCCGCTTTGACGGAAGCCGGTTACACTTTTGCTGATGCCGAAGTAACCATGATTCCTCAAAACCCAATGGAAGTAACGGGCGAAGACCGTGAAAAGTTGGACAAGTTGGTTGACGAACTTGAAGATAACGATGACGTTTTGGCCGTTTACACGACTGCTGAAGATTAATCATAAAAAAACTGCCTGTGAGGCAGTTTTTTTATTTTGCTTTTTCAATTAAGTGGTCGGCCAGCTTGTCAAGCAAGAAGGCATCCTCGTCAGAAGGGGACAAATTAATCCGGATAATTTCACCGGCCCGTTGTGCACCGGTTTTGGCCATTTGCTTGTCGAAATCATCTAAGGCTAAACAGTAAGTATCGCCGTAGTAGAGGTCGCCGGAACCCGCAATGCCATAGACGACATCTGGTAATTCTTCCTCGGCCAAATCATCGTAGAAGTCCAAGCCTTCGTCTGGTAAGGACCCTTGATCATAGGTATAGGGGACAATGGCGACGATGTCGTAGTCGCTTAATTCATCGGCTTCGGTTTGGCTGATTTCACTTTTGGTAACGTCCAGACCCTTTTTTTCAAGGTCAGCAATCAAAAGATCGGCCACCGCTTCGTTATTTCCAGTAATCGTGGCAAAAACCACTAGCGCTTTTTGTTGTTCGGTGCTCATAGCCGACCTCCTAAGAATTTGATTAGAATATTATTATAACTTATTTAATGAATTTATTCAGCTTTTGTCACAATAGTTTTAAGGTATAATAGAAAAGAAGATAAAACAAGGAGGTTGTCAACATGGCAGACTTGAATAAGCAGGAAGTTGCACATTTGCAGGCCGTTTTGGATAACGGGATTTTGGATCATGACGATGCCGCACGGCAGGCATTGGCTAAGGTTTTGGCCGATTTCAAATAAGTTGGTTACTTTCTAATAATTGTGTTATGATATTGGCATAAGCATTGATGAGGACAACTCCTTTACTAGACCCTTTCAGAAAGCTCGTGTTTGCTGAGAACGGGTAGGGCTGGTACTGCGAGACTACCTTTGAGTGGTTGGCAAGTAGATTCGAAAGTCAACCCGGGTGACACCGTTAACCGTCATTTGAGTCGTACTTTTGTACGAGAAATGGGTGGTACCACGGTAAAGCGTCCCTTTAAATCGAGAGATTTAAAGGGACTTTTTCTTTGTCCTGGTCAGAAAATAAAAGAGGTAAATTAATATGGCAGCAATTCAATTAACTTTCCCAGACGGCAACGTTAAGGAATACGATGCGGGTGTGAAGCCAATCGATGTTGCAAACGGCATTTCTAAGTCATTGGCAAAGAAGTCTGTTTCGGCTAAGTTGGACGGTCACTACGTTGGCATGAATGACGAAATTCCTGCCAGTGGTCAGTTTGAATTGATCACGACTGACGATGCTGAAAGTTTGGATATCTTGCGTCATTCAGCATCGCACTTGATGGCTCAAGCCCTTAAGCGTATCCCTAAGTTTGCCAACATGCACTTTGGTGTTGGCCCATACATCGAAAACGGTTTTTACTACGACACTGATAACGGTGCCGGTAACCAAGTTTCTGTTGATGATTTCCCTGAAATTGAAGCTATGATGCACAAGATTGTAAAGGAAAACTTGCCAATCTTGTCCCATGAAATTTCACGCGAAGAAGCATTGAAGACCTTTGCTAACGACCCTTACAAGGTTGAATTGATTAACGATTTGCCTGAAGGTGAAAAGATTACGGTTGCTGTGCAAGGTGATCACGTCGAATTGGACAAGGGTGGTTTGGTCCCATCAACTGGCTGGATCAAGCACTTTAAGTTGATTTCGGTTGCTGGTGCCTACTGGCGTGGTGATTCTGACAACCACATGATGCAACGTATCTACGGAACGGCCTTTTGGAAGGCAGCTGATCTTGAAGCTGACTTGCAACGCCGTGCCGAAGCTAAGGAGCGCGACCACCGTAACATCGGTCGTGACTTGGATCTCTTCTTTACCAGTCAAGAAGTTGGTTCTGGTTTGCCAGTTTGGTTGCCAAACGGGGCGACGATTCGTCGTCAGGTAGAACGTTACATCGTCGACAAGGAATTGAACAACGATTACTTGCATGTTTACACGCCAGTTTTGTCAAACCTGAACTTGTATAAGACTTCAGGTCACTGGGACCACTACCGTGAAGACATGTTCCCACCAATGGACATGGGGGATGGCGAATATTTGGAACTTCGTCCAATGAACTGTCCTTCTCACATCATGGTTTACAAGCACAAGCCACGTTCCTACCGTGACTTGCCAATGCGTGTTGCCGAATTGGGTATGATGCACCGTTACGAAAAGTCAGGGGCCTTGACTGGTTTGTCCCGTGTTCGTGAAATGACTTTGAACGATGGTCACACTTTCGTTGAACCAGAAAAGTTGGAAGATGAATTTAAGTCAATCTTGAAGATGATGATGGAAGTTTATGAAGACTTCAACATCACCGATTACCGCTTCCGTTTGTCATACCGTGATCCAAAGAATACTGAAAAGTACTTCGATGACGACGAAATGTGGGAAAAGTCCCAAGCGCAATTGAAGCGTGCCATGGACGACTTGGGTGTTGATTACTTCGAAGCCGAAGGGGAAGCAGCCTTCTACGGTCCTAAGTTGGACGTTCAAACCAAGACGGCCTTGGGTGGCGAAGAAACTTTGTCAACCATCCAGTTGGACTTCTTGCTGCCAGAACGCTTTAACCTAACTTACGTCGGGGAAGATGGTAAGGATAACCACCGTCCCGTTATGTTGCACCGTGGTATCGTTGGTACCATGGAGCGTTTCACGGCCTACTTGATTGAAATGTACAAGGGTGCCTTCCCAACTTGGTTGGCCCCATTACAAGTTGAAATCATCCCGGTTAACTTGGGTGCCCACGGTGATTATGCTCGTAAGATCCAAAAGCAGCTTCAAGATGCTGGTTTGCGTGCACAAGTTGAAACCAAGGATGCCAAGATGGGCTACTTGATTCGCGAAGCCCAAACGAAGAAGGTTCCATACACTTTGGTCTTGGGAGACGAAGAAATGGGACAGGATAACGTAACGGTTCGCCGCTACGGTCAAAAAGCAACGGAAACGATTAGCATGGTTGATTTCATGAAGGAAATCCAAGCCGACGTTGCCCGTTACTCACGAGTTGATTAAGCTTTGATTTAAAAAACGGAGACACCTAATTCTTAGGTGTCTTCTTCTATTAATTACGAGGGAAAGAATATGTCAAAAGAAAATGCAACGGTGGAAGCAGGCCAGCATAAAAAGGGCTTGCAAAACCGCCACATTCAATTGATTGCCATTGGGGGAACAATTGGAACGGGACTCTTCATGGGTGCCGGTAATTCGATTAACTTTGCGGGACCTGCCATCTTGTTGGTCTACGCGATTATTGGCTTCTTCATGTTTGTCATGATGCGCGCCATGGGTGAAATGCTCTACCAAGATCCCAGCCAGCATACTTTTATCGCTTACATGACCAAGTACTTGGGTAACCGGGTCGGCTTTTTTGCCCGCTGGTCCTACTGGCTAACGACCATCTTCTTTGGAATGGCTGAATTGACAGCGATTGCCAAGTATGTTCAGTTCTGGTTTCCGGATATGCCCAACTGGTTGATTCAGGTCATTTTCCTGGTTGTTTTGATGGGCGTTAACCTGATTGCCGTTTCACTCTTTGGTGAAATGGAATTCTGGTTCTCGATGATTAAGGTTGTTGCCATTTTGGCCTTGATTGTCACTGGAATCATGATGGCCTTTGGCCACTTCCAAACGCCCGTGGGAACCGTTTCCTTTATGAACGTTTTCCATCACTTTAGTCTCTTCCCTAATGGGGTGGGGAACTTTGTGAATGCCTTCCAGATGGTCATGTTTGCCTTTGTTGGAATGGAATTCATCGGGATGACGGTTGCTGAAACCGACAATCCGCGCAAGATTTTGCCTAAGGCGATTAATCAAATTCCCTTCCGTGTGCTCTTCTTCTACTTGGGTGCTTTGTTTGTCATTATGACCATTTATCCATGGCGCGACATTCCTGCCCACAAGTCGCCATTCGTTATGGTCTTTGAATTGGTTGGTTTGAAGGCGGCCGCAGCAGTAATTAACTTTGTTGTTTTGACGGCGGCAGCTTCATCCTTTAACTCAATTCTTTTCTCATCTGGACGAAACTTCTACTCTTTGGCAGCCGAATCACGGGCCAAGTTCTTGCAGCCCTTTGCGAAGATGTCAAAGCGTGAATTGCCATCCAAGGCCATTATCTTCTCAGCCTTGATTATGTCTGGCTCGGCCTTGATTTCATCAATTCCAGCCATTAGCGATGCCTTCGTCTTCGTGACGAGTGCCGCAACGGACTTGTTCTTGATGATCTATGTCTTGGTCTTGGTTGCTTACTGGCAGTACCGTAAGTCGCCAGATTACATGCGCGATGGTTTCTTGATGCGTGCGCCACGTCTTTTCGTGCCGATGGCGATTGTCTTCTTCATCTTCGTTTACGTCACGCTCTTCTTTAACTCATCGTCCGTTGTGCCCGCCATTGGGGCCACAATTTGGTTGGTAGTCTTTGGTTTGATTTCTTATTTCCAGCCAAAAGAAGCCGTTCTTGACTAATCTTTTAAGCTTGGTTTAATCGGAATTTGCTTAAATAGATTACAAGAAACTTGGAATGGAGACCTCATATGTCCTTTTTGATTGACTTTATCTTGCACATTGACCACCACTTGGCCAACCTGGTTCAAGATTTCGGTCCCTGGACTTACGTCATTTTGTTTGCCATTATTTTCATCGAAACCGGTTCGGTCATCATGCCTTTCTTGCCAGGTGATTCCTTGCTCTTTGCGGCGGGGGCCATTTCGATGACGGCTGCTGGGCAAGCTGCTGGCTTGAATCACTGGCTCTTCATGTTGCTCTTCTTTGTGGCAGCGCTAGCCGGTGATTCATTGAATTACTGGATTGGTCACAGCGGTGGCTACCAGTTGCTGCATCACCGACCATTTTCTTTCATGGTCAAAGAAAAGAACATCAAGGAAGCTGAAGTCTTCTTCCAAAAGCACGGGGCATTGGCCATCATCTTTGGTCGTTATGTGCCAATTATCCGTACTTTTGTGCCCTTTGTTTCGGGTATTAGTCACTTTAGCTTTTCGGCCTTCTTCCGTTACGCAGCAATCGCAGCCTTCTCCTGGTCATTTTTGATGACGGGTGCGGGGTCCTTGCTGGGCAACATTCCATTCTTTCAGGAACATTTCTCAGCCATCGTCTTGGGAATCGTCTTCGTTTCCTTGCTGCCATCGATTATTGCTTTGATTAATTCACTGCTGAAAAAGAAAAGGGGCTAAGGTCCTAAAGATGCCGCTGGGCATCTTTTTCTTTTTATTGTTTCGATATCCTTTATAATTTACTTATGCTAAACCTAAACATTCAAAAAATACAATCACTAAGCCAGCTATCTGACGAAGAAGTTTTGGCGACCTTAAAACTGAACAGCCCCGAAGAACTTGCTCAAATTAAGGCTGGTCAGAAAGAGTTAAGCCGTTTGCAACTCGAAGAACTGGCCTTGAAATACAGTGCGGCCCTCGATGAACTGGGGAAGCAATATCAGCAAGAACAGCACCCAATCCACATACGCTTGACCGCGGATTACCTTTTGAATCTAGGTTTGACTTCCACAGACTGGATTACTTTGCGCTGGGCCCTAGAAGGGCAGTGGCAAGGCCAAAAGCTTGTGGTCGCTTTCTTCCAGGAAGGGCAAATTAAGCGCGTGATTCAATCGGATGAAGACTTCATTCAGAACTTTGCCGGCTATTTGATTCTTGAACAGGGCGGCAAAATGGAAGCCTACCGTGACGAGCACAACCAAAATGCCATTTATGACTGGCGCATCTTGCGCTACCGTTCTGATACGGATTTTATTGACATTACGCCACAAATTTTGGCGACGGATTTTACTAAGATTCAAGCCCAATAAAATAAGATATTGATCTAAGACCAAAGTGAAAATTTTGGTCTTTTTTTTGCAAAAATAAAAAAGATTCGATATACTGTTGTCAAACATTTTTACCAGAGTTCTGTTAGGAACTCATCAGAGCGTTTCATTCCGTTGCGGCTCTGCAAAAAAACAAACAGGAGAAATAAATATGTTATCAACGAGCACTAAGCAGTATCGTCGTGAGAAGTTCTTCGGACTGTTCCGCCGAGTCGATTATTTCGACTTGCTAGGACTAGTCATTGTGCTATCGGCTTCCATCGGACTGGGCTATTGGTCCAAGCCACTGGGAGCCTCCTGGTTATTTAAAGGCCAGCACAACTTTTTCACAGGGCTCCCACTTTTGGGAATTTTCGCGACGATATCGGCGGTTGGCTCGATTCTATCAACCCGCTTTATCGCGAAACAAAAGGATTTGGGTAACACCATTTCCTGGATGAATGTGATATTGGCGGGTTTTGTTGACTTCTTAAACGGAAATGTAGGGGCCGTTTTGACCTATCCCATTTCCATGTTGACCAATTGGTTGCCAACCAAGACCTGGGCCAAGCATTCGCAAGTCGGTCACATCCGCACCGTCTATCTGATTTTAATGGTCACGGCCAGCGTCCTATTTTCTTTTGGGATTAATGCCTTGGCCTTCCAGTTTTCTGGCTGGGGCTTGGATGCCATGTATTGGTTTTCTTCAATAACCTTTGCTCTGGCTTTTGCCGCCGATGTCTTAAACATTTTCCGGATTAAGGAACAGTGGTACTTGTGGTCATTTTATAACGTGGCTAACCTTGGAAAAGCGATTATTCAGGGCAACATTGCCAACGTCGGAAAGTATAGTTACTACATCATCAATTCTTTGGTCGCCATTATCACTTGGACCTTCAAGCGTGAACGAAAGGAAGCAACACAATGAACTTGATTCTTGCAACAGACGCCTACAAGTTGACTCACCACCTCCAGTATCCAGACAATATCACCAAGCTTTATTCCTATGGTGAAGCCCGCAAGGGCGGCCGTTTTGACACCATTTCTTGGTTCGGCTTTTCCATGATTTTGAAGGATTTTCTAACCCAAAAGGTTACCGACGAAATGATTGATCAGGCCGAAGCCGTTGCCAAGGCAACCTTTGGGACTGACCGCTACTTCAACCGCCAAGTTTGGGAAAAGGTCCGGGATTTGGGTTACTTCCCAGTTAAAATCAAGGCCCTGCCCGAAGGCTTGGAAGTTCCGACCGGAACCGCGCTCTTTACGATTGAATCGACCCAGGACTGGTTTGCGACAACCCTGAATGCTTTGGAAGTCTTCCTCATGCATGTTTGGTATCCAACCACGATTGCGACGAACTCGATGATGATCAAAAAGCGCCTCCTACCCCTTGTTGAAAAGAGTGGGGATGTTGCCAATCTGCCTTGGATGGTCAATGACTTTGGTTTGCGTGGTGCTACTTCCCTTGAATCTGGTCAGCGTGGTGGTGCTGCTCACTTGCTGCACTTCCGCGGTTCCGACAACTTGGCCGCTAGTGAATACTTTGAAGAAATCTATGGCATTGCTGGTCGGGCCCAGTCCATTTGGGCAACGGAACATTCCGTGGCTACCGCCTATGGACCAGGGCAGGGTGAATTTGATTACTTGAATGCTCAACTGGATAAGACGCCGGGTAAGCAGGCCCTTTCCATCGTGATTGATTCTTATGACACCTTTAACTTCATTGATAAGGTGGTTGGTTCCGAAGAAATTAAGGCTAAGATTATTGCCCGACCTGGTCGGATGATTTTCCGGCCCGATTCTGGTGATCCAAAAACGATGGATTTGCAGGTGCTATACGCCCTGGCTAAGATTTTTGGAACTGAAACCAATGACAAGGGCTACAAGGTTTTGAAGCATAACGTTGGCTTGATTCAAGGTGACGGAATGAAGGCCGATACCATTATCGATTTGTACGAAGCCATCTTGGCAGCCGGTTGGTCTTCCGACAACATTGCCGTTGGCTCAGGCGGGGGACTTCTACAAGAAGGCTTCACTCGGGACACGGAACGTTTTGCCATCAAGGCCGCCTATGCTGAAAACAGCAAGGGCGAACACTTCTCCATTCAAAAGCATCCCAAGACGGACATGTCCAAGGCATCGAAGTCTGGCCGGATGAAGGTGATTTATGATGAGCAGGGGCAATTGCTGACCGTTCCTGAAAATCATGCTGGTGAAGACGTCATGCAGACCGTCTATGAAGATGGCCATTTGACTCCTGTTGATGGGGCAGCCATTTTGAACCGTGCAAATAAATTGCCTCAAGACTAAGTTCCGTGCTACACTGGATTTAGTTGAAAGGAAGGCAAAATGCACTTAATGGAGACGGTACATCAGACAAAGCTGAACGTTTTTGTAGGGGCTTATTTTGCTAAAAAGTAGTTTTCCGTGGGGAAAGCTGCTTTTTTTGTTGAAAAAACGGGAGGAAATCCGATGGTAGTTGATCGTAAAAATATTGTAAATCAGGACTTTGTGAGTCGTTTAGGCTTGCAAGATCCTCATAACTTAAAGAGTGTCAGTGGAGGGGATATTAATTTAGCCTACTCCCTATACTCTGGCGACCTACGCCTCTTTTTGAAAGTACAACCGCATCACGATGCTAGCTTCTTTGATAGTGAAGTGGCTAGTTTGAAGGCTTTGGGACAGTATGTTCGTGTCCCGGAAGTTATTAAACAGGGCGAATTGGGTGATAACGCCTACTTGATTCTTTCCTGGATTGAACGTGGCCAGGGCGACCAGGCCGATTTGGGCAAGATGATGGCTAACTTGCATAGCCATCACGGCCAACGCTTCGGTTTTGAAATTTCAAACACGGTTGACTACGTGCCCAAGGACAACACTTGGAACGATAACTGGGCCGACTTCTTTATCGAACAGCGCTTGAAGCCTCTGATGAAGCAGGCGCAAAAGAAGGCCTTCTGGCTAACGCAGCGTGGCGATCATTTTGCTAATTTGATCAAAACCATTCAAAATGATGAACACGCCAATAGCGTTAAACCATCTTTGTTGCACGGTGATTTCTGGGGTGGAAACTTCATGTTTGACCAATCTGGCCAACCGGTTTTGTATGATCCCAATGCCTTTTACGGAGACCGGGAATATGATATTGCCGTTTCAACAGTTTTCCCTGGTTTTAATAAGGACTTCTATGATGCCTATCAGGCCACTTATCCAATGGATGAAGGTTGGCAAGACCGCATGAAGTGGTATGAATTCTACTACGTGATGATGCACTTCGTTCGTTTCGGTGACATCTACGCCCCACGTTTGAACAAGCTTTTGATTTCATTTTAAAAAGAAAAACCTGCCAACACGGCAGGTTTTTTAGTGCGCTCACCCGCTATTTTTCGCATATTTGCGTAAAAGCCGGTGTTATGCGGTTTGTAGGATAAAGCATTGGTATGACTGACTTTGTATCCCTTTATCTAGTTGCATCCAATCACATGTAATTGCACATAATTGCACTGTTTTTGGCCAAGTGTGCTACAAGCGTGCTACAAATTATCCAAAATGTGAATCGTCTTGATTGTCTCTTCTTTACGTTTCCTGTTCAGCAAATGAGCATAGGTTTTAAGTGTGATATTTACGTCTGCATGTCCTAGCCGTTCGCTGACGTATTGAATAGCAATATCGTTAGCTAGTAGGTAACTGGCATGTGTGTGTCTTAGGGCGTGAAATGTGACCTGCTTAGCACCAATCTGTGTCAGTAACTTAGCTAGTTGCTTGTTGCAGCCGTTGTTAGTTGGCGTGTATTCTGTTTTACCTTGAAAGGTGTAATCAACGTTAGACGGCCAGCTATGCGCTAATTTAGCGAAGTTGTGGGGGATGTCAATCACTCGGTTAGAAGTACCGGTCTTAGTGGGCTTAAATTTCTGTGTAATCATATCCCAGGACTTGCTGACGTCTACCGTGTCATTTTCAAAGTCCCGTCAGTAGGCTGCAGTGCAGCTACCTCGGAATAGCGACATCCAGTGTACAGCGATGTTAGTATCATTCGGCTAGTTTGACAGTCATCTTCCTTGCAAGCTTCAATAAGTGCCATCATGTCGTCATATTCCAAGAACTTTAAGTTTTTGTCTTTGCCTTTCTTGGCTGATACTGATTTAGTATTGGCTGTGAAGTCCTTGCTGATATAGTCTTCTTCAACACAGTATCGGACAAACTCCGCAATGATATTTTTAACACGTCGAACGGAAGAAAGAACGTGATCACGGCCGTAATCATTAATGAACTTTTGAAACTCTTTAGCATTCAGTTCATCGAGCTGTGTTTGTGTCCATTTATCCCTAATGATATGACCGACTGCCAAGTACCAGTTCCGTGTTTCACGACTGATATTTGGCTTTTTAAATATCTCATACCACTCAAAATATAAGTCAATAATGGGGGTGTTAGTACCGGCCATGTCACGCTTGGACTCTTGTTCAGCACCCCAGCGCCTTGCTTCTGACTTGGTAGGAAATCCCGACTTGGTCTTGCGTTTCTTTTCGCCACGTACATTCACAACGACGCTAGAAGTCCACGTCTTACCACGTTTATATTCAGAACTCATGCCAATTCCTCCAATTTTGGACAAAATAAAAAGGCCTCACACCCTGTTATTACTAATATAATTTATTTCCACAGTTTAATAACTGTCACGAGCAATCCGAAAAGTGTAATAGAAGTTCCAATAAACCACATTATCATGGTATTTGTTTTTGTTTCTATCTTGGAAGAAACCATCAATTCTAAATTATCGATTTTTAAACTTAAGTTTTTGTCCAGACTATCAACTTTGGAATCAATTAGGTTTAATTTTGAATCTGTTTTGACCTGATTTAGTTCAACATCATGCTTTAGTTCAGTTAATTCTGTTTTAGTTGCAAACTCGTGCGCCATGTTAGATTCCTCTTTTTCTGGATTAAAAATTGTAAGAGGACCATCTTCTATTTCTGCCATTATCTTTTCCTCATCTTTTTATAAAGGTAAAGATATAGACGATCCTCATCTCTACCGTCAATTTTAACATCAATAGCAACGTAATTTGTTGGCTTTATTTCACCTTTGTCAAATAATACATAGAAGCTATAATCGGCTGCGAAATTATCTCCTTCATGCAATTTGAATTCTGGCTTTATATCCATAATATGATGTAAATTTTCGAATACTTCACCTTTGTCATTAGAGAATGAAAAATCTATGTGATAACTTCCAAGCTTTATCTTAAAGAATTGAATATGTATTTCTATTCTAAGTTCATTTTTATCAAAAAAATACGTTAGTAATGGATACGTTTCACCATATTCTGTGATATACATCGTACTTACTATTGGATTTTGATTATGTGCTTCTATGTCCAGTTCGCTCATGAACCTTCCCTCCATTGCAATACTTATTATGTACGCCCCGTGGGGCTTTTTTATTTACTTTAATCCGGTTGCGGCTGTCGAATACAATAGGTATGATCCATCATCACTTTTGATAAACGATAGGATAACGTTAGAGCCAAAACTACCATTAGTATTTGTCCAGGTAGCCATTTTAGTGTCCATTCCATTAACTGATGAGTCACTTGTAGAAGATGGTTTTCCATATTGATTAATCAAATCATCCAATTTAGCACCGCCGGCCCCTTTATTCATCATGTCGCCCTTAGCTAGAGCGTCAAAATCTGCCTGTGTCCACTTTTGAGATGACTGCTTTGTAGAATTTGAACTACTTGATGAGGCAGCTGTGTTTGTTGTAGACGACTTGCTGGTATTATTATTTTCTGTTTTTTTATTAGCTGAACTTCCAAATGCTGCTAATAAAATGAAGATAACTAAAGCAATAAACCAAATTTTCTTATAAAAAGGTTTCTTTTGAACGTAGGTGTTTCCGTTTTCATCAGTGATTTTCTTTGACATTCCTTATCTCTCCTATTTCTTATTGAATATGTTTGCCATTTAGATCATAGCTAACATGAACTAGTTTACCAATAATCTGTACTGGTGGATTGTCTTTTTTTACATCTTCCATGCGGTATTCAAAGGGCTTGTAGTTTGGTAGCCATGAGTCCGGTTCAAACCTGATACGGTCTGGGTATCGGTAGACGTGCTTAAGAGTTGCTGACTCGCCGTCAATAATCACACCGCAAATATCGCCGTTTGAGCAGTCAGACTCGTCAATCTTAGCCAAGATAGCCACAGCGTGATTTGGCGCTACCTTGTTCATACTCTCGCCGTCCACGCGCAAGGCTAGTAACTTGTCGGTTCCGTAGCGCTTGGATAAGTCACTGCTGATATGAATGCTACCATCGATATCTTCCTCAGCACCTTCTGGATATCCTGCAGATATACGGCCGTATATAGGAAGTTCAACGTCATCGTATTCAGATATATTTACAATATTGTCAGCTTCTCCAGAATTAATACCAGCTATCTTTAAAATATCTTCATTGCTTATCCTTAACCCTTTAGCTATCTTGTACAGGTTTTCAACCTTAGGTATTGAACGATGACCATTTTCTACTTTAGAAAGAAATGAAAAAGATATCCCACCCTGCATAGCAGCTTGTCTAACTGAATATCCTTTCATTAAACGTATATCTCTTATTTTGTTTCCAAATTCGATTTCGTTAGCCATATTTTCCCCTTGCTAAATGGTTGTTGAGCTTATTATAAACAAGAAAACAACAAAATATACTTTTTTTGACAACAAAGTGTTGACAAAAAGACAACAAAGGTGCATACTATATTCATAGCTTAAGGAAAGGAGCAAGCGAATGACAGTCGCACTTAAGTTTAAAAACATTGAAGATGTTGAAAAGATGATTGCTTTATCCGGCGACAACATGGCAGAGTTTTCTAAGCGCGTTGGCGTTCATAAGGGGACGATGGACCGTTACATTAATGGACGAAGCAATCCATCGCCAAAAACAGCCAAGAAAATTTCGAAAACTTTAGGGAAGCCAATGGCTGATATTTTTTTGGCCGAATCGTTGCCAAACGGACAACAAAAAAGGGGGGGATTGAATGGACCAAGATGTGAGGATGACATGAACAAAATCAATAAACAAAAATAGAAAGGTGGTGATTGAGTGACACCAAAAAAGAAACAACGAATTGCTCGTGCGCTATCTGGCATAACCTATGCAGAATGGCGTGAAGTATCTCATATAGTTGAGAATAGCTATCACACAACAAAAAAAGAACTGACTTCAGAAGAAATCAATTCTAAATTAAATGCTTTCCCATTAATGGGGGATTAATCAGTAATAATCTGAAAATCAAAAGGGCTAACACGATAATCTTTTCCGTTGAAATGTACATTCACAAATGGGTAATCAGTTAAATAACCTGGTGTTTGGTTCATGGTAAGTGAATCCATAACACCATTACTTTTGTACCAATCAACGGGACTTAGACAGTCGTTAGAAACAATACAATCTTTATCTGTTGTTAAGTCAGTCCAAGCATTGGGGGCTAAGTTTGCATAAATATGCTTTGTCATTAGTTAATGCTTCCTTTCCTAGATTTCAGCAAGTCAGTGCTGATAGGAAAAGTATAGCAAATCAATAAGCGCACTTAGGGAAAGGAAGCTAGTTACTAGCAATAGTCAGTCCACGAGTGCCCGGCAACAAAAAAGCCACCCGAAGGTGGCTGTATTACCTACAGTAGCGATACCCGTAATGGCTTCAGTGAAGTCAGGAAGTTTGAATGAATCAACAATCTTGCTAATGCGTTCTGCTTGCTTTGATGCAAGTTCCGCTGTATTTGTAACTGACTTTGGAAGAGGGCTAGTAATCATTTGGTCAAATTTCATAGCAGCACCTCCATCAATCGTCTTAGTTAATTTAGCAATCTTTGCGCTCTGCTTATTCAATTGTTACCGTATCGGTTTTTTATCCGACACTTCTACATGTCGCCATGCAGCTCAGCATATCTTTTCAACTCATGGAGTTGTCGGGCGCTCGTGGGCTGATTATTGCTAGCACTCACAGCCTATGCGTTGCACTTTCTACTAATTATTTCAGCTGATTAGTAGCTTAGCTCAGGGTTGTCTCCGAGAGAGTTTCCTTGAATTCACCCGATTCACTTTATACATCACTGTATAAAAGGGCAATACAACTTATTTTATCAAAAAGGAGAACTAATGGAACAAATCGTAAAGGTTCAACAGAACCAAGAAGGAAACATTTCAGTAAGCGCTCGTGACTTGTATAAGGCATTGGGTATCAAATCAAGTTACCGATTTAGTGAATGGGTAACAAAGAACTTCAATATGCTTGCTGAAGGTGTCGATTATACCAGCGTGGTTGCATCCACGCAGGTACAAAACAACGGCGGTTTTCAAACACGTAACTTAGTTGATTACAAGTTGACAGTTGAAGCAGCAAAACAAATTGCAATGATGAGTGGAACTGAAAAAGGTAAGCAAGTTCGCTTGTACTTCATCGAAGTTGAGAAAGCTTGGAACAGTCCTGATCGTATCATGGCACGAGCAATGCAAATTGCACAACAAAAACTAACTGATGCAACAACCATGATTGCACAGTTACAGCCGAAAGCACGCTTTGCCGATGCAGTTGCTACTGCTAAAACAACGATTCTGATTGGCGACTTGGCAAAGATTTTGAAGCAAAACGGCGTAGAGATTGGTCAAAATCGTTTGTTCGCTTGGATGCGAGGCAACGGATATCTAATCGGACGCAAGGGAAATAACTACAACATGCCCACCCAACGTTCAATGGATATGAAGTTGTTTGAAATCAAAGAGTCAACACATACCAATCCTGACGGTTCAACTCGTATCACGAAGACAACCAAGGTAACGGGAAAAGGACAGCAATACTTCATCAACAAGTTTCTATCTGATAAGGAACTAGAGGTAGCTGAATGAAATTTAACAACAAAAAAGACGCCCGAAAGCGCCTAGAAGAATTAGTTGCAATAGCAAGAAGTGATAAATACACATTAAAGGAACGTATTCAAGCTAACGAAGAGGCGTTGAACCTTTATGATTCTCGTAAAAATAAGAAAAAGTATCAGCTAATTCTTGCTGCAATTTCAGTAAAGCTTCGCCGGTTTTGGAAGATTCACTGAAATTATTATCATTCATAAATTTCATTGTAGTTTCCAACGATAATTTAAGAATCATTATTGATTCAAAACTGCTGTTGTTACCACTCATTAATATTGTCCTTTCAATTTACTAGGCACTGCAATGCCAGTAATTAAAGAATATCACGGAGAGAAAAATGAAATTTGATATCAATAAAAAATATACACAAAAAGAAGTCTGCCAAGTGCTAGACATTAACCCAAGGACGTTTGTACGTCATTATCGTGACAATCGTATGGCACGGTTTCCTAAGCCAATCTTGCGATCTAAGACACAGATTGAGTGGGACGGACTAGCGTTGCACAACTTTTTTTACAGAAAGGCAAATAAATGAATTGGAATGATTTTCTAATGATGTACACGGCCGGACTAGTATTCTTCATTTTCATTTTTACGGGGTTAGCACTCCACAAATTGGGTGTACACGAAGACTACTTATTCCAGCTAAAAAACCAACTAAACCGAGTAGAAAGGAAATTTAATGATGATCGCAGCCATTTTAATCGCAGCAGCAATTCTAACACTAGCAATCGTAATCGCAAGTAAGGGTTGTGACCTAGAAGTTGAAGAAGTAATTGAACAACAGCGCTTATCTGAGATGGACAGTATCCGACGTGAAGCACGTCGACATGTTCTGATGAACAACTTAAGTATTTGGACAAAATAAAAAGGCTCACGCTTTCGACGATAAAGCATGAGCCACGTAAAAACTGATAAGGAATTTACCTTTTCAGTATATCACATTGGAGGAAATTATGGGAATTGGAAATTCACTAGAACAGCCACAGCATGCTGAATTGAAATCAGCAGCTAGGTGGATTGAGGTATGGGGATGTTCGCAGCGCCTAACACCGGAACAAATTCAGCAGGTTAATGGACGCAGCAGTATCTTGCGACTAACTGACGAAGACGGATACAGCGACTTTGTTTTAGACGAAGACTTGCCTAACTACCTGAAACAGTACGACGAAGAGAATTTCACACCAAGCACGACACCTTTTGACAAGGTTAATTGGGAGGTTGGCTAATGTTCGATTTACAAGTCACTAACAGCGACGGAGAAGTGCTTTCAATCAACCGCAAGGAATTCAAGAAGCAAGTTGAACAATTAGATCAGCAACAGCTTCAAGACGCCCAGTATATGGCTAAGGAACTGAAGCCAGCATTAAAAGTTATTGATGACACTGTAAAAAAACGCCTAGACGAAGGTCAACAGTTCAAAAACATTTCATACAAGGAAACACAGCGAGCTTCGGTTGACCAGTCAGAAGCAACTAAACAAGCGTTTGTTAATAAGTATGGCTGGGACGCTGTTCAGGTTAAGACACCCACACAGCTCAAGAAGATTTACGGCGAAAAAATCGAGCAAGACCTTGAAACAGTAATGGTCTACTCCAACATTAACAAGCTAAGTTACGACTGATAAGGAGGTAACAGCATGATTGTATTTGAACCTGGGAAAGTCGTGCCGGCCGGAAATATGTATTTCATTTATGGAGATGGCGGTACAGGCAAGACGAGCCTGTCTAAGCTGTTTAAAGGTAACAAGGCTGTACTTACATTCGATGGGTCTTACAACGCCTTAGCGGACACGACAGACACCACAGTGATTGCGTTTGATAATACGGACGCTCCTAACTTGCAGCGGCTTGTCTGGCGTTCAGTTAATAAACTGATTAACGAAGAAAAGTATGACTTCATCATGCTAGATAACGTTACGGCCTTGCAGAACTGGGTGTTGGAAAATATCGACGGTGCAAGTAAAGACGGCCGTCAGAATTATCAGAAACTGCAGCTATGGTTTCGTGATTTAGGAATGCTATTGCGATCAAGCAAGAAAACAGTGTTGGCCACGGCACATCAGATTGACAACGGTTCAAACGGACTTGATGGAAAAGGACGTTTCGAGGCTGATATGAACGCTAAGACGTTTAACGGGTTTACAGCACCATTTGATGTGGTTGGCCGTATCTATAAGAAAGACGGTCAACGTCTAATTGACCTAGACACTGAGAACGGCAATCACGCCAAGAACCGTCTTGATGAACGAACGCTCATTAAGGCAGAAGAACTATTTGAACCAGCAGAAGAGGAGAAATAAACATGAAAATTAAAGTAATTGGAGTATGGAATAACGATGCAGGAGATTGCCAAATTGTTCAAATAAAACCATATAACACAGAACGTGAATTACGTAATGATTTATTCTGGTTTTCTGGAAATCAGCGACCATTTTATAAGCAAGGACAAATTGTGGAAGACACTGAATTCATCACGCATAAGTGTTACAAGCAAAAGACATTTATTGATTTTGATGATATCCCTAACGATTGTTATATGAGCTTGTAATAAATAAAAAGGTAAAAGGTAAATAAACATGGCATTTGGAGTAACGGTAGACAGCAACAACGTATCAGGACAGCAAGTAGAAGAAGCAGGAAAGTACAACGTACGAGTGCTTGATACTTCTGAAGCTAAGCAAGCTAAGACCGGTAGCGAAATGGCCGTGATGAATTATGAAGTCATCGACGGAGAATATGCTGGTGGAAAAATTCGATACGACAATATCGTCTGGAACGAAAAGGACGAAGACTCACGTAGGCGTTCAGAGCGAAACTTCAACACTTTATTGGTTGCTGCCGGTGTTCCAGAAGGAACAAAGGTCGACAGCATTCAAAACTTTGTCAAGGGAATGGCCGGCAAGGAGTTGTCAGTCACGGTTGATTGGAACGAGTTCAATGGGAACGTCAATCTTCGTGTTAAGCGTCATGAACCTAAGCTTGCTAACGGTAGTGAACCTAATGGTGTTACCCGTGATATGTGGTCAGCAAAGAACGGAGTTCAACCATCTAATGGATCTCAACCAAAGCAAAACGCAAAGCAAGGTGAATTTAATCCATTCGTAGGAAGTGAAGTAGATATCAACGCAGATGACCTGCCATTCTAATCGTCTAAAACAAGTACGCACAGAGCGTGGATTAAACCAGTATCAACTAGCTAAGAAATGTCGTTTAGCACAGTCAGAGATTAGCCGATACGAAAGTGAGTACGCAGGCCGTACAGACGTATGGTCAGTGATTGCTGATGCACTTAATGTTAGTCCAGCTTACCTGGTTGGTTGGAGTGATGAAAGGAGTTGAATGTGACGGATATTAAACAAATTCTTGAAGACGGTCGTTTAAGTTGGGAAGCAAAAGGGGTCGCTACCGTTTTAGCGAATAGTGAAAGTCTTCCAATGAATGACCAAACTGGATTTTGGAAAGGTATTAATGACTTAGTGTTAAACGGTTATATCAGTTTTGAAGTCAAAGATGGCGTTTTCAGTTTTGAATTTTTGAAAGATGGTCAAAAATGACAGAAGAGATGCAACCAAGTTATTACGCAGTAATTCCGGCAAACGTCCGATATGACAGCAGACTTATACCGAGAGCAATATTGCTATACGGAGAAATCACAGCGCTATCAAACAAAACTGGTCAATGTTGGGCAAGCGATAGTTACTTCGCAAAAATTTACGGAGTGTCTGAACGGTCAATTCAAGACTGGTTAACTTCATTGGAAAAGTGCGGATATATTCATCGTTACACCGAACGAAAAGGTGTAAGGGTCACTAAAAGATATTTGACTTTGCTACAAGGTACTGAAGAAAACTTCAGGAAGGGTACTGAAGAAAACTTCAGGAAGGGTACTGAAGAAAACTTCAGAGAGAATAATACAAGTATTAATAATACAAGTACTAATAAAAAGATATTGTCGAGTTCTGACGAACACGACCGTATCCCTCTGTCTGAAATAGTGGATTATCTCAATCTCCGTTCCGGTAAACATTACCGTTCGACGACTCCAAAGACTGAACGTTTTATCTCAGCAAGAGTCAAGGAAGGTTTTACAGCAGATGACTTTAAGAAAGTAATCGACAACAAAGTATCGGAGTGGCAGGGGACGGATATGGAAAAATACCTGCGGCCTGAAACGTTGTTCGGAACAAAGTTTGAGTCGTATTTAAACCAAGGAATAGACACTAAGCGAAGCGAGGCTGCAGAGTTAGCCAAGAAGAACTTAGGGTTCTAGAAAGGATTAAGCAATGCAGTCGTTTGCAGACGCAGCTAAGCCATTAACTGAATTAAAGGGTTACAAAGAAGCCGAAGACAGCATGTCCCATCTGACTGCAGAGCAAAAGGTTCAGTGGTTTAGGCAACATATTGCAGAGAAAGACCAAGCGTCATATAACCAAATCATGGCAGCTAGGCGACGTCGTTATACAGACTTTAGCCTGTGGGGCACTTCATCAGAGAGAACGTTTAGTTTTGATCAGTGGCAACCATCTTGGCAGCCTAACACCGCTAAGGCTGAAGAGCTAAAGAATAAAGCACGTCACTTAGCGTATGACTGCATTAAACAGCACGGTCGCAACATTGCAGCATTCGGTTCAGCGGGTACCGGTAAAACAGCGATGGTCTTGGCCATGCTAAACGCCATTAAGGAACATAGCCACAAGACGGTCATGTTTGTGTCGACCGTTCCGCTATCTGAAATGGTGCATCAGTTCAAGGACGAGCAGGTACAAGATACGGTGCGCAAGACTAAGGACTTGATGAAGTCGGTTGATGTGCTAGTGCTTGATGACTTTGGTTCTGAGGCTGGTGGTATGTCAGGAAAAGGTGTGGCCAGTGATAGCTTGCAGCGGTTCTACTTTGACGTGGCCGAAGCAAGGCAAGCCCGTGACAAGAACGGTAAGCGATTGTTAACCACGATTGTAACGACCAACTTTAACGGCCAAGAACTTTATGAAAAATACAATGCAAAGTTGATTAGTCGCCTGATTGCTAAACGACCAGAAAATCAACTCAACTTCGACGGATTGGAGGATGTACGTGATTAAGTATGTAAAGGGTTATCAAATGATTGCTCTAGAGAACGGGCAAACCGTCTGGACTAGTAGCAACGTCTGGCAGCAAGTCACTGACGTGTTGATGTTGGTTAATCGCCGCAACAAACACGCCGATGGTAAACGCCTGTACGGATTTCGTGAGGTAGTAGCCTATGAATAAGCTAAAGCAGTGCATGGATCATGCCGGCATGGACTCGTTCGACCTAGCGCTCGAGTTAGGCAAGCAGCACAGCATCGACATCATGCCCAAGACGATTGATATTTACCGACAAGGTAAGTTCATCGCACCACAGCAAGTAAGAGTGTTTGCTGAAACGTTAGGCGTTACTCCTAAGCAACTATTAGGAGAACGTGAATATAAGCAATGGTTCGCAAATTATCATGGCTGAATTCGAAGGAAAGATACTTAGTCATCGTGGCCGAATTGTAACGGTTGAGTTAAAAGACGATGACAGCCTGTATAAGCTCGAAAAATACACAGCAGGGTATTTACATTCGGTCGGCATTGAAGTGGCTGACAAGCGTTCTGTGAGCGCACAGCAGCGTAAATTTGCGATGGCAATCATAAACGACATTGCACGAGCACAAATTGGTGGTGCTTGGGCGGGTATTCCTAACCTGGTTTATGAGTATTTCAAGTTTCGATATTTCTACCTAACGGGCGATGAAGATTTTAGCTTGTCGAACGCAAGAGGTGTGAAAAGCAAGGCGAATGAGTTCATCAACATGCTGCTGGACTTCTGCTTAGATCATGACGTTGGATTAAGCCGTGTACCAATTCAAGAATTGCAGCCGGAAGAAATCAAGCATTGGGAGTACGCCTGCCTAATGAAACATGTTTGCGTTTTGGACGGTAAACCCGGTGATCTTCATCATCTCGAAGGTAGCCGTATTGGTATGGGTAACAATCGTCTAAAGGTTAATCACTTGGGACGCATGGCCATTAGCTTGTGTCGTGAACATCACAGCGTATTTGTTCATACGAAGAGCGAAAAAGCGTTCCTGAATAAGTACCATCTATCAGGAATTGCAATAGATGAAACAATAGCAAAAAGCCATCACTTAAAAACAACAGGAGGTAATGATGACAGAACGTATTGAATTAGAACCAAAAACGTTTGAAGCATTAAAACAACATTTTAGAAGCGATTATAACGATTATGCTAAAGAAAAATATCGTTTTGCCGACCAAGAGTCATTTATTGATGCTGTTGGAAATAAAGGGGAATACGATCGAAATGGGGATTATAAAGAAATTTGTAGCTAGTTACCTAACTATTTCAAAGCTATTTTTGAAAATGACTTTAATAAATATTTCAAAATTAAAGAGAAAAAATACAAGTGGCGCACGATTGATACAGACAAAGATGGAACTCACTGGTATGCAACTTGTGCGCTTGGAATAGTTGCTGTTACTTGGGATTTTAAAAGAGCTTCTAAATTTACCGAGCAAGAAATGATTGACGGCCAGTTAGACATCACGAAGTTTGAAAAGGTGGAAGACTAATGAAACATGAAAAACTATATGCGCTTAGATTTTTATTAGATGTATCAACATCAAAACAAACTTCTAAATCAATGTATTTGAAGTATACAGGTTTTGGAGAAAAACCAGAACTAACAACTAGTTCAAAGTTAGCTTACCAAGGTCACTTTGTTTATGTACAAGAAAAATCGGAACAATTACCAGGACAAATTAAACCGTTGTTTTCGGTTGTGGAGGTGGAAGAATGAACGGGTGGATATATTGCGGTTATTGTCACGATTTTACTAAGAATATGTATAATTTCGATAAAAATAAATGGATTTGTAAGCAATGTGGAAGGATTAATTAATGGCAGAAGTAACTTTTAAAACACAGCCAGAGCTAAACGATGAAGAACTTGATGCACTGGATACTCTTCATGAATGTGGGATTGGAGAAACGATTGCCGAAGCATATATGGCTGATGGTTATAGTGATCAAGTTGATTTTGAAAAAGTAGCGTTGGCCTACTTCATTGGGTATGAATGATGGAAATTTATAAAGCAGTTGAACTTTACCCGACTTTCGAAAAAAGTTTCAAACCATTTATTGTTGGAGAAAAAAGTAATTATCGGAACAGCATCGTAAAAACGATTGAGCGAAATAAAGAAAATTTTCGAGTTACTTTCGAAGACGGAAGTTATATGTATATTGATAAATCTGTGGCAATGCCAATTTATATTTTATGCAGATGATAACGCTTGACCCGGAAATATTCCGCAACTACACGATGAACAAGTACATCAACTTGGAGCGTCGCAACCGGTATGCTGCTAGTTCGGCCAAGAAAAAAATGACGAACTATGTGGCTTATGAAGTGATTGCAGCCATGAAGCGTGGTGTTCAGTTTGATTGGCCGTGTGACTTAGTATTCGATTGGCATTTGAAAGATAAACGCATTGACCCAGATAATTGGGCGTTCTGCCAGAAGTACATTTTTGACGGAATGCAGAAGGCTGAATTAAACGGACGCGTGTTCCTCGAAAACGACAACATGGCACACATCACGTCCATCACGCACCGGTTTCAAGTTGATAAGGATAATCCTAGATTGGAGATATATGAACAAAAAGGAAAAGATGGCGCATGTATTTATGGCCTTTGATCAAGTCGTCTTAACTCAAAACAAAATTATGAAATTGACAGAGAAGCAAAACGAACAAATGTTGGCGTTGTTTGTACTGCTTCAATCACTATAAAAAGAAACGGTAATTAATGGCATACGCAAGAATAAAAATTGGAAATGAATGGGTAAATAGAATTCAAGAAGGAATATTGGTCAATGAATACGAAGTTATTATGGGACCAAAAAGTGGAGCAAAAGTATTGGACGTTGGTTGGTTCAGCATTGGTAAAAAGATTATTAAACATGCTCGATATTACGGAAAAGAAGTTTGTGTTGAATATGTCGAATGAACAACTAACTAAACCAGACCGTTATACCGGTAAAACTGGTATGCAAGTGTTTGATGTAATTGACGAGTTCGGCCTTGATTTTTACGAGGGAAACGTCGTCAAGTACGTCACACGGCACAAGAAAAAGAATGGTGTTGAAGACCTGAAAAAGGCAAAAGTATACCTAGAAAGGTTGATTAAGCAATATGAACAAAAAGGATAATCAGGAACGTGTGAGTAATCGATTACGAGTATCTCAACGAAATGTCAAAGGCATTAGCACCAAAGTTCAAGAAAGCAAGCGACCAACTATTGAAGTTCTGTATGCAAGCGAAGATACACCGCGACTAGTACAGCACGGAGATTGGATTGACCTAGCTGTTGATGAAGACGTTGACTTAAAACGCAAGGGAGACATGCAGCATGTTTCACTAGGTGTTGCGATGAAGCTGCCCGATGGATACGAAGCCATCATTGCGGAGCGTTCCAGTACGCACAAGAAAAAGGGCGTTGATCTAGCAAACGGAATTGGCATCATCGACAACGCTTATCAAGGTAACGATGACGTGTGGTGTGCAGAACTAGTTGCAAACCGTTCACGAGTACACATCGACCGTGGGGAGCGAGTATTACAGTTCCGTATCGTGCCAAGTATGAGTAGGTTAGTACCTGATTTACAAATTAACGAAGTAGAACAACTAGAAGGAGTTAACCGTGGAGGATTTGGAAGCACGGGTCGATGAATTTGTCCGAGCGACAGAAGAATATTGGTTAACGGTTAAGTATGAGTTCAACAAGAATTTTAAAAAGATAACGAAAAGCGGAATTCTTATGACGGATATCTATTTAGGTTCTGGAATTGGAACAGCAACATTATCTAAATACAACAACAATCATGGCCTACCAAACAAACGTCACGTTGATTTGTTATTTGATTATTTGTTGAGAACGTTTTGGTTTGAAGATACAGACATGTACAAAACCTGCATGAAATTGAAGAGGTTAGAAAAACTAATTCATCAAAAAGCATTCATGCTTAACGGTAACCAAGCTAGCGCTTGTCGATTAATGGGAATTGGACGCAAGACGTTACACGATTGGTCAGGACAACGTTTTCCAACACGACAAACAGTTTACTGGATGCGTGAAAATTTTAACCGCAACACAAATAAGTAAAAATATGACCTGGATATCGTCACTAAACTGTCTAGAAAAACTGGCTCATTGTAGATATTTAAATAATTAAGCTGTCAGGCGCCATCCTGACGTACATAAGTCCGTGGGATGCCTATTGACTTAAAAAGAGCAGCACGAGGAATTTGTTAAAATTATCAATTTTCAAAATCCCATTCAAGTCCTGAAGTTAGCTACTTTCAGGCATACATACGTGGTAGCTAGTAGGCCTGCCCTAAGTCTTCGAGACAGCCAACAAATCGGAGGAATCCGGTGGAATAGAAATTATTCAGTAAGTCCAGGAGTAGCCCCTGGCATACATATGCGGCCACTGTACTTGGCCACTAAGCCGCGAGGCATGCACACCCACATTCCAGCGCATCCGGCTGTGACCGATGACTTACATTTTAATGCCTGCTTGCCTGCAGGCGGTACATACATCAAAGAGGAGATGAAAATTGGTTAATAAAGTAAAAAATAATACAGATAATCTTTTTACTGAATATTTCAGCGGAATTATCAAAAACGAATATTTGTTCCGAAAGTATGAATTACTAAATTTAAAATCTAATGATGATAACATTGGGGGCGGACAGGCTAAAAACGTTCGAAGTATCAAAATTGAAAATGACATGATTAGGCTAGAATCTGATGTCGAATTAAAAAATTTAAAGCGAAAGATGGATCGTGTTAAGGCGTTTGTTGCAACATTGAAGGAAAGTGACAGAAATTTGCTTATCTGGCATTACAACAAAAACAAATACCACACATGGTTACAGATTAGTACGTTACTTCATGCTGACGTTTCAACTTGTACTCGGCGTTTGAATTTAATCAAGGATGAATTTGAGCGATCAATTTTCAATCGTTATTATTAATTCTGTGGATAACTTAGTATGGTTGAAAAACGCATATTAACTGCATATTACATCCGTCATATAGGTGTTATATTTATATCATGAGTTTGATACATAAACGAGAACATGTACCGGCTTCTTAGTTCCGTAGCCCAACAAGGAGAGGCGGCAGAAATGTGTCAGATGGTGGTGCAAGTCCACCCGGAACAATTGCGGGGAATAACTGATTTCCTCAATCTAGAAATGTTACTTTTAAATTGTTTTCCTTTGATTAATTTTTACGATTTTCAATACACATTTCCCCGCAAGTACATACAGCAATCACTTTCGAGTGGTTGCTTTTTTGTTGCACTAAATTAAGGAGCGATTATGCCACAGTCAGTTGGAAGCTACAAGAAATTAACCTATCTGGGCGGTAACGAAACCAAGCAGGGCGATAGTTCAACCGTCTTTAAGTTTGGACTGCTGCAAGATGAAGACCAAATTACATATAGTGGCCAAGCTAATGTGGCTATTAAGTCACAGAGCGGCGATGTAACCAATGTGACGGCTAGTGTTGATGCTGGTGTTGTGTCATTGCCGATGACAAACGACACGATGTCAGGTCTTGCTACTGGTAACTACACATTTGAAGTGAAGTTGTCAGATGGTTCGATTTGGCCCGACCGTGACCAAGGTCAGTTCTATATCAACGTTGCAATTGATGCTAGTGGTGCTAAGTTGCCATCAGTGATTGATATTGACGACTTGAAGAGCGACATTAAGGCGGTTAATACCCGTGTTGATGGTTTGCAGAACCGTGTTACGACATTGGAAAGCAAGCCAACTGGAAATGGTAAGAACTGGCAGCCCGAAATTGACAACCTATCAACGGCTAATTCAAAGGCCATTAGTGATTTGTCTGCTAACGCAACTTCACTGAACAACACGACAGCATCATCTGCTAGTCTAGCTGGTTCAACGGCAAGCGAAGCAAATTCAAATGCTGTGAGCGCTCAATCAACGGCAAATAACGCCACATCAACAGCTAGTGAAGCCTTGTCAACGGCCAACACGGATGTTTCTGGTAACGCAAGCACCGCAACCAGCGTTAATTTGGTTGAGGGCCGTGTATCTGTTCTTGAAGCACGTCCGCAAGGTGGCGGAGGAGATAACGGTAAGAATTACGATAGCGAAGTGAACTCACTAGCTGCCAACATTGGGGTTAACTCAACGAGTTTGAGTACTGTATCGACTGCTGGAAGCACGGCACAGATTACAGCTCAGCAGGCTAACTCACTTGCAGCCGCTAATAGTCAAGCGCTTAACAGCGTGTCAACGAATGCAAGTAGCCTAACGACACAAGTTTCAACCAACACGGCTGATATTGCCACGCTTAAGACTAATGGTGGGACTGGTACTGCTTCAACTCTAACAACCGTTAGTGACCAGTCAATGACGACTGATCCAGGCGATTTGCGTATTGCACAGTGGTTCTTGTACCGTTCTTACTTCAAGACTTGGGGTTGGATTTCAGACGATAGCGGAACATTCACTAAGTTGTTCTATTTCAAGAATAAGTCAATTCTTGGAACTAAATGGGGAGATTTAACCAACGTATTTGCTCGATTAACTCAATCTGGCGATTATTCACGTTGGGAAATTTGGTCAAAGCCGACCGATTATTATTCTTCGTACGATATTCGAGTGATTGAGGGTAAGCAATCGACTGAAATGGGTTCTGTTCGTCAGTTCGAGATTGAAGCTTCAGGTTCATCAGCAACTAATGATGGTATTCCAGTGCTTACGTTAACCGGTAAGGCTTTTGGTATTAATCCTGATTCTAAGGTAATCATGCCTTATTCATTAACTGATGCACTTGGCAATACCATCTCAACCGGATACGCAACAGTTAAACAGCAGGGCGACTCGTCACAGGGTTGGGAACGAGCTAACTATGGTTTGTCGTTCTTTAGTGATGCTGCTGCAACCAAATCACAAACAGTTCACTTTAACTTATCGATGGAACCTGTTAAGAAAGCAAGTATCAAGTCAAATTATATTGACGAAACTACTGGTCGAAACATCGTTGCACAGCGTAATTGGGCTGAAATTAATCAATCTAAGCACAATCCAGCACCGCAAATTCAAACTGGTTTGAACAATGGTGCTATTGATGGTTATCCAGTTAAGTTGTTGATTGTTCCGCAAGGGGACGCAACTAGTAACCCTGTCAACAATTACGGAATTTACACGTTCCAGTATCAGGACGCTTATGCCACTTATGGATTGGACGCCAATAAGCCAGATACTAACATTGGTATTTACGGTGGTGATGGCGCTGAAAGTTCGTCATTGACGACTAACGACCCGTCGTTCTCTGTTCCGTCATTTAACCTTGACGGTTCACACCAGTGGGCATACTTGACTAAGCAAACAGCCAATTCTGATGCTGCTGTTCAAAAGTTGGCAGCTCTTGGATATTTAGCTGATACCGACAATTACGAAAACTTCAAATCAAAGGCAGACTCAATGCTTGATTTCGAGTCAATCTTCGATTACATCAGTCATGCTCTATTCTGGGGCGATGGCGACGCATGGAAGAAGAACCAGACTTGGGTAACGTATGACGGTGTTAAGTGGGGTATGCAGCGTTACGACAATGACAACATTCTTGGTATGGATTGGACGGGCGCTATTGATACCGGTTCTAACTCAGTAACTCGTGATCTAAGTAATTTTCTTGGAAATCATATGCTGTTGGCCGTTAAGAAGTACAAGCCTGCTGAATTGAAGGCGCGTTACTTTGAACTTCGTAACACAGGAGTCTTGAGCGCTGCTCATGGAATTGCATTATATAAGCAGTACATGCGTGACATTCCAATTGCTCGTATGCAGGAACAAGAATCTAAGTTCACGACTTCCCCATCATTGGGTAAGACTGGTATTCAGCAAGTTCAGCAAGCGCTTGTAATTCGTCAAAAGCTGGTTGATGACTTCATGAATTCGTTAGCATAAAACAAGCAGGCTTCGGCCTGTGTACATATTTCCTGGTGATCAAAAAAGTTCACAATGTTTACTGCAGAAACAAAGTGACGATGACAGACTTACAGGTTCGCTGTTCAGTACATATGACTAATGAAAAAATTGCAACAGTCAAATCTTAAGGAGTAACTAATGGTTAATATGGGACATACTAAAGTTTTCGACCCAATCGCATCACTTGTTGGCGACCCGGTTCGTTACCAGAAAGCGCTAGACCGTGAACGCAGGAAAGCATTGAAGCGCAAGAATAACATTGATGGTGCTAACGGTGTGAACAGTCGACTTGTTAAGACTTCTAAGACTGATAAAGGTACACGAGTACGTCGATACAACAAGATGAAGCAAGAGCTTAGAAATAGTATGTACGCCAAACATATGCCTTGGTTAACGGAGGAGATGTGATGCAGTTTGTAATTAACCATCCGTTTTTATCACTAACGTTTGCGACATTGATTATAGAGTTTATCCATAAGGTGTTTACAAACGTCAAAATTGACGACTAACTAGCTAAGGAGGTGTAGCAATGACATGAAACTGACAGTTAAACAAAAGGCGTTCGCCGATGAATATGTCAAGTCTGGAAATGCTAAACAATCCGCTATTAAAGCTGGTTATTCGGAGAAAACAGCCAAGTCGATTGGTCAGGAAAACCTGACTAAACCTGACCTTAAAAAATATATCGCTGAAAAGATGGCTAAACTCGATGAAGAGCGTACCATGAGCGCCAAGGAAGCTATCGAATTCTTGACTAGGGTAGTTAGAGGGGAAGAGACTGAAACGGTTGTGGTGGCCACTGTGAGCGGTTATGAGAAGACCAAGAAAGAGGCCGACCTTAAGACTCGCATTCAGGCTACTAAGGAAATATTGAAGCGTTATCCAGGTAGTGATGAAGTGGCTAAACAACAGTTACGCAAGTTAACGGCCGAAGCGGACATTGCAGAAGCTAACGCAAGCATGGTTGGTAATCAGACAGGCCGAGTAACGATTACGTTAGATAATTTTGAGGATAGCGATGAGGATTAATCTAGATTTTCATAAAGCTGTTGATCAAGACTATTACAAGTTGTTTAGTTCGCACAGTCTGTTCATTGCCCTAAAAGGTGCTCGTGCTAGTGGTAAGAGTGTGGCCGGCGCTTATAAGGTTGTCTATGATATCTTGAGGTATCCGTACTGTAATTGGTTGGTTATTCGTCAGTTCCAAACGACACAGCGTAACTCGACATTTAGTACGATACGTCTCGTGGTTCACTTGCTCGGCCTTGATGACTTCTTCAAGTTCACAGTCAGCCCACTTGAGATAACCTTCATTCCCACAGGTCAAAAGGTTTACTTCCGTGGCATGGACGACCCCATGAAGATTACGTCTGTGCGTGCTGATGTGGGTATGATATGCCGGACGTGGTGGGAAGAAGCTTACGAGCTGCGCAACCTTGATGACTTCAACACGGTTATCGAGTCTATTCGTGGCGAGTTGCCAGAGGGCGGATTTTATCAGCATCTCATTACGTTTAACCCTTGGTCGGAACAGCACTGGCTCAAGTCCGAGTTCTTCGATGAAGCTACTAAACGTTCTGACGTACTCTCGTTTACCACGACATACCACAACAACCATCACTTAGACGACACCTTTATTAAGTCGATGAAAGAGATGGTTAAGCGCAACCCTAACCGTGCCCGTGTTGCTGTGTTTGGCGATTGGGGTATTTCAGAGGGTCTTGTCTTTGACGGACTGTTTGAGATGGAAGACTTCGACCCTAAGGCGATAACTGGCCGACAGATTATGGGGATTGATTTTGGTTTTACCAATGACCCCACGGCCTTTGTTAAGGCAATTGTTAAGGGTAATGATATCTATGTCTATGGCGGTTTCTACAAGCACGGTTTGCTGAACGAACCAATGGCTCGATTGATTGCACAGAATGGCGGACTATCTGGACAGATATACGCCGATAGTGCCAAACCTCGTACGATTGCAGAGCTAAGGACACACGGTATACGTGGTGTAAGGCCGGTTGGTAAGGGTAAGGACTCCAACGTTCAGCGCATGGAGTTCATGAAGAACTACAAATTTCATATTCACCCCAGTGCTCGTCCCTTATTTGAAGAGATGAGCACTTTCACTTATAAAAAAGATAAGTACGGTAAGTTCTTGAATATTCCGGAAGATGGCGACGACCACGCTATACAGGCGCTTGGCTATGCCTTAGAACCGGTTATCTTCACAAACAAGGACGGCAGCTACATGAACTATCGCCAGCGAGTACAGGCAGTTAAGGAGATTGGACTATGACGGACGTTAACGTCAACAACTCAACCTATAACAATTTAAAAAACGCCTTGATGGTCTACCAGGAAGACGCTAGTAATCTAACTGCTGAACGCGTGGGTCAGTTCATCAAGCATCACTATGATAACCAACGTCCACGCATGCAGATGCTAGACAGTTATTACAAGGGCGTTGATAGCAAGATTAATGATGAAGTCAAGCGACGTCGTGATGAGTACGGTGCTGATGTGCGTATCTCACACCCGTTTGCCCAAGAGATTGCAGACTTTCACACGTCATTCAGTGTTGGTAATGCCATCACGATTAGTGTTAATGACGATGAAGAACATCCAACTCTTGAAGAAGTAAATGCGGTTAACGACGTTGATGCACTCTACTACGACTTGTTCAGTGATATGTCGAAGTTTGGCCGGTCGTTTGCTAACGTTTATCGGGATCAAGATGAACGGATTGAAAAGATTGTCCAGCTTGACCCACAGAGCACGTTCATTATCTATTCACAGGACGTTAGCCCTAAGCCGTTAATGGCTGTGCGCTACAACCCAATTAGTGTGGTAGGTACTAATGGGGAAACGACAGCAACCATTCAGTACATTATTGAGACCTGGACGGACGACGAGTACACCCGTTCATCACCGGTTGACATGCAGAGTGGTATTGCTGATGGATACACCATTGCAGAACGTCAGCCACTGGTTACGATGCCAGTCGTTGAGTTTTGGAACAATAGCCAACGTATGGGCGATTATGACGGTGTCATCTCACTGATTGATGCTTATGATGCGTCACAGTCTGACACGGCCAACTACATGCAAGATAGTAACGATGCCATGTTGGTTATCCAGGGCGATATTTCCGACCTGTTGGATAGTGCTAGTACAGCGATTGACCCAGAGGATAAGGATTACTTAGATAAATTAGTCAAGGCCAAGAAGGACATGCTTGCTGACATTCGTAAGACTCGTACACTGGTACTTCAATCAGGTATCAGTGCTACCGGTCAACAAACCAATGTGTCAGCCTCATACTTGACTAAGAGCTACGATGTTAACGGCGTGGAAGCGTATAAGAACCGCTTGTACAAGAACATTCACTCGTTTAGCCGTACTCCTGATGTGTCTGATGAGAACTTTGCAAGCAATGCCAGTGGTGTTGCTATGCAGTACAAGCAGTTAGGTGTTATCCAGTTAGCTAAGACAAAGCGCCGCATGTTTGAAAAGGGGTTGAACCGTATCTATCGTATTGTTCAAGCTTTGGAACAGGCCGTATCTGGTCCATGGAACTTAGATGCTGACGATATTAACTTCATGTTTACGGATAACTTGCCGACTGATGATGTCAACACCATTCAGACACTGCAGCAATCTGGTGCTACGTTCCCTCAAGCATACCTTGACCGTTTTGCGCCGGGTATTACGCCTGACGAGATGCAAGGGTTGCGTGACGAACAAAGCGTCACACAGAACGCGATGCAAGCTGAAATGGTGCGCTTACATGAACGTGACAATGCTGTCGATGATGAAGACATTGAAGAGGAGGACGAATGATGCGTTGGTTTTTTTTTTTTGATTGAGAGGTAAGCAATGAACATACGTGATCAGGCCTACCGATTTAGCAAACAACAAATACGTCAGGATAAGCGCAACACCAAAGTCATTAACAAGATTGTTGATGAGAACTCAAAAGAGTTCATGCAATGGTGGGCGCTTTTTCAGTCGGTTTATCCAGAGTATGACAACACGACGAACTCACAGATACCTAATCATGAGTTAGTTAATATGTTGGATATGTACGCCATTCAGCATGGGCTGCAGCCAGCTAATGTGTCTAATGTTGACCAGCTACTCGATTATGCTTCAACAGTGTACTCCTCTGTTATCGCCAGTGAGTCGATTACCAAGATTAACAAGTCACTGCACACCGATGTGTCACAGACTGCTGACCTTGGCCAAAAGATTTACAAGCACGTTGCCGAACAGCTAACCGATGAAGAGATTAAGCGTTCGTATGATGGCCGTAAATGGTCGGATAACGTTTGGTCAAACCAAGCGCAGTTGCGTAATGACGTTTCCAAAGCAATGCGACAGGCTATGTTATCTGGCAACAACCCCATGAGCTACGCTAAGGATTTGCGTAAGAAGTTTGGAGTATTCAAATACCAAGCCGAGCGTATCTTGCGCACAGAGGGGGCTAGAGTGTCTGGTAAGCAACAAATGCGTAACATCAAGGCATCTGGATTTGATTACGCTGAATGGGTTGCCAGTGCTGGTGCTTGCCGTTACTGCATGGAAATGGACGGTAAGCGTTTCAAAGTAAGCAAGTATGGCAGCGACCCGTACGTGTTGCCCAAGCACCATAATTGCCGTTGTGCGGTAGTTGCTGCGGATAATCCCGATGACATTATTGATGGATAGGAGAAATGATGAAGTATCGCAAGAGTGTTGATGTGGAAGCCTACAAGGTTTCGAAAGATGATTTTTTGAAGAATGAAAATGTTCCTGATTGGATTGGCAACTTTAACTTTTCCGTTGACGAAAAGGGAAACTTCCGTGTTGATCTAATGGGGATGACTGGTATCTCGACAGCCGGTGATGGCGACTATCTCGTTCACAGTAACGATGAAGTCTACGCCGTGGCTCAAGGTGTATTTGAAAAGACTTACGAAAAGGCGGACTAAACAGTCTGCCTTTTTATATTACGTGCCTAAGCAAGCCTTTAACTGCTTATTGAACTTTTAAACGGAGCGACCTTGTGGAACTTGTGCCGATTGGTGGAAGCTGTGCAGGCGCTGTGCAAAGGAGAAGTTATGACAGACGAAGCTAAAAATGAAAACGTACAAGGTGGTGGTAATGATGGCTTGCAAGAAGGGCAAGGGCAAGAAGACCAAGTAACCACATACACGGCTGAAGAAGCACAGAAGATGGCTGAACAAGAAGCTGAACGACGTGTTGCTAAGGTTCGTGCTAAGTGGGAAAAAGAGCAGCAGGCAAAGCTAGATGAAGCCAAGTCTGAGGGCGCTAAGTTAGCCAAGATGAGCGAAGATGAGAAACGTCAGGCCGAACAGGAAAAGCAAGAAGCTGAGTACAAGAAGCGCCTTGATGAATTGAACCGACGTGAATTGACGGCTAACACTCGTGACGTATTGTCCGAGAAAGGTTTACCTTCAGATTTGGCAGATAGCCTTGTAACGCTAGGAGACGCCGAAGCCATCAATAAGACGGTTGATGTGTTGACTAGCACGATTGAAAAGCAAGTAAACGCTAAGGTTGATGCGAAGTTGAGCGGCAGCGGCAAGCCTAACGGTTCTGCCTCTGAGCTTGATAACGTTGATAACCCGTTTGCTGCAAAGATGAAGAAATATCAATAAGGAGGCCATAAATGGCTAATGAACAAATTTTTGACAAGCAATTTGCCGGTTTGATTGTACCGGTATTCCGCTCATTGTCTGCTTTCCAACCAGCTTTTGGAGATTTGCAGACGATTGATGGTGTAACTGATAACGCAACTATGTTTTCTATCAAGTCTACTGACTTGCCTGCAGAACTTGGTAAGTATAGTACCGATGCTAACACCGCCTTTGGAAACGGTTCTGACAACTCAAATCGTTTTGGTAAGTTGAAAGAAGTCATCTACAAGAATACTGACGTGCCTTACGACGATACTTGGGCTATTCGTGAAGGGCTTGACCGTTTCACTGTGAACGCTGAATTGAACCAAGCCGTAGCTGACCGATTGGACTTGCAAGCACAAGCCAAGGTTCGTTTGTTTAACAACTTGTTTGGTAAGAAGTTGACCGACAATGCTGACAAGGACTTGGGTTCTGCATCAGACGTAGTGAAGGTGTTCGGTAAGGCATCACAAGAATACACGGACATGGAAATCACTGTTCCTGTACGTGCTTACGTTGATCCAGAAACATACAACGCTATTGTGGACGCATCAGCAACCACGACCGCTAAGAACTCAGCAACTAACATCGACACTAATGGTGTAGTGATGTTGAAGGGCATCCGTGTTACTGAAGTGCCTACGCAATACATGCAAGGGGCTAAGGTTATCTTTGCTCCTGACAACGTTGGACGTGCATTCTTGGGTATTAACATCGTTCGTACCATTGATGCTACTAACTTTGCTGGTGTTGAATTGCAAGGTGCTGGTAAGTACGGTGCATGGATTTCCGACAACAACAAGAAGGCTATCTTGACGGCTGGTAAGTCTGGTTCAAGCGCAGCTAAGTCAGGTAACTAAGAGAGGCAAGTAAATGACAGTAGCAAAACGATACGCCAAGCTAGTTAGCAACACGGTTAGTGTTGAAGATAAGCTTGATATTCTTGAAGAAGAGGTGCGCAATCGTCTAGCTGTCTTGCTTGGGATTGAAGACCCAACCCGTATCCCGACGAAGTTCGACTATATCGTGAATGATGTGACGGCATCACGTTTTTCTCGCATCGGTAACGAGGGTATGAAGTCATCATCACAGGACGGTTTAACCATGACTTTCCGTGACAATGACTTTGACCCTTACATGAAAGAGATTAACGCCTATCGGGATAAGGACAATTATGGGCCACGGCGAGGGAGGGCGATTTTCTATTGAACATGTCAACAGAAATTGTCTTGTACAACAAGGCAAAACGCTCAAAAGACCCTCGTGTGAAACAGCCTGGAACAGCTAACGTCAAGATTGGGAGTTTTATTGCGAACGTGACAACCATGTCCGCTGCAAAATCCTATCGTGACTATGGTGTTGTGGCCTATGACCAGTTAATTATTCGTACAGCTATGCCGCTGCCTAGCTTTGAATTTGCAATTGTTGATGGTAATCAGTATGTGCCGATTGAAGGCCAACAGGTTGGTTATCGCAAGTCCGTCACAGTTAAGCTAAACGGCACGAAGGAGCGCACAGATGTCAATTAGGGTTGAAGGGGCAGACAAGTTTGTGTCAGCAATGACCAACAAGCGACAGCTATTGCCTGAACGTGCTAAGCGGTTAGTTCAAACGACAGCAGCTAGCACACAACAACAGGCAGCACGTCTTGCTCCCGTCAAAACTGGTTTTCTGAAGCGCAGCACGAATATTAATGTGGTTAGCACCTCAACTACTGCTGTTGGTACAGTGACAGCGAACGCCTATAACAAGAATTTCAACTATGGTTACGCCCAAGAAAACGGAACTCGGTTTATCAAACCTAAGCTGTTCATGTATCAGGCGTTTATGGCTCATAAAAACGTCTTCATTAGCAATCTGGAGGCTATCCTAAATGGTTGACACACCAGAATACGCCCTATATAAGGAAATCGGAGGACATCTACTGGATATGGTTGGCGAAGAACGTTATTTTGACGTTGCGCCAGACTTTAAGCAGTTTGATCACGATGAACCGATTGTTTATATGGGCGCTACAAGTCTTCAACAGTACACACCGGCCAAAGGCGTGTTGCGTTCTAAACCATCCTTAACCGTCCATGTATTTGGCGATAAGGAAGACCGACAAACCGTTGAAGAACTTAAAAACAAAATTTATCAGTACGTCATGGGTCTCTCTGAGATTGATGGCTACACTGTCGAACTTGACCCCATGTACACCGTTAACTCGGTACAAGAGGAGCAAGAAGACAACGTCATTCTATGGCACGGTACGTTAGATGTAACGTTCCGTGTTTTTTAGTGTAATAAGAAAGGATTATATACATGGCAGAAACAGGCTTGAAGGCACTGTCTGGCGGTAAGGCCTTGGTATTTGCTCGTTTGCTTGAAGACGAAGCAAAGCGCAAGGGTATCAAGGTTGCTTATCAGACAACTTATTCATACAAGACCTCGCGAGACAAGAAGACCGAAGATACCAAGGACGGATCAGTTTCAAAGGGTGGTTCAACTGATGGAACTTTGTCGTTGGAAATCTTGGCTTCTAACCAAGATATCTTGGACATGTTGGACGATGCCAACGAACAAAACAAAAAGGTTGAATTCTGGATTGTCTATACGGATACTCCAGGTTCTGCGGCAGATACTTATGCAGCACGTTACATGCGTGCCGGATTGACTTCAATGGAAGAAGGCGCCGACTCAGACGCTTCATTGACTCGTAAGTTTGAAGCCAATATCGACGGCGGATTTGCCAAGCGTGGCGAATTGACGCTTAAGCTTGACGACGCAAGTAACGGCACTGATTACAACTTCCGTGATTTGGGCGTCGTTTCCAGTTCAGAGTCATCTAACAGTGCTACGGCACCTAAGTCGACTAGCAAGTAATTTATGACAGCGACGGCGGATTATACGTCCGAACGGGGTTAAAAGCCCGATAAAAACTAAGAATGAGGTAACAAAATGGCTTTTACACTAACTATCAATGGAACTGAACATCAATTTAAGTTTGGCATGCGCTTTATCCGTGAGTTGGACAAGACTAAGGAAGTTGATGCTAACGGCGTTAAGTTTGGTGTTGGCGTTGAAATGGGTATTAACCGTCTGGTTTCAATGAACGACCCAGAAGCGCTTGAAGATATTCTGATTTCAGCAAACGCAGCAGCAGATGAAAAGTTGACTGTGGAAGAAATGGACGCTTACTTGGAAGATGACAACACTAACATTGATGAATTAACTGAAAAGGTTATCGATGCGTTGTTAAATTCAAAGTTTACGTCAAAAAAGGTGGCCGCAGCTCAACAGAGCAAGTAAGCGGCCAAGAGCAAGACAGCGCAACCACGTACCACGAATTGTTGGTAAACGGGTTGCGCTATTTTGGTTTATCCAGTGTTTCTCAACTCGAAGATATGACGATTGATGAGTACAACTTGCGCATGGAAGCCTATCAACTTTCAGAGTTGGACCATCAAAAAGATATCCACATGCAGGCGTTCGCTAATGCTTTGATTCAAGGCACTGACAAGTCCGGTAAACCTATTTTTAAAGACTTCGATAGTTTCTATGGAAAAGAGTTTGAAAGCAACTACAACCGCCTTAAGGAGCGTTATAACCCTAATGCTGTTGTTGATTTCGACGAACAACGCAAGCTGATGAAACTACAAAAAAAACAAAAAATCGAGAAAGAATACAATCTCGATCTATTAGACAAATTGGAAAGGAGGGTAAATCATGAGTGAACAATACGAAATAAAGACAGTATTTAGTGCTGATACATCAGGATTTGATTCAGGAACTCAGAAAGCCATTAATGGCATGAAAAATTTTAGCAGTTCAACTTCAAACGTGGCTAGTTCAGTTCAAAATAAGATTCAATCAATCGGAACAGGCATGCAAATTGCCGAGGCCGCCGTTTCAGTTCTAGGTGTTTCAGCGCTTAAGTCATACGGTTCGTTTTCATCAACGATGAACCAAGCGGCTGTTGTTGCCGGTGGTACCGCTAAGGATATTAAGGGGTTAACTAAAGTTGCCGAAGAAATGGGTAACGAGTTGCCGGTTTCATCTAAGGAAGCTGCTGATGCCATGCTTTCCATGGCACGAGATGGTGCTTCATTGGACCAAATCAAAGCGGAATTTCCTGCCGTTGCTCGTGCTGCCACGGCCGCTGGTGCTGATTTACAGACTACGGCCAACGTTGTACAGCAAGCGATGAACATTTGGGGTAAGTCGATTGGTACTCCTGCGCAGGCTGCTGCTGATTTGACCCAAACGGCTAACCTGTCTAACGCCTCTATTGAAGATATGCAGCAAGCATTGGCCACGATTGGTGGTACTGCTTCTAATGCAGGTATCTCGATGCAAGATACCTCGACGGCCATTGGTTTGTTGACCAACAAGGGATTTAGTGCGGCACAGGCCTCTCAAGACTTGAACCACGCTATTATCCAGATGCAAGCACCTTCTAAGATTGCTTCAAAGGAAATGCAAGCCCTTGGCCTTAGTTTTAATGATGCGCAAGGTAATATGAAGCCATTCCCACAGATTCTTCAAGAAATCAGTGACAAGACAAAGGACATGTCATCTTCGGAGCGAGCTGCGGCCCTTAAAAATATGTTCGGTACTTCTGGTATGGGTGCCATGCTTCCATTGCTAGAAAGTATTCAGGACAAGACCGGAAGCACAACTACTTCTTGGGATGCATTTTCTAAGGAACTACAAAAAACCACCAGTTCTGGTTCACAAGCTACTGCTTTCTTGGAAAGTCAAGCGGCCGAAATGCAACAGAACATCGGTTCTAAGTTAAAGCGTTTGAGTGATAACTGGGGTTCATTTACTAATGCAGCCATGGAGTCTAAATCAAGTGTATCAGGGGCTATGCTTGATATGGCTAATAATACTGTTCGTTGGGCAACGACCAGCAAGAGTCCATTTGCTGATGGAATTCGTAATTTTGTCGGACTGTCAACGGCTATTGGGCCAGCCGTAACAATGGCTGGTACGTTCATCACGAACATGTCAAAGATTACTGGCGTTCTTGGTTCAACCGTTAAGATTGTTGCTAATACAGCTAAGGGATTTGGTCAGTTAGTTCTAAAACTTTTAGGTGTATCAACCGGTAATACTGCCGTTGCAGGAACTTCTGCAGAAGCTGCAGCAGGTACTAAGGCTACTGGAACTGCAGCAAAGGGATCTGGTAAAAGTATGGCTGAACTAGGTTTAGCTATTTTAGAGATTGGAGCAGGAATTGCCTTGATTATTGGATCAATGGCTGCGCTAGTTCTTGCTATCACGGAACTTTCAAAGCAGGGCAAGCAAGGAATTAGAACATTAACTGCAGTTACGGTTGCAATTAGCGTTATTCTTGGAGTCCTAGCATTGCTTGGGCCAGCTCTTACAGCAGGTTCTGCTGGATTTTTGGCTTTGGGAACTGCAGCACTAGAAGTTGGTGCCGGTATTGCTTTAGCAACAGCAGGAATGTCTGCATTAGCATTTGGAGTTGCGGCTGCTGTACAGGCGTTTGCTAATTTGATTATTGCATTAAATAATTCAAATCAAGCTGCACAAAATGCCGTTCCAATCATGACAGCTATTGGCCAAGGATTTGCCATGATGATTACTAGTTTTGTAACAACGATTGCAACACAAGCACCTTTGATTTCTCAAGCGCTGCTACAAATGTTGCTTGATTTTTTAAATCAACTTGTAACCTATACACCACAAATCGTTACCAAGTTTGCTCAAATACTTATTGGATTTTTGAACGCTTTGGCTAAAAACATTCCTAAAATTGTGATTTCAGCAACTAATTTGATGATTGCTTTTATGAACGCTGTTGCTGACTCAATCCCGAAAATCATACCATCAGCAGTTAACCTTATTGTTACTTTTGTGAATTCAATAGCTGACAATCTTCAACCAATCATTGATGCTGCTATTAACCTTATCTTCAAATTTATTGATGGCCTTGTTCAAGCTATCCCGAATATTGCTGATAAGGCTCAAGACGCTGTCATGAAATTTGTTTACGGTGTCGGATATACATTGGGTGAAGTACTTCGCTCTGGTGGAGAATTAATTGACAAATTCATTAAAGGTATAACAGACGGATTTAATAATTCGAATAGGGCTGGTAAAGGTGCCGGTAATAATGCTAAAGATGGTGCCGGTTCAATCAGTTTGAATTCTGTTGGTAGACACTTAGTTGACGGATTTATAGAAGGAATCAGAGACAAAATCAATGATGCGGCAAGGATTGCTGCTAATATGGCCAAAGCAGCGTTTGATGCTGCCAAGTCTGTCCTTGGAATTCATTCACCATCTCGTCGTTTCAAAGAAATTGGTATGTTTACCGTTGCTGGTTTCATAGGTGGTGTTGATGATAATGCTAGCAAGGCAACTAATTCTATTAGCGACATGGCTCAAGGAGCAATCAATGCTGCAGGAAAAATTGTCGATGGACAAAAGTTTAACCTTGGTATTAGTCCAGAACTAACCAATGGAGTTAGTTTAAGTGACGACGGGACCGTCAAGATGAAGATGGAAGACCGGGTACAACCGGCCTATATCAATATGCAAATGGGTAACAACACTTACCAAGGGTTTGTTAACGACATTTCAACTCAGCAAGGTAACAACATCGACTTGCGTCGTAACAACGCTATTCAGGTTTATTAAGGAGGTATCATGACATACGAGTTTCGAGATATTGAAAAACACAGTTCGCCTCCTAAAGAACGCCCAATCGAGTCACTAACTTTTAACGGATATAACCTAGATGATGAAATTGAAGAATTTACCACGCTAAACGTTGATGGACGTGATAATTACACTCGTAAGTTGAACGTGGCCGACACCTTTGGCGATGGCGATTTCTTCTTAAATTCATCGCTGGATAAAAATGTTATTACAGTCAAGTTCTTCTTGATTGCTGATGATACTGATAAGTTCAACTTGGCCTTTACACGGTTGAAGTCACTGTTACAAGGCGATGAAAAGACCTTTTACTTTGACGACGAGCAAGAATTTACCCGTACTGGTACTGTTACTAAACTAACCAACACTGAGCCTGGTTCAATCGGAGTAGAGGGTAACATAGAAATTACAATGAGTGACCCATACCGATATGGCCAAGTTAAGGAAGTTAGTGGTACGAACGTAGCGTATATCAATGACCCACAAATTTTGTATCCGCAAAATGTTGATACTATCACGATTAAGAACGGGACATCGTCAGTTAACACACTTAAGTTAACGATTGGTAACGATTGGTCATTAGTCCTTAATGGTTCAATCCCGGCTAACTCAACTATCGTGGTTGACATCAATAATCGACAGATTAACCAGAATGGAACTAGTATCTTGAATTACATTGATATTACGAAAACGAATATCTTTGAAGCTCGCATTAAGCTTGGCGATCAAGTACGTGTATCGGGTGCTAAAGGGTTAAATGTTAAATACAGGGTTAAATTACTATGATTTACCTATTTGATAAAAAACAGAACATTATTGGCATGCGCAATAAGCAGGATTTCATCGAAGCCCATCTAACCGCTAAGATTAACGAAGCGATTACGATGGACTTTTCTTTGCCTGCTGGTAATTCATTTGGTAACGAAGTTCGTTATGTGGGTGTACCGCACCCATTGAAGTCTGGTCAGTTTGTCTTGTTACGCTTGATGACGATTAAAGATACAACCGATAAGACCGAATACACGGCCTATGAGTTGGCTTATCAAGAATTGTCATCATACAGCTATATCAAAGACCGCCGATTTACGAATGCGGGCCCCGAAGACTTAATGAATGTTGCTCTTGGGGATACTCCTTGGCATTTGGGTACTTGTAACATTTCTGGAACTTTACAAACTAATTTTTACTTCATCAACAATCTTGACGCCATTAGTACCGTTATTAAGGGACTAGGCGGCGAGGTTGTTTTTTATGTGACGATACAAGGCAATCAGATTACCGGTCGTTATATGGACTATGTCGTGCGTCAGGGAGAAGATACGTCCAAGGTGTTTGTTCACGGTTCTAACCTACTGACGGTTGAACGTACAGGCGATAATTCCAATATTTACACGGCCATCTTGCCACGAGGTAAGGGCGAACAGGTATCAGAAGGCGAAACCAAGGACGATGGTACACAGACCCCTGATGGGTACGGGCGTCGTATCACGATTGAAGATATTGACTGGTCAACGGCCAAGGGAAATCCCCTGAATAAACCAAAGGGTGACTTGGTACTTAATGACCCATCAGCAACGTCAGAATACGGCCATATCGACGGAAAACCTCGTTTGCTTGTAAAGACATACGACAGCATCGATAACGTCGATACGCTGATTAAAACGGCGTACAACGAGTTGATGGAAGTTAACCACCCAGCTATTCAGTATTCAGCAACGATTGCTGAAACTTCTGGACTGGATTTGGGCGATACAGTCCTCATCATGCATAACGACCGTGGATTGAGTTACAAGACCCGTGTGTTTGAGGTTAATTATGACCTAATCAACGAAGCGAATACGACCACTCAACTTGGTTCAGACCTAAGTAAGAATGGATTGTCGTCAAGCATTAACAACCTTGCCTCAACAGTTAACGCTGTTGCTGAACAAGGTGTTTGGAACATTAGTCACGGTGGTTCTGATGGTTCAGGTTCAACGTCATACGGTTCAGAAGAACCTAAGAACCCTAAGAAGGGCGATGTATGGTTCAAGCTACTGCCAAACGGTAAGACGGAGATGTATTACTTTGATGGAAACGCTTGGATACTAAGTGCTAAGACCGACCAGCAATGGGCAGATAACACGGCCGAACAGAACGGAAATCGAACGGTTTACCGTGGAACTGAACAACCAAAAACACCGCAGAAGTATGACATTTGGTACAAGGTAGACCCTAACGAAGAAAACGGAATAGCGATGTATTACTACTCCGGTTCTAAGTGGCAAAAGTTTGAGACGAGCGCTAGCACGATTTCTGGTGGTTCACTAGATTTCAATAACTTCATGGTTAAGAATCTGGCGGCCTTGAATATTAGCGCTGATCAAATTACGTCAGGCCATCTATCAGCTAACTTTATCAAAGGCGGCCAGATTGACGCATCCACAACGAACGTGATTAACATGAACGTTAAGTCGCTGGTTGGCGATGTATCACAGTTTATTAAATCAGGTTGGGACGGTAAGTACGGTTCAACTGTGATTGACGGCAATGGTATGACTGTCACAGCCGCTAACATGAAGGCTACGTTTAACACGTCTGGTGTTTTGCTGAATTATGGTAATTACAAGTTATCCATGAATTCTGGCGGTTTTATGTTTGACTCAGGTACGACCACAACAACGTTGCAACAAGATGGGCAAAAGTTTGACTATCAAGGTACAACGATCGGTTACTTGAAGATGATGAACCATAAAGGTCAGGCCAATTCATATCGTGGACTGTCAATGGACTTGGCCCAAGACGGAAAGTTCTTGGCCTTTACGTCAAGTAGTACGGCTGACTTAACGAGTTACTATGTAGGCACTGGTTTTGATCCACGTATTAAGTTGGCCTGGTATCGATATGATACTAAGGTTAATGGTGCTAATGCTGGATTTAACTTTTTTGACGATGTGACGTTCAACAACCGTATCATTGTTGGTGGTGCTGATTTGTCACAGACACTTAAGGGTATGGCTCAAACGTGGTCTATCTACCTACCAACTTCAGTAAGCAACAATCAAGCAACAGGATGGGTGAAAATTAAATGATTAAGATTAAGAATTATCAACTTGAAAACGTCGCTTTGTTTTTGAAGAATGCAAAGTTAACTGGGCAGGTATCACGCTATCGTACTCGATTGCTGAAAAAGATTGTTGCACGTATTCAAGAATTGGCCGAAGAAGAGGCAAATATCGTGACTGACAACAACTTTGAAGTTGATGAGAAGGGTAATATCGTCCAGAAAGTCCAAACAAAAGACGCCGGCCGTGAAATGGCTAAGTTGAACAAGGAACTAACTGAAATTAAGCAGGAACGTTCCATCTTCGAGGAAGATACGGAACAAGAGTTTTCAAAACTTGAAGGTGCACTAAATGAATACGAAGAAAAGCTAGCAGGCGATGAAGCAGAAGCTTACGACATCTTGCTAGATGCTTTCGAGGAAGGAAGGGAACGTGAGTCAAACCATTAATTTAAACTTGGATATTACCAAGTCAGAAATTCAAAACCCCCGAGTTTCGTTACGGCAGGGCGATGGAAACCTTGAAACACTGCACGTTACACTGACGGCCAATGGGGACCCAGTCAATCTAACTGGTAACACGGTTACTTTCATGGGGACGACTGCTGGTCAACACAAAATCGTAGATACGAACGTAAACGTCATCGACAATCCCGGTGGCGTTTTTGAATACACTTTTCCCAAGCAATGGGGAATGGATATGGGCGACTTTAAGAACGCCTATTTCAAGATTTCTCAAGGAGATAAGACCGGTTCGACGGCCTCATTCAAGGTTAAAGTACTATCTGCGGTTGATTTGAATGCTGAAAATGCCAAGGATTACATTTCGGTGGCCGATGGGGTTATTGACCAGATTAAGACTGACGGTGCTAGTCGATTATCACAGCTTAACGACAATATCGACAAGTCAAACAAGCTAAATAAGCAGGCGACTGATCTAATTACTGCAACTAATAACTCGCTTACCGGTGCTAAAGCAACAGTAGACAAGGCAACCAATGACGGTGTTTCTAAAATTAATACAGTTACCAGTACCGGATTGAACCAACTCGAAGAAATAATTAGAAGTGGTAGTGCGACGAACCCTATCTTAACGGCAACTTCTGATATGAAAATTTCGGACGCATTCAGTCATTGGGACTGGACGCCAATGAAACAAGATCAAAGCATTTGGATTGAGTTCAAGAACGCCAAATTAGTGACAACTAAGTGGGGAAACATGACCAATGTCATGGTTAACGCATCCCTTTCTAATGATTCCCTAGTACTGAATATCTATCCTTTGTCAAACCCAGCAACTTTTGGCCACCGTATAATTTCAGCAGCGTATCCAACGTATGATGATAATTCCATTAATTACATTGACATTTCGAACGGTAATTTAGATGAAGTTAAACAGAGCATTCAGAACGTTCAAAATAACGTCACAGGTCAAGGTAAATTGTTAAGCATGATGATTGACTCAAAGACCGGTGCTTATGATAACCGTATCTTGCAAAATAAGGCTGGAATTGATGCTATCAACTTGGATTTACCAGCAATAAAAAGAGGTTCATTAACTGTAGCTAAGAAGGTAAATGTCTACGGAGACAGTGGTAAAAGTAACAAGATTGGGGAGATAGCACTAGTTCGCCAAGGAATGTTTGTTGCTATCAGTGGTGCTATCCCAACAAATAGCACATATAACCGTGTTTATTTTGATGATATTACCGGTTTTAATGCTGCTCAAGATACAGCACTAGAGTTTTATGACGACTCTTCTTCTGGATTTTCAGCCTACAAAGAAGCTGGAACAAACGTATTGGTTTCTGCTTATGGTTTCCGTTCAGGTAAATCAAATCGTCTTGGTGGTATGTGGGTAACTGTTGATGCTATGCCAACGTGAAAGGAGAATTAAATGTTACGTCATATTTTAAGAAATAAAGATTTGTTCTTGATTGGATTGATTGAATTCTTTGTCGGTGTCGTGATTATCATGAAATTTAGGACACTAGAGCATCCCCTTCCACCTTTGTTGGATTGGACCGATGACTTTGGCCCTGGATTATCCTACGTCGTAATCGGCGTTGTGACGATTGTTAATTCTGCTTGGGATTTCTGGTGGTATAAGATCAGGTCATTTTTGATTATCATCAGCATTGCTTTGTTTACCGTTCTAACCCTAAGTTTTGGTTGGGACGGTATTTTAAGCCATAAGATTAGTTTTTCGACATTCATTTTCTTTGCCATGCTTGTATTCAGTTTTCTAGTTGGTATGGATGAGCCAGCCTACAAGCTAAAGGGGGTTATTGATGAAGTTGAGTGAAGCCATAGTATTGGCTGGTGTTACAGCTTTTACAACGCTAGTCGGTTACTTCTTCACTTTCAAACGGGACAGCTTCACGTATAAGAATAAGCGTGATGACACGCTTTCAGAAATTGTTAAAGAACTAAACGAGAATGTAAAAGAATCTCGTGAAGAAGTAGGAAACTTAAAGGCCGAAATAGCGAAGTTGACAGTTGAAAACGGTCAGCTTTCTAAAACGGTCAGTGAACAAAAAACAATCATTGATGATCTTAACCAACAGGTTGGTGAACTTAAAGACCAGATTGTTAGATTACAAGGAGAACAAGTATGAGTTTTAATTTAGATAACTTATTGTATTTCGCTGGAATTATTTGGACAGTTGTTTACCTGTTTAAAGAACCTTTGAAAGCGACAGTCCGATTGTTGAAGGCCAACGTCCGAAATAAGAACGTTCAATTTGCATGTAACATGGCCGAACAGGCGATTACTGCCGTGGCGAATAGCCAGTTAACCAGTGGACCAGCCAAGAAGGCAGCGGCCGTTAAGATGCTTGCAGAACGATTGCACGCTAACAACATTGGCCAACACTTTACTGAGCCTGATTTGGAGCAATATATCCAAACGACTTACGACAAGATGAACGCAGAAGCGGGAAAGGTTAGTAACTAAGATGGCATATAACGCACAAGTTGCAGTCAATACTGCACGTTCATTCGTAGGTGGTGTAACTTATTCGATGGACTGGGATAAGCGTGATGGATTAGAAGCAAACGGAACACAATACTTTGACTGTTCTGGATTTGTTTACTTTATCTTGAACGCTGCTGGAGCTATTGATCAGTCCTATTTGGAACGCAGCCACTACACCGGAACTTTGAAGCAGGATTTGGAAGCGGCAGGATTTAAGGAAGTCCAAAAGAATGCTGATGGTTCGGTAGATGCACAGGCCGGAGATATTTATATCTGGGGAACTGATTACGGAAAGGCAGCAGGAGGCGCTTGCCACACTGGCATTATGACCGGTAACGATACTGAAATCAGTTCATGTTTCTACTACCTAGGTGCCCCTAACACGGCCGTGGTAGAGTTGGACTATGACATGTATCTCGGACTAGATGGCAACCCAGAATGGCACATCTTCCGTTATATGGGTGGAGGAAGTGAAATTACGCCATCACGTCCGTTACAGCCAAAGCCAAACGGTGCTATTGAAAAGTTCAAGGCCCTAGGTGGAGAATTCTTACTTGGTGGTCAGTTAACTGTGCAAGCGGTTGAAACGCACCACGTTATCGTGCAGGCTCGAATTGATGAATTGACAGCAGAACCATTTAACTGGGACGATAACGGTATTCCATTAGACGTACTTTATAATGATGAAGCTAAGACTAATGACATTGTTGCTGGTTCAAAGGTTCGCTTCAAGCAGTCATACAACAACGGTGTCATTGATGAATACGACGTTAAAGATAACGCTGTAGGAATTGATTTCACTGATGGCAATGGCGTAGTATGGTTTGATGCCGACAAGTTCTATAACCACCCATAATTTAAGATAAACAAAAGGCTCTAACTTAATCGGTTAGAGTCTTTTTTATTTGCTATTAATTAAGTAGTGCACTTTATTTTTATTAAATTGGTTATATACGCTAAAATTTCTGTATATTTTTCCTTGGAACTGTATATAATGATGATATTAAGAAAAGGAGGATATATTTATTATGTCACAAGAAAATTTGGATGCTAAGAAGGATCAAGTCGAAGGTAAGGCAAAGGAAGCCAAAGGCAAGGCCAAGGACGTTGTTGGAGATGTAAAGGACGCTGTTGAAAACTTTGCCGACAAGGCAAAGGAAAAGTTTGAAGATGTGACAGGTAAGAAGTAATCAGGCTCGAATTTTATTTCGATACTAAGAGGGACAGCAATGAAAAAATTCTTAAATGAGTTTAAAACATTTATCTCCAGGGGAAATGTATTTGACTTGGCTGTCGGAGTGATTATTGGTAGTGCACTTGTATCCCTGGTCAAGTCGTTAACCACTAATTTGATTAACCCTTTAATCGGTGTATTTACGGGACGAAGTTCAAGTTTGGCTAATCTAAAGTTAGTCGTAACAAAGGATCTTGTCTTTACCTATGGTGCCTTCCTTAACGAACTCGTTAACTTCTTGATTATCGCTTTTGTTGTGTTCTTGTTAGTGAAGTTCTTTAATAAGTTTATAATTAAGCCTAAGAAAGAAGAAAATGAGCCTAATCAAGAACTTGTAGTGTTGCAGGAAATTAAAGACATTCTCAGCTCAAAATAGTTGTTGATGTGTTGTAAAAAAGGATTCAATCTAATTGTAGGTTGAATCCTTTTTTCACAACATAAATGCTACAAATAGCTTATAAACGCTGATATATCAACATGCTATATGCGCTCACCCAGACTCGAACTGGGAGCAAAGACTTAGGAGGTCCCCGTTTTATCCCGTTAAACTATGAGCGCAGAACCAATTCATTATAACAAAATTATCGGCTAACTATGCCAGATTTCTGCGACTTATTCCTTCTTCCAGTCTCAAAACCTGCGGTTTAGCAGGCTTTTTGGTATAATCAAGTCAAGTAAGTACAAAGGTTAGGAAGGTTTCAGATGGGACAAGTCATTGAAGTTAAGCACCCCTTGATTCAGCATAAGTTGACAATTATTCGTAATAAGGACGTTGGAACGAAGGATTTTCGTGAATTAGTTGACGAAATCGCTATGCTTCTGACTTTTGAGGCTAGCCACGATTTGCCGGTCGAAGACGTTGAAGTACAGACGCCGGTTGCTAAGACAACTCAGAAGCAGTTAGCCGGAAAGAAGCTGGCTGTCGTACCTATTTTACGTGCTGGCTTAGGGATGGTCGATGGTATTTTGCAATTGATTCCGGCTGCCAAGGTCGGTCACATTGGGATGTACCGCGATGAAGAAACTTTGCAGCCCGTCGAATACTTTTTGAAGTTGCCTGAAGACATCGATAAGCGTGATGTACTTTTGGTGGACCCAATGTTGGCAACTGGTGGTTCCGCAAAGGATGCCATTGATACCTTGAAAAAGCATGGGGCTCAGTCGATTAAGTTAATTACCTTAGTGTCGGCACCAGAAGGGATTAAGGCTGTTCAAGCAGCTCATCCGGATGTTGATATTTACACGGCTTCAATTGACGATGGTTTGAACGAAGACGGATACATTGTACCTGGTTTGGGGGATGCGGGCGATCGCCTCTTTGGCACGCACTAATTGATTTGACATGGAATTTGATCAAACAAAGCAAGAACAAGAAATGAGTCGAGCGAGTCGTCTTCGTGTACAAGAAGACGGCTACTTGAAGAAGCGGCGATGGCGTTTAGCGGGCATCGCCCTTCTTTTGTCTGTTTTAATCATTTGGGTTGTTATTATTTTCATTCGACAAAATGGCCACCAAAAAACTGCGCCGACGCAGGTGGTTAAGCCTGTCAAGCTTTCGGTGAAAGCCAAACACGCCATTGTCATCGACGCGCAGACTGGACAAATTCTGGGTCAAAAAGACAGCCATTCCCAGGTCGGCATTGCTTCTCAGAGTAAGATGTTAACTTCCTATGCAGTTTTAAAGGCGATTAAAGCCGGTAAGTTGCACTGGGATGACAAGATTGAAATTAACAAGAAGTCGGACTGGTCCAACAAGGACAACGACCGCTACGCCCATCTCGATATCCACTCCGGCCAGAAGATTCGAGTTTCTGAACTTTTTGGCGCCATGTATACTTCCTCGGCCAATGATGCCGCTTTGGCTTTGGCCGATTACGTTAAGCCTAAGGGGATGACTGAACAAGAAGCCTTGAATTTCTGGGCCCATGAATTACACCTCAATGGTTCGAAATGGTACAACGCCACTGGACAAGTTAACGAGGATATGGGTCCTTACCGGGTAAAGTCAGCTAGCGATAAAGCTGAAAATACTGCCTCAGTTGAGCAACTGGCTATTTTGGCCCGTAAGAATCTTGAACTCGATCCGAATTTACGAGACTACTACGAAAAGCTCGGCTTGGTGTACCATCCTGTCGACGGGGTCAATAAGATTAAGCGAACGGAATACGCTAAGTTCAAGCAGGAAGTTGTCCCTAAACTGAAAAATAAAGAAAAGTTGCGTTTTGAAGGTTTGAAGACGGGTTCTACGCCTGAATCTGGTGGTGCCTTTACCGGCTTACTAAAGGATCGTGACGGACATGAATTTATTACAGTTGTTTCTGGAGCAGGGCGCTACACCGACCAAATTGAGCGTTACCAGGACACGATTGATGCGGTTGAGGAAGTTTTGCAGCAGCGCAAACCGGTTACCTTTAATTCCGGTGAGAAGCTAAAGAAGGCAGAAAAAATTCGTGCCCCTAAGACCCAAGCGGGTCACTTGGAACTAACCGTTGCTGACAAGCGGACCTACTGGTTGAAGAAGTCGGCGAAGGGGCAGTTGGGCTTTGACCGTCCTAACCAGATTAAGGTTGATAGTGTTCGGGCGGGCGAAAGGGTACTTTCCCTTCGACCAGCGTTAAAGACCGATTTCCTATCTGGTAGCAAAATTGATGATTATGGTCTCCCACTGGCAAGCCAAAAGAGCGCTAAAAAAGCCAGTGATTGGCAGATATTCTGGCGCGGTATTTTTTAATTTTATATATAAATACAGATAGACCAGTTTTGTTAAATAAGTCGGAAATGCCTGTGTTATCGCATGATAAAAGATAACCAAAACATTAAGATTTTTTAAATATAATTTAGTCTTGTGCTACAATGGCCTTAGTCAAAAAGACAATGAATTTTTGATTGGAGGAATTGTTTTGGAAAAGAACGTAAAGATTAATCGTCTTCACTTAGGTAAGATGTGGTTGGCTGCTGGTGCCGTTGCACTAGGACTTAGTGCAGGTGCTATGGGTAGCCAAGCCGTCGCCTCAGCTGATGACGCTGCTCCAGTAGCAGTACAAGCCCAGGCTCAAGCTCCTGCCGCTGATTATTCAACTTTGGCTGATGGTCAGTACAATGTAAACTTCAGCATGGACAAGTACAACACTGATAAGCCATCTGTAATGGCTAAGATCATTCCTAACCCAGCTTCTGCTGTTGTTAAGGGTGATAACGTTACTTTGACTTTCAACATGGGTGGATCAAGCTTCGGCTTTGCCGGTGACTTCCTTTCATCACTTTTGAAGTCATGGACCTTTAATGGTGTTGCTGCTACTCGTGACGGCGCTAACTGGACGGTTACTTTGCCTAAGGAGGCGATGAACCACAAGATTGACATGCAAGTATCTTACTTCATGACGGAAAAGGCTGACTTGTACATCAATGGTGTGACTGAAGAAACAACTTCACCAGTTGTTTATGAAGGTCAGACTAACGAAACAAATCAAGCCGCTCCTGCAACTGCACAAGCAGCTGCTCCAGCAACCGTTTTGGATTTGTTCAAGTAATTGAGAGAAGTTGCTACTCATCTGAGTAGCTAATTAAATAGTTACCAGATGTGTAGCGTTATAGATAGTTATAGGGGAGAGAATATAATTATGGAACGCAATATGCACGTTAAGATGTTTAAAGCTGGTAAGATGTGGATGACCGCTAGTGTTGTCGCATTGGGTATCGGTGCCGCTGGCATCGCTGCTAACCAAAACATGGCTTCTGCTGATGATGTAGTCACTGCACCAGCTGCTTCAGGTTTGGCTGACGGAACTTATCAAATCGATTACTCGGTTACAAGTTCTGATTCAACTCAAGACGAACAGTTGAACGATATGTTTACTCATCCAGCAACCGCTGTTGTTTCGGGTGACAACGCTACAGTTTCACTAAGTTTGACTGGCGAAAACGCCGCTCAAATCGCTGGCTTTATCACGAACATGTCAATTGATGGTCACGCTGCCACTAAGAGTGGTACGAACTTCACGGTAACTTTGCCAAAGAGTGACTTGAAGAAGGGAACTTTGGACTTGGATGTCACCCTCAGTGCTATGGGTCAAACTCAGAGCGCTAAGGCTGGTTTCAACATTAATGACGTTGATCAAAATGGTAAGTCTGTTTTGCCTGCAACGCCAACGCCAAATCCTACTCCAGCCCCAACTCCACAGCCCACTCCTACACCTGCACCAAAGCCTGACCCAACTCCAGCACCAAAGCCAACCCCAAGTAATGGTGGCAACACACCATCTAACAACGGTGGTAAGGTAACGCCAACAAACAATGGCGGTAATGTTACCCCTGCTAACGGTGGCAATGTTGTTCCAACGAACAATGGGGGAACTACTCCTGCAGCTGACGTAACGCCAGCCGCTAAGGGTGGAAGTGCTGCTTTGCCAAAGACTGGTGCAAAGGCAATGTCACGTGTAAGTGATAATGCTGTTGCTACGTTCGGTATTTTGGCCTTGCTCGGTTTGAGCACCGCTTACAAGTACCGTCGTCAGCACTAAGACGATAAGAATTAACCAAAGAAAGAGATAGTTATGCGAGTAAAAATGTTTAAAGCCGGTAAGATGTGGATGACTGCCGGAGTTGTTGCAATGGGAATTGGTGCCGCTGGCGTTTCAGCACAGCACAATGTGGCATCTGCCGATGATGCAACAACGACTACAGCACCTGCTGCTGGTCAGTTAGCTGACGGAACTTATTCCGTTGACTATACTGTTAATAGTTCAAGTCAAGCCCAAAATGATCAATTGAACGGTTACTTTGTTCACCCTGCAACTGCTGTTGTTTCAGGTGATAACGCAACTTTGTCAATTGATATGACTGGAAATAGCGCTTCTCAGGTATCACAATTGATTTCAAGTGCTACCCTTGACGGCGCCGCAGCTACTAAGACTAGCACCGGCTTCTCTGTAGCTATCCCTAAGGCTGATTTGAAGCAAGGCTCATTGCCATTCCAAGTTAACATCGCCAACCCTATTGGTGGTTCAGTTAACGTTGATGGTAACGTTCAAATTAACAGCGTTACTTCAAACACACCAGTAGCACCTACTCCAGCTCCAAGTGACAATGGTGGTAAGGATACTGACGTTCAAACTCAAGTTGCTTTTGACATGATGAAGAAGGGGTCAACTACTGATCCTTCAGTTATGAACAAAATGCTTGACCACCCAGCTCAGATTGACTACAGCAAGGATGGCAAGTCAGCAACTTTGTCATTTACTTTCGGTGATGGCTCATCAATGGGTTCAGGAAGTACATTGTCAAACATGTTGAATTCATGGACCTTTAACGGTGTTGCCGCAACTAAGAACGGTAACACTTGGTCAGTCACTTTGCCTGTTGATCAGTTGAAGAGCAAGATTGACATGAAGGTCTCATACTTCCAAAACGAAGAAGCTGACTTGTACTTGCACGATGTTAAGATTCCTTCAGCTAAGGGTGGTGACACGCCAGCCCCAACTCCAAAGCCAAATGATAACGGTGGTAAGGGAAATGATGTAAACCCAGCCGACAAGGGTGGTAACAATACACCTTCTAACACTCCCGCAAACAAGCCTGCTAAGGGTGACAAGGTAGCACCTGCTGCTAAGGGCTTGCCTGCTTCATCATTTGCTGGTCTTGGTTTCGGTAACGCCACTGCTAAGGGTGTTGCTTTGCCAAAGACTGCTGCACAAGCAAGCAACCGTGTTGATATGCACGCTGCTGAAGCTGCTACGGGACTTGGTATCTTGGCTGCACTTGGAATGGGTGCTGCTTACAAGAGCCGTCGTCAACACTAATTAAATCTTTCTAGGAAGACACCTTCGGGTGTCTTTTTTATTTTGAGAACAACAAAAAAAAGCCGACTTTCGTCGGCTCTTTAAATCGTCTTATTATTCAGCGTCAGCGGCATCGGCTTGGTTCTTAAACTTGTTAAGACCTTCCTTGACCTTACCCTTAGCTTCAGTGAAGTTACCCTTCAATGAGTCCATCTTGTCGCCGGACCAGTCGCCCTTAATTTCTTGTGCCTTACCAGAAAGTTGATCAGTGATTGCATCAGCCTTTTCGCGCAAGTCCTTGACAGCATCCTCGTCCTTCAATAGCAAGTAAGCCAAACCGGCGTTAGCTACCAATGAAACACCTAGCAAAAAGTTCTTCATAATTTGAATCTCCTTTTATTTGTTAAGTCAATTATGGAAAAGTAGGGGGCTTTTGTCAATCGATTTTAGTAATTATTCGAAGAAAAAAGCGAATTGGTATAGTTAAAATCGAATCTTTTTGTAACCAAAATGAAACATATCAGAAGGGTGTTTTTTAGGCAAAAAAGACATTAATGTCTCGTAAATGGCCTATATCTGTCCGATTATGAACAAAAAGCGTCATTTATGCCAGATGAAATATTTCATTTGTTTTACAAAATACTCACAAATTAAAAAAAATACTTTGTTTTTTCGCGTGGTTGTGGGTTATAATAAATGTGTTGTAAGAGATTACACACGGAATAAGTGCACGCCGGAGTTGTTCCTAGAACAGCAGAAAAGGATTGCACATACTTATTCATTTCTAGATGGAGGAAAGATCATTATGAATAACACTAAGATGTACAAGTCAGGTAAGGCTTGGGTTGTCGCTGGTGCAGCTGCTGCATTGGCAATGGCTCCTGCTGTAGCAATGAACGCAGCTAACGCTGATTCAATGCGCCCAGACGGAACTGTTAAGAACGCTGACGGTTCACAAACTACGACCACTACGACTACTAACGCAGATGGTTCACATGACCAGACTTACACTACTGTAAGCCCAGTTGTTAACGCCCAAGAAGGTGCTATCGACGCTAACGATTTCACTTCTGGAATCCACACGATCAACATCAACGGATCAAACTTCGTTGACGGTCAAAAGACTGCTTTGGCAATCATGGCAGATCGTTCAAGCAACTTCCCAGATATGTACACTAGCTCATCAGACGCAAACGGTCGTTTGAAGGTATGGATTACTACTGCCGCTGGTGACAAGGATGGCGCTAACTCAGAAGTTAAGGATGCCTCAGCAACTGCTTCAAATCCTTTGGTAATCGAAGGAACTCAAGCTGGTGTTACTGGTGCCGCTATTACCTTTACCCCAGAAGCTGGTAAGGAATACGCATTGCACTACGAAATGGATCCTATCTCAGCTGACTTGTCAGGTGCCGGTGCAACTAACTTGCCTGTATGGAACAAGTTGATCGTTGGTTCAGAAAAGACTACTGTAACCACTGCTCACTTCCCTGCTGACAAGCCAGTTAACCCAACTCCAACTCCAAAGCCAACTCCTGCAGATGACACTCCTGTAACGCCAGCAAACGACACTCCTGTCGCACCTGCTGCTCACAAGGACTCAGCTTTGCCATCAACTGGTGTTAAGGCTGCTAACAACAACAACGCCGGCGTAATCGCTCTTGGTGCTGCTGCTGTTGCTGCATCATTCGGTGCATTGTCATACAAGCGTAAGCACTAAGATACGATTTATTTAATAAATCGTGGCGTGCACAACGTCTAGTTAAAAAGTCACTCTTTCGAGAGTGGCTTTTTTGTTGCATAAATATGACAAATATTACTATCTATTAACGCTAAGGCCCTAGCCCTTAAGCTCTGAGCCATTAATGTTATAATACGAAGTGAAGAAAATTTATCACAAAAAGAGGCAAAAAATATGATTTCATTAAAGTCACCCCGTGAAATTGAAGCGATGAAGAAGTCCGGGGAACTGATGGCTGGTATGCACCGCATGTTGCGTACTTTGGTTAAGCCCGGAATTGACACCTGGGAAATTGAAACCCGTTGTCGCGAATACATTGAAAGTCATGGCGGGGTTGCCGTCCAAATCGGTTTTGAAGGCTTTAAGTACGCTACGACTATCTCCATTAACAACGAAGTGGCCCACGGTTTGCCTCGTAAGGGCCTAAAGCTTAAGAACGGCGATCTTTTGAAGGTTGATACGGTCATTAGCTTGGACGGTGCTTTGTCTGACTCTGCTTGGACTTACGCTGTCGGTGAAGTTTCACCAGAAGTTAAGAAGTTGATGGAAGTGACCAAGAAGGCGCTTTATCTTGGGATTGACCAGGCTGTAATTGGTAACCGAATTGGTGATATCGGAGCGGTTATTCAGGACTACACCGAAAACCAACACCACTATGGTGATGTGCGCCAGTACATTGGCCACGGAATCGGTCCAACGATGCACGAAGAACCACAAGTGCCGCATTATGGTAAAGCCGGTCACGGTCTGCGTTTGCGCGAAGGAATGACTATTACCATTGAACCAATGATTAATCTCGGGGGCTGGGAGGTCACAACGGATGACACCCCTGAAGATGGCTGGACGGTACGTACGGCCGATGGTTCCTGGTCTGCCCAGTACGAGCATACCCTGGCCATTACCAAGGACGGTCCTAAGATCTTGACCATTCAAGATCCGGAAGAGGACGCGAAATACATTTACAAGGGTTAACGAAAAACCAGCTTGCTGTGGGAAGGAAAGTTGTGCGCTATGGAAAACGTTTTTGATTTAAGCCAATTGCTTGAGCTTCTAAAAAAGAATTGGAAAAAGATGTTTTTCCTAGCCGCCTTATTCGGCATCGCTGGTTTTTCTTATGCCAAAATTGCGATTCAACCGACTTATCAGGCGACGGTGTCAATTTTGGTTAACCGCAAGGCGGACGGCAAGGAAAAGGATAGTAATCAAGTAGATGACCAACAGGCGGCCATTCAATTGATTACAACCTACAAGGACATCATTGCCCGTCCCATTATTCAAGAAGCCGTTGCCAAGAATTTGTCGGATAAGTCGAATGATTTGCCACGGCACTACCCTGGGATGACGGCTAGTCAGGTTTCGGGCATGCTATCAACGAATTCGACCAACAACTCACAGGTTTTTTCGGTGAATGCTCGCTCGAAAAATCCACAGATGGCCGCGGATGTGGCCAACGAAACGGCACAGGTCTTTAAGCAAAAAATTTATTCTTTGATGAACATTAAGAACGTTTCGATTCTTTCCAAGGCCGATGGCCATTTATCACCGGTTTCACCCAACGTGAAGATGATTACCTTGGCTGCTGCGGTGCTGGGTTTGCTTGTGGGTATGCTTTGGGGCTTGCTCCAGTTCCTAACGGATCGTTCAGTGAAGGAAATTTCCTATCTAACGGACGACTTAGGCCTGTTAAACCTAGGCGAGGTTTCTTACATCGGCGCCTTGCCAACGGTGGGGCAGAAGCTTAATGAAGAGGCGCAACAGCGTCAGACGCTTATAGAAAATTAAAGGCGGGGATTATCCATGTCATTCTTTAAAGCACAACATAATGGCCAGGTGGCTTATCAGGGCGTTGCTAGTCCCTTAGTTGCTTTTTTGGCCCCCGCTAGCCGTCAGGCAGAGGAATTTCGTTCCTTGCGAACCAACATCGAATTCGTTGGTTCTTCCTTGGCAAAGTTCCATTCCATCTTGGTGACCTCGGCCGAAGTTGGCGATGGCAAGAGTACCGTTGCGGCAAACTTGGCGGCAACTTGGGCGAAAGCTGGTAAACAGGTTTTGCTAATTGATGCGGATTTGCGACATCCTAATTTGGATAAGACTTTTTACTTGGATAACCATGGTGGTTTAACGACTTCCATTGCGGGTTTGAAGGTCAATGGGAAGTACGATGCCCTGAAGATGACCTTTGTTGATAATTTGTCCGTCATTACGAGTGGCCCATTGCCACCCAACCCAGTCGAACTGCTCGAATCGAAAAAGATGAGTCAACTGTTGGCTTGGGCAGAGGACAACTACGACATGGTGATTATTGATTCACCCGCCCTTGATGAAGCCACGGACGCCCAGATTTTAGCTAGTAAGGTTGATGGAGTGGCCATGGTTGTCAAAATGAATAAAACGGCGCGTAAGAGCATTGAACGTGCACTTGCCAATTTGAAATTATCAGGTGCTAGAATTCTAGGCGTCGTAGAACGGACTGAATAAATGGATACATTAGCCAAAAAAGACTTCAGTCGGGGAGGTCAAGACATGTACAAGAAGTACTTTAAGCGTGCCATTGACTTTTCGGTGGCGCTGCTTACGCTGATTTTTGCGGCCATTCCGCTATTAGGCGTGGCCTTGATGGTTAAACTTTCTTCACCGGGCCCAGTTCTTTTCAAGCAAGAACGGTTCGGCTTGGATTCCAAGCCTTTTATGGTTTATAAATTCCGCTCGATGCGGGTGGGCACGCCCATGATGGCCAACCACGACATCGCGGATATCCGTAGTTATATCACGCCTTTCGGCTACTTTATGCGCAAAACTTCCATTGACGAATTGCCTCAGCTGCTAAATGTCATCAAGGGCGACATGTCCTTCGTGGGGCCACGGCCCCTTGCCATCGTTGACAAGGAAGTTTTGGATTTGCGCCGGGAAATGGGGGCCGACAAGGTGCGACCTGGCATTACCGGTTGGGCTCAGATTCATGGTCGTAACGCGATTTCCGACATTAAGAAGGCTTCTTATGATGCCGAATATGCCCGTAACGTTTCGCTGCGGATGGATTTTGATATTCTTTTGCAAACGATTGTTAAAGTCTTACAGTCGGACGGTATTTTTCAGTAAGAGAGAAGGTTGTCGTGGTTAAAAAAGTATTAATCGTTTCGTCGACGGCTTCGATGATTCAACAATTTACCATGCCCACGATTGAAATTTTGCAGTCACAAGGTTATCAAGTAGCGGTGGCGGCTAATTTCAAGGAACCGGGGACCATTACAACTGCGGCAGCAGAGCAGTTGAAGGAAAAGTTGGCTAGCTTGAAGGTGTCGGTTTACGGCGTTGATTTTCCTCGTGGAGCCGGATCAATTGCGGGTAACTGGCGAGCTTACCAAAGTTTGAAAAAAATTATGAAGGACGATTGGTCCTTTGTATATACACAGGCTTCTTTAGCCTCCGTTTTAAGCCGGATTCTTGCGCATCAACGCCGGATTCCGGTTCTTTATTATGCCCATGGTTTCCAATTTTATAAGGGCGCTGGTTGGAAAAGTTGGGTCTTGTACTATCCAATTGAAAAGTTCCTGTCTCGCTGGACCAAGGTATTAGTCACTATTAATCAAGAGGATGAAGATTTAGCACGGCAACGTTTCCATGCTCAAAGCGTTGAAAGAATTAATGGGGTTGGCATTGATTACCAACGTTTTGCTGCAGGGATTTCGGCCGCGAAGCGGACGAAAATTCGCAAGGATTTGGGCCTTGTGGACAACCAACGTTTGTTGATTTCAGTCGGGGAGTTGTCGGCCCGCAAGAATCATCGTTTGGTCTTGGAAGCGATGGCTAAGTTGCCCGAAAAGGACTGGTCCTACTGGATTGTTGGCTTAGGCCCTTTGAAAGCAGAACTGCAGGAATATATTGTGGAACATGGTTTGCAAGAGCGGGTGCGCTTGCTCGGTTATCGCAGTGATGTGGCCGACTTGTACCATGTCGCCGATGCTGCTGTTTTCCCTTCACGCTTTGAAGGCTTGATGGTGGCAGGCATGGAGGCAATGGCCGCCGGTTTACCCCTGATTTATGCCCAAGTCCGTGGCATTCAGGATTACGTGGAAGATGGCGTGACGGGTTATGGTTTTGCCGATAATGATTTGGAGCAATTACAGGCCGCAATTTTGACCTACTTGCACGACGATCGCAATTTGGGTGTGGCTGCTCAAAAAGCCGCCCAGCAATTTGATTATCCCGCTATCAAGCAACGCTTGGCGGAGATTTTAAAGGAAATGGAGGACTGAGATGAAAACAGTGTTTCATTTTTTGAATACAGGCAATTATTCGGGTGCGGAAAATGTGGTGTTAAATATTGCCCTGCTAGTCAAGGATGCCAAGCATGTTTACGTTTCGCCGGATGGTCGCATTAATGCTGTTTTGGCCAAGTATGGTGTGGAACATTTAACCATCGAGGATCTGTCGGTTAAGTCGCTGGGCGCTGTCATTGACCGTTACCAGCCTGATATTGTCCAAGCACATGATTTTACAGCATCAATTGCAGCAGCACTTAATCGCCGTCGGATTCACGCTTATGGCGGTCATATCATTTCCCACTTACATAGTAACGATGCCCGGATGACGAAGTTAAGTCCCTTATCCATCCTGTACCGTTGGGCCTTACCAGCCTTCGACCAGGTTCTGGTTGTTTCTCAGGCCGTTATTGACGAGTACTATTTTAAAAAAGCGCTAGCTAAAAAAGCCCAGGTGCTGCCCAACATCGTGAACCCGGAAATATTAGCAGAAAAGGTTGCTGCTTTCGAGGCGGATCCGGTGGACATCATTTTAGTTGGCCGCTTGGTTCCCCAAAAGGGTTACGACTTTTTCTTGGAAATGATTGCACCACTTTTGCATCGCTATTCGGCATGGACAGTCCGCATTGTGGGGGATGGCCCTTTGGAAGGGGATATTCGTCAGCAAATCCAAACTTTGGGACTAAATCAACAGATTGAATTACTCGGATACCACGACAATCCCTATCCTTACATGAAAGCCGCTAAAATAATGGTCTTAACCTCCCGAGTCGAAGGCTTTGGGCTTGTGGCTTTGGAAGCCGAATTGCTTGGTGATCCAGTCGTTAGCACGGCGGTGGGGGGCCTAACCGATTTGGTTAACAAGCAAGTTGGTTTGGCCAGCAATGATGTCGCTGCATTACGGGATGAAATTGAGCGGCTGTTGACCAATGAAGCCTACCGGCACCAAAAGGCTGAGGCGGCCGCGAAGCGTGGTCAGGAAGTCAACCGGGTGTCGGATTTTGTCGGTCGACTTACTAAATTGTACGAGGAAGATTGATGAATGTTACCGTTTTAACCGTCACATATAACCGTGCTCATGAACTGCAGCGGCTTTTTGCTTCGCTACAGGCCCAAAACGACCAGGACTTTCAGTGGCTAATCGTTGATGATGGCTCCAAAGACGATACCCAGGCGGTGGCGGAGGCCTTTAAGGCGGAAAATCCGCACTTCGAACTGGACTATCATTTACAAAAAAACGGTGGGAAATTTCGAGGCATGAACGCAGCCACACAGTGGATTAGCGGCGAGGTCACGATTATTGTTGATTCGGATGACACTTTGGTCGCTGATGGCGTGGCACGCGTTAAGGCTGCTTGGGAAGCCCTGGGTGATTATCAGCGCTACGGGACGGTTGTTTTTGAGCAGGCTGACGCTGCAGGGGATTTACTGGGTCATTTCCCACAAAAGGCCTATCGCGGCAGCGAACTTGATTATCGGGTGAAACAGCGTATCGGTGGTGATTTTGCCGAAACGGTCCTCACGCAAGCACTGAAACAGTTTCCCTTTCCAGATTATCCGGGCGAGCGTTTCTTCCCGGAAGGCTGGCTCTGGAATCAAATCGCCCGTCACTATTTGACGGCGGATTACCAGGGTGTCCTGGTCGTCGGGGGCTATCAGGCCGGTGGCTTGTCGGACCAAGGACGGGCTAACCGGTTGAAAGCACCGCGGGCTATGGTTACTTATTATGCCGACATGGTGGCGGCAGTTTTCCCACTCCAAACACGGTTGAAAGCTGCCCTGGCTGCCCTAACTTATCAACATTTTGTCGCTAAAGACGAGCGTCAGAGGAAAGTGCTTAGCCTGGGCTGGCGACTAATGCTAGGCCTTCCGGCAGCCATTTTAGCTTGGCGCTGGCGCCGACATAATACATAAAATCTTAGAAAGGAAGTTCGATGGCAATCTATCTCAGTCTATTTTTATTGGCGACGCTGGGCCTCTTTTTTACGGGCATTTTTGGGAATAAGAGCTTGAACAACTTCTTTATTTTTGGGATTTTTGCCGCCTTGGTTATCGTTTCCGGAACTCGTTATCATTTGGGTGGTTATGATTACGAAAACTATCTTTATTTTTTCCAGCAGACCCCGGATTTAGCGAATCTGGATGTTTGGGGGCAGATACAGCAAAACGGCCTCTTTGGAAACGATACCGGCTTTTTGATTTTAAATGCCGTGATTAAGTCCTTAGGTTTTAATTTTTATGGCTTCACCTTGATTGTGGCAGCTTTTTTCTGGTTATCCATTTACTTCACGGTTAAACCTTATCTGACGAATATGGGCCTTTTGGCGGTACTTGTTTTCTACAAGTACTTTTTGGACGTTTCCTTTATCTACATGCGCCAGTCGATTGCGGTTGCCATCTTTCTCTGGGCGCTACAAGCCCTCTTGAAAAAACGCTGGTGTCTTTATTTCCCAATTGTGATTTTTGCCGCCATGGTTCATTTTTCGGCAGTGATTTTGATACCGGTCTACTTCATTAATCATGTCCGCTTGACTCGTAAGGGAGTTTTGATTTTTACGATTATCTTTGCACTGTCTTACGTCGTTACTTTGGCCCACATCAACATTTTGCAGTACATGTCCTTTGTCGGATCCTTCCTCGGTGGTACGGGAGCTGAAAAATTCGGCGATGCGGCGAACGGACCCGGCTATGGTGATTCCAGTCTGGTTTCTTCACTCTTTCATTTGGCTGAATTTTTATTGGTTGATGGCCTTTTGTTGGCTAATTGGCAACGAGTCGAGGAGGCCGGGCCAAGGCAGTTACTGGCCGTCAAGCTTTTCTTGATTTTGCTACCGCTTTATTCGATATTTGCCAATTCCTCGATTATGGTCCGCGACGGCTTCTACTTTCTTTTCACCTATGCCGTCGTGATTGATCTGGTCACCCGTAAAAGTGATTTGACGAAGCGTTTACTGGTATATACAGCCTTTGTTCTGGTCTGTTTTTACGGCATGTTCCGCTTTGCCACGCACTTTGATGATGGCGCGTCGTCGCGCTATGTCTCGTATTTGTCTCTGCACCAGAGTATTCGGGAGGGTCAGTAATGCCTAAATTTTCAATCATTACACCGCTATACAATGTCGCCGATTATGTTGGGACTGCAATCCAGTCAGTCTTAGGACAGGATTTTCAAGATTGGGAAATGATCTTAGTCGACGATGGCTCGACTGACGATTCTTTGGCCTATGTCCAAAATATTGCGGAGCAGGATGCCCGCATCAAGGTCATTAGCCAGAAAAATCAAGGCGTGGCCGCGACCCGTAATCGTGGCATTGCGGCGGCGCAGGGGGACTATTTACTCTTTTTGGATCCCGATGATTCCTACAAGACTACTTTGCTTGCTAAGCTCAACCAAGCAATCGAAGGGGCTGCGAAGCCCTTGGACCTGCTCGTTTTCGATTATGAATCTTACCGGCTTGAGGACGGGCAGCGCGTTTTTCTTGAAAAAAGCAATTATGACCATGCTTTAACAAGCTCTGGTGATATGTGCTGGAATAAGGCCTATCGGCGCGAATTTTGGTTGGCAACCGGCTTGTGCTTTCCCAGTCAGATTGCCAACGAGGATACGGCGATGATTCCGGTTTTGGTGGCCTTGGCCCAAACTTGGCAGAAGCTTGATTTGATCGGTTATGAATACCGGCGGGAACGTCCAGGTGCTTTGACCATGCATGAGCAGCAAGCGGCCAATCAAATTCATGAGCAGTTGCTTTCCTGGCGCCTGCTACGCTCGAACCTGCTGGCCCACCAGGATAAAATGCTAGCACAACGACGGACCATTGCTTTTCACGGGGCAGCGGGCTCTGGTTTTTTGCTTCTGCAAAAGGCCTATTTGCTGGCCAACCGTGAGGCCATCGAGGCCTTTACCCATGATTTGAATCAGCACCAACTATACCGGGCCTTTTGGCGCCCTTTTAATCGGCGCTATCTGTTAGCGGCAATCTTTGTTAAACTGTCCAAGATTAAGTTCTTTCAAGCAAGCGTCCTTTGGTATTTAGGTCACGTTAAACACTAAGATGAAAATTTTTAAGAATTATCTTTACAACACAACCTATCAGCTCCTGGCCATCATTGTGCCGCTGGTAACTTTGCCCTACATAACCCGTGTTCTGGGTGCCCAAAGTTATGGTGTTTATTCCTTTACCAACGCCACCATTTCTTACTTTGTGCTGGCTGCTAATTTGGGTCTTTCCCTTTATGGGACGAAAAAAATCGCCCAGCACCGTGATGATGAAGTCCAGCGCTCGCGAATATTTTTTGAAATTGCTCGTCTAAAAATTTGGGTGACCTTGGCTGTTGTGGCGGCTTTTGCCATTTTCCTGATTTTTTACCGGCAGTATGAAATCATTTTGCTGGCGCAGGCCGTTAACATTTTAGCCGTTGGTTTCGATGTTTCTTGGTTTTTTATGGGGCTGGAAGACTTCAAGCGGATTACGATTCGAAACATCGCCGTCAAGCTACTGTCACTATTTTTGATCTTTACTTTGGTCCATCACAGTGGGGATGTTTTGATTTACACCTTGATTGTGGCGGGTTCGACCTTTTTTGGAAACCTGTCCCTGCTACCATTTTTGAAGGGGCAGCTGGATTGGCAGGCCCACCGCGGCTTACACGCCTGGCAGCATCTTTGGCCGGCCTTAGTGCTTTTCGTACCCCAGGTTGCTACTCAAATTTACCTTGTGGTCAACAAGACTATGCTGGGTGAGCTGTCTTCGTTAAAGGCCGTGGCTTACTTTTCATCGGCGGATAGCATTGTTCGCTTGGCCTTGACGATTGTGACCTCGCTATCGACCGTCTTGATGCCTCGAATTGCCCATGCCGCCGCGCAAAAAGCCCATGATGAAGTTCGCGGCTACATGGTGACTTCCTTTGAATTCATGAACTGCCTGGGGGTTTTGCTGGTAGCCGGGATGGCTTCTTTGGCACCTACTGTTATTCCAGTCTTTTTGGGCCAGCAGTTTGCTGAAGTCGGGCAGTTAATTGTGGTGGAGAGTCCGGTAATTCTCTTGATTTGCTGGTCTTCGGCCATTATTACCCAGTATTTGATTCCCTACGAAAAATCGCAGCATTACACCATCGCCACGATTTTAGGAGCAGCGGTTAACATTCTGGCCAATTCCTTTTTGATTGCGCACAGGGGAGCTAGCGGGGCCGTTTTAGCCACCTTGATTTCCGAATTGGTGGTGATGATTTACCTCTTGAAAATCATGGCCGCTTTTATGCCGGTTTACCAGCTCTTTCACCGCTTTTTTACCATGCTACTTGCCGGTGCTGTGGCCTACCTTCTTGGCCACTTTTTGCTGGATCATTTGCACAGCATTTGGCTGGCTGTACCGACCACGGTGCTGCTTGAAACAGCAGCCTATCTACTTGTTTTGACCCTCTTAAAAATGCCTTGGTGGCGTTTAGTTAATTTTAGGAATGATGCCTGATGAATTTACCCGAAGATTTTGTGACAAAGTATACGCGTTTGCTGGGCGATGAAGCGCCGGCTTTTTTTGCTAGTTATGATTTGCCAGCCCACCGCGCCTTTCGAATTAATCCCTTAAAGGAACAAGAAAAGCTCAGTGATACTAACGCCCAAGGACAGTTGCCCTATGGAAAGTGGGGCTACCTGGGTGGCGTTGCTGGCCACAGTGTTGACCACGTGACGGGTTTGGTATATTCACAAGAACCATCGGCGCAATTTGTTGGCGAGGTCTTGGCGCCTCAACCCGGTGAAACTGTCTTGGATCTGGCTGCTGCCCCCGGTGGGAAAACCACCCATTTGGCTTCCTTTATGCAACAAAAGGGCCTCTTGTGGACCAATGAAATTTTCATGAACCGCGCCAAAATCCTTAGCGAGAACGTAGAACGCTGGGGTGTTGAAAACGCTGTTGTTTCTTCGCAGAGCCCCGATCAATTAGCAAAGCGTTTGCCGGAATTCTTCGATAAAATTTTGTTGGATGCGCCTTGTTCGGGAGAAGGAATGTTTCGTAAGGATCCCGCGGCCATGCAGTACTGGTCGGAAGATTATCCGGCTGAATGTGCTAGTCGCCAGCGTGAAATTTTAACGGAAACCGTTAAGATGTTAAAACCTGGTGGGACTTTGGTTTATTCGACTTGTACCTTTGCGCCGGAAGAAGACGAGCAAATGGTTGCTTGGCTTTTGGAAAATTACCCCGAATTTGAAATCGATCCGATTGAAAAGCCCGCCGATTCCGGTATTCAAGACGGCCGCTCCGCTTGGTCAAACTCAACTATTGATATGTCCGGCACCGCTCGTCTTTGGCCTCAGGATTTGCCTGGGGAGGGACACTTTGTCGCTCGCTTGAAAAAGCGTCAGGAAGAAGGGGGCGAAGCCGCCCAGATTAAGGCCTTTAAGCCGGCCAACTTGCCAGCAGAACAAAAAGTCTTGTTGAAGGAATTTTTAGCGGCGACCTGCCCAGGATTAACATGCCCGGCAGACCGTTTGACCCTCTTTGGCGATCATCTTTTCTTGGTGCCTGCAGGGACGCCTGATTTGACCAAGTTCAAAATCTTGCGGGCCGGTCTAGCGTTGGGAACTTTCAAGAAAAAACGCTTCGAACCCGATCAAGCTTTGGCCCTGGCTTTGCATCCTAGCCAAGTGTCTCAGTCCTATGCTTTGGACGAAAATGACTGGGCGCGTTATGTCCACGGTGATGTGATTCAAACTGACAGCGACTTGCAAAAGGGCTGGGTTTTGATGACGGCCAATGGTAACGGCGTCGGCTGGGCGAAATATTCGGCCGGCCAGTTGAAAAACTTCTATCCGAAGGGTTTGCGTTTTCTCGTACAAAAGGATAAAGCATGACAAAGGAACTCGTTTCAGTCATCACGCCGGTATATAATGCCGCTAAATATCTAAAGGATTTTCTACGTGACATTGATTCGCAGACTGCCTGTAATTTTGAATGGCTGTTGATTGATGATGGTTCCAGCGATGAATCTTGGGCAATTTTGACCCAATGGGAAGCCCAGCGTAAAGGCAAGCCGGGTCGAGTTCACTTAATTCAGCAAAGTAACCAGGGTGTCTCAGCTGCCCGCAATGCTGGTTTAAAAGAGGCGCAGGGGGATTTCCTGATTTTTGGAGACTCGGATGACCGTCTGAGCCCTGATTTTGTGGCTGCCTACCATCATGCCATCGTGGCCAATAAAACCGACCTGGCCTTCTTTAATCTTCGTTTGGTCAATCCGGTCGGGGAAGTACTTGGTTTTAAGCAAAATTTGCCGGGTAAGTTTAATGTTAAAGAAGCGATGGGCAATATTTTAAGACAAGAAAGCGGCGCCTTCGTAGTATCTTATATCAGCCGGCGGAGCCTATGGCGTGATTTGGAATTTAATCCGAATTTGTCCTTTTTAGAGGACGAAGAATTGATGTTGCGCTTGTTGACGCGGGCAAAGGAAACTATTTTTTTGCCGGAGTGTCACTACGATTACGTCCAGCATCCAACTTCCCGGGTTAATGCTGCCGCCCTAGCGGATTACCAAAATGGCCTGGCTGCTGTGCAGGCCATGGCCCAAACGGTTGCAGGGATGGAGGATAAGCACTTAGACGGTTGGGCGCAACTGCGCCAGCTGGATTTGCTTTTGCCTTTGATTGTTTTGACTTGGCGTCATAAGGAAGACCGACAGCTCAATCGGGCTTACCGCCAGGATTTTTTGAAGGCTTATCGAGAAGCTATTATTCCGGCAGCTGCCAGAAGACGCTGGCAAATCTTGGCCTTTATCATTGTCTGGCGGCTTAAGCCAGTTTTGTTGGCCTGGTACCGGCAGGTCTAAGGAGCGACCCTCAAAGTGGGGGCTTTTTTGATATAATAATAGTAATTGATTAACGGAGGAAGTTAGACATGGCTTTTGCAAAAGAAGTAACGATGCCCGGGGATGCCACTTACCGGTTGAACCCCAATATTAAGCAGTTTGCGTTGTTGGATTTGGGCTTTTTGAAGAACAATGCGGGGGCCTTTGTTTTGCACCGCGCCTTGGAACCCGACAAGCTTTTGGACCAGTCCATTAAGCTAAAGATTACGGTTAGCAAGGATTTGTCTGGCTTTAAAATGAGCACGGTTTCAGCAGGCGATACCGCCCGAGTGGATATTAACGCCAACCCGAATGCGGCTGAAATGAACGAACTTTATCACTACTTCTTGGATGAGCTCATCCAACGTCAGGTTCTCGAAAAGGTACAGTAATGACGACTTTTTACTTCGTCCGTCACGGACAAACGGAATGGAATTTGGAACGCCGCTTTCAGGGCGGTTTTGGCGACTCACCCCTTTTGCCAGCCAGTTACGATGACATGCACAGCGTGGCCAAGTATTTGCAAGACGTGAACTTTGATCACTTTTTTGCTTCGCCTTTACCCCGTGCTCGTCGAACGGCGGAAACGATTGTTAACGACCTGGACCAAAATAAGCCTTTTTCCTTGCGTTCTAACTTACTTGAAGTAGGTCTTGGTAAGTGGGAGGGGGAGTCGATTGCCCAGGTTGAAAAGGACTATCCCAAGGAATACGACCAGTACCGAAACCATTTGGAAGACTTCGAAGGCGAGGGCTTTGACGGCGAAGGCTACACCTTAGCGGCAGCACGTTTCCAGCGCTTTGCTAAAGAAACGAGTCAGGCCTATCCTGACGGTAATATTTTGGTTGTGGCCCATGGTTTGATTTTAGCTTTTGGCTTAAATGCCCTTTTGCAGACGCCGCGAACTGAAATTCGCCAACGAGGTGGTTTGAGTAATACCTCCACCACAATTTTGACGACCAAGGATGGCCAAAATTATCAGGTTAAAGATTGGAACGTAACTTCTTATTTGAACAAAAAGCAGGATGCAACAACGACGATTTAATCGAGGAAGTTCATGAGCGGACAAGACCAAGAATTGGAGCAGGTGACTGGTACCTTACAAAATATTATTTTCAAGGCCAGTGATTCTTATTTTAAAATTTTATCGATTGCGGTTGATGACACCTCGCTTGCCGATTGGTCTGAACCTGAAATGATTGTGACCGGGACCTTTGCCGATGTGCAGGAGGGTTCCGGTTATACTTTTTATGGCAGTTTGGTGACCCACCCACGCTACGGTAAGCAATTCAAGGCCGAAAGCTACGAAATTGATTTGCCACCCGATGAAAATGGCTTGATTAACTATTTTGCGTCGGGACAGTTTAAGGGGATTGGTCGGAAAACGGCAAGCAAGATTGTGGACGCACTAGGCGTTGATGCGGTCCATTTGATTTTAGATGATCCGACGCTTTTGGCCGGGATTGTTAAGTCAGATTTAGCCCGTTCCTTGGTGGAAACGTTAAAACGTAATTTAGGCTTGGAGCGGCTTTTTCAAATTGGTAGCCAGTATGGCATCGGTGCTGATTTGGCCGGCCGACTGTATGACCAGTACGGCCAAGAAGCCGAAGAAATTTTGACGAAGGAGCCTTACCGTCTGGTGTTTGAATTCGATGGTTTTGCCTTTCGCAAGGTCGACCAGCTCGCCTTAAAAGCAGGCTTCAAGCGGGATGATCCGCGTCGAATTGAGGCGGCCCTCTACGCGACTTTGATGAATTTAACCTTCCGCTCGGGGAATACCTATTTGACGGAGGAACAGCTTTATCCGGCAGTTGCTCGGTCATTGACGGATTATCAGTTTAGCCCAGAACATTTTAATGAAGCCCTTTCGAACTTGATTGGGCAGGGGGCCGTTGTTTTAGAAGACAGCCACTACTATCCACGTAATCTTTACCGCGCCGAAGAACTGGCAGCCAGCAAGTTACGAGAGATTATCCGTAGCCAGGCCGCCTTTACTCTCAGCCATAACCGGATTGAAGCCAATTACCTTTCGGGTCAAAAAATTAAGTTGGATGAACACCAGGAGTCAGCCGTTAAGGCAGGGTTAGCCTCGAAAGTCTTTGTTTTGACCGGTGGACCGGGTACTGGAAAAACGACGATTATCAAAAGTATCGTGGCTTCTTGGGAAAGAATCATTGATGAAATCGCTCAGCAGGACGGTTTTGGCGGTGATTGGCTAAAGGAACAACGGGTTCGTTTAGCCTCGCCGACCGGCCGTGCGGCCAAACGAATGACTGAAATTACCGGCTATGAGGCGACTACGATTCACCGCTTACTGGGAATTACGGATACAGGGGAAGCGGAATTTAACGCCGAAAACCCAATTGGCGGGGGCCTTCTCATTATCGATGAGGCCTCCATGCTAGACATTGAGTTGGCGGCTAAGCTTTTGGACGCTTTGCCACCTTACATCCATCTAATTTTGGTGGGCGACCAGGACCAATTACCATCGGTTGGACCCGGCAATGTTTTGGCCGATTTGATTCATTCCGATGTGATTGACCACGTTGCTCTCTCAACGATATACCGCCAGGGGCGCGGTTCCAGCATTAACCGCCTGGCGGCCGAGATTAAGGCCGGACACCTTCCTGGTGATTTCCAAGAAAATCAAAACGACCGCTCGACCTTTTTGGTTGAACCCAGTCAAACTGCTAATGCCGTTCGGCAGGTTGTGGCGGCAGCGGTAAAGAAGGGCTTTAACCAGAATCAAGTGCAAGTCTTGACGCCGATGTATAAATCTTCAGCCGGAGTCAACGCTTTGAACCTGGAGTTGCAGGAACTTTTTAATCCCCTGAAGGATGGCAAACGAGCCCTAGAATATGGTTCGATAACTTTCCGGGTTGGCGATAAAGTTCTACAGCTGGAAAACGATTCGGAACGTGAAATTTACAACGGCGACATGGGCGAAGTGATTGCCATTCATTCCAAAAATGACCGAGGCATCGCCGAAGATGGTTTGGTGGTGGATTTTGACGGTAAGGAATTGGACTATCCCAAGAAAACCTTGAAGCAGTTGACCTTGGCCTACGCCACCACGATTCACAAGGCGCAGGGCAATGAATTTCCACTGGTGATTGTCGTTTTGACCGACCAGTTCGCCCCCATGCTAAATCGCAATTTGCTTTATACCGCCATTACTCGTGCAAAAGAGGCGCTGGTTTTGGTGGGGCAGTATTCGGCCTTTCAACGAGCTGCTGAACAAGCCATTCCAGTCCGACAAACCTCTTTGGTTGAACGTTTGGAAGGCGACTTGGGGCCAGCTAAAAAGACAGCGAAAAAAGCGGCAGTCAAGCAAGAAATTAAGGCTGAAAAACCGGTTCCGACCGCCGATTCGCAAGTACTTTCAAAGACGGCAGAAAGCCTGCCAAGGCCGGCTTTAAGCCATGAATTAACCCTTAATAATTTGGACGAGGCCATGGCCAATCCCATGATTGGCATGGACGGAATTTCTCCCGAGGATTTTATGGCATAAAGGCCTGTAATTGTTATAATAAAAGAAGCTAATGATGCCCTTTGCTGATATATGGAGTAGAAATGACTAGTAATCCTGAATTCCGACTTTTTGATCTAGGTTCGAACCGTCAATTAGCCGGGGAAATTTCTGAAAAATTAAACGTACCGCTGGGTACCATCGAAGAACAGCGCTTCGCTGACAACGAAATTTATGAACGTATTGCCGATTCCGTCCGTGGAATTGATGTTTACGTGATTCAAAGTATTTCGGATCCCGTTAACGATAACTTCGTCAAGTTGATGATTTTTATCGATGCGGCCCGGCGTACTTCAGCCAAGTCAATTAACGTCATCATGCCTTACTTTGGTTACGCCCGTTCGGACCGCAAGGCGCGTTCTCGTGAACCAATCGTGGCCCGCTTGATTGCCGACATGCTGGAAAGTCAAGGTGTTAAGCGCACCATGACCATGGACCTTCATACTAGTCAGGTCCAAGGTTTCTTTGATATTCCAGTTGACCACTTGCTCGCGATGCCCGTTCAGACTCATTACTACTATGAACGTGGGATTACCGGTGATGACGTCGTGGTCGTAGCCCCCAATCCCAACAGTCTAAAGATGGTTCAGCGTTTTGCCAAAGTTTTGGATGCGCAGTGGGCCCTTGTTGACCACCGGACGGACTTGGTTTTGCACGGCGAACCTTACCAAATTACTGGGGACGTGAAGGGCAAGTTTGCCATCGTCTTGGATGACATGATTGATACTGGTCGGACCATGGTCGACGCGGCCGAAGCGGTTGCCGCCGCTGGTGCCAAAAAGGTTGAATTGATGGCGACCCACGCCGTTTTGTCCGACAATGCCGTCGAAGATTTGCAAAATAGTCCGGCAGACAAGGTCATTGTCACCAACACCATTGAAGTACCTGCCGAAAAGCATTTTGACAAATTGGTTGAACTCTCAGTTGGTTCAACCTTTGCCGATGCCTTGCGTCAAGTTATTGATCAAAAGAGCATGGCTAAGGTTTTGCTTAGTCCAGATAATCCGGAAGCGCTAAAATAATGACAGCGATGGAAGAATTAAAAGCGATTGTCTCGCCCGAATGGGGGCTGACTGACGATGGCTACATTACGAGCCAGTATGGTGCCCGTTTACACTTTGAAAGCAGCGGGGCAGGTCAGGTTCATTTTTCCTTTTTAGAAGAACATCCTGATCTTTCTTTTGCTTGGTACATGGATGGGAAAAAAGTTGCTGATTTAGGCCTTGAAGGGCATGATTTAACGGTTAAATTACCAGCAGGTGACCATGATCAGCAATTAATCTTGCAGCAGTGGGCAACGGGGCAGGTTGATTTTTGGCGCCAGGGTGTGGTTCTTACAGATTTTTCGACTGATACCGAAGTCACTGCGCCAATTTTGGATGGTGCCTACTGGACTTTCGTGGGGGATTCGATTACAGCCGGCGAATTGATGGAAGGACGGCAGCACCGTCCGGACTTGTCATTTCCTGCCATAGTTGCCAAGCATTTTCAACGTCCCTTGGCTCGGATTGCTTATGGTGGGACAGGACTGACGGTGCGTGCACCTTTCCAGGAGCCGACCGCCATTCAAGCTCTCTGGCAGGTTGGACCGGACTTGATGCGACCTCGTCCTCAAACGGATTTGGTAATCGTCAATTACGGCCTTAATGATGCCAATTATGGGGCTAGTCGTCAGGAATTTGCGTTTGGTCTGCGGGTTTACTTGCTCGAACTGATTAAGCGTTTCCACCAAGCCCGAATGGTGTTGGTTACGCCCTTGAATGGTGCTTTCGTGGATGTTTTCAAAGAAGAAGTCGCCCGCTTTGACTGCTTTGAAATATTAGACAGCAGCGAGTGGGGCATCATGCCTGAGGGCCGCCATCCTAACGTCAGTGAACACCAAGCCATTGCAGCAAAGATTATTGAATATTTGGAGGATTGAACATGGTATATGCAGCAGATGAAAATCGTTACGAGAAGCTTCCTTACCGCCGAGTAAGTGATTCTGGCTTAATTGTGCCATCACTTTCCTTTGGTTTGTGGCGTAATTTGGGTGACCAAATGCCTTTGGAAAACTCGCGTAAGGTGATGTTGAAGGCTTTTGATGAAGGAATTTTCTCTTTTGATAATGCTTCGAATTACGGCCCAAGCAACGGCACTGCCGAAGAAACCTTTGGTCAAGTCTATCGTCGTGACTTGAAGCCTTACCGTAATGAATTGGTCATCACGACCAAGGCCGGTTACCACATGTGGCCAGGACCTTTGGGTCAGTTTTCTGGTAAGAAGACCTTGATGAACGCCTTGGATTTGTCCTTGGAGCGCATGGGACTTGATTACGTTGATATTTTTTACGCTCACCGTTGGGATCCTAACACCCGTTTGGAAGAAACGGCTCGTGCTTTGGACTTGATGGTTAAGCAAGGAAAAGCACTTTATATCGGGGTTTCAAACTACACTGCTGAACAAACCGAAGCGATTGCTAAAATCTTTGATGAATTGGGCACCCCCTTTATTGGAAACCAGGTTTCTTATAACATGTTGAATCCTGGCGTAAAGGATTCGGGCATGCTTGACATCTTGGACAAGCACCACGCTGGTCTCTTCGCTTACGGTCCCTTGGCCGAAGGTTTGTTGACGGACCGTTACCTGAACGGTATTCCGGAAGACTTCCCAGCCCACAAGACCAACCAGTTCATCTTTAAGGACGGAACGGCTAAGGTCGTTGAAAAGTTGAACGCCTTGAAGAAGATGGCCGATGACCGTGGTCAAACTTTGACTCAAATGTCACTGGCTTGGCTCTTGCAAGATCAGCGTGTTGCCTCTGTCGTGGTTGGCTCAAGCAATGCTGATCATTTGGTGGACAACTTGAAGTATGTTGAACACCAAGACTTTACTGACGAAGAATTGAAGCAAATCGATCACATTGTCAAAGACTAAAATAAAAAAACGCCGTTTAGGCGTTTTTTTATTGGACTTGTTCGACAAACTCTAACAAGCCCTGTTCAATTAGGTTATTGGGATTAGAACCGGCGACACCGTTTGGAACGGACTTGCCTAATTTATCAAAGTAGGTCTGCCAGCTGGGCAAAACAGTGCCCCTAGGACCAAATCGCATGGGGATGGTCTTGAAATCTTTTTGACCTGCAAAAGCCTCCAATACCAACTCTGAGCAGTAATAACCGGGATCATCCGGATAGAATGACTTGTTATAGGGTTTGCCCAGTTTTGCTTCGGCTTTAGCAATCACTGCCTCGGGTCGCGCAACGGGCTCTTTAAAGCGGTAGAGGGAAATTGCTTCTTGACGATTTTGGCGATAATTTTCCCAGTCAGTTGCTTGAACGCCACCCTTGGGGCTGGCCTCAATGATGGTTACTTGGCCGTCCGCGTCCACTTTGACGATGGCAACGTGACTGTAATTTAACTTTTTGCTTCCTGCTGTACTCTCGACGATACTTTGGTCCAGTTCACCCTGACCCGTGCCCAGAAAAATAAGGTCTGCATTCTGAAATGACATCTTTCTCCCTCGAATCTAGCTGGCCCGCTTTTTAATTTTTCCTTTTCAAAGCCTGGTATTTCCGCTAGAATGTTTAAGTGATTTTCTTTTCATTTTAGCATCTTTGACCACTTTTAAGGATGTAATTATAAGCTTTAGGAGCCCTCATGACCAAAAAGTTAAGCTGGAAACAGACCTTACTTTTAGTATCTTTGATTTTCGGTATGTTTTTTGGTGCCGGAAACTTAATCTTTCCCGTTCATCTCGGACAACTTGCAGCTGGCCACTGGCTACCGGCCACGATTGGCTTTGTACTTTCAGCCACTATGGTGCCTTTGCTGGCCTTGATTGCCTTTTCAACCTCGAAGTCTGAAAGTATTTTTGACTTGGTTAAGCCCCTTGGTGGGGGATTGGCCATCTTCTTTTTGATTGCCGTTCACGTCACGATGGGCCCGCTGGTGGCCACGCCTCGTGCAGCCTCAATTGTCTACTCGCTTTCCTTTGCTAACTGGTTACCGCAGGGCATTCAAGGCGTTAGCCAAGTCGTTTTTTTCGTCCTCTACTTTGGCTTGCTCTACTGGGTCGGCGTGCAAAAACAATCGCTGACGGTCATCATCGGTAAGTATTTGAACCCGATTTTTATCGTCCTGTTGGCCTTTATCTTCATACTGGGAATTTTGCATCCAATGGGTAGCCTGGAGCATGTGGCCTCGGCAGAGTACCAAAGACATGCCTTTACTGCGGCCTTTTTGGAGGGTTACAACACCGTTGATATTTTTTCTTCCCTAATCTTTGGGATTTCAATTGTGCAAGCAATCAATGCCATGGGTTTTCATGGCAGTCAAACAACCGGAAAGATTATTGCTAAAACCGGGACTTTTGCCATGCTAGGCTTAGCGCTCTTTTACTTAGGCTTGATTCTTTTAGGCGCTACTTCGCTTGGAAAGTTGACTGTATCGGATAACGGGGCACAGGGCTTGACCCAAATTGTGACTTATTATTTGGGCAGTTTTGGCCAGGCCTTTCTGGCGGTGACGGCTTTTCTAGCCGTCTTCACTTCGGCCATGGGCTTGACTTCCTCTTTCGCTCAGGATTTTCACAAGATTTTTCCAAAAGTCTCTTATAAGGTTTGGTTAGCCTTCACCGTGATCTTGGCCTTTTTGGTTGCCAATCTTGGCTTGGACAACATTATTGCTTGGACGATGCCCTTCTTGATTTTCCTTTATCCCTTGGCGATTGTCCTGACGATTTTGGGACTCTTAGCGCCCTGGCTAGGACGAGATAAGATTTTGTACCAAACGACCATGTTCTTCACGCTTTTTCCAGCAATCTTGGACGGCTTGGTGCGGGCACCCTTTGCCAAGTCGATCGGGCATTTGGTGGGCTATCTCGATCAAGCTGGTCACTTGCATCCCGGGCTTTACCAAGAGCTACTTCCTGGCGCTAGTGTTGGCTTTGGCTGGGTCTTACCCGCCATTATTGGTTTTGCCCTTGGTTTGATTTTGTCGCGTTATCATAATAAAAAAGCCAATTAAAAAAACGTCCTTAGGACGTTTTTTTAATTTGTTGGATGTAGTTTTGTAATTCCAAATCAAAGATGTGAGGGGCGCTCTTCAGGTCAGCTACTCGCTTTTTGCCAAGCAGGAGCATGAGCTTGGGTAGGGCAGCTTGCCATTCTCGGATTGTGGCTTCTAATTGATCTGGTCCACCAGCCATGATTTGACTGAGGAAGAAGCCGGCGGAAGAGCTAGTCTGTGCACCCAACATGAGGGTCGTTACGACATCACGCGGGCTTTTTAGACCGCCTGTGGCAATGACCGGTACCTGGACATCAGCGACTTGGGCAGCTAGCAAGCTTTCGACTGTTGACAGCCCGTAAAAGGAGAGGTCGAGGGGATTTTCATCTTGACGATCTCGGCTCTGTTCAATTTGAGCAAAATTAGTCCCGTTTGCGCCACCTAAATTAATGGCTGCTGGTTCTAACTGCGCAATTTTTTTAATCGAATCCACTGACATCCCAAAACCAACCTCTTTGATGATCACGGGGACGGGGCTTTTAGCAATAATCGTCGCTAAATTATCTAGCCAGTAAAATCCCCGATCGCCCTCAGCCATGGCGAGTTCTTGGGCCACATTGACATGCAGTTCGATGGCATTGGCCTCAATCATATCAACGGCAGCGCGCACGTTTTCAATGGGGTGGTCAGCACCTAAATTGGCGAGCAAGATGCCGTCCGGATTTTCTTTCCGGACAATTTTAAACGAATCAGCGACAGACGGATCCTTTAGGGCCAAGGACTGAGAACCGACGGCCATGGCTAAATCAGTTTTCTTAGCAACCTGAGCTAATTGTTGATTGACCTTGAAACTCATGTCGGAGCCACCCGTCATTGCTTCGATGTAAAAAGGCCAGTTTTGCTTAATGCCAGCCAATTCGGTGCTGGTATCAACTTGGTCAAGCGCAAGTTCTGGCAGCGTATTGGGCAACCACCGTACCCGGTCAAAACGAGCCCCAATCTCAGGATTCGTATGATCTTTCCAGGCCTTGGTCGCTAAAGAAAGGTGTTCTTTTTTTCGCTGTGATTGCTGTGAGGTCATAAGTTTTCCTAGAGATTTGTTGCCGGAGCAATGGGGAGTTGCGTGCAGGTCAAACCGCATATCTTAAGTTGTGAATCAACCTTTTCCTGGCTCCTCGTAAGGTAATAGCCATTATCACCAAAACCGGCACCAGAAACTTTGCCTGCCAAGTGCTGGCCTTGAATTGTCTCCCAGAAGGAAGCGAGGCGTTCTGACAGATATGGAGCGGGCAAAGCTGCAATTAGTAGTTCTTGATTGGCAGTCAGTGCCTGCCGGGCTTTGTCGTAGTCCTGATTTTGAAAGGCAAGACTTGCTGCCTCAACGCAGTGGTTACTCTTTTGATAGAAGCTAGCCGGTAAGATGAGGCCGGCTAGGGCAGTCTTGGTGTCAGCGGGTTGATGGGTGGCGGCTAAAATTAACTGCCAGTTAGCTGGCCAGTGCAAGGGTTTAATGGACAAGTCGGGCCAGTCCATTTGGATTAAATCTGGGACGGAGAGCCTTTTTTCTTCCAGTTCCGCAATAGCGGGGCTGTGATAGTGAATTATGCCACCGTAGGTGATGGCGGCCACGTCACCTAAAGAACCACTTCCTTGGATCCGGTAGTGGGCGATGGCAGCCAATTTATATTGGGTAAGGACGGGTAGCTTCAGCTGCCAAAATTGGTTAAGGGCTTTGATAATGGCAACGGATACGGCTGCCGAGGATCCCAAACCAAGTTTTCCCTGTGGAGACACCATTTGACTTTCAATTTTTAAATCAAAACTAGGATAGCTGCCTTGTCCGATGTAGCTTTGCAGAGTTTTCAAAGCTGAATGGACGTAGGACCAGGGCGATGTGGTCTCAACCGTGATTTCTTGTTGAAAATCAAAGATTAAGTCGGGAAGTTTGCCTGACTTAATTCGTGATTGATCGCCTTCCTTGGGAATGAGACTTAACTTCAATCCCTTTTGCACGGCCGCTAGCAAGGCTTGGTTACCGGCCTTGGTCACGGCATATTCACCGGCCAAAAAGAGCTTGCCCGGAATGTCGATTTCCAGCTTATTCATAGGCAATTCCTGGTCCTGGCAAGGCAGTTGCCAATTTTACGCTAGGAAAGGCTTCTTGAAGCTGACTCGAAATATCAACGGCTTGGTCTTGGCTGGTAATGATTTTGACATTGGGACCAGCATCTAGCGTGACGTAAGCCAAAAAGCCCTTGTGGCGCAAATCCTGGACAAATTTAATGATGTCTAGGGTTTGCTGCGTGTAGTAGGTAAAGCGGCGGTCGCGCGCCGATAGATTCAAGGCATGCATGGCTAACGCATTGGCTTCGGCAAGGGCGCCGACCTGCTCCAAATCGCTGGCTTGTAGTGCCTTTTGCATCGCTTCAATTTGTTGACCCGATTCTTTTACCCAGTTGGGATAATCGGGTGAAGTCATGGCGCGTTGCATGCCATCACTGGATGAAACTTTTTTATGTAGGCCGGAAACTTCTGCCACGATGAGGGCAATTGGAATTTGAGGCGTATCCAGCGCGTAGGCGTAAGAGGTTGCGTCGCTGTCGCCAGCTTGCCAAAGAGCAAAGCCTGGGAAAAAGGAGCGGGTGGCCGAACCGGAACCGCGGCGGGCAAGGCGAGACAGCTCTTCTAGCGGTAAATCCTTATCGAGATACTTTGCCACCGCTCCGGTCAAAGCAGCAAAGGCGGAAGCCGACGATGCCAAACCAGCACTCGTGGGAACTGCGTTTAAAGAATCCACCTTAACAGGATCAAAATCGCCTAGTTCAGACCGTAAAAAATCCAAAAAGCGATGCACCCTTTGGCCATCGGTCTGATTTTGATTCAAGATGAACTGATCTTCGCCGTAATCGGCCGGGGAGACCGTCGTTGTTGTGTAAAACTTGTCCAAGGTCAGGGAAAGGGAAGAAGTTGTGGGTAAGTTGAGTTCCACATTCTTTTTTCCCCAGTACTTAATCAAGGCGATATTGGTATGTGCTGTTGCAGTAGCTTTGGTCATAGTGGTTGTATCCAAGTGTTTTGTGCGCCCGCTTTATAAAGGGCAGAAGCGATTTGAATGGCATCGTTATTGTCTTTGGCCAGCGCAAACATGGCTCCGCCAATCCCTGAACCCGTCAACTTTGCGCCAAGGGCACCATTGTGTAGGGCAGCGTTGACTAAGTTATCCAACTTTGGGTGGGAAACGTTGAGGGACTGGAGTTCGTGGTGGGCCATGGTAAAGAGCCGTCCCAGTTGTTTGGGTTCGTTATGATAGAGGGCGGAACGAACTTCAAAGGCGATTTGACCCAGGTGGTGAATGGAATCCCAAGCTGCTTTGGGATTGGTTTCAAGCAGTTCTTTGACAATCCCGATGGCACGCACGGTTTGCCCGCGAACACCCGTGTCGGCAAGGACTAGAGTGGCCGAAAGGTTCATTTTAAAGGTTTCCATTTGGTGATTTTCAAACCAAACCGGGTCGTTTGACCGGACCGTTGCCGCATCAATGCCGGACGGGGAACCGTGTGAAATGTTTTCGGAAATGCTGGTGTAGAAACCTAATTTTTCAACCGGCAAATCAACCTTTTGATAGTCGAAAAAAGCCTTGGTAATGGCCGTTGCCAGTGCTGCTGAAGCACCAAAACCACGTTCCTGAGGAATGTTGGATTCAATCGACAGGTTAAAGGGTTGATCCATCATCTTAAAGTCTTCAAGAAGTTTTAGAATTAATTGCCGAATACCTTCTAGGTCGGCTCCAATTTCGGATAAAGTCCCATTGAAACTTGACATATTCAGGCTCTGCCCATCGTAAGTGGGGCGTAAGGTGGCCTTAATGGTCATATTTAAAAGGGGAATGGCGACTGCTGGCTGTTGATAAACCACGGCATGATCACCAATCAGAATCGCCTTTGCGTGAGCTTGCCCCACGCCACTTGCTTCTTTTAACATAATTCGCTCCAATAACTTTACTCATTGTACCGCATCGCGGTATTTAGTGTAAAATGACCTTGATACGTTCAGATTTCAAAACAATGGTATTTTAAAAAGCTAAGATATGACCAAGATTAAAAGAGAGGAGGAAAGCATGCAAGCCAAGGATTCTTTTGTGGTGGTCGACCTTGAAACCACAGGCCCCAGCGTGGCCAAGGGTGGCCGGATCATTCAAATCGGCATGACCTTTATTAAAAATCGCAAGATTGTCGAACACTTCGATTCTTTCGTCAATCCGGGACAAAACATTGACCGTCAAATTCAACAATTGACCCACATTCGACCTAAGGACGTTCGCAATGCCCCTTACTTTGAGGAACTCGTGTCCGTTCTGCGTTCCCTATTAGAAGGACAAATCTTCGTCGCACACAATGTCAATTTTGACTATCCCTATTTAAACGAAGAAATGAAGCGACTCGGCTTCCCACCTTTGGACCTGGTTGCCATTGACACTGTCCAACTAGCTCAAATCCTTCTACCACAAGCACCCGGTTACCGTTTGACGGACTTAACCAATTATTTGAAGCTTCCTCTAAACAATGCTCACCGTGCCAACGCCGATGCCCAAGCCACTGCCTTACTTTTGCTTGAGTTGTGGCAACGAGCCGCAGCACTGCCTAAAAAAGTCCAAACTCAACTAGAAAGCATTGACTGGGGTCTGCTAAGGCAGAGCCAGGATTTCTTAAAGATGGCCATGCACAGCACGGTTTTGCCGGAAAAGAAACCTGACCAAGATGAAATTAAGTCGACGCATTCCTTTAACAATAATTATCCGATGAAGTTGAGCCAAAAAGCGACGCAGTTGGGGCAGGAATTTGAGAAGCGTCCCCAGCAAAATCACTTGATGAATCAAATCTATAATTTCGTTTCTAAGCCTAAGCCGGGGATTTTGCAAATTGCTAGTCAGCCTAAAATGGGGAAGACTTTAGCCTATTTGCTCCCTTTGTACTATCAAAAGGCAGCCTGGCCCAGTTTACTGTTGACGGATGATTGGGGCTTGATGCACCAGCAAGTGACCCTTTTAAATTGGTTGAATCAAACCATAGGCGGCCAGCTTAGCTGGGCCTTGCTTGACTTGCCGGAAAATTATCTGGATTTCGCCAAGTTTAAAAACAGTTTGAAGGAAGCCCGTCAAAATGGCGGCCACATCTGGCAGGCGCGTTTGTTGGTCTGGTTAAACCACACACAGACGGGTAATTTGCGCGAAATTCCAGTTGGAATCGCCCGAGTTGCCGCTTGGCGAACCATTCGAGGTAGTCAAAACAGCCGCTACTTCCAAGCCGCCTGGCAAAAGGCCTTGCAGGCCGATGTCATTATGATGTCCGATCAAGGTTACTGGCAGTTGAGCGATAGTTTGCTCAACAAGCGCCAGCTCAAGAAATGGCCCCTTGTAGTTCTGGAACGTCCCATTAATTTCTTCCGGCAAATGGAAAGCGCCTTTAATATCGAATTAGATTTGAACAATTTTCCTGAAGATTATCGGGATTTGCTCAACAAAGAGGTCCGCTACAGTAAGCGACAGACTGGCCAAATCAAAAAGCACTACCGCAACTTGCTTAGTGCCAGGGACGGTTTACTTAAATTAATCGGTAAACCTGCCGAATTGGTTGGCCAAACCAAGGCCTTTTTACAAGCTTTGTTGACCCTGCAAAAGCATTTGCAAAGTTCCGGTGCCAGCAGCAATTTTGGCCCTCAAGAAGCCGAAAAGATTTTGGAAAAGATTAAGTTCTGTCAAAAGAACCCCGAGTACTTGCGGCCGATTAGTCCAATTGAAGGTGACGATGGTCAAGTGCGCTACAAAATCAGCCTGGATTTAAAGGCCATCTATCAAAAAGCCTTTATCGAAAAGCTGCAGCGCCTCGTTATTATGGCCGATTACCTTCCTCAGTCGCTTGGCCACTTCCTGACTATGGCGCCCGAAGAGTATTCGATGCAAAAGTCGGCGGTGCCTTTGGTCCAACCCGCGGTTAATGTTATCCAGCCAGAACGCTATGATTTTATGGAGCATTTGACGGCCTTGCTAGCTGCTGGTCAGCAAAAGATTTTGATTTTACAGCCCGACCGAAGCGGCATTCAAACTGCTTACCAAAGCATTAAGCGGACCTATGGCGATGACTACAACGTCGTCGCCCAGGACATTACGGCGCCGCTAGCGAAGTTAAAGCGCCAGTATCATGACCAAAGCAACATGATTATGATTGTTGACTCTGGCTACATGAAAACCCTCTGGCAGCAAACCACGGCACTGCCGGCGGTGGTCATGATTCCCGATAGTCAGGCCGTGGATAACCAGGGCCAGTTAAAAGAAATTTTGATTGCCCTACAAAGCCATCCAATCAGTCTCTGCCTCTTGAACATGAGCCCTAAGGAATTGGGACCCGTTCGTCGCCAGGTACGAATTCTAAAGGATGGTCAAGAAGATTTGATTGCTTTTTATCAGGAACTCTTTGAATTTGACCCGGACTAAAAGCGGTCTTTCTTTTTGATTTTTGCTATAATATCAGAAGGATTAAGGCCAAACAGGAAGAGAAAACGTCATGCAGTTTAATGAAAACATTAAAATCCGAAGTCGTCGCCGACGCCGTGTGCGTTGGTCGAAGATTTTTATGCTGATTATTGCCTTTCTGCTGGTAATTGCCTTACTTCTGGTAGGTTATGCCTACTGGGCAATGACGCCCATGTCCTCTGCGGAAAGCCGGGTCGAGCACCTGGTTCGTTCCAAGGCGGGCTTTGTTGATTTGGACCAGCTGACCGTCAATTACCGTCAGGGAACCACCTACGGAGTTGTCGGCACCAATGCCAAAGGACAAAAGCGGGTCGCCATCGTACAAGGAGATTCCAACAAAGTTAAGACTTTCCCACGTTCAGCGGGGATGAGCAATGCTGCCTTGAAGCAGCTAATTACGACCAAGTATCACCCTAAGAAGTTATACGAGGCCAACATCTCGATGTATAAGGGTGTCTTAGTTTGGGAAATCGCCTACGAAAACCAAAAGGGGCAGTTGAACTACCTGACTTTGGATTTCAAGACCGGTAAGCCTTACCGGGTCATTAACGGCCTTTAATGGTCTAAGATAACGTACTTTTAAAATAAGGAGGTTAGCACCCAGCGTGCTATCAAATATGAGTGAAGCAAGTATTCCCACGATTAAAATTATCGATGCCAAGAATTATGTAGGTCAAACCGTTAAAATCGGTGTTTGGCTCCGCCAAAAGCGTGGCAGCGGTAAGATTGCCTTTTTGCAGTTGCGCGACGGGACCGCTTTTTTCCAGGGTGTTGTGGTGAAAGCCAACGTTTCGCCCGAAGTTTTTGAAACGGCTAAGGAATTAAAGCAAGAAACCAGCATGTACGTCACTGGTGAAATTCATGCCGATGATCGTTCTTCATTTGGTTATGAAATGGCGGTTCAAGACATCCAAGTGATTGGTGAAAGCCACGATTATCCCATTACGCCAAAGGAACACGGGACGGAATTCTTGTTTGATGAACGCCACCTTTACTTGCGTCACTTGAAGCCTTTCGCAACTTTGCGAATTCGCAACACTTTGATTGCCGCAACTTATGAATTCTTCAACAATGAAGGCTTCATCAAGTTGGATGCCCCTTTGTTGACGGGTTCGGCTCCGGAAGGAACGACCGACCTCTTTGAAACGGATTACTTTGACCACCAGGCCTACCTTTCACAGACTGGTCAGCTTTACGCTGAAGCAGGGGCCATGGCCTTTGGTAAGGTCTTTACCTTCGGACCGGCCTTCCGTGCCGAAAAGTCTAAGACTCGTCGTCACTTGACTGAATTTTGGATGATTGAGCCCGAAATGGCCTTCATGCACCAAGATGAAAGTTTGGAATTGCAAGAACGCTATGTTGCCTTCTTGATTGAAAAAGTTTTGGAACGTAATGACCAGGAACTTGATATTTTGAAGCGTGATAAAGAATTGCTTCGTTCATACACGAAGTTGCCATTCCCACGTGTTTCTTACGATGACGCCATTAAGCTTTTGCAAGACAATGACTTTGATGTTAAGTGGGGCGTTGACTTTGGTTCTCCTGAAGAAACTTTCTTGGCCAACCACTTCTCCAAGCCAGTCTTCATCACCAACTTCCCTAAGGCGATTAAGGCCTTCTACATGAAGCGTGATCCAAAGCGGGATGACATTGTTATTTCTGCCGATTTGTTGGCACCAGAAGGTTATGGTGAAATTATCGGTGGTTCAGAACGTGATACCGACTATGACTACTTGAAGTCACGAATTGAAGAACAGGGCTTGAGCATGGACGATTACGGTTGGTACCTTGACCTCCGTAAGTACGGTTCCGTGCCACACTCTGGTTTCGGCCTTGGTTTGGAACGAATGGTTACCTTCGTAACTGGCGAAGATCATATTCGTGAAGCCATTCCATTCCCACGTATGACGCACCGTTTGCGTCCTTAATGAAAAGCGTTCAAGTTGTGCTTGAACGCTTTTATAATAGTTGATGATTGGAGGAGACCATGGAAGCAAATTTTAAGCGCTACTTAGCAGCCGGGCAAACCGCCGTTAGTAACGAACTGCTAATGAACTACCGCAAGATTGGCATGGACAATGATGATTTAATGCTTTACCTACAAATTGAGCGGATTCAAGCCCGTGGTGATTATGCCAATCCAGCCGTTCTGGCCCGAATTTTGCAGGTGACGGAAAGTGCTGTTGTCGACCGCTTAAAGAGTCTCCTTAAGCGTAAACTGTTGACTGTCGAGGGGCGACAAAAGCAAACGGAAAGCTACGATTTCAGTCCCATGTTTGAAAAACTACTGGGTGGACAAAGAGCCGAAGTAGCCCCGGAAACCTTGTCGGATGGCGTCAAGTCCAAACGGCAGGTCATGCAAACGGTGGAAGCTGAATTTGGCCGCTCTTTATCCGCCATGGAAATGCAAACGATTGGGCACTGGTTCGATCAGGATCACTTCGATCCTAATATGATGCTGCTGGCCCTTAAGGAAGCCGTTTTGAACAACGTGCGGAATTTACGCTACATCGAAACCATCTTGGCTAATTGGCAGCGTGAGCAACTTAATTCGCCCCAAGCCGTTGAAATGGCCAAGCGTAAACGGCGCGGCGTCACTTACGTTTTGGCGGACCAAAAGTCAGGTCAAAAGGGCAAGGTCGACTTCAAGCTACCACACCAAAAAATCGAAGACATGTAGCCTAACGTAGGCAAATGTTGTAGTCTTCGTCGAGGCGAAAGCCCAAAATATCGCGCCCATCGGCCTGGTAAAATTCGGTTTGGTGACCAGCTTGGCTTAAACGCCCCAGTAATTGGGATAGGGTCAGCGCCTTCTTACCCGGAAGGAAGAGAAGGTCGGCCCCGTTTGGGTGGTATTTAATTTCAGCAAGGGGGAGCTTTTGCTTCTTTTCATCGAGTAAAAACAACTTGCTTTCGGGCCGCATATAGCGGGTTAAGACTTCAAAATCACTTAGTTTCATTGTGGATTATTATAAAGGAAAATCATGGCAAAAACATATCATTTGATGGCGACGGCAGCCGCTGGAATCGAAGCATTGGTCGGCAAAGAACTGCGCCATTTGGGTTACGATGCTCAGGTTGAAAATTACCGCGTTCGTTTCGACGGCACGCAGGCCGATATCTTAAAGGCGAATCTTTGGCTCCGCACGGCCGACCGAATCAAGATTATCGTCGGTGAATTTGATGCGACCACCTTTGAAGACCTTTTCGAAGGGGTTAAAGCCTTGGATTGGTCGTCATATTTGAACTACGATTCGGAATTTCCGGTGGCGGGTCGTTCCCATAAGTCGGCGCTTTTCTCTGTTCCTGATGTTCAGTCCATCACGAAGAAGGCCATTGTGGCTAATTTGCAAGAAGCTTTTCACGTGCGCACTCGTTTACCAGAAACTGGTTTTAAGGCACAGCTGGAAGTCATGATTGAAAAGGACCATGTGATTTTGACTTTGGATACCACCGGTGAATCACTATTCAAACGTGGTTACCGTGTCAACAAGGGTGGCGCTCCTCTGAAGGAAAACTTTGCGGCGGCCTTGGTCATGCTAACCAACTGGCATCCGGACCGACCTTTCGTTGACCCAACCACTGGATCGGGAACGATTGCCATTGAAGCGGCTTTGATTGGCCGTAACATTGCCCCCGGCCTGATTCGCCACTTTGCCATCGAAGACATGGATTGGTTCGATAAGGACCTGTCGGACACGATGCGCGACGAAGCCGAAGATCAAGCCGATTATGACCGGACCTTGAACATTAAGGGCTATGATATCGACGAAAACATGGTCGCCATTGCCAAGGAAAATGCCAAGCACGCTGGTTTGAGCCAGGATATTGAATTCTACCAGTTAGCGGCCAAGGATTGGAAAACGGACGAAGAAAACGGTGTTTTGGTTGCTAATCCACCCTATGGGGAACGTTTGGGTGAAATTGAAGCGGCCCGTAAACTCTACCGTGAAATGGGGCAAGTTTATTCCCGTTACCCAAGCTGGTCGAAGTACATTTTGACTTCGGATTTGGACTTTGAAAAGAGCTACGGTCAAAAGGCGACAAAGCGACGTAAGCTTTATAACGGTTCCCTGCGAGTTGATTACTTCCAGTATTGGGGAAAGCGCGCAAAATAAAGCTTGAGCAAGGTTTGGCTTTCCTTTTCTTTGTGATACAATGTATCTCTGTTATAAACGAAAGGAGCGGTATACCGAATTTTGGTATACAACAGTGACAAGATGGCAACAGTATATATGCGTCGTGCTAAAGCACGTGATATGGACACAATTGTTAGCATCCTACAGAGTGCAAAGGGCTATTTGAAGGCTCAAGGAATTGACCAGTGGCAATCAGATTATCCCAACCATGAAACGATTCAAACGGACATGGATAACCACCAAGCATTTGTTTTGATTTGTGGTGATGAAGTTGCCGGTTATGCCGCTGCCTTCGAAGGCGAAGACCCTATCTACACCGCTTTGGAAGATGGTTCTTGGCTCGTTGACGGACATGATTACGCTTCCTTGCACCGCGTGGCCATTTCGGATAAGTTCCGTGGCCAAAAGTTAGCTGCCCGCTTCATGACGGCTTTGATTTCTTACTTCTATGCCCAGGGGGCTCGTGATTTCCGAATCGACACGCATCCCGGCAACCTACCAATGCAAAAGGTCATTGCCAACAATGGCTTTGAAAAGCGTGGTACGGTGCATATGGAAGAAGCTGATCACATCTCAACGGCACGTTGGGCTTACCAATTGTTGATTCAAGATTAATTTAAAAAGCAGATGCTTAAGCGTCTGCTTTTTTTAGTGCTTGCTGTGCTAAATTGTGCGCGCCTAAGTTGTTTTTTTCGGGGACCCAGTTAATAAAGGCGAGCGAATAAGCGTCAAGTAGGGGCTGAATCCGATCAACGTAGGCTTGGAAATGCTTGGCGTATTGTTTCTGTAGCGCCTCAACCACGATTTTTGAATCGGAATAGAGCTGGAGGTTGCCTTCTGCTGAAACAAGCTGGAGCGCCCAGATAGCGGCCAAAAACTCGGCATCATGATTGCTGTTGGTCTTGGGTAAGGTCGTTTTTTCCTGTCTTTGTTGGCCCTGATTAATGATTAGACAGCCGGCGGCACTTTGACCTGTATCGGGTCGCCGAGCGGCATCAAAGTAAATTTGTAGCATCTTTAATCCTCACTCGTATTATAAAACAGTGGGGTAGGGCGGCAAAGCATTTTTCGAATTCATGGTAAAATAGGAGACGTATACTTTGTTTTTTAAAGGAGAATTCGCATGCGTCCGCAGCGTGGTTTTTATCAACCCATTGACCCATGGGGCCAAATAATCTGGATGTGGTGGTTAGTCTTTTTGCTGCTAGGCATTATTGCTTGCAGCGAGACCTTTTATCAGCTTAATTTCTGGATTATCGCCTATCTGATTGTCATCCTAGCCATTGGTTGCTTGGCCTTTTTCAGGCGGCGAATTTTTTTGACGGGCAAGCAGCTTTTCATCGGCCATGTCGTGAATTTTGACTACGATGAATTTACGCTCGACGACGGTATCGAATGGCATTTGGCCAAAAACCGCCTTTATATTCAAAAGCAAGCCCGCCAGCGGGTCTACTGGCTTAGCCCAAAGATGGTTAAAGCCATAAAGGAGCTTCAAAACGATGGCAAATGATGCCCAAGTTTTTACAATTCAGCATGAAAGCGGCCGTTTGGATGCGGTCTTAAGTCAATTTGATTCGGCCTATACCCGTTCTCAATTGGCTAACTGGATTAAGCAGGGACAGATTTTGGTAAACGGCCAAACGGTTAAGCCTTCTTACAAGGTGTCTGAAGGGGATCGGATTAGTGTTGAGCCACCAGCACCGGTATCAACCGAACTTGAGCCAGAAAACATACCCCTTGATATCGTTTACGAAGATGAGGACCTTTTGGTGGTCAATAAGCCTCAGGGGATGGTGGTCCATCCAGCTCCGGGGCATGCTGACCATACCTTGGTTAACGCCTTGCTCTATCACAGCCCACTGTCGTCCATTAACGGCGAGTTCCGTCCTGGAATTGTCCACCGCATTGATCGGGATACTTCGGGTCTCTTGATGGTGGCTAAAAATGATAAAGCGCATCAAGCACTTTCAGCCCAGTTGAAGGAACACAAGAACCAGCGGATCTATTATGCTTTGGTCAAGGGCGACTTCAAAGAAGACCGGGGGACCATTGAAGCACCACTCGGCCGCCATCCGGTTGATCGTAAGCGCCAAGCCGTTGTGGAAGGTGGCCGTGAAGCCATTACACACTTTGAAGTGGTGCAGCGCTACCTTGGTTATACTTTATTGAAGGTCCGTCTTGAAACGGGCCGAACGCATCAAATTCGTGTTCACATGGCCTACATTGGCCATCCAGTTGTTGGCGATTCTCTTTACAATCGCCAACCGAATTTACCAGGCGTGAAGCTGGCTGGCCAGCTTTTGCATGCAAAGACCCTTAGTTTGCAGCAGCCAAGCACTGGAAAAGAAATGCTGTTTGATAGCGATTTACCGGATTATTTTAAAGAGGCTTTAGGGACTTTAACCCCGATGATTACTGTAAAAGGCGAGAGGAAGTAAGCATGGCAGCGAAAGTTGTTTTAGATTCCGCCTCAATGCAACGTGCATTGACGCGTATTACCTATGAAATTTTGGAACGTAACAAGGGTGGTCAGGGTTTGATTCTAGTGGGAATTAAGACCCGCGGTGAATATTTAGCACACCGAATCGCTGATCGCTTGGAACAATTGGAAAACGTGACGATTCCAGTGATGGCAATCGATATTACCAATTACCGTGACGATGTGATTGAACAACACGATAATTTGGGGCTCAACGAAGACGAAAGCATTTCCATTGTGGATAAAAACATTGTCCTGGTCGATGACGTCTTGTACACTGGCCGGACCATTCGTGCCGCCTTGGATGCCTTGATTCACATCGGCCGTCCTAAGTCGATTTCTTTGGCAGTTTTGGTTGACCGCGGTCACCGTGAATTGCCCATTCGTGCGGACTTTGTGGGTAAGACCATCCCAACTGCTCAAAACGAAAAGATTAGCGTTCGAGTTCAAGAAATTGACGGCAAGGATGAAGTCGAAATCGAACATTAAGCCGGCTTCATGGAGGCGACAGCATGCGTAGGCATCTTATTTTAGAAGATGGTTCGGTCTTTGAAGGCGAAGGCTTTGGAGCACCCGCAACTACCTTTGGCGAAATTATTTTTGATACAGCCATGACCGGCTACCAAGAAATCATTACCAACCCGATTTACGAGGGGCAGATGATTGTTTTTGCCATGCCTGTAGTTGGTGCGGACGGCATTCACGCGGAAGCCTACGAATCGGTTAAGCCCAATATTCGGGGGATGATTGTCCACGACTTGGCCGAAGTTTCGACGAATCGTCAACGGCGAATGAATTTGGACCGTTTTTTGAAGCAGCACAATATTCCGGGATTAGCCCAAGTTGATACTCGTGCTTTAATTCGTCATTTGCGGGAAAGTGGGCCTCAAAAGGCCACGATTGTTGATTATGTTGATGACCACGCTGTCGACCAGCTCGTGGCCACCGTTTTGACCAACAAGCAGGTGCAAAATACCGCCACACCAAAGCCCTATGCTAATCCCGGTCGTGGCCATCACATCGTTGTCATTGACTTTGGATTGAAGCACGGGATTTTACGTTCGCTGGGCGACTACGATGCCAATGTTTCGGTTTTGCCTTATACGGCAACGGTGGACGAAGTTTTGACTTTGGATCCCGATGGGATTATCCTGTCGACGGGTCCGGGAAATCCCAATGATTTACCGGAGTCAGTTTTGACGCTCATTCGTGTGCTACAGTCCAAAGCGCCCATGTTGGGACTGGGCTTAGGCCATGAATTGTTTGCCCTGGCTAACGGTGCCACCTTATCGACTTTGCCGGCTGAATACCATGGCATGAACCATCCGATTCAGGAAATTATCTCGCAAGAGATTTTCTACGCCATGCAGGGGCGTGGTTATGTTGTTGATGAGGATTCGCTTGATTACAAGAAGTTGTTTGTGACGCATCGTGACCTGGTTGATAATTCGATTCAAGGTTTACGTCACCGTGACTATCCTGCATTCTCCGTTCAGTTCTTCCCTGATGGGGGACCAGGACCGCTTGAGGCCAGTGTGATTTTTGCCGACTTTTTTGAAACAGTAGAAGATTATGTGGAACAAAACAACGAGAGCTTCAATTAAAAAAATTCTATTTATCGGCGCTGGCCCAAATGATTTTTCCATTCAAGGCGAAAACGATGCGGCGATATACCAAGTTCTGCCTGAATTACACGGCCAGGGCTACAAGCCCTATATCATCGACAGTAATCCTTATTCGGTCTCTTTGGAGAGTATTGCGGCCGAAACTTTTTGGCTGCCTTTAACCGTTGAAAATATCAAGCAGGTTATCTTGGAAAACCAAATTGATTCCGTCATGCCCTTATTCGGTGGTTATCGCGGGATTCAACTTTGGGACCAAGTCTTGCAGGAATGGAGCGAAGAGGATGGCCAAGCTCCGCAGACTTTGGGACTTAAACCGGAAAATTTGCACCGAGTTAACGATGTTGCCGCACTGTCCGATTTATTGGATGAAGCTGGTTTGCCTGTTATTCAAAGTCAGGTCATCCGTTCCCAGGATGAAGCCAACGAATGGATGCGTGAAAATGATTTGCCTTTGATAATGCGGGCTCATAACCCCGCCCAGGGAAACACGCGGCAGATTGTTGAACGCCTGGATGAATTTGAGGATGTCTTTGATGCGGTTAAAGAGCAGTCCTTGACCCAGGAGATTTTAATTTCAAAGGCAATTAACGGTCTTAAGGAAGTTTCCTTTGAGGTGATGCGCGATTGTCAAGGCAACTGTATGCAAATTGGTGCGAGCGAAGACATGGATCCAATCGGCATTCACACGGCGGATTCTTTGAGCATTTCGCCAGTCTTGACCATTCAGGATCAGTATATGGAACAGATGCGGGCCTATGCCATTCGAGCCGCTAACTTGCTCCAAATCGAAGGGGCCTTGCACGTTCAGTTTGCCATTAGCGAGAAAACCGGTGAGATTTACATTATTAAGGTCTCGCCTTACATTGACCAAGTTGCCAATCGAATGGCCCTGATGACTGGTTATCCGGTCATGCTGATCGCCATGTACATGGCCTTGGGCATCAAAATTGAAAATGTCCAACTACCGCACCGCTTCCATGAAAAAACCGCCATGATGGAACCGATGATGGATCACATGGTGGTTAAGTTACCGGTCTTTGCCTTCGGTGATTTGAAGGCTGCCGGTATCAAGGTAAATCCCCAGTTGAGTTCGGTGCAAAAGTCAGTCGGCTCAACGCTCGGTTTTGGCCGGACCTTTGTGGAAGCCTTAGAAAAGGCAATTCGCTCGGCCCACTTTAACAACCGTTCATTTTCACCGGACTATATGAAGAACTTTTCTGATGATGAGTTAATCCAGCAATTAATCCACCCACAAGAAAACCGGGTTTTGCTTTTTATCGAAGCGCTTCGTCGCGGTTATGAAGTGGATGAATTGGCCGAGTTAAGCCACATCGATGAATTTTATTTTTACCAGCTTCAAAAGCTTATTCAGATCGAACGCGAAGTTGACCAGGAGCACTTTAATGCAAATGCTCTGTATAAGGCTAAAAAAGCCGGTCTCTCCGATGGTTTGATTGCCCATTTCTGGGAAAGTAACTACCGGGAAGTCCGTCAGTTTGGTCGCAAGAGTGCGATTCGAGCAACCTACAAAGCTTTGGAACCCTCGGCCGGTGAATTCCCTGAAAATGCGCACCAATACTACGCGACATTTGAATCAGAAGATGAATCAAAGCCACTGGGCGAGGATACGGTTTTGGTCATTGGCTCCGGAGCCTTTCGAATTGGCGAATCGGCTACGGGTGGCTATGCAACCACCATTACCATGTCAGAACTGCGGCGCCTGCAGTATCACACCATCATCATGAACAATAACAGTTCCGATGCCACGCTTTTGCCGCACCTTTCCGACAAGCAGTACATGGAGCCGCTTGAAATTTCGGACGTTATGGCCGTTGTGGATAAAGAACATCCGCGCGCCATTATTGTTCCTGGGAACCGCCGTAAGCTAATTGCGGCACTGAAGGAATTAAAGCAAAATGTTTTGGTTTTGCCAAAGGAAAAGCACCAGCCGCTGGGTCCAGAACCCTTTGAAACGGAATATTCGCTGAACTTCTTTTACGATGGTAAAAAGGCCTATCCACTTTGCATCGGGGCACACCGTGCCGGGGAAATGCGCCTTTTGCCGGGTAAGGTGGCCGGTGCTGAGGAACTTTTGTCCGACATCCATTCAGATGGACCGGGCCTTTACCAACTAATCTGGCGGCAGCCCAATGAAGAAGACTGGCAAAATGTTGAACTTCCTGACCCAGAACGTGATACCTGGTTACGACCCATGCCTTATGGACAAATTGCCTTCTTGAGCAAGAGCATGAAGATTCAGTTCATTCGTTTGGCCGTCCGGGCCCTGTTGAACGAACTCAGTTCAACGGACTATGAACAGCTAGATCACGCTGTTTTGACCCCGGAGGGCGCCAACAAAAGAATGACGACGGCTCGAACCGACTATCAATTACACTTGCAACCGGAAGGTGATATTGACACGACCCGTTTTGAGCTAGGAGTGGGGATTTCATTTAATGAGTAAGGGAAAGTACGAAACGGCTTGTTTTATCGGGGTACCCGTCCAACAGAATGCTTCCGGTGCTTATCAAATTACAGCAGATGCTAAGCCGCATACTTGGCGAACCGGCAAGCATACCAAGGGGAAGTTCAAAGAGCTTGGTCAGATATTCTTAACGGAAAATCAACAGGCAATTGCTGTCGTGAAGACGACGCCCTTAGCCTTTAAGGATCGACATGAATACCAACCACTTGGACGTTGGACGACGGCCTACTTGCCTGAGCAGACCGATTTAACAGCCTATCAATAAAAAACGCTCACAGCTGTGAGCGTTTTTTATTAGGCTTTATTTTTACGGTTGTTCCAAACGAACAAGAGGGCGTTTAGGAACATAATCAGCGCTGAAAAAATGAAAATCATGCGGTAGTTCATGACGTTGGCGATGAAAGCACCCAACATGGGGCCAGCCACGGCACCAACGGCTTGGAAGCTTTGGTTATAGGCAAAAACACGACTGACCATAAAGGAAGGACTGTTTTTGGACAAAAGGGTCTGGATGGCAGGTAAGAGCGTGGCATCCGAGATTCCAACGATGAAACGCAGCACGATTAGCATGGTAACGCTGGAAACAAAGGCCGTTGGCACGAAGGCGCTAATGGCAATCAGGAAACCGATTTCAATCAGGTAACGGGTGCCAAAGTGATCGCCCAGTCGGCCAAAGATTGGCGCGGCAATCACGGTCGCTAGTCCAGGAGCAGCAGCAACCACTCCCGCCAAGAAGGTCAAGTTCGGACTGTGGGGAATCAATTCCTGCACAAACAAGGAGACGATGGGGTTAATCGACATGTTAACCGTCTGCACCAACATGGTCGTGATGAAAAGGCCGACCAAAATTTGCTTGTTGGGCAAGTTTTTCCAGGTAACGTTTTCAATTTGGTCGTTCTGCTTTTCTTCTTTAATTTCGGGCCGGTTTTCCTTCACCAAGAAGAGGATGAAGACGAAAACGATGGCCATGATGACCCCGGTGATATGAAAGACCGTTTGGTAAGAAAAAGCCGAGGCCATGGCACCACCAACCAGAGGACCTAGCAAGTTACCGGCCGTAAAGCCAGTCACAACGGTTCCAAGGGCGCGACCCATCTTTTCTTTGGGTGTCTGAGTGGCAATGAGGGCATTGGAATTGGAAACGAAACCACCCAGGGCACCCTGGACGCCACGCAGGGCAATCAACTGCCAGACATTGGTCGTAAAGCCCATAAGAAAGAAGACAATGGCCATACCCGCTGCAGCGCGCAGCATCATTAGCTTTCGGCCACTTTTATCAGCAAGCTTTCCCCAAATTGGGGCGATAAAGGCAGTGACCAAAAAGGTCACCGCAAAGGCCATGCCGGAATAGAGGGTGATTTGATTTTTAGAAAAGTCTCCCAAAGTTCCGATGTAGAGGGATAGAAAGGGTAAAATTTCACTGAGGCCAATCCCAGTGATGAAGACGGCGAACCAGACAACGATGACGTTGCGCTGCCAGTCTTCTTTGGGGAAGTGTAGTTTCATAGCCAGACTCCTTTAATGTTATTCGACAATATTGTATTGTACCGCTATTCAGCTTTTTATGCAGGCGCTCAAGCTTGTGCCCGCCATACCTTTACACTATAATACAATACATATATGTAGACTTTATCCTAAGACTGACAAATTTTAGTTTTAGATGACAAAGAGTGGGGAAGGCTTGCTGATGACAAAGTACCGCGAATACAATGCCCAAGATGTTTTAAATATGGCCAAGGATTACATGAATCCGAGTGACATTGAACAGGTCCAAAAAGCCTTTAAGTGGGCCGAAAAGTTACATGCGCCCCAAAAGCGTTCTTCGGGCCAACCTTACATTATCCATCCCATTCAGGTTGCCGGAATCTTGGCCGAACTGAAAATGGATGCCCCGACCGTCGTGGCCGGCTTTTTGCATGACGTCGTTGAAGACACGCCGGCTGAATTAAAAGACGTTCAGGAAAAATTCGGCCCCGTCGTCGCTCAAATCGTTGATGGCGTCACAAAAATCAGTCAGATTAAGTATCAGAGTTCCGAGGAACGTTTGGCCGAAAACCACCGCAAGCTTCTTTTGGCCATGTCAAAGGATATCCGTGTCATTATCGTTAAATTGGCGGATCGTTTGCATAACATGCGGACTTTGGATGCGCTGCGTCCTGAAAAGCAAAAGCGAATTTCCCGCGAAACCCTTGATATTTATGCGCCATTGGCAGACCGTTTGGGAATTTCGGCCATCAAGTGGGAACTAGAAGATTTGTCTTTGTCCTACCTCGATCCGGAAGCCTACCACAAGATTGCTTCCATGATGGACATGAAACGCGAAGAACGTTTGGCCTATATCCAAAAGGCGGTTGATGAAATCAACGCCGCCGTCGAGGAACTCCACCTCAAGGATGTCGAAGTCTACGGCCGTCCTAAGCACATTTACTCGATTTACCGTAAGTTGGTTGATAAGCATAAGAGCTTTGATGAAATTTATGATCTTTCAGCTGTTCGAATTTTGACGGACACAATTCCCGATACTTATGCCATCTTAGGGATGATTCACTCGCGTTGGACGCCCCTTCCAGGCCGTTTTAAGGATTACATTGCCTTGCCAAAGGCCAACGGTTACCAGAGTTTGCACACCACGGTCATTGGTCCTGGCGGCCGTCCGCTTGAAGTTCAAATCCGTACTCACCACATGCACGAAGTGGCGGAATTTGGTGTTGCGGCGCACTGGGCCTACAAGCAAAACAAGGGATCCGACCAGCAGGCGGACACCCGCGATAAGGACCAGCAGGCGCTAAACGTCATTCAGGGGATTTTGGAGCTACAAGAAGGGGCCCGTGACGCCCAAGACTTCATGGCTGGTGTCCAAGGTGATCTCTTCTCTGATCGAGTCTATGCCTTTTCACCCAAGGGTGATGTTTACGAATTGGCTAAGGGCGCTGGTACGCTTGACATGGCCTTTTCCATCCATTCCAAGGTGGGGATGACGACCACTGGTGCCAAGGTCAACGGCCGAATTGTTCCTTTGGACTATAAAATTCAAACCGGTGACATCGTTGAAATCATTACGAGCCCCAGTGCGACGCCAAGCCGTGACTGGTTGCCCTTGGTTTCCACTCGTCGTGCACGTAACAAAATTAAGCAGTACTTTAAGCAGCTTGACCGCGATGACAACATTGCTGCGGGTCGTGAGCTGCTCAGCAAGCGTTTGGAAGAAGAACACTACCAGGCCAGTGATTTCCTTGACGAGGAACATTTAACAGCTACGGCTGAAAAATTGCACTTGAACTCGATGGATGACTTGCTGGCTGCGGTTGGTTTCGGCGATGCTACGCCTCAGGCCGTCGTCAAGAAGTTAACCGAAGAAGCCCGTGCCGCCCAAGAAGAAGCCCAAGCGCAGGAATTGCAGCGCGAGCTCTTGGAAGAAGGACACGAGATTACGCAAAATGCGCCCGCTATGTCGCGTAAGCAGGGCAGTCACGTCAATGACATTGTGATTGCTGGTGTCGATAACTTGCTTATTCGTTTAGGCCGTTGCTGTACGCCGGTGCCAGGGGATCCCGTTAAGGGTTACATCACCAAGGGCCGTGGTGTTTCGGTTCACCGAATCGACTGTCCTAACATCACTTCTGCCACTGAGTCTGGTCAGCGAATTGTTGACGTGCAGTGGGAAGATGAAGCTGGTCAGAAGCCAAATTATACGGCGGACTTGACCGTACACGGTGAAAATATTTCGGGTGTCTTGAATGGCATTTTGCGTTCGGTTAACAACCACACTCGCTACGTAAACGGGGTCAATGGTCACGTTACTAAGGGTGACATGATGCAGGTTTCGCTCTCTCTTGGGGTTCGTAACCTCGTGCAGCTTGAAGACATCATGGCGGCCTTGAATAATCTTCCATATGTTTCCGACGTAAAGCGAACGTTCCACTAAAAAGGAGTTTTGAAGTGAAAGATACGATTATGGCGATTCGCCCAGTTAACCAAAAAGGACAGGCGGGCACTTTGGTCGTGGATACTAAGGCAAAAAAGTCTTACTTTACGCCGGAGGAGTTGCCGGCTTCAAAGGCCCATGTTTGGTTGCTTTGGTGCTTAATTATTTCTGGAATCTTAGTCACGCCCTACTGGCTCTTTCAAGGATTCCTACACTTGCCTCGTTTGATTGTGCATAACACGGCGCTATGGTGGTTGATTCTATTTTTGACCGCCGGGGTACCACTATTGGCCTGGCTCTTTGGTCAGCCAAAAGTTAATTTTGATCATGCGAAGTTGGAGCCTTTGACCCTTGATAAATGGGAGTTGCGCAATTCTTTGCGCACTTGGCTTTTTGAACGAGCTTGGGTGGCTTTTGTTTTGATTCTTTTACCACCGACCACGGTGATGTTCTTGGTCTTTTACATCATTAAGGCCGATGCCTTGGACGCGCTCTTGATCACGGTTCACGGTTCGCTCTTCTTGCGACGTTTAATTCCACACGCTTTGCAGCGAATTCGGGTTTCAACCAAGCAGATTATTGACTGGAGGTAAGCATGCGATTACTCTTGCAACGGGTTAGCCAAGCCCAGGTTGACATTGCCGGCCAAACGGTTGGCCAGATTGGCCAAGGTTACCTGGCTTTGGTGGCAGTGACCGAAGGTGACGGTCAAGAAGACCTTGATTATTTGGTTCGTAAAATGACCAATTTGCGGGTTTTCGCGGACGAAGAGGGCAAGCTGAATAAGTCCATTTTGGATGTTCAAGGGGCCGTCTTATCTGTTTCGCAGTTCACGCTTTTTGCTGATACGCATAAAGGTAACCGGCCAAACTTTATGGCTGCTGCCCGTCCAGAATTGGCTAAACCACTGTATGACCAATTCAATGCTGCGGTTAAAGCGACTGGTTTACATGTTGAACAGGGGCAGTTTGGAGCCGATATGCATGTTTCTCTGACCAACGATGGTCCTGTAACCATCATGATTGATAGTAAGAATAAATAAAAAAGACGTCCAGCTGGACGTCTTTTTTATTTATTCTTACGGGACCAGTAAACCAAACCAAAGGGGATGGTACTTTCGTCGCCGTGCAAAATACGGCCAATGTTGTTGCGATGACGGTAGAAAACAAAGACGGTCAAGACGATGGCAACGATTGAAAGGATGATGTCATGGTAGTAAAAGATTGACATGATGGTGGCAAAGGAAAAGCCGACCATGGAAGCCACCGAAACCATCGAAGTCAGCAACAACATGGTCACAAAGACGGCGCAAACCATCCAGAAGAAGGGGGCGTTGTAGGCCAGCAAAACGCCCGCGGAAGTCGCGACGGCCTTACCACCTTTAAAGCCAATCCAAATGGAGAAGGTATGGCCCAAAATAGCTGCTAGGCCAACCAACATGGGGTTAATGTCAACGCCGAAAATCATGGGTAGGAAGCCGGCAAGGGTTCCCTTTAATAAGTCCATGAGTAGGACGGCAATTCCGGGAACTGGCCCCAAAATGCGAAAGGCATTGGTCGTGCCGATGTTACCGGAACCTTCATTGCGGATGTCGGTATGGTAAATGTATTTACCAATCCAATATCCCGGGACAAGTGAGCCCAGCAAATAAGCCAGGATAAACATGATAATAATTTTAAGCATAGTAACCTTCTCAATTAAATAATAATTTTAAAATGAATGACAGTAGCTACAATTTTATCACAGCTTGCTAGCACATGATAAAAATTATTGACTTCCTGCTTGTCAGGGCATGGGATTTCCTCTATTATGAAATAGATTGGCCGTTGTCTGCTCACTAGTAAATAACGGTCTGGCAAGATGAAAAAAACGAGTTTGAGGACAAAGTTTTGGCTAAGAATAATCACTACGATTCAGATTCAATTAAAATTTTAGAGGGCTTGGAAGCCGTCCGGAAGCGACCCGGAATGTACATTGGTTCGACCGATGGCCGTGGCCTCCACCATTTGGTTTACGAAATTGTCGATAATGCCGTCGATGAAGCCCTAGGTGGCTTTGGAAACGAAATTAAGGTGACGATTCACGAAGATAACTCCGTGACGGTACAGGATTTCGGCCGTGGTATGCCGGTGGGGATGCACTCATCTGGAAAGCCCACGCCGGAAGTTATTTTGACGGTGCTCCATGCTGGTGGAAAGTTTGGCCAGGGTGGTTACTCGACTTCTGGTGGTCTGCACGGGGTTGGTTCTTCCGTTGTGAACGCCTTGTCCGAGTCTTTGGAAGTCGATATTGTTCGTGACGGCCACCGCTGGGTCGAAAACTTTGTCGATGGCGGTCAGCCAGTTGGCACGCTTGTCGATAAGGGCGCCGTTAAGGGTTCAACGGGAACAACCGTTACCTTTAAGCCTGATCCAAAGATTTTTTCAACGACGATTTTTAAATTTGATACTTTATCCGAACGCTTGCGTGAAGCGGCCTTCCTGATGTCGGGTGTGAAATTCGTTCTAACCGATGAACGTGTCGATCCAGTTCGCCAGGAAGTTTACCACTATGACCACGGTTTGCGCGCCTTTGTTGACTTCTTAAACGAAGATAAGGCTGCTTTGGGACCGGTCATGACTTTTGAAGGCGAAGAAGAGGGCATCGTTGTTGACGTTGCAGCGCAATACAACGACGGTTATTCCGAAACCCTGCTTTCTTTTGTTAACAACGTCCGGACCCAGGACGGTGGAACCCACGAAATGGGCTTCCGTTCAGCTTGGACCAAGGCCTTTAACGAATATGCCCGCCGGGTGCACCTGTTGAAGGACAAGGATAAGAATTTGGAGGGTTCTGACGTTCGTGAAGGCCTTTCAGCCGTTATTTCCCTTCGTGTGCCCGAAGACTTACTTCAGTTTGAAGGTCAGACCAAGGACAAGCTGGGAACGGTCGAGGCTCGTGGTGTCGTGGATTCTGTCGTTAACGAAACCTTGGGACGTTTCTTATTAGAAAACGGGGACTTCGGCCAAAAGATTGTCCGGAAGTCTTTGCGTGCTCGTGAAGCGCGTGAAGCTGCTCGTAAGGCTCGTGAAGAAAGCCGAACCGGTAAAAGTAAAGGCAAAAAGGACCGTTTGCTTTCAGGTAAGTTAGCACCGGCTCAGTCGAAGAATGCCGACAAGAACGAGCTCTTCTTGGTCGAGGGTGACTCAGCCGGTGGTTCTGCTAAGCAGGGTCGTGACCGTAAGTTCCAGGCCATCCTACCTTTGCGTGGTAAGGTTTTGAACACGGAAAAGGCGAAGTTAGCCGACATTTTAAAGAACGAAGAAATTTCGACCATGATTTATGCCATTGGCGCAGGGGTCGGGCCGGACTTTAATATCAAGGACGCCGCCTTTGATAAGGTCATTATCATGACCGATGCCGATGATGATGGGGCCCACATTCAAACTTTGCTCCTGACCTTCTTCTATAAGTACATGCGTCCCTTGATTGAGGCTGGTCGGGTTTACATCGCTTTGCCACCGCTCTACCGGATTACCTATTCATCGAAGAAAAAGGCCGATGACTTTGCCTGGACCAACGATGAATTGGCTAGCATCACGGAGAAGAGCACTGGAAACTATAAGCTTAGTCGTTTTAAGGGACTGGGTGAGATGGATGCTGACTTGCTTTGGGAAACCACGATGGCGCCTGAATCACGCACTTTGATTCGGGTTAAAATCGATGATGCTGTTTTGGCTGAAAAACGCGTTTCCACTTTGATGGGTGACAAGGTTGATCCACGTCGTAAGTGGATTGAAGCCAACGTTTCCTTCACCATGGAGGAAGATGGTTCCATTTTGGATAACGTTGAAGGTGACGGCAAGCACGCCGACGTCTTTGAAAAGGTCATGCAGGGTGAAAGCCCAGCCGATGCCGTCGAAGACGAAGAAGCCCCTGCTAAAAAGCCAGTGGCTAAATCCAAAAAGAAGCAGGGTCCCGACGATCAAGTTGAGAATTTAGATTTGTTTTAAGATATTTTCGAGTAGAAAGTAGGAATGATTAACAATGGCAAACCGGATTAAAGAACTCTCACTAGAAGCGGTGATGGGTGAACGTTTTGGCCGATATTCTAAATACATTATTCAAGAGCGAGCCCTGCCAGATATTCGAGATGGTTTGAAGCCTGTCCAGCGCCGAATTCTCTTCTCAATGGAGGAAGATGGCAATACTGCTGACCATCCTTACCGTAAGTCCGCCAAGGCGGTTGGAAACGTTATGGGTAACTTTCACCCACATGGTGATTCCTCGATTTACGAAGCCATGGTGCGCTTGTCCCAGGACTGGAAGGTCCGCGAGCCCCTCATTGACATGAGCGGAAACAATGGGTCAATCGATAACGATCCCGCTGCCGCCATGCGTTATACTGAGGCACGTTTGTCCAAGATTTCGGGTGAAATGCTCCGCGATTTGGGCCAAGAAACCGTTGATATGGTCTTGAACTTTGATGATTCAGCCTATGAACCAACGGTCTTGCCTTCGCGGGTGATGAACCTCTACATTAACGGTGCAACGGGGATTTCTGCCGGTTATGCCACGGAAATTCCACCGCACAACCTGAAAGAGATTAATTCGGCATTGGTTTACCTCTTGGATCATCCCGATGCTTCCTTGGCGCAGTTAATGCGTTATGTGAAGGGACCTGATTTTCCCACTGGTGGTATTATTCAAGGTTTGGATGGCATTAAGCAGGCCTATGAATCGGGCCGTGGCCGGATTGTCGTCCGTGCCAAGACCGAAGTACAACCCCTTAAGGGTGGTAAGCAAAAAATTGAAATAACTGAAATTCCCTACGATGTGGTCAAGTCTAACTTGGTAGCCCGCATCGATGCCATTCGCTTGAACAAGGAAGTGGCTGGCATTAGCGAAGTGCGTGATGAATCGGATCGTAATGGTCTGTCAATCGTTATTGAGTTAAGCCGGGACGCTTCTGCCGAAGGGATTTTGACCTACCTCTTCAAGAAGACGGATTTGCAGATTTCTTATAACTTCAACATGATTGCCATTCATGACCAGCGGCCTGTGCTAGTCGGTCTAAAGCGCGGTTTGCAAGCCTTCTTGGACTTCCGTAAGGAAGTTGTTCTAAAGCGTTCGGCTTACGAACTACACCGTGCTCAGGCCCGTCAGCACATTGTCGAAGGTTTGATTCGGATGTTGTCCATTTTGGATGAAGTGGTGGCCACTATCCGAGCGTCAAAGAACCGCAAAGACGCCATGCAAAACCTGATGGATAAATATCAATTTACCCAGCCACAGGCCGAGGCCATCGTTACTTTGCAGCTCTATCGTTTGACCAACACTGATGTTACGCAGTTGGAAGACGAGCATGCGGAATTGAAGGCGAAGATTGACCGCTTGAATCAGATCTTAAACGAGCAGGAAGCACTGCACGGTGTCATTCGCGATGAACTAAAGGAAATCACGAAGACCTATGCTTCTCCTCGTAAGAGTGTCATTGAAGATCAAATTGAAAACTTGGTTATTGACACTGCCGTCACGATTCCAGAAGAAGACGTGCGCGTTTTGATTTCACAAAACGGTTATTACAAGCGTTCCTCTCTACGTTCCTTCAAGGCCTCTTCGGACGAAAATGGCTTAGCTGCAAACGATGCCATTGTTTTGGAAAAAACTTTGAACACGACCCAGCATCTTTTGCTCTTTACTAATCTTGGCAACGTGATTTACCGACCCGTCCATGAATTACCGGACTTGCGCTGGAAGGAAACCGGTTCGCACTTCTCCCAGGATTTGTCGAACTGGAGCGGTGATGAATACATCATTAAGGCCTTAGTTCTTGATGATCCTAAGCAGGCCGGCAACCTCCTTTTGGCAAGTAATGACGGCTTTATCAAGCAGTCTGAAATTGCTGATTTGGTACCGAAGTCCTATAAGAAGAAGTCTTCGGTCGCCATGAAGTTAAAGACGGAAGACAGCCGCCTTTTGGCCGTGGACGTCGTGGCTAAACAAAGTGAAGTTTTGGTTGTCACCCACGATGCTTTGGCCCTGCGCTACAACCTAGACGAAGTACCAACAGTTGGTGCTCGTACGGCCGGAGTGAAGGCGATTAAGCTCGGTGATGGCGATGCAGTCAAGGCGGTGCTTTTGCTTGGTGCTCAAGATCAAGAGCTGGCACTGGTTGCTGACAACGGAGCCTTTAAGCATTTCCCACTGACTGAAATCACGGCTTCTAAGCGTGCCAATAAGGGCTTGCAGGTCTTTACTCAGCGTAAAACCGTTGCCTACCTTGTGGCCGCTGCCTGCCTCTTGACGGCTAAAGATCAGGCTGTGCAAATTCAGGGCGAAAAGGGCGAGCCAATTGAGTTACAATTAAGTGACTACCCAAGCGTTAACCGAATTAGCAACGGTCAAAATGTCTTGGATGCCAAGCAATTTGGCAGCGTTAAGAAGATGCAAGTCATGCGCTTACAGGATGCGGATTAAATTAATAGGAGATAACGATGACGAAAACACAAGTCTTTGGACATAAGAACCCGGATATGGATACGGTTGCTTCAGCGGTTGCAGCCAGCTACTTGTTGAACCAACAAGGCGAAGACACGCAAGCGATGGCTCAGGGAGAACCTAACGCCGAAACAAAGTTTGCTTTGGAACACTTCCAGCTTGATCCTTTGCCAATTTCACAAAGCTGCGAAACCCCTCAGGTCGTTTTGGTTGACCACAACGAAGCTGCGCAGTCCGTTGATAACTTGGATGACGTTCAAGTCACTCACATTTACGATCACCACAAGTTCTCATTTTCAAATTCAACCCCACTTTACATCGTGGCCAAGCCTTGGGGTTCTGTTTCAACCATCATGTACTTCGAATTCAAGCAGGCTGGCATTGAAATTCCAGCCAAGATTGCTGGTTTGATGGCTTCTGGCTTGATTTCAGATACACTTTTGTTGAAGAGCCCAACGACCACTGATTGGGATCGTCAAGCTTTGCCGGAATTGGCTAAGCTTGCGGGCGAAGACGACATTAACGCCTACGGTATGGCCATGTTGAAGGCTGGAACCGATTTGTCAACGCGCTCTGACAAGGACATCCTGGATGGCGACGCCAAGTCCTTTGATATGGGTGGCCACCAGTTCCGCATCGGTCAGGTCAACACGGTTGACATTGACGAAGTGTTGGCTCGCAAGGCCGGTTTGACTGCTGCCATGAAGGAAGAAGGCTACGAAGACTTCCTCTTGGTTATCACGGATATCTTGAACTCAAATTCAAAGGCCCTTTACTTGGGTGATGCTCCTGAACAAATTGAAGCAGCCTTCAAGAACAAGTTGGTTGATGGGGTCTTGGATTTGCCTGGCGTTGTTTCACGTAAGAAGCAAGTTGTGCCACCTTTGGAAGGGCAGTTCTAAGTTTTCGTTAAGTTCGCTACATTTATTTAAAAAATCAGGGCTTAGACCCTTTACAGTCAGCTGCTAAGTATGTATACTATTATCTTGTATTGACAAGCAAATGACTTTTTACTAAAAACTACACACTGAGGAGTTCGGATTATGCGTATCCACGTTGTTTTAGGAAATGATGAAACTGGTGAGCGTATTTACTTGACGTCAAAGAACCGTCGTAATACGCCTGACCGTCTTGAGTTGAAGAAGTACTCACCAAAACTTCGCAAGGTTGTCACTTTTAAGGAGGTCAAGTAATGGCTAAGAAATCAAAGATTGCTAAGGCAAAGCAACGTGAAGCAATGGTTGCTAAGTACGCCGACAAGCGCGCTGCTTTGAAGGCTGCAGGGGACTACATCGGATTGGCTGCATTGCCAAAGGATTCATCACCTGTACGTGTTCACAACCGTGACCGTATCGATGGTCGTCCACACGCTTACATGCGTGAATTCGGAATGTCACGTTTGAACTTCCGTCAGTTGGCACACAAGGGTCAGATTCCTGGTGTCCGCAAGGCTTCATGGTAATATGATTTTAAGAAAGGCGCACCGTAGAGGGGGCCTTTTTTATTTGCTTGAAAGTGGCATATCTTGCAATTATGGCTTAAATAAGCTAATATATAGGTAAGTTAATTTACATCACTTTTGTAAATGAGCGGGTCACTTTGGGGACCGGCTCATTTTTTATGATATGAGCGGTGTAAGATAGAAGAGAGGAGAATTTAGGGAATGCCAGCAAAAGATCGCTTGTTAGCACTAATCGAACCTCTAGTTAAGCAGGAGAATCTCCTATTGTGGGATTTGTCCGTTCAATCGGGTGGCGGCCGGAAGGTTGTCCAGATTTTGATTGATTTGCCTGACCACGAAACCATTACCATGGATAAGATTACTGATTTTACCCAGTTGGTTAATGAAGCTTTGGACGAAGCGGATCCAGATCCAATGCCCGGTGCTTACATGCTAGATATTGCCTCACCAGGAGCAGATCGGCCTTTGAAGGAACCTTGGCACTACGCTTGGTCCAAAGAAGCCGATGAGCCCATCAAGTTGGCGCTCTTTGCTGCCCGTGATGGCCAAAAGCAGTTTGAAGGCAAGATTTTGAATCAAGATGATCAGGGTCTCGACCTCGAAACTGGCAAGGGCCAAGAGCACTTTTCGTATGACGAAATTGCCAAGGCAATCTTGAATACCCAATTTTAACGAATATTAAAAATGGAGAAAGAATATGAGTAAAGAATTAGTCGACGCACTGAATGCTTTAGAAGCTGAACGTGGAATTGACCGAGCTACGGTTGTCGAAGCTTTGGAAAATGCCTTGAAGGCCGCTTACAAGAAGCAGTACAACGCGAACCAAAACGTTGAAGCGACCTTCGATGACAAGAAGGGCAAGATGACCATCAAGCAGGTCAAGGTTGTCGTTTTGGATGAAGATCTTCTTGATCCCGACACTGAAATTTCCTTGACCGATGCCTTGAAGATCAACAAGGCTTACGAACCTGGCGATGAAATCCGTTTCGACGTTACGCCCAAGGACTTTGGCCGCATGGCTGCCCAAGCTGCCAAGCAGGTTATCGTCCAAAAGATGCGTGAAGCTGGTCGTGAAGCTGTATATAACAAGTTCATTGATTACGAAGGCGAAATCATTACTGGAGAAGTGGAACGTCAAGATCGTCGTTTCCTTTATGTAATGTTGCCTGGTAAGCAGGAAGCCGTTATGGGCCCTAACGACCAGATGCCAAATGAACATTACCGCATGCACGACCGCATTAAGGTTTTGGTTACCAAGGTGGATAACGCCCCTAAGGGACCGCAAATCTTTGTATCACGGACTGCCCCGGACTTGGTTAAGCGTTTGTTTGAACAAGAAGTTCCTGAAGTTTATGATGGAACGGTTGAAATTGTAAGTATTGCTCGTGAAGCTGGCGACCGTTCTAAGATTGCCGTTTACACGCATGACCCTGATCTTGATCCTGTTGGTGCCTTGGTTGGTCAGCGTGGTGCCCGTGTGCAAAGCGTTGTCAACGAACTTGGCAGCGAACACATGGACATTGTGGAATGGGTTGAAGATGAGGCTCAGTACATTGCCAACGCTTTGAATCCTTCCGAAGTGACCGACGTTATCTTTGATCCTGAAAATGACCATGCCGTTACGGTTATTGTTCCAGATGACCAGTTGTCACTGGCCATTGGTAAGAAGGGACAAAACGCCCGTTTGGCTGCTCGTTTGACTGGCTTCAAGGTGGATATCAAGTCTGAAAGCGAAGCTGGCGATTTGATGTTGAAGAACCAGGGTGAAGAACAGGCTGATGAAGTCGTTGCTGAAGATCTCGCCGATGACGATGTTGACGGTGCTTTGGCAGCCGAAGAAGTGGCCCATGAATTTGACCATGAACAGGATTCTGACGAATCTCAAGACTAAGTTTTTGAAAGGAGCTCGACGATGAAAACTCGTAAGATTCCACTGCGCAAGGATATTGTCAGTGGCGAAATGTTCCCCAAAAAAGATTTAGTGCGCGTTGTTCGTGATAAAGAAGGACAGGTTTCACTAGATCCGACCGGCAAAAAGAATGGCCGGGGTGCTTACATCACACTCGATGTTAAGACTGCTGAAACAGCCCGTAAGAAAAAGGTTTTTGATAAGGCTTTTTCCCAGGAAGTGCCAGCAGAATTTTATGACGAGTTGTTGGCCTATGTTGACCATCAGCAAGCACGACGGGAGTTATTCGGCGATGGAGCCCAAAAAGCAAATTCTTAATTTATTTGGATTAGCCCAAAAGGCTGGTAAACTAGTTTTAGGTAGTGGACCGACTTTAGATGCCATTCGGCAAAACAAGGTCCAGCTCGTCTTTTTCCCTTCGGATGGAGGCGTCAGTCAGGCTAAGAAATTCCAGGATAAAACGACTTTTTATCAAGTTGCTTTTAACCAGGATTTTTCCCGCGCAGAATTAACACAGGCACTCGGCGTTAACCGCAGTGTCTTTGGCATTAACGACCGTGGCTTTAGTCGCAAAATTAAACAATTATTATTAGAAGAAAAGGAGCGCAATTAATGACAGAAGATCAAAAGTTCTCGAATTCAAAGCGTCCAGCACGTAAACAAGCTGTTCCTGAACGTAAGGAATTACCAGCTTCACAGCGACGTCATGCCGCTAAGCTTTCAGAAGGGGCCGTTCGTAACCCTTCTAACACCGCCTCACATAGCCGTCCAGCACGTCCAAAGCGTGAAGGTGCTTCATCAAATGGACCTCGTGGCAACAACCAAAATGGTCGCCGCCGCGAACGTCCAAATAACTCGATGACACCAACGAGTGGTCGTCCCATGGTTCGCGAAAAGAAGAGTTGGTCAACGAAGCCTCGTGAAGGCCAGATTAATTATTCTGCCAAGAAGGATGACAGCTTGAAAGAGTATGTCAACGAGAATAAGAAAGCAGCTGCCGCTAAGAATCAGGCCAAGGCTGCGCCTGCTAAGCCAAAGGCTGCGGCAAGCACTGCTGCTCCTAAGACGAGTAACAATGAAGGTAAGAAGGGTCCCGGTCGTTTTGGTGGCGCTCTAGCTTCTGGAAACAACTCCGCTCGCAACAACACGCGCAAGCGTAACACGAACGGAACTGGTCAGCAGACGCCTCGTCGTAACGATCGTCCGCATGGTTCAAAGAAGTCCCGTCGTATTGCGGCAAAGCAAGCGCCTAAGAAGCCAGTAACAGTTCGTAAGGAACAGCCATTGCCAGAAGTTTTGGAATACCGTGAAGGAATGAACGTCCAGGATTTGGCAAAGCTTTTGCACCGTGACGCTTCTGAAATCATCAAGAAGCTCTTCTTGTTGGGAATTGTAACCAACCAAAACCAGTCTTTGGATGCCGACACCATCGAAATTTTGGCGGCTGATTATGACATTGACGCCAAGATGAAGGAAGAAGAAGATGTGGCCGATATCGACCGCTTCTTTGACGAAGACGACATCAAGCCGGAAGACTTGGTTGCTCGTCCACCCGTTGTTACCATCATGGGTCACGTCGATCACGGAAAGACGACCCTTTTGGATTACTTGCGTAAGTCACACGTGACCGAAGGCGAAGCCGGTGGAATCACCCAGCACATTGGTGCTTACCAGGCTCGTTTGGACGGCCGTTTGATTACCTTCTTGGATACTCCAGGTCACGCGGCCTTTACTGAAATGCGTGCTCGTGGTGCCAACATTACCGACATTACCATTTTGGTTGTGGCGGCTGATGATGGGGTTATGCCTCAGACGATTGAAGCCATTAACCACGCCAAGGCGGCTGGTACGCCGATTATTGTGGCGGTTAACAAGATTGATAAGCCAGGTGCACAGCCTGAAAACGTGATGAACCAATTGATGGCTTACGACCTTGTGCCTGAGGAGTACGGTGGTGACACCATCTTCGTTAAGATTTCAGCTAAGTTTGGTCAAAATGTTGATCAATTGCTTGAAATGATTTTGCTTGAAGCCGACGTTTTGGAATTGAAGGCTGATCCTAAGATCCCTGCTCGTGGAACGGTTGTTGAAGCTCGTTTGGATAAGGGTCGTGGACCTGTTGCCACTGTTTTGGTTCAACAAGGAACCATGCACATTGGAGATCCAATCGTTGTTGGAAATACCTATGGACGTGTTCGTACAATGAACAACGCCAGCGGTCAAGACATCGAAGAAGCAACGCCTGCAACGCCTGTTCAAATTACGGGTATTAACGATGTACCACAGGCCGGTGATCGCTTCATCGTCATGGCCGACGAAAAGACTGCCCGTGCGGCTGGTGAGGAACGTGCAAAGCGTGCTCGTGAAGAAGTTCGTAACGCTGGTTCAGTCGTTACTTTGGACACTTTGTTCAACACCATGGCTGAAAAGGCAATGAAGACGGTGCCAATCATTGTTAAGGCCGATGTGCAAGGTTCTGTTGAAGCCTTGGCTGGTTCCTTGAAGAAGATTGAAGTCGACGGTGTTCGTGTTGATTTGATTCACACGGCCGTTGGTGCCATCAATGAATCAGATGTTTCTTTGGCGGAAGCCTCTGGTGCCATTATCATTGGCTTTAACGTTCGTCCTACGCCATTTGCTCGTAGCCAAGCCGATAACGACAATGTCGACATGCGTTTCTACAACGTCATTTATAACGCCATTGATGATGTGACGGCGGCCATGAAGGGCCAGCTTGAACCTGTTTACGAAGAAAAGATTATTGGCCACGTTGTGGTCAAGGAACTCTTCAAGTTCTCAAAGGTTGGAACGATTGCCGGTGCTTCTGTTGAAGACGGTAAGATTACTCGTGATTCAAAGGTTCGTATCATTCGCGATGGTACGGTTGTTTACGAAGGCGAATTGGCTTCCTTGCAACGCGGTAAGGATTCCGTTAACGAAGTGAAGATGGGTTATGAATTCGGATTCACTGTCCAAAAGTTCAATGATATCAAGCCTGGTGATACCGCCGAAGCTTATGTCATGGAAGAAGTTAAGCCTAAGTAATTGATTTTGAAAGGGGACTAAGTATGGCAAATGCACAACGCGCCGGTCGTTTGGCACAAGAAATTCAACGCGATGTCGCTGAAATCTTGTTGAAAAGGATCAATGATCCCCGTTTACAAGATGTTACGATTACCAGCGTTGAAGTTTCTGGCGATCTTCAAATTGCTACGATTTATTACTCTTTGTTGAGTGATAAGGCCAGCGATCAAAAGAAGGTTGCGGAAGGATTGGAAGCAGCATCCGGTTTGATTCGTAAGGAATTGGGCAGCCGTTTGACGGTTTACAAGATTCCGGAACTGCGTTTTGAATTGGATAACTCCATTCAATATGGTGATCATATTGAAGCACTAATCCGCCAACTTCACAAAAAAGATTAAGACAAAAAGGCTATCCGTTTGGATGGCCTTTTTATCTTGCTATTAGTTGAATGAAAATCATCTTAAATTGAAAAAAATGAGTTTTACTTATCTTCAATATAAGCTTATGCTGTTAATAGTTTAAGCACGAGCCCGGTCGGGCAAAGGAGTCACAGCAATATGGAGCATTTTGTTCAAGAAATTAACCCCCAGGTCGAAACGATGGCCCCCGATAAACTTTTAGGTTTTCAGGCCCAGGTTTCCAAAATTCCTGGGATTGTTCAATTAACCTTTGGTGAACCGGGCTTTGGCGTGAGCGACAGCATTAAGGATGAAGCCATTAAGGCGATTAAAGCGGACCGTTCCCACTACGCGGAAAGCCAGGGGGAAACGGAACTCCGTCAGGTTGCGCTCGATTACTTCAACAAGCGCTACCATTTGAACTATCCCAGTGTTGACAACGTCATTGTTACGCTCGGTGTGACGGAAGCGATTAACGTTATTTTCCAAACCCTGTTGACACCTGGTGATGGTTTGCTCGTGCCGGAACCGGCCTATGGTTCATATTTTGCTTCTTTGACTTTGGCCCACGGCCAGCGGGTAACCATTGATACATCTGCCAATGCCTTCAAGCTCACCCCTGCCATGGTTGAGGAGACCTTGGCGCAGGCTGACTGCCCCGTTAAAGCGATTTTGATGAACTACCCCAATAATCCGACGGGGGTGACATATACTGAAGCGGAATTACGTGATTTGGCTGAAGTATTCAAGAAACACAAGCTCTGGGTTATTTCCGATGAAATCTACTCGGAACTCACTTATTCTGGTGACCATGTTTCACTAGCTGCCATCCTGCCTGACCAGACGATTATGGTCAACGGTTTGTCCAAGTCACATGCCATGACCGGCTATCGGGTTGGTTTCTTACTGGGAGAAGAAGACATTATCGCTGAAATGCAAAAGGTCCACGGCGCTTTGACCTTTGCGACACCAACCTTCATCCAGGACGCTGCCCGGGTTGCCTTGCAGTCTGGTGACAAGGTGATTGCAGATATGCGGGCTGCCTACCAAAAGCGTCGCGATTATGCCGTTAAGGTTTTGTCAGAACTCGGTTTTGATATTATTTCCCCACAGGGCGCCTTTTACATCTTCGCCAAAATTCCAGCACAATATAATCAAAATGGTTGGGACTTTGCTCTTGATTTGGCTGAGAACGCTAAAGTGGCCTTGATTCCTGGCGAAGGCTTTTCGGATTTGCCATCGGCTAAGGCTTACGTCCGTTTGTCCTATGCGGCCGATGACCAAACGCTAGAAGAGGGCTTGCGCCGCCTAAGCACTTACTTAAAGGAGCAGCAATGAGCGAAAATATTGATGGTATCTTGGTCGTCAACAAGCCAAAGGGGATGACCTCCTTTGGTGTTGTGGCCCGTTTGCGTCGGGTAATCGGTCAAAAGAAAATCGGCCATGCCGGCACCTTGGATCCCAACGTAGACGGTGTTTTGGTTATTGCATTGGGACGGGCAACCAAGCTTATTGACTTTCTTCAAGCTCATCCCAAAACCTACACCGGTGAGATTACCTTGGGATTTTCCACTGAAACGCAGGATGCCGATGGTGAAATTGTCGAAAGGCAATTGTTAACCGAAGCTTTTTCTGCTGAACAAATTGATCAAAGCATGCAGGCTTTGACGGGCGACATCATCCAAATTCCGCCCATGTACTCGGCGGTTAAGGTCAATGGTCGTCGCCTCTACGAGTATGCCCGCGCCGGCGAAAAGGTGGCGCTTCCGGAGCGAAAGGCCCATATTTACGAATTTAAACGGACCTCTGATTTGAAGCTGCAAGATGGCCTGGAAAGTTTTACTTTTGAAGCTAAGGTGTCAAAGGGGACTTATATTCGTACTTTGGCCTCCGACCTCGGTCAAAAATTGAATTGGCCCGCAACGATGACGGCTCTAACGCGGCAGGCTGGTTCAGGTTTTTCTCTTGATGAAAGCACGGATTTGGATACTTTGATGGAGATGGACCGGGCTGAAATTATGAAAAAGGTTGTCCCAATTGCCGACATTTTGCCCTGGCCGAAAAAGGAACTGACGCAAGAAGAATGGTTTGCGGTTTCCAATGGTCAAAAGATTTCACCCCGGCAATGGGCACCCAATGATGCGGGTTACCTTGCTTTGTACTACCAAGGTGAATTAAAATTGGTATATCAATTTGATTCTGAACGAGACTGTTGGGTCTCACGCTATGTATTTTCCAATCAATCATGACCGTCGAAATTATACCCTTACATTATCCAATTAAAGAAGATCTTCAAGCCCCAAAGCAGGTTCTTGCCATGGGCTTTTTTGATGGCGTTCACCACGGGCATCAGGCAGTTATCGAACAAGCTCGTTTGGCTGCTGAAAAGCGGGGCGAGGAATTAGCGGTTTTAACCTACTATCCTTATCCTGCCGCCGTTTTTGAAAAAATGGACTATCCAATCCGTTATTTGACACCGATTAAGCAAAAGTCGGCTTTAATGGAAAAAATGGGGGTTCGCCGGCTTTATGTTTTGCAGCTGACTTCGGCACTCGCCGCGCTGTCGGCCCAAAGCTTTGTTGATCAAGTGTTGATGAAGCTTCACCCGAGTGAAGTGGTGGCTGGCTTTGATCACCAATATGGCGGTCCAGATGAGGCGGCTGATATGGACCATTTGGCCGTCTATGCACGAGGGCGTTTTGCCACTCTTACTGTCCCCGCTTTAGAAGAACAGGGTGAAAAGTTTTCTTCTACAAGGGTTCGCCAAGCGCTCGGTGCAGGGGACTTAAAAACCGTTCGCGAACAGCTGGGCCGCTTCCACCGGACAACTGGTTTGATTGTCCACGGCGATGCGCGGGGACGGACACTGGGCTTTCCAACGGTCAATGTGCTGACTCCTGAGCAACAGTGGTTACCGGCCATCGGCGTCTATGCTGTGCGGGTCAAGATTGCGGGTCAGTGGCACATCGGCATGGCTTCAATTGGTCGTAACGTTACTTTTGGCGCTAACCGACCCATTACCGTTGAAATTAATATTTTAGATTTTAATCAAGCCGTTTATGGCGAAAACATCGAGGTTGAGTGGTGCCAACATCTCCGCGGGGAAGTCCGTTTCGACGGTGCATCGGCCTTGATTGAACAATTAAAAGCGGACCGACAGGCCACGCGAAACTATTTTAAAAGCATTTAACCTTTGGTTAAATGCTTTTTTAGCAGTCTGTAAAAAAGAGTGCTAAAAGGGTTTGCATTTTCCAAAAGGTCCTGTATAATATAGTTATTAGCAGTTGAGAGTTTAGAGTGCTAATTGAAAGGCGGGTGACTGCTGGATGCTGACTGAACGACAAAAGTTGATCTTAGGTGCCATTATTTATCAGTACACTCAGACCGCTAAGGCGGTTGGGTCAAAACGTCTTCAGGAAGAATTGAACATCAAGGTGTCTTCGGCCACCATTCGCAATGAAATGGCAGTGCTTGAAGATGCCGACTTGATTCGTAAGTTACATACTTCGGCGGGGCGGGTACCTTCACCATATGGTTATCGCTACTACCTCGACCATCTCATGGTTTCGCGGACAGTCACGGAAGATGAAGTTAACAAGTTACTTAATAGTATCCAAGGCAACTTCCACGAAGTTGACGACATGCTATCGGAAACGGCCCGTCGTTTGGCGGACTTAACCGGGATGACGGCCCTTATTATTAAGCCAGTCGATCCAGACTTGAAGATTTCCTCCTTCCAACTGATTCCGCTGGAAGGCAGTCAGTTGATTGCTATTCTGGTAACCAGTGATGGTAAGGTGACGAGTCAAACTTTCAAATTACCGAAGGGTTTGACTGTTGCTTCGCTGGAAGGCATGGTGACCTACATCAACTTACAAATGGTTGGTCGCAGCGTCAGCGAGGTCCTGGATATGATGGATTCGGGTAAGCTGCCTGTGCAGCTTGCACGAGTAATTCAAAGTCCAGCGGCCTTCCTACAACTCTTTGGCGAGGTGCTGTACCGTTCGGTCCAGCAGAAGGTTCACCTTGGTGGTCGCCTCAACATTCTGGAGAGTGGGGAGCAAGAGTTTAAGGATACGACGCAGATGCGCCGTTTGCTTGAACTATTTGACTCGCCACAGAAGGTCTTGCAGTTGATTCCTCACGAAAGCAAGCCGGTTGCCATTCGCATCGGTGCTGAAATCGGGGAACCACTACTGGATTCTTACAGCATGTTATCGACCCGTTTTGGAATTCGAGGACATGCAAACGGTATTTTGGCTCTTGTCGGGCCAATTCGGATGCCGTACTCGAGATACGCTTTGTTATTAAATGCTTTTGGTCAGGCACTGACCCAAAAGATGACAGAATATGTTTAGATTTTAGGAGGGTTATCCGTGACAGATAAGGACAAAAAGCAAGAAGAAAAGAACGAAGAAGTGAAGGATCAGGCGCAAGCTGAACCTGAACAAGAAATTGAAGAAAAAGATCCTGTTCAAGAATTAAAAGATCAAGTTAACGATTTGGAAGACCAAAACATTCGTTACCAAGCTGAAATTCAAAACATTCAGCAGCGTAATGCCCGTGAAATTGCTTCCATTCGTAAGTACGACGGCCAGAAGTTAGCAACGGCGGTTATTCCAGTTGTTGATAATCTGGAACGTGCCCTTGCGGTTGAAGATGGCGACGATGAAGTTGCCCTTCAGATTAAGAAGGGGGTTGAAATTACCCTTAAGACACTTCGCCAAGCCCTAAAGGACAATGGCGTAGAGGAATGCGGTAAGGTTGGGGACCTCTTCGATCCAACCCGCATGCAGGGTATACAAAGCGTTGCTGCTGATGAAGCCGAAGACGTTGAAAGTGATCACGTTGCCCGTGTTCTTCAAAAGGGTTACACGCTCCATGATCGGGTTATCCGCCCAGCCATGGTTGCCGTCGTGCAATAAAGTTTTGGTGATTCAGTTACCGCTTGGTAGCACCACACCTTAAAAAGCCAAAAAATGTTATTGATTATTAAAAAGGAGCTTATTATTTATGTCAAAGATTATTGGTATTGATCTTGGAACGACTAACTCAGCGGTTGCTGTCCTTGAGGGTGGTAAGCCAAAGATTATTACAAACCCAGATGGTGGCCGTACCACACCTTCTGTTGTTTCATTTAAGAACGGTGAAATCCAAGTTGGTGACGTGGCAAAGCGCCAAGCTATTACCAACCCTGACACGATTTCATCAATCAAGTCTCACATGGGTGAAGCTGGCTACAAGGTAAAGGCTAACGGTAAGGAATACACCCCACAAGAAATCTCAGCGATGATCTTGCAATACATCAAGGGCTACGCCGAAGATTACTTGGGCGAAAAGGTTGATAAGGCCGTTATTACGGTACCTGCCTACTTTAACGATGCTCAGCGTCAGGCTACTAAGGATGCTGGTAAGATTGCTGGTTTGGAAGTTGAACGTATCATCAACGAACCTACTGCCGCAGCCTTGGCCTACGGTTTGGACAAGTTGGACAAGGATGAAAAGATTCTTGTTTACGATTTGGGTGGTGGAACTTTTGATGTTTCTGTCCTTGAATTAGGTGATGGTGTCTTCGAAGTTTTGTCAACCAATGGTGATACTCACCTCGGTGGTGATGACTTCGATAACAAGATTATCGATTACTTGGCTGAACAGTTTAAGGCTGAACACGGTATCGATTTGAAGCAAGACAAGTTGGCCTTGCAACGTTTGAAGGATGCTGCTGAAGCAGCTAAGAAGACTTTGTCTTCAGCTAACGAAGCACAAATCGACTTGCCATTTATCGCTTCAGGTAGCGAAGGCCCATTGCACTTGCAGACTTCATTGACTCGTGCAAAGTTCAATGAATTGACGGCTGACTTGGTTAAGAAGGCTGAACAACCTGTCTTGAACGCCATGAAGGATGCTGGTTTGTCATTTGATGACATCGACGAAGTTATCCTAAACGGTGGTTCAACTCGTATTCCAGCTGTTCAAGAATCCGTTAAGAAGTTGACTGGTAAGGAACCAAACCACTCCATCAACCCTGATGAAGCCGTTGCCCTTGGTGCCGCTGTTCAAGGTGGTGTTATCTCGGGTGATGTTAAGGACGTTGTTCTTTTGGATGTTACGCCTTTGTCACTTGGTATTGAAACCATGGGTGGTGTCTTCACGAAGTTGATTCCTCGTAACACAACCATTCCTACGTCAAAGTCACAGGTCTTCTCAACGGCCGCTGACAACCAGCCTGCCGTGGACATTCACGTTTTGCAAGGTGAACGTTCAATGGCCGCTGATAACAAGACTTTGGGTCGCTTCCAGTTGGCAGACATTCCTGCCGCACCCCGTGGTGTCCCACAAATCGAAGTTACCTTTGATATCGACCGTAACGGTATCGTAAATGTTTCGGCTAAGGACCTTGGTACTCAGAAGGAACAAAAGATTACCATTCAAGCTGCCGGTGGTTTGTCAGATGACGAAATCGAAAAGATGATGAACGACGCCAAGGCAAACGAAGCGGCCGATGCCAAGAAGAAGGAAGACGTTGAAACTCGTAACAACGCCGACCAATTGATTTTCCAGACTGAAAAGACTTTGGAAGAAGTTGGCGACAAGGTTTCTGACGACGAAAAGAAGGCAACTAAGGACGCTTTGGAAGACTTGAAGAAGGCTAAAGAAGCTGCCTCAGCTGAAGATGCTGACCTTTCAGATTTGAAGGCAAAGTCAGAAGCTTTGACGAAGGCTGCCAGTGATTTGGCAACTAAGCTCTACCAGCAAAACGCCCAGGCTCAGCAAGGTGCTGACCAAGCTCAGGGTGCTAATGGTAAGGGTGATGACACCGTTGATGGTGACTTCGAAGAAGTTAACCCCGACGATGACAAGAAGTAATCTAAACTAAGTCATGTTAGTATTTCATGTAAACCGCCTTCGGGCGGTTTATGTACATATTTTATAAAAGGAGTATGCCTGGTGAATAATACAGAATTTTACGAACGGCTTGGCCTCGATAAGAATGCCAGCCAAGATGAAATTAAAAAAGCGTACCGTAAATTATCGAAGAAGTACCATCCTGATTTGAATCACGAACCGGGTGCTGAACAAAAGTACAAAGACGTTCAGGAAGCTTTTGAAACTTTGGGTGATGAGCAAAAGCGTGCCCAGTACGACCAATTTGGTTCTGCCGGTGCTAACGGTGGCTTTGGCGGTGGTCAAGGCTTTGGCGACTTCTCCGATTTGGGTGACATTTTCAGTCAGATGTTCGGTGGCGGCTTTGATCCTAACGCCCCTCGTAAGGGTCGGGATTTGCAGTACCGGATGCGTCTTTCCTTTGAAGAGGCCATCTTTGGTACTGAAAAGACGATTAAGTACAATCGTCAGGAAAACGGCCGCGGACAGCAGCACGAAGTCAAGGTTAAGGTGCCGGCCGGTGTTGAAACTGGTCAGCAAATGCGTTTGTCTGGTCAGGGTGAAGCTGGCGTAAACGGCGGACCACAAGGTGACTTGTACGTTGTCTTCTCAGTTGCTGCTTCCAAGGAAGGCTTCGAACGTGATGGCGCAGACATCTATGTCAAGCAGGATATCAACTTTGTTTCCGCTTCCTTGGGTGATGAAGTTGACGTGAAGACGGTTCACGGGGATGTTAAACTTAAGATCCCTGCCGGAACGCAAAACGGTCGTCGCTTCCGCCTTGCAGGTAAGGGAGCTCCTCGTTTGCACGGTAACGGTCACGGGGATGAATTTGTCATCGTTAACGTGGAAGTTCCAACCAAGTTGAACAAGGACCAAAAGCAAGCTTTGGAAGACTTTGCCAAGGCTTCTAAGATTACGGTCAACAAGAAAAAAGGTTTATTCTAAAATAAAAGGCAATCCGCAGCGAGCGGATTGCCTTTTTAGTCGATATATTTTGTTTGGTCATTGATGGCCCAGGGATTGGCCCGGTTGATGTGATCGTAGTAAAGGTGGCCGTGCAAGTGATCGATTTCGTGTTGGAAAACGATGGCAGGGTAATTGCGCAACTTGATGGTCTTCGTTTCGCCGCTTTCGTCTTGGTAACGAACTGTAATCTTACTTGAACGTGGCACGAAACCAGGAACATCTTCATCAACTGAAAGGCAACCTTCACCAACATTAAGCGCGGCGCGTTGCACAGTTTCAGAGATAATAACGGGATTGAAGATTACCCCCTTGAAGTAGGGCGTTTCACTCGTTTCCTTAGGATCTTGGTCGGGAATTAAGATGGCAGCCATCTGCTTAGCATAACCGACTTGTGGGGCGGCTAGACCAACCCCGGGGCGAAGGCCATACTTTTCGTTGGCCTCGTCATCCTGTGAGACAACGAGGTATTCCATCATGTCCTTGGCGAGCTGACGGTCTTCGTCTGAAAGTGGAAATTCCACCGGTTTTGAAATTTCACGTAGTACCGGGTTGCCATCCCGGGTAATCTTGTCCATTGTAAAACGGAGTTTCATGAGCTTCTCCTTTTTGTAAACTTCCTCTAGTATAACAAAATCTTAGCAGCATACTGAATTTAATGGCAGATAACTGGCGGACTAGGGGTAAAATTGCTAAAATTTACTGTATAAATAAGTTTGAAACGATGCGGACATTGAAATGAAATTACGAACGGCAGCACCAATTAAAATTAAGCGTAGCAAGGGCCAATTCCGGGGGAATCTCGATTTTACCTCGGCGCAAGAACAATCTTTGAGCGAAGATGGCTGGTCGAAGGGCGCGATTGCGGCTGCTAAAAAAGCGCTCTATCAAGCCGATTGGTCAAGCTTAAAGGCCATTCAACAACGCCAGGCCCGCCTCTGGCAGGCTATTCATGAGGTCGGCAGCCCGGTTTATACGGCCATGTATCGTGCTCAGGGTGGCAGTCCTGCCGAGCGGTTGAACTTTGTTTTGCAGCATTTCGGTGCTGTTATTGATGACTTCGGCTTTTTGCAATTGACGGGGTCTTATCGTTTTAGCTCAGAACTAGCACCGCATTCCGATTTTTATAAATTATTCCGAACTGATGTTCAGCATACTTTTAAGTCAGAAAGCTTGGCTGACATTGCTGAAGGCAATGGTGAGCTAGCTACTTTGGCACAGAAAATCCACTTGCTTCGCTACCACTTTGACCGGCACAACGTGGCTTATATTCGCTCGACTTATCCTGGTGACGATGATTTTCAGAAGTTGCTGAACTACCAGAGTTTTTGCAAGGTTGATTTCGATTATCAAACCGACGCTACCTATCACAATCGTTATCAGGGCGAATTCAAGCTGCCCGATAATTTCAAGGTGCAAGTCCCAGAAAAAGAGAAGATGTCCGAGTTCATCGTGAACTTTAAGACGGGTAACTTTGTCAGTGAGTGGAATGTTTTGCAGCTTGACGATGATGGAATTATTACCGACCCGTCTGCTTACGACAACGAAGACTTAAAAGCGATTGCGGATACCGAATCCTTTAATTACGGGCAGGTTCATAAGGCTAGCCACCGCCTTCTAGACATTGATCACCCGGCGGATGGCCAGCTGCGTCGAGCCGCCGTAAAAGCCTATCCTTACGAACATGATTTTAACGACGATGATGCGCCCGGACGCTACATCGATATCGTCAAGGGTGGCGGTCGTTTCGACTATTATGCCTGGCAGCAAGTCAAAGAAGAGGACCAAGCCTATTGGTATCAAGCTTTTCTAACCTATTGCCAGGAACACAAAATGAAAAATCCTGGATTTGCTTATTTCTACAATGCGCAACTAAAGCGTGATGAAGAAATGGCCGAAAAAGAAGCTAAGCTTGAAGCCAAAGCCGAAAAGCGCCGGGCAAAGAAAGCAAAAAAGGCAGGTAAGCATGAACAGTAATTATCAGCTTCCTATTGACGGTAACTGGAATACACAAGATATCGTGGCCGTTTCGACCATGGTCGATGACGTCCTTTCACTCTACGAAAGCGGCGTTGACCGCGACCGGTTTATGAAGGATTATCAAGCCTTTTTGGCCGTTATGCCGGCGAAAGGCGAACAGAAAAGCTTTGACCGTGACCTTAAAGCGCAAACCGGCCACCAAATTTATCAGGCTGTTAAGCTTGTGCAAGCAGCACCAGCCGGAAAGGTACGTGCATAATGGATGTTAAAGAAATTGATCAAACCGTATCAGCTTGGTTGGAAGAACTCGGCGAGCACACTCGTGGCCTGATTCATGAGCATTTAACCGTGAAAACCAAAGAAGGCAACGAACGCAACCTGGTGACTAATGTTGATGTGGCCAATCAGAAGTGGTTACTGGCCAAAATCCAATCACTAGATCCCAATGCACGCGTCATTCACGAAGAAGGGGACAGCAACCGTCCGACGAGCACGGACGGTGATATTTGGTACATCGATCCGATTGATGGCACGATGAACTTTGTGCATGAACACGTTGATTTTGCCATTATGATGGCCCTGTACCGTGATGGTAAACCCGTCTTGGGCTGGATTTTAGATGTTATGAATCAGCGCTTGGTCCACGGTGGCCCTGAATATGGCGCCTGGGTAGATGACCAGCGTTTGGAAAGTCCAGAGGACGTTAATCTTGAACACGCGGTCATGCTGCTTTCTGGTCGCCGCCTGGTCGCCGGTTATCCCGGCTATCGGGAAGTTGCTGACAGGGCCTTGGCCTTTCGCGTTTTGGGTTCATCCGGCATTTCGTTTAGCCGTGTAATTTTGGGCCAAGCTTCGGGTTATTATTCGAAGCTGGAACCCTGGGATTTTGCACCGGGAACAGCGATTGCTGCTGCCCTGAATCTGGCCGTTACCAATCTTGACGGTCAGCCCTTAAATATGCTATTATCAAACTCAGTATTAATCGCTACTCAAAGTGCACATCGCGACCTTATCAAGATGTTTAAGGACTAGGGAATTACTTCCCTAGTTTTTGATTGCGAGTAGGACAGACATTAAAGGAGCACTAGAAAATTGGTTAAGTATCGCGAAGATATTCGTAACATCGCTATCATTGCCCACGTCGATCACGGAAAGACGACTTTGGTTAATGAAATGTTGAAGCAGTCAGACACTATGGACGCCCGCAAGGAAGCCGCCTTGGGCGACCGTGCCATGGATACCAACGACATCGAAAAGGAACGTGGAATCACGATCCTTTCTAAGAACACTGCTGTTCGTGTTGGCGACAAGCAAATCAACATTTTGGATACCCCAGGTCACGCCGATTTCGGTGGAGAAGTTGAACGTATCATGGGAATGGTTGACGGTGTTCTCTTGGTTGTCGATGCCTTTGAAGGTACGATGCCACAGACTCGTTTCGTTTTGAAGAAGGCCTTCGAACAACACTTGACGCCAATCGTGATTGTCAACAAGGTTGACCGTCCCGGTGCCCGTCCTGAAGAAGTTGTTGATGAAGTTTTGGACTTGTTCATCGAATTGGGTGCTGATGAAGATGATTTGGACTTCCCAGTTATCTTTGCTTCAGCCATGAACGGTACCTCATCATACGATCCTGACGTTGAAACTCAGGAACACACGATGAAGCCAATTTTTGACACGGTCTTTAAGACGATCCCTGCCCCAGTTGACAACTCTGACGAACCATTGCAGTTCCAAGTTGCCATGTTGGATTATAACGACTTCGTTGGTCGTATCGGTATTGGTCGCGTTAAGCGTGGAACGATCAAGGTTGGTGAAAACGTTGAAGTGCTTAAGATTGATGGCAGCAAGCAAAGCTTCCGTGTTACGAAGTTGGCTGGTTTCATTGGTTTGGACCAAGTTGATATTCAAGAAGCTAAGGCCGGTGATTTAATTGCCGTTTCTGGTATGGAAGACATCAACGTTGGTGAAACGATTGCTGATCCAGAACATCCAGAAGCATTGCCATTGCTTCGTATCGATGAACCTACTTTGCAAATGACTTTCCGTCAAAACGACAGCCCCTTTGCTGGTCGTGAAGGTAAGTTCGTGACGGCCCGTCAAATTGATGACCGTTTGCACCGTGAATTGCACACCGATGTTTCATTGCGTGTTGAAGATACTGACCAGGCGGGTGCATGGCTTGTTTCAGGTCGTGGTGAATTGCACCTTTCAATCTTGATTGAAACGATGCGTCGTGAAGGCTTCGAATTGCAAGCTTCACGTCCACAAGTTATCTTCCGTGAAATCGACGGTCAGACTTGCGAACCTTACGAAGAAATTCAAATTGATACGCCTGACGAATATTCATCAGCTGTTATCGATTCATTGAACCAACGTAAGGGTGAAATGCAGAACATGGAGTCAGTTGGTAACGGCCAGACTCGTTTGATCTATATGGCACCATCACGTGGTTTGATTGGTTACTCAACTGAATTCATGACGGCAACGCACGGTTATGGTATTTACAACCACACTTATGCCGAATACCGTCCAATGGTTAAGAATTGGGAACCAGGTCGTCGTAACGGTGCCTTGGTTTCAATCAACCAGGGACAAACGACTAACTACGCCATCATGGGTGTTGAAGATCGTGGACAAATGTTTGTTGGTGCCGGTGTTGACGTTTATGAAGGTATGGTCGTGGGTATGAACGCTCGTGACAACGATATCTCAGTTAACGTTACGAAGATGAAGCCACAGTCTAACGTTCGTTCATCGAACAAGGACCAGACTGCATCAATCAAGACGCCTCGCGAAATGAACTTGGAAGCTTCTTTGGAATTCTTGAACGATGATGAATACGTTGAAGTAACGCCAGAAAACGTTCGTATCCGTAAGGCTATCTTGAACACTGGTGAACGTGAAAAGGCTGCAAAGCGCCGCAAGAAGTAATTTTGATTTAAAAAAGGGTAGCCGTTGCGCTGCCCTTTATCATGGAGCTATGGCACAATCTGGTACTGCAGCGGACTCGAAATCCGTCGAGCCGTCGTATGGCGGTGTGCGGGTTCAAATCCCGCTAGCTCCTTTGATATTAAAGAGGATAGGTGTAACCTATTCTCTTTTTTCATGCTATGATATCTTTAAATAAGTTGGAGAGATTTCAATAAAATGAAAAAATACGGCATTACATTCTTAGCAGCGCTTTCTGCGCTATATCTTTCTTGCCAACAGGTTGCCTTTGCTAGTTTTGGTGGTGGATCGAGTGGCGGAGGTGGCTCTGTGGGTGGCGGTGCATATTCAGGTGGTTCTGAAAGTGGACACCTAAGTCCTTTTTTCTTTCTTTTGATTCTGATTGGGCCCGCCACTTTTTTCGTAGGACAATACTTCAAAAAGAAAAGAATTAAACATTTAGAAGAGTCACTGCAATTTAATGTGGTTTACCGCCGAAATCTGAAATTGCTCTTTATTGACTTTCAAAAGTGCTGTTCTACGGGAAATATCGACGAACTCCGAGACCAAATGACGGAAAAGCTCTTTGCTAAAAATCAAAAGCTTTTAGAAGGTTATGCGAATAAGGGGATTGAGGCACGAACTACGGATGTCTTAATTCGTAATGTATATCCAATTGCAATGAAGGATAACTTATTAACCGTTGAATATGACGCTTCTGCCCATGATTACTTTGTGAAAAGTGATAGTCAGCAGATTGCTAGTAAAACAGGCGTGATTTTGAAATCACAAGATACACCGAAGACAGTATTATTTACCGAAAGGTGGGTCATTGATGTTTCTGATCCTGACAATTTTGTGGTGCATTCGGTGAAGAGAGGCTAAAAGCTTCTGATTACCTTGCTTCCAAAAGCACCTCCAAAACTCCTTGACACCCGCTTTTTTTATCGTTATGATTGAGGCATATTTGATACCGATGAAAAGGGAACGATTAAGGATGGACAGCCAGAAATTCCGCGGATGCTGTGAGCGGGACAAGGCCTTAATCATGACACCCGGGAGGTAACGGTTCTATCGGACCCGTGCATTGCGCGATAAGCAATCCTAGCGTGTTTTCGAACACGGAAATTAAGGTGGTACCGCGCGAAGCGCCCTTAACGACAATTGTCGTTTGGGGTGCTTTTTCCTTTTTATCAGTAATTTAATCATGGAGGATGCGTTTTTACGCAGAAATTGTTATGGCAAAAAAGACTTTTCAACGACCTAAAGGAACGGCGGACATTCTGCCTGAACAAAGCGTTGCTTGGCAAAAAGTAGAAGCAGTTGCCCGTCAACTATTTTCAAATTATGGTTTCGGAGAAATCCGCACGCCGATGTTTGAAAATTTTGAAGTGTTTGCTCGCTCAGCGGGAGATACTTCTGACGTCGTCACCAAGGAAATGTATGACTTTTATGACAAGGGTGACCGCCACGTCGCTCTACGTCCTGAAGGAACGGCTGGTGTGGTCCGTGCTTACGTCGAAAATAAGCTCTACGGTCCAGATCACGAAAAGCCATACAAGGTCTTCTATATGGGCCCCATGTTTCGTTATGAACGTCCGCAAGCCGGTCGTTTCCGCCAATTCCACCAAATTGGCGTGGAAGCCTTTGGTTCAAAGTCACCAGCCTTGGATGTTGAAATCATTGCTATGGCCGTGAACTACTTCAAGACTTTGGGCTTGAAGAATTTGACTGTTGCCATCAATTCTTTGGGTGATCAAGAATCGCGCCAAGCTTATCGCCAAGCCCTGATTGACTACTTGAAGCCTCACTTTGATGACTTGTCACAGGACTCACAAACGCGTTTGGAACAAAATCCACTCCGCGTCTTGGATTCCAAGGATAAAAAGGATCAAGAAATTGTTGCGGATGCACCGTCAATTTTGGACTTCCTATCTGAAGCTTCTCAGGCCCACTGGCAACGCGTTCAAGAGTTGCTTGACCTTCTGGAAATCAATTACACGATTGATTCCAACATGGTTCGAGGCTTGGATTACTACAATGACACCATTTTTGAAATCATGACCACTGATGAAAACCTCTCCGGTGCGGCAACGATTGCTGGTGGTGGTCGCTACTCTGGCTTGGTCGAAGAATTTGGTGGACCAGACACCCCTGGAATCGGCTTTGCCGTCGGTGTTGAACGTTTGCTAGCACTTCTAGCCAGCCAAAATGCCGAAGCAGCCAAGGAGCCTCAGTTGGACTTCTACGTCGTTAACTTGGGTGAGGGCAGTGATGCACCAGCCTTGAAATTGGTGCAGGATTTGCGTCAATTGGGTTATCGCGCCAATCGCGATTACTTGGACCGTTCAGCCAAATCACAGTTTAAGACGGCTAATCGTTTGGAAGCTGCTTACGTCATGACTTTGGGTGACAGCGAAATCGCCAATCACACCGTGAGCCTGAAGAATATGGAATCCGGTGAACAAGAAGAAATCAAACTTGATCAACTGGCTGAGGAATTAGCACGAGTTACTAAAAAGGGAGATAAATAATGAAGCGCACAACATATGCTGGACTAATTGATGAAAAGTACTTGGACCAAGACGTTACCGTTGCGGGTTGGGTTCAAAAGCGCCGTTCATTCGGGGAATTGATCTTTATCGATTTGCGTGACCGTGAAGGAATCGTACAGTTGACTTTTTCAGCGGATAACGAAGAAGCCTTGAAGGTTGCCCAAGAAGCCCGAAACGAATACGTTTTGGAAATTCATGGTAAGGTCGTCGCTCGTAAGGATGGTCAAATCAACGATAAGATTCGTTCTGGTAAGGTTGAAATCGACGTAACTTCTGCCAAAATTTTGGCTGGCTCAAAGACACCGCCCTTCTACATCGAAGATGGGGTCAACGCCAACGAAGAATTGAAGTTGAAGTACCGTTACTTGGACTTACGTCGCCCAGAAATGCAAAAGAACTTGCGCGTGCGTTCAAAGATTATGGCTTCGGCCATGCACTTTATGGATGCCCACGATTTCATTAACATCGAGACGCCATACTTGGCCAAGTCAACACCTGAAGGGGCCCGTGATTACCTCGTACCTTCCCGTGTTTTCCCTGGTCACTTCTATGCTTTGCCACAATCACCACAGCTCTTTAAGCAGTTGTTGATGGGAGCGGGCTTTGACCGTTACTTCCAAATTGCCCGCTGTTTCCGTGATGAAGACTTGCGTGGTGACCGTCAACCTGAATTTACCCAGCTTGACTTGGAAACTTCATTCATGAACGCCGACGAAATTCGTCACCTGGTTTCACTCTGGGTTAAGCAAATTATGAAAGATGTTGTTGATTTTGATTTGGATATTGATAAAATTGACACATTGACTTGGCAAGATTCAATGGACCGTTTTGGAACCGACAAGCCCGACTTGCGCATTCCTTACGAAATCCATGATTTGTCAGCTGTCTTGAAGGATAGCAGTTTCGGTGTCTTCTCAAAGGCAATCGAAGCCGGTGGCTACGTTCGTGCCTTGGCCGTGCCGGGTGGAGCAGATCACTATTCTCGTAAGGACATTGATAAGTTGGGTCAATATATCGAACGCTTCGGGGCCAAGGGCTTGGCCTGGATGAAGTTCACTGATGAAGGTTTGACTGGTCCTATCGCAAAGTTCTTCGAAGATGACCAAAAGCAAGCCATCATCGATGCTGCTGGTGCTAAGGAAGGGGACTTGCTCCTCTTTGCCGCTGACCGCTTCGACGTTGTGACGGCTAGTTTGGATGCCTTGCGTCGTCAAACGGCTAAGGATTTGGACTTGATTGACCAAGAACGTCCATGGCGTTTTGCTTGGATTGTGGACTGGCCATTGTTTGAATATTCAGAAGACTTTGGTCGTTGGATCGCCGCTCACCATCCATTTACCATGCCAAACGAAGAAGACTTGCATTACCTTGATGAAGGCGAAGATCCGCACAAGGCGCATGCTCAGTCTTATGACTTGGTTTTGAATGGTTACGAATTGGGTTCAGGATCAATCCGTATTCACCGCATGGACATCCAAGAAAAGATGTTGCGTGCCCTTGGCTTTACGCCTGAAAAGGCCCAAGAAGCCTTTGGTTTCTTGTTGGAAGGAATGGAATACGGTTTCCCTCCAATGGGTGGAATTGCGCTTGGTTTGGATCGTTTGGCCATGCTTTTGGCAGGACAAGACAACATTCGTGAAGTGATTGCCTTCCCTAAGAACTCTCGTGCAACTGAACCGATGACGGAAGCACCTACCCGTGTTTCTGCACAACAATTGAGCGAGCTTGGTTTGGAAGTTGAACCGGATTCATCCGCTGAATAAAAGCCAATAACTGTTTAGAAACGAGACCGAAAAAAATTATTATGCATAAATTTCTTCGAGATCATTTACAACATTTTTATCTACGACAAATTGGGGGCGCTCTGCTTTACGGCATCGTCCTTTCGGTCGCTATGAATTACTTTTGGTTGCCCGGACACGTTTATTCGTCCGGCTTCACTGGTTTTTCACAATTGCTTTCGGTCTTAACGGGCGGTCATATTTCAATTGCCTGGGCGCTGGCCTTAACGAATTTACCACTTTTGATTCTGGCTTGGCTGCAGTTGTCCCGCCGCTTTGCGATTTTTACCAGCTTTGCGGTTTTGCTATCGGCGGTCTTCATGCCCGTCTTTGCCACGAAAACAGTCCTGACGCCGGATCCTTTGATTAACGCCATCTTTGGTGGTGCCTTGAATGGAATGGCGGTTGGAACGGCATTACGTTGCGGTGTTGGAACCGGTGGCTTGGACATCATCGGGATGGTCCTTAAGCGTCATCTAGGCTTTAAGGTGGGATCAGTTAACCTAGCCTTTAATACGGTGATTATGCTGGGGGCTGGTTTCACTTATGGTTGGAAGTACGCGCTGTACTCGATCATTGGGGTCTTCGTTTCTTCCCACATGATTGACTTTTTCTACACGCCACAGCAGCAAATACAAGAGATGATTGTTACCACGGAGCCGCAGCGGATGGTGGATGCCATTCAATGCAAGATGCGGCGTGGGGTGACGGTCATTGATAGTGCTCGCGGAGGCTATACGGGAAAAGATCGGTCTGTTTTGTTAACCGTGGTGACGCAGTACGAATTACCGGAATTGCGCGAAGCGATTAAGGAAGCCGATCCAAAAGCCTTTTATTCAGCATGGAAGGTTGAACACACCGGTGGTCGTTTCTACGAGCCGGACCTTTAAACAATTAAATAATTTTATCTGGGGTGCCTTTATTGGCTGAGAAATACTCATTGAACCTGTTAACTTAGTAGTTGCGTAGGGAGATAATTAGTGATTAACAAAGCTATTTTTCTTTGAACTCAAACTGAGCTCGGGAAGAATAGCTTTTTATTTTAAGGAGAGAGAAATGCAAAAGAATCAAACATTGAAAAAACTGATGATTGTCACGGTTATGATTGCCTTGGACATCGTGCTGTCACCGATTATGCGCGTGGAGGGGATGGCGCCCATGTCCAGTGTCATGAACATCATCGCTGCAGTTTTGTTGGGGCCATTTTGGGCCGTGGTTATGGCTACTATTACCGGCATCATGCGAATGATGATTTATGGCGTGCCACCCTTGGCCTTAACGGGCGCTATTTTCGGTGCCTTTTGTGCGGGGCTGTGCTACCGCTTGCTGCCAAAATGGCCGAGTGCCATGTTTGGTGAATTTATCGGAACTGGTATTATCGGTTCCTTGCTTTCGGTGCCTGTTATGGCTTGGGTAACGGGACAGCATAATCAACTCAATTGGCTACTCTTTACGCCCCGTTTTGTTGGTGCTACTATTATTGGCTCCGTGATTGCTTACTTTATTTTGTTAAGCCTATCAAAAATCGACCTCTTCAAGGATGTTCAGGCCCTATTTCGGAAATTTTAATTTCAAGCAAAACAAACTTGACGCCCACTGTAATATTTGAGATAATAATCAAGTTATTGCATATCGTTTTACGAAATAAAGTGCGAGAAAGGAGGGAATCGACATGGCAAAGGTTGTTGTTCGTAAGAATGAATCTTTGGATGATGCATTGCGCCGCTTTAAGCGTGGTGTTTCAAAGGACGGTACTCTCCAAGAATACCGCAAGCGCGAATTTTACATCAAGCCTTCAGTTGAACGTAAGTTGAAGTCTGAAGCTGCTCGTAAGCGCAACAAGAAGAAAAAGAACCGTTAATTTGGTTGAACGTCACTTCGGTGGCGTTTTTTTATTAGAGAACGTGATAAACTAAAATAAAAAGCTTCGAGGTATAAAAATGTCATTAAAAGAACAGTTGCAAGAAGATATGAAGGCGGCCATGAAGGCTAAGGATAAGGACCGTTTGACCCTTGTTCGTGGTTTGAAGTCAGCCGTAATGAATGAAGAAATCGAGTTGAACCACGACTTGACTCCTGATGAAGAGTTGACGGTTGTTTCGCGTGAAGTTAAGCAGCAAAAGGATTCCTTGGCAGAATTTAAGGCCGCTAACCGCCAAGACTTGGTTGACCAAGTGCAAAAGCAGTTGGATATCTTGGCCGAATACATGCCCAAGCAATTGTCTGCTGACGAAATTAAGACCATTATCCAAAAGGCCATCGAACAAACTGGCGCTAGCGCACCTTCCGACATGGGTAAGGTTATGGGCGTTGTTTCTGGCCAAGTTAAGGGTAAGGCCGACGGTAAGACCGTTGCCAACGAAGTAAAGGCTATGCTAGCCGCTAAGTGAGTTTAATACCCGAAAGGGTAGGATTGAGGATTGATGATGACACCAGTTTTAGGGACAGTTTTAAAGGCAAAAGTTACCGACGAGAACGATGCTTTCTTTTTCGCGCAAGTTGATGGTTTTACCTATGAAATTGCCAAGTCTGAATTGAAAAAGCCGTTGAAGATGAACGGTTTTGTAACGGGCTTCGCCTACCAAAACGAACAGCACCAACTTCAGATTACTAAGACGGAACCACTCGTGCAAAAGGATCAGTACGCTTGGGGCCGAGTTGTGGCTAGTCGCCATGATTTGGGTGTCTTTGTCTCGATTGGTTTGCCCAATAAGGATGTCGTGGTTTCACTCGATGACTTGCCAACCATTAGTTCACTCTGGCCAAAAAAGGACGACCTCTTGATGCTTGCGCTAAAGGAAGACAACAAGGGGCGTTTGTGGGGCCAGCTCGCCCAGCAGGATATTTTCCAGGCCGTTGCTCGTCGTCCTCGTGACGTCAAAAAGGGTCAAAAGATTCAGGCCACGGTCTACCGAAATAAGTTGGTCGGAACGCTCGTCATTACCGAAAATTACGAACTTGGTTTCATTCATCCCAGTGAACGCTATGAGGAACCCCGCCTGGGTGAAGTCTTGGAAGCCCGGGTTATTGGTGTGTCTGAACATGGCGTGTTGAACCTATCCTTGAAGCCTTTGGCCTATCAAGTCATGGATGAGGATGCCAAGTTCCTGCTAACGCAATTGCAACGTCGTTCTGATCACTTCCTACCCTTCAACGATAAGAGTGACCCCGCTGCCATTAAAAAGCAGTTTGGTTTTAGTAAGGGGCAGTTTAAGCGGGCCTTGGGCCGTCTTTACAAGGAACGTTTGATTACACAAGATGAAGCAGGCATTCATTTGGTAGGGGCTCAGTCCGATGATTGAGGACGCTTTAAGCGACTACCTGCACTTTATTCAGATTGAACGGGGATTATCGGTTAATACGATTAAGTCTTACCGGCAGGACTTGGAGCAGTTTGCTGCTTATCTTGCCTCGAAGAAACTTACTTTGACCGAGGTTGATTACCTGGTGATTTTGGACTGGTTGAACTTACTCGATCAAAAGGGGAAGTCCAACGCCTCCATCATCCGAATGGTGACCTCTTTGCGTAAATTCTTTGCTTACTTAAAGCAGGAAAATCTGGTGGAACATGACCCGATGGCTAATGTGAAACCACCTAAAAAGGCCAATCATTTACCGGCCGTACTTAGCATTGAAGAGATTGACCGCTTATTGGCGGTGCCAACTGCTGACACGCCCTTGGGCTTGCGCAATCGCACCTTACTGGAAGTGATGTATGCCACAGGTTTGCGCGTTTCAGAATTGGTTAATCTTAAACTAAGCGATTTACACTTGGATTTGGGCTTAATTCAAACCATTGGTAAGGGTGACAAGGAGCGGATTATCCCGATTGGGGATGTCGCCGTTGCGTGGTTTGAAAAGTACCTGGCCACTGGTCGAGTTGCTTTGCTAAAAGATAAAAAAAGCGATTACGCTTTCTTGAACGACCATGGTAATCAGCTCAGCCGTCAGGGTGTTTGGAAAATCATTAAGAAGTTGGTTTTGGAAGCCGGAATTACCAAGGACGTTTCGCCCCATACTCTGCGGCATTCCTTTGCTACTCATATTTTGGAAAATGGGGCTGACTTGAGGATTGTCCAGGAATTGCTGGGGCATGCCGATATTTCAACGACTCAGATATATACCCACATTTCCAAGAAGCGCCTGAGCCAGGTTTACGATCAGTACCACCCACGTGCCTAGGAGGCAGTATGTTAATTGTTGCTCGTCAAGATGACGAAAAGACGGTAATGGGCATTTTGTCCCTCTTACCCGGTTTAAAAGAAATTTCACACTTAAAAACTGAATTAGATCTCTACCAAGGCGATGACCGGCACCTTTATGTTTGGCAGGAAACGCCGCAGAGCCAAATCCAGGGTGTTTTGGGTGTCCAAGTGATTAATCCAAACTTGGTTTTGGTTCGGCATATTATTTTGACGCCCGGTGCTCGGACCCGTAAGCACTACTACCAGATGCTTTCGGACTATCAAGAAATGGCACCACAAGTCTTTTTGATGGGTGGCCTAGACACTCAAAAACTAATTTCACAATGGAGGGCTAAAGCATCGAAGCGCCAGGCCTAACAATTAAAATTACGGATTTTGAAGGACCCCTAGACCTCTTATTGCATCTGATCAAAAAGAACGAAATGAACATTTTTGATCTGCCGATTGCCGAAATTACCAAACAGTATTTGGGCTTTATCCGGCAGCAGCAAACCATTGAGCTCGACATTGCCTCCGAATACCTCGTCATGGCGGCCACTTTAATTTACTTGAAGTCGGTCGATCTCTTGCCCAAGGAAGAAGACTCTGAAGAGGCGGAAGACGACTATGTCGACCCAAAGGAAGAATTGATTGAACGTTTGATTAACTACCAACGTTATCAAATGGCCAGCCAGTTTTTTGAAGCCCAGCAGGAAAAGGGGCAGCAGTCCTTTGTACGGCCACCCCAAGTGCCAGCAGACGAGCGCAGTAAAAACTACCAGCTCAGTCCCGGTTTATCCTTGGTTGACCTGCAACTCGCCTTTGAAAATGTTTTAGCTCGCCGGCGCGATTTGGCCCCGCAAGCTAAGCAGATTCAAGCGGAAAACTACACGATTAATGACGGAATTCACTATTTGCGTGGTCGATTAGAGCACTTGCAAAAGGGTGAATCGATTACTTTTGATCAGCTCCTGGATGGTCTACATAGTCGTGATCAACTCGTGATGGGCTTCTTGGGCCTCTTGGAATTGGCGAAGTCGGGTGATTTACAGCTCTGGCAGGCCGACCGTCAACAAAGTATTTTAGTTAAAATGGTGAAAGATGAGTAATACAAGCCAAATTGAAGCCTTGCTCTTTGTAGCGGGGGACGAGGGGTTGACCCTTGCTGAAATTGCCCAAATCACAGGATTTGACCAGGCGGCACTGCCGCCCTTATTGGAAGAGTTAACGCAGCAATACCAAAATAGCGATAGTGCCTTGATGGTGCGACAGGACAAGCGGCGCTATAGCTTAGTTACCAAACCGGACTTTGGTCCGCTACTAAGGCGTTTCTTTGACTTGCCCGTGAGTGACCATCTGACCCAGCCACAATTGGAGACTTTGGTCATCATTGCCTATCAACAGCCGATTACTCGAGTGGCCATCGACCAAATTCGAGGTGTTCGTTCGGCAGGAACCATCCAAAAGTTGCTTTTGCACCATCTGATTGAAGCAGTGGGCCGTTTGGACGAAGTGGGGCGGCCAATTTTGTACGGCACTACGGCAGATTTCCTAGATTACTTTGGTTTGAAAGACCTGGAAGAATTACCGGAACTGCCTGATATTGAACAGGCTGACTTGGACCAGGAAGAATTGGCGGAAGCCGATTTGTTTGGTAATCGTGATGAAGAAGCAGTTAAGACGGAGGAAGATGAATGAGTGAAGATCAAAAGGAACGTTTGCAAAAGGTCATTGCCCAAGCGGGGATTGCCTCTCGTCGTGCTGCAGAAGACTTGATTGTCAACGGCCGTGTTCAGGTGAACGGCGAAATAGTTCGTACCTTAGGCACTAAGGTGGGGCCTAAGGATCAGGTTGCCGTCAACGGGGTCCCCATTGAAGGCCGCGAAAAGCTCGTCTATTACCTGCTAAATAAGCCACGTGGAACGGTGACAACCAACCACGATGATAAGGAACGTCCAACGGTGGTTGAATTGATGGCGGATGTGCCAGAACGTGTCTACCCAGTCGGCCGTTTGGACTATGATACGACTGGTGCCTTGATTTTAACTAATGATGGGGACTTGGCTAACCAGCTCATGCATCCTTCTGGTCGTGTTGATAAGGTCTACCTTGCCAAAGTTAAGGGGATTGTTTCGGCAGAACAGTTAGAACCCCTGACTCGTGGAATTAAGTTGGATGGTCGTAAGACGGCACCGGCGCAGGTGGCTATTGAATGGGTGGACAAGAATAAGGGAGTCAGCATGGTGCGAATCACTATCCATGAAGGCCGTAACCATCAGGTTAAGAACATGTTGGCTAAAGTTGGCTTGCCTGTCCAGAAATTGAAGCGTGAGCGCTATGCTTTCTTGGACTTGATGGGCTTGCAACCTGGTGAACATCGTAAATTAACCCATGAGGAAATTAAAAAGCTTAAAGCAGGCGACTACCGTAATCGTCGTCGTAAATAAAAAGAAGCACGCTGCGGGCGTGCTTCTTTTTTTGGTCTAGATTTATCGTTTGATAAATTTATAATTAATTGGTCTAATTTTTATATTTTACTTGTCAGACTGTAAAATACATGCTATCATCATAAACAATATTTATTTAAAGCTTATGTAACGGCATTTAGATAAATAGGAATGTTGAAGTAAAATGGATTTATTTGTTTTTATGCATAATTGGTATAATTGACATTTATCCATTTTAACCACCCCTCGAGATGAAAAAAAGGAGCGAACTATGTTTACCCATACCCGTAAGTTGCAGTACCACGCTAAGCCTAACCATCCTGATGCCATGATGGCTCGCCGTTTCCAAGAAGCCTTGGGCGGCCAATGGGGTGAAACGACTGGAATGATGTCATATCTTTCTCAAGGATGGGCAGCCAGCGGTGACGAAAAGTACAAGGACTTGCTCCTTGACACTGGTACTGAAGAAATCGGTCACGTTGAAATGATTTCAACGATGATCCAATACCTTTTGGAAGATGCACCATTTTCTGGTGAAGACCAACAAGACCCTAAGAAGCAGGCAACCATGGCCGCAATGGATCCCGAACATGCTTTGGTTCATGGCTTGGGACCTAGCTTGAACAACCCCAACGGAGCAGCTTGGAACGCCGGTTACGTAACTGGTTCAGGTAACTTGGTTGCCGACATGCGCTTTAACGTTGTGCGTGAATCACAAGCTCGTTTGCAAGTTAGCCGCCTTTACTACATGACGGAAGACGAAGGTGTCCGTGACATGTTGAAGTTCTTGATGGCCCGTGAAACGCAACACCAATTGCAGTTCATGAAGGCGCAAGAAGAACTCGAAGAAAAGTACGGTAAGATTGTCCCAGGTGACATGGGCGACATCGAACACAGCGAATTTGCTCACACTGTGATGAGCTTTTCTGATGGCGATGGCTCAAAGGCCTTTGAAGGACAAACTGCCAAGGATGGTCAAAAGTTTGCTTACCAAGAACATCCAGAAGCAATGGGTGGTGTGCCTGAATTCAAGCCTGCCGACCCACGTCTTAAGAACAATCAAGGTTAAAATCAAGTCGCCTAAGGGCGGCTTTTTTGTGCTAAAATAATAACATTCAAAACTTCAGGGTTAGGTGCAATTCCTTACCGGCGGTGAAGCGCATTTGCGATAAGCCCGCGACCTGCTAAGGCAGCTGATCCGGTTCGAATCCGGAGCCGACCGTAAAGTCGGGTATAAAGAAGTTAGCCTTTTTAAAGCTATTTTTCGTTTCCCCTGAAGACGATTAATAGCTTTTTTAATGTTTTGAGGAGGACAGTATGTCAAATCAACAAGTTCGAAAGTTTACCGTCGTTAGTGTGCTGGGGGCAATTTCGTTTGCCCTCATGATTTTTCCACAGTTTTCGTTTATCCCGGGCGCCAATTTCTTGAAGATAGATTTTTCAATCGTGCCGGCCGTTTTGGCTTTGGCCTGGCTTGGCCTTTCGGGAGCGGTTTGGGTTTTAGCTTTGCGAACCTTGCTTAAAATCATTCTCTTCAACGAAGGGGTAAACACTTATTTGGGCTTGCCGGTTAATTTGGCGGTTTCCTTAATTTTTATTTTAATTTTGGCGGCTTTTAAAACGGAAAAAGGGGGCTGGTTGCGTGCTGTTCTTCCTGCACTTAGTGCAACCGCAGCAATGACCGTCGTTGCCCTGCTAGTGAATTATTTTGTTGCTGTTCCACTGTATGCCGATTTTGCCAATTTTGACATTAAGAAGTTTATCGGCTTGAAAGCCTATCTATGGGGCATGGTCTTACCCTTTAACCTGGTTGAGGGGCTACTGTGGTCCTTGGTATCCTACTTTGTCGTGCTTTTGCTTAAACCTTTTAAACAAATCTTTTAATCTTAAGAAAAGGTTATCATTTGCGTCAAAGTCGCTGTGGTAGACTGAATTTAAGAATTATTCGGAGGGTATTTTCATGCAGGAAGATCCACAACAAGGTATGAGCCGTTCACAACGTAATAAGCAGCACGCCACGCAAAAGGCTGCCGCAAATCCTCAGCAGGCCGCCGCTGCCACTGTTGAGCGTAACCATACTAGTGGGCATGCGCGTTTGATTGTCTTTTTGGTTATGGTTTCCATGATTATTTTATCAAGCGCTCCGGTTTATGGTGTGATTACCAACGGAACGCCAAATACGAGTCAAAGTTCAGATGACCAGTCAAACAGCAAGAGCGAAAAGTCTTCATCAAGTAAGTCAAGCAGCTCAACTAAGAAATCAGAATCTAAGAAGACTGAGTCAAAGAAATCTGAATCAAAGAAGTCAGAAAAGTCTTCAAGCAAGGTTTCTGAGAAGTCAAGTTCAAGTGCTATGAGCGGTATGGAAGACGGTCAGGGTGGCAACAACAAGAACAACGACAACAGTTCAACTGGAAGCGACAACTCAAATAAGACCAATAACGATAGCACGAACGGTAACACTGCAGTTCTTGCTTCAGGACAGACCCTTTACAACTTTGCTGTTTCTCATGGAAGTACCACGCAACAAATCATGGCCTTGAACCCTGGTTTGACTGCTGAAAACTACTCAAACTACGCTGGAACTGCTTTGCGGATTAAGTAAGGTTTCAAATGACTCAAGATAAGAACTTTCAAGTTGCCATTGATGGACCTGCCTCTGCTGGTAAATCAACGATTGCTAAAATTTTGGCCAAGCAATTCCACTACGTTTATGTCGACACCGGTGCCATGTACCGCGCCGTCACTTTGGCGGTCAAAGAAGCCAACATTGCTTACGACGATGGCGACGCTATTACGGCACTTCTACCTAAAATCAAGATTTCTTTCAAGCCGGGAGAACCGGTACAAAAGGTTTTCTTGAATGGGGAAGAAGTTACCAATGCGATTCGTTCCAACGAAGTGACGAATAACGTTTCACAGGTCGCTGCATACGGTCCTGTTCGTGAGTATCTGGTTGCCTTGCAACGGCAGATTGCACAAGAAGATAACGTCATCATGGATGGCCGTGATATTGGAACGACGGTCTTGCCCCAAGCACAGGTCAAGATTTACTTGATTGCCAGTGTGGCCGAACGTGCACAACGGCGTTTCAAAGAAAATCAGGCCAAGGGAATGAACCCTGACTTAGATACACTCAAAAAAGAAATTGAAGAACGTGATTACAAGGACTCTCACCGCGCGATTTCACCACTTACTCAGGCAGAAGATGCCATTGTTGTTGATACAACGGGTAAGGGAATTGAAACGGTTGTGGCGGAGATTGCCCAAATCATCGAAAACCACCAAAAGTAATTGGGTGGTTTTTTCTTTTTACCCTATGCAAACTTGACTGATTTTGTTAGAATATCCTTATAAGTGTAAATGTAGGAGGACGTTTGACGTCATGAGTGATACAAACAACGAGCTATTAGCAGCTCTCGAAAGTGCTGATCAAATCAAGGTAGGTGACGTTGTCACTGGTGAAGTACTAGCCATTGATAATGACAATCAAGCCGTAATTGGTTTGCATACCGGTGAAGAAGGAGTTGTGCCAGCGCGTGAGTACTCTGACGATCGGAATGTTAATCTGGCCGACGACTTAAAGGTCGGTGACACAATTGAAACTGTAGTTATTTCAAATGTAACGAGCGACAAGGAAGGGGTTGCATACCTCCTTTCAAAGAAGCGCTTGGAAGCACGCAAGGCTTGGGAAAAGCTTAGCTTTGCTGAAGGTGACATCGTTGATGCCAAGGTATTGAACGCCGTACGTGGTGGTTTGATTGTTGACGTTAACGGTATTCGTGGTTTCGTGCCAGCATCAATGGTTGCAGAGCGCTTTGTTTCTGACTTGAACCAATTCAAGGGTCAAGACATTAAGGCTGAAGTTATCGAAATCGATCCTGCCAAGGCTCGTTTGATCTTGTCACGTAAGGCCGTTGCTGCTCAAGAACGTGCCGAAAAGTTGGCTGAAGCCTTTGACCGCCTTGAAGTTGGCGAAGTCGTTGAAGGTAAGGTTGCTCGTTTGACTGACTTTGGTGCCTTTGTTGATCTTGGTGGCGTGGACGGTTTGGTTCACGTTTCTGAAATCTCACACGACCGTGTCAAGAACCCAGCTGACGTTTTGTCAAAGGGTGAAACTGTTAAGGTTAAGATTTTGGCCTTGGACCGTGACCGTGGCCGCATTTCATTGTCAATCAAGGCTACTCAACCTGGCCCATGGGATGAAGTTGCCGAAAAGGCTCCCGCTGGTACTGTTCTTGAAGGAACTGTTAAGCGTGTTAAGGACTTCGGTGCTTTCGTGGAAATCTTCCCTGGAATCGAAGGATTGGTTCACGTTTCACAGATTTCACACAAGCGTGTTGAAAACCCAGCCGACGTTTTGAAGTCTGGTGACAAGGTTAAGGTTCAAGTGTTGGATGTTAAGCCAGCTGAAGAACGTATTTCATTGTCAATGAAGGCCTTGGAAGAAAAGCCTGCCAAGGAACGCGATGATCACCAGAACCATGTTGGTGCATCACGCGGTGATATTGCTGCTTACCAGCAAGACGAAGATGGTGGCGCTACTTTGGGCGACATCTTCGGTGACAAGTTGTAAGATTTGCTTTCAAAAAGACTGCTTTGTCAGTCTTTTTTTATTGATAAAGGAGGGAACGATATGCCAGCACCAATCGTAGCCGTCGTAGGCCGCCCTAATGTTGGAAAGTCAACGCTGTTTAATCGAATCGTTGGCGAACGAATGGCCATTGTAGAAGATCAACCGGGCGTTACCCGTGATCGTCTCTACGCGCATGCTGAATGGTTAAATTATGAATTCCGCCTAATTGATACCGGTGGAATTGAAATGAGTGACGAGCCCTTTTTGACCGAAATTCGTGGTCAGGTGGAATTGGCTTTGGATGAAGCCGATGTTATCTTGATGGTGGTTTCGGGGCGCGAAGGGCTTACTCGAGAAGACGAAGTCGTCGCAAAAATGCTCTATAAGACCAACAAACCCGTTGTCCTAGCCGTTAACAAGGTCGATAACCCTGAAATGCGCTCGGAAGTATTTGATTTCTATGCGCTTGGCTTAGGGGAACCTTTCCCAGTCTCAGGTTCACACGGAATCGGGCTAGGGGACGTTTTGGATGCCTTAGTTGCTCATTTCCCTGATGAAGCGGCTGAGCAAGAAGATGATGCGATTCGCTTTTCCATTATTGGTCGTCCTAATGTGGGAAAGTCCTCAATGGTTAATGCTATTCTTGGCGAAGATCGCATGATTGTTTCCAATATTGAGGGAACCACTCGTGATGCCGTTGATACGCGCTTCGTTACCAATGATGGTGACGAATTTGTCATGGTCGACACCGCTGGTATTCGTAAGCGTGGTAAAGTCTACGAAAATACCGAAAAGTATGCCGTCATGCGTGCCATGAAGGCTATTGATGAATCGAACGTGATTTTGATGGTCTTGGATGCCGAAACGGGTATTCGTGACCAGGATAAGCACGTCGCTGGCTATGCTCATGATGCCGGTAAGGCTATGGTGATTGTGGTTAATAAGTGGGATACCTTGAAAAAGGATAACCACACTATGACCAAGTTTGAGGAAAAGATTCGTCAAGAATTTAAGTTTTTGGATTATGCACCAATCGTCTTTGTCTCGGCCAAAACCGGGCAGCGCTTGGACCGCTTGCCGGATTTGATTCGTGATGTTGATGATAATCACCGGAAGCGGGTTGCTTCATCAAGCTTGAATGATGTTTTGATGGACGCGATTGCCATTAATCCAACCCCAACGGATAATGGTCGTCGTTTGCGTGTCTACTACGCCACACAAGTCGCCGTCCAGCCACCAACCTTCGTTATTTTCGTTAATGATGTGGAATTGATGCACTTTTCTTACCAACGCTTCTTGGAAAACAAGATTCGAGAAGCCTTTGATTTCACTGGAACACCTCTGAAATTAATCATCCGTCCACGAAAATAAACATTTGTTGGCTAACGTTGAAAAATTGCTAAAAAAGGCGGTTTTATTGGCCTAAAGGTGTACACATTCACAGATGAGTGTGCTAACATAGTCTTATGGATAGCGTTACGACGGCTTTCCGTTGTTGAAATGTGCGATATTTTTAACAACAAAAAATCTACAATGACTTTTTTTATAGGAGAAAAGGAATGGCAAATAAGCAAGAATTAATCGATTCAGTTGCAATGAAGACTGGTTTGACCAAGAAGGATGCTGACAAGGCAGTTGACGCTGTATTGTCATCAATCAAGGAAAACCTTTCAAAGGGTGAAAAGGTTCAATTGATCGGCTTTGGTAACTTCGAAGTTCGTGAACGTGCAGCTCGTAAGGGTCGCAACCCACAGACTAAGGAAGAAATCCAAATTCCTGCATCTAAGGTACCTGCATTCAAGCCTGGTAAGGCCTTGAAGGATGCCGTAAAGTAATCTTTTAAAAAGCACCGTTCGGGTGCTTTTTATTTTGCTTTTCTTTGTGAATCAAATCATGAAAGTGGACGCAAGTCTGCTTTTTTATTTTATAATAGAAGAGCAATAATCTGTGAGACAGGGTATCAAGCTTTTCGTATCATAGAGTTATACGGTTTATCCGAGGATTTATTTGATTCTTGAAATTTTATTTTCATTTTATGTTGACTTAATTCAGTTTTAATTACGCAGGCATAATATAAAGTCATCAATTCATGGAGGCAATATGAAAATGGATAAACGACGCAAAGTCGATTGGTATCTAATTGCCATCCTGGTTCTCAGCGCATTCTTATTTGGCTGGGGAATCTGGGATGCAGGTAGTGCCAACGGTTATTACACCGCCGCGATTACGTCAATGACGAAAAGCTGGCATAACTTTATATACGGGGCTTTTGATCCCGCAGGCTTCATCACCGTGGATAAGCCACCGGTAGCCCTTTGGTTTATGGCCATCTCTGCAAAAATCTTTGGCGTACACGGCTGGTCAGTCGTTCTACCTTCAGTTCTTGCAGGTATCGGTTCGACCTTCTTGATGTACAAGATTCTGACACCTAAGTTTGGCGCCTGGACTGGTCGCATCGCTGCCTTGGTTTTCACCATTACGCCAACTGTTGTTGCTAACGAACGTACCAACAACATGGATGCCATCTTGGTTTTCTTCTTGCTCTTAGCCGTTTACGTTTTGACTCGAGCTGTTTACAAGAAGAATATCTGGCTGGTTATGGTCAGCTTCGGTTTGATTGGGGTCAGCTTCAACATTAAGATGTTGCAGGCCTTTATGATCTTGCCTGGTATGTTGGTTTTCTACTGGTTGGCAACAAAGGTCAACTGGAAGAAGCGTTTGGCATGGTTAACAGCTGGAATGGCTTCCTTAGCCGTCTTCACTTTGGCTTTGCCAATGGCAGTTGATGCTGTCCCTGCAAGTCAACGTCCTTACATCGGTTCTTCTCAAACGAACTCTTTGATGGAATTGGCTTTCGGATATAACGGTGCCGAGCGTTTGCTTGGCCAATCGACTGGAACCGGTGGTGCCTTCCCAGGAATGGGTAATAAGAACAAGTCTTCTAAGACTTCAAAGTCTGGTCAAAATGGTCAACCAACACCACCTACTCAAAATGGTAAGAACGCGACTGCTAACAAGGGCCAAATGCCTGCAGGTGGTCCCGGACAAGCCAATGGTCGTGCCGGTGGCCCTGGCCAAATGGGCGAAGGTCAAATGGGTGGACGCCCAGGCGGCATGATGAACGGTAAGAAGGGTAAGGGCGGCATGGGCGGTGCCGGTGGTGCATTTGCCATCGGTAACGCTGGACCATTCCGTCTCTTCCAAGACGATCTTGGTTCTCAAATCGGTTGGTTCTTGCCACTTTCAATTATTGGTATGTTTGCTGGTTACTTTGTCTTCCGCAAGCGTGGCAACAAGTGGTATCAAGTTTCAGATGAACAAAGCGAAGTATTGCTTTGGGCTGGTTGGTTAGTACCAATCTACGGTTTCTTCTCCGTAGCCGGTTTCTTCCACCCTTACTACACGATTATGTTGGCCCCAGCCATCGCAGCATTGACAGCCATTGGTGTGGTTGCAGTTAAGCGTTTGCTCGGTCAAAAGGACTCAATGGGTAGCGTTGTTGGTAAGGCTCTGATTTCATTGGGCTTGGTTTCAACGACTGCCTTGCAGGCCTACTACGCCTGGGATTACTACCCAGCACTTGGTATCGCTTTGGTTGTCATCGCCGTGCTACTTTCAGCATGGTGGTGGTTGCCAAACCAAAAGTTCACCAAGCTTCGTTCAATTTTGTCAGCGCTTGTCGTGGCAGTTTTGGCGGGTTGGTGGGCACTAACACCTACTTTGGCACACAATTCTGCACAAATTCCTTTCGCCGGTCCTTCACTGCTCCAAAGCGGTAAAGGCAACGGTGGTGGCATGATGAGTAGTAAGGTCGATACTGATCTTTTGAACTACTTGGAAAAGCACCAAGGAAATGCCAAGTACATGGCAGCTGCAACGAACACAAATCCAGCGGATTCATACATTATCAAGTCTGGTCGCTCAATCATGGCCTTGGGTGGCTTCAACGGAACCGACCCAACCATGACTTTGGCACAATTCAAGCACCTGGTTAAGACTGGCCAAGTTCGTTACTTCATTGCCGGTGGTATGGGCATGGGTAAGAGCTCGACGGGTCAAATCGGTAAGATTTCAACTTGGGTACAAAAGTACGGTAAGCAAGTTAACTACAATGGTAAGAAGAGCACCACGACGTCGACGACGAGTCAACAAGGTGGTCCCGGTCAGCAAAGCACAACCCTTTATGATTTGTCTGGTACGGTAAAATAGTTTTAGGAGGGTTTTAGATGATAGTTCGACAGAAAGTTCCGCGCTTAGGTTTAATTTTGCCAGCATATAACGAAGAAGAAGTCTTAAAGACGACTTTGACGAAGCTCAAAATTATTCGCTCTGAAATGATTAAAAAAGGTAGTATCCAGCCCGATAGTTTCATTATGATTGTCGATGACGGTTCAAAAGACCGGACTTGGGCCTTAATTAATGAATACGAGTCAGAAGCTGACCAGATTATTGGAGTTAAGCTCTCTCGTAACTTTGGCCACCAGCCAGCTCTTTTGGCCGGTATGTCGGAAGCTAGCAAGATGGCGGATGCCATGATCACGCTGGATGCAGACTTGCAGGATAACCCTGAAATCATTGAACAAATGGTCAACAAGTATAACCAGGGTTACGAAATCGTTTACGCGGTTCGTTCTAGTCGTAAGACGGATACCTGGTTTAAGCGAAATACGGCCTTGGCCTTCTATAAGATTGCAGGCTGGCTAGGCGTTGACTTGGTTCCTAACCACGCGGACTTCCGTTTGATGTCACGAACTTCTGTTAAGGCCCTCATGAAGATGCCTGAACGAAACGTCTTCCTACGCGCTATGGTGCCTCTTCTAGGCTATCCTTCTGCGGAAGTAACCTACGAGCGTGGTACTCGTCAGGCCGGAAGCACCAAGTATCCCCTCAAGAAAATGTTGACCTTCGCCGTTGATGGCATCACTTCCTTCTCGGTAAAACCAATTCGCTTCCTCTTTGACTTAGGGGTCTTGATTGTTGGAATTGCTGGAGTTGAAATCATTTACACTTTGATTGCTAAGATGCTGGGTCACGCTCAAGCCGGTTGGTCATCTTTGATGGTTTCCATCTGGTTGCTCGGCGGCATTAACTTGATGGCCATTGGCGTGGTCGGCATTTACATTGGTAAAATCTTTACCGAAGTTAAGCAACGTCCACGCTTCCAAATTGAAAACGTAACGGGTGAAAAGACACCCGGTCCCGTTTCCGATGTTTCAACCTATAAGAAAGCTTCATCTGAGTAAAAAAGGAAAGCACCTCGTAAGGAGGTGCTTTTTTTGCGCTTAAAATCCCGTATAATGGTGGGGTTAAGGAGGGTGTTCATGAACAAGAAAATAGGTATCACGGCGGCTTCCTTGATTTTACTAGTCCTGGCAGGGTTAGTAATCTGGCTTGGTATGGGGCAAAGTAAGTCCAGCAAGTCGGAGAAAGTTGAAGACTATCAAACGCCCACACTTTATTTGCATGGTTACGGTGGGGGCAAGGGGTCAACGAAGAGCCTAATTGCTTATGCCCAGCAGCATGCTGGCGCTAAACAAGTACTGCAAGCCAAGGTGGACAAGGCGGGAACGGTCGAACTAAAAGGGAACTGGAAAAAGGGAACCAAGCGTCCGCTAATCCAAGTGCTTTTTGAGGACAATCGTAATTCGGATTTTAATGATCCTGCTGCCTGGCTAAAGGCTGTCGTGCTTAAATTACAAAAAGAGTATGACATCAAGCATATGAATATCGTGGCCCACTCGATGGGGAACCTCTCCTTTATGTACTATCAGGCTAACTATGGCCAGGATAAGTCCTTGCCCCAGGTCGACCACTATGTGGCCTTAGCGGGCCATTTTGACGGAATCCGCTCCCAAGATGATCCTGCCAATCAAAACAGCATTGCTGCAGACGGCCGGCCTGCTATTATTCATTACTACTATCAGTATCTGTTGGATCACCGCCAGGATTTTGCCATGAAAAATACCCGAGTTGATAACATCTATGGCAACCTGAACGATGGTAGCAATTCCGATGGCACTGTCACCGTCACTTCTGCCCGGGCGCTGGCCTACCTATTGAAGGGCCAAGTGAAATCTTATCAGGAAGATCTGATTGAGGGGAAGCAAGGACAGCACAGCCGACTACACGAAAACAACAAAGTTGCTGCTAAAATCGACGATTTTCTCTGGTCATGAAAATATTTTTAAATTTAAAATCAGGATATTTTATTCTGATTTTTTTAATTTACGTCTTGATTCGCCCCTTCCTTTAAAATATTTCATAAAAATGGGGAGCTTTGGCGAAAGATTGGTCTAGATTGTGAATTTATATATTTGATTTTGCCTTTATAACAGGCATAGAATGATTGAGCAGATAAAATTTCACAAAGTGTTAGGAGCTATAATGGCAAAAAAAGGATCAGAAATCATCGTTGATACCCTGAATCGTCATGGGGTTAAGTTCGTCTTTGGAATTCCCGGTGCAAAGGTCGATCAGTTGTTTGAAACCTTGGAACACCCGGAAAATGGGCAAAAAGTACCACAGCTAATCGTGACCCGTCATGAGCAGAATGCCGCCTTCATGGCGCAAGGAATTGCTCGTTTGACTGGTAACGCGGGCGTTGTGATTACCACCTCAGGCCCTGGTGTCGGGAATCTTGCTACCGGTTTGATGACGGCCTCAGCAGAAGGGGATGCAGTCGTTGCCATTGGTGGCCAAGTGCCCCGTAAGGACTTGTACCGTTTGACCCACCAAAGTATTCCATCAAAGGAATTGATGAAGCCTGTGACGCGCTACAGTGTCGAAATCGAAGATCCTAACACCATCTCAGAAATTCTAAACAATGCCTTCGCGCAAGCCTATGGTCCTAAGGCAGGGGCTGCCTTTGTTTCCTTGCCGCAAGACATTGACGAAGCCCAGGTTGAAATTCCCGCTTTGCCTCAAGTTGACCGTGCGCAAATGGGGCCAGCTATCGAAAGTGATTTGGTTGATTTGGCTGATCAGATTAAGGCAGCTAAGTTGCCAGTTTTGTTGGTGGGAATGCGTGCTTCCGATTCTAAGACGGTCGAAGCCTTGCACAGTTTGTTGAAGGTTTTGCCTTTGCCTGTTGTGGAAACTTTCCAGGGTGCTGGCGTGGTTTCACGAGAATTGGAAGACCAATCTTTCTTTGGACGGATTGGCTTGTTCCATAACCAAATTGGGGACCAAATTTTGCAGGATAGCGACCTCGTAATTACTGTTGGTTACGACCCAATCGAATATGAACCACGTTTCTGGAACCCTAAGGCTGATTTGAACATCATTGATTTGGATACGACCAAGGCCCAGTTCGATAACAACTTTGTCCCTAAGAAGCAGTTGATTGGGGAATTGGCTGCCTCATTGAACCGTTTGGAGGCCCATTTGTCAGGTTCAAGCTTGAAGGAAGAAAGTCAGGCTATTTTGGCCGACTACCGTGAAAAGTTGAAGGCAGCCGACGAACCGAGCTTCACACCAAACGATGACTGCCTCAGCCACCCACTTTCGATTGTGGAAGAAACGCAAAAGCATGTCGACGACGATATGACCGTTTCTTTGGATATCGGATCGCACTACATTTGGATGGCCCGTCACTTCCGTTCGTACAAGCCTCGCCACCTTTTGATTTCAAACGGTATGCAGACGCTGGGCGTCGGTTTGCCATGGGCAATGGCAGCCGCCTTGGTTCGTCCAGAACACAAGTCAGTTGCTGTTGTTGGTGATGGTGGCTTCTTCTTCTCAGCTGCTGAATTGGAAACGGCCGTGCGTTTGAACTTGGACATCACGGTCATTGTTTGGAACGATAACAGCAAGTACAACATGGTTGAGTTCCAAGAAGAATTGAAGTACAACAACCAGTCCGCTGGTGTTCAATTTGGCCCAATTGACGTTGTTAAATTTGCTGATAGTTGTGGGGCTGCTGGTTTCCGTGTGGAAAGCAGTGACCAACTTGGCGAGGTCTTCGACCAAGCCTTTGCCCATAAGGGTGTTTCAGTGATTGACGTTCCAGTCGATTATTCACACAATACTGAATTAGCTAGTCAGATTATTGGAAATGATTTGAATTAAGGCATACAAAAAGAGCAGGTCTTTAAGACCTGCTCTTTTTTTGATTACTTTTCAAGATTGAGGACTTGGTAAGCCAAAGCTTCAGAGAAGACGATATCCGTGGCTAACTTACCACGAAGGGCGCCGAGTACAGCTGCTGACTTTTCCTTTGAACGGACAACGGCGATTCGCTTAGGCACAGCGAGAATTTCAGCCATTGAAAGTCCAAGTACTTTGTCGCTAGTTGAGTTCAAGACGCGACCTTTGATGTCGAAGGGACGGCCGTAAATCATGCCGGCAACTTCGTTTAGTTCAACGCCAGGGAAGAGGCTGGTTAATTGGTTGTTCCAAACGGGAACGGATTCCAAAGATGCCAAGGTTCCGATTCCAGTTAGAATGGTATCCATGTCACGGGCTTGGGACAAAGTGTTCTTCAAGGATGCTTCCTGGTACATTCCTTCGCGAACATCATTGTTAAGCACATAAAGTGGGGATGGCAGCGTCAAGAATTCGCCACCCATCTTCTTAGCAGCTCGTTCGACGATACGAACGGAACCTGCCGTTGAGTTGTACTTCATGTTTTCACCAACGAATTGGGTAAACTTGATTTGATCAAGGGGATTGCTATCAATGCCTTCAATCAAGCTGTACATGGTGTCACCCCAAGTCATCCCAACAACGTGGTCGTCATGGGCAAGGTGCTTAACGACGATGGTAGCCGCATAATTTGATAGTAATTCAGCTGTCGCCGTTGCTGTCGTATCATCTTGAATAATGTAGCAGTTCACATCGGGATAATGCTCTTTGAAAATTTGTTCCAACTGAGCATTGCGGTTTGCAGTGGCAGTGATTTCAATCTTGACCACTCCAGTTTTTAAAGCTTCATTTAAATATTTATTAATGAGGTAACGACTGAGGTGGTATTTTTCAGAAATTTCCCCAAAAGATAGCTTATTGAGGTAATAATCTTCAGAAATTTGCGATAGTAGTGTCTTGTCTGTCACTTTTATGACCTGCCTTGTTAAGATTTGTAAAAAACATTGGTGTCTATATTGTATGCTTTTACATAGCTAATAACAAGGCATTAACAAATAAAATGTTTAATAAATGTCGTTTTTCCTAAAAAAGTGGATGAAAATATGGCATAAATGACAGATACAGTCAAAGTGTAGAATTAAAATATTTAAAATAAAAAGCCACCTTAACGGTGACTTTTTTAATTTATACATTTACTGTTGGTAATTGATCCTTGCTACTGTTGCTGTTAGCAGGGACTGTCACAGTACTTGAAGTGTTGCCGCTGGCGTCTTGCGTCCGGAGCTGAAGATTACCAGACTCAAGTTCGAGTGGGCGAGTATAGGCTGACCATGTTTGGCCGCCATCAGTAGAATACTGATCGCCAGACTTTGGATTCAAAACCGTAACGGTTTGACCATCTTGGACATAGCTTGGGGCTGCCAAACTTTGTGCTTGATAATTAACAATGACCTTTTTGCTGGTTGTGTTACCCAGTTGATCAACAACCTTAACATTGTAAGTATGTGTTGTACTTTGGTCGCCATTATCATTAAGTTGATAAGTTTGACTGAAGTTGTGGGCTGGATAAGGATTCAAATCACCATTCACGCTACCATTAATGCCCGAATAACCCGCCACCTTGTACTCGGTGTAAAGGTTATCGTCGTTAATGAAGAAGCGGTAGCCGTCCAAATTATCGTTTGCTTGACCGGAAAGGGTAAAGCTTGGATTCTTTGTGTAAACCGTCGTGGTATTGGCATCGTTTTGCACAGTTTCATCACCAGCATTTTGGTTAATGGTCAAGCTTGGCGCAACGGTGTCCAAAAGCACTTGAACCATGCCATTCTTAGTATCACCAGACTTAGTTTGAAGCTGGTAAGCAACGCCCTTAAGTTCAGTGTTCTTCATTGGAATGGTAAAGCTAAAGTGACCGTTTTTATCAATGGCAACGTTGTTGGCACTATCACTAGCATATGACGAATTTGTCATGACCTTAAGTGACTGGACGTTGTTAGAAACTGTTCCAGTAACCGTAAAGAGTTGACTTTCTTCGTTATAGTAGCCATCCGTCACTGCTTCACGGCCGTAATGGGTATCACTGCCGTTGTTGTTGACGTTATCGAAGTGAATCTGCTTATTTTGCAAATCACTGTCGGTTGTATCAGCAGTGTTAGGGTTGTTGCGGCCTGGAAGGGTAGGGTTCTGGACATTCCATGAAGCGGAAGCAGCGCCCATTCCGGTTGCGTTAACGACTGTTAAATCCTTTGGAATTTGGTTGCCCTGAACATTAACCGTGTTCGTACCCGAATGAATAGCAGTTCCGTCAGCCATGTAAAGTGTGGACCAACCATCCAAAATGACATTGGAATCAGTTGCTGGCTTTGGCACTGTAAAGGTAGCTACCCCGTTTTGAACTTGCCCAGTGTATACGTCGTTTGTGGCGTAATTACGGATAAAGGCGTTTGTCGTGCCACCTTCAGTTTGTGGAACCTGAGCCGTCACTATCATTTGTGAACTATCGTTTGGATCAGCAGCGACACTGGCCCATTCAAACGAAGCTTGTGGATAAGCCAAAGAGAATTCCGTCAAAACTTGGCCGTTGGCGGGATTCGTTACCTTGATACTTGGCGAATCGGCCAACTTCAAGTTAGCGGTGAAGTAACCATCAGCATCGGGATAAACAATTTGGTTATTTACGTCGATTGAAGGAAGGCTAGTGGCGCCATAAAGTTGGAAGATGTCGGTTTTAGCGTCGTATACGCCACCGTCTTTATTCAATGGAACGTTAGGAACCGCGTTGTACAAGACCACCGGATTACCAGAGGCAACAGCATCTGTAATAAGAGAACGACCAGCTGTGTTGTTGGCAACATCGCTCAAGACAACGTTAATGACGTTGTGGGTGTCACCCATAGCTGCCAAATCATCAGCATCTAACTTAACCTTCAAGTCACCCGTGGTACGGCTGGCATCAGTAAATGAGCCGGCCATTGGAACGGTTTTAACGTGGTTGTTAATTAAGACTTTGGCCACCGAATAATCGGTAAAGCCAGAACCTTCATCCTTGTAGTGAATATCAATCGTTTGGCTATTTTGGTCGTAAGTCAAATCGGTGACTTCAGGCGCAGTCGTGTCAATGATGACCGGATAGTCAACTGATTGAACCTTGTTGCTGCCATCCGTCCAAAGGGTACCTGTCAAACGGTAAGTGTATTCACCATCTGGGGCAACATAGTTGGTGTCGGTTTGGCTATTGTAAAGGGTTCCATCCCAACTAAGATCCTTGGCATAGAGTGCCAAGTCCATGTTGTTGGTTCCTAAGGTATCTGGGCGGTAAGAAGACTTGCTGACATCCTTGTTATCTGAAATCGTGCGAACCACACGGCCAGTTTTATCAAGGATTTCAACCTTCAAATCTTGCAAGTTTTGGTTGGTAAATTCGTAAGGCATAATGCTTGGGCCGTTGCTCAACTTAGGTGAGAAGGCGACCTTGCCATCTTGAACTAACTTGGCGACCTGCTGCCAGTCATACTTTTCTTGACCAGAAACCATGGACTTCAAGGAATAAGTATCCGTGACACCCATTGGGAAGTTTTGGTTATCGAGTAAGTAATTACCACCAAAATATGAATCTGCTTGGTTTGCTGATGCATCAAAAACGCTTTGCTGCGTTGGATCGCCATAGTAACCATAGTAAGGAACGCTTAGATCTGGTTGACCATCAAGACTCTTGAATTGGACGAAACCTTCAACGTTCTTTTGCTTGCTGACATCAGTCAAGTTCAAATTGAAGGGCACCGTGACTTGACTGTGCGCAGGCACCGTTACGGTTTGCTTGCCGGCAGTGAGGCTAGCCCCAGAAAGGTACTGGTCATAACTTTGCTTAGTTGAAGGGTCGACTAAGTCCGTCATTGGACCACCTAAATTACTAATCGAGTAGCTGTGATCTTGGTCACTGTAGTTCGTTAGAGTGAGGTCGAAATTAGTTTGTTCACCAATTGCATAGAGAGAGGCGCTTCCCTGACCGTTCGCACTGTTAACCGTGACAGTGTTTTCAACCGCAGCACCCGTGTTCAAACCTCCAGCACCTTGTTGGCGTGGAGAAATGTAAGTGTTGTGTGCGTAGTCAACCTTTGGCGTGGCCGTATTCATCAACATTAACTTTTCGACCATGGCCAAATTAGCTGAGCTAGGCATGTTCAAAGTCTTAAGGTGCTGGTTAACGAGAAGGGCAGAGCCAGAAACGTGGGGCGCCGCCATTGAAGTTCCGATGGCTTTCTTGTAGTCATCTTGACCGTAAGTTGAAACGATACCAACGCCGGGAGCGGAAATATCAGGCTTCAAAGTTAGGTCAGGCATAGGACCCCAAGACGAACCATTAAACATGGCATCCTGGTCGCCCGTCAGGCTATTTTCGGCAGCAACCGTAATGGCCGTGTCGGCAGTTCCAGGATCCCCAATAGTACCAGAATTAACGGGCTGGTAAGCCAAAGTATCAGTACCTGGAGTGGCATTGTCGGCCGAAATGATTGAACCTGAATTTCCATCATTACCTGATGAAACGGCAACGAGGACACCGTGTTGGCTGGCATAATTAACTGCAGCTTGCAATTCATTTTGCTTTTGTTGGGCAGCGTAGTTGGTTCCATAAGAAATCTGGATAACATTCGCACCTAAATCAACGGCGTCGTGAATAGCCTTAGCAATGGCATCAATGTTGTTGCCGTCGTCTTGCACGCGCATGGCCAAGATTTGGGCATCCGGCGCAATTCCCATCGTATATTCTTTATTACCAACAGGGCCATTTGCGGCAACAGTACCGGCAACGTGCTGGCCGTGCTGGTTGGCGTTGTTGGTAATGTTGTCGGATGAATTGCTGACATAGTTATAAGCAAAAGGAATCTTTTCGGAAAGATATTCGCCATAGCCCAATTCCTTAATACGGGCTTGGGCTGCTTCCTTGGTAATGGCAGCAGTCGTAGGGTCCGCCAAAGTAAAAGCAGGGTTGCTAGCATCAATTCCTGTATCAATAACGGCTACAACTTGTCCCTTACCGGTGTAACCATTTTGCCAAGCTTGATTTGCATTAATTTTTGTCAAATCGGCTTGGTTAGCAGGGGCAGCAATGTTGGAAGCGGTAAGGTTGCTAGCGGCTGGATTTTCCGTGGTCGTTGCTTCCTTTGGCTGAGCACTAGTCAAGTTCAAACTTGAACTGTTAGCCGAGTCGCTGTCACTTTGACTTGAACTGCTAGCAGTGGAACTAGCCGGCTCTTTGTGACTAATTGTTCCTTGATCAGTCGAATCGCTTCCATCTTGCTTAACAACAATCTTGGTTGTGTTGCGACTGTGCTTGCCAGTAGTCGTTGTGGTCGTTTGCGTGGTTAATGAATCAGCAGAGGCATTGGCCGACAAAGCCATACTTCCGGTCAGTGCGAGTAAGCTTGAACCAAAAAGGTAATGGAGCTTACTTTTGCTTGAATTAAAGTTCTTTTGAATTAGCATTTATTTCCTCGGTTTTCGTAAAAAACTGTGCTGTCTAAATCAATATATTCACTCTTAATGATACCAAAAAAATGCTGAAACCACTAATTTACCGGGCTTTTATACAATTCAGGGGCCACTTGTCTTGTTTTTCACGAGGAGCATTTTAAACAGGGGATGACCTTCTTTTCGATTCACTCTAAAAATCCGCTATAATAGAAAATAAATGTTTAGAGGGAGCTAAGCCATGCAAAGTGATATCGAGATTGCCCAAGAGGCTGAATTGAAGCCAATCAGTGAAATTGCTGAAGCTGCGGGTTTGCAGCAAAGCGATATTGAACCCTATGGATTTGATAAGGCCAAAATTAAGTTTGATCATTTAACGAACCGCCCGATGAAGGGAAAGTTGATTTTGGTAACTTCGATTAACCCAACACCTGCAGGAGAAGGAAAGTCGACGGTTACGGTTGGCCTTGCCGATGCTTTAAATGCTGGTGAAAAGTCCGCTATGGTTGCTTTACGGGAACCTTCACTTGGCCCTGTCATGGGGATGAAGGGTGGTGCCACTGGGGGTGGTTATGCCCAGGTTGTACCGATGGCCGATATTAATTTGCATTTCACCGGGGATTTTCACGCTTTAACAGCTGCCCACGATCTCTTGGCTGCTACGCTGGATAACAGCATTTATCAAGGTAATGTATTAAAGATCGACCCTCGCCGGGTGATTTGGAAGCGCGCGCTGGATATCAACGATCGCGCTTTGCGCCACGTGACAATTGGTTTAGGCGGACCAACTTCAGGAGTCCCTCGTGAAGATGGTTTTGATATTACGGTCGCTTCCGAGCTAATGGCTATTCTGACCCTATCAACGGACTTGATGGACTTAAAGGCTCGCATTAAGCGGATTGTCGTAGCTTATACCTATGATAAAGAACCGGTGACGGTTGATGATTTGGGCGTGGCGGGTGCTTTAACGGTTCTCTTAAAAGATGCCGTTAAACCTAATCTTGTTCAGACCCTTGCCCACACACCAGCGATTATTCACGGGGGTCCCTTTGCCAATATTGCGCAAGGAACGAACTCAATTTTGGCAACACAGACGGCTTTGCGCTTAGCAGACTATGTCTTGACCGAGGCTGGCTTTGGCGCTGACTTAGGTGGCGAAAAGTTTTTGGATGTTAAGGTTCCTCGATTGGGAAAGCATCCGGATGCCATCGTGGTTGTCGCGACAGTGCGTGCCTTGAAGCACACTGGTGGACAGGCCCTTGCCGATTTACAAAATGAAAATCTCGACGCCCTTGAAAAGGGCTTGGCCAACTTGGGTCAAAATCTGAAAGCCATGCAGTCGTACGGCGTGCCGGTACTGGTTTCAGTTAACCGCTTTACTTCCGATACTGAAGCCGAAATTAAACTCATTCAGGACTTCGTGGCCAAGCAGGGTTCTCAAGCCTTCTTGACCGAAGTTTGGGCGAAGGGTGGCGCAGGAGCTACTGAGCTGGCTGAGGCCGTGCAAGACGCAGTTGAAGAGAAGAGCACCTTCACTAAATTGTACGAAGACGATGATGATTTGATGGTCAAAATCAACAAAATTGTGAAAAAAATTTATGGTGGTCGTCAGGCAGTTCTGGCCGACAAGGCGCAAAAGCAATTAGCAGAATTTAAGCAACGCGGTTGGGATAAGTTGCCGGTCATCATGGCTAAAACCCAGTATTCCTTGACGGATGATCCGAAGCGCCTTGGGGCACCAAAGGACTTTGACATCCATATTCGGGAATTTATCCCAAAGCTAGGCGCCGGCTTTATCGTCGCTATGACGGGTAAGGTACTAACGATGCCTGGCTTGCCGAAGGTACCAGCTGCAACTAAAATTGATATTGATGAAAATGGTCAGATTACCGGACTATTTTAATATAGGAAGCAATCTTTTCGGATTGCTTTTTTGATAAATAAAAAGTGAAAAATAATTCACTTATCACTTGATAAACAAAATAAAAGGTCCTATACTATCCTTATCAACTGATAAGTAAACGTAAGGAGATCTTGAAATGTTCTTAGCGATTAATGAAATGAAAAAGGAAAAGCTACGCTATGGTTTGGTGATTGCGGTCATCACGATGGTGTCTTTCCTAATCTTTATCCTCTCGGCCTTGGCCTTGGGCTTGGCTAATGAAAACGTGTCTTCCATCAATTCTTGGAAAACGCAATCCGTTGTGATGAGCAAGGATGCCAACGGAAATTTGAGTCAGTCCATGCTAACGGCAGACGATTTGAAGGAATACGGCAATGATGCCGATCAGTCGAAGCTTGCTTTGACACCAGCCATCATGAAAAAGGGCGACACCCGTGATTCAGTCATGTTCATTGGTTTAACCAAAAACGACCGCATCGACAAAAGTATCAAACTTCAATCTGGTCGTAAGGCAGAAAATAGTTCGGAAATTGTGGTTTCTTCGGCTTTGAAGCAAAAGGGCTTCAAGTTAGGTGAAAAGGTCCAGCTTGGTATTCAAAACCAGTCCTTTAAGATTGTTGGTTTTGCCAAGAACGCTTCTTATAACATGCAGCCGGTCGCTTATGGTGACATTAATCAATGGGCCGGAATTAAGGGCGTTCAAAATAATTTTGTCGCATCTGGTGTAATTTCAGATAAGCAAATCAGTGCCAAGAATAGTCAGTTAAAGGCCTTTAACAAGGCTGATTACTTGAATAATCTACCTGGTTATTCGGCCCAGAACTCAACCTTTATTTTGATGATTGCTTTCTTGATTGTTATCTCAGTGGTCATTGTGGCAATCTTCCTTTACATCTTGACGATTCAAAAGATGGAAAACTTTGCTGTTCTGCGTGCTCAGGGTATTCCAGCCCGTTACTTGGTGCTAAATACCTTGAGCCAAACACTCTTAATTATGTTGTCAGCCGTGGTCATTGGCATGATTTTGGCACTCGTCATGAGTATGACGATTCCAAGCCAAGTACCGATGTACTTTGACTTCACGCTAATTTCCTTGGCTGGATTGGGCTTGATTGTGATGGGAGCACTTGGTGCGCTTATTCCAATTCGCCTAATTACCAAGATTGATCCTGTTACTGTAATCGGAGGTTAATGATGCAAAAGCTTGAATTAAAAAATGTGCGTAAGCAGTTCGGTCATGGTTTAAACCAAGTGACGGCTTTGGATGGCATTGATTTTGAAGCCCGCTCAGGCGAGTTGACTTTGATTCTGGGCCCTTCAGGCTCTGGAAAGAGTACCATGTTGACCATTTTGGGTAACTTGCAAAAGGCGACCGATGGGGAAGTTTTGTTAAATGGTCAGAATTTTGAAAACCTCACGCAAAAGCAATCGGATGATTTCCGCTTGAAGCGTATTGGTTTCGTCCTCCAGTCCTATAACCTTGTGCCCTACTTGACGGTTAAGGAACAATTCGACCTCGTCAACAAGGTTAAGCCAAAGGGAAATTTGGACAAGCAGACTTTTGAAGAATACATTGACAAGTTGGGTATTCGTCCTTTGATGAATAAGTATCCTGGTCAATTGTCAGGTGGACAAAATCAGCGGGTGGCCATTGCGCGGGCTCTTTACACGAATCCTGATTTTATTTTGGCGGATGAACCTACGGCAGCTTTGGATTCAGAACGAGTTAAGGTTGTTGGCGGACTCTTCAAGGACATTGCCAAGGAACAGGATAAGGCCGTTGTTATCGTCACGCACGATTTGCGTCTCAAAGAAGATGCCGACCGAATTTACCACTTGGAAGATGGAAAGCTAAGCTTGGAAAAGGGTAATCAAAATTAATTCAAATTAAGTGTTGACTCATTGAATTCTAATTTTTATAATAAAAAACATCGAAACGAGAGGAGCAGCATCATGTCAAAGCAAATGAATCCATCACAATTTACTGCCAAGAATGTAACTGCACTCTTGTTGGGCTTGCCAGAATCTAACTGGTGAGTCGGTTTTACGTTGCCGATTACCAGGTCAATCACTGGTAATCGCTAAGGGAAAAGGTCCTAGCTGTTATCAGCTGGGACCTTTTTTGATGAATAGGAGAATTTCAATGGACGTAACTCGTAACCCCAACCCCAATCTGCAAGACTTTGAGGAAGCTACCCGCGTCGCCCTGCACAGTGCCCCCAGCAAACAAGATACCCGTGAAATGGTCTATAACACCTTGGCTGCCGTTTCAAATGCCGTTCTCGTTACCTTAGGTATGGGCCTGCTTCTACAAACCATGGCCACTTTCATCCACTGGGGACCCATGGCCCAGTTCGGCGCCATTACCAAGGTTATGCTGCCGGCAGCCTTTGGCGCTACGATTGCCAGCCAAATGAAGTCCAACACCATGGTCTTGGTTTCAGCCATGGCGGCGTCAACCGTCGGGGCCAACGCCGTCTTCTTTAGTTCCGCTGGTATGGCTGCTACGACTGCTACTGGTTTTACTGGTATGCAGGCGGCTGGATCAACGATTATTACGACGGGGCAACCCATTTCAGCCGTTCTGGCGGGTGTAGTGGCCGTGCTCTTTGGAAACTGGATTTCGGGGAAGACCCCGCTTGATATGGTGCTGGTACCAGCTTCAACGGTGTTGGTTGGAACCATTTCAGGTTATTACCTGGCCATCTTCACAACGCCCATCCTAGAAGGCATGGGGAAGGGAATCGTTGCCACGGTTAACTTTTCACCAGTCTTTGGAACAGCCATCGTCGCTGTCGCTTTTGCCATCTTACTTGTCACGCCATCATCATCTGCTGCTCTGGCCATTGCCATTGGAGCAACTGGCATCACTTCGCCAATCGCTGCCGGGGCCATGGTGATTGGAACGACGGCGATGTACGCTGGTTTTCCGGCGATGTCCTTCCATGAAAACAAGATTGGTGCTGTAATTGCTCAGGGACTGGTCACGCCAAAGATTCAGTTCCCCAACATTGTTAAAAATCCGATTATCATTGTGCCACCCCTTGTTGCGGCCGCTGTAACGGCGCCAATTTCCACCATCATTTTCCACCTAACGGTTCCTTATGCCATGGCCGGAATTGGCTTAAACTCACTGATTGTGCCGCTGGCCTTACTTGCTCAAAACCCAATGATTTGTGTAGTATACGTCATTGCCGGGGTTGTAGTATCCTTTGCCATTTCCTTTGTGATGTACTGGGCCTTTCGCAAGGCCGGCTGGATCAAGCCAGGTGACATGCATCTTGAATTAATTTAATACAACAAAAAAGCAGCAGTCGATTCAATTCGACTGCTACTTTTTTTATATGAATTAGTGATTGGGATCCTTTTCAATCTTAGTGTTGAAAATCAAGCCGTGGTTAGCGCTACGTTGGTTAATGACCAGGGTCTCAACATCGAAAATCTTTTCCATTTGTTCAGGAGTGAAGAGTTGGCGTTCTGTTACCAATTCTTTCAATGACTTACCGCTTTTGATGGCTTCCTTGGCAAGGTCAGAAGCGTCCTGGTAGCCAAGAATGGGCACCATGGCGGTTGCATAGGCAACGGAGTGTTCCAAATCTTCCTTTAATTGCTTCTTGTTAGCGGTAATGCCATCAATGGCGTTGACGCGCAGCGTTTCAATGGCAGCGGTCAAATGTTTGATACCGGCAAAGAGACTTTTAAAGATGATGGGTTCAAAGGCGTTTAACTCAAATTGACCTGCTTCAGCAGCAGCGGAGATGGTCGTGTCAAAGCCCATCATTTCAAAAGCAACTTGGTTGACGACTTCGGGGATAACGGGGTTAACCTTACCCGGCATAATTGACGAACCGGCTTGTTTGGCTGGTAAATGAATTTCGTTTAAACCGGACCGGGGTCCAGAACTCATCAAACGTAAATCATTAGCCATTTTTGATAGGTTAATGGCCAAAGACTTGAGGCGACTTGATAGTGAAAGGAAGCCATCCAGGTTAACCGTTGCATCAAAGAGGTCGGGCGCTTGACGAAGGGGGAGGCCAGTGACAGCCGCTAATTCTTCGACAATGTGGTTTTCATAGTAGGCACTGGCGTTAATGGCCGAACCGATGGCTGAACCGCCTAGATTGATGACTTCTAGTTCTTTTTGCGTTTCTTTTAAGCGCTTCAAATCGCGGCGAAGAGGAGCTTGCCAAGAATGAAAGCTGTTGCCCAAAGTCATGGGTACTGCATCCTGTAGCTGGGTACGACCGAGTTTATAAGTCTTTGAAAATTCCAAACCTTTAGCTGTTAGGGACTTGTCGAGCTGGCTTAGTGCAGTAAATAACTCATCTAACATGCGCACGAGGGCGATTTTACCAGCAGTAGGGTAGGCATCATTGGTACTTTGACCACAGTTGATGTGGTCATTGGGGTGAATGAATTGGTAGTCACCCTTGTTATGTCCGGCTTTTTCAAGGCTGTAGTTGGCCAAAACTTCGTTGACGTTCATGTTGGTGGAAGTACCGGCACCACCTTGAATGGCACAAGTGGGAAAATCTTTGGGGTTTAAATCATGCTTTAGTAGATCTTGAGCAGCGTTGATAATGGCCTGCCCAACTTCTGGATTGAGTTCGCCAGCTGCCAGATTGGTTTTGGCAGCGGCCAATTTAACTTCAATTAAGCCACGTACCAGTTCCAAGGAAGTCTGTTCCCCACAAATGGGGAAGTTTTCAATCGCGCGGGCGGTGTGGATACCATAGTAAGCATCGTCCGGAATTGAATGAGTACCAATCGAGTCGTGTTCTGTGCGCATGATTTACTCCTTTTTGACTTTTACGTTTAGAGTATTTTAACAGGATAAAAGTGAAAAAAGTAATTAAGTGTAAGCTTATATGACAGGCATTACAGGGCTTTTGCCGGAATAATTTGGTTTGATAAGGTAATCTTAAATTTATTTAATTATTGACAGGTGTAAATGAGCATATTATAATTATTTTCATAATTTAAGTGATGAAAAGATAAGTACAAGATAGATTTCGCCCAGCGAGTTGATGATTGGTGTGAATCAACGGAAAGATGTCTTCGAAAATGGTCTTGGAGCTTTTGATTCTGCGAACCTGAGCGTAAGTGGAATCCGGGTACGCCCGATATAGCGGACGGGTCTTCCCAATGGGAGTACCTTATGAGGGTGACGACGTAAGCCTTCACCGAAACTGGGTGGTAACACGGCTTTAAGACGTCCCAGGAATTCTAATTGGAATTCCTGGGATTTTTTATTGCTAAAAAAGAAATGAGGAAAAGTATGTCAAATGCACTAGTTTTACAAACGGATTTTGGATTAAAGGATGGGGCGGTGTCAACCATGTACGGTGTGGCCAACCAGGTGGACCCAGCGGTACGGGTTTTTGATTTAACCCACGGCATCACGCCCTTTAACATCTTTGAAGGATCTTTTCGCTTGGCCCAAACAGTTAAATATTGGCCTAAGGGTTCGGTTTTTGTTTCGGTTGTTGATCCGGGGGTTGGTTCTAAACGTCTTTCACTGGTTGCCAAGTTGAAGACTGGACACTATGTTGTGACGCCGGACAACGGGACACTGACTCACTTAGCACAGGCCTACGGTTTGGAAGAGGTGCGAATTATTGATGAAAAGATTGATCGTCTGCCGGGTTCAGAAAAATCAGCGACTTTCCATGGACGTGATATCTATGTATATAACGGAGCGCGTTTGGCCGTTGGACAGATTAGCTTTGAAGAGGTTGGACCAGTTTTGCCAACGGATAAGGTCGAAAAGTTGCCTTTGAACTTACCTAAGGTCGATGGCGAGTACTTGGAAGGAAACATTGACATTACCGATGTTAACTTCGGTTCACTTTGGACGAACATTAGTAACGAAGACTGGGAAAAAGAATTCCAAGCGAAGTACGGCGATGAATTCTTGGTTGAAATCTACCATCAGAATCAGTTACGTTACCAGGCCCGTTTGCCTTATGTGAAGACCTTTGCGGAAGTTGCGGTTAGTCAGCCCCTGCTTTACATCAATTCGGTTTACACCCTAGGTCTTGCCATTCGAACGGGTTCCTTTGAAGAAGCTTATCGTCTGGGCGCTGGGCAGGACTGGTCGATTAAAATCAAAAAGGAGAATTGATCCTTGAAAAAGAAATTAACAACAAAGCAGGTTGTGGCAACTGGGATTGGGGCGGCCGTTTTCCTAGTCCTTTTCAAATTCGTAGCCATTCCAACTGGAATTCCCAATACCCAGGTTAACGTGGCTCAATCTTGGCTTTCACTATTGGCCTTGATTTTTGGTCCGGCTGTCGGTTTTTTAACGGCTTTTATTGGGCACAGCCTTAACGATGCGATTTCCTATGGCTCTGTCTGGTGGTCCTGGGTTTTGGCTGATGGCCTGTATGGCTTTATTTTGGCGGCGGGATTGCGACCCTTTCACCTGTTGCGGGGACGATTGACTGCTGTTAAGGTCATTGTTTTTAACCTAGGACAAATGATTGCCAACGCACTGGCCTGGGGCTTGGTCGCACCGAGTTTGGATATCTTTTTTTATCGGGAACCGGCGCTCAAAGTTTTTTTGCAGGGAGGCGTTAGTACCGTGATTAACGTGCTTTCGACGGCGCTTATCGGAACGACCTTGCTTTACTTATTTACCCGAAACAACTTGGCGGAAGCCAGTTTAAAGAAAGAAGATTAGGAAGGTGAGCTTATGACAAAGCCAACAGCTCTGAAAATTCAAAACTTAACCTTCCGTTACCATGCCCAGCAGGAAGCAACTCTACGAGAACTTTCTTTTGAAATTCCAACTGGTTCACGAACGCTAATTGCCGGGGCTTCCGGTTCAGGGAAAAGTACATTGGCAGCCTTAATTAACGGCCTCTTGCAGGCAGGGGCCGATGGCGAACTTAGCGGTGACATCTATCTAAAGGGCAAAAATATCACAACCAGCAGTCTCTTTGAACGGTCAAAGCAGCTGGGTACAATCCTACAAAATCCGGACCAACAATTTGTCGGTCTGACTGCTGCTGAAGACATTGCCTTTGCCCTGGAAAATGATAATTTAGCCCAGGTGGATTTGAAGCAAAGAGTCCAAACTTGGGCCAAACGTTTGCAGATTGAAGATTTACTGGAATTATCGCCTCAAGTGCTTTCCGGCGGGCAAAAGCAGCGCGTCGCCTTGGCTGGCGTTTTGGCGGAAGAAGATCCCGTCCTTCTTTTGGACGAGCCTTTGGCAGCATTAGACCCGCTTTCTGCTCAAGAACTCCTCGCTTTACTTGATGAACTTCAGGCTAAGTATGGCTTAACAATCATTATTATTGAGCATCGTTTAGAGGAAGTGTTGAGCCATCGACTGGATCAAGTTCTGATTCTTGATGATGGTGATTTGGTCTACGACGGAGATGCAAAAGAACTCTTACGACAAGGTGATTTAAAAGAGTGGGGCTTAGCCGAACCGGCTTACCTGAGCTATTGGAAAGAAAGCGGTTTGGGGGATGAAACCATTGCTGCCTTACTGGATGGAGCTGTTTTTCAGAACGAGAATAATCTTCCGGCACCCAAAGTTGAATTGGAAAATTCCAGCAGTAACGACTTGTTGAAAGTTGACAGAATTTCTCAGCACTTCGGCCAGCGTGAAGTATTAAAAGACATTTCCTTTACCATCAAGCAGGGTGAATTGCTGGCGTTGGTCGGCGGAAATGGGTCTGGTAAATCCACCTTGGCCAAGTTATTGGCGGGTTACTTGCCTGTTCAAGCTGGTCAAATTGATTTATCCGGCAAGAACATTACAGGTTTATCCCTGGCAAAACGTGGCCCCTTAATTGGCTATGTTCACCAAAATCCCGAATTGAGCCTGCTAGAAAGTACGGTATGGCAGGAACTTGCTCTGTCACTGAGCTGGGAACAAATCAGTGACGACGAAGTCGAAAGTCGCATTGAAAAATATCTTCGGGCTGCCAATCTCTGGGCCTACCGTCACTGGCCAATTTCAGCCCTGTCATTCGGACAGAAAAAGCGCCTGGCCATTGTTAGCCAAGCGGTTTTGAACAGTAAGATTTTGATTCTAGACGAACCCACTGCCGGGCAGGATGCTCATCATATTGACCTGCTCTGGCACTTGATTCGAGAATTGCAGGAAAGCGGCACCACCATTATTATGATTAGCCACGATGTGAATTTAATTTATCATCACGTTGGTCGTTTGTTGGTATTACAGCAGGGTAAATTGGTTGCCGATACGACGCCTAGCGCGCTGTTTGCTAATCAGGATTTGCGTCAGGCTGCTCGTTTGGTTGAACCCAGCGACTATACCTGGTACCAAAAAAATTCAGCGAAAGGAGGGTAATAATAATGGATTCTATTTTGGCTTATCAAGCGGGGGACAGTTTTTTTCATCGTTTGAGTGCGGGCAATAAATTTCTCATTTTTATTCTCTTAACGATTTCTGGGATGCTGTCCTTTGATTTGCGTTACCTAGTCATTCTGACCCTGGTGGCAGTTCTGGCCTTGAAAATTAGTCAGATTCGCTGGCGACAAATTGCTTTAATCGTTAAATTTGCCCTTCTTTTTGCTCTTTTGAATCTCTTAGTCATCTATTTGCTGGCGCCACAATACGGTGCTCAACTCTATGGCAGTAAGCATGTTCTGTTTGGTTCAGGGTACTTTGCCTTAACCCAGGAGCAGCTTTTATATGAAAGTATTGTGCTGTTTAAATATCTATTTTCCTTGCCGTTAGCTCTCGTTTTCTTGCTGACGACTAATCCCAGCCAGCTTGCTGCTGGTTTGAACAAGATTGGCGTTCCCTATCGGGTTGCGTATGCTCTGAATCTTACCTTGCGCTACTTGCCCAACATTCAAAGTAATTTCATCATGCAAAAACAAGTTGCCGAGGCACGCGGTTATCCGCTGGGGAAAGGGACTAAGATTGGTGCCCGTGTTAAAACCGTGACGCGAATCTTATCCCGGCTGGTCTTTGCAACCTTGGCAGACATCAATGCCATTAGTCAGGCGATGGAACTTAGGCGCTTTGGCCAACTAAAAAAGCGTTCTTGGTACTATCAAGAAAAGTGGCAGGGAAGGGATCTTTTCAGTTTGATCATTACCATCCTTTTGATTCTGTTAAATCTTACTTTTTGCTACTGGAATGGCAGCCAGTACTGGAATCCCTTTGTGTAAAAATAATCAAACTAAATAATGAAAGCCTTTTCTTATTTTGCTTAATACTTTGCCGAGTGAAATAAATAAGGGCTTTTTATTTTGATTTTATCTTGATATAAAGGCGTTTTAAAAAGAATTTTCAATTTGTTCTATTTTTCACTTGACATTAGTTATATAGTTCACATATAATATCCTTGTAAGCGAGATAAAGAAAGAAGGATATCGCGATGACAAAGTCAGTTGATTGGAACAAGTTCATTAAGTACGTTTCTTGGGTTGCCACGGTCTTGGCGGTTTTGATGTATGTTTCTTACATTCCTCAAATTCAGGCTAACCTTGCAGGTCACAAGGGTGAACCATTGCAGCCTTTGGTCGCTGCCATGAACTGCACGCTTTGGGTTTTCTATGCGCTTTTCAAGGAACACCGTGACTATGCCGTTGCCGCAGCGAACTTGCCCGGAATTTTCTTCGGAATCGTTGCCTTTGCAACCGCTATCTAATAATAATTGAATTAATTCGTTGAGCAGGGATTTCAGATTCCTGCTCCTTTTTTTCGAAAAAAGGTTGCCAAATAAAAAAACCATGATATGATTATGATAATTAAATGATAAAACGTTGAGTAAGAAGTAGTAAATTTTCTTTCTTTCCCAGTGAGGTGCTGGTTAGTGTGAAGCATCAGTTAGAAGAGAATTGAACGTGTCTTACGAGTGCAGGTGGACCCAACACTTGATGGAAGCTCCCATTACAGAGCCAACGGTTGTTAGACTGTGAGAGATGCTTTTTGAGCATAAGTAAGGTGGTACCGCGTGCAAACGTCCTTTAGTTAGAAACTAAAGGGCGTTTTTTTATTATTTAAAATCGGGAGGAACCCTATGGAAAAGAAGTTGAATCGGGCTTGGGCCCTAATTATCGGGACTGTTTTAATCGCATTAGCGATTTTAATTGGTCAGTCAAGTGCGCAGGCGGATAGCTCTGTCGCTAGCATTAAAGAGCGTGGCGTACTGAAGGTGGCTTTGTCACCGGATTATCCACCCTTTGAATTTCAATCGAAGGCAGGCGGTCAATCCGAGGATGCCGGAATTGATATCCAGGTGGCACAAAAGATTGCCAAGGACTTGGGCGTTAAACTGCAAATCATGAATATGTCCTTTGCTTCAGTCTTGGTTGCCGTTGAAATCGGTAAGGCGGACTTGGCAATTGGCGGTATCAATCCAACACCTGCACGTCGGCAAAACGTAGCTTTCTCAGATTACTACTACAACGGTGGGCAAGTTTTCCTTCTAACTAAGGAAGGTGCCAAGCAATTGAAAAAAGCCAGCCAGTTGAGCGGTAAAACCATCGGGGCACAGTCATCGAGCCTGCAATACAAGCTGGCCAAGGATAAGTACACCGATAGCAAGGTCGTCGGAATGGATAAGAGTTCCGATTTGGTTTTGGCGCTTAAGGGCAAGAAAATTGATGCCATGGGCATTGAAAAACCCGTTGCCGAAGCTTACATCGAAAATGATCATAGTTTGACCATGATTCCAGCTGATTACAACTTGTCGGCTGATGAAACCGGCGCTGCCATTGCTGCGGCTAAGGGCAATGACGAGCTCATCAACGAAGTTAACAAGAGTATTAATGAAATTAAGTCGCAGAATTTGATGAAGACCTACTTGAAGAATGCCGCCCATAAGCTAAAGGACACCACGGCCAACACTTCAATGTTGCACTACTGGCAGTATTTCTTAAATGGGTTACTGTACACGCTTTATATTTCTGTTTGGGCCATTATCGGCGGCATGATTCTCGGCGCCATTCTTTCCTTGATGAAGATGTCGGCTTGGAAGGTCTTGAACTGGCCAGCTGTTTCCTTTATCGAAGTCGTCCGGGGCACGCCCATCATGGTGCAAATCCTCTTAGTTTACTTTGGCTTAGGGCTCTTGATTAACATTCCAGCCTTAACAGCCGGAATTATCGCGGTGACGCTTAATTCTGCAGCCTATGTGGCCGAAATCATCCGTGGCGGTATTAACGCCGTTAACAAGGGCCAGTTTGAAGCGGCACAAAGTTTGGGTCTTTCAAAAAAGGATCAGTACCGTTTCGTTATTTTCCCGCAGGCCATTAAAAACATCTGGCCGGCGTTAGGCAATGAATTTATTTCAATTATTAAGGAAAGCTCGATTGTTTCTATTATTGGAGTCACCGATTTGGTTTACGAATTGAACATCGTCAAGGCTGATACCTACCGTGGGGTTGCTCCAATCGTGGTGGTCATGGTGATTTACTTCATCGTAACCTTCGGCTTAGGTCGTTTGCTCGGACATTTCGAAAGGAAGATGAAGTATGGCAACTGAAATGGTTTACCAAATTAAACATGTACAAAAGGCATTCGGCGATAAGCCGGTGCTAAAAGACATCAACGCTACGGTGGCTCAAAACCAAGTCATCGCGCTAATCGGGCCTTCCGGTTCAGGAAAAAGTACTTTGCTGCGCTGCTTGAATCAATTGGAATTGCCCGATTCTGGTGAAATCGACTACTTCGGTAAGAAACTGGATTTAAGTCAAAGCCGCAGCAAGGATGATCAAACCCCGGCAGTTGGCATGGTTTTTCAAAGCTATAACTTATTTGAAAATCTAACCGTTCTGGAAAATGTTTGCTTGGCGCCGATGCGAGTGAAGGGGTTATCCGAAGACGAAGCCAACCAACTTGCCGAACACTATTTGGACCGAGTGGGCTTAGCCGAACAAGCTAAGTCCTATCCACAGCAGCTGTCAGGAGGACAAGCACAGCGTGTCGCCATTGCCCGAGCGCTAGCCATGAAACCCAAAGTGATGCTTTTTGACGAACCAACCTCAGCCTTGGATCCGGAAATGGTCGCCGAAGTGCTGACCGTTATTAAGGAACTGGCGGAAGAAGACATGACCATGGTGATTGTTACCCACGAAATGAATTTTGCCCGCAAGGTGGCCGATGAAGTTTGGTTTATGGATGAGGGTGTCATTCAGGAAAAGGGTGAACCGGAAGCATTATTTACGCAACCGCAAAATCCCAAGACGGCAAGTTTTTTGAACAAAGTATTAAGCGTATAAGAATAAAGGAGAATTAATGATGACTGAATTGAAGAAGATTGTATTGGCTTACTCAGGTGGTTTGGATACCTCTGTGGCAATTCCTTGGTTAAAGGATAAAGGTTACGATGTAATTGCTGTTGTGCTAGACGTCGGCCAAGAGGGGAAGGATATGGATAGTATCCAGAAGAAGGCCCTCCAGGTCGGCGCTAGTCAATCGATTGTGGTTGATGGCAAGGATGAGTTTGCGGATGACTATGTGGCACCCGTTATCAAGGCCAATGCCCTCTATGAAGGAGCTTACCCCTTGGTGTCTGCCCTTTCTCGGCCCTTGATTATTAAGAAGTTGGTTGAAATTGCCCATGAAAATGGCGCAACGGCCATTGCCCATGGTTCAACCGGTAAGGGGAATGATCAAGTCCGTTTCGAAGCCGCTATTCATGCCTTGGATCCGAACTTGTCCATTGAAGCACCGATTCGTGATTTCCACTGGTCGCGTGAAGAAGAAATCGATTACGCCAAGCAGCACAACGTTCCGGTGCCAATTGGTAAGGAATCACCATATTCAATCGATGCCAATCTTTGGGGACGTGCTAATGAAGCCGGTATTTTGGAAAAACCATGGAACCAAGCACCCGACGATGCCTGGGGCATGACCGTTTCACCGGAAGAGGCACCTGATAAGCCGGAAGAAGTGATTTTAACTTTTGAAGCTGGTTTGCCGGTTGCCCTGAATGGTCAAGCGATGAAGTTGTCCGATATGATTGTGACCTTAAACGAAATTGCCGGTAAGCACGGGATTGGTCGGATTGATAAGATTGAAAACCGTTTAGTGGGGATCAAGTCCCGTGAAGTTTACGAAGCACCTGCCGCAGCGGTCATTATGACGGCCCACAAGGACTTGGAAGACTTGACCCTTGAACGTGATTTGGCTCACTTCAAGCCAATTATTGAAGGGAAGTTGACCAACTTGATCTACAACGGCCTTTGGATTTCACCGCTTTTCGACGCCTTGATGGCCTTTATCGATGAATCCCAGAAGATGGTCAATGGGGATGTCAAGTTGAAGCTCTATAAGGGCAATGTACACGCCGTGGCCCGGAAGTCAGCTAAGAACTCCTTGTACAATGAGGATTTGGCAACTTACACCGCCGCTGATTCCTTTGATCAAGAAGCTGCGGTCGGTTTCATCAAGCTTTGGACTTTGCCAACGACCGTTTACGAGGAAGTTAACCACGTTCACTCAAATAAGGAGTAAGTTATGACAGATAAATTATGGGGCGGCCGTTTTACCGCATCAGCACCGGAATGGGTTCAAGCCTTTGGGGCATCAATTCAAGTCGATCAGGCCATGGCCAAGGAAGATTTGGAAGGGTCCATCGCCCACGTTAAAATGTTGGGTAAGCAGGGGATTATCGCCCCCGATGAAGCGCAACAAATCGAAGCCGGTTTGCAGGCATTGATGACTGATTTAGAAGCCGGAAAACTTCACTTTGATGTTAAAAATGAAGATGTCCACCTTAATATGGAAAAGCTTTTGACTGATAAAATTGGACCGGTTGCGGGTAAATTACACACGGCACGTTCCCGTAATGATCAAGTTGCAACGGACTTCCATCTTTGGTTAATGCACCGTTTGCCCCTAATCTTTGACCGTTTGAAGGGCTTGCAAACGACCTTGCTAGACTTGGCTGAAAAGTACCTGGGCGTGATTATGCCGGGCTATACCCATCTCCAACATGCCCAACCGATTGCTTACAGTCACTATCTCATGGCGTACTTTGAAATGTTCCAGCGGGATTATGAACGTTTTGAATTTAGCAAGAAGCACATTGATATTTTGCCCTTGGGTGCTTCGGCTTTAGCCGGCACAACTTTTTCGATTGACCGTGAAATGGTGGCCAAGGAACTCGGTTTTTCAGCCGTTTATGCCAACAGTTTGGACGCTGTTTCGGATCGTGACTTTGCTTTAGAGTTCCTCTCGAACGCTTCAATTCTGATGATGCACTTGTCGCGGATGGCCGAAGAATTAATTCTCTGGGGTTCATATGAATTCAATTACTTGGAGCTATCCGATGCCTATACGACGGGTTCTTCCATCATGCCTCAGAAGAAGAATGCCGATTATGCCGAACTGATTCGTGGTAAAACTGGCCGTGTTTACGGCGAGTTGATGGGGATGTTAGCGGTAATGAAGTCCTTGCCTTTGGCCTATAATAAGGATATGCAAGAAGACAAGGAGGGGGTCTTTGCCACGATGGACACGGTTTTGGCCGCTCTGCCAATCTTCGACCATATGCTGGTGACCCTTGAAATTCATCCCGACAAGATGTCAGCTTCCCTAGAAAAGGACTACTCCAATGCCACTGAATTAGCCGATTACTTGGCTGAAAAGGGTCTGCCTTTCCGTCAAGCACATGCCGTGGTGGGGCATTTGGTCTTGAAGGCCATTGAAGCCCAAAAGGGCCTTGGGGAACTTAGTTTGGCTGATTTTCAAGCGGCTAACCCCATGATTGAAGAGGATGTTTATCAGGTCTTGGATCCGATGACGGCCGTTAACCGCCGTCAATCACAAGGTGGAACGGGACTTAGCCAAGTTAAGGCGGCCATTGCAAAGGCTCGCCAGGAGCTTGCAGCTGAGTGAAATCGGGTATCTTGTAATCTTTGTGTAACATTGTCACGATACTGTTACACAATTTAAACATTAATGCAAAAATAATCCGATATACTACTAACTAGTAGTTATGTTGAAAAATATTTTTATAAAAATGCGTGAACATGTTCACTAGAATTTGTTCAATATCTTAAAAGCTGTCTTTCTCTTTATTTTTAGGAGAAGCGGCTTTTTTTATTACTTTAAAATTTTAACCTGTTCAATAAAAAAGCGGCCAAAAGCGCTTGAAATCAAGGACTTTGATCAGTTCTTCGTTTGCTTTGCCCTTAAAAATCGGGTAGATTTAGAACAGTTGTTTGTAATAATTGGTATTTTTAAAAAAGAGTATCAACTTTTGACCTTGCGTCACAAATAATTGGCCAGCAACTTGGCCCATCAATTTTTAATGATTACCAATTAAAGGAGCTACACATGTTTCGAGCAAAATTAATTTCAATGGGAACGGCAGAACCCGACAACGTTGTTTATACAAAGGACTTGGCGGAGGCCATGCACGTTGACCCAAAGTGGGCAGAACGCACGACTGGTATCCATTCACGTCGTCAGGCAAAGATTGACGGGGTTAACGAAGAAGGTGTTCAACTTGCCAAGCAATCCCTTGATCAAGCCTTGCAACGCGCCGGCTTGAAGATTACGGATTTGGATCAGATTATTTGCGCCTCAGCGGTTCCAAGCCAAGCCATTCCTGCTACGGCGCCACTTTTGCAGGCCGCTTATGGCGAAGAAGCCGCTGGAATTCCTGCTTTTGATATTAACGCGACTTGCCTTTCTTTCGTGACGGCCTTTGATTTGATGAATCGCATGATTGAAATGGGACAGTACAAGCGCGTCGCAATCGTGTCAACGGATTTGCCATCTTTGTCATTAAACTATGACGAACCTAAGAACGCCTTGCTTTTCGGTGATGGATCAGCTGCTGCTATTTTGGAAGCCTCTGAAGAACATCCGGATGCCATCCATGTTAACAAGATGGCAACTTATGGTTTGGGTGCCCACGACACTGAAATTCGCGGTGGTGGTTCAGCCATTCCACCTAAGACTTATCCCGACCGCCCTAAGACGGACTTCATGTTCCACATGGACGGGGAAGCAACTTTCCGATTGGCCATGCGTAAGGTGCCAGCCTTCGTGGATGAACTATTGCAACAAGCGGATTTGAAGATGCAGGATTTGGACATGGTCATTCCTCACCAAGCTTCAGGTTTGGCAATGAAGATCATGAAGAAGCATCTCGATATCCCCGATGACAAGTTTTATAACATTATTGAAGATCACGGTAACATGGTTTCGGCTTCGATTCCGACCGCTTTGGCCTTGGCCATTGAACGCGGCGATGTTAAGCGCGGCGACAAGGTTCTTTTGATTGGAACGGCTGCTGGTCTTTCAATGCAAGGATTGGTTTTTGAATACTAATGGAAAATCTTTTATTAACTGGGGTTACCGGTCTATTGGGCCAGGCTTTTGTTGCTCAGTTAGCAAAAAAATATAAAATCACCGGAATTGGTCGCAATCAGGAAATTGGCCGCAAGCTGGAAAGTCAGTACGGTATTCATTTTATTGCCATGGATCTGGGTGACATGACGCCGGCGGACCGCCAGCTTCTTGCTGACACTAAACCCGATGTGATTGTCCATGCCGCTGCTCGCTCTGAATATTGGGGCAGCAAGCAGGAATTTTACCAGGCCAATGTCATGGGAACTGAAAATATGCTGGCTGTTGGCCAGTTAGCTGGGGTGGAGCGTTTTATCCAGATTTCATCGCCCTCAATCTATTTTCATTATGAAAAGGCAGAAATGGCCACGGAAGATTATCCGATTCCTAGTCATTTTGCCAACGAATATGCGCGGACAAAGTATCTTGCCGATAAAGCAGTGATGGCTAGTCATTTGAACTATATTATTTTGCGTCCTCGAGCGATTTTTGGACCTAATGACCAGACCATTGTGAAGCCGCTATTGGACCGTAACGCCCATGGTGGCATTCCCTTGCCCAACTATGGTAAGAAACAGTGGATTGACGTAACCAACGTTGCCAACGTCGTTCATGCCATTGATTTGGCCATCCAAACGACTAATCCCGCCGCTTTGAATCAGGCTTATAACATTACGAACGGTCAACCGGCGCAAATGTATGCACTTTTGAAAGATTTGACCCAGCAACTCGGACAACCACTGAAAATCAAGCCAATTCCTTACTGGCTGCTTTACTCGGTGGGTTTCCTATCGGAAAAAATCTATCACATTTTTCATTTGAAGGGGGCACCGTTGCTAACGCGTTACGTTGCTTCGGTTTTGGGCCACAGCCAAACCCTTTCAATTAAAAAAGCACAAACTTTACTGAACTATCAACCAATTGAGTCAACGGAAGAAGGGATTGAGGAGTATGTCCACGCCCAGCAAAATTAAATTGGTGGCCATTTTAGATAGTGGACACACCTTGGCGCCATCCTTTTTGATGAACCGTCGTACCTTTCATCTTCGGACAAATCGAATTCCGGCCCTAGTATTCTTGCTCCATCATGACGACCTCGGTTACATCCTTTTTGATACGGGCTATGGGCCGGCTTTTAAGGCTGCAACGAAACCTTTTCTGGATCGTTTTTACCGCTGGGTTACGCCGGTCAAAATGAAGCCCGAACAGCTGGTCATTGAGCAATTAAAGCAGCACGGTCTAACTGCAGCTGATATTAAATTGGTCATTCTGTCGCACTTGCATGCTGATCATGTCGCCGGTTTGCCCGATTTTCCGCAAGCGAAATTGCTCTATCCAAAGGCTGAAGGCCGTTATGTGAATGACTTGAAGCACTTTGACCAGGTTCGTCACGGCTACTTGCGCAACTTGTTAGTTCAGGTGAACAGTCAGGGTCAAGACCTAGCTGGTTATCAAAAGCAAGCCCCCTTTGATGAGGGCGGTCTGACCGTTGTCGACTTACCGGGACATAGTCGTGGCATGGTGGGACTGCGTTTTGTCGATCAAAGTACACAAGAAGAAATTCTCCTCGCTGCTGATGCAGCTTGGACCCACGCCGAAATTGACGAGGTCCAGAACGGGCCGCTCCGAATTGCGGGGATAATTATGTATTCCTGGCCACTTCAAAAGGAAAGTCTTAAAAAAGTTCGGGCAATTCAAGCCGAAGGTGTCCGGGTGATTTTGTCCCACGAAGAAAGGGAAAGTCAATGGTTCAACTAGGCCGTGTGGCAACAACTTATTTCAAAACTCGCTGGGATGCCAAGCACATTAAAAGTCGTGCGCAATTAGAAGGTATTCAAAAGCGCCGTCTTAAGCGCCTTTTGAACTGGCTACCAGCAGATAATTACTATGCTCCTTATAAAAAGACTGCTTGGCAGGAGATTCCGATTGCGGATAAAGCTTCCTGGTTAGGCCACTTCAATGAAATTAATACCCTCGGTTTAGACTTTGATCAAACGCGAGAATTCGCCCGTGAACAGGAACGAACTCGTGATTTTGATGACGAATTGCGGCCAGGTATTTCCGTTGGCCTGTCATCTGGTACCTCTGGCAATCAGGGGGTCTTTTTAACGAGCCAGCGTGAACAGTCGCTCTGGCTTGGTGCTATTTTAGCCAAGCTCTTGCCAAAATTGCCAAAAAAGCAAAAGAAGGTCGCCTTCTTTATGCGGGCCAATAATAATTTGTACGAATCATCAAATTCCAGTCTTTTGGCCTTTCGCTTTTTTGATCTCTTTGCCGATGTTGAGGAGAATTTAGCTAAACTCGAAGACTTTCAGGCCGACATTTTGATTGCGCCACCAGCCATGTTGCTGGAGATTGTGGCTTTTTACCAAAAGAAGGGCTTGGTGTTACCTTTTAGCAAGATTATCTCGATTGCTGAGACTTTGGAACCCGAAGACAAGGCCTATTTGGAAGAGGTAACCGGGCAAACGATCCACCAGGTTTACCAAGCCACGGAAGGCTTCCTAGGGGCGACCTGTGAATACGGTACCCTGCATTTGAATGAAGATAATCTCCTATTCGAGCAGGAAGTTGTGGACGAAGAAGATGGGCTCTTTGTCCCCATCATTACCGACTTTTACCGTCATTCCCAACCCGTTATCCGCTATCGCTTAAACGACGTTTTGCAAAAGCGGGCCACGCCCTGTCCTTGCGGATCGCCAATGCTAGCCTTGGAGCGGATTATTGGTCGCGAAGACGATGTTTTAACTTTTGAAAAGGCCAATCAAGCGGGCATTCGTAAGCTTTTTCCTGACTTCGTTCGTAAAATTGTTTTGGAGGCTGATAACCGGATTCAAAACTATCAAGTCGTTCAGGAAAAGGATGGCACTTTGACGATTTCACTGGAAAATGAAGGTTTGTATCCAGCTGTCGAAGCCAATTTTAAACAGTTCTTTAACCGCGAAGGCCTCGTGGCCCCAGCCATGCATTACCAAACTTACCGTTATGATTTCAAGGACGGCAAGCGGCGGAAAATTATTCATAGAAAGTAGGCTTCCAATGCAATTAACAGGAAAAAAGTTGCTCGTAACAGGCGCACGCTCACCGATTGCGCTAGCTTTGATGCAGCAATTCATCGAAGCGGGTAATCGAGTTTGGACAACGGATTCTGTTCCCTTTGCCCTTTCAAAACACTTGGCTGGAATCGAGGGCTTTACGCAGACGGCACCATGTCGCTTTGATCCACACGCCTTCATTGCCGATATTAATGAACAAATTGAAGATTTTGGCATTGATTTAATTATTCCAACCAACGAAGAAACTTTCTGGTTGAGCCGTTTTCGTGCTGACCTAGAAGCGCCGCTTTTTGCCGCCGACTTTGAAATTATGGCCGTTTTGCACCACAAGGAGCACTATGCTCGTGTCTTGAACGCTGCTGGTTTAAAAACGCCGAAGGCCTATGATGAGCACGGTGAAGACCGTATTTTGAAGGATTATTATTCTCGTTTTACAGCTTTGGGTGACGGTAATGACCAGTTGCCTCATTTTTACCAGCAAAAAATTTCTGGTAAGGAGTGGTGCCTTTCCGCAGTAGCCGAGAAGGGGAAGATGCAGGTTGGCATCGTTTACGATAAGGAAATCAATTTCCGTGGTTCTTCTTCTATTTTAATTGGAAATCATGATCGACCTGATATTCTGGCTGCCTTGGAAAAGTTGATCGACTTTACTGACTTTACTGGTTTAATCGGTTGTGATGTGATTGAGTCGGACCAAGATGGGGAGCTTTATTTTATCGATATTAACCCTCGTGGGACTTCAGGATTGGTCCTGTTGACGCCTGAATTTTGGTCCGAAGGGAAGCTAACTTTCCAGAAACCACGTCGAACAAATATCGCTTTGCTACCGTATTTCTTCAAGCATCCATTCCAAACGCAAAAGATTTTTGCTAATTCAGAATCTTACTTTAAGGGGATTGCCGTCAAGCATCCATTCTTCTTGCAGTTGAATCAAGTTTGGAACTGGTGGCGCTATTCAAAGCGTGAACACATCAACTTCCGTCAAGCTACCGTCTATGACATTGAGTGGGATGGCGAAGGCGTTGATGATAAAGAATGAAAAAAAGCTGACTTGGTCAGCTTTTTTTGATGTTGATCGTTTAATTTAGTTTACATAATATTTTTGTAAACATTAAATTAGCATTTGAAAAGCCCATTCTTAAGCCTTTTTACGTTTTCTAGGCCCCTTGACAAACTATGCCAAAATCGTATAATAACAAGTATGTAAATGTTCTTTGGTCGCAGACTGTCTGTTTGCGGCTTTTATTGTTTGAAAGGGGGGCAAATGGCAGAACGAATACCAACCGCTGTGATTGATGAAGTTCGCCAAAAGGTCAACATCGTCGATGTGATTGGCCAGTACACCCAACTTTCTAAGCGTGGTCGCGAGTGGAATGGTTCCTGTCCTTTCCATGAAGACCGAAGACCCTCGCTTTTCGTTGACGACAAGAAGCAGGTCTTTCACTGCTTTTCCTGCGGCCGTTCAGGCACTGTCTTTTCCTTCATCATGGAAAAGGAAGGCTTGTCTTATCCGGAAGCCGTTATTAAGTTAGCTCAGGAAGCGGGGATTAGCATTGATCAACGCTATACCAGCGGTGGTTCAAATGAATACGGTCAGCGTTTTGCCAAAGTTTTCGAACTCTACACCGCGGCCCAGCGCCTTTACCAGCATATTTTGTTGAATACAACGGCTGGTGAAGAAGCCTTAAAGTATTTGGAAGAAAAGCGTGGTTTGGATCAGGCCACTATTCAAAAATACGGCATTGGCTATGTGCCAGAGGATAACGCCTTCCTCCATTACGTTGAGGAGCAAAATATTGATTCAAAGTTGCGCGATGAGTCGAACCTCTTTTTGACTAACGACAGTGGTCAAACGCGCGATCGCTTTGCCCGCCGCGTCGTTTGGCCGATTGCCAATGCGCAAGGACAAGTTGTTGGTTTTTCGGGCCGAACTTTGGACCCAGATAACCAAATCAAATACATGAATAGCCCCGAAAGCTCTTTCTTTAATAAAAGTCAGTTGCTTTACCATTTCGATCAGGCCAAGAGTTCAATTCGCACAACGAAGACGGCCATGATTCTGGAAGGTTTCATGGATGTGATTTCGGCTAATCTAGCCGGTGAAGAAATCGGCGTAGCAACGATGGGCACGGCCTTAACGGCCTACCATGTTCGCCAACTTGCACGAATTGCCCAAAAGATACTTTTGCTCTACGATGGTGATGAAGCTGGTCAGAAAGCGGCTAAACGCTCGATTGCCTTGATCAATGAGGAAGCGCCTAAGGTTGAAATTGGTATCGTCGTTTTGCCCGATGACCTTGATCCAGACGAAATGCGCCTGCAACGGGGCTTACCTGCCTTGCAAAAGGCAATGGAGCAGGGCGTCCTGACACCGACTGAATTCTTGGTACAGGCGGCCCGGACGGGACGCAATTTATCGAACCAGGCACAGTACTTAGATTTTCTAAAAGAAATTCTACCCATTCTCAAAAAAGCCGGACCAATTGAGCAAGAAACGCAATTAAATCGGCTAACGGAAGAATTTGGGACAAGTAAAGAGGCCTTAAAGGCACAGTTGGCTGAAGTCGTTTTACCCAAGAATCCGCCGGCTAGCAGAGAAGGAGGCGGCGGTAATCAATATCGCTCTCAACCGATGCCTGCTATTGAGGACACGCCGGATTTATCCGATATAACGGCTGAAGATAGCGTCACCCGGATTGAACAAGCTGAACGGGGCCTAATCATGGCGATGATTAAATCACCTGCTGTGATGAGCCACGTCAAGTCTTTGCCTGATTTTACCTTTGTCCATCCCGACTATCAGTTGATTATGATGCTGATTGAGGTTTATCAAAGTACAGTGGGTGGCGACTTTAACTTAGCATCCTTTATGGATTTTATTCAAAAACCGGAACTGAATCAGAAGCTGATTCGTATTGATCAAGAATATGGTGATTTGGCGGTTCAACGGGAGGCCGTGGATGATTACCTCAATATCATCATGAAAGAAGCGCCCTTTGACCAAGCCGTTGAAAATCTGCGACAGGGGATTCGGATTGCTAAGCAACAGCATGATGACGCTCGTTTGATTGAATTAACAACTGAATTAATTAAGTTAAAACGCCAGCAGCAAAAAAGGAGATAACATGACTAAGATTACTAGTTCAAGTAAGATTGCTGACATCAAGAAGTATCTTGATGAGCAACACATTTCATATAATGGTCGCGCACGTAAGGCGGAGCTTTTGGCTTTGGCTGAAGGTAAGACCCCTGAAGAAGCTGCTGAAGCAGGCCGCAATGCCAAGCACCATGTAGCCAAGAAGTCAGGCCCAATCAAGAGTGCTGCCTATGACAAGGCTGTTCGGGAACTGCTTAAGGAATACAAGCCTGCCAAGCAAATCCAATACAAGCAGTTGTCAGAGCGCATTGCTGAACCTTTCCATTTGGACGAAGAAAACATTGAACGTTTGATGGAAAAGGTTGAAGATGCCGGAATTGCCATTGTGGATGAATCTGGTGAACCTGCTCCAGAAGTCTTGAAGGCCAAGCAAAACAAGCCATCTAAGGATGAACTTGAAAAGGCTGAGGACACTTCAGGAATTAAAATTAACGATCCCGTTCGGATGTACTTGAAGGAAATCGGTAAGGTCAGCCTTTTGAAGGGTGACGAAGAAATCGAATTATCCAAGCGCATCGAACAGGGTGACTTGGAGGCCAAGCAAGAATTGGCCGAAGCCAACCTACGTTTGGTTGTTTCAATCGCCAAGCGTTATGTCGGTCGTGGTATGCAGTTCTTGGACTTGATTCAAGAAGGAAACATGGGCTTGATGAAGGCCGTCGATAAGTTCGATTACACCAAGGGATTTAAGTTCTCAACTTATGCAACCTGGTGGATTCGTCAGGCTATCACACGTGCCATTGCTGATCAGGCTCGTACGATTCGAGTACCTGTCCACATGGTTGAAACTATCAACAAGTTGATTCGTATTCAGCGTCAATTACTTCAGGATTTGGGTCGTGAACCTATTCCTGATGAAATTGGTGCCGAAATGGATTTGACTGCTGAAAAGGTTCGTGAAATTCTTAAGATTGCCCAAGAGCCCGTTTCTTTGGAAACGCCAATTGGCGAAGAGGACGACTCCCACTTGGGTGACTTCATTGAAGATAATGAAGCCGTTTCACCTGCGGATTCAGCCGCCTATGAGATGTTACGAGATCAACTCGAATCTGTTTTGGATACTTTGACAGACCGTGAAGAAAACGTATTGCGTCTTCGCTTTGGTTTGGAAGACGGTCGCACTCGTACTTTAGAAGAAGTTGGCCGTGTCTTTGGAGTTACGCGTGAGCGTATTCGCCAAATCGAGGCCAAAGCTTTGCGTAAGTTGCGCCATCCAAGCCGTTCAAAGCACTTGAAGGACTTCATGGACGAAGGCTAAATCTTTTTACCAACATTGAACAACAATTCTAAGCGGTTCGTCGACCATCCCGCTTTAACAAAACTAGGAGAATTAAAATGAATAATACCCCCCAAGGCTCAAAAGTTAGGCGTACCTATAATTTGACAGCTACGGCGCTAGTCGCTGCTTTGTACGTCGTGGTGACTTTCATGGTTGCCCCCTTCGCTTTTGGCACTGTTCAGTTACGTCTGTCGGAAGGGCTGAATCACTTGGCTGCCTGGAATAAGCGCTACGTTGTAGCGGTTGCCCTAGGTGTTTTTATCGCCAATTTATGGTCACCCCTTGGTTGGATTGACTGGGTTTTTGGAACCCTTGGCACTCTGATTATGACGACTTTGACCTACTATTTTAGCCGCAATATTGAAAGTGCCTTGCTTAAGATTGCCATTTCAACCATCACGGTTATTACCATTGGAATGGGTATCTTAGCTGCAGAGTTTACCTTTGCCTTTCATATTAACGCTTCGGGGGCTAGTGCACCTGCCGATGTACATGCCTCAATTTTTGGCCAGTGGCTTTCTTTCTACGTCCTGGTCGTTCCTGGCGAACTCGCTTCACTCTTACTTGGTGGGGTAATTATTTATGCGCTTAGTAAGGTAATTAATCTTAAAAAATGATTGATCAAGACTATCACAATCAAATCGTCTTTGTAACCGGTGCCGCTTCTGGCATCGGTTTTTGTCAAATGACCACCTACTTAGAAGCTGGTGCAGAGGTTTGGGCACTTGACCGCGACCAAATCAACTTTGAACATCCAAACTTACACAAAGTAAAGTTGGATTTGAGTCAGCATCAGAAACTTTTGGATTGGTTGGCGAATTTTGAGGCAAGGGATAAAATTGATACCCTATTAAACACGGCCGGAATCCTTGACGCTTTTAAGCCGAGTTTGGAAACCAATTTAGCTGCTTGGCAACATGTCTTTGACGTGAATGTGACCCCCATGTATCTTTTGACCAACGCCTTTTTACCCGGCATGTTGACTCGCAAATCTGGACACATCATCAACATGGCTTCAATTGCCGGTCTTATCGCCGGTGGGGGTGGGGCCGCTTATACGGCTAGCAAGCACGCCATTGTTGGTTACACAAAGCAACTAGCATTCGACTACGCCAATCAGGGGATTCACGTTCAAGCCATTGCTCCTGGTGCCATTGAAACACCGATGAACGCTGCTGACTTTGCTGGTGAAGGACTCATGGCCAAACAGGTTGCCCAACAGACTCCGGCTCGGCGTTGGGCACAACCACAGGAGGTTGCTGACCTGACACTATATCTTACGAGTCCGCAGGCTGATTATCTTAATGGAAACGTTATTCCGATTGATGGTGGTTGGTCCTTGGGCCATTAAGCCAAAAAACGCTCCTTTTATGCCAAAAAGGGGCGCTTTATTTGTTTATTTAACCTTCTTGTTTTAGACTGGGTTTGTAGCATAAAGAAAGGTGGATTTTGAAACATGACCAAGATTTTAAGCGAAACGACTCGCTTGAGTAACGGCGTTGACATGCCCGTGATGGGGATGGGTGTTTGGAAGAGTTCCAACACTGATGCTTGCAACGCGGTTCGAGCAGGAATTAAGCACGGCTATCGTTTGATCGATACTGCTAAGCAGTACGGTAACCAACCAGGTGTTGGCGTCGGTATCCAAAAGGCCTTGGCTGAAAATAACCTTAACCGTAAGGACCTCTTCATCACGACTAAGGTCTTTAATGGTGACCAAGGTTATCAATCAACCCTTGATGCTTTTGAAGAACAATTAAAGCAGTTGCGTTTGACCTATGTTGACTTGTACTTGATTCACTGGCCGGTAGACGGCAAGTATATTGACACTTGGCGCGCGATGGAAAAGCTTTATCATGAAGGCAAAGTTCGTGCTATTGGAATTTCGAACTTTGATGAAGAGCGAATTCAAGATCTCTTGGACCACACGCAGATCATGCCACAAGTTAACCAAATGGAATTTAACCCTTTGGTCCAAGAAAAGGATATTATGGCCAAGATGAACAGCATCGGAATGACGATGGAAGCTTGGTCACCACTTGGTGGTGGGGAAGCTTTGAGCGATCCAGCTGTTCAGGCCATTGCCAAGGATCATGGCAAGACGGCTGCACAGGTTATCTTGCGTTTTGACTATCAAATGGGTGTTATCACCATTCCTAAGTCCATTCATGAAGAACGTTTGGTTGAAAATAGCCAGATTGACGACTTCGAGCTGTCTGCAGCAGAAATGGACCAAATTAAGGCGTTGAACAAGGAAAAGCGTAGTCTCTGGTATGACAAGTTCCAGTGGCACACGCCACATACCGATGACGCCGTTTCAGATGCTGTTGACCACTGGGATGATGTGAAGGATTTCCTCGCCTGAAATAATTTTGTTACATTTATCAGGTGCTTTTAAGTCACTTGATAAATATTTGTCAATTATCTCAAATCACTTGTCATTACTTTTACCGCTATGTTACAATTAGGTTACTTAATTACAGCGATGTAACACACTTTGATGAAAGGACGGTGACTTTGATGTTGGCGCAAATTATTTCAATTATCTTGCTAATTTCATTGGGAAGCTTTGGAACAATGATGTTATTAATGATTTTCTCGGCTAGCCGTTTGAATCACGAAAATTTCTCTTCAAGTTCAGCAGCTGAAAAGGTTGCTTACACGAAGAACGGTAAGTACTAATTTAATGAACAGGACTAATCTTTGGGTTAGTCCTTTTTTGTTGCTACAAGGCGGGTTAGTTTGACTTTTAGGCCCCTTGTCCGTATAGTAACAAAGTATAGTGGCTTTGTTTAAAAAGCTGTCAGAGACATAAATTAAACAATAGGGGGCCTAGTCAAACTATGGCTTTTTTGGAACTACGAGACATCTATAAGTCTTATTTCTTAGGTCAACAAGAATTTCCAGTGTTAAAGGGGATTAATCTCTCCTTTGATAAAGGTGAATTCGTTTCCATTCTCGGTGAATCCGGTGGTGGAAAAACGACCTTGATGAATATCATTGGTGGTTTGGACCGCCGTTTCTCCGGCACGGTTAAGGTGAATGGTAAGGAAATTAATCACCATCATGCCAAGGATTTGGATTTGTACCGCCGACAAACCGTTGGTTATATTTTCCAATCCTTTAACTTGATTAATTACCAAACCAACTTGGAAAACGTTGAAACTTCACTGAACATGACCACCTTGAGTCGTGGTCAACGTAAAAAGCGCGCTATGGCTTTGCTTGAAAAAGTTGGCCTAGGGGAACACGCCAACAAGTATCCATCGCAACTTTCTGGTGGACAAAAGCAGCGTGTTGCCATCGCTCGTGCCTTGGCTGGTGATCCTGAAATTCTGATCGCCGATGAACCAACTGGTGCACTGGATTCGGTTAACACTCGCGAAGTGCTCGAATTGTTGGACCAAATTGCTAAAGAAGGTAAGTTGGTCATCGTCGTGACCCACTCTCAAGAAGTTGCTGATTTTGGTACCGAAATCGTACACATGGAAGATGGTCAAATTGGTAGCACGCAGCGCTTGAAGCCTGCATATCCAGCACCAGCTTTCAGTGGTCGCGACCGCGGTGTTCGTTCTCGTCCACTATCCCGTCGAACAATTTGGGATATGGCCTATGATCATTTGAAGTTTAAGCGATTCCAAAACTTCATGATTATTTTGGGGTCTTCAATCGGTCTGGGTGCCGTTATCCTCTTCCTTGGTTTGGGAAGCGGGGTTAAGGGTTACATGACCAAGCAAATTACTGACTCGGTTAACCCGAACTATCCAACCGTTACCAAGCACGTTTCGACGCAAAAGAACGCCAGTTCAGACGATGAATCTGAAGCTGAACAGGAAGCTTGGCAGAACAATTATTCAGCCTTGACGATGTCTTCCGACATGGTGGCAAAGCTGGGTAAGATTAACCACGTGGAAGCCACTTATCCTGGCTACACTTTCTCTTCAGTTAACTTCACTGTCGGTGATCAAAAGAAGACTTCTAGTTACCAATCATGGTCACCAGCTATCCAAAGTAGCATGATCAAGGCTGGTACTAAGCCAACGAAGACTGATGAAATCGTTATTCCACAAGACTTTGCAGAAAAGATTAATAAGCAGTGGAAGTCCGTTATTGGCCAAACCGTGAAGATTTCCTTTACGGGTTATGACACGAATAACCAGCCGGTAACGGTTAACTCCTCAGCTAAGGTTGTTGGTATTACCAAGGCCAACAGTAGTATTTTTGCTTCGGATGCCAGTGACATTAAGTCTGCTTTGACTAGTGCCGGTGCAAATGCCGATGCAAACTACGTACCCGTTAAAGTCGATAGCACAACAAACGTTAAGCAGGTCACTTCTGCCATCAAGAAGCTCAAGGATAGTAATAAGAATCAAATCTTTGAAGCATCTTCTGCTGGTGATATTTTGAGTCAAATCAACACGATTACCAGTCTTGCTTCTAAGTTGTTGGCCGCTATCGCTGGAATTTCTTTGATTGTTTCAGCCATCATGATCATCGTGACGACTTATATGTCTGTTGCCGAACGTACTCAAGAAATTGGCGTGCTTCGAGCCCTAGGTGGTCGTGCCAAGGATGTGCGTGGTCTCTTTACCAACGAAGCTTTGTTGATGGGGCTGATTGCTGCAGTGATCGCCATTGTAGTTGCCTTGTTAGTTCAAGCCTTGATGAACCTTGCCTTGAACAGCTTGATTCACTACAATATTGTTCAAATTTCCTTTGGTAACATTATCTTCACCGTTATCATTGCGATTGTGATTGCTTGGCTGGCATCCTATGTGCCATCTCGTCAAGCCGCTCGTTTGAATACAATCGATGCTTTGGCATCCAACTAATTAAAAAAAGGCCTTCCAATTGGAAGGTCTTTTTTACTGCTCATTTTTAGCTAAGTAATCTAAAATTTCTTTTTTCATGGCTTTCACAGCCGGTAGCGCCAATTGACTAGGGTTAATGGCTAGCCCAACGTGGCGGTAATAGGGGCGGTCAAAGGGATAAATGTTAACGTCACCACGCAATTTGCGGAGGGCAAGTTGAGGTAAGATTCCAAGGCCCAAACCAGCTTCGACTAGGGCAATAATCGACTGGTCATCAATTGAAAAATTAATTCCCTTTGGCGTTACTTCGTAATAATCAAGGGCCGCTTTGGTATCCAGGTCGTAATCGCTTTTTTGCAGAATAAAGTGCTGATCGAGCAAGTCGGCCTTTGTAATAGTTTTGCTGTTTTTAGGCTTAAAATCTGCCCTAGTAACACAAAGAATTTCGTCTTGTAAAAGTGGTAAAGCTTCTAAGCGCGATGAAACTGGCAAAGTAGTGAAGGCAATATCAATTTTACCGAGTTCAACGGCGTGTTCGAGTTCGGCGAAATTACCCTGGACGATGGCGATTTCAATTTGTGGATAATTTTTAGAAAAATTGGTGATAATTTCTGGCAGCCAGTTAATGCAGACGGAAGAAAAGGCACCAATCGTGATTTTTCCAGCATTTAACCCTCGGATATTGCTGGCGAGGTGATAAAGTTGCCGTTCTTCATTTAACAGGCGCTCGGCGCTTGGCAGGATAGTCTTTCCGTCTTGCGTCAAGGTCATTTCTGAACGATTACGAATGAAGAGGGGAAAACCTAATTGTTCCTCTAACTGGCTAATAGCGTGACTTACGGCTGACGGGGTGATGTTGAGTTCGTTAGCCGCCTTGCGAAAAGATTTTTGGCTAGCGACGGTGGTAAAGATTTCATAAGCGAAGGTTTTCATGGTTTTTCCTCGTTAGTTGAATATAACTCATCTTAAATTGAAAAAAATGAGTTTTACTTATCTAAGCCATAAGTATATGCTAATAATAGTTTAATCACAAATTCGGGAGACTTTTATGGCTAAAGAAAAGCTAGAACGTAATTTATCACAGCGCCATGTCAGCATGATTGCGCTGGGGGGAACGATCGGAACCGGACTTTTCCTGGGTGCTGGTGAATCGATTCAAAAGGCTGGGCCGGCTATTCTTTTGATTTACATCGTGACGGGTTTCTTTATCTTTGCCATGATGCGGGCCCTCGGTGAATTACTAGTTTCAGATTCATCAAAGCCAGTCTTTATCGACTTTATGGAGCAATACCTTGGCCAGCGCGCAGGCTTTGTTCTTGGCTGGACCTACTGGCTGGGTTGGATTATTATCGCCATGGCAGAGTTGACGGCCATTGGAAACTACATGCACTTCTGGTTTCCGACCACGCCCGTCTGGATATGGGAGTTAGCCTTCTTAGTTATTCTCTATGGAATCAACATCACGGCGGTCGAGGCCTTTGGTGAAACTGAATTCTGGTTCTCACTAATCAAGATTTTTGCCATTGTGGCCATGATTGTGGTTGGCTTCATTATGGCAGCCTTCCAGATGAAAACTTCTGTGGGCGTTACCCATTTTTCAACACTATGGCAACACGGTTTGGTGGCCCATCATGGTCATCAACTCTTAGCGGCTTTCCAGATGGCTTTCTTCGCCTTTCTGGGCGTTGAATTCGTCGGGATTACGGCAGCAGAAACCAAGGATCCCTTGAAGACGATTCCAAAGGCCATTGATTCGATTGTTATTCGAATTCTGATTTTCTATATCGGGGCCTTGTCGGCCATCATGATCATCCAGCCTTGGACGGACTATTCTGGTCAGATGTCACCCTTCGTGCAAGTCTTTTCTGGTATTGGCATTACGTCAGCCGCTGGAATTATTAACTTCGTTGTTTTGACGGCAGCAGCTTCATCCTTGAATTCATCGCTCTTTACGACGGGTCGAATGCTTTACTCCTTGTCAGAAGGGAAGGGACCTTTTGCAAAGTTGAACCGCCATGCCATCCCAATGAAGGCCATTTCTTTTTCTGCTGTGATTATTGGCTTGGTGATTGTCCTGAATTATATTTTCCCAAATGATGCCTTTAGCTTGGTTACCTCAACAGCTTCAGCGACCTTCCTAGTCATCTACGGTGCCTTGATGGTTACTCACCTTAAGTTCCGTAAGTCAGCTAATTACCGCAAGGGCAAGCACTATTTCCGCTTGCCGGGTGCGCCATATACCAACTATCTAACTTTAATTTTCCTATTCGGAATTTTCTTGATTTTGCTCTTCACACCAGCAACTACGGTGACGACAGTGCTCGCCATCATCTGGTTCATCGTGTTGACTGTGATTGCTTTTTACCGCAAATCATTTAAGTAAAAGTGAAAGCATCAAGATTTTTTGAAAAAATCTTGATGCTTTTTTATTTTGACCTCACATTGTAATTTTCATAAAACAATTTCGTAATATTCGTAATATAGAATGGTTTACAGATTATTGTGGAGATTTTGACTATGAATTACCGAATCAAGCAGGCCTTAGTTGTCAGCCTTGTTGCCGTGGTGGCTTTGCTTTTGTTGAGCACTTATACCCATTTACACCAAGTTACTTTGACCTTTGTCGTCGTTCAAATTGCCTGGGTGGCCTACTATTTTTTTGACCTCTGGGCACATGACCGTCAAAAAGAAGAACGGGAAGTCACTTCTTTTCAGGAATTCATTTTCTTCATTATTGTTTTTTCCTTTAGCAGTTTGGTCATTAATTCACTTCACTTAAATGGGGTGGGGAACACCTGGCTGATTGCTGGTACCTTATTGGCTGAATTCATTTCTTATTTTTTCTATCTCCGTAATCGTGCAAAATATGATCGTATCTACTAGTCCTTTGGACTAGTTTTTTATTTATGCCAGAAAATTGTCAGTTTTTGCCAAAAGGCTTTCCCAAAAAAGAAATTCCTGTAAAAATAGTGGTACAGAAGAGCTTAAGCAAGCGGATAAGTCTAGAAAGTTAATAGGATTTTAACTTTGTGATAATTGGCACGTGTTTACTTATCAGTCATCAGTCGATAAAATATAGTTATAAGTTTTTATTGTTACTTGTAGAACAGAAAAGGACGTGACTTTCATGGCAGATAATAATTCCCGTATGAACTTAGCTGAAATGGGGACTTTTACCTCAAATGAATTGAGTCAAAAATTCCATTTGAACACCAAGCACGGTTGGTCGAACGATTTGCAAACGATGGTTTGGAATGAAGCTGGCCAATACTATGATGTTTATTTCTTGCACTCCGTTGAAGGACCTGAACGACCATTTGGCGAGCAAGGGCAGGATTGGTTCCACGCCACGACGAAGGATTTCCTTCATTTCTCAGAACAAAATATTGCTATTCCAGCCTTTGGACCTAAAGGGGAAGGTTCTTGGCGCTCCGCCTGGACTGGAACAGTCATTCGTAACAAGAATAATCAGATTAAAGGCGTGCCTGATGGTGCCCTTGTGGCTTACTTCTCTGGTTTAATGCAGGGAGATCCCAAGCTTAACCAGCATATTTGGGCGGCTTGGTCTGATGATAATGGCCAAACTTTTGCTAACTTACTAAATGATGGTCAACCAGTCCTTTCTTGTGACTGGGACTACACGGCCGCTGACGACATGAGCGAACGTGACCCAGGCGTAATGTATTGGAATGACCGTTTGATTATGTATACGTCTGAAGACAAGGAAATAGCTGTTTTCCAATCTGAAGACGGTATTGAATGGCGGGGCATGAATGAAAATCCACGCCTTTCTAAGATTGCGCCGGCTGTTTTCTTTGCGGGGCACAAGTGGACTGCCAATGCTCAAATTGAATGTCCGGTTTTGCGTCCGATGGTTACACCAGACGGGCAGGAAAAGGTTGTTTTGTTCTTTGCGGCAAAAGAAGAACCAATCGAAACGACCGGTTCATACTATGCAGTTGGTACTTTGAATAAGCATGGTATGTTCCAATTGGATGAAGCACCACGCCGTTTGGATGCAGGTTCAGATTTCTATGGTGTTAATTACACAGGTTCGGATGACTTGTCAAAGCCCGATAAAGACATTGTTGTTTTGGGTTGGACTGGAAACTGGAACTATGCCGCCGCAGGGATTCATTTGGATCAAGGTGGGCAGAGCAAGTTCGTTAAGCATTGGGGACCCTATTCAACGCCTCGTCGCTTAACTTTGAATAATGACTTAACGATTTCATCAGAAATTATGTTGAATCTTGTCTACGAAGAAGAACGTGAGATTAGTGCTGCACCAGCAGAAAGTAACTCAACCGATATTCCTGACTTGATGCATAAGCGTTATGAAATCAAGCAGGACTTGAATCACTCTATTTATAATTTGAAGATTCAAGCTGCAGCGGGCAAGAAGGTCGAAGGAACAGTTTCAATTCGTTTTGAACAAGGTAAGGATTTCGCTCAACTTGATTTTGATCCTAAGTCGGGTACTTACCACGTGATGAGGATGAACTGGGAATTCGAAAATGATAATCAAGCCAACCATGCTTTTGATTATTACAGTCGTTCATATACCGTTCAATCAGATGCGAAAGAGTTGCAATCATTGAACTTTGAAGTGATTACTGACCAGGCTTCAATCGAATTCATTTTGCCCGATGGTTCTTTCTATACCTTGAGTCGTTTCTGCGTTTCTGATAAGCAGGATTTGTCGGTTTCTTTGGCCGATGATTCATTGGAATCAACTTTGACGGCTAAGGTCGTTAAGCCATTTAACTAAATAAGCTTCTTAAAAGTGAGTGGGGTTTTAACCTTGTTCACTTTTTAATTTTCAATTTAATTTGGCTTAATCAGGGTTTTATTTGGACTTCCTATACTGTAAACATCGATAAGATACGCAACTGACCAAGATGGTCAGAGGACAAGAAGGAGTTCGAATGAATAATCTACGACTGAAGCAAAACAATAGCCGTACTTTTAAAATGTACAAATCCGGTAAGCAGTGGGTGATTGCTGCGATGGCAGTGGCAGGCCTTAGCCTATATGGGGCTCTTGCACACAATTCCGCTAGCGCCGATAGCTTGTCGGACAACACTGTTCAAACATTGGCAGCCTACACGATGGGACAGAATACGACAACGACGAGCAAGCAAACAGCTTCCGACCAAGCTGGAACCAGCATCAATTTGGCTAATAGTGGTATCAGCAGCGATAATAGCCAAGCGGCCACGGTTGATGGCAATACGGTAACCATCAATCAAGCGGGGACTTACACGGTTTCTGGCACAAGTGACGACGCTCAAATTTTGGTTAACGCGCCTAGCGATGCAGCCGTCAACTTGATTTTAAATAATGCGAACTTGTCTACGACCAAGGGTGCGGCCATCGCAGCACAAAGCTACGGTTCTTTGACCTTGACGGCCAATGGGACAAATTCGATTTCAGCAACGCCAAGCATCGACGATCCGGAAAGTTTGGACACGATTAACCCCAATGGTGCAATTTATGCCAATGGGAATTTGACGGTTAACGGTTCCGGGGAATTAAACATCAATTCAACTATGAATGGAATTTCAGCCGACGGCAGCATGGATGTTAATGATTTGAATTTGAATGTGACGAAGTCTTATGAAGCTTTGGAAGCTGAAGTAGTGAACGTTAATTCAGGAAATCTTTCTTTGAATGCCGATGACGATATCATCAATGCCCAGTTGGATCAAAGCAAATATGACGCTGGTTCGAAAGATACCCAAGCCATCAACATTAATGGGGGTAACCTTGTGATGCATGGTGCGGGAGACGGTTTGGATTCTAACGGCGATATTAACATCAATGGTGGTAACATCGTTTCCATGATTGATTCAACACCGGATAACGGCGCTATCGATGGTGATGGCACCATCACCTTTAAGGGCGGTAATGTCATCTGGGGTGGTACCGGAACGGAAGGAACGCCTGATGCGGATACTTCTAGCCAGTCTTACGTAAAAATTGGCGCAACTACTAAGGGTGATACGGTCACCGTTTCTAAGGATGGGCAAGATTTGACTTCCTTTGAATCGCCACAAAACACCGACTATATGAACATCTCCTTCCCAGGCATTACTGCTGGGGATACTTATCAAGTGTCCATTAACGGGACGAGTTCCGACGTGGTTGCCGGTCAAGGCGGTGGCTCCGGAATGACCGGTGAAGGTGGTCCAATGGGCGGTGGACAAGGCATGCCACCAATGGACCAAGCAATGAAGCAAGGTCAAACACCAGCAGCTGAATAAATTTTTCGGGAATAATGCTGACATTTTGTTCATTATTTGTTAGTATTAGTGCGTATTGATTTTTACGAAAATTGTAATGTTTTTGTAATAATAATCCGTATTAATAGAAAGAAGATCTTTTTAATGAATAAGCAAAATGCTCGTATGTTCAAGTCAGGTAAGCAATGGGTTATCGCTGCCGCAGCTGTTGCCGCAATGGGTGGTATGGCTGTTGCTCACCAAAGCGCATCTGCTGACCTTTCAACTGCTATCTCTGGTTTGTTCTCAGACATGGCTGCTAAGGCTACTAAGGTTAACGTTGTTATCGCTCTTGATAACTCAGGTATCGTCTCTGATAACGAAAACGCTGCCAGCGTTTCTGGTGACACCATCACCATCAAGAAGGGCGGAACTTACACTGTAACTGGAAGCAGCGACCACGTACAAATCGTTGTTGCAGCTCCTGCTGATGCTGATGTTAACATTGTTTTGAACAACGCTGATTTGCGTTCAACTCAAGGTACTGTTATCAACGGTCAGTCATACGGTACGATGAAGATTACCGCTGCTGGTACGAACTCAGTTACTGATGCAAAGCCAATCGCTGACCAAGCAGAATTGGATGCACAACCAACTAAGTCAGCCATCTACTCAACTGGCGACTTGACTTTCGATGCATCATCAGACGGTGGTGTCTTGAACGTTCGCTCAACTATGAAGGGCGTTGATTCAGCCGGACACATGTCAATTGCAAGTGACAAGTTCTCAGGAAACATCACTTCAAACTTCCAGTAATATCTGGTAAATTATACAGAGAAAGGTCGATTTCGGTCGGCCTTTTTCTTTTGAGAAAATAGGAGGTCAGCGTTATGAAAATTGCCATTATCGGTGTCGGCAGCATGGGTTCTGCCATTGTAGAAGGATTAAACCGTCAAAAAGTGGTTCCAGTGGAACTGATTGGTCAAAGTTCTTCGACGGCATCGGCTAGCCACCACGCCCAAACACTGAATATTCCAGTTTTCGGCGAACCCAAGGATGTACTGGCGCAACAACCAGATTTGCTCTTCTTCGTGACACCAGCCAAGCAAACCCTTGCCATCATGCAAGAATTCGTCAATTTGAGTATTCCTAGTGGCACGATTGTCTTGTCGGCTGCAGCTGGCGTAAGCAATGAAGCTATTTTGAGGACGGCGGGTAACGTACCCACCGCTGCTTTGATTCCCAACACTGCCGTGGCCTACAATGCTGGAACGATTGCCTATGCACCCGGAAAGCATCTCGTAAATGGCCAATTGGATCAAGTTGTTAATTTGCTCAAGACCCTTGGGGATGTCTTCGAAGTTAAGGAAAATCAGCTGGACCTCGCTGGTGTGGTTGGTGGCTGTGCACCAGCCTTTGTTGACGTCTTTATGGCTGCCATGGAAGATGCCGCTGTTAGTGAAGGTCTCTCACGAGCAACTGCCCGTGAAATTATTTCCTCAATGGTTAAAGGCAGTGCTCAATTGGCGCAAGCAAGCGGCAAGTCTTACACTGAATTAAAGGACGAAGTGACTTCGCCAGGCGGAACCACTATCAAGGGTGTGCTTGCACTCGAAGACAACGGTTTCCGTTCGGCTGTCATCAAGGCTTTATTGGCTTCGAATTCATAAGCTTTGACAAAATCCTTTTTACTTGCTACGCTTAAAACAACATTATTAATCTTCGGGGCAGGGTGAAATTCCCGACCGACGGTGATGGCCTTGTGCCAAAGTCCGTGACCTGCACTCCGGTGCGGCTGATACAGTGAAATTCTGTAACCGACAGTATAGTCTGGATGGGAGAAGATTTAAAAATTCTGGGAGTCTCAGACTGCCTATTTTTTGAATCATTCGAATAATAAATGCAACCGATGTGATAGTGTCACATCGGTTTTTTTATGTCCTGATAACAACAGGAGGAAAAAATGAATGATAATGTTTTGATGCAAATTGCCATTGATGAAGCCGGAAAGGGGGAAGCTGATTTAACCTATGAAAATCCACGGGTTGGGGCTGTCATCGTCAAAGACGGCAAAGTTCTCGGTCGTGGCTACCACCATCGTTTTGGTGGTCATCACGCCGAAATTGAAGCCTACCAATCTCTGGCAAAGCCCAGTGACATTCAGGGGGCATGTATCTATGTCACGTTGGAACCTTGTGCGAGCCGGGGGAAAGTATCTTCCTGTGCCGAAACAATGCTGACTTGGGGGTTAAAGCGGGTCGTGATAGGTTCGCTTGATCCTAATCCGAGCACAAATGGGAAAGGCTTGAAACTGCTACGTGAACATGGGATTGAAGTCATCGTTTTGAATGATGGTGCCAGTCGTCAGTTAAACCCAGCTTTTCACTATTTTTTCGAAAAGAACTTACCCTATGTTCGTTTGAAGGTTGCCACGAGTGCCAATCGCAAGGTTAACGCTGGTTCAGGTCAGCAGACTAAAATCACTGATTCCATCGCTGATCAAGATGTTCATCGATTGCGGGCAGCCTCCTCCGCTATTTTAGTCGGTAGTGAAACTTTTTTAATTGATCAACCGAATTTAACCGTTCGAAAAATAGCGCTGCAGCACGAGCAACCGTTACGGATTGTTCTGGATCGATCTGGTCGGTTCAAAGATCTTCCAATCCAATGGCGGGATAATTATTTGATTTTTACCAGCGACGAGGGCTTTGCCGAGACTTCGCCGCGCGTAAAATTATATGACGGTAGCATCGCTGACTTATTAGCTATCCTGGCTGAGTTGGGGATTCAATCTCTACTGGTTGAAGGAGGACCGATAGTCCATGCAGCTTTTTTGCAAGAAAGCGCTTGGCAGGAATTTTGGCATTACCAATCTGACAGTGATTTTCCTGATGAAGGTCTTTCGGCAGTCCTACCTGCGTCTGAACCAGCTTTGTTAAGGCAGCAAGTACCGGTTGGAAACACGATTCGCTATATTTATCGAAATGAGGTGCTCTAATGTTTACAGGAATTGTACAAGCTCAAGGAAAAGTTAAAGGCATTGAAGAGCGCGGGAAAGCTGAATTGCGATTGACGATTGAACCAGTTCAGTGGGCGAAGCAAGCTTTTATTTTGGGCGAAAGTATCATGGTGGACGGTGTTTGTTTGACTTTAGCTGACTATCACGATGATTTGTTGGATTTTGATGTCATGGTTTCGACTTATGAGCAAACCATTTTGGCTGATTATACGCTGGGCCAAATGGTGAATTTGGAAGCGGCCTTGACGCTCCAGCAGGGATTAGATGGTCACCTTGTCCTAGGCCACGTTGACGGGAAAGCGCAACTGGAAAAAATTGATATCCAGGGGGAAACACACTTTTACACCTTTCGTTTTGATAATCCGACTTGGGGTAAAGAAATCGTCGCCAAGGGTTCCGTGGCCATTAACGGTGTAAGCCTGACCATCGTATCAACTAACGAAAGTCATTTCGTCTTGGCCCTGGTGAATTTCACGCGAGATCATACGAATCTAAGCCAATTAAAAGCGGGTGACTGGGTCAATCTTGAAACTGATATTTTGGCAAAGTATGTTCAAGGAGGACTACAAGATGTTGGAACGAAGTAAGATTGAAAAAATACAGGCAGCCTTGGCGGCCCTAAAGCAGGGGAAGTTAATTGTCTTACAAGATGATCAAGACCGGGAAAATGAAGGCGACTTAGTCGGTTTAGCAACCTTTGCCCAACCGGAAACAATTAACTTTGCTTTACAAGCTGCTCGTGGCTTACTCTGTGCGCCAATGAGTTTGGAACGAGCCGAAGAATTACACTTGCCAGCTATGGTGCAAGACAATACGGAAAAATTTGGTACTAAATTCACGCAATCGGTGGATTATAAAGCGACTGTAACCGGTGTTTCCGCAAATGATCGAGCACAAACGTTGCAAGCTTTGGCCAATCGTAGTATTCCAGCTCAAGATTTTGAACGGCCCGGGCACATTTTTCCCCTTGTGGCAGAAAAAGAGGGCTTACGTGTACGAACGGGCCATACTGAAGCAGCGGTCGCTCTGGCAAAATGGGCAGGAGTTGTGCCGGTCGCCTATATCATCGAGATTTTAAAGGCCGATGGCAGCATGGCCCGTTCCGAAGACTTGGCGCTCTTCGCGCAAGAACATGATTTAATTCGCTTGCAGATTGCGGACTTGGTCGAATTTCAAACCTACTTGGATCAGGAAGATATCGAATATGGGCCCTCAGTGCAGCTACCAGCCGCTGAAGGTAATTTTGAACTACACAGCTTTCCGAGTAGAGGAAAGGGACAACCCGATCTTCTAATTCAAAGCAAAAAAGCAAGCACGGCGGCACCGCTAGTTCGGATTCATTCAGAATGTTTTACGGGAGATGTGCTGTCTTCGCTGCGTTGTGACTGCGGTCCCCAGCTTAACGAGGCCCTGGCTAGAATTAATGAAGAAGGTGGAGCTGTGCTCTACTTACGCCAAGAAGGGCGTGGAATTGGCTTGTTGGAAAAACTTAAAGCCTATATTCTACAGGAAAATCACTATGACACCTATGATGCGAACTTGAATCTAGGCCACCAAGCCGATCAGCGTGATTATAAACGGGCAGCAAAGCTACTTAAATTTGCCGGTTTGAAGCGAATTCGCTTGCTGACGAACAATCCGGATAAAATTCAGCAACTAGAAGCTGCGGGGATTGAAATTGTAGAACGAGTACCCCTGGAAATTAAGTCAAACTCGAATAACGCGAATTACTTGCACACCAAGGCCACTCGCTTTGGCCATTTATTAAAGGAGAATTGAAAATGATTTATGAAGGACAACTGACTGACCAAAACCAGGGTAAATTTGCTATCGTGGTAAGCCGTTTTAATAGTGCCATCACGGAACGTTTGCTGTCGGGTGCCTTAGCTAGCATGAAGATGGTCGGCGTGCCAAAAGAACAAGTCGATGTATGCTGGGTACCCGGTGCTTTGGAAATCCCCTTGATGACCCAAAAGTTAGCACGAAGCCAAAAATATACAGGGATTGTCACGCTGGGTGCTGTGATCAAGGGTGATACAGATCACTATGACTTGGTGATTAACGGTGTGGCGCAAGGGGTCGCTCGCGTTAGTTTGGATGAAGCTTGTCCAATCGTCTTTGGTATTTTAACGACCGACACTTTGGAACAAGCCCAGCAACGTGCAGGTGGTAAAGCAGGGAACAAAGGAGGCGAAGTTGCGCTCAGTCTGCTGGAATTATGCTCCCTTTATCAAAAAATCTAAGCACAAAAAAGCACGCCAAGCGGCGTGCTTTTAATTTGCATTCAATTACTTATTGATGTTGTTGTTACGACGTGCGCGACGATACTTTGTCGTATAAGTCTTCGCTGTGTTAGCTCCTTGCAAACCGAGAAGGTAAGCCAAAGCAATGGCTGCAAAGGCTGCCAACATCAAGAACAAAGTGAAGAACGGTGCTGACTGAGTGTGGGCGTTGTTCAAGTTTGAGAACATCGTCAAAACAGAAGGAGCAATCGTAGCCCCCAAGTTAGCGCCAACCAACATGGCTGAGTTGGCCAAGTTTTGTGAACCTTCTGGCGCAACATTATCAACGTTTGAGAAGAGGTATGAACCAACTAATGGGTAAGCAACACCACAGATGGCAGCCCCCAAAGCAACGGTGAAAATGTTAGGGAAGGCAACGATGACCAATGAACCCAAGGACATGAAGGCCATTCCAGTTGGGACAACGAAGTTCTTCAATTCGGCATAAATCTTACCGAAGACGAAACCAGTCATTGTTCCAACGAAGGTGTTCAAAGTAACGATTAATGAAGCGACAGTTCCGTTCAAGCCCAAATCAGTAACAACGATGTTAGGCGTTTGAACAACAACTGAAGTTGAACACATAACCATGACCATCAACAAGGCGGCCATACCAAGCACTGGCAAGTTAATCTTCTGCTTTTGCGCGCTAGCATGCTTGTCAACTGGTGGTTCAGGAACGAACTTCCAGAAGAAGGCTAAGAATGGGAAGGCTAGCAAGTAGATCAAGAAGGAAGCTTCCCAGTTAATCAAAACTAAGGCACCGACCAAAAGGGTCAAGGCGGAAGTTCCTAATTGCTCAGTCGCGGTACGGTAACCAAGAATCTTCGACTGTTCTGCCCCCTTGTAAAAGAGGTCGATAATCGTGATGGCTAGCGAGTTAAACAACCCAATTCCGGCTCCCAAGAATAGTCGGGAAATGAAAATAATTGGGAAACTATGGACAAGTGCGGGAATCACACCTGCAATACCAACGGTAATCAAACCAATGGCAATCGTCTTCTTAATTCCAATTTTCTTTGAAATCCAACCAGACAATAGCAGGGTTATCACAACGGTTAACTGCTGGATAGTAACGACGGAGTTCATCAAAGATGCCGGAACATCTGGGAAACTCTTCGCCATTTCAGGCACGGCTGAAGAAACAGCCTGCCCAGTGGTAATCATAACGGAAACCGAAAGAATGGCCGTTAAGAATGTTTTTGAATTTGTATTTGCTTGTTTATCTTGTGTCATTTCTTTAACTCTTTATCCTTTACAGACCAAATTACTTGGCGAAACGATAGACCTTACTTTCATAAGGGCGCAAAGTAGTTCCTTGATCATCTTGGTAATTGCTGATAACCAATTCGCTAGCATCTGCCTGTTGATAGTCACGCGTAACGGTCTGATCAGTAAAGTTGGTCATGATCAGGTAAGTACCGTCTTCGCCGTGACGGCGGTAAGCATAAACTTGGTCGTCATCTTCATCCAAGGCTTCAAAAGTACCACGACGAATGGTTTCAGATTCATGACGAATCTTAATCAACTTCTGGTAGTGGTAGAAGACTGAATCTGGATCTTCTAAGTTAGCTTGGACGTTGATTTCCTTGTGGTTAGGATTAACAGCGTACCAAGGGGTTGCGGTGGTGAAGCCTGCGTTTTCGCTTGCATCCCACTGCATTGGCGTACGAGCGTTATCACGCGACATGTTGGCCAAGTACTTTAACATGGTTGGACCGTCGACAATCTTCTTGTCTTCGACCATTTCCTTATAAACGTTAACGGATTCAACGTCTTCGTATTGATCAACGCGCGTAAAGTGGCCGTTGGTCATACCCAGTTCTTCACCCTCAAAGACGTATGGTGTTCCTTGCAAGAAGTGTAGGGTGGTTCCCAAAGCCTTCGCTGAACGCACGCGGAATTCATCGGAATCATTTCCAAAACGGGAAACGGCACGAGGTTGATCGTGGTTGTTCCAGTAAAGTGAGTTCCAACCCTTACCATCCAAGGCGATTTGCCAACGGTTAAGGGCGTGCTTCAAATCGGTCAACTTAACGGGCACATCGTTCCAACGGCCCAAACGAGTGTCCGGGTTGTTGGTCAAACCAACGTGCTCAAATTCAAAGACCATGTTCAATTCGTTACTCTTGAGGCCAGTGTATTCAATGGCATCCTCAGTCGTAACGCCAGGCATTTCACCAACCGTCATGATGTCGTACTTTGAAAGCACTTTTTCATTCATTTCACTCAAGTATTCACCCAAGTGAGGGCCATCGGCGATAAAGTCCTGCGTCGTACCGGCGGTGACTTCACCAGTCATGTTTGGCAAGCCATCTGGCTTTGAAATTTCGTTGATAACATCCATACGGAAACCATCAACACTCTTGTCCAACCAAAAACGTTGCATGCTGTAAACAGCTTCGCGCAATTTTGGATTGGTCCAGTTCAAATCTGGTTGACTTGGTGCGTACATGTGCAAGTAGTACTGGCCACGTCCTTCGTCATATTCCCAAACGGATCCACCGAAGGCAGCCACCCAGTTGTTGGGTTCGTGGCCATCGACTGGATCGCGCCAAATGTAGTAATCAGAGTAGGGGTTATCCTTGCTCTTACGGCTTTCCTGGAACCACTTGTGCTGGTCGGAAGTATGGTTAACCACCAAATCCATCACAATCTTAAGACCTAATTCGTGGGCTTTTTCAAGCAAGTTATCAAAGTCAGCCATCGTTCCATAAGTGGGGTTGATGGCTTCATAATCAGCGATATCATAGCCATTATCTTTGTTAGGAGAGACGTAAATTGGGTTGAGCCAAATGACGTCAGCACCCAACTTCTTGATGTATTCCAAACGGGAAGTAATGCCGGGCAAGTCTCCGATACCATCGCCGTTACTGTCTTGGAAACTCATCGGATAAACCTGGTAGACGACGGAATCCTTGAACCATTGTTCTGTCATTTCATATTCTCCCTTTCTTTAAAAATAACTAGTCTAAGCTTAGCACTGATAACGCTTTCAAACAAATAAAAATTGTGAAATTTATCGAAAAGAATTGAAATATCACTGTAAATTGGTTGTTACATTTATATGTTATTTTAGAGACCGCTGCTTTAACGATATTAATGCGCTATTTAAGGAGAGAAAATTAATGCAACACTTACCGAAACGAATCAAAATCATCTGGTGGCAGATTACCGCTTTTAACTTATTTTTGTGGTTAGTGCTGATTGCGGGAATTATCATTGCCCATCATTTTTGGAATTGGTTACCTCTCTGGCTGCTCTACTTTGTAGGGGCAGGCATGGTAGTCGAAATTGTGACCGAAATTATCTTGATTCCTTACCGCTACGCCATTTATGAATACGAAGTGCGCGATACGGACGTTGAAATTCGTCACGGCTACTTTTTCCGCCATCACGTGGCCATCCCCATTGCTCGTGTTCAAAACGTCGACTTGCACCAGGGACCTTTGCTTCGCCTACAAAAGCTTTACAAGGTGAAAATTGCGACCGGTGGCTCGACTCACGAAATCGAAGCACTGGACCATGAGGAAGCTTTGCGCTTGAAAGAACAGGTGATGGCTTTGGCATTGGAGGCCCGCAATGCCTTCTAATCAAGGACCAAAACATTTTAACTTTCTCGCCGTTATCTTCGATTTGGCCAAAGCTTGGTATTCGATTGTTTTGTCAATTGTCTTTATTTCAAGTAAGGAACATGGCTTTACTTTCTATCTTGGTTTCGTCCTCTTGGCTTTCATCATTGGGTCAACAATCTGGTCCTATTGCTTTACTACCTATGAAATCGGGGAGAAGGAAGTGATCTTACGGCGCGGCTTCTTCTTCAAAACCATGCACCACTTGCCTTATCAAAGAATTCAAAACGTTGACCGCAAGCAGTGGTTCTTTTTAAAACCCTTCCACGTTGAACAAGTTACGGTGGATTCTGGGGCCAGTAATGCCCAAAAAGAAGCGGTTGATTTAGCAGCCGTTAACGATCAAGTCGCCGACATAATTGAAGAAAAACGTCGACTTAGTTTGGGCGGAGACTCGACACCTGCTGAAGACCAATCCGCCGTTGAGTATCGGGCTGAAGATGATCCCAACCAGCACCGGGTGACTACCGGGGAGCTCGTGGAGTATGCGGTTACTGACTTTCGGGTTGTGTCCCAGCTCTTTATTCTTTGGGCCTTTTTGAACCACGTGCCGTCAATTGGTAAGGTTTTTGAATGGCTTGGCGCACAAGCTTCACTAGGTTATGCTCGTTACGGCATGATTGTCTTTATTCTCCTAGCCCTTTTGGTGATTATCCTAATTTTAGGGGCTAATGTACTGCGAATCGTCTTCATGCTTTATGGCTTCACTTTGAAACAAGACGGTGAAAAGTTCGAAATTTCGAAGGGCCTTTTGCAAACCAGCCGCCTACATTTCGATAAGAACCGTATCCAAGCCGTTAAAATCCAGCAAAATATCTTCCGCAAAATCTTTCACTTAGTGACGGTTCAAGTCGATTTGATTGCTGGTAAGGGGGTGGAGGATAGTGATAAGGCCGTCACGCTTTTCCCGGTTTTGAAAGAGAATGAAACTTATGACGTTTTGCATAAATTCATTAATTTCATTCCGGAAAAGGGAATTGCTTTTCAGCCGGCTAAGAAGCGAACTTACTGGTTCTTGGCCCGGAATGCCTTCGTTTTGATGCTACTTCCAATTGCTATGGCCGCTTATTTCTGCTATAGCCAAATCTGGTTTTGGCCGCTTGCCGCAATGCTCCTGATCCTCGCGATTGCCATGGGCTTATACAAGGCCCGCCATACTGGCGCACAAGTTTTTGCTGGTGAATATCTTGCCCTACAAAATGCCCATTTCTTCCGGCGCAGCATTACCTATGCTGGCTGGCACGAAATCCAAAGTATTAATCTACGGCAATCGATTTTTATGGCGAAAGCTGGATACGCTCACTTCGTGATTGCAGTCCGAAATGGTGAAAGCGTCAATTACGTTGAATGTCGCTATTTGCCAATTAAGCAGGCCGAGGGACTTTACCAGTGGTACCGTGAATTTCCAAATCAAAAGTAATCAAAAAGCAGACAAGTGGGTCTGCTTTTTATTTTGCCCAAAAGGGCAAAAATGTATGCCCTGAAGTTATGCTTTTCGTTTGGAATAGTCTTTACACTTATTGTATTAACAATCGAGGTAGAAGATATGGCAAAATTTATACATAAAATGACTGCATGGATATTTCGACATGCATATTTAACAATAGCAATTGTTGTAGCAATACTTGGTACCTTAGGTGTTGGGGCTATGACAATCGGGTCGGACTTTACGGCAACTAACTTGACTTTGTCTAAGGCCGAATCAACGAAAGCATCCAAAATTATGGATAAAAATTTTGGGAAAGCGCCTGATTTGGCACAAATGAAAATTGTTTTTCATGCAAAAGACGGAAAACAGCTTTCAGAGGGTGATCATCAAAAAGACATTAATGATTACCTAGATAAAGTAAGTCAAGAACCCGGCGTGGCTCAGGTAGCCCATCCAGATCAATTGCAGAATTTTGATAACAAAAAAACAACAGCGTATGCTCAGGTGACTTTCACAACAAAGAAAAGTAAAGTAGCTAATTCAACTGTAAAGAAAATTCAAAAAGAAGCTAATTTAACACGTCAAAATAGGATTCAAACGGAATTCTCAGGGGATGTTATTGAGGCACCAAAATCTGAAAATTCCACAGAAATTGTCGGTATTGCTGTTGCCTTTATTGTCTTGGCAATTACGTTCGCATCACTATTTGTAGCTGGTTTGCCAATTTTGACAGCATTGATATCGTTGGAAATTACGATGTTATTGATCATTGTGTTGAGTAATGTGATCAAAATGCCTTCATTGGCCACTTCATTGGTTTCCATGATGGGCTTGGCTGTTGGAATTGACTATGCGCTCTTTATTATTTCACGTTACCGTCAGGAATTAGCTAAACTAAAGCAAAAAACAATCGATGCATTTGCCGAACAGTCAGTCGCTAATCGAATTGATCGTGAAAAGATGACGGCTGATAGTTCAAATGTGCGCTTGCAAGCGTTACAAAATGCGATGGGCTCTGCAGGAACAGCTGTTATTTTCGCGGGAATGACTGTTGTTGTCGCCATGTTGGCAATGAATGTGTTGGGAATTCCATTCATTTCCGCAATGGGAAATGCCGCTGCATTGGGCGTGTTTATTGCAGTCTTAGTTTCTATGACCTTACTGCCTGCTCTGTTGACCATTTTCAAAAAACTTGTCACGCCAAGTCATCAGAACTCAGCTTTGAAGAAGATGTCAAAACTTCGTAAGGTCGGTGGTTGGGGAAAAATTATTACTCACCATCGCTTGTGTTGGTTGATTCCCGTTATCACGATTTTGGTAGTGATTGCTTCGCCAATCATGCATATTAATTTAGGCCTTCCTAATGACGGGGAAGCCAACCCTCATCTCACCGAACGCAAGGCATATGATTTGCAAAAGGAGGCATACGGGGAAGGAATTAATAACCCACTGGTTGTTCTTGTTGAAACTTCATCTAGTGACGAGTCCCAAAAAGTCATGGGGAAGATTAGCCAGTTAAAAGATGTTGCCATGGTTCTTCCAGGTGCTAATTCGACAAATGGAAAGTACATGATGCTCACTATCATTCCGAAAAGTGATGCAAACGATCAAAAAACTAAGAAATTAGTCAGTGATGTTCGTAAATTATCAAAGGACGATTCAGACCTTCCGCATCTATATGTAACTGGTTCGACTGCTGTGAACGTTGATGTTTTGGAGGCAATATCGAAAGCATTACCAATCTTTGCAGGTATTATCGTAATTTTTGCTTTCATCCTGTTGATGATGGCCTTTCGTTCCTTGTTGATTCCCTTGGTTGCTGTTTCTGGATTCGTTCTCTCTCTTGGAGCAACTTTTGGTTTCTTGATTTGGATATTGCAAGATGGACATTTATTAGATCTATTCCAAATTCCGTCAAAAGCAGCTATCCTTGGATTCTTACCAATTCTGATTATTGGAATTTTGTTTGGACTGGCTATGGATTATGAGATTTTCTTAGTAAGTCGTATTCGAGAAATTTATAGTCAAACTGGTGATACAAATGAAGCTGTTCGTGAGGGACTGAAGGATAATGGTCCAATCGTTATCGCAGCATTAATTATTATGGCATCTGTTTTTGCCGGCTTTATCTTTGCTGGAGATGGTATGATTAAATCAATTGGATTGGCATTTACTTCAGGCGTCATCTTTGATGGTTTACTGGTCCGAATGATTATTGTACCGGCAGCGATTAGTCTATTTGGTCGGGCAAATTGGTATTTCCCAAAGTGGTTGGACCGAATTTTGCCTAAAATTGACATTGAATAAACAGGAGACTAGCCTAGTGCTAGTTTTTTAGGTTATGAACATAGAAGAAGTATCAAGAGAAGAAATTCAGTCAGCAACATTAAAAGGGTTACGTTGGCCCTTTATTTTTTGGACCATCATGGCCTACGTATTGGGAATATTCACAAATTTACAGCTATTTCAAACTTCTGCTTGTTACGGCATTTTCATAGTAGGATTCATGAATGTTTTCTTACTGGCCAAACGTTTCCCAAAAAAGTATTTACCTCTTTCTTTGTATGGGCAGATTATTTTATCCATAATCGCCAGCCTTTATTTTTATCAATCTGGCACGGTAACTTTTTTTGTTTCACTCATGCCGATATTAATGCTTGAAAGTTTGGTCTACTTAAAACGTTCTTGGATTGGAATTGCAATTATTTTGTCATTAGAAATTATATCCTGGATTTTAGTATGGTCGAAATCGGGATTAATTCTTGCAATTTTATATTTTGAAATCTATCTTTTTATCATTCTCATTGTTTATTTTTATTGGCGCTCATACCGGCAAAGTGTGTACGAACGTGTGGCGCTCAAAAAGGCTTATGATGAGCAAGCTATTGCACAGAGCCAAATTGATGAGATGCTGGTAAAAAGTGAACGAGATCGTATTGCTCGTGACCTGCATGATACGCTCTTACAGGATGTGACTGGTTTATCGCTGCAACTTGAAGTTTTAGAACAAGTGCTGAACCGAGGCGAATTAACTGCTGCTCAGAATATAACGAGTAAAGTCTCTCTACTGGCTAAAAAAACAATTGTCGAAAGTCGAAAAACACTGACCAATCTACATGAACAAAAGAATGTAAGCAGCCAGGATTTAGAAGCTCGTTTAAAAGTATTGTCAGATGTTTTTGCTCATCGATATCATCTACAAGTTAAGTTGAAATTTGATGGTTCCTACAAATTACCGGCGATGATTAGTCAACAAATTATTTCAGTAATTTCTGAAGCGTTGATGAACGTAGTTAAGCACACGGATGGTGAGTTAGCAATAATTCGAGTGGGACAGAAGAACGGGACACTACACATAACTGTGATTGATTTTGGTCCAGGTTTTGAAGTGAAAAAAGGTAAGCAAAAGATCGCTCATTTTGGTTTAGCGGGGATGATGAGCCGCATGGCAGATATTGGTGGTCGGGTGACCATTGATAGCCAACCAGGTGAAGGAAGTCGCGTGGATATCAGCTTACCAATGGAGAAAATAGATGAAGATTTTAATCGTTGATGACCACAGCATTGTTCGCGAAGGTTTGAAGTTGATTTTAGAAAACACAGATTGTCATTTTCAAGTACTTCTTGCCGAAAACGGGAAGAAAGCATTGGATATTTTGAGCCGAGAAGAAAATGTTGATCTAATTCTTTTGGATATTAAAATGCCCGTTATGGATGGTGAAACCTTCATGCGGCAGTTAAATGATAGTCATAGCCATATTCCCGTCGTGGTTTTAACGACCTTTAACGAGGCCCGAACGGTTCAAACGATGTTCCAGTTGGGCGCTCGGTCCTACTTACTCAAGGATGCGGACAGCCAACAGATTTTAAGTACTATTGATCAGGTTTTAGACGGTGACACTGTGATTCCAGCGGAGATTGCACCCCTAATTTTCAAAAAGAGTCGTTTGAATAATATGGAACTTTCACCACGACAGCAAAAGGTCTTACACCTTTTGACGGACGGCTATCGTAATCGGGAAATTGCAGAAAAAATGCATCTTTCGGAAAGGTCAATTAAAAATGAATTGACCAGTATTTATAATCTCTTCGGGGTGTCTTCACGTTCTGAGGCGGTGGCCTTTGCAATCAAAAATAAAATCGTTTAAAAAGCAGGTGCCTAGGCATCTGCTTTTTAATTCTTGGGTAGCTTAAAATCAGAAAGGGTGTGTCCCTCTATTTCTAAGAGTTTAATTTTAGCTGGAATACCTCCGGCGTAGCCCGTCAAATTATTACTGGTGCTAATAACACGATGGCAGGGCACTAAGATGCTAATGGGATTGTGGCTGATAGCAGCGCCGACAGCCTGGCTTGACATTGAAGTTCGGCCCATCTTGTCAGCAACTTCATTAGCGATTTCGCCATAGGTGCGCAGTTCGCCAAAGGGAATCGTCAGTAATTCCTGCCAAACCAGATGACGAAAATCACTACCTTTTAAACTTAATGGTGGCAGCTTCGTGTCCCGAGACTGACCAGTAAAGTAGTTGGTCAACCAATCCCGACTTATCTGAAAAATTGGTAGTGAATCAGTTTGTTGAAGCTTGTCTGTTGCAATACCTGCTAAGAAATATTTTTGATTGGGTAAGTATAATCCGGTCAATCTTTGACCATCACTGACTAAGGTTAGGTCACCGAGGGGCGATGCTGCCTTTGTAAAATAATACATGTTCGAACTTCCTGTTCAAAAAGCTGGATTACTGGGATTTATAGGTAAAATGGCTGGTTGTTTTTTACAGAATCTGGTAACCTGATTTTATCAGTTTTCGTATAGGAGAGAATTAAAATGTCACGTTCTGGACGAATTAAGGAGATGGTGGTGACAGCAATTTTTGCCGCCATTATTATTTTGTTTGCCTTCACGCCACTAGGATTTGTACCGATTGGGCCAATTAACGCCACCACAGTGCACATCCCCGTTATTATCGGATCAATCTTACTGGGGCCAAAACGTGGGGCACTCCTCGGATTGGTCTTCGGCCTTTCATCACTCTTTCATTCGACAGTGGCACCCACGGTACTGGGATTTGTCTTTTCACCCTTTGTTCCCGTGATTGGTACGACACATGGTTCTCTTTGGGCCCTGGTGATTGCTTTGCTTCCGCGAATTATTTTGGGAATCTTGCCCTACTACCTATATAAAGTCGGTGAAAAGCTCTGGCACAAGAAGGGACAGTTCTTCAATCTTTTCACGTCTGCCTTGCTGGCTGCTTTCTGCCACACTTTGATGGTTACGGGCTTGATTGATACCATTTTTTCCAAGCAGTACGCCCAAGCAATCGGCCATTCAGCCAAGACTATTAACCAAGTCGTCCTGGGGATTATCTTTACTTCTGGGGTTTCTGAAGCCATTTTGGCCGGTGTAGTTACGGCGGCCATTACCGGAATCTTGATGAAGGTGTTACGCAAGTAGACTGACGCCACCTGAAAAGGTCTCGAAGTATAATACGAGCTGTAAATTAAATATCTTTTCTGTTTAGGGGTGCTTTTTAAAAAGCTGAGATGGCCGTGGGCCAACCCTTTGAACCTGTTGTGATAAAGCACGCGTAGGGAAAACAGCCAGCTAATCTGGTGGTCTTTCCTATGACTGCCAGATTTTTTATTGGAGATTTAAGAATGCAATCTAAAAGTAACTTGCTTTTTATTACCGAAGTCGCGCTCTTTGTCGCTTTGTCGGTGATTTTAAAGTTTTTCGCTATTTCGGCTTGGGGGCAGGGCGGCGATATTTCCCTGCAAATGGTACCAACCATGATTATGGCCCTTCGCTATGGTTATAAGGGCGGCCTGACGACGGGGCTGCTTTTTGGCCTAATCCAACTTTTGCTAGGGGCCTACATTGTTCATCCTGTGCAAGCTGTCCTGGACTATCCCATGGCTTTTATGCTGGTTGGTTATACAGCAATTGTCGCTGGCCCATTTCAAAAGGCTTTGAGTCAGCGTACTTTTGGGAAAGCCAGCCTCTATTTGACACTAGGGGGCTTATTCGGCGGCACTTTGCGTTTTCTGGCGCACTTCGCTTCGGCAATTATTTTCTTTGGCTCCTATGCACCGAAGGGGGAGAATGTTTGGCTTTATTCCTTTGTTTATAACGTATCCTATGTTTTGCCATCAACGGTGGTTTCGATTGTCGCTGTTGCTTTGATTGTCCGTCTTTATCCAAACCTAGTGCGGGTTCAGTGATTGGAATTGACAATTATGAGATTATTGTTAGAATATAAATAAATTTACGACGAAAGCGAGTTTACCAAATGATGTTGTGTTGCTGTTCTAACAAGTAGGGAGGCGTAATGTCCTCCTGCAAACTGTTCGATATTTGGCGGTTTGAACGAGGCAATTCATTTCTGGTAACAGTATTTGGGATAGGTAAACTCAACCAAAAGCAGGATCCAGGGGATGCTGCTTTTTTTGAACCTTTCATTTGAAAAGAGGTTAAGATGTCAAAAATTAAGAAGTTCTGGCCACTAGCTTTGGTGGTTCTGTTGGGCTTTTTCGCTTATATTTCCTTTATTAAGCCTGCCCAACACCATTCCAGTCAAAACAAAACCATTGTGCTAGGTTCGACACCAGCGCCCTTTACCGACTTGTTTTTGAAGGGGATTAAGCCGATTCTGGTTAAGGAAGGCTACCAGGTGCGGGTTAAGTCCTTCTCGAACTTGTTGAATGCCGATATTGCTTTGAATGACAATGAAGTTGACTTGAATGTCGACCAGCACACGGCTTATTTGAACAATTTTAATGCTGAAAAGAAGGGGCATTTGGTTGCGCTAACTAAGATTCCAACTAGTCACATGGGAATTTACCCCGCCCAAAAGAAAACTTTGGCTGAAGTTAGCAGGGGTAACAAGGTTGCGGTTCCGGATGATCCATCAAATGCGGCGCGTGCCTATCGCTTGATGGAAAAAGCCGGCTGGATTAAGTTGCGTTCGGGCGTTAATCCCTTGAAGGCCACGAAGCGTGACATTGCCGAGAACCCCTATAATTTGGACTTAATCGAAGTTGATTCATCAACAATTCCACGGATAGCTTCGGACTTTGACTATACGATTATTCCTGGTTCGGTGGCCTACGCGGCAAAGATTTCAGTTAAGAAGATGTTGTTAGCCGAAACTGTGCAAAGTGACTACTTCCTCGTGGCCGCAACGAACCAAAAGAATGCAAATTCCGATTGGGCAAAGGCCGTTACGAAGGCCTACCAATCAAAGGAATTTGCGGACTACATGAAGAAACACAACAGTGATAATTATTGGGAAATTCCAAAGTATTAAGGGATTGCATGGGAGGACTAGATTGATGAAAACTTGGACAAAAGAAGTATTGGGCACCGGAGCGGCCTTGTTGGCTTTTTATACAGTAACGCCCGGTGCATCCGCAGACTCGTTTCCAAACACTAACCAAGTTCATGCGAATGCTTCCTTCATGCAAAACCTTGCTTGGCGCTTGCAGGGAAATGATGCCAAGTACAGCGTCAAAAACGTTCAGCGCTCGCCTTACTATGATCAGTTAAACGGCAAGAAAATTATTTTCTTAGGGTCTTCGATTACGGATGGTTTTCGCGCTTATGGAGAAGGAACACCGGATTATTTGCAGGCTGCCGACGGTATTCAATCCTATAAGTACGCCGTCACAGGGACAACCATGGGGGGTTCGAACCCCTTGACTTTTGTTAACCGGATGAAGACCGAAATTCCAAAAGACTTGAAGCCGGATGCCATGGTGGTTCAGCTGTCAACCAACGATAAGACTTTCAACGTGCCGGAAGGACAAATTTCAAGTAGTAAGAATTTAGCGGATTTTAATACCAAGACAACGGTGGGTGCGATGGAGTACATTATCAAATATGCGCAAGAAACCTGGCACGTGCCCGTTATTTTCTACACTTGCTTTGACCCCAGTGAAGAATCCTATTACCAAAAGCAAATTGAAACCGTCAAGCAGCTGCAACAAAAGTGGGGGATTGGTTTGATTAACTTGGGACAGGATCCCGAAGTCATCCAAGAGACCATTGCCCATCCCGAATACATGGCGGATTCCATTCATCCAACCCGTGCTGGTTATGAACAACTGTGGTTGCCATACTTTGAAAAGGCCTTGGCCGGCTATGTTCAAAATGGCTTTATCAAGTAAAGAATAGGAGCTATTCTATGATCAAAAATATCGAATTAGATTTTATGGCGCCACAGCACGCTGCCTCAACGGGTAAGACCGTTTTCTTAAATGCTAGCCAGCACACCGACGGTAAGACGGTCGAAATGGCTACCGAGTTGTTGGAAGGTAAAGATTTTGAGCAAGTTAACTTAGTTGACTATCAGATTCCTTTGCTAGGCCAGGGGCACCGTGGTGACTATGATCAAGTCTTTGAAAAATTAGCAGGAGCGCAAACGCTGGTGATTGGTACGCCAGTGTACTGGCTTAATATTTCGGCCCATCTTAAGAACTTTTTGGAGCACACTGTTCGCAGTGAAGCTTTGGCCGGGGCCGACCTTTACGCCATTGTGCAGGGTTCGCGACCTAATCAGGACATTCCAGTTGTCGCAACCTACGGAGGCTTAACCAAGCTGACCGACCGCCTAAAGCTTAATTTTGTCGGGATTGCCTCTAATGAGGATGAGTTGGCCGACCTACGCGTGAAAATGACCACGCCTGCACAAGTTCAATGATAAAATATAGGCAGTGAGCAGTGCTCCTGCCTTTTATTTTGGATTAATTCGGGATTAAACATGAAAAAAAATAAAGTATTACTATCTGGATTCGTTGCTTTGCTAGTGATTGTGCTGGCGTTTTTCTGCATTCATTCTTTGAAGCAAAATGACGAGCCCCAAAAAGAAGCAAGTGTTTCGGGTAAGACCGCAACCGTCTTTTTTCACGGCTACGGTTCATCTCGCAATGCCGAAAAATCGATGGCTCAGTACCTGGTTGATCACGGCTATTCGAACCGGCGCATCAATGTTACGGTTTCCAAGGATGGCAAGGTTTCGATGGGACGGGCCATCAGCAAGAATGATAAGAATCCCTTGGTATTGGTGCAATTCGACGATAATACCAACACGAATTTTAACGAATCGGTCAAATGGACCACGGAAATTATGGAGCAGCTCAAAAAAGAGGGCGTGGACTCCGTTAATTTGGTTGGTCATTCCATGGGTAATCAGGAAATTGCCTACTACTTGATGAAAAGTGATTCGGTTAAGCAGCCCTTGCCAATCGTTAAAAAGCAGATTGCCATCGCGGCACCCTTTAACGGTGTGATCGTGGTCGGACCAGAATCTGGTTCAACGCTGAAGAGCAATGGTGAGCCGAGTCAGCCAACGATTTTGTACCAGCGGATTCTACCTTTACGCGACTTTTATAAGCGACATAAGGTAGCGGTCTTGAACATTTTCGGAAATTCACAGGGCAATCCGGCGGGGGACACGACCGTTTACAACAAATCGTCGAAGTCGCTTAAATATCTTGTCCAATCACCTTCAAGTTACAAGGAAAAGCTAATCACTGGCGCACTTGGTCAGCATTCCAAACTGCATGAAAACTCAGAGGTAGATGCTGCTATGTTGGACTTTTTAGAACAGTAATTTGTATTTCGGAAAAGCATCGCATTAGCGGTGTTTTTTTATTGATTATGTTAAAATTAGAAAAATCTTAGGAGGACATTATGGTAGCAATTCGAACGATTCAGGCAAGTGACAATGCAAAAATGAAGACGATTATCCAGTCTTCCTTAATGGCAAATGATTTGGCGATTAAGGGGACGGCTTACTTTGATCCGCAGTTGGATTATTTGAGCAAATACTACGATGCTGAAAAATATCGGCATTACTTCGTTGCGGTTGATGATTCGGGTGAATTGCTCGGTGGCGCCGGTGTTGGCGAATATGACTTAGATAAAAAGATTGCTGAATTTCAAAAGCTCTACCTTAGCCCGAATGCACGTGGAAAAGGTTTGAGCTATCAGCTTTTAGATAAAACGGTTGAATTCGCCCAAAAAGAGGGTTACGAGCAATTATACTTGGAGACGCATCATAACCTTGCACCAGCCATTCATATCTATGAAAAGTATGGTTTTAAAGCACTTGAAAGGCCAATTAAAGCTGGCGAACATAGTGCGATGGATAAGTTTTATATTTTGGATTTGTAACGAGGAGTGACTTCTGCATAATATTTTTTAGACATTTTGCCTAATTTTGCTACAATAAGACTACTTGTTCTTAGCGAGTGGAGAGAAAAATTAGGTAGGGGTATTCGATGCTTGAAGGATTTTTGTTTTTATTATTCTTACTCTTTATTTGGATGATGTGGGTTTCAATTCCGCTGATTCTGGAATGGAGCTTATTTCTGATTCTGACTCTGCCATTTCGGCTGTTCTTGATCGGACTTCAGTGGCTACTGGGTGGCCGTCGGAAGTGAGAAGTATTTGTCTTTTGGATGCAGTGTTTATCTGTAATAAAACATGATATAATTCTTTTAGGATATTTAGGAAAGAGTCTTTGCTCTCATTCCTAAAGCCCCGCGGGCTAGCGGGGCTTTTTTGTATTTTAAAAAGCCTCAACGGGCTAGAGTTGAGGCACATGCGGTCTATTTCTTTCGATTTGACCACTTATGCAACTTAGTTAGTACTAAATCTGATAACACAGTGGTTAATACAGGTATTAGTATGGCTTGAAGCAGTTGCAGAAGGATATTTAGGAAATTCAAGTTTTTGCCCTCCTTTCCCGACGCCTAACTACAGCGCCATGTTTAATATCATACAGGAGCTTAATTACGTCCTGTCAAGCCTTGCTTGAAAAATAATATTAAAAAGATTTGATAATTATGAGATTTCTGTTATAATTATCTCGTCTTAACTATTCAGGAGCAAAAATTATGTCACAAATGCAGATGATGTCAATGATGAAGAAGGAACAAGGCTAATTCTTACCAAATGAAGGTTTGATTGGGCTTGTTCCCTGTGTTACTCAGACCTTCATATTGGATCATTTGCGCAATTTGGTGTCAGACCATTTTTGGAAGCAGTTTCAGTATGTAAGGTACTGAAGCTGTTTTTTATTGATGAAGTCAGGAGAAATAATATGTCACAATTACAAGATGCCACCGCCATTCGTCACTATCTACACCAGCATCCAGAGCTGTCCAACCAAGAATTCAAGACCACTGCCTTTTTGAAGGCCCGCTTGGAAGACTTGGGCTACCGCATTATTACACCTGCAAGCCTAAAAACTGGTGTAGTGGCCGAAATCGGACCGGAAAATGCACCGGTTATCGTCCTGCGTGCCGATATTGATGCACTGCCGATTAAGGAACAAACTGGCCTGAACTACGCCTCCGAAAACGAGGGCGTGATGCATGCTTGTGGCCACGATTTTCACATGACTTCCTTGCTTTTGGCGGCTGAACGTTTGGTTGAAAAGGCCGATAATTTGACTGCACGAGTTCGTTTGCTTTTCCAGCCCGCTGAAGAAATTAACCGTGGGGCCAAGCAGGTGATTGCCAGCGGTATTTTGTCCGATGTCAGTTATATTGCTGGTTTCCACAATGAGCCCAGCTTGAATGCAGGGCAGATGGCCGTTAAGGCCGGCGCTCGTAATGCTGCCGTTGATCGTTTCTCCGTGCGTTTAAAGGGTAAGGGTGGCCACGCCGCTCGTCCCCATGAAAACAATGATCCCATTGTGGCCGCAACGACCTTGATTTCAGCGCTACAAACCATTATTTCTCGTAACACGAATCCTTTCCATCCCGCCGTGCTGTCTGTCACGCACATTGAAGCCGGTTCCACTTGGAATGTTATTCCGGACGAAGCCTGGTTTGAAGGTACAATCCGTACCTTTACTGATGAGGATCGCGAAGGGATCAAGAAGCGCTTTTACCAAACTGTTCAAGGACAGGCTGACGCTTTTGACTTGGAAGCTGAAATTGACTGGGAAGAAGGACCCGCAGTCTTGAACAACCGCGCTGACTTGGCCCAATTGTTGGCGGCTAAGATTCAAGATAAAGTCGAATTGATTGACTTGCCAGCAACGACAGGAGGGGAAGACTTTGCGCTCTACACGCAAACCATTCCGGCCATCTTTGCCGAGATTGGTTCTGGTGGTAACAGCAGTTTGCACCACTCAGATTTGATTTTGGATGATGCCGGCCTAGAAACGGCCGCTACTTGGTATACGACTGCCGTCGAGGGACTTTCGGAATTGTTGACCCAGACACATGAAATCGCACAGGAACAGGTCGTTTAAATTAGTATTTGACAGATAACTCTCATTCTGTTTTAATTATATTATCAAATTAAGTGAGTAAGACACATGACGCATTCATTCTCAAACAATTCAGCCATTATTATCAGCATTATTCCATAGGGATAGGTGCTGACGTTTTGTGCTACCTATCCATCAATGATAGGTAGCTGTGAGAATGTTTAAGACCGGCTACAGTGAGTAGCTGGTCTTTTTGTTTGCCAAACTTAAGGCGATGAAAATAGAAGGAGTTTTTCAAATGGAAAAGCAGAAATTAAGTCGACGTCAACTATTCTTGGTCGCCTCCCTAATCTTTGGGATGTTCTTCGGAGCAGGGAACTTGATCTTTCCTGTTCAATTGGGCCAATTAGCCGGACACAATTGGTTCCCGGCGGTGATTGGTTTTCTTTTAACAGGGGCGCTCTTGCCATACTTGGCCATGTTGGCGGTTTCGATGACGAACTCAAAGTCACTTTATGACGTTGCTAAGCCGATTGCTCCTTGGTTTGGAACGGCTATCTTGGTTGCCATCCACTTTACCATCGGTCCTTTGTTTGGAACGCCGCGTACGGCTGCCACTGCTTATGCCATGGGCGTCGCACCCTTTGTTCCGGCCGCCTATCAGCAAGTCGCCATGTTAGCCTTTACCGCTGTTTTCTTTGGTTTGGCCTACTTCTTGACGGTGAAGCAATCCGACTTGATGAAGTGGGTTGGTAAGTATTTGAACCCACTCTTCTTGGCCTTGTTGGCCTTAATCCTAGTTTTGGCTTTGTTCTTGCCGATGGGGGATTTGAACCAGAAGGCCAGTGCTGCTTATCAAGGACAAGCCGCTTTTCAGGGCATCCTTGACGGCTACAACACCATGGATGGCTTGGCGCTCTTGGCCCTGGCTGTTTCTGTTGTTTATGCCGTGCGCGGTCTTGGTTTTGAAGGGAAAAACGTATCCCGCGTACTAGCAAAATCAGGCTTTCTCGCTATCTTGTTGGAAGGATTAATCTACGTCGCCATCACCTTGCTGGGTGTTTCTTCTCTAGGCGCAATGAAGGTGGCGGATAATGGTGGAACTGCTTTTTCACAAATCGTGACACATTATACTGGTAACGTCGGCGTTTTGGCTACCGGGCTTATCGTAACTTTGGCCGTCTTCACGACTGCCATGGGCCTCTTTGTTTCCTTTGCCCAGGATTTGCACCGGGTCTTCCCCAAGGTTTCTTATCTATGGTGGTTGCGCCTTATCGCGCTTGGTTCCTTTGTCACGGCCAATGCTGGTTTGACGAAAATCGTGGCTTGGTCAGCGCCTGTATTGATGTTGCTTTACCCATTCGCCTTGGCCTTGACCGTTTTGGGCGTATTGAACAAGTGGGTTCAACAGGATCGTGTGCTTTACCGCTGGGTCATGGCTTTTGTCGCTGTTCCCGCAGTTTTGGACGCCTTAATCGCCTCACCATTGGCAAAAACTGATTGGGTAAGCCATTTGGCAACCCTTTACCAACAATATGTACCCCTAGCATCAGAAGGCTTTGGTTGGTTCGTTCCAGCCATGGTTGGTGCGGTCATTGCCATGAGCTGGCGCTTGTCACAAATGATTTCTGCTTATCGTAAAACGGTTAATGAAGTCGTCAAATGACAACATGAAAAATAAAAAAGGATGACTCGCGTCATCCTTTTTTCGTTAGTTTACTTAAACTTCACGGCTGTACCATAGGCAACGACACTTTGCATATCGTTTCCGATTGAACCAGAGTCAAAGCGCATCATGACGATGGCGTCGCCACCCTTCTTGGCAGCTTCTTCCGTCATTCGAGAAATGGCTTCTTCGCGGGAAGTGTGCAGCATCTTGGTGTAACCCTTGATTTCACCGCCGACGAGGTTCTTTAAACCAGCGCCGAAGTTACTAAACATGTCACGTGATTGCGTTGTTACGCCAAAGACTTCGCCAAGTACTTCGTAGTCTTTGCCGATGTTTTCTGTTGTGCTAATTAGCATTTAATTCATCCTTTTGCTTTTTTCTAATTATAGCAGAAGCGGATTTGTTTGACCTAAAGCCCACTTTAAGGTGTTTAATGGCAATAGAAGGAAATTGAAGGGAGCACAATATGAAATTATTGATTTTAGGAGCAGCTGGACAAATCTCACGGATGCTCACGGAAAGATTACTCAATGAAAGTGACGATGAATTAACACTATATGCTCGTGATGCGAAACAACGTTTGGGTCAGTATGCCGACAATGATCGCGTGACCTTGATTGACGGCGATTTCTCTGATCAAGCTTTACTCGAAAAAGCAATGACGGGTCAGGATGCAGTTTTTGAAGGCTCGGACCATGAACTGGGCACGATTGTGGCAGCGATGCGAGCAACAGGCCTTAAGCGAATTATTGTTGCCGGTGTTTTAGGTGTCTACAACGAAGTCGGTGGAAAATTTGGTGACTGGAACCGCGCCATGATAGGAGATGCGTCAGCCCAACGTAAACAGTGGGTGAGTGATTTGGAAAATTCAGGACTTGATTACACTTACATGCGCATGTCTTGGCTTTATAACCAGTCTGGGAATACAAAATATGCTTTGACGCAAAAGGGCGAACCCTTCGTTGGTGCTCAGGTGACTCGCGAGGCCGTCGTGCAATACGTGATTGACTTGTTGAATAACCCAGGGCGTGATGTTAAGGCTTCAGTGGGTGTATACGAACCCGGCAGTGAAAAGTTGGATAAACCTAGTTTCTATTAAAAAAGACGCCGAAGAGGCGTCTTTTATTAGTTATGCGACAATTGATAAGCTGCTCGAATTTCTTTTGGTAATTGATCAGGAATCATGGCTTGAACAGCTTCTTCGTTGCCGAGTTTGATGGCTTCATCATAGTACCAATGCTTGAACTGAAGCATGGCCTGAACTTTTTTAATTTCCGCCAATTCCTTTTCAACGGTTGCTTCCTGTTCAATGAAAAGTTCGCGGCGCTCTTCAAAGGTCGAGGGGCCCTTGGTTGTTAGGTCCATAAAATCTTTGATATCAGTAATCGATAGGCCCGATTTTTTTAGACAATCGATGAGATTTAGCGCCTGCACGTCCACATTGGAAAAGCGACGGAAGCCAGATTCACGTTTAAGACCCGGAAAAAGTCCCATTTTGTCGTAGTAGCGAACGGTTGAGACAGGTAATTTGTACATTTCGGCCACTTGACCAATTGAGTAAGACATCAAATTCTTCCTTTACTTAAAGTTAGGTTTAGATTGTAAGATGAGTTTAGCATCAATTAGTGGACAAAGCAATTTTGTTCGCAGATAGAAAATGAAGGAGATATTTATGCAAAAGACAATTCGATTAAATAATGATATTGAGATGCCTCTTGAAGGTTTTGGTGTTTTCCAGGTTTCGGATTTAGACGAAGCAAAAACAGCAGTAAAATTAGCATTGAAAAATGGCTACCGTATGTTGGATACTGCTTCATCATATAAGAACGAGGAAGCTGTTGGTGCTGCCATTTCAGAATCAGATATTCCCCGAGAGGAATTATTTGTGACGACTAAGGCTTATGTCAATGAAATGGGCTATCGGCGTACGATTCAAGCTTTCTATCAATCTTTAAATAAATTAGGTCTTAATTATATTGACCTGTACTTAATCCACATGCCATTGGGCGACTATTATGGTGCTTATCGCGCTATGATTGATTTGTATAAGGCTGGTAAAGTACGTGCGATTGGAATTAGTAATTTTGATGCTTCTAAATTAACGGATTTGCTTTATAATTTCGACTTTATTCCTCAGGTTAATCAAATTGAGCATCATCCTCATTTCCAGCGACCTGAATTATTGAAGTTAATGGCGGAAAGGGGTCTTCATGCTGAAGCCTGGGCACCCTTTGCAGAAGGAATGAATGGCATGTTTGAAGAACCAACCCTCGAGGAAATTGCCAAGAAGCATGGTAAATCTGTTGCTCAGGTTATCTTACGTTGGAATGTGCAGCAAGGTATCAGTGTTATTCCAAAGTCTGTTCATGAAAACCGTATGCAAGAAAATGCTGATATTTGGGATTTTGAGCTTAGTTCTGATGAATTCGAAGCAATTAGTAAGCTTGATCGTAAACGTCCATCAATGTTAGATACAAACAAACTTTCCGAAGTCGAACGACTTTATGATTATTTGAATAATCCGGTCGTAACCAGTCTGGACTAATTGGAGAAATATAAATATGAAACCAAAAACAATATATACGGTTTTAGCGGTTCTGGTCGCGATTGTCGTGATTGCTTTGGCGCTTGTTACTTATAAAAAAGCCAGTGGACAGACCGATGTGAAACCAACTGAGGCTACCGTCTTTTTCCACGGATACGGCTCTTCGCGCAACGCCGAACAGAGCATGAGCCGTTACCTTGTTGACAAGGGCTATTCTAACCGCCGAATTAATGTGACGGTTTCAAAAGATAGCAAGGTTAGCTTCAATCGCAAAGCTGCAGCAGGGGATAAGCACCCAATCTACTTGGTTCAGTTCAACGACAACAGCAACACTGATTTTGCTAAGACGACGGACTGGGTGGACACCATTATGACCCAGTTACATGAGCAAGGAATTACGAAAGTGAACTTGATTGGGCATTCCATGGGCAACATGGCCATTGTTTACTATTTGAAGAGTCACAGTCAGTATCCGGATAACTTGCCGCGCGTGGAACGCACGATTGACATCGCCGGCCACTTTAATGGTTTGCGATTCCAAAATGATGCCAGCGCTGGACTCGAAGCCAACGGCATGCCAAGCAAGGAAACTGATAGCTACCGCAGTTTGGCCGGTCTAGAAAAGTACTACGAGAATAACAAAACCAAGGTATTAAACATCTACGGTGACAGTACCGGCAATGGTTCGGACACGACCGTTCCCAACAATTCATCGAAGTCATTGCGTTACTTTGTGCGCCAGCCTTCAACTTACCAAGAAAAGCTTATTACTGGTAAGCAGGCCCAACATTCCAAGCTCCATGAAAACAAGGAAGTTGATCAAGCTATCTATGATTTCTTGACCAAATAAAAAAGATGAGGATTATTCCTCATCTTTTTTTTGCTGTTTCATGACAATGGCAAGTTGTTCGTTGATGGATGCCAACATTTCCATCTGCATCTTTTGTACCTGCATCACGTCGGGTTGATCCTGTTGAATCAAGTGGTCCATCTTGGAATGCAAAAGACGAATTTCTTCTTCAGATCGTAAGTTCACGTGGTAATCGTTTCGTGATTCCATGCGGTCATATGATCCTGAACGGTTCTGACTCATCATGATTAATGGCGCTTGAATAGCGGCAACAATCGATAAGAAGAGGTTCAAGAGAATGAAGGGGAAGTTGTCAAAATGCACACCGAAGAGGTGCATCCCGTTGATGAGAATCCAACCGACAATAAAGCCGACGAAGGTAAGGACGAAGGTCCATGAACCACCAAAACGGGCAACGCCGTCCGCGATTTTTTGGCCAAAGGTTAATGTTTCTTCCAGCTTCTTATCAACATCAATGATTTGATAGTTGTCGTTTTTGGAAACGTTGGCCATCTTTTCGTGGATCAATTCATTCTTATGTAAGTCGTCACGAATCATTCGATTCATGCGCTTCAAACGATAACGCACGAGGTGTTCGCTACAAATGAAGTTATCCTTGTGCAAATCGGGATAATCGCGCTTAATTTCTTTGCGGATAGCGGGATCGAGTTCGTGAATGAAGGTCCCATCCGTCATTGCATACATTTCTTTGTCTACGAGACACTGGAATTGCTTGTCTTGGTTATTCGTCATATTCATTCTCTTTTCGGAAAAATTCAATCACTGTGTATTATAGCAAAATTGGCCTATAGGATTGGTGGAATCTATGATTTTTAACTGCATTCATGTATAATGGGAACAAATGTTCGTCACAAGGAGCTGCCATGAAGCAAGCATCACTATTTGAGAATAATCAGGCTAGCGAACCCTTGGCTAGCCGTGTTCGTCCACAAAATCTGGATGAATTCGTGGGCCAACAGGATTTGATTGGGCAGGGAAAAATTTTGCGTGGGATGATTGAAAATGACCAAGTATCCTCCTTGATTTTCTGGGGTCCACCAGGAGTGGGAAAGACCACGCTGGCAGAAATTATTGCCCGTCAGACTCAATCGGCATTTTTGAGTTTCTCGGCCGTGGACAGCAGTATTTCTAAAATCAAAAAGGTCATGAAAGAAGCTGAAAATGATCGCGCGCTGGGACAACGGACGCTAGTTTTTGTTGATGAAATTCATCGCTTTAACAAGGCCCAACAGGATGCCTTTCTACCTTACGTGGAACAGGGGAGCATCATTTTGATCGGGGCAACGACTGAGAATCCATCTTTTGAAGTGAACTCAGCCTTGCTTTCCCGTTGTCGGGTTTTTGTGCTGCATGAATTGCAACCGAGCGATTTGGTTGAATTACTTCATCATACTTTGCAGAGTCCAGCGGGCTTTGGCAAGCAAAAAATTGAAATTGGTGATGATGAGATTCAGGCGATTGCGAACTTCGCGGATGGGGATGCTCGTAAGGCTTTGAATACGCTTGAAATGGCCGTTTTGAACAGTCCTGAAAAGGACGGCACAACCGTTATTACAATGGCAACTTTGAGCCAGCTTATCAGTCAGAAGTTCGTTCTTTATGACAAGAATGGCGAGGAGCATTACAACATCATTTCGGCCTTGCATAAATCGATGCGCAACAGTGATGTCGATGCCGCAATCTATTGGCTATCACGGATGTTAGATGGTGGCGAAGATCCAATATACATTGCCCGGCGCCTAGTTCGTTTTGCCAGTGAAGATATTGGCCTGGCGGACACCAATGCTCTTAACGTGGCCATCAATGTTTTCCAGGCCTGCCAGATGATTGGCATGCCAGAATGTGATGTTCATTTGGTTGAGGCGGTGACTTACTTGTCTTTGGCACCTAAATCGAATGCCGTTTATAAGGCTCGACTTGCAGCTGCTAAAGATGTTAAGGCAACTGGCAGTGAGCCCGTTCCAATGCAAATCCGCAACGCACCTACGAAGTTAATGAAGGACTTAGGTTACGGGAAAAATTATCAGTTAGCCCACTATGCTGAAGATAAATTGACCGACATGAAAACGATGCCGGCAAAGCTAGAGGGACATCGCTATTACAAACCCACCTCCCAAGGTCATGAAAGTCGTTTCAAAGAACGCCTTGAAGAAATACAGCACTGGCATCAAATGCATGGATGAAAAAAGAGCAGCGTTTGCTGCTCTTTTTTGTGCTTACTTGTTCAGCAACCAAATATTTTGATCGTGATGTCCGTCTGGCAAATCTTCCTGATTTGGACGAACTTCGACAAGTTGGAAGCCGGCTTTTTCAGCGACATGGTTACTAGCTAAATTGTCGGAAGCGGCATGAATTTCGATCGTGTCGAGTTGATAATGCTCAAAGCCAATTCGGCAAAGGGCTTCTACTGCTGTATGCATGATGCCCATGCTGGTATAGCGTGTGCCCAACCAGTAACCGATTTCAGCGGAATGCTTTTCATGGTCAAGGGTATTAAAGGAGAGCATTCCTACTGGCTTATGTTCGTAATGAATCACGGTGTGCAGCGCTTTTTGAAGAGCAGTTTGCTTTAAAACGCTTATTAAGAAGTCAGCTTCTTCGTGTTCGTTTGTCATTTTTTCAACCCAAGGAAGCCAGGGCAGCATTTCCTTGCGACTGCTATCGATTAAGTGAAAAAGAGCTGGCGCATCGTTTTGGGGTTGAGGAAGCTTTAATGTGATTTTGTCGTTGATTTGGTAGGGAAACATGGTGTGGCCTCACGGATAGATGTTATATAATACCCTTAGTAATGTATCGTTAGGGGAGCTTATGACACAAAATTTTAACTCTGGAATCGCAACTAGTATTTTCTTCTTGGCGGTTTCGGCTATTTTAACACTTCTTTCGTATGGTTTGATTCGAAAGAACCGCTACCGTTTGTTGTGCGGAATGGTCGCCAATTTAACCATAATCTCTTATTTTTTGACTTTGACTTTCATTTTGGTGGCCATTAATCAGCCAACCGTGATGATTGTCTACTTTATTGTTCTGGCAGCTATTGCCATTCCAATTTTAATCTTGGTTGTGATGTCGGCTTATCTCTTCATCCTGAATGGCCTGATTGTTTGGCGACGGGAAAGCCACACCTTGGGAAATGTTCTTACGCTAATCATTGGGGCCTTGTTGATTCTGGTTCCGGCTGGCTTTAAGCTCTTAAATCAATGGTTGCCGGATTTTAAGCCTTTCATCTTTTTGCAAAACGTTTCCTTTTTCTTCCTGATCTACTTGGTTTTCTGGGTGCTGACCTTTTTGACTTCCTTTATCATTACCAAAGTTGTGCGGCCAAAGTATGATAAGGACTACGCCATCGTCCTAGGTGCCGGCTTAATTAACGGCACGACCGTTTCACCTTTGCTTGCTTCTCGAATTCAAGCGGCGATTGACTTCAAAATTGCCCAGTTCGAAAAGACTGGCCGTTCGATGAAAATCTTGATGTCCGGTGGCCAGGGCGGCGACGAAAAATTAGCAGAAGGCGTTGCCATGAAGGAGTATGCTGTCCAACAAGGCGTTCCGGCGGACGATATTTTGGTGGATGATAAATCGAAGAACACCTACGAAAACATGCTTTTTTCAAAGCAATTACTTGAAGCAAAGGGCATTGATATTAATAACGGTATTTTCACGACTAACGATTATCATGTCTTTCGAGCAGCAGGCTATGCCCGCTTGGTTGGACTTAATATTAATGGGATTGGTTCCAAGACCAGCCGTTATTTCTTGCCCAATGCTTTGATTCGCGAATACATTGCCATTTTGCTCAATCATAAGCGTTTTCACATGGTGATGGCGGCCTTGATTGTTGTCTTGAATTTGAGTGTTTTCCTATAAAAATAAATTAAAAAAGCAGGCCATTTGGCCTGCTTTTCTTATACGCTTAGCACATATCCATGCCCATCTTCTTATAGGGCTCCATATTGCTAATCTTCAATTCATCAACCTTGCAGCCGCGTTCTTTTGCGAGCGCGTTCATCAAGGTATCCATTGCCATCAAATCATACTTCTTTTCAGGCTCTTCCTTGGTCCAAACTTGCATTTGAGCCATCATACCGCCATCTTCGTGTTCGATGATGTGGCAGTGATACATGAAGACACCTTCGTAGTTAAAGCGCATCTTCACTCGGACGGTTTCACCAGGGTTGACGCTAACCGTGTCCTTGTAACCCAATTCGTTAGGGTAAGGGGCCTTGCCATCACGGGAAACGATTTGGAAGGAACCGCCGTGCATGTGGTAGGGATGGAGCATTCCGCCACAGCAATCGTTGGTGTTGGTGATGTCCCAATATTCGGACTTACCAAGTTCCTGGCGATCATCAATGCGCATCATGCCAAACTTACGACCGTTCAACATGACTTCTTCATCAGTGCCTGACATCACGACTTGGTGAATATGAGCGTCAGGCTCTGGGTCAGGATAAGAAGTGTCGGCTAAGGTAGCAGGTAATTCCGTGTTATCGGCGGCAAATTCCTTGATGTTAAAGGTCAAAATTGGTGTGTCGTCTGAATACAAGGTAACCTTATCGCCAGCCTTGTAGTCCTTGAAATCCAGGATGAATTCAGCACGTTCAGCACAAGTAATCATGAACTTGGTCATCTTAACTGGTTTAGGCAAGAGGCCGCCGTCGGAAGCGACTTGCGTCATGACCAAATCGTCTGACAAGTGCAAACGCCATTCGCGGCGGTTGGCACCATCCAAGAAGCGAACACGCAGCTTTTGGGTCGTCACATCAAATTCAGGATTAACGGTCCCGTTAATCAATGCGGTTGGGCCAGCGACCCCATCGGGATCATAGTCCGCATCGTAATCCCACTGATTATTTTCATGGAAACGACGGTCTTGCAAAATGACCGGAATATCATCAATGCCGTAGTTATGAGGAATGGGCAAGCTTTCTTCGTGCTCGTCTTTGACATAGGCCATGGCAGCCAAACCATGCCAGACGTCCCAACCAGTCAAAGGACATGGATGGGCGTGCAACCAGGTTGTGGCAGCTGGTTGGTTAACCTTGAAGGTAATTTCCTTGGGTTCACCAGGATAGACGGGGGCGTGGCAGCCACCATCGATGAAGGGACCGGGAACGTCCAATCCGTGCCAGTGGAAAGTGGTCAATTCGGGCAGACTATTCTTTAACGTAACGTGATAAGTTTTCCCGCTCTGAAAAACAATAGTTTGTCCCAATAGACTTTGATTGTAACCCCAGGTCTTGGTCTTAGCACCGGGTACAATTTGCGTTTCCCCAGGTTGGGCATGGACCGTTAACCAAACATCAGTGTCCGTCTCTTTATCCGGCTTCAAGATTGAAGGGATGTTGAGCGGTTGAGCCGGTGCATCGTAAACTTCCAAGGGAATGTAGCCACCATCATGATAGTCATATGCCGACTTATTAAAGAAATAATCGTCATAGATTGGTTTTTTTGCTTCTGACATCATTTTCTCCTTTGCTTCTTTATCTGTAGTATACAAGAATCATTCTAAATTTGGTAATTATTTATGTTATGCTTTAAACAAGCAAGAATACGAAAAGAATCACGTTAAGGGAGTAGAAAATGACTTTCAATCGAATTTTTCACATGATTATGGCATTAGTTTGGATTTTTGACATTTACTTGGTGGCGACCATGCAAATGATGCCAGCCATGTATGTCATGGCGGTGGGGATGCTCATCCAGGCCATTTATGCCGTTATCTTTGACGGCAAGGGTTGCTAAAAATTAATTTGAAAAAACCTACAGAATGATTCGTCATCTTACCCAAGATGCTGGCTCGTCCTGTGCTTCTTTATCTGTAGTATACAAGAATCATTCTAAATTTGGTAATTATTTATGTTATGCTTTAAACAAGCAAGAATACGAAAAGAATCACGTTAAGGGAGTAGAAAATGACTTTCAATCGAACTTTTCACATGATTATGGCATTAGTTTGGATTTTTGACATTTACTTGGTGGCGACCATGCAAATGATGCCAGCCATGTATGTCATGGCGGTGGGGATGCTCATCCAGGCCATTTATGCCGTTATCTTTGACGGCAAGGGTTGCTAAAAATTAATTTGAAAAAACCTACAGAATGATTCGTCATCTTACCCAAGATGCTGGCTCGTCCTGTGGGCTTTTTTAGTTCGCTGAGCGTATTGCACAATAGTGTTATAATTGAGGCGAAATTTCATTCGATTAATTGGAGGGAAAGCAAAGCGATGGTGCAAGATAAACAAGACAAAGACCAACTGGCACAAATGCCAATCGACCAGCTCTATCAAAGCTTGAGGACGAGTGCGAATGGTCTTACGGATCAACAAGTACAAAGCCAGAAAGCGAAGTACGGCGATAACGTCATCACTGCAGCCAAGGGCGAAAATAAATTGCTGCACTTCCTAAAGAATTTTACGAGTTTGATGGCGATTTTGCTTTGGGTATCCGGATTTATTGCTATTTTTGCCAAGATGGTCGAATTGGGAATCGCCATTTGGGCGGTCAACATCATCAACGGTCTTTTCTCTTACTGGCAGGAAAACCAAGCTCACAAGGCTTCCGATGCCCTGAAGAAGATGTTGCCAACGCAGGCAACTGTCATTCGCAACGGCAAGTCGGAGCAGATTGATACGGCCGACATTGTGCCCGGCGATATTTTGATGATTGCTGCGGGAAATAGTATTTCTGCCGATGCACGAATTATCTCCGCTGATTCCTTTCAAGTTGATGAATCGGCCTTAACGGGGGAGTCTGATTTAACGGATAAGAAACCGGACTACCATCATGGCGAAGGCAAGTTCGACGAGGAAAATCTAATTTACGCTGGGACGGTTGCTTCTGCGGGTTCTGCTAAAGCGGTGGCGCTCAGCACTGGAATGAACACCGAGTTCGGTAAGATTGCTAGTTTGACCCAAAGCCAGCAAGCCAAGCCTTCTCCTTTGGAATTGGAATTGAACCGCTTGACCCGTCAGCTTTCGATCATCGCGATTTCAATTGGAATTGCTTTCTTCCTAGCTGCAATTTTCTTTGTGCACTACCCAGTCGCTCAGTCCTTCATCTTTGCCTTGGGGATGGTTGTTGCCTTCATTCCAGAAGGTTTGCTGCCAACGGTCACGCTATCACTGGCACAAGGTGTTCAGCGCATGGCCAAGAAAAATGCCTTGGTGAAGAACCTCAATAGTGTCGAAACGTTGGGCGAAACGACCGTAATTGCTTCGGATAAAACCGGAACCCTAACGCAAAACCAAATGACCATCAACCATGTTTGGCTACCTGACAAGGTCTTTACCGTCAGCGGAGAAGGCTACGTTAATAATGGCCAAGTCATGGACGGCCAAGCAGCGGTTAAGCCCGGTCAAAACGCCGATCTTGACCTCTTGATGAAGGCGATTTCATTAAACAACGACACGACCGTTACCCCGAACAACCAACCGGGTGCACAAGCCAAAATCGTGGGAACACCGACCGAAGCTTCTCTGGTTATTTTGGCGGAGAAGTACCAATTAGCAAGTAAGCAGCTAGCCAATGCCAATCCACGGCAAAAGGAATTGGTTTTTGATTCTGTTCGTAAGCGCATGTCAACGGTCAATAAGGGCCAGGATGGCAAGCTGACCCTATATACCAAGGGTGCTCTAGACGGTATCTTAAGCATTACGAAGTCGATTTTGGTTAACGGCCAGGTTCGCGCCATTACAGATGACGATATTAAGCAGATTCAGGCTGCCGACGAAGAATATGCTAAACAGGGCTTGCGTTCCTTGGCGGTTGCCTACCGGGACCTGGATGCCAGCGAAGATTTGTCCCAAGCGACGGCAGCCAACACGGAACAGAATTTGACCTTTGTTGGCTTGACCATCATGGCGGATCCACCACGTCCTGAAATCTATGCCGCCGTCAAGAAGGCTCACCAAGCCGGAATTCGCATCATCATGGTTACCGGGGACGGTCCGATTACTGCCAAGTCCGTAGCCGTTAAAATCGGTTTGGTTTCCGATCAAGCGCGCGTGATTACGGGGGATGAGTTGTCTGCCATGGCCGATGAAGACTTGCGTCAGGCCGTGAAGGGCGAAGTTATCTTTGCCCGTGTTGCCCCTGAACAGAAGTACCGGATCGTTAAGGCTAACCAGGCCAATGGCGAAATCGTGGCTTCGACAGGCGACGGTGTTAACGATGCGCCTGCCTTGAAACAGGCCGACATTGGAATTGCCATGGGTGCCACCGGAACCGATGTTGCCAAGGAAGCGGCAGACATGATTTTGACGGATGATAACTTTGCCTCAATCATTGCGGCCATCGAAGAGGGTCGAACCGTATACAGCAACATCCAAAAATTCCTTCTCTACATTTTGAACAGTAACGTGCCGGAAGCCTTTCCATCCGTGCTCTTCCTCTTCTCAGGTGGTTTGATTCCGTTGCCACTAACGGTGATGCAGATTTTGACCATCGATTTGGGAACTGATATGCTACCTGCCCTTGGCCTTGGTTCCGAAAAGAGCGAACCCGGTGTCATGCAGGAGCCACCACGTTCACGCAAGGCGCACTTGCTCAATAAGTCCATTATTTGGAAGGCCTTTGGTCTTTATGGTTTGGTAGCTTCGATTATTTCAGCCGGTGCTTACTTCTTCGTCAACTATGCTTATGGCTGGCCAAAACACGCCTTGTCAGCATCCGGTGCAGTTTATGCGGAAGCGACGACGATTACTTTGGCCGCCATCGTCTTCTGTCAGATTGCGGCGGCGATGAACGCCCGGACAAAGTACACGTCCGTCTTCAAGATTGGCCTCTTTAGTAACAAGCACATCGTGACAGGAATCATCTTCGAAGTGATTTTGATTTCCTTGATCATCTACGTGCCATTCCTACAGGGTGTCTTCAACACACACGCTCTGGGCGTGCAAGAATGGCTCTTCTTGATTGCTATTCCCATTCCGCTGATTCTCTTGGAAGAATTGCGTAAGTGGGTAGTGCGGAAGTATTTTTTGAAGCGTAATAGCTAAGGGAGATTTGAAATGTTAACGAAGTTATTTTCGACCCGTTTTAAATCAGACGAGTATTTTGAAAGCGAGTTGAACAAGGTTTTGGAAGACCTCCAAAACCAAGATCACGAGATTGTTGATGTTAAATTCAACCGTTGGGCTCGACATTTGTCAGCCTTGATTTTGTATAAGTAAAGCAAAAAGCAGTCCTTAAGTGAGACTGCTTTTTTTGTAGAAATTAATTAAAAAATGTTTGATTAAAAATCTTGCTCTTTAAAATGGTTTGTGTTTTAATGGTTTAAATATTTAAACCATATAAATAAAGAAGGTGTCCCATGGATAAAAATATTTCAGCGCTAAAATCTGATTTTCAGAATCTCTCCGGCTTATTACAAGCATTAGGTGACGAAAAACGTCAGGAAATAATCATCCAATTGCTGGGTGACGAGAGTTGTTCTGGACTGCAAGTAGGGGAACTGACGAGCGCAACAGGATTGTCGAGGCCGGCGGTCTCGCATCATTTAAAGATTTTGCGGGATGCTGAACTAGTTGATTATCGTTCTGAAGCACGGAAGAATTTCTACTATGTTTGTCCTAAGAATGAAAAGTTAACACAATTGCAGAATTTTATCGGCGATGTTATTCAATACACTGACCGAATGGAGGAATCATGACCAAAGTATTAGTAGTTGAGACCAATGTGAAAAGCTATGGTAACCGTGATGAAGCAACAGGATTGTGGCTCGGTGAGAGTGCAGAATTTGTTGATGAAATGCAGAAAAACGGAATCGGAGTCGACTATGCTAGTCCATCAGGTGGTTTTGTACCCTTAGATCCGCGTAGTATGTCTTATTTAGATGATGCCACGATGAAGCTATATCGTGATGATAATTTTGTGAATAATGCTCTGGTAAATACCTTGAAGCCTAGTCAGGTTACCCCCAGCGAATATGCATCAATTTATTACACCGGTGGACACGGTGTGATGTGGGATTTTCCTGATAACAAAGAATTGCAGACAATTGCAGAAGCGATATATCAAAATAATGGTTACGTTATGTCAGTTTGTCACGGAATCGCCGGTTTGCTGAATTTACATGATGCCGAAGGAAATTATTTAATTAAAAATAAAAAGATTACTGGCTTCACTGCCACTGAAGAAATTTTGGCAAGAAAGCGTAAGGTTGTGCCTTTTCTTAACCAAAAAATGGTGGAAGCACGCGGTGGTAAATATGAGAAAAAACGTGCTTATGCTTCATTCGCCGTGCAAGATGGCCAATTCATTACTGGTCAGAATCCATTTTCTGTTCGGGCAGTTGCTAACAAATTTATTGAGGCATTATCATGACACAAGCAATATTAGGAAGTAATGGACAAATTGGACAAGAATTAGCAAAGGAGTTGAATCGAAATTACACGAAAGATATTCGTTTAGTAAGTCGCCATCCAAAGAAAATTAATGAGGATGATACGCTTGTACCCGCAAATTTAACGAATTATGATCAAACATTGAAGGCCGTAAAGGGCAGTCAGATTGTATATTTTACGGCCGGCTTACCAATGGACGGTAAAATCTGGCATAGGGATTTTCCAACGATGTTGAACAATGTTGTTCGGGCCTGTGAACAAACTGGAGCAAAGCTTGTTTTCTTCGATAATACTTATATGTACCCTAAGAATAATGAAATTCAAACGGAACAGATGCAATATTCTCCTAAGGGTCTTAAATCTGAAGTAAGGTCAAAAATGGCTAGCCAAATTGAAGAGTTAATGACTTCTTCAGATTTAGATACTATGATTTGTCGTGCTCCTGAATTTTATGGACCGGGCAAAACGCAAAGTATTACAAACACCATGATATTTAACCGTATTAAGCGAGATAAGAAAGCTCTAATTCCTTTGTCAGCCGATAAATTAAGGACTTTAATTTGGACACCTGATGCTAGTAGAGCGATGGCATTGTTAGCTAATACAGCTTCAGCATATAACCAGACTTGGCATTTGCCCGTTGACCGTCCACTGACGTATCAACAGTTAATTGAAGCTATTAAAGACGTTACCGGAGGCAAAGTATCATATCGGGTATTACCATACTGGATTTTTCAATTTGGTTCACACTTTAGTAAATCGGTTAAAGAGTTAATGGAGTTATTGCCACGTTACGCAGAGGATAACATTTTTTCAGATGCGAAGTTCCGTAATGCTTTTCCGAATTTTAAGGTAACTACAATTCAAGAAGGAATCGCAAAAATTTTCGAACAATAAAGCATATTATCAGGTGAATTGCTCAACATGATAAAATAAAAACAACAAATTTGTAATCGATACTTGGACAGGGAATGCCATGACTATTATAATCAGCATCATTGCCTTCATCAGCAGCAATATGGATGACATCGTGGTCTTGACCGTTCTCTTTGCTCAAGCGGCCGGCAAGAAGGATCGGCGCAACATTTTGGCCGGTCAGTACATTGGCGTTTTCACCTTGCTCTTCGTCAGTTTTTGCATTGCGACTTTTCTGTCGGCCGCCACTGATTTTCCGGTTAAGTGGTTGGGGATTGTGCCGATTATCTTGGCGCTTAAGAAGCTATTTGAGAAAAATAAGCTTAAGGAATCAACCGGAAGTAAAATCAGTGTTGCTCAGGTAGCTGCCTTAACCATCGCGGGCGGGGCCGACAATCTGGGCATTTATATCCCAATCATTGTCAAACAAAGTCTTGATCAGACCTTAGTTTTTGCATCGGGCTTCGTGGTGATGATTCCGCTCTGGTGGTTGATTGGCAAGCAAATCGGCGGTTGGTCGGTCATTCGCCGGGTAATCAATAAACGTGAACATCTGGCAGTTGCGCTGATTTATTTTGCGATTGGAATTTGGATATTCTTTGAATAAAAAAGCAGACCATGAAGGTCTGCTTTTTCCTTTAGTAATCAGTTAGCACAACATAGTCGACCGTCTTCAAACTGGTCAAATCACGGCCGCCGGCATAGGAAATGGCGGACTGTAAATCTTCTTCCATGGCGGTCAAAGTACTTTGAATGCTGCCTTTGTACTCGACCTTGAGACTGCGCCCCTCGACGTTATGCTGGTGGCCCTTTTGCGCAGCAGAGGCTGAACCATAATAGGCCTTATAAGTTTGCCCGTCTTCCTCAATGATGTCACCGGGAGTTTCATCGTGACCGGCAAACATGGAACCAATCATGACCATGCTTGCACCAAAACGAATGGACTTGGCAATGTCGCCGTTATGACGAATGCCACCGTCAGCAATGATGGGTTTGTTGGCGACTTGGGCACACTGAGCGATAGCAGCCAACTGCCAACCATTGGTACCAAAACCGGTCTTGTCCTTGGTGATGCAGGCTTTTCCAGGGCCGATTCCAACCTTGCTTGCGTCGGCACCGGCTGCCTCAATTTCAACAATGGCTTCAGGAGTACCAAGATTGCCGACAATTAGGAAAGTGTTAGGCAGCTTTTCCTTGATGTAGCGAACCATCTTAATCACATAGTCGGAGTGGCCGTGGGCGACGTCAATGGTGATGTATTCTGGGCAAACATTGTTGGTCTGGAATTGATCAATTAATTTGTATTCATCATCAGTAATACCAAGACTAATGGAAGCAATTTGTCCCTTGGCTTGGATTTTTTTTACGAAATCAAAACGAGTTTCGGGCTGAAAACGGTGCATCACGTAAAAATAGCCACGTGCTGAAAGCCATTCGGCGAGATTTTCATCAATCACCGTCGCCATGTTGGCCGGCATAACTGGTAGCTTGAAACGGTGCTGACCAAGAATAACGCTGGTATCGGCTTCGCGGCGGCTCTTCAAGACACTTTTCTTGGGCAAAAGACGGATAGCATCGTAATCAAATGTTTTCATGTGGTACTTCCTTTTCCGATTCGATTGGGATAATCGTGTTTAGAGTTAATTAACAATTAACCAAAGGATAATATACGTGTTTTTGGTCATGAATGCAAGAAAATGTTAATAATAGGTCGTGGTTTAATCCAAAATAAGCGAATAATCCGAATAAAAAGATTTTATGATCGGTCCTTCGTTCGTCATTAATCCAAACAAAAAAGAGTCGGTTTCTACCAACTCTTTTTACTTCTCTTCATCAACGAAAATGACTTGTCCATCCTCAAAAGCGGCGATGCGCGCTAAGGATTGAATGTTATTTAAGCCAGCCTCATTAGCGGCTTTACGACCTGGCTGGAAGGCTTTTTCGATGACAATGCCAGCACCAACGATGCTTGCGCCAGCCTCATCGGCCAAGGCTTTGAGGCCCAACAAGGCTTGGCCGTTAGCTAAGAAATCATCAATGATTAAAACCCGGTCACTGGCCGAAAGAAAGCGCTTTTCGATACGAATCTGGTTAGTCGTTTGCTTAGTATAGGAATAAACATCTGCCGTAAAGGCCTCATCGGAAAGAATACGTGATTTGCTCTTGCGGGCAAAAACGACGGGGACATCCAATGCTAGTCCCGCCATGACGGCAGGGGCAATTCCGGAAGCTTCAACGGTGATGATTTTGGTAACGCCTTGACTTTCGAAGAGCCGGGCAAATTCATTGCCCATGGCTTGCATTAAATTGGGGTCGATTTGATGATTTAAAAAGGAATCGACCTTTAGAATATCTTCGCCTAGAACGTGGCCTTCCGATTGAATGCGTGCTTCTAATTCTTTCATGAGAATTTAGCTCCTTAAATATTTTGATTTTCTTTTGGCCAGCCATTAAGCAGGAGGTTTAGGAGGACCGCAACTAGCGTGGTCACGACCACGCCATTGCTAAAGACGAGCTTCAGCGCCTCTGGTAATTGGCCAAAGAAGCTGGGAACAGCTGTAATGCCAAGGCCTGCGCCAATTGATAATCCTGCTGTGAGCAAATTACCTTCCTGATTCAAATTGATTTTACCAAGGATCTGGAAGCCCTGGATGGCAATCGTTGAAAACATGACCATCATGGCACCACCAAGGACAGGACTGGGAATGATGGTTGCCAGCGCACCGAACTTGGGTAACAGGCCCAACAAGATTAGGAGACAGGCTGCGTAGTAAATGGGTTGTTTCGTTTTAACACCCGACAAACGCACAACGGCAACGTTTTGCGAAAAGGTCGAGTAGGGGAAGGTGTTGAAAATTCCAGAAAGAACGACGGCCAATCCTTCGGCGCGGTAACCACGAGCTAGGTCCTTTCGTTCCAGCTTTTTGCCGGTTAAGTCAGCAAGGGCAAAGTAAACACCTGTTGCTTCCACCATGGCCGTCAGGACAATGACAATCATGGTTAGACTGGCCGACCAAGAAAAGCTTGGTGTCCCCAGAAAGAAGGGCTGTGGTAGGTGGAACCAGGCTGCATCGCTAACAGGTTTTAGCGAAACCGAGCCGAGTAAAGCTGCAAAAATTGTACCCAAAATAATCCCCAGCAAAACAGCAATGGCTTTCAGAAAGCCATGGGCGAATTTCATCAAAAGCAAGGTAATGGCAACGGTCACAAAGCCAATTAGGAGATTTTGTAGGGAACCGAAGCTAGCGGCAGTCAAGTTACCGCCACCCCAATTTTGTAAGACAATCGGAACTAAGCTCAGTCCGATGACCGTGATAAGAGAACCAGTCACGACCGGTGGGAATAAGGCGCGTAGTCGGGCAAAGGAACCAGCAATTAAAACGACAAAGAGCCCGGCGACGATGGTGGCTCCGTACATGGCACCCCAACCGAGAGTTGAACCGATGTTGATTAAGGGCGAAACGGCCTGAATGGAAGAGCCGAGAACTACAGGCAAGGCAATTCCGGTCAAAGGCGTTTGCTTTAACTGGAAGAGTGTCGCGATACCCGTACAGAAAATATCAACAGAAATTAGATAGGCTAGCTGCTTGGGTGAAAAATGCAGTGCAGTTCCAATTAAGAGGGGAACCAGAATTGATCCGGCATACATCGCCAGAACGTGCTGCAGACCCAGTAGCAATGCTTGAAACTTGGGTAGGGGTTGATTGGGTGTGTCCATGAGATCTCCTTGGAAGGCATAAGATTGTATGGCCATATCCAGTTAATGCGGAGAGTCTCATCCAAAAAGAACGCGAAAAGCGTCTAAAAGAGATTGGTGTTAGTCGTCCTTTTTGCCGGACGGTAGAGACTCGGTTAGCATTAAAAACCGGATATAACTCCAATACGATACAAAAATTATAACAGTTGTTCGGGTTTAATGGTATCTTTTGTTTTTCTTGATAAGTAAAATTCGCCTATCATGCAGTAATGTTTTTTGAAATTAAGACTTGCCTTCCTTCAGCTTCCGTGTTAGATTATAAAAAGATTAGAAGAAGGAGCATATTCTAATGAATAAGCAACTATCAACCACTATCATTATTATTAATAAACAGGATTTTACGAATTCGTGATTTTTTAACGAAGTTATATCGTAAGTCCTATTCACGCGTGATTTTGAAGCTGAATGGGACTTAAGGCCTCCCATCGGCGTGTGGGAGGCCTTTTCTTTTTCTAATACATAACTGACAGGATAATTTTGGAGGATGAAATGATGACAAAGAAGATGGATTGGGATAAATTAGATTTTTCTTATACTGAGATGCCATATCGCTGGCGTGCTTATTGGAAGGACGGTAAGTGGTACAAGGCTGGCTTGGAAACGGATCCGCAGTTGCCGGTCCGCGAAGCTTCGCCAATCGTCAACTATGGCCAAGGTGTTTTCGAAGGAAACAAGGCCTACGGCACTAAGGATGGACGAGTTGTCTTGTTCCGGCCCGACGAATTTGCCAAGCGAATGAACGTAGGAGCTCGCCGCATGGCGATGCCGGAAGTACCGGTCGAGGAGTTCGTCCGCAGCCGAGGAATACCTTTTTACGATTTACGTGACGCCCGTTGGGGCCCTCTACAAGGGTGGTTTAGCGCCGCATAATTACGTGGTGGATGACGACCATGATCGAGTAGCCGCTGACGGCACTGGTAACATCAAGGCAACGGCAAACTATGCTTCAACTTTGGCTACAGCTAAGAAGGTGCGTGAGGCCGGTTTTGATGACGTGCTTTACTTGGATCCCGCCACGCATACCAAGGTGGATGAATTCTCATCGGCTAATTTCTTCGCTGTTGAAAAAGGCAGTAACAAATTTGTCACGCCCAAATCAGACACCGTTTTGCCATCCGTGACCAAGAAATCTTTGCTGTGGTTGGCCAAAAATCGTTTGGGTTTGGAAGTTGAAGAAGGTGACGTCAAGGTCGACGAATTGGACAAGTATGCCGAAGCTGGAGCGATGGGAAATGCTGCCGTTGTTTCGCCAGCCGGGTCCGTAACATACAAGGGCAAGAAGCACGTCTTTTACTTCGAAAGCGAGGTTGGACCCGTATCGCGCAGGCTTTACGACGAGCTTTCAGGCATCCAGTTTGGTGACGTGGAAGCACCCGAAGGCTGGGTGGTTGATGTGGATGAAGAATAATGTATAGAAAAAAGCAGACCGCGGGGTCTGCTTTTTATATATCATGAAAAACAAATCAAAATTAGTGTTTAGAATATTCTTCCGACCAGTTTTTCATTGACATTAAGATAGGTACTAAACTTAATCCTTTTTCTGTGAAAGGATATGAAACCATTGGGGGATTTGTTTCCGTAATTACCTTTCTCGTAATAATATTGTTGTTTTCCAACATTTTAAGTCGCGTTGAAAGGGTCCTTGTGCTAATTCCAGGTAAGGATTTTAAAAGGCTGCCATAGTGATTATTTTCTTGGTAAAGTTCCCAAAGAATATGGATAGTCCATTTCCCATTAATAATGTTCATGAAGGGGTTTACAGGACATTCTAATTGGTCAATTTCGGGAGTCATGTTGATCCTCACTTTAAAAAAATACAGTATCTGTAAAAAAAGAGCCTACTTTTTATTTCACAGTAACCATCATATTATAACTTTATTATTTATTTTACAAACTTGATTCATCGAAAGGAACAATATCGTGCTTGAATTAGTAAATATCAACAAACAATACAAGAATGGTAGTGAAGTAACGGTCGCTCTTAAAGATATTAATTTAACCATTAGAAAAAATGAACTTACTGTTATTTTGGGACCAAGCGGTTCTGGAAAAAGCACAACGTTAAATATTTTGGGTGGAATGGATAATCCGTCATCCGGAGAAGTTATTTATGAAGGGGAGCGAATTGAAACATCTTCCTTGAAAGCTTTAACAAGTTATAGAAAAAATATTGTTGGCTTTGTCTTCCAGTTTTATAACTTGATTTCGAACTTAACGGTGGAAGAAAATGTGGCTATTTCTGCTCGCTTACGTGGAAAGCAATTTGAAAAAGAAGTTCCGAATTATATGAAACAGGTTGATGTTTACAAAAGAAGGAATAATTTTCCAGATCAATTATCTGGTGGTGAAATGCAAAGAGTTTCCATTGCACGTGCATTAGCTAAGAAGCCAAAACTTTTACTTTGCGACGAACCAACAGGTGCACTTGATACACAAACATCACAAAGAGTGTTTGGGATTTTGAAAAAGAGTGTTGATGCAGAGACGGCTGTTGTAATTGTGACGCACAACCCACTTGTTGCTGGTATCGCTAATCAAGTAATTAAAATTAAAGATGGGAGAATTGAAGAAACAGTTGAAAATTCAAATCCCCTTGAAGTTGAGGAGATAGATTGGGAATGAAATATTTACTAAAAAAACTTGTTCGAACTGTAACAAAAAATTGGACTCAATTTTTCTCTGTATTTTTAATGGCAATGCTAAGTGTCTTGTTTTATACGGCACTTGAAGGCGTCTGGAACGGATTGCATGTTAATATTTCAAATTATGCGCAAAGATCTAATTTAGCTGATTCAGAACTTGTGACGACTGGTTTATCTAACCAACAGATTGAGGAGATTGCAAATGTAAAGGGTGTTAAAAATCTTTCCGCCAGGACAAAAGTTAACGGGAATTTACTGTTAGATGGAAAACAGAAAAATATAGAAATTAATACTTTTGGTAATCAGAAGGTGTCTAAGGTTTTGGAAACGAATGGGAATCTTCCAAGCTCTAAACTCGGTTATATTTATTTGAATGATAAATTTATTCAAGAAAATAATCTTAAAAAAGGCGACAAAATAGACGTTTCTGTCAATGGACGAAATGCTACATTGAAAATTGCTGGCGAGATTGAATCCCCGGATAGAATGTATTACACCGGAACCTCTGACTACATAGCTCCCGAGTCAGAAAACTATGGTTATGTCTTCACTGACAGCCAAACTTTGTTGAAATATTTTGCTATACCTGACATTAATAATGTTGTTGATTTTACTATTAAAGAAGGTGGCTATAGCAAAAAGCAAATTCGAAACATTGTCCAAAGTAAATATATTACGATTCAAAATCGTGATAGTAATGTTGGTGTTTCAACTGCTTTTGATCGAGTTAACCAAATTCGTAATTTATCAATTCTTTTTTCTGTTATTTTCATTTTGCTTGCGATTTTAGCTATGTATACAACTATAAAAAAAGTGGTCAATCAACAGCAAAACGACATTGCCACATTAACCTCATTGGGGATGAAACAAAGTTCTATTGCTTTCTATTACAGTTTATACGGTTTGCTTGTCGGAATTAGTGGTGCCAGCTTAGGACTTGTACTTTCGCCCCTTCTAGCTAAGTTTATTATGAATACGCAGCAACAAATGTTTTCATTGCCTAGTTGGAATATTAGTTTTACTCCTATTTCTTTGCTAGTTGCACTATTTGTTGTTCTAATTTGTACATCTTCGGCTTATTTTGCTACTAATAAAACCAAACGGAGCACACCTGCGACTCTGTTTAAGTCCGGCAATTCTGAAAAGATGAATCAACACGTTCTTTTGGAAAAATTCCATTCATTGTGGTTAAGAATTCCATATGGAAATAAGTGGTCAATAAGGGATAATTTTGGCAACAAAATTCAAATGTCGATGGGGTTGTTGGGCATCATCGGTGGCTTGGCATTGATTATGACCGGTTTTGGGACAAAAGATTCGATGCAAAATCAAGTTAATACCACTTATGGCAGAGAATATACCTATAGCAATAAAATCAATTTGGATTCAGTAGTTTCTGAGCAAAAAGTTACTGATCTTGTGAGGTATTTGAATGCCGGGACAATTGAAACGGTTTACGGTCAAATAGATAAACACAATTTTGAAAAACCTATTGTAATTTTTGATGATAATTCTCAAAAGTATTTGAAAATGAGAATGTCGAATAATAAAACAATTTCCGGGAATGGTGTTTATATTTCGGAAGGAATTGCAAAAGAATTCAAGCTTGAAAAGGGACAAAAAATCACAATTTCCCCTTCATTAGCGAATAATTCCGAAAAATTTGTGATCAGTGGTATTTTAAAGACAAATTCTCCTCAGTCCATTTATATTTCAAAAACTGTTTGGCAAAAACACGGATTCAAGTATAAAGCAACAAGTATTCTGACAAGAAAATCTAAGGAAACTATCAACCAGAAATTTGATGGTGATCATCTTAAAATCGTAAATATTGGTCAACAACGTAAAAACGCAAATGAAATGATTACGAACCTGAACAGTATTTTCCAATTAATCCAAATTTTTGGTATTCTTCTGACCATTGTTATTCTGTATAATATCGGTTCACTTAGTTTTGCTGAAAGAACTCGAAGTTATGCCACCTTGGAAATTTTAGGTTTTTCAGTTCGTAACATTCGAAAGCTAACTATTGAAGAAAATCTTACGATTACGATAATTGGTTGGATAATTGGAGTTCCTTTCGGTTACTGGTTCTTATCAAAATACATTACGACTTTTAACTCCGCCGAAGTAATTTATTATCCGTCAATTAGTATTATAAGTTTTATTCTTTCATCAATAATCGTTGTTTTGGCTTCTACTTCAACAATATTTATGTTTGGAAAACGACTCAGAAACTTAGATATGATTGCCGCTACTAAAGGGATAGAGTGACAAAAACTCGTACTTGGAAATTTCATTGTATATCTGAGTTAATTTTTTACAAATAATTTACTAGACAAAGCATAATTTAATGTAAAAAGCAGGCCCAAACGGGTCTGCTTTTTATAGTTTATGATCGAAATATGTGTTGATGGTTATTACGACGAGGTAAATCAAGGCCACTGTTGGTGCGAAAAAGAGCCAAGTCATGATGGTTGTATAGCCGAAGATTATGATTTCAACGACTAAGCGTTGCGCTTCGGGAAGGCGCTTGTTGGATTTAGGTGCCATGTAGATGGCCCAGATGACTAATAGTAAAACGGGAATAATTCCAGCAAAGGTGATTTTTAGCAGGGGATTGCTGAAGGATAGCCCGGTCATGATGAGCAGAACATCAGTGATAATTTCCATGAGGAAACGGATTGTGTCGTTGAAAGGTTTCATGTTCTTAATTTTAGATTGATAATAAATTTTCTCTTGCAATATCGAATTGAATAAAAGTTTTGACGATGCATTGATAATCGTCAATGTGAAAAATATAAAGTTTATCAGTATGATACAAATAATTTTCGCGTACAGTTATAAATGTCAATTAGAAGATTATTCAGGGTCAGCGTCTTGAAGAAAGTCGAATAAAGAAGGGGTATTGCTCATTTCTGATTCACCATTCTTTTCATCAATAATTTTTCCAAATAAATTGAATAAAACGCGCTTCATAAGTTTTAGGTCATCAATATTAAAAGATTTGTAATCAGTGTCAATATCAACTCCACCTTGTAAATGTACATGGTTTCTCTTGTTTTTTAATCTTTTTAAGACAGGAAAATCATCACTAGTCAAACAGACGATTTGTTTTTTGCTTTTTAGGTCTTTTACTTTTTTAATCATGGAGTCTAACGTTGGAGGTGTTAGAACTGGATTTTTAGTATCTGCGTTTTTTATATAAATAGTTGTTTCGATTTTTATTGATCCCAGACCTTTGTCTTTATCTACAATATGATTGAATTTTTCTTTGGATGGAATCCACTCAGGTGCAGTTGTAGGAATCTTATTTTTTTTAGTTAAAATTGATTTTTAGTTAAAATTGAATAGAAAGAAACTTCAATAATTGACATCCCGGTAATAACGAAAGACTTAATCAAATTTTTTTTTAAGACTTCTGATAGAACAAGTCCATCAATTTGAAGGAGTATGTACTGTAAACTTTGAAAATTATAGGATAAATTAGATTGTATATCATACGTATCTGCACCATTTGGAAATTTGGGAGCCAATTTAAATGAATTTCGGAAACTTTCAATTCTTGTGGGATACCAAGTAGTTTCTTGATTAGCCCATTTTTTCATTATTTCTTTTGCATCTTCCACGTAAACACTCCTTACTTTTATAAAAAATTGATTTATTTAGAAACACATTATTTTAACATAGGTTTTTATATTTTATGTTTAAGCATTTTTATTTAGTTTACATAATATATATTATCGAAAGTAATGTATCTGGAAACGCAGTAACTAAATTTATATCTCTCTCATACAAAAATTAAAAAGTATGATTAATCACTCTCTTGAAAACACCGAATCAACTCGGTGTTTTTATTTTGTATTCAATTATGCTTTTCCTACAATTTATCCCTGACGTAAACTAGTTTTCTTCTGGGAATATCGCTTAAATCAATCCAAATTCTATGCTAATGCAGCCGTATTCGACGACTATTCTAATTAAAAAATCAAATTCGTCTTTCTAATTATTCTTTATGCGTACTGACATTTAATGGCAAAATTTTTATCAAAAACCATCATATTGCTGCTTGACTTTATTTTTAAAGATTCTATATAATCAGCTCAGATGGAAAATGTAAGCGTTTCCATAAGAAAATATTCAAAGAGGTTTAATTCAAAATAAATCAGAATTCAGGCCTCTTTAAGAGAAAGTAGGTTTAGATATGTTTGGAACAAACAGGGCTGTGAGGAATACCAGCCAAAAGAGTGAATATCGTCGCCGCCAGATTGGAGTGCTTCTAGCAACTTCTTTTTCCTATATCGGCTATTACATTATTCGACTAGTTTTCACGACTGAACAAGTCCGTATCATGGACGTTTATGGCTTTGATATTGGGCAAATTGGTTTAATTTTGTCGACATTTGGCGTTGGCTATGGAATTGCGAAGATCTTCATGGGTGCTTTAGTGGATCGACTAAATGCCCGTTGGTTTTTGGCCATTGGCCTTTATCTGTCAGCCTTTTTCAACTTGTTAATTGGCTTTACGGATAACTTCTATGTCATTTTGGCCTTGATGCTCCTGATTGCGGTGACGCAGTCGATGGGAGCACCGGCTTGCCAACGTCAAATTTCCCTTTGGTTTTCAAAGAAAAAGCGTGGCACGACCTTCTCGATTTGGGCTTCTGCTCATAATGCGGGTGCATTCTTCTGTGTTGCCTCGATTCAGTTGGCAACCTTCCTCTTTTCTGGATCACTAACAATGGTCTTTGTTGTTGCATCCGTCTTTTCTGCACTGATTGCAACCTTGATGCTTCTGATCAACACGGATACTCCGGAAAGTGTCGGCTTACCGGATATCAACACTTATTCCGGCTATGTCGAACTCGACGGTAACGGAAATGCTTCCAACGAAAGCAAGACTAACCTGTCTTTTGTTCAAGTTTTCCTTCACAGTATTTTATTAAACCGGGTGGTCTGGTTGGTTACCCTAACCTCGATGTCGATTTACATTGTCCGCTACGGTATCCTGTCTTGGATTCCGTCTTACCTGCCAACCAAAGGCTTCTCTGTTACCTGGGCAAAATGGTTTGTTGGTATCTTTGAAATTTCTGCCGTACCTGGTGTCATTGCGCTTGGCGCCCTATCTGATTATTTTAATGGTCGTCGAGCAATGATTTGCTTGCTATCGGTGCTTGGCATGCTAACTTGTCTCTTCCTCTACTTCACGACAAGTAGTCATTTAACTTTGGTTGTTGTGCTCTTTTTGCTTGGAACACTGATTTATACACCGTTGTCACTAGTTGGCTTAATGGTCAATGAAGCGGTACCAAACTACGCCTTGGGATTATCGACTGGCTTTATGGGCTTCTTCCAATACATTTTTGGGGAAACGATTGCAACTGCCGTGATTGGTTCATTGGTTCGTCAATATGGCTGGTCAATGGCTTCAAATGTTATTTATGCCGCTGCTATTTTCGCTCTTGTTCTGCTTGTTATTTTGGTTTTCCAAGAGCGCAAAGTGCATGCACTGGAAGCATCGGTCAATCGCTAAGGTAGAAAACTGGAGTGTGTATCAAGTGGTTTTTGGTAAATATAAAAAAATCATTTTAATATGATGAAATATAAAATATTAGTGTTATAATCAAAGCATAAGAAAAGACATCGCAGCTGATGACTACGATGTCTTCCTAGCAAACCCGTAAAACGGTGGCTACCCATTCTTGTTATTTAAAAATAACCATCAGGCTAGCGAAGCGGAGATGGTTATTTTTTATTGCTAATTTTATCGATTAGCTCAATCACGAGGCCAATAAACGTCAGAATAAACATTCCAAACGCGATGATCAACGTGATGGCGTCCGCGACGGACATCGGGCGTCTCCTTTCCTAGAATCTGTTTGTTTATGACTTACACCATAAGCACCACATCCTTTCCAGGATAGCCACCATCTTCACTTGTTTGCTGTTTAAATTGTAGCAAAATAACGTAATACTTTATTATTTATTAAGTATTGTTTTGGTTTGTGTTATACTAGGTGCATAAGAAAAGGCATCGTAGCTGGAACTACGATGCCTTCCTAGCAAACCCGTAAAACGGTGGCTAACCATCTTAATTATTTTGGAAAATAATCATCTAGGCGTCCAGGCGAAGATGGTTATTTTTTTTGGCTTAATTTGATTAATCAAATTTATGTATAAAAAGACCCGCGCCAACGGGCCTTTTACTTTATTGGATTGCTGCCAATGACTTAGCAACGTCGATTCGACTAAGAAAATCTTTCAAACGTTGTGATTTTGGTTCTTCGAAGAATGGTTTGGCGTGATTTTTTTCAACAATCACACCACCATCCATGAAGACGACTTGATCAGCGACTTCTTTCGCAAAAGCCATTTCATGTGTTACAACGATTAGTGTTTTACCTTCATCAGCCAACTGCTTGATTACCTTAAGAACATCAATAACGAGTTCTGGATCTAGGGCGCTGGTTGGTTCGTCAAATAAAATAATTTCTGGATCTAAAACCGTTGCTCGGGCAATACCAACTCTTTGTGCTTGGCCACCTGACAACTGATGCGGATAATGGTTGATGAACTTTAACAATCCTACTTTAGCGAGCGCTTTTTTTGCTAATTTTTCGGCTTCATCCTTCGAAAAATGGTGACCGTAAATCAACCCTTCTGTTAAGTTTTGAAGAACAGTTTTGTTCTGAAAAAGATTAAAGTTCTGAAAAACAAATCCCATTTTATCACGCAGCTGTTTGATTTCAGCCTTTGTAATTTTATCAATGTTAATTTGCTTATCATTGATGGTGATTTCACCTGCGTCACCAGGCGTTAAGAAAGCAAGTCCACGCAAGAAGGTCGTTTTCCTTGATCCAGAAGGACCTAGCAAGGCCAGAACTTCACCTTTATCAACGTCAAGGTTGATACTTTTTAGTACCTCACGATTATTAAATTTTTTCTGAAAATTATGGATTTTTAGCATGTGACCCTCCTTATGCTGCCACTTGTTTAGCAGACTGACTTTTTGAAAAGTGTTTAATCATAAGTTTGAAAATGAACTGTAGAATTGCGCCTAGGATAAAGTAAACTAGAAAAATATCCAGGTAAGCTTCGGTATAGTCATAGGTATAGGAAGCCTGAATTTTTGCTACCGCCGTAACTTCTGAAACAGTCATTAAAAATGCTAAGGAAGTTCCCTTCATAATGTTGAGCGTTAAGTTACCGACATTTGGAATGGCGGCTACTAATGCCTGTGGGATAATAATCCGCTTGTAGCTTTGCCAGGTGGAAAGGCCAGCCATCTGGGCGGCCTCCCCCTGCCCTTCATCAACAGTTGTTAGGGCTGAACGGAAAACTTCCGATAGATTGGCTGTTGCGATTAAACCAAAAATCAAAAAAGCGTAGAAAATTGGATTAATGTCAAAAATTTTAATTTTCCAGTGGAGTTGTTGATTCAAAACTGCATTGGCCATGCTTGGTAAGATGCTGTAGAAAATTAGAATAATCAAAACCATTGGAGTCGCTCGGATTATGGTTGTATATAACTGTGCCAATTGATATAGCACTGGGAAACGCTTGATCTTAATCCAAGTCAATAATCCGCCAAAGATTAAACCAATCAACAAGGCAACGGCAGTGATTAATAGCGTAATTGGGATGGCTTGAAAAGCTTTGATAAGGGTTTTTACCAAGAAATCGATGTTCATATTGTTTCCCCACTTTTCCAAATTACTGGTGCTGCCTGCTTTTTGTTTAGTCTTTGTTCCGAGAATTTAGCGGCCTGTTCGACAAGAATGAAAAATACCCAATAAATGATTGCTAGTGCTAAGTAGGTTTCAAAGGCAAAGTGGCCATAGTTCCGTGCGATCAAGTTGTTCCCTGCGCCAACAATGTCCATGATGCCAATAATGTAGGCTAAGGCTGAGTCTTTAATCAACGCGGCAACTGTGTTCGTAAAGTTGGGTAAGGCAATGACTGCTGTTTGTGGCATGGTAATTCGAATGAAGCTTTGCCAGGGTGACAGACCTACCATTTCAGCAGCTTCTGATTGTGCTGAGCCAACTGCTAGATAACTTGATTTAAATACTTCAGACAAATTTGAAGCATACAGTAAGGACAGTGCTAGAATAGCAAAAATTGTCCGATTCCATCTGTTAATATTCACGTTTAATGTGAATAAAAATAACTTTGGGATTCCGTAAAATACTAAGAAAAGTAGAACGATTGGCGGTGTTGAGCGTAAGACAAAGACGTAGGCGGATGCAATTTTGGCAGCGATGGTATTCGTCCTTAGTTCAGCTCGAGCGAGAATAAGGCCAAATAAAGAGCTGAATAAAATCGAAAAGAAAATAATGGTTAGGGTTACAGGTAGGAATGGTAAAACGTATGAAAAGCTACTCTTGAAAAAGTCAAAATCAAAACTGGGCATATTTCCTCCTGTTACTTGTTACCAACAAAATCCCAAACATTTTCGTGGAAGTATTTCTGTGAAAGCTTGGCAAGGGTACCATTCTTCTTTAGCTTTTCAATGGCCTTGTCATAGTCGTCAGCTAGCTGCTTATTCTTGGGATTACTGCGGCTAATGATGGGATACGTTTCAATACCCTTATAAGGCAGGTAAGCTAATTGTTGGGCATCACTTTCATTCTTTTTAATGGATTCTTGGTAACTAACTTTAACATCTAAATAGGCATCGTAGCGTCCTTCTTTAACCCAGTTATAGGCATCGCCGACTGTAAACTGATCAGCGGACTTCAAGTCAATCTTTTCTTTTGGATGGTCTTTGTTCCATTGTTGAATAACATTATATTGACCATTTTGCGGTGAAATTGGCACCAATTTACCGGATTGCTTTGCAAAATCTTCGAAGCTTTGATAATTACTGTCTTTACGGTATGTAATACCTATGATTGAGGCACCATCAGCTTGCTTTGGTAAAATATACTTCTTAGCACGTTCTTTTGTTTTCCAAGCGCCTTTGGTTCCAATATCGTACTTGCCAGAATCGAGTCCGACAAGTAGATCTTCGTCAGAAGTCGGATGATACTTAAATTCATACTGCGGTAATAACTTGTTAACAGCTTTTAAAACATCGACTTCATAGCCTTGTGAAACACCGTCTTTGACATAGTCGTAAGGAACATAATCCTGAGTGTGGGCGACGTTAACGACTCTTTTATGACCAGATGTGCTTTTACCGGAATTTTGATTACGTATGACCAGGATACCCGCAATAACGACTAGAATTCCGACGGTCCATGCTGTAATTTTAACTTGCTTTTTATTCATTTTACTTCCCCCTCTTATTCCGCGACAACTTGTTTGGCTGCAACGATTGCAGCCTTTAGATTTTCAATGGGCGTCGTTCGTTGAATGGTACAGTCAGCGCCGATAATAATTCGGTTTTTGTCGATTCCATTTAAAATGTCGTTGACTGTTTCTTTGATTTGTTGAACGCTACCGGAATAAAGCACATCATTTTCACCATTGCCAAAACCACCTAAAACGACTTTGTTTGAGAATAAAGCTTGCCCTTCTCGTAAAGAGATTTTTTCAGCTTTGACTGACCAATTGACGATTGACAAATCATAATCTTTAAACCAGTCAAGGTGGTTAGTAGCCCCTTCAAAACCACAGATATGTAGAATATTGATTTTAGCTGTTTGAATAATCGCAGTAATAACCTTTTGATCGATTTCTTTTTGAACTTCTCGGAAGAATTGTTCGGTGATTGAAGTTCCTTGTAGTTCTTGAGTGCTAAAGTATATTCCGCTGGCTCCCCCCTCTTTTACAACAGCATGAATTTGCTGAATAGTGTCGTTGGCTAAAACGGTTAGGATATGTTTGATTTTTTCTGGATTTTCTTGGTACCACTTAGCAACAAGATGGTCTGGATTTTTAACGCCGTGTGAGGTCAACTGCCACTTTAAGCTGCTAACTGGTGAAAAAATGTTGTAGAAAGTTTTGCGCTTACCGGCTAAGGCAACTTGCTGTTGTACTAGCCTAATCTGCTCGGTTAACCAGGCGTCGTCAGCATCAATGGCTTCGATATTGTTGAGATCATCTAGGTTGAGTACGTCCTTAACGCCTTTGAGCGGAATATTAAAGTAACCATCACTCATGAGCTTGACGAAATCTGGTTGCGTTTCAGCAAGATAGTGTTTATGGCCGTCCAGGTTAATTTGTTGAACTTCTGGATGTTGAAGTCCGTCAATTAATTCATTTTCAGCGAAATGGCGCCAAAAACTAACTGGAATCTGATTTGTTTTTTTATCGAAAATTAATTCACTAGCATTCATAATTCTTTCCCCTTTTCACTGACTCAGCCTGTTCATCCGGATTTTTTGTACAGAAAAAGGCTCCGCATTAATACAGTAAAACCATATCAACACAGAGCCTATCTATAATTGTTAATCAATTATATGGATGAACTTGCCTTGTCAAATATGGATTATCTCATTTAATTATCCAAAAGGAATAAATGAGATAATCGCCGAATCTCATTTATTCCTTCAACATTTGACACATCATGCAAGTCATCTTCATATGCTTGATTCTCCTTATTTCGTGATTGAATGTTTTGACTATAACAATTAATGAGTACTTTGTAAACTATTTATCATAAAATATTAATTTTGACGACTAAACAAGAAATCAAAATTATTAAAATATACGGCTATAGATAGACAAAAATCAAATATAAGTGTTATACTAAATGCATAAGAAAAGACATCGTAGCTGGAACTGCGATGCCTTCCTAGCAAACCCGTAAAACGGTGGCTAACCCAATTTAATTACTTAAAAAATAATCACCTAGGCCGGCTAAGCAAAGATGGTTATTTTTTTTGGCTTAATTTGATTAAGTCAATTACCACGATGATCAGCGTTAGAATAAACATCCCAAACGCTAACAACAACGTGATGACATCCTTTACGGACATCGGGCCTCTCCTTTCCTAGGATATGTTGCTGCTATAGTTTTAACACCATAGGAACCACCATCCTTTCCGGGATAGCCACCATCTTCACTTGTTTGCTCATTAAATTATATCAAATCATGATAATACTTTTTCACCATGAAAGTATAACTATTCAAAATAAATAATAATATTTAAATATATGTTAAATTTAGTGCTATACTAAGTACATAGGTTGGCCGGTGACGGACACTTATTTTGGATTACGCAACCATTAAGTGCGAAAACGGGGAGAGTTGTTTTTAACTTGATGTCCAATAAGCGTCAAATTAATTAATCCAAACAAAAAGCGGATCTCAGAAAAATTCGCTTTTTTCTTTTACATTAATTTCTTACTGAATTTCTTCTGTTCTTTGATTTCTTGATAGCCATTTTTCTCGTAAAAATGATGGGCGGCTGTTCTGTTCATGCCAGAGTTTAGGCGAATTGAATGGATGCCACGCTGCTGCGCTTCCTTTTCCAACCATGCCAGCAATGCAGAGCAGAGCCAATCCCCTGCCCTTGTTGGCTGGAATCAACGGCCAGCGCTAACAAATTGAAGGCGTCCTCTGCGTAAATTTCTCGGTAGAGTTCGGCATGGATGTAGCCGCGGACCGCACTACTTTGCTCGTCTTCAAAGACAGCAAGAACGTGGTGCTCCGAATCTGCCAGAATGAGGGCTAGTTGCTGGCGAGCATCTTCCAAAGGAAAATCATAACCCATTTCGTTTTTGTTGAGGGCGTTTAAGGCTTTGATGTCACTTAGCTTAGCGGGTCGAATCATTAAGAACGCACCTGCCCGTCACCAAAGACTTCGTACTTAAGCGTCGTTAAGGCTGGCAGACCCATTGGGCCACGGGCGTGTAGCTTTTGAGTCGAAATACCAATTTCAGCGCCGAAGCCAAATTCAAAACCATCCGTGAAGCGGCTGGAAACATTTTGGTAAACGACAGCAGCATCAACGGCCTGCATGAACTTTGCGACGTTGTCCTTGTTTTGACTCAAAATGGTCTCGGAATGATGGGTGGTGTGCGCGTTGACCCAGTTGATGGCTTCATCAACATCTTTAACAATCTTGATGGCCATAATCAGGTCGTTGTATTCGGTATCCCAGTCGGTTTCAGAAGCAGTAGTGATACGGGATTCAATTGCTTGGGCAGCCTTGTCACCGCGGAGTTCAACGCCCTTAGCAAGCAAAGCGTCAGCAATCTTAGGTAGGAAATTAGCAGCAATTTTCTCGTGGATAAGTAGCTTTTCGGCCGCATTGCAGACAGCGGGTTTTTGAGTTTTCGCATTGACGATGACCGGAATGGCCTTGTCAAAATCTGCTGATTCATCAACGAAAATATGGGTGTTCCCCGCCCCGGTTTCGATGACGGGCACGGTGGCATTTTTAACGACAAAGTCAATGAAGGAACCCGAACCACGGGGAATTAGAACGTCAACGTATTCGCGTAGATGCAGGAGCTCATTGACGGATTCGTGGCTGGTATCCTCGATAAGTTGGATGATATCGGGATTGAGCCCCTGCTCTTTCAAGCAGTTGCGCAAGCTTTCCGCCAAAACGATGTTGGATTGAATGGCCTCCTTACCACCACGCAAGATGACGGCGTTTCCTGACTTAAAGGTTAAGGCAGCGGCATCAATTGTGACGTTGGGACGGGCTTCGTAAATCATGGCGACGACGCCGAGTGGCACAGTCTTCTTAATGATTTTAAAACCAGATGGATGTTCCCAGTTTTCATAAGGACCGGCTAAAGGATCCTTGAGTTCAGCGACGGCTTCCAAGGACTCGGCAATGCCATCGAGAACTTTTTTGTCCAAGGTTAGGCGGTTCATCATTGGTTTTGACAAGCCTTCAGCCTTGGCCAGGTCAGCTTGGTTGGCCTTGATGATTGCGGCTTGATTAGCTGTTAAGGCTTGCGACATTGCTCGCAAAACACGGTTACGTTCCTCGATTGAAAGTTGAGCGACTTCTAGTGAAGCGGCCTTGGCTTTTTGTCCAATTTCTTCAATTTTAGTCATCTGCTTCTCCTTGGAAATGAGTTCCAATCTTTTCTCCAGCCATAACGGCGAGAATGTTATCGGGATTAGCACCATTGATAAGGGCCATTTGTTTGCCGTGCTGCATCATGTACTCAGCGGCTCCTAATTTAGTCGTCATCCCGCCGGTTCCCAGTCCAGAGGTTGAACCAGTAGCTGCTTGGCGAATCTCGGCGGTAATATTATTTACCTTGTGGAGTGGCTTAGCGTTTGAGTCCAAATTTGGATTGGCGGTATAAAGGGCATCAACGTCAGACAAAATAATGAGGTCGGCGTCAATTTGCTGAGCGACTAAGGCAGCTAAGTGATCGTTGTCGCCAAAAGAATGTTGGTGATCCAATTCGTCAACGGCAATGACATCGTTTTCGTTAACGATGGGAATAACGTGGTGATTGAAGAGTGCTTGAATCGCCTGCTTGGTGTGTTCCAGCATGGCCGGCTGTTCGAAAACATCATAAGTCAAGAGCACCTGGCCGACTTCTTGCTTATAAAAGGCAAAGGCTTGGTGGTAAATCGACATTAGGTATCCCTGGCCAATGGCTGCCAGCGCTTGTTGCTCGGGAATTTGCTTAGGACGGCTAGCCAAGCCCATTTGGTCGATGGCAACGCCAATGGCACCAGAAGTGACAAAGAGCACTTCGCGCCCCTCCTGTTGGAGTGAGCTTAGCACTTGAGCTAGGCGGTTAATGACGGGATAATTGACTTTTCCACTGTCGTCCACAATGGTACTCGTCCCAACCTTTACAACGATTCGTTGCCAATTTTTCATTTTATTTTCCTTAACTGTTTTCTTTTATTATAGCAAGAAAGAAAGCTGTCGCAGCAGGAAGTTAGCGCTTTTTCTCATCAAATTCTTACTTATGAAGAAAAATTTTTTGTGCTATGTTGAAAATGAAGAAAAAGGAGAAAAGAAATGCCTCGTAATTTAAAAGAAGAATTGTTATTTATGCTGGTGATGGCTGGCTTGATGGTATTGGGCATGGCGGCTTACAACGTTTACCTTGCCAAGGGAATGTCGGCTGGCTTCTTGGCTGAAGTTATCGTCGGCTATCCCCTCGCCTTGCTGGTGGCCATGCTCTGTGATGGTTTGATTGTCGGACCGATTGCCAAGGGTTTGGCCTTTAAAGTGATTGTGCCACGCTTTAAGAACAAATCTGGCTTGCGGATTCCAATTACAATTTCACTGCTGATGGTGGCAGGAATGGTAACCTTGATGTCACTCTTTGGCGTCCTAATTAACGGAAATTCACTTTCGGCCTACCCAAAGGCTTGGCTACTCAACGTTGTGGTGGCACTGCCTTTGCAGTTATTGGTTGTGGCCCCAATTGCCCGTTTCGTTTTGGTAAAGTTCCAAGGGCAATTGCCTGATCAGGGGGATGTTGAAATTTAAAAAGCAGCCGAATGGCTGCTTTTTTTAGTTAATCTGATTATTAATTTCTTCGGCCAAAGCCTTAGGGTCTTCGACACCCAGAACTAGGCGGATAAACTTTTCCTCTTTAAGCTGGATGACCAGCGGTTCTTCCTTCGTGGTAACGTTGAAAAATGACTTTTCGTGGTCTTTTTCGAAGGTACCGCCGCGGTAGTTTGGTAGTCCGGTTCCAGGATTACGCCAGCCAGCGCTTTCCTTCATGATGCCAGGGTCAACGGTTGCACCGGCAACGTGGGACAAGGGAATGATGAACTTGTTCTTGAAGCTAGCCAACTTGCTGAGGCCGGTTGGTTCGACAATTAAATTCTGATCTTGAATCGTCACTTTATTTTCCATTTTCATCTCCTTGAATGCCCGATCGTTTGATGAGGGCGAGTCCGATTTGTTCTGCGATTTCACCATCATGGTTATGCTGGTACCACTTTTGCACGAGGTCAAAAGCCGTCTTGTTCTTGCTGGTGACTTCTAGCATGGCGACGAGTAGCAGACCCCATAACTGGTCGTTTTGCTGTCTTAAACTCTCGGCAAGGGCGGCGTTAAACATCCCCTGCTTCGAGCCAAACTGACTATACAGGCTGCCTCGCAGCAGCCCGGTGGCTTTGACTAGGTCGTCTAAGGAAGTACCATTGTAGCCGTTTTGGATGAAGACGTCGGTAATGGCTGCTAGGGTTTTGGTTGAATCATATTTCTTATTACGTCCCATGCCCTTAGTATATAATTATTGACCAAATAGTCAAATATAATTTTAGAAAAAAAGCCCTGCTGGGCTTTTTTACTTAGAGGGCGGCATGGCCAATATCCTTGCGGTAGGCCAAGGCGGTATTGTTGGCCAAAATGGTGCGGTAAACTTCATCTCGCGCTGCTTGCAAATTTGCCTCGTGGCCGACGACAGTCAGGATGCGGCCACCGTCTGAAACCAGCTGCTCGCCGTCTTTTTCAACCGTGGCATAATTGACGATTAAGGGAGCCAAATCTTTGTAATATGGAACCGGTAGCTTTTCTTCTGACTTGGCCGGATAGGCCGGTGAAACGAGTACGACGCCAAGATAGTACGCTTCTTTTTGCCAGATAAAGTTGGCTGGGCGACCGGCTAGCAAATCGCAGATGTTTTGGTAAAAATCAGATTGCAACTGTGGCAGCACCACTTGGGCTTCAGGATCGCCTAAGCGAACGTTGAATTCGATGACCTTTGGGCCTGCTTTTGTCAGAATAACGCCGGTGTAGAGGACACCAGTGAATGGCATTCCCTGCTTGTTCATTTCAGCAAGTACCGGTAAGACGAGTTCCTGAATGGCACGGTTCTTGTCCTTTTCATTCAGCCAAGGCAAGGGCGAATAGGCCCCCATGCCACCGGTATTTGGTCCCCGGTCTCCGTCAAAACGGCGTTTATGGTCCTGGGCAAGAGGCACGTGCTGAATCTGCCCATCAGGTCCAACGAAGGAGAAGATTGAAAATTCAGGACCCTGTAAGAATTCCTCGATTACCAGCTTTTGCGCTGGATTCGTGCGGTAGACTTCTAGCAAGTAATTCCGAGCTTGTTCTTCCTCAGCGATAATTGAAACGCCCTTCCCTGCTGCTAGTCCGTCGATTTTAAAAACCAGAGGCCAGGAGGCTTGGGTGAGAAAGGCTTGGGCCTCTGGGAGCGAAGTGACGGTACGATGATGCGCCGTTGGAACTTTCGCGGCGGCCATGATCGACTTCGCAAAATCCTTGGAACCTTCGAGCTGGGCCGCGGCTTGGCTGGGACCGAAGATTTTAAGACCGGCCTCTTGAAATATATCAACGACTCCCCCAATTAAAGGTTCTTCTGACCCAACAAAAGTCAAATCAATTGCTTTTTCTTTTGCAAAGGCTAGCATGGCAGCGAAATCATCAAGTTCGATGTCGCTTAAAATCTGAATGCCCTTTGTTTCCATGCCGCTGTTGCCGGGTGCGACGTAGACTTGATCAACCTGGGGACTGGCAATGAAAGTTTGGGCTAAGGCATGCTCACGGGCACCCTTGCCAAGAATTAATACCTGAGCCATACTTTCTCCTTAGTGCTTGAAGTGACGCTGCTTTGAAAAGACGAGGGCAATGCCCAGTTCATTGGCCTTGTCGATGGAGTCCTGATCCTTGATGGAACCACCTGGCTCAACGATGGCCTTAATGTTGTGCTGGGCAGCGTATTCGACGGAATCTGCCATTGGAAAGAAGGCGTCCGAAGCCAAAACTGCTTGGTCATAACCCTCTTTTTCCTGGGCCTTGTTAATGGCCATTTTGACGGAGTCGATACGGTTGGGCTGACCGGCACCAATTCCCAATGTTTGTCCCTTACGAGCAACAACGATGGCGTTGGACTTGACGTGCTTAACCGCTTTTTGAGCAAAGACCATGGCGTCGATTTGTTCTTGTGTTGGCACTTGTTTTGAAACCACTTCAAAGTCGTCGGCACCTTCTGTCAACAGGTCGCGGTCTTGGACCACGAAGCCACCCAGTACGGATGTTAATTCGCGATCTTGAGCTAGTTCGTTGGTAAAAGGCAAGGTTAAGAGACGTAAGTTTTTCTTTTGGGACAAGATTTCAAAGGCGTCCTTGCTAAAGCTAGGCGCGATAATGATTTCTAGGAAAATTTGGTGCATTTTCTCGGCTGTGGCCGCATCGACTTCACGGTTCAAGGCTACGATGCCACCAAAGATGGAAATGTCATCGGCGGCAGAGGCCTGGTCCCATGCCTCTTCAATCGTGGCCCCCTGACCGATACCAGCCGGGTTCATGTGCTTAACCGTGACCACTGTCGTTTCGGCGTAGTCGGCAATGGTCCGCAAAGCGGCGTCGGCATCACGAATGTTGTTATAGGATAATGCCTTACCGTGCAAGACTTCGGCTTCTAAGACGGAGTATTTTTCAGTCAAAGGACTGCGATAGGCGGCTGCTTTTTGCTGTGGGTTTTCACCGTAGCGGAGGTCCATGAGCTTTTCACCGGCTTCGGCGAATTCGCTTGGAAATTCTTCTTCGGTCAAATACTGGCTAATCAAGGCATCGTAATTGGCGGTGTGGCCGAAAACTTTGGCGGCAAGGTAGCGCTTAAAGGTGTAATCCTGTTCATCCTTTGCTAGATATGCCAAAACCTTGTCATAATCTGCAGGATCAACCACTGGCAGAACGGCGGCATGGTTTTTGGCGGCAGAACGAAGCATAGTTGGGCCACCGATATCAATGTTTTCAATCGCCTCCTCGTCAGTGATGCCATCTTTTTGGATGGTTTCCTTGAAGGGGTAAAGGTTGACGACGACTAAATCAATCGGTGAGATACCGTGTTCCTTTAAGGTGGCCATGTGGCTATCCTTGTCACGACGGGCCAAGATGCCGGCATGGATGATGGGGTGCAAAGTTTTGACACGACCATCTAGCATTTCAGGAAACTGCGTTACTGAAGAAACTTCCTCGACCGGAACCCCGGCTTCAACCAAGGTGCGGTGCGTGCCACCCGTTGAAATGAGTTCATAGCCTAATGCCACCAAACCTTGGGCAAAGGGAATCAAATTGGTCTTATCAAATACGCTTAGCAGGGCCTTTTTCATGGGTTAAATACTCCTTTTTCGACTAACTGTTGAACAGTTTTGGGATATAGTTCGTGTTCACTTGCGTGGATTCGTTCGGTTAAATCTGCCAAACTGTCCCTGGGATAGCGCCGGACGGGCGCTTGGGCAACAATTGGTCCGGTATCAATGCCGGCATCGACCAGGTGAATGGTCACGCCAGTTTCTGCTACTCCGGCTTCATAGGCATCCTTAATCCCCTCTCGTCCGGGAAAATTCGGCAGGAGGGCCGGATGGATGTTAACGATTCGACCGGGATAGGCCTTAATCAAGGTTTCGCCAAGGATTCGCATGTAGCCTGCTAGTAAAATACCTTGAACGCGATAGGCCTGTAAGGTTGTTAAAAGGGATTGTTCCGCTGCTTGTCGACTTTTAAAATTCGCATAGTTTAAGTAATGAACGGGCAGGTTGAGTTGCTGGGCCAAGGCAACAGCGGGTGCATCCTGATGGTCAACGACAAGAAAAACAATTTCGGCAGGAAAGTCATCAGCTTGCATGGCTTGGCTTAGCGCCCAGAAGTTGGATCCCTTTCCGGATGCGAAAACGGCAAGGCGGGTCAATTTTTTGTCATTTACCAAGGTGCCGGCCCCCTAAAAGTTAAGCCGCTTTGGTTTTCGGGACGTGACTTTAGTTCGCCAATGCGATAGTAGGGTTCGTCCAGTGCCTGCAGCTTGGCCTCGACCTGTTTTAAATCGGCGGGTTTGACGGTAAGCACCATGCCGAGGCCTAGATTGAAGGTTTCTAGCATATCATCGAGGCTTAATTGACCGCGGGCTTGAATTTTGTCAAAGATGGGAAGAATGGGCCAAGTCCCCCACTCTAGTTCCGCCTGTAGATTTTTGCCAAAGGAGCGGGGCAAATTTTCTTGCAAGCCTCCGCCGGTGATGTGGGCTGCGCTTTGAATGAGATGACTTTTTAGAAGAGGTAATAGTGCATGGGTATAGAGCTTGGTGGGTTCGATGAATTCGTTTTGAGTTTCTTGATCCAGCTCGCGCCATGTCTGCCCTTCCTCGTCTAATTGGAAAACTCGCCGCACCAGTGAATAGCCGTTGGAGTGGATGCCGGATGATGGTAGGCCGAGTAAGTAGTCCCCTGCTTGTGCGTCTTCAGGATTTAAGAGCTGGGAGCGTTCTGCCGTGCCGACTGCGAAGGCGGCTAGGTCGTAATGGCCTTTGGAATAGATATCGGGCATCTCCGCGCTTTCCCCACCAATCAGGGCTAGACCGGATTCTTTGGCTGCTTTGGCAATCCCCGTTACGATGGTTTGGACTTGGCGGGGATGCATTTTTTCAACAGCGAGGTAGTCCAGCATAAAGGCTGGATATGCCCCCTGAGTCAAGATGTCGTTGACGACCATGCCAACTAGGTCTTGGCCAATAGTGTCGTGGCGCTGTGCCATCAAAGCAATTAAGAGTTTCGTGCCGACGCCATCGGTTCCACTAATTAAAACGGGTTCCTTTAGGTCCTGGGGTAAGGCATAACTGGCGCCAAAACCACCGATGCCGGATAAGACATTGGGCGTGTAGGTGGCTTGGACGGCATCGGTCATCAGTTCAACGGCTTCATTACCAGCTGCGATGTCAATTCCTGCCTCGGAATAGGCTTGCGATTTGTTCGTCATGGAGTCCTCTCCTTTTATTCCTAATCAATCAACGTTTCTTGGCCAAGAGCTTAAGGGACCGCTTGGCTCAGGGCTAAAAGTAACTAGTCCCTTTTTAAAATCTTCGTCAAGTTCGGGTTCATAATCGTAGATAGGACTCGGATAGTGACCATCGAAATAGGCCGTGGTTAAGCCACTTTGGCCGTTTTCCAAACCTAGGTTAATGCTTTTTTGCAGTCCAGCATTGCTAAGAAACTCAAGAGAGTCGGCTTCGATGATTTGACGGATTTCTTCTAGGCTGTGATTGGCTCCGATTAATTCGGCCCGGGTTTGGACATCAATGCCATAAAAGGCTGGAAATTTGAAAACTGGCGAGGCAATCCGGACGTGGACTTCACGGGCGCCGGCTTTCTTGAGCATGCGGACGATAAACTTGGCGGTTGTACCACGGACCAGGGAATCATCAACGAGGATGACGCTGCGGCCTTTAACTACCGATGACACGGCGGAAAGCTTCATTTTGACCGCTCGTTCGCGTTTGTCCTGGTTAGGCTCGATGAAGGAGCGCGCCACGTATTGATTTTTAACCAGACCCATTTCGTTGGGGAGGCCGGCTGCTTCGGCGTAACCCGAAGCGGCAGAAAGCGAAGAATTTGGCACGCCGACAACAATGTCAGCATTTTGGTGGTGATCTTCGGCGGCTAAATTAGCCCCTAATTTTTTGCGAATTTGGTGCACGTTTTGTCCATAAATGACGGAGTCGGGCCGTGCAAAGTAGATGTATTCCATCACGTCTAAGTTCAGCGTCGTTTTGTCGGTAAAGTGGTCACGGTGAAGCCCTTCGTCATCAATGCGAAGTAGTTCGCCAGGGCGAACATCCTCAATTAGCTTGGCACCAACGACGTTTAAGGCTGCACTTTCCGAAGTCACAACGTAAGAACCGTTTGGCATTTGACCAATGACGAAAGGACGAAAAGCGTGCGGATCCAACATGGCATAAATGGCAGTTGGTGTCATCAGAAGGAAGGCGAAACCACCGCGAATCTGGTTTAAGGCTTCCTTGATTTTATCCTCGAAGGCTTCCGCTTTTGAGCGGCGAATCAGGTGTAAAAGAATTTCTGAATCAGAGGAAGACTGGAAAATAGCCCCTTGGTCTTCCAGTTCTTTTTTCAGCGTTTTAGCATTGGTTAAATTACCGTTGTGGGCCAAGGCCAGCTGCATGTCACTGAAGTTGGCCATTAAAGGCTGAATGTTTTCGATTCCGTGGGAACCGGCCGTGGCATAACGAACGTGTCCAATGGCAGCCTGCCCTTTAAGGTTCATTAACCGTTGGGGATTATGAAAAACTTCGGCAACTATGCCAAGGCCACGTTCCTGCCAGAGGCGACCTGCATTATTGGCAACGATGCCGGCCCCCTCTTGGCCACGGTGTTGAAGTGCATGTAGGCCGTAGTAGGTTAAGGAAGCGGCATCATCGCGTCCCCAAACACCAAAAATTCCACACTCTTCGTTTAGACTTTTGTCCTTTTCAAAAGCTGGCATGATTGCTTTGCTCATTTTCTTTCTCCCTGCTGCCAATTTCCGTTGTAGGCTTGGCTCATTTTAAAGAGGCTGAGGCGAATCTTGCTGTCCTTTGTGTTTAGGAAAACTTCTTCGCCGTTGATGACGTTCCCGATGTCTTGGGCATAAATGCGATTTTCCTGGGCTAACTTTTCGAAAGCGGCTTGTTGTTCCGGGTGGATGGAAATCAAATAACGATTAGCAGTCTCTGAAAAGAGCAGGGCATCGCTGAGGGGGATGTTGAAGTGTCCGCCGAAGTGGTTCAAAAGAAGGGCTTCACTTAGGGCAGCTGCCAGGCCGCCCTCGCTCAAGTCATGGGCCGAGCTGATCAATCCGGCGCGGATAGCTGCGTGGAGGAAATTCCGATTAGCGGCCTCTTCTTCCTGATTGAAGTCAAAAAGTTGTCCGCCAATGGCACCCTTTTGCATGACTTGAATTTCGGAACCGTTGAAGGAATCTTCGGTTTTGCCGATGAGGTAAACCAAGTCGCCGGCCTTTTGGAAGGCAGCCGGTGTAATCCAACGGTTATCCTCGATTAGACCAACCATGCCAACCAATGGAGTGGGCTTAATGGCCGTGTGATCGGTTTCGTTATAGAGGGAGACGTTTCCGGAAACGACCGGCGTGTTAAGACGCTTAGCCATTTCAGTCAACCCTTCCACACTTTGGTGTAGCTCATAATTGATTTCAGGATTATCGGGCGAGCCAAAGTTCAAACAGTCCGTCATGCCGATTGGTTTTGCTCCAGTGACAACAAGATTTCGCGCCGCCTCAGCAACTGCTAACTCTGCTCCGCGTTTGGGATTGAGGTAAACGAAACGGCTATTGACGTCGGTTGTCATGGCCAATGCTTTTTTACTACCTCGAATCCGGACGACCCCGGCATCACTGCCGGGTTTGATGACCGTGTCAGCGCGAACTTGACTGTCAAAGTGGCGAAAAAGGGCTCGTTTTGACGCAATGGTGGGCTGCTTTAACATCGCGAGAAAGGTTTCTTTTAAATCCTTAATTTGAGGCTGGAATTGCTCGGCGCTGGCCTCGGAAATCCGTTCTGGTTGTTTTTGTTCCAATTTAGGTTCGGGAGCGTGCGTCAAGAATTCAATATCGACGTTAGTGACTTCTTTGCCGTCAAAATCCAAGCGGTAGCGCCCGTCGTTGGTCACCTTGCCAATCACAACGGCTTCCAAGCCAGCTTGCTTGAAGAGTTCGATAATTGGAACTTCTTCACCGGCCTTAATCACTAATAACATGCGCTCTTGGGACTCCGAAAGCATTAGCTCGTAAGGCGTTAAGCTCGCTTCGCGTTTGGGAACTAAATCTAAATTGAGGTAAATGCCGCTGCCGGCCTTGTCCCCCATTTCAGCGCTGGACGAGAGAATGCCAGCCGCGCCCATGTCCTGGATGCCGACGATACTAGATCCATAGTTTTTAACGGCCTTGATAGTGGCATCCATGACGAGTTTTTCAAGAAAGGGATCGCCAACTTGAACGGCTGAACGGTCGGATTCCTTTTCCGAAGAAAATTCACTGGAGGCAAAACTGGCGCCGTTAACACCGTCGCGACCGGTTGTTGCCCCAACATAAAGGATCAAGTTCCCCTCGCCCTGAGCTTGTCCGACCTGCATGAGCTTTTGGTCCAATAAGCCGACCGCCATAACGTTGACCAGTGGATTAGCATTGTAGGAAGCATCAAAATTGACGGAGCCCCCTAGAGTAGGAATTCCAATGGCATTACCATATCCAGCGATCCCAGCCACAACGCCGTCCATGATTTGTCGAGTTTTGGGCAAGTTAGGATTACCGAAGCTGAGGGCATCCAGGGTTGCAATCGGTTGAGCCCCCATGGAAAAAATATCGCGGAGGATGCCACCCACGCCAGTCGCAGCTCCTTCATAGGGTTCGACGTAGGACGGATGGTTGTGGCTCTCAGCCTTAAAGGCGACGGCTTGATTATCACCGATATCCAAGATACCCGCCCCCTCGCCGGGCCCTTGCAAAACACGTTCGTTTTTCGACCAGAACTTGCGTAAGGCTGACTTGGATTTTTTGTATGAGCAGTGCTCAGACCACATGCCAGAAAAGATCCCGGTTTCCGTATAATTGGGCAAGCGGTCCATTTTTTCACAGATTAAGCGATATTCCTCATCGGTCAAGCCCCACTGCTGGTAGAGGTTTTGAGCTTTGATTTCTTGCGGGCTTGCTTCTTGTGACTGTTGCATGCTTTTCTCCCCTCAGACTGTGAGCTGCTTCAGTAAACTTTCAAAAAACGGGCGGCCATCTAGATTGCCAGTTAGTGCCTCGGTGGCCCGTTCTGGATGGGGCATCATGCCCAAGACATTCCCGGCCCGATTGCATATTCCGGCGATGCGGTGATCAGAGCCGTTGACATTGCCCTGATAGCGGAAAAGAATTTGCTGGTTGGCCTCTAATTCCGCTAAACCAGCATCATCAATCGTGTAGTTGCCTTCGCCATGGGCAATCGGAATCTTGATACTCTGCCCTTGAGCATAGGCATTCGTGAAGGGCGTGTCGTAGTCTTCAATCGTTAATTCCACTTCATCGCAGATAAAATCGGGTTGCTCGTTGACCATTAGCTGTCCAGGTAAGAGCCCGGCCTCCGTTAAAATCTGAAAACCATTGCAGATGCCGACAACGATTTTGCCTGCTGCGACTTCCTGCTTAACAGCGGCCATTGCTGGTGAGAACTTGGCAACAGCGCCGGACCGAAGGTAATCGCCATAGGAAAAGCCCCCAGGTAGGAAAATGGCATCGTAGGCCGATAAATCCGTAACGTCGGCAGAAAGCAAATCAACCTCGGCCCCAACATTTTCAAGAGCATGGTAGATATCAAAATCACAGTTTGAACCAGGAAAAGTAATCACAGCAGCCTTCATTGTGCGTCACCCTCCACTTGCTGAATGTCATAGGTAAAGGTTTCGGTATTGTGGTTGATAAGGACCGTCTCGGCGATCTTTTCAACGGTTTGGCTAACGGCTTCTTCGCTTTCGCCGTCCAAATGAATTTGGAAGTACTTGCCTTGGTTTACTTTTTCAATGCCGTCAAAATGCAAGCGTTCCAAGGCTGACTTAATCACGAGCCCCTGGGGGTCAACAATAGAAGGCTTATAGGTCACATAAATCTTTGCTAAGTACATATCCAACTCCTAGAATAATTTTTCTAAACGGTTCAAAATTTCACGATAGCCAGCGCGCAAATCACCTTTATGCTGACGGAAAACGTCCTTGTCCAGTGATTGACCACTGGTATGGTCAACGAGGCGCATGTTGTCCGGCGATAGTTCGTCGGCCAAAATCAGTTTCCCATCCCGACTACGGCGACCAAATTCAAGTTTAAAGTCAACTAAAGTGATTCCAATCTCGTCAAAAACTGCTTTTAAACAGTCGTTCACTTGGTCAGCCATTTGATAGAGCGTTTCGAGTTCTTCTTGGCTAGCAATCTTAAGAGAAATGGCTTGTGAGTCGTTCATGAAGGGGTCGTCAAGTGGATCAGATTTGTAGTAAATCTCTCGGATTGGCGGTGTCAGGACTTCGCCTCCCTTCAAACCAAAACGGCTGACGAGGTGACCGGCGGCAACGTTGCGGGTCACCACCTCAAGTGGAATAATTTCGACGCGTTCTACCAGCTGGTCCCTGGGAGAAACCGTTTTGAGCAAGTGATGCGTGATGCCCGCTTGGTCTAGGGCCTGAAAAAGCAGACGGGTAATTTGGGCGTTTAGTTCGCCCTTCCCCGCGTATTCTTCCTTAACTTTGCCATTGAGGGCCGTGGCTGAATCCAAGTAGTGCAGCCAGTAAATATCTGGGTTACTAGTGGAAAACAACTGCTTAGCCTTACCCGTGTAAAGCAGGTCCTCTTGTTGAATTTCTTCATCCTTGTATGTGCTGCTTGGCATCCTTTATTCCTCCAAAGTTCGACTAAATTCTGTAAGTGTCTCAACGGCTTGAGCGCCTACTGCCGTGATGTGGCCCATCTTGCGGTGTAAGCGCATTTCGCTTTTACCGTAATCGTGGAAGTACCAATCCGGATGCTGCTGCCAGGCCTTTTTTCCGCTTAGTAATTCATCACCTAAAAGATTGACCATGCGCGCGGTATCGAACAGCTTAATCTCCGGTAAAGCTTGTCCCATGATGGATAAAATGTGACCGGCAAACTGGGAAAGATTACAGGCTTCAATCGTGTAGTGACCGGAATTATGGGGTCGCGGCGCAATTTCATTGACCCAAATTTGTTTGCTGTTGGCATCGTAGAAAAATTCAATTCCCAACACGCCGGCTACGCCAAAAGCCTTGCAAATTTTGATGGCAATGGCTTGAATTTTTTCTTGGATTTTGGCTGGCACCCTTGCCGGCACGATGCTGTCTTTTAAAATATGGTGCTCATGAATATTTTCAGCCACGGGCCAGGTGTGAATTGCACCGTCTCCCCCTCGCGCGACCATGACGGAAAGTTCGTGGGTGAAGTTAATCCGCTTTTCGTAAATCATTTCCCGATTGGGCCAGTTTTTTTCGAGCTTTTCAATATCTTCTTCGTAGTTAAGATCATATTGGCCGTGACCGTCGTAACCACTGGTCGTGGTTTTTAAAATTCCGGGCAAGCCTAATGCTTTTACCACTGCTTTGAGTTCCTGTACTGAGTTCATCGCGCGAAATTCAGTTACTGGTGCTATTTCGGCGATGAAACTCTTTTCGAAAAGTCGGTTGGAGGTAATCCGAAGTAAGTCGATGCCTTGTGGAATTTTTTTGGAATCTAACTGAGTGAGCGCTTCCTGATTAACGTTTTCAAATTCGTAGGTGATGTAGTCGACCTGCTGGGCTAATTGCTGTAAGGCCAATCGATCGTCGTAAGCAGCGATGATTTGCTTGTCGGCAACCTGGCCGGCGGGACAATTAGGTGTTGGGTCCAGGACGGTAACCTCACAACCGATTTCTTTGGCTGAGAAAGTCATCATCTGTCCTAACTGTCCGCCACCGATGATGCCAACCCGGCTAAAAGGTCGCTTAGATGTCTGCATCGATTTCCTCCTGACTGGCAATCGCCGCTTCGCTGGCCTGCTTTCGGTACCCTTCTAATGCTTGTAAAATAATTGGGTCACGGTCACTAAGGATTGAAGCGGCATAGAGTGCGGCGTTTTTAGCACCGGCTTTGCCAATGGCCATGGTGGCGACCGGGATACCAGCCGGCATCTGAACGATGCTCAGTAAGGAATCCATGCCCTGTAAGTGCTTGGACGGCACCGGCACGCCGATAACCGGCAGAGCAGTATTGGCCGCTAACATACCAGGCAAGTGAGCGGCGCCCCCTGCCCCAGCGATAATGACTGCGTAGCCCTTTTGGCGGGCCTGCTTGGCAAAACTACTGAGTTCGTCGGGCATACGGTGGGCTGAAATGATCTTCGCCTCCACGCTGATTCCCAGCTCCTTAAGCAAGTTGACACTTTCCTGCATCAAAGGCCAATCACTTTTAGACCCCATCACTACGGCAACTTTCGTTTCCATCGTTCCTCCATGAAATGTTCGTGTTTTCTTAATTTGAAAAGTTCTTGGCACTAACAATGTTCGTTTATATTGCTAGGATAACAAAAAAATAAAAATAATGTATGGTTATTATTAACAATTCCCTTATTTTTTGATGATAATGTTCTTAAATTAACCCTTTTATGCCGTTACCGAACAATAATCGTTCGAATTTTATACAAAAAAAGAGCAACCGAAGTTGCTCTTTTCTTTTGGATTTATGCTAAGCCAAGTCGCTTAAAAATTTCGTCGACTTGCTGGAGATGGAAATGATAGTCAAAGGCATCGGCAATCTCAGCTGGAGATAATTTAGCCGTGATGGTTGGATCTTCCTCGACTAGCTTGCGAAATGACAGTCCTTCGTCCCAGGACTTGGCCGTCAAGGGCTGTACGGTATCGTAGGCCGCTTCACGGGCCATCCCAGCATCAATAAGCTTCAACAAAACACGCTGGCTGTAAATCAAGCCATGGGTCAGATTCATGTTTGCCTTCATTCGTTCAGGGAAAACCGTCAAGCGGTCGATAATGCGGCCAAAGCGGTTCAGCATGTAATCAAGCAACATGGTCGAATCGGGCAAAATAATCCTTTCCGCCGAAGAATGGGAAATGTCACGTTCGTGCCAAAGCGGAATGTTTTCGTAGGCCGTGACCATGTGACCACGCAAAACACGGGAAAGACCACAAATGTTTTCGGAGCCAATGGGATTGCGCTTGTGTGGCATGGCAGACGAGCCCTTTTGGCCCGGCTCGAAACGTTCTTCGACTTCATGAATTTCCGAACGTTGCAAAGAACGGATTTCAATGGCAAAGGATTCCATGCTGCTGGCAATTAAAGCAATGGTGGCCATGTATTCAGCATGCAAATCACGTGGTAAGACCTGGGAAGAAATGTCCTGTGCGCGCAAACCTAATTGCTGACAAACGTCCTCTTCGATTTGAGGTGGAATGTTGGCGAAGGTACCCACTGCACCTGAAATTTTACCGGCTTCCACTCCACGGGCTGCACGGGCGAAACGTTCCTTATTGCGCTTCATTTCTGCATAAAAACGAGCGAGCTTGAGCCCGAAAGTCGTTGGTTCGGCCTGCACACCGTGGGTGCGGCCAATCATCACCGTATCCTTATACTTCTTGGCCTGTGTCGCCAGAATTTCAATAAAGTTTTCGAGATCTTTTTCAAGGATGGCATTGGCTTGCTTGAGGCGGACACCGTAAGCCGTGTCAACAACATCCGTGCTCGTGATGCCGAAGTGCACCCACTTCTTTTCCGGACCCAGTGACTTGGAAACGTTACGAGTAAAGGCCACGATGTCGTGATGGGTCTTGGCTTCAATTTCAGCGATTCCCTCGACGTCAAACTTCGCGTTTTTACGAATTTTTTCAACGTCTTCGGCAGGAATATGGCCTAACTTCGACCAGGCGGCGTCGATGGCAATCTCGACATCCAACCAAGTTTGGTACTGGTTTTCCAAGGACCAAATTTGGCGCATTTCCGGACGGCTATAACGATCAAGCATTTCAATCTCCTTTTAGTTGCGAACTATAGTGACAGTATAACAAAAAATACATTTATTCCGAACAATAATCTTATTCATTTGTTTATATTTCTTTTTATTACCCTATAAATAGACGAAAATACGAACAATAAATAAAAATAATTTGTACTTAGCGATAAAAACCTGTATGATTACTTGTGGTCGGCTGAGGCCGATAATATTTTTGAGGAGTTCAACATATGCCAGCAACAGTTATTGTCGGAAGTCAATGGGGTGACGAAGGTAAAGGTAAGATTACCGACTTTCTCAGCCAAAAGGCCGACTACGTCGTCCGCTATTCAGGTGGCGACAATGCCGGTCATACATTGATGCTGGGAGATGAAAAAATTCACCTCCAGTTGATTCCATCTGGAATTCTGTTAGCCCAGGTGACGAACGTGATTGGAAACGGGGTCGTTTTGAACCCGGAAACTTTGTTTAAGGAAATTGCTTACTTAAATGAACATGGCGTCAAGGCCGATAATTTGAAAATTTCGGACCGCGCCCAAGTCATCATGCCCTATCACCGCCTATTGGACCGTCTTCAAGAAGAAAAGAAGGCCCACAAACTGGGCACTACTCAAAAGGGAATCGGCCCAGCCTACATGGATAAGGTGGAACGAATCGGCATTCGGGTTTGCGATTTGATTGATCCGGAAGCCTTGAAAGAACGTTTGCAAACAACACTTGCCTTAAAAAACGAATTGTTAACCAAATTATACGGTGCTGAACCATTTGATTTCGATACTCTCTACGAAGAATACCGTGAATTTGGCCAGCGTATGAAGCCCATGGTAACGGATACTTCTTACTTAATTAACAAAGCCTTGGATGACAACAAGAAGGTCCTCTTCGAAGGTGCCCAAGGGAGCATGTTGGATGTTGACCAGGGAACCTATCCCTTCGTGACCTCTTCCAATCCCATCGCGGGTGGTGCCACTGTTGGTGGCGGCGTAGGTCCAAAGCGGATCAACGAAGTCGTGGGGGTTGCCAAGGTTTATACCTCTCGCGTTGGTGAAGGGCCCTTCCCGACGGAATTGTTTGACGAGACGGGCAATCACATTCGCGAAGTTGCCCACGAATACGGCGTTGTCACCAAGCGTCCTCGCCGCATTGGCTGGCTGGATACGGTTGTTTTGCGCCACGCCGTTCGAATTTCGGGAATGACTCAGTTGTCCTTGAACTGTTTGGACGTTTTGACGGGCATTGAGACCATCAAAATCGCCACAGCCTATCGTTTGGATGGCCAAGTAATTGACCACTACCCTGCTAGCAATCGTGACCTCGCCCGCTGCGAACCGATATACGAAGAGTTGCCAGGCTGGCAAGAAGACATCAGCAAGGTGCAAAGCATTGATAAACTGCCGGAAAATGCCCGCAACTACTTGAATAAGGTTTCGGAATTGGTTGGCATCCCGCTTCACACCTTTGCGGTCGGCCCAGAACGTGAAGCAACTCATATTTTGACCAAGATTTGGTAATCATTAAATTAAAAAAGACAGACGCTTAGTCTGTCTTTTTATTTTGCCAATGACGGTTGGCGATTAGTAAGGAAATGCCCATGCCGCCAGCAACACACATAGTGGCGATGCCTAGTGCGGGCCGATCAATTCGATTTAAACGGTTAAGCAGGCGAGCGACCAGAATGCCACCCGTTGCCCCGTAGGGATGGCCAAAAGCCAATGCTCCACCAAATTGGTTGAGTTTGGCATCATCCAAATTAAAGTGCTCTTGGAAAAGGATGGCTTGAACAGCGAAGGCCTCGTTTAGTTCAATGCAGTCAATTTCATCAAGATTGAGTTCGTACTTTTTGAGGAGTTCTTCCGTCGATTGGATTGGTCCCAGTAGAAAGTCTTTGGGTAAAAGGCCCAGCGAGGACTGGCCCAGATAGTAACCGATGGCTGATTGAAAGTCTGTCTGGGTTGGCGACCCTAAAATCACGGACGAAGCACCGTCGTTAATTGGACAGGCATTTCCGGCCGTAATCGTGCCCTCTTTTTTAAAGGCTGGCTTTAACTTGCTAAGGGTTTCAAATGAGGAATTCGGGCGGACCGTTTCATCACGATTGATTCCTTTATAAGGAATCAATTCTTCAGCAATTTGTCCGGAAGCAATCGCTTGGCTGGCTTTTTGATGGCTCTTTAAAGCGTATTGATCCATTGCTTGACGGCTAATGCCATTAGTGAGTGCGGCGCGTTCCGCCAGGAGGCCCATGTCCAGGTCTTCAAAGCCATTTGGCGCCATGGGGAAGCGTTTCAAAGGCTGCTTATCCTGGTCGAGAACCAGGCGGGCTGTCGAAGTACTTTCGATGCCACCCGCAGCAAGGTAAGTAGCATCGCCGGCTTTAATGGCATTAGCAGCATTGATAATCGCCGCCAAGCCCGACCCACACTGACAATCGATGCTTTGGGCCGGAATGGAAACGGGAAAAGCGGCTGCGAGTCCAGCGCGACGAGCCAAATTACCACCCTGATTGGTGACGTTTCCTAGATAGAGCCCTTCAATTTTTTCTTGTCCAAGTTCGAGTTCTTGGAACTGTCCTCGAATTAATTCGGCATACAAATTTTCTGGACTTTCGTCAGCGAATTGCCCGTGAATTTTTCCGATTGGTAGGCGTTTGGCCGACAAAATGGCGACTGCGGAATCATATTTCATGGAGTTTCCCCTTTTGGGCGAGTTGGGCAAGGTAGTGCCGTGAGACTTTCTGATTAGCAGTGAGGGGTACTTCTTTGGCCGTATAAATTGTCTCTGGCCGCTTGTAAGCAGGAAGTTTCAATAAAACAGCTTGAATACGCTTCAGGTCAAGTGGTTGAATGCAAAATAACGCAATTTTTTGACCGTAAAGTTCGTCAGGCATGCCAAAAGCAATCGCTTCTTGACCAAGCGCTTGCAAGGGCTTTTCGATTTCGGCTGGCGAAACTTGATTGCCACCGTGATCAATCAAATCAGCCTTCCGGCCGAGCAAGATGAGCAGACCTTCCTTGTATTCCGCCAAATCATCCAGCTGCCATTCAACTGGTGCTTCAGTCTGGCCTAAATAACCCGGAAAAAGATAGGGACTGCGCACGGTCAGTGAATGGTCAGCAGTAACGTTGATTTGCACCTGAGGAAAGAGTTGACCGACGGATCCCGCCGGCTTACTTGTCTTAAGATTTTGCCAGGAGATAAAGCTACTTTCAGATGCGCCGTAAAATTCAAACAGTTCCGCTTCGGGATAGTATTCGATAATTCGCTTTAGTCCCGAAGCTGATAAAGAGCCACCTCCAAGGTAAATTTGATCCAAATCTAGCGGGCAGTCCGAGTGTTTTAAGAGATAGGTTGGAACAGCAAAAAGGGCTGTCTTCCCTGACCAATTGGGTGTCTTTTTATTCAAATGGACAAAGGGCTTGCCTAAAAACAAGGCTAAGAAAAGCGTGTGTAAGCCTAGCGAAGTGGCCAACGGTGAAGCCGTAGCAATCAAATCTGCTTCGTTAATGGGAAATACCGTTTGCATGGCTTGGTAGCCCGCTTCCCAAGAAGCCCAGTCACGCAGGTAGTGTTTCGCTTTGCCGGTCGAACCCGAAGTTTGGCCAATGAAAAGCGGCTCCTTAGGAAAATTCCACTCCTGTTTCTGGCAATCTAACTGTCCAAATATTGGATAATTGCCCGACTGGATAATCGCCAAAAGATAAATAATGAGCCCTTTATCTTCCTCAGCAAGAACGGAAATAAGCTCCTGCTTTTGCGGAAAGTCCCCCATTCTTTTTTGAACTGCGGTTTTTAACTGGCCATAGGTCAGCTTTTCCTTAGGCAGGACTAAGGCCAAGCTATCTTCACTGGCAAAATTCAACTGGTTTAAATCAAAGGACATGGTCTTTACTTTCGTTTTTCTTTTATTCTAAAAGCTATTCTGCTATTTGTAAACCAAAATAATTATTAATGGTTACTAATAGTAAAAATAAAAAACACCCGCAGGTGTTTTAGAAAAAGATATGGATTAAGCAGACTGCCAAGATTACCTGGCAGATACCGGTCAAAGCGCCATACAATAGGAACTTTACTCCGGACTTCTTAATGGTTTCCCACTTAAGGTTCAAACCAATTCCGGCCAAGTTAACCACCCCAAAGAAGGCGGTTAGTTCATGGCAGGAAGTGTTGATGAATTTTGGAAAGGACCAAAATGAATTGATAACGAGCAAGAAAACGAAGGCGATGATGTACCAAGGCAGCAACGACTTTTTGCTTTGTTGAAGAACTTCTTCACCCCCCTGACGACGGGCGCGGTAAGCGAAGAAAACAACCACAGCGGCCAGCATAATCACACGGAGCAACTTAAAGAGTGTGGCGTAAGTGACAACCGACTGGTTCATCAAGGCGGCGGTTCCGACTACCTGACCAACTGATTGAACCGTTCCACCGATTAATGCCCCGGCCAAGAAGTTATTAGAACCAAAAAGAAAGTGGCTCAATTCCGGCAAGGTGAAAAGCAAAAGCATACCTGTCAGTGAAACCGTAGCAACTGCCGTACGACGCTGATTATCATTAGCGCCAATTGCGGGTGTCACACCAGCAATCGCGGAAGACCCACAAACTGCATTTCCAGCGGACATCAGCATTCGACTCTTTAGGTCCACTTTAAAAATATACTTTCCAATCAAATCAACGACCAGAATGATTAGCGCCATGTTGAGGATAATGAAGACAATCCCCTGCCAACCCAATTTTCCGATAGTTGAAAAAGTTAGAGTCGCCCCTAACAAGGCAATTCCGATTTCAATCGGATATTTCTCGGCCCATTTCACTCCGGAAGCATACTTATCAGCGTTGAAAAAGGTATTTCCAAGGACAATTCCGCCGAGCATAGCAATACTTTCAGCACCAAATTGTGGCAGGAACTTTGCTAGACCCATCGCAATGATTGACCAGATTAGGGTTAGAATGAGCCCCAACCAATCTTTTGATTTAATTCGCATTCTTCTTCTCCTTTAATTGGCACCTTGATTATATCACTTTGAACCGGCCCAATAGAACTTTTTCCGCAATAAAAAAAGCCGAAAGGTAATCGGTCTTTATTTGTTGTCCTGATTTTTCTGAGAAGCACGCAGAAAGACTGAGTTCTTCAACTGCAGGTCGATTCCGGCGGAGATATCATGGGCCGTGAAGTTGGGCAAATCATCGCGTAACCAGGATTCAATCAAACCAACAATTCCAGAAATATAGAAGACAACTTCGACATAGTGGTCGACGCTGGTTTCGTCAAAGCCTTCCAACTCACAAATCTTCTTGATGAAGAACTTTTTAACATTGTTGATGTAGTAACTGTCGGTATCAGACTTGATAATGCCCTGGTAGATGTCCTTGTTTTCGAGGACCTTTTCGATAATCTGCTGACAAAGGCTTACGAAATCGAGATTGGGAATCCCCTGCGTGTAATCGGCATCTAAAACGCCTTCGATACTCGCCATTGCCTCTTGGGCGATGTGCTGGTATAAATCATTAACGTCCTTGTAGTGTAAGTAGAAAGTGCCACGACCAATTTCAGCCTGGCGCGTAATCTCCTGGACGGTAATTTTATCGAGGGGGCGTTCTTTCATCAAAGTAATAAAGGCACTTTGGATTGCCTGCCGTGTTTTGATTACTCGTTTGTCCATTTTTTAGCCCTCAACATTCTCATCTAACTGTAACCAATTATAGGCCGTTCTCGCCCGATTTTAAAGACTTTAACCTTATGAATTGTTTAAAATCTCTGCTTTAACTGTCCATTTTGAGCCAAAAATGAGAGTGGCGAAAAGAGATGTTATAATGTTTCTTAGTTTAAAAAGCAGGAAAGTGAGCCTAACGATGACCTACCAATATTTGATTTTTGATCTTGATGATACCCTTTTTGATTTTAAAGGTGGTGAAGATGCTGGCTTGAAGACTGCTTTGCAGGATTTTGGGCTTTCGGATGCGGAGCTGGACCAATTTCTTGTGACCTATGATCAAGTCAACCAAGGACTTTGGCGGGCCTTCGAAGATGGCGAAATTTCCCGTCACGATATTTTTAAGCGCCGTTTCCCGGATACCTTAGAGGAAATGAAGATGGACGCTGCCGATGGTAAGATGCTGGAAGAACGCTATTATGCGCAATTAGTGAAAAACTTCCGCTTGCTCCCCCACGCCAAGGAATTGCTTGATGCCTTGCAGGGCCAGCACACTTTAATTGCTGGTACCAATGGTCAAACGGATATGCAAAAGTCGCGCTTGGCCGGGACCGGTTTGGACCAGTACTTTGATCAGGTCTATATTTCGGATGAAATTGGTGTGGGCAAGCCGGATCCCGCCTTCTTTGAACATATCTTTGCGCAAAATCCCGACATGACGCGTGAAAATACCGTCATGATTGGTGATGGCGTCAATTCCGATATGCAGGGCGCTCAAAAAGCGGGCTTGGACCGGATTTGGTTTAACGATAAGCAGGCTAAACTGCCTGACAATATTTCGGTCACACAGGAAGTCAATCACTTACTCGACATCGAAAAGTATGTATAAAAAAAGCGCCTCAGGGCGCTTTTTTAATTGAAAATTTCTTGAATGGGTTCATCACCAGCAGTGATGGCATAGATTTTGCGGTATGCCGTCTTGGCATCCAAAGCCGTGGTAACGAAAGTTGCCACATCCTCACGGGAAATGGAACTAGCATCTTGGCCAAAGACGAAGTTGTTCTTAACCGTGCCCTTACCCGCTTCATCGGACAAAGTCGACGGACGCACAATGGTGTAATCCAAATCAGAATCCTTCAAGATACGATCAGCGTAGTGCTTCATCATGAAGTAAGTGTAAATTCCGGATCCTACCCAAACATCGCGGATATCTGCTCCAGCAGCGGAAACCATGAGGTATCGCTTGATGCCGGCTTCTTCAGCCGCATCCATCGTCTTAATGGCCCCATCCAAATCAATTTGGGTGGTCAACGCATCACTTGCACCACCAGCACCGGCTGAAAAGATAATGGCATCGAAATTGTTTTTCTTGAAAATCTTGACCATCTCTTCTTTCAGCATTTGCAAGTTAAAGAGAATTGGCGTGACATTCTTTTGTCCAGTAACGCCGCCAAACTGGTCTTCCGTGCGAAAGCCAGCGAAAACCTGCTTGCCCGCTTCACCGAGCTGTTGAACGATAATGCGCCCCACTTTTCCGTGAGCACCAATTACTAAGACTTTTTCAGACATAGGTCCTCCTTAATCTAAAATCTTCAAAATTTCATCTTCTTGCATGCGATGCGTGTGAATCTTGTTGAGTGAATCCGCGTCATCGACATAGCCAAGACCGATACCAAAAATTGGCAAACGGTCGGCCGGTAAATCCAAATTCTTGGCCAATGGTTCGGGATACTTGACGAATTCGAAGGCTGGCAAAGTACCCAGACCTGCGTTGGTTGCCGCCAAAATCAAAGTTTGAGCAAAGGAACCCAAATCAACCAAAGACCATTCCGAGTAGTCCTTCGGTAGCGTCAAGTAAACGACTGCTTGGGCGTTATACAAGTGGGAAGCTGCTTCGGCCAAAAGATTTGACCAGTCGATGCCGACCTGCATGATGTTGCCTTCAAACCAGGCATTCATGTTCTTTTGTGATTCCTGGTCCCACTTGCCAACGGAACGGTAAGGGATAATTGAATCCGTGTGAACCATTGGATCTTCGTTGAGTTCACCGTGTTGCTGACAGATTTTGTCGAGGGTCTTACCAGTTGCGATACGGACGCGAACTGGTTGGCTGTTCACCCATGATGGCGCCTGCTGAGCAGTTTCCACGATTTTATTCAAGACTTCATTGGAAATCTTCTGATCCGTGAAACCACGGCTTGAGCGCCGATCATAAACTACTTTTTCAAAATCCATTGGTAACCTCCAGCTGGTTGCGTTTTTATCTCTAAACTATTATCCAATTATGAACTTTTATTACAAAAATTACAAGGATGTAACACTTTGGTATAGTTTGATTTCATATATGTAACTTATCGTTTGATAATTCGTACTTTCTGCTAGAATAAGACCTATGGAAAATGAAGAAAAAGAAATGACTCCGATTGAGGAGCGTAACCAGATTTACCTGCATTCAGTCCCCTATTTTTATGTAGGCTTTTTGCTAATGCCCGTTCAAGTTTTTGCCTTTATGTTGAACAGGGCCATCCTGGGCTTTATTATTACAGCCGTCATCATGGCCCTCTTTTTGGTCTATGCCATTCTGTCCTACCACTGGACTTTTAGTGGTTATAAGAAAAAGAAAAAATAAAAACAGCCCAATTTGGGCTGTTTTTATTTTAGAGTTTAACTTCTTCGATTCGGATTCGCTGTTCAAATTCAAGTTTATCGATTAGGTTTACTCTTTCTTTTCTTGTTTCAAGAGTACTTTGATATTTACGCATAAGATGTTCAACTGCTTGGAAAATATCATTTTCAATCAATAGCCTTTTGGAATCGTTGTACACTGAATAATTAAAAATTATTGTGCAATCAGAATCGTAAAGATTAACTTCGTCGAAAAGGTAACGGAAATACGAAAAATCTGCATCGCCTAGCGAATGACCAAAGAAAATGATGGTCTTGATTTGATCATTGATTTTAAAATTACCGGTAGGTTTAATCCGAAATTTTCGTGAATTTTTCGTAAAAGGCAGTAATAAAGAACTATCAAATTGATATTTGCTATGATCGTTGTCATCATCGACGTATTCGTGGGAATCTATTCCAAATATAATATCGTGGTTTGATAAGCTTCCATGTATGTGTCGAACTTTTACTTTTCCTTCAATGCTTCCTAACTGAGTGTAATTGAAGTCCAAAACACCATGTAGTTTGTCAGGATTAACTAATTTTTTTAATGGCCAGTTAGCTAACTGGTAGCTCATATAGAATGGATTCTCACATTGATTAATTAAGAATGATTCGAATGAATTCTCTAATGAACGTAGTTCGTCTAGTAAAGCTTTAATATAAAATGGAAAAATTTTAATAAAATGATTTGCGATATCTACTCTAATTTTGTTTGCTTCAGAAGTTTTGGTATCTTTACCCTTTAAATTCAAAATACTTGGCATTATATACTGGACGAAATCACTTTGTAAATCATCGAATGAGTGTCCAAATGTTTGGTGTGAATCTCGAAAGCAAGAAAAGAAAATTAAGATGAACGTCTTCTCTTGTTCAGAACAACTTTTCAATTTTTCAAATAAACGTTTGTATTCTAATTGACTGATTTTATCAGTTTCCCCATTAAAATTTTCTTGAAGAGCTTGCATAATTTTGGGAGAAATATCCGAAAGGAATAATCCGGATTTACCATTCACTAAAACATCTTCTTCATCTGTAAGGGAGTTACATATTTGGTTTAATTTATCTAAATACCCAATGTAATCTTCATAAGATAAATTTACTAATCCATTATTTTTCTCCCCGATTAAAACATTTTCTATTGCAGTCTCGACATCACGCCAGTTTTCTGGCTTCTCACCCCATCTATCTTCAGTGGTACTCTTGTCCCGGGGAGCAGGAATAATTTCTTTCCAAATCGAAGGAAATTTTTTGAATTCCTCGCTTTTGTAAAAATCTGAATAGCTTGAGCCTAATCCTGCAGCCAAATCATATCCATTACCAATGACCAGCAAAGTGTCTTTTAATTCTTCATTATTATCCATAAACATAATTATACAATGTTTAAATAAATAATTTAGGATATAAAAAAACAGCCCAGTTGGGCTGTTTTTTTATGCCTGTTGTTGCTTACAAATCTCAATAAAGCGCTTAATCATGGCTTCTCCACTTGGTGTTCCAATGGATTCAGGATGGAACTGCAAGCCATAGATGGGCAAGTCCTTGTGCTCGATGGCCATGATTTCGTCGTCATCTTCGGACAAACCGGTGATTTTGAATCCTTCAGGAATCTGCGAACGGTCAATGATTAGTGAGTGGTAGCGCATGATGGGTAATTCTGAAACGCCACCAAAGAGCTGACCCCCTTGCGTCTTCATTTCGGAAACCTTCCCGTGGCGAATTTCATCGGCTCGGTCCACTCGGCCACCGAAGACTTCGCCAATCGCTTGGTGACCCAGGCAAATTCCCAGCATGGCCTTGTCATTTTGGTGTTCGCGAATCAAGTCTTCCATCTGACCCGCTTCTGAAGGTGCCCCAGGTCCTGGTGAAAAGATGATGCCATCCGCCTCCTTTGCGGCTTCAGCAAGCTTGGGATCGTCATTACGGAGTACTTCAACATCGGCATACTGGCCAACGATTTGGGCTAAATTATAGGTGAATGAATCGTAGTTATCAACGAGTAAAATCATGCTTTACCTCCCCCAACTGCTAGCAAGGCCCGGGCCTTGTTTTTCGTTTCCTGGTATTCGTTTTTGGCAATTGAGTCGTGGACGATGCCGGCACCGGCTTGGACGTAGCCCTTACCGTCCTTGACGACCATGGTACGAATGGCAATGGCAAAATCAAGCTGGTTGTCCTGGGACAAGTAACCGATGGCACCGGCGTAAACGCCACGTTTAACGGGTTCGAGTTCATACAATCGCTTAATGGCACGCACCTTGGGCGCTCCGGAAACTGTTCCGGCTGGTAAAGTAGCCTTCAAAGCTTCGATAGCGGCCGTACCGGGCTTAAGCTGACCCCGCACTTCAGAAACCAAATGCATAACGTAGCGATATTTTTCGATTTCCAGCAAACGGGTGACTTTAACGGACCCGTATTCAGCAATCCGACCGAGGTCGTTACGACCCAGGTCGACTAGCATGCGGTGTTCGGCCAATTCCTTTTCGTCGTGGGCCAATTCGTCCACCATTTCTTGGTCCTTAACGGGATCCAGGCTGCGTTTGCGAGTTCCAGCAATTGGGTTGGTCATGACTTCGTTTTCGCGGACGGCAACCAAACTTTCGGGTGAAGCGCCGATAATCTGGTAAGGGCCAAAGTCGAGGTAGTACATATAGGACGATGGATTTGTACGGCGTAATTCACGGTAAAAGTCGAATGGATTTTCCTCAAAGTCAAACGAGAAACGCTGGGATGGTACGATTTGGAACATATCCCCGGCATTGATCAAGTCCTGAGCTCGGTGAACCATGTCCTCGAATTGTTTCAAAGTTAAGTTGGATTTTGGTTCGATGGGACTAAGCTTTGGCGCCACGTGTTCAGCCGCAACTGGCTGGCTCAAAACTTTTTCAATCTTGGCGATAACGGCATCTAAATCGCTTCGGCCAGAGTAAACGTCGTCGGCGACGATGGTCACCTTTTGTTCGGCTTGGTCGAAAACCAAAAAAGTTTCGTATAGGAAAAGGTGCATGTCGGGCATGCCCAAATCGTCCTTGGGTTGTGGCCCAAAGTCTTCGTAAAGGGACAAAGTATCAAAGCCGACATAGCCAATTGCTCCACCTTGAAAGGGCAAGCCCGGAATGACTTTGTCCGTTTTGACGACTAGCTTTTGCAAGTCTAAGAGCGGGTCTTGGCTTTGATAGGCCTTGCCGTCCAACGTAACTTCGTGCCCCATTGCTTTGAAATCATGGACAGGGTCCAAGGCGATGATGGAGTAGCGTGACTTCTGGTCTTGGTTGCCCATCGACTCCAAAATAAAGCTTTGCTTGCTCTTTAAACGCAGATAGGCGGCGACTGGTGTAATCGTATCGGCGATAATGGTTTTACTTTTACGCATGGCTCCCCTCCTTCATGGCGTGAATGAAGTCCATCAAGTACTTTTCTGAATCATGTGGATGCTGGGCAATAATATCGACTAAGGCTGATCCGACAATGATGGAATTCGCTTCGTGGAACTGCTTGGCCTGTTCAGGCTTGGAAATTCCAAAACCAACGGCAACCGGAATATCGGAATGTTGGCGAATGGCTTTAATCAAGTCGTTGGCTTCGTTGGAAAGTTCGGCACGGGTTCCGGTGATTCCTAGTGAGGAAACGACGTAGACGAAACCTGAGGCGGACTTCAGGATTTCGGGCAGACGGCCTTTTGATTGGCTGGTGACGAGCTGAATCAAGTGACGGCCGTACTTTTGGCTAAGTGAATAGAATTCGTCCTGCTCTTCAAGGGGCAAGTCCGGCAGGATGATGCCTTGAATGTCGAGTTCCTTCATCTTGGCTAGGAAGGCTTCGTAACCGTACTTAAAGACGATGTTGGTGTAGGTCAAAATGACCAAAGGAATGTCACTTTGCTGGCGCAACTTGGCCACCATTTGAAAGAAGGCGGCGGTGTTCGCGCCGTTATTCAAGGCCCGTTGGTCAGCCGCTAAAATGGTTGGCCCGTCCGCGGATGGATCGGAAAAGGCGATGCCCAACTCGACCACGTCGGCCCCTGCTTTTTCCATAGCCAGGACTTGTTGGATGGTTTGGTCATAATCGGGATCACCGGCAACGGTAAAGCCGATGAAGTGGTCATGACCCTGTAAACTATTTGCTAAATCTTTCATATTTGACTCCTTGCGATTGAAACGAGGGTTTGCATTTGCTTGAGATTTTTAAGGCCATCGACTTCGCTACCAGATGAAATATCAACAACATCCGGCTGAACGGTTGCAATGGCTTCTTTTAAGTTCGTTGGCTTTAGGCCGCCGGCAAGAATGGTTGGCGTGCTGCTAGTCTTTATTTTTTTCCAGTCAAAGGTCTGCCCACTTCCCTTACCTGCATCGAGTAAACGATAATCTGCTCGGGTGGGTACTTGTTGGTCAACCTGCATGACCTGAATCACTTTCAGGCCATTTTTTTGTAGGTCGGCGACGAGCTCTTCGCTTTCCTGACCGTGCAACTGAACGTAATCAAGCAGGTCCCGGTAAGCTAAAATTTCGTCCAAATCGGCATTTACGAAAACGCCCACGAGCGCAATGGCTGGATTTAATGTGGCTCGCATTTGCCTTGCTAATTCTGCCGAAACCGAACGGCGATAACCTGGTGATAAAACAATCCCTGCAAAATCAGGCCGTACTTGATTGAGATAAGTAACGTCTTCGAGACGGAAGTTGCCACAGAGCTTAATTTTCGTCATTTTAAGCTCCTTTCAGCTCCTTTCAGCTCCTTGATGAGCGCGGCTTTATCCTTGGCCCGCATGAGACTTTCGCCTACCAAAACGGCGTTAACGCCGGCTTTTTCAAGTAGCGGAATGTCCTGACCATCCTTCAAGCCAGATTCGGCAATTAAAATGAGGTCGTTCGGTACGTGTTCCGCCAGATTCAAAGTGTTTTGGATGTTAACGGTAAAGTTCTTGAGATTACGGTTGTTAATGCCGATGATTTCAGCACCGGCTTTGATAGCGCGTTGCACTTCTTCTTCATCGTGAGCTTCCACAATGGCCACCAAACCCAACTTCTTTGCTAAGGCCAAGTATTCTGCTAATTGCTGGTCACTGAGAATGGCAACGATTAGGAGGATGGCGCTGGCACCGTAGTAACGAGCTTCGTAAATCATGTAAGGATCAATCGTGAAATCCTTGCGTAAAACGGGCCGGGTCGCCACGGCAACTACTTTTTTTAGGATTTCAAGGGAGCCCTTAAAGTAATCCTCTTCTGTCAAAACCGAAATCATGTCGACTTGGGCAGTACTGTATTCTTTAGCAATACCTTTGTAATCGAAATTCTCGGGCTGAACAATCTGACCTTTTGATGGCGAAGCCTGTTTAATTTCGGCAATGACCGACATGCCCTTTGCGCGTAAATTCTTTAACAAGTCGTCTGGATTTTTCTTAGGTAAGTCAGTTACCTTGTTCTTTAATTCTTCGAAGGGCAAAGTTGCTTGGCGAGTCGCCATGTTCTTCTTGGTTGCCGCAACCAAATCATCTAAAATCATTGGCTAACCTCCTGGCTGATTCGACGAACCTTGTTGAGTTGTTCTGCAGCGGCACCGGAATCCAAGATTTCTTGAGCGAGCTTAATTGCAGCGGCAACACTATCCGCCTTTTGGCCGAGATAGATGGCAAGAGCGGCATTCAAAACGACGATGTCGCGCTTAGGTCCAGTGATTTTACCAGTTAAAATATCGGCCGTAATCTGGGCGTTTTCTGCAGGGGTGCCACCAGCTAAGTCACTTAGCTGGCAGTAGCTGAAACCATAGTCTGCTGGATCAAAGATTGTTTCTTCAATCTGACCATCCTTTAGAACAGCTAGGTGGGACTTCCCCGTCAGGGAAACTTCGTCCAAACCATCGTCCCCGTTAACGAGGATTGCGCGTTCCATACCGAGTTCCTTTAGGACTTGGGCTAAGGGCTTCAGGAGATGACGGCTATAGACCCCCATCAACATTTGCTTGGGATGGGTTGGATTGGTCAAAGGACCCAAGACGTTGAAAACAGTGCGGATTCCCAGGTCCTTGCGTACCCCAGCAACGTACTTCATTGCCGGATGGTAGGTGCGAGCAAAAAGGAAGGTTTGGCCTGCCTTTTTGTACAGTTGCGTTGCTTCTTCAGGGCTCAAATCGATTTTGATGCCCAAGGCTTCTAGCGCATCGGCAGTACCCGACTTTGATGATGCCGCGCGATTACCATGCTTGGAAACCGGTAGGCCAGCGGCCGCTAAAATGAAACTGGCGGTCGTTGAAATATTGAAGGTGTTGGCCATGTCCCCGCCCGTTCCAACGATGTCAATCGCATTGGGTTCGGCAGGAATCTTCAAAGTATGGGCTAGCATGGCTTGAGCGGAACCGGTGATTTCGGGGATGGATTCATTTTTAACGGCCAAACCCATAAGGTAGGCCGAAATGGCAGGATCCTTAACTTGCCCCGACATAATGTCATTCATGACCTCTCGGGCCAAATCTTGGCTGAGGTCTTGTCGCAAGGACAAAGTTTTTAAAGCGGTTTGGATATTACTCATGGATATCAACTCCTTTGTAACGCGCGATGGCAGCCACGTCCTTGTCACCACGGCCGGAAAGTGTGACCATAATTTGTTGATCAGGTCGCATGGTTGGAGCAAGTTTCATGGCATAGGCCAAAGCGTGGGAAGATTCGATGGCGGCGATGATGCCTTCTTTTTTAGCAATGTATTCAAAAGCGGCAACGGCTTCATCATCAGTGGCTGGAACATATTCAGCACGGTGGATATCGCGCAAGTAAGCATGTTCAGGACCAATTCCCGGATAATCAAGTCCGGCAGAAATTGAGTAAACCGGATCAATCTGACCGTCCTTAGATTGCAAGAAAAGTGACTTCATTCCGTGGAAAATTCCAACGGAACCACCGGCCATGGTTGCGGCATTTTGGCTGGTGTGAATTCCCTTACCAGCGGCTTCAACACCAATCAAACGGACATCCTTGTCATCAACGAAGTTAGCGAAGGAACCAATGGCGTTCGAACCACCACCGACACAGGCCAACACGGCATCGGGCAAGCGGCCAGTTTGGTCGAGGAACTGTTGGCGCGCTTCCTGGCTAATAACCGATTGGAAGTACTTCACCATTTCTGGGAAAGGATAAGGACCAACCGCTGAGCCCAGCACGTAGAAAGTATCGTCAATCCGTTGGGTCCAGTTTTGGAAAGTGGCGTTAACCGCATCCTTTAGAACTTGCGTTCCGGTGGTAACGGCGTTGACCTTTGCTCCGAGTAGCTCCATGCGGTAAACGTTCAAGGCTTGGCGATCCGTATCTTCCTTCCCCATGAAAATTTCACATTCCATGCCGAAGAGTGCGGCGGCAGTGGCGGTCGCAACACCGTGCTGCCCTGCCCCAGTTTCAGCAATCAAACGGGTTTTACCCATTTTCTTAGCGATTAAGGCCTGGCCCAAAACGTTATTAATCTTGTGGGCACCAGTGTGATTTAAATCTTCTCGCTTCAAGTAAATTTGAGCGCCACCCAAATCATCGGACATGTTCTTGGCATGGTAGAGTCGTGAAGGACGATTGGCATAATCTGTAAAAAGCTTGTGGAGTTCAGCTTGGAATTCTGGGTCTTCTTTGTAATGATGGAAAGCTTCCGCAACTTCCGTGACAGCCGGCATCAAGAGTTCGGGGATGAATTGACCACCATATTCACCAAAGTAAGCTTCTTTGTTCTTTGTCATAATTATTCTCCAATTTCTCATTTTTACGACAAAAAACCGTCCTGAAATTTGTCGAAACAAAAATCAGGACGGTTTCCCGCGGTGCCACCTGTTTTCAGCTTGCTAGAAAGAGGATAGAAAGAGACCTCTCCCAGAAAACTGCCCTCACGACCTGCCAACACAAGCCTGACAACTGACGTATGTCTTACGTTCCAACCTACTTGCGAATGCTTTCAGCGGACCCTCGATGGTCCATTTGCCAACCTGCGTTCGACCCGGCTCTCAGTATCCCGGATTCCCTGTGCGCGCACGATTGGTTTGATCTCCATCTCATCGGTTTAATTAGGACGATTTAATTTACGAGTTAATTCTAACCAGAGCCTAATAATATGTCAAGGATAAAATTAAAAAAAAACAAAAAACAGGGTCTCCCCTGTTTTTCGAAAGTATTATTGTTCCTTGCGACGTAATGCGAAAGCAGCAACCAATGACATAGCAGCGCTAATACCAAAGAAGTAGGCACTCTCTGTTGAAATAGTTTGCGTTGATGCTGCTGTCTCGCCAGTTTCAGGCAAGACTGACTTATTTCTGTCAACTACCACAGGCTTGGGGCTAGCGGGCTTAAAGCCATGGTGATTGTGCTTTCGGTCCTTGTCGCCCTTATCAGGATGACCATGATTGCCACCATTGTCATTATGGCCGCCGTCACCACCATTATCGGGATGATTATCGTGACCACCGTTGCCACCGTTGTCATGATGGTTGTCGTGACCACCGTTGCCACCGTTGTCATGGTGATTATCATGTCCACCATCACCGCTAGGCGTAATATCACTATAATTGTAGTGATAGTTGAGCGAATCGGTACTATCCTTTGGCAACTGGTTAATGTGGTAATTAGCCGTTACCTTGGCCGAGGTGTTATAGAGATGATATGAAATCTTTTCGACAGGCTTTTTAGGTTCTTCTTTGTGAACATATGGTGTTGGCGCATCACCGATACCCTTTGGATCAGGTGTTGGTGGATAAGGCTTGGCAGGCTTTATGGTGCTTCCTGGAACCTTCGTCGAACTTTGAGCCCAAGTTTCGGTATTATTATCTTCTTTACCGGAATGAGTAATCAAGTGCGTAACAATGTTTTTCGTACCATTATTTAACTGGAAAACGGCAGTGCCTTTGTAAAATAATGGCGAATTTCCATTATCCCATGATGAATCAGCCGTTGTATTGTCATTGTCGGAATAGGCATATCCATCGGCATGACCGCTAATTGTACCCTTATTAATTGGCACAAAGGTGGCGTTATCGACCTTAGCCTTTTCAATATGGGCATTATTTGGAAGATTACCAAAATAATTGTTCAAAGAACCAACGGTGATGATTGCATCATCGTTAAAAGTGATTTGCCGATCCTGGCTATCGTAGTACGAATCCGATTCAACGACGGAACGTGTGAATTCGTGAGTATGGGTTTCGTTCGGTAGACTGTTATACCAAACATTCATACTTGGATTATCAGGCACGTCAATGTACATTGGCTGATCATCATAGTTTTCGTCATAAGTAAAGGTCTTGACGATTTTTGAGATAGTATGGTTTTCGTACTTTGAATTCGAAAGATTGGTGTAGGTCACGGTTACGGAACCACCCTTCCCGACCTTAACTCGAGTCCACTTCGTCGTATGGCCATTAACGTCGGTAACTTGATTGTTCAATGTTGGATCGGCGTAGGCCTGATTGACTTCTTGATTATTCTTGATCCATTGTGTGTCACCAGCAGTAGTCACAACGGCGGTGGCAGTTGGTTCATTGTTTAAATCAAGTGCTTGGCTCAAGCCCTTTTCCGTAAAGCCATCTTTATGAGAATTCTCGTCGTTCCATTCTTTTTCAGCTTTTTGATAAGCTTCAAGTTCCTTTTGGTATTCTTTTTCAGCCGCTTCGTTGTCAGCTTTGGCCTTATTGTATTCCTTCAACTTGGCTTCGTAGTCCGCTTGTCCAGCAGCATTGTCAGCCTTAACCTGGTCAACTTCTGCCTGCCACTTTTTAAGGTCAGCTTCACGCTGAGCTTTAATGGCCTTCAAAGCAGCAACTTGGTCCTGGGCATCCTTGACGACGTCATTGCTATTTTGGGATGGATCTTGAGTAACCTCGACACCAGCATTCTCGGCATCCTTTGCAGCTTGTTCAACAACGTTATTACTCTGGGCAGCGTCAGAATCGCCCTGATTTTTCTTGTTAATGGCATCTTGCAAGGCCTTGATTTGAGCGGCGTAATCGTCCTTGATTTCGGAGAAGTTCAAACCAGTCTTTTGAGAACCCTGATTCACATCAACACCGGACTGTTGCGCCTTGGCAACAAGATTCAGCAAGTCTTCGAGCTGATCATTGCTAGCATCAACTTTCTTGTTGTAGCCATTATGATCAGTAATTTGTGCCAAAATGTTACCAACTTGGTCGGCATAATCAGAGTCAGATTCATCCAAAATATCTTGGTACTGACCAGGAGTTCCATGGTAGGTATTACCGTCGACTTCCTGGGTATCGATGCCGGCATCTTGAGCCTTTTTAACAGCGTCATCAAGTGTTGAACTTGGCAAAAGATGTTTGCCCGTTGGTACAGCATTGTTGTCGGCGCTGGCCTGGCTTGCCACTTGTTGTGGCAAAGCATACTGTTGAATCTGCGACAAATCAACGCTTTGTGAATTTTGCTTAGCACTTGCATCGGATTGTGTATCATCGGCGTTGGCTGTCAAGGTATTCATCATACCCGCGGTTGCCGTTAAACCAGCAACCGAAAAAACGCCTAGAGCTAACTTATTTTTCAAGTTGTTATTGGCAGCTTGGATATTTTGCTCTTTCATTTACTATTCTCCCTCAAAATGGAAACACGCACTACTTTATAATCTTAAGAATATTTACCGATTCTTAAGCTTCCTAGGCATAATCTTACAGGATGTCTCGTATTTATCAAGCATTAGTTGGTTAAATGGAGTAAAAATTAACAATATTAGTGTTTTTGTTTATTATAATGTGCTTTTTAGTCAATAAAAAAACAGGGTCTCCCCTGTTTTTTGAAAGTATTATTGTTCCTTACGACGTAATGCGAAAGCAGCAACCAATGACATAGCAACGCTAATGCCAAAGAAGTAGGCACTTGCTGTTGAAATAGTTTGCGTTGATGCTGCTGTCTTAGCAGTTTCAGGCAAAGCAGAATTCTTGGCGCCCTTCTTCGTGTCGAAAGCAAGGTGCTTAAATCCTGCTGGATCAAAGTGATCATGGCCGTGCTTTCCACCATTATCGTGGTGATCGCCGTGATCGTGATGACCACCGTTGCCACCGTTATCGTGGTGACCACCATGTCCGCCATTTCCATCCGGCGTAATGTCACTGTAGTTATAATGATAGTTGATTGTGTTAGCCGCATCATTCTTAGGCAACTGATCAACGTGATAATTTGCTGTTACAGCCTTAGTTGACTTGTAGTGGTGGAAGGAAATCTTTGCTGGTACAGGATATACAGGACCTTCTGCATTCTTACCACCTGGGATAAGCGTTGAGCTCTGACCCCATGTCCAACGGTTTTCATCCTTTGATCCAACCTTAGTGGCCATGTGGATAGTAACGTCTTTGGTACCTTCGTTCAAACGGAAGACTGCAGTTCCCTTGTAGAAGTTATCGCCTCCGACTTGGTCCCATGCCTTTCGGTCATTTTCGTTAGAAGAATCATCCTTGTCATGGTAAGCCCAACCATCGGAATGCATCGTCACATTTCCGTTATTAATCGGTACAAAATGAGAATTATCAATCTTCGCCATTTCGATGTGACCATTATCTGGACTACCGGCAAAAGTATAGTTGTTCAATGAACCCATGGTAATGACAGCATCAGGACCGAAAGTAATTTGGTTGCCGTCGGCATCAAAGTACTGGTCAACTTCCTTCAAAGCACGGGTATGCGCTGAAGGATGGTTTTTCATCGTGTCATAACTGTCGTTGTACCAAACGTCCATGCTTGGATCATTCGGGATATCAATATCCAAGTTGCGGTCAGTTGAATCATCATCATAACTGAAAGTTTTAACAATCTTTGAAATGGTTTGACCGCGGTAAGTTGAGTTGCTCAAGTTAGTGTAAACGGCGGTAGCTGTACCATTTTGTCCAAGATTTACACGAGTCCATAGCAATGGCTTACCATTGGTATCAACGACTTTGTCATAGGTAGGATTGGCAACTGCCTTATCTGAAACCGTGTCAGGCTTATCAGCGCTTCCGCTGTAAATCGTCCATTCAGCATCGCCGCTTTTATTAACCGTTACCGTTGCGTTTGGTTCTGCGTTCAAATGCAAAGCTTGGCTCAACGCTTCAGAAGTGTAGCTGGCAACCTTACCGTTACCATACTTGTTGTTCCAATCCTGAACTGCCTTATTATAGGCAGCCATGTCGGCGTCACGCTTAGTCTTGGCCGCAACCAAAGCAGCAACTTGACTCTTGGCATCGTTGTTGGTCCAATTGATGTCATCGCCTGCTTGGTCAGCACTTTGATCAACATCCACACCCGCATCTTTGGCAGCCTTAGCAGCCTGGTCAACAGAGTGGTTAGCTTGTGCAATCGTTGAATCCTTTTGATCCTTTTGGTTAATTGCATCTTGCAAAATTTGGATTTGAGCAGCGTAGTCATCCTTGATTTCAGAGAAATTAAGACCCTTTCGCTGGGCTTCCTGGTTCACATCAACCCCAGACTGTTGTGCCTTAGCAACCAAGTTATTTAAATCTTCTAGTTGGCCGTTCGTAGCATCAAGCTTCTTGTTGTAACCATTGAAATCAGTGATTTGAGCAAGGATGTTTCCAACTTGGTCGGCGTAATCTGAATCAGATTCGTCAAGGACATCCTGGTATTGATCAGGAGTTCCCTTGTAGGTGTTGCCATCGACCTGTTTCGTATTAATGCCAGCATCTTGGGCCTTTTTAACAGCATCATCCAGCGTTGAATTTGGCAACAGATTCTTACCAGTTGGGACTGCGTCATTGGCAGCACCCTGCTGTGAATCAGCTGCTTGCTGAGGCAAAGCATATTGCTGAACGTCAGCTGCGCTTACATTTTGTGCATCCTGGTTCACATTCGTAACTGGCTTGGTATCGTCAGCACTGGCTGTCAGAGTATTCATCATACCTGCCGTTGCCGTCAAACCAGCAATTGAAAAGACACCCAGAGCTAACTTGTTTTTTAAGCCGTTATTGACAGCGGCATTGGTTTGCTCTTTCATCGATTTTCTCCCTCAAAAACATGTACTATTCCAAATTCTTAAGAATATTAAACAAATCTTAATGTTCCTAGTCATAATTTAGACTAAAGTATATTATTTATCAAGCATTAGTTGGTTAAAATGCGCAAGATTGAACAATTAAAAGTAATGTGTCGATTAAAATAGAATTAGAACAATAAAAAAACAGGGAATCCCCTGTTTTTTCTTTATGAAATTAGTTTTCCTTGCGACGAAGTGCGAAGGCAGCAACCAATGACATTGCTGCACTGATTCCGAAGAAGTAGGCAGCTGAGTTTGAGATGGTTTCAGCTTGCTTAGCAGTTGCTGGCAAAGCTGACTTGGCGTGATGACCATGACCATCAACGAAAACTGGCGCAACGGGTGCAAAGTGCTGACCATGCTTGTGGTGCTTGTCATGGTGGGCTGGCGTTGGAACTGGTTGAGGCTTTACATCGCCGCCTTCAATATCACTTTGATTGTAGTGATAGTTGATGGTGTCAGCAGCAGCGTTCTTAGGCAATTGGTTAACGTGATAGTTAACGACAACCTTCTTAGCCGTGTAGTGATGGAAGGTTACTGTAGTGCCAGCTGGTGCGTTCAATGCTGAGTATTGGCTAAGTACATCCTTGTACATTGCATCTGAATCATCAAAAGCAACATCAGCAGTTTGCTTTACCTTTACACCAGCATCCTTGGCTGCAGCAACTGCCTGATCGATCAAGTAGTTGTCTTGGGCAATGTCAGAATCGTTTGCATGCTTGGCGTTGATTGCGTCTTGCAATGCTTTGATTTGTGCGTTGTAGTCATCCTTGATTTGAGTGAAGTTCAAACCAGTCGTTTGAGGGTCTTGGTTGACATCAACACCAGATTGTTGTGCCTTGGCAACCAAGTTGTTCAAATCTTCCAACTGATCAGTAGCGGCATCAGCCTTCTTGTTGTAACCATTGAAATCAGTGATTTGAGCAAGAATGTTACCGACTTGGTCAGCGTAATCTGAATCAGATTCATCCAAAATATCTTGGTATTGAGCAGGGGTACCCTTGTAAGTGTTTCCGTCAACTTGCTTTGTGCTGATTCCAGCATCTTGGGCCTTCTTGACAGCATCGTCAAGTGAAGGGCTTGGCAAAATGTTCTTACCAGCTGGTACATCAGCTTGTGCAGCAGTTGCTTGGCTGGCAGGTAGTGCGTAGGCCTGCGTGTTGGCTGCGTTAGCAGTCTCTTGATTTTGACTAGTGTTTTCATTAGTTGTGGTGTCATCAGCACTGGCAGTGATGTTATTCATCAATCCTGCAGTAGCCGTCAATCCAGCGACTGAAAAGACACCTAGAGCTAACTTCGTTTTAAGGCTGTTATTAGCAGCGATGTTAGTCTGTTCTTTCATTGAGTTCTCCCTCGTAAATAGATCTCTCCAAAGATTCTAAATCGTTCGAATATTAAGAATTCCTTAACATCCATATGTCAAATATAGCTTTTAAATTTTTAATTATCAAGCGGTATAGACCGTATAATTTGGATATAGATACTAATTAATTCAAAAAGTTTAATAAATAAACCGATTTAGTTAAGAAAGGTTCTAAAAAGCATGTGAACATTTTAGATTTCTTGCAAATATGACAAGCCAGAACTGATTCCACCGAAGTAGGCATCGTTGGTGGCAATGTTGGCTTGGTCATCTGCATGATCATCAGCCTTCGTATTAGCTTGGTCGTCTGCCTTATCGTTGATGTCGGTTGAGTAATCACCAGGAGCAACTGGTGGCAATGGATAAGTAGCGCCCGGCACGTTATTGTAGCCCGGTCCATATCCTGGGAACGGATCAACATCTGGCGCAGGATCTGGCAAAGGACCCGATCCTGGGAATGGTTCCTTGTCCCCTGGATTTACAGGGTTAACAGGATTAGGTTGCGGATTAACCGGCTTGGTCTTGTCTTCAATCGTTACGGTGTTGTAGTGGTAATGCACGACTTCACAGGCGGCATTATCCGGTGCAATGTTGTTGTGATAGTGAATCGTCACTGGTTGGTTATCCGCCGGATTGTCGTACAAGTGGTAAGCCACGTTCGTCGTTGGCTTGGCTGGTTCTGGCGTCAAACTTGGTGCCACCGGTTGAACTTCAGCTTCGTACTTTGGTTCAGCAGGCATCGCTGGAATGTCAGTCAAAGGTACCGAGGTTGAAGATTGTGACCAAGTCCAGCGGTTACCATCGCTTGGTCCTGAATTAGTTTGCAAGTGAATCGTGACTTCATTTGAACCAGGCTGCAAGCGGTAAATCGCTGAACCAATGTAAAAGTCCAAGCTGTTGTCGTTATCCCAGTTGTCATAGAAAGTCGTGTTGTCCTTGTCAGCATAGGCCCAACCATCGGCGTGTTCCTTGATGGTTCCGTTGTTAACTGGAATAAAGGTAGCACCGTCAATCTTTGACTTTTCGATGTAGGAATTGCTTTGACCGTTGTAATAGTTGTTCAAAGAACCAATAGTAAGGACAGCATCGTTACCAAAAGTAATTTGCTTACCGTCAGCATCGTAGAACTTATCAACTTCGGTCAAGGCACGGGTATGCTGACCTCCTTCGGTCAAACCGTTGTACCAAACATCCAAGGTTGGATCAGTAGGTACGTCAACTTCGATGGCTTCACCCAGCTTGTTTTCTTCGTAGGTAAAGGTCTTAACGACCTTGCTAATGGGCTTACCTTCGTAGGATGAATTGTTCAAGTTGGTGTAAACTGCCGTAATACTTTGACCAGCGTTCAAATGCGCTTGAGCCCACTGCGTTGGTTGGCCATCAGCCGTCTTCAAATTGGGGTGCAAAGTGTCATCGAAGGTAGGACCGTTACTGTCGGCCTTGCCTTGGTAATACCATTGAACGTCGGGACTGGCAGTCAAAGCTACCTTAGCGTTTGGTTCTGAATCCAACTTCAAGGCCTGGTTAACGACTTGACTAGCATAGCCACTCTCCTGGGCTTGCTTCTCCAAAGCGTTAAGCTTCTTCTTGTAGTCCGACATTTCTTGGTCAAATTGATAACGAAGTTCTTGATTCTTTGCCTTAGCGGCTTCGTATTTGCTTTGGGCAGCTTCGTAATCGGCTTGCTTAGCAGCGTTATCCTTTTTAACCTGATCAACTTCGGCTTGATACTTGGTCATGGCTGCTGATTGATCCGCAATGGCTTGGTTCAAATCAGTCAATTGCTTTTGCTTGTCAGCCAATTCATCCGCATAAGTGGCCGAACTTTGGTTGGCAGCCTGCTTAACCGTAACGCCAGCGTCTTCGGCTTGTTTGGCCTTGTCAGTCAGTTCCTGATTATCAACCTTAACCTTTTGATCAGTTTGGGCGTGTTCGGAAGCGCGCTTAAGTTGTTCACTTGTTGCGGCATTTAAATCATTAACCTGCTTAGCCGAATCGATTTCGATTTGGTTAAAGGAGAGACCATCTTGGTCGGCATCCTTGATAACGTTGACGCCTTGGCTTTGGGCTTTTGCTGCAGCATTATCAACGGCAGCGTTTTGCTCCTTAGCATATTGCAGGTCGTTATCGTAGGCTTTATCCTTTTGGATTTGCTTTTTAATTTGGGAAACCTGATTAGCGTAATCAGCGTCTGATTCCTGCTTAAATTGGTCGTATTGGTCGGCAGTACCAGTGTAGTGGTTGCCGTCGGTTTGCTGAGTCTTTAAACCATCAGCTTGAGCATCCTTAACCGCTTGATCCAAAGCAGGACTTGGCAAGGTTGAAGTACCTTCCGTTACCTTGTCGGCAGTTGTGCTGGGCAAAACAACGCTTTGCTGTTCGGTACTGACCTGATTGGCCTGTGCCTGGCTTTCCTGATTGCTCGTCGTGGTATCGTCAGCTGAGGCATTGTTTTGATTTAACAATGCTGATCCAGCCGCAATTCCAGCAATCGAAAAGACACCTAGGGCAAGCTTGTTGTTTAAGTTCTTGGCATTAAATTCCTTATTCATATTCGATTCCTCCCTCGGGTCCAAAGAGGCTGATTAAAATCTTGGTAAAATCAGAGCTGTGCTTAAAATTTCAATAGTCCCTCTTTAAGTTAAATTTAAACATTTAGGAAAATCTTTAACAAGTGAAATGAACAAACGTATTGAAACTGTTTTATTTCTGCAACACTTGTTACTTAACCGTAATAAAAAAGCCTAGAATGCTTTATTCATAGGCTTTTTTGCTTTAAGACTTTTTTATTTAAAATGTTCAATTTGTTATCGAAATTGTAAACTATCGGCTCGGCATTCGGAATTTCGAGTTTCACAATGTCGGCTGGCGCGGTTCCCTCAATAATTTTGGTTAAGGCACGTACTGAAGTTCCATGGGCAACAATCAAAATATTTTTGCCTGCTTCTAGTTCAGGGCGAATGTTTTTCTGCCATAAGGGTAGCACGCGCTTAACCGTGGATTGGATGTTTTCACTAACCGGTAATTGGCCGTATTTTAGCTTGTTATAGCGCCGGTCAAAAGCAGGATAGCGCTTGCCGTCGATTGTAACTTCGGGTTCAAAGACATGAATTTTAGGTGGTAAAATCTCGTAGGATCGACGCCAAATCTGAACTTGGTCATGGCCGTATTTGGCGAACATAGCGTCCTTATTCTCCCCCTGCAAGGAACCGTAGTGGCGCTCGTTTAAACGCCAGGTCTTTGTTTGAGGCACATAGAGCTGTCCTAGGGTTGTCAGAACCTCATCAATCGTCATAATGGTTCGAGACAAAGCCGAAGAGTAGGCTGCATCAAAAGCAAGCCCCTCCTCTTTTAGCGCTTGGCCGGCTGCCTGTGCCTGTTTAATTCCAGTTGGAGATAGCTGCGTGTCAATCCAGCCGTTAAAACGATTGGCCGCATTCCATTCACTTTGTCCATGTCGAATTAATACTAAATGACTCATCACGCATCCCCTTTGAAAGCTTTCCTTATATTGTAGCGCGCGAGCTTTTTCATGTGAAATAAAAAACACCCTTTCGGGTGTTTTCTTAATAAATATTTGTCATTCAACGACGTCCAAGACCAAATCGTCGAAATCTTGATTGAAGGTAACCTTCCATTCACCAGCAGTTAGCTTTGGTGGCAAGAGGAAGGTTCCAGAAGAAACGCGCTGGCCGGCCTTCAAAGTCTTGCCTTGGCTGGCCAACTTCTTGACCAACCATTGCAAGGAGAGCAAGGGATTTCCTAGCACTTCAGAAGACTTTCCTTCGGCCACCTGCTCGCCATTGTGGAAGAGCTTGGCTTCGACCTGGGCCATCTTATCGACGCCAAGGTCGGTACTGTCACGTTCTGGCCCATAAACTACGTAGCCACCGACAGCGGCATCAGCCATGACGAGGTACTTGGACAACTTTGGGAACCAGTCGGCAAAACGGCTGTCCGGCACTTCCAAGCCACCAGCAACGGTGGTTTTAGTAGCTAATTCTTCCAATGTGTCGCTTGGCTTTAAGTCCTCACGGGCGTGGAAAACCAATTCCACTTCGGCCAAAGGATCCATTAAGTCCTTGCTTAGTGACAAACGGGCGGGCGCCTTCAAAAAATGAGTCGGTACTTGCGCCCCGTACAATGGTTCGTTCGAAGCAAACATGTCCTGGGTTTCCTTACTGGTCAAGAAAACCTTATAGCCGCCAACACCTTGGTTCTTGAGCTTCATCAAAGCGTCTTGAGTTTGGTAGGCCCTGTCATCATCGCTGAGTTCATCTTCCCAGTGCGCACGGTCGAGCGGCTTACGACTTTGATAGGCATCGAAGAGGGCTTGGGCAAGGGTCTTGGTTGAAGTTTGGGTTTGAGTAGTCATAATCATTTCTCCTAAATTTACTGTTACTTATGGTTAGAATCTGAATCGGTAAAATGCTAATGTCACTGGCCATTGCCATCACCCCCTTTAATGTGAAATAAAAAAGCACCCTACTCTCAGTTCTGAGAATAAGGGCGCTTTGCGCGGTACCACCTTACAACACTAGTTAAAAACTAGCCTCTATGCACGGCTCGAAAGCGATGCACTGGCAGGATAACGGTCGCAGCCGGTGGAACCTACTATTGTTCAGCTCACCTACTAAAGAAGGATAGCTTAATCAGGATGGCTAGGTACCCTTTCACCAAACGGTACTCGCTTAACTAGCAGTCCTGAAGCCTTTCTTATCATCGTAGCTCTTTATTAATTGCTCTTAGTGTAAGCGATACGATTCGAAAGGTCAAGTAAAAATGATAAATAAATTAGATTTTATTAATTTATTAGGCAGCTTGGGCTGATTTCTGCGTCAGCTTCATCAAGATAAAGCCAATGATCAAGCCAATAATGGCGGGAATAATCCAACCCAAGCCCTCTTGGGCAAGTGGAATCCATGCATGGTAGAACTTAGCCATGAAAGTGATGTGGGTTTCACCAGCAAAAGGCGTTGATGCCAAGGCATCCAAGAAAGCACTTGGCGTGATGAAGATCATAGCTGTCCGGTAAACCAAGGGACTCTTTTGGATCCAAGGGTTTAACAAGGCCAAGATAATCAAGGTCAAGGCGTATGGGTAAACCAGCATCAAAACCGGAACACTCCACTTCATGATATTGGTCAAACCGGCGTTGGCCGTGATGAATGAAGAACCAAAGGTAATCAGCAACCAAGCATGGTAAGGAATCTTAGGGAAAAGACGGTTCAAATCTTGTGCAAAGGATGCGCCAAGACCCATGGCCGTCGTGAAAACGGCCAGCGTAACAATAATGGCGGTCAAAATAATACCGAAGTTTCCGGCATAATGGGTGATGATTTGGCTAAAGGCCACCCCTCCGTTTGCTGCAGGCGCAAACTTTGACAAGGAAGAAACACCTAAGAGAACCAGGGCAATGTAAATGAAGGCTTCAAAAAGAATACTAATGGTTCCGGCCTGGGCCAAAACCTTTGGTGTTTGGGCTTCGGAAAAGCCTAACTTTTGAGTGGCATAAATAACAGAAACGGCAAAACCAAGCAAGGCCAATCCGTCCATTGTGTTGTAGCCATCAAGCACCCCGGTAAAGGTTGGGTGACTGGCATAGGCAGAACTAACAGTTTGGTTCAAGCCACCCATTGGAAGCAAGAGCGCAAGCAAGAAGACAACCAGCAAGAGAACGATGAAGATTGGGTTCAAGTACTTTCCAATCCACTTAGTTAAGTTGGATTCCTTTACCGTGAAGAAGTAAGCCAAAATGAAGAAAATTGCTGAGAAAATCAACATTACCAAATTTTGGCTACTTGCTGGTACTAAGGGTGCAAACCCCATTGCAAAGGCTGTTGCGGCAGTACGTGGCGTTGCCCCCAGCGGTCCCAAGGTTAGGTGGATGGCAAGCACAATAATGGCTGCAAACCAAGGCGTAACTGGTCGCGCCAAGTCGTAAATACTTTTACTACGGGTGATGGAAACGGCCAACATCGCCAAGAAAGGCACCACTGTTCCGGTCAAAAGAAATCCAGCGGTGGCTGGCAACCAGTTTTTACCAGCTAATTGTCCCAGTTGAACCGGGAAAATCAAGTTGCCGGCACCGAAGAACATACCGAAGATCAAAGACGCAAGTAAGAAGAGTTGCTTCTTACTGAGTTTTTTTGTTTGCATAATGCATACCTCATATTGGGATTTTTATAAAAAACGGAAACAATCAAAATGCTCATAGAAAAAGCCAGCTACCTATTCGAGCAGCTGGCTTAAACTAAGTTTTAATCAGCTGTCTATCCTCTTGGGCAGATAGACAGCGCGAAAAGCAACGTCCATCCTTAGAATGTGACGCTGACGACGACTCGCTTCAATTGCTGATTAAAATTGATCATTTTGATAACTTCCTGTGATTTATTATTTATATTAAAGCAAAATGAGAGGTCCCTGTCAAGCGAACTTTATGAATTAGTCGGCAGCGACTCCGTATTCGGCAAAGATTTCAGGCAAAGTCTTCAAGTCCTCACCCTGGTAGCGGTCGAAGAATTCACGCACGCTGGCAACTGGCTTGTCATCAGAGTTCTGATCGTAATCAGGTGCAATGCTTTCCGTCCATTCGCCATTATCGTGCTTAATGAGGAGCTCTTCAACTGGAATACCACGCTTGGCCGTGATTTTGGCATCAATCAAGAATGGCTTCCCGGCTTTTTGGGCTGCCAAGGCTTGCTTAAAGGCATCCTTCAAATCGGCACTCTTCGTGACTGTGGCAGCTTCCATACCCATTCCACGCGCAACCGTGGCAAAATCAATAGGATGCAAATCAATCCCTGAATGGGCCATTGGGGCATCGTCTTGTTCGCTCTTGATAAAGTTCAAGGTATTGTTGGCGGTCACAATGTTAATGATGGGCAGCTTGTACTTTACTTCGGTAACAAGATCGTGCATAACCATCGACAAGGCCCCATCACCAGCAATGTTAAAGACCTGGCGCTTTGGATAGTTCAATTGAGCGGCCAAGGCACCGGGCAAACCAGTTCCCATTGAAGCAAAGAGCGCCGAAATGACCCACTTATTCTTAGGCGTCAAATTCAAATAACGGAAGGAATTGATAATGTTGTCCCCGACATCAATGGCAAAGGCGGCATCCTCATCTGCAACGGCATTAATTTCCTTATAGAGGCTTTCGAATTGAAGCGGATCTGAGGCTTGATTCATCAACTTTTCTTCGTAGGCCTTCCAGTTCTTCATGTCGGCGACAGCCGCACGGAAGAATGGTCGTTCTGGCAGTTCGAGTGCTTTTTCCAACGCCTTTTTAACAAAGCGGGTTGCATCCGACCAGATAGCTAAGTCCACGTTGTGGTGGCGACCTAGTTCAACTTGCTGGTTATCAATCTGAACAAATTGGAATGGATGCGTTTGGTAAGTTAGGTTGGCAAATGGGAAATCAGCCCCAATTGTAATCAACAAATCCGTCGCCGCCATGATTTCATCGGCAGCCTTTGAAGCCGCGCGGTTGGCAATTCCAACGTTGCCTTCGTAACTGTCCGGAATCTTATCCTTAGCCAAACCGGTCATGACCAATGGAATTTGAAGTTTCTTAGAAAGCTTGACGAGTTCGTCGCCGCCATCCTTGATTCCACGGCCAACGTGAATAACCGGACGCTTTGCTTTTTGGACCATGGCCAAGAATTCTTCGACTTCCTTGTCCGTAGCGACTGGTTCAGGTTTGGGCTTGTTATCAGTTTGTGAGAATGAGGCGTAGTTTTCTTCTGGAATTTCCTTGTAACCGAAGTCGTTTGGAATGATGACTACGGCAACGCCCTTGTGCTGATAGGCTTCACGGATGGCTTGATCTACGACGTGAGGCAGACTTTCGGGTGTCATGACCGTGCGGTTGTAGACGGAAACGTCATCGAAAATTGGCCCCTCGTTCAATTCTTGGAAGAAATTGTAGTTCATCACCGTACTTGGTGCCTGGCCAACGATGGCCAAAACTGGCGCATGGTCTTCACGAGCGTCGTACAAACCAGTTAGCAAGTTGGTTGCTCCTGGACCAGCAGAACCAAAGGCGACCCCGATTTTACCAGTGAGCTTTGCTTCGGCTGAAGCCGCGAAGGCACCCACTTGTTCTTGACGAATTTGGATGTATTGCAAGCGTTCCTTTTCTTTTGCAAGGGCCGCCATAGTTGAATTGATGGAACCACCAGGATAGCCATAGATGTGCTTAACACCCCATGCTTCCAAAACGCGAAGCATTGCCACACTGGCAGGTAATGTATTTTGCTCTGACATGAAAACCTCTTTCTTCCTATATAGGATATTAAAACTTCTTGGCTACAGTATAACGCAAATCGGTTATAGTAACAGCCTGAACGAAAATAATTAAATTAAAAACTTGACATTTTTCTGTAATTTAATTATTATTAATCCATCGATTGAAGGAGAAGTGTAATGAAGACAACTACCACTACTCAATTGAATCAAATTATTGTGATTAGCATTGCTATTATTTAGCGAATGCTGGTCACCTTTTTGGATGCCAGCTAATTGATTCTAGGCTGGCATGCCCTTTCTCAGTGTTTTTGACGAAGACGCCAGTTCTAGGCGTCTTTTTTCTTGGCCTTACACAGCCCATAGGAGAGAAATTATGGAAGAAACTGCAGGACCACGTCAAAAAAATGAGCCAAAGATGCTCTATCAAGTATCACAAGGAATCTCTTACTCGATTCTGTCAGTTCTAGGAATGGGACTATTGCTCGGGTCTTTAGGGAACATGTTCCACGTGCCCGTCTTAGTGCAAGCCGGTTTGATGGGCCAAAAGATGTTGGCCCCAGCGCTGGGTGTCGGCATTGCCATCACGATGAATGCCAATTTGCTAACGACTGGAGCAGCCTTAATTGCTTCGACGGTTGGTTCAAACGCCGTTTACTTTACTAGTACAGCTGTGCCAGCTACACACACGGCTACTGGTTGGGCGGCAAATCAGGCTGCCGGATCACTCGTTTTGACTAATGGACAGCCGGTTTCAGCAATTTTGGCAGCATTGGTTGCCGTGCTGGTTGGAAACTGGCTATCAGGCCGGACGAAGTTTGATATGTTGCTGGTTCCGCTTTTTGCAACTTTAGTTGGAACGGGTGCTGGTTTATTCCTGGCTTCATTTACCACGCCATTCTTGAACTGGGTTTCTGAAAAGTTGGCCGAGACGATGCAGGTTAACCCCTTCTTGGGCGCTTTCGTGGTTTCCGTATTCTGGTTACTCTTCATGATGACCCCAGCCTCTTCTGCCGCCCTTGCCATCGCGGTTGCCCTTGATCCACTTTCAGGCGGAGCTGCCATGGTTGGAACGACCGCCGGCTTTGTCATGTACACGGCGATGGGCTGGACTCAAAACGATATGGGGGCGAACTTCTCTACCCTTGTTGTTACGCCTAAAATCCAGTTCCCTAACCTCTTGAAAAATCCAATGTTGTTCGTTGGGCCTGCATTGATTGCAGGAGTTTCAGCCATGTTGGCCGTTGGTTTCTTCCAGTTGAAGGTTCCTTATACCATTGCCGGTTTGGGCCTAAACGGTTTAATCGCGCCAATCGCTTTGGCAGCCCATCCCACTTCCCTACTTTTAGTGGCGGTGTTCGGCGTTGTATTGCCGGTTGTTGCCGCACTTGTTTTCTACCGCTTGATGCGTGTCTTTGGTTGGTCAAAGCCTGGTGATTTGCATCTTGATATCATCTAAGCTTTTCACTAAGCGGCCAAAAGCGTTACAATGTTTGCATACAAGCAAATTGAAACGGAGGCAAGTCCGATGTTAAAAGCGCGCTGGTGGCCCGGAGCCAACCAAGATAGTTTTTCAAACGGTAATTGGCAGTTAACCCAAAGCCAACAAAGAGATTATAATCAACTAAAACGAATGTATGACCAGGGCGCTATTTCCAAGGAAGACTTCCAAATGAAGTTGCAAGAACGGGGCCTTGATCAACTTGTTGACGATGATGATGAATAAAAAGGATTTCCAGCAACGGAAATCCTTTTTATTATGCTAATTTGCCTTTGCTATGCTGCCAAATAATTCCAATTGTGATACCAATCACTGCGGGCACAAACCAGCCAAAACCTTGTTCGGCAAATGGAATAAACTGGTAATAGAACTTGGTTGCATCTTGGACAAAGCCTAAGTTATGGAAAGGACTCGCAATTAAGAAATCCAAGATGGCTTCTGGCACTACCAAGATAATCCCTGCTCGATAGATAATCGGTGATTGCTTAATCCAATGGTTGAACAATCCTAGAATAATCAGTACCAAAGCCAAGGGATAAAGCAGGCGGACAATCGGCACCGTGAACTTAATGATGTTGGTTAAACCGGCGTTGGCCGTGATAAAGGAGCCACCTGTTACGACGGCCAACCAAACTGAATATGGGATTTTTGGAAAGGCGCGGTGTAAATCTTGGCCAAATGAGGCGGATAGTCCCATGGCTGTCGTGAAGACGGCCAGGACAACCAAAATTCCGGTGAAGAGGATGCCGAGGTTCCCTAGATAATGGCCAATAATTTGGCCAAATGCAATGCCCCCGTTTTCCGCCAAGGGGATACTGCCTAAACTCGTTACCCCTAGCCAAACCAAGGCGGCATAAAGAACGGCTTCTAGAATAATACTTAGTAACCCGGCTTGCGCCAGTGCCTTAGGAATAGCCTTGTCATGGAAACCTAAATTTTTAGTCGTATATACGATGGAAATTGTTAATCCTAAGAGGCACAAACCATCCAAAGTGTTGTAACCGTCAAGAATTCCATTTAAGAGCGGCTGGCTTTGGTAAAGGGCCTGGCTGGCATGATGAACGTTTCCCATTGGTAAGACGAAAGCTAAGATGAGAATGACCGCTAAGAAAATCAGAAAAAGCGGATTGAGATACTTTCCAATTAGCTTGATTAAGCGAGATTGCTTCAAAGTCGAGAAGTAAAGAGCGATAAAGTAGATTGCCGAAAAAATCAACATGGCTAACGGTTGATCGGATTTCTTTAGTAAAGGCGCAATACCCATTTCAAAGGCCGTTGCGGCAGAACGTGGTGTGGCTGCTAGCGGTCCCAAGGTGAAGTGAACCGCAATGAGGACGGCTAAACCAAACCAAGGGGCAACCGGAGCGGCTAAATCGTAAATACTTTTACTATTGGTCAAGCTGACCGCCAACATGGCTAGAAATGGGACGATTGTTCCCGTTACCAGAAAACCAATCAGGGCTGGAACCCAATGATTTCCCGCCGCCTGGCCCAGTTGAACTGGAAAAATCAAGTTAGCAGCTCCGAAAAACATCCCAAAGATGACCGAGGCCAACAAGATTAGTTCTCGAATTGTTAATTTATGTTCTTTCATATTTCATCTCCTATGTTCGAAAATGAGCTCTAAGACACAAAAAGAGGATAGCTGCTAATCGCAGCTATCCTCTTTTGAGAAAATGTAACTTCGTCTACGCTGCCTGATGGTGGTAGACAACATGAAAAGACCAGTGACTACCCCTTTTGGATTTTAGCCATGGCACACATCATCATGAAGTTGTTCTTTTCTGAAATTTGCATATTAAACTCTCTTTATCTTGTTTTGATTAAAACATAATAAATAAAATATGTCAATAAATTAATTTAACTAACCGTAACCTTGATTTGGGTAGCATCTTCAAGTTGGCGAGCGATAACATCAAGTTTATGGCGGTAATCGTCAGGTAGAACGGTGATGGGACGCGATACCGTCGCCCGCCCCATGCGATGCCATTCAAAGAAAACATTGATACGACCGCTGTAGGATTGCTGGATAATGTGGACTTCATAGAGCGTGTTTTTTTCTTTAGTAAACAAGGGTTCCACCGCTTTAGCAATTTGCCGGACGATTTCTTGACTATCCATGTTCAATCTCCTTAATACAGCGAATCTCGTCCCAAGCCCAAGCAGTCTTTTTTAGGACGAGTCCTTCCGATGAAAAGCTCGATATCTGGCCAGTCTGACTGGCTGCTAAATTACCGTTTTGATCCTGTACATTCGGTTGCAGCCAAATGAGGCGATTATTGGCCCAAGCGTGTTGACTAATCGCCATCATTTCAGCTGTCGTCAAAGTGCCACTAAGCTTCTCATGCGTGAGCCGCTCTCGCTTTTCTTCCTTCATTTTGAGCGTGTGGTCTGACAAAAAGAAACCATTCCACTTGATCTTGCCTCGTTCACGGTAATCTTCCCTGAAGTAAACGGCTACCTGTCGCAAGAACTCCGGATCATTGCGCTTATCCATAGGCATTTCCTCCATTATGACCACCGACTAGATTGGCACGACTAATGGCCGTCGCCCCCCTTTCGAGTGACATCGCTCGAACAAGCGAGGCAGTCCCAAAGCGTTGGCGAATTTGGTCCATCGTTTGATCAATCTGAATTTGGTGCTCTCGAACTTCATTCTTGCTAAAAAAGTCGAGTTGCTGGGCCGCTTCGAGATGGAGGTCATCATAGCTAACCCCAACGTGTCGAACGGCTTCCCCCGTCCAGTAGCGGTCAAAAATCGCACTCATGATCTTAATCAATTCGGCACTCTGATTCGTGGGTTCAATTCGAACTTGCTGGTGCAATCCCCGGCCGCCACGGTGACGGTTCCCGAAGTTGGTCCCACGATTGGCATAACCCAGGTAGAGACTAACCAAACTCGTTGTCTGATGATGGGCACGAATCCGGCTGGCCACTTGGTCGGCCATTTCTTTGACCACCACCCGAATTTCATCAGCAGATTGATAGTTCCGTGGCAAAACTTGCGAGTTACTATAGGATTTATTCTTCGGCTTAACGATCTCATCTAACTGGGAACGGTCGATACCCCAGGCTTGGGCATACAGCTGTTCACCGACTAAACCAAGCCGATCACGAATAATATAGGGGTCACTTTGAGCTAAATCACCCATGGAATGAATCCCCCAGCGTTCTAGCTTAGCGGCTGTCTGAGAACCGATTCCCCAGACTTTACGGAAATTATCAATTGGCCATAGCTTTTCAGGAACATCTTCATAGTGCCAGACCGCCAATAAATCGGGGCGGCTCTTAGCATCTAAATCCAAGGCCATCTTGGCTAAAACCGGGCTGTCGCCGATTCCTACAGAGAGGTAAATCCCAGTCTCCTTGCGAACTTGGTGCTGAATCTTACGAGCGACTTCAACCGGACTCTTTCCAAATAAATGCCAAAAATCGGTTATGTCTAAGATGGACTCATCGATGGAGTAAGGCAGTAGGTGATCGTCATCAACGTACTGGCGGTAGATATTATTAATCTTGAGGTTCTCTTGAATGTAGAGATTCATGCGCGGTTGGGCCTTAATTAAGCCTGGCAAATCGGGCACATCACGCTGACGCGTCACGTTGCTAATCCCCAACGTTTTCTTAGCCATCGGCGAAGAGGCCAGCACCAAACCACCCGTGTCATTTTCCTGGTGGGACATCACGACGAGCAAGGCCTTCAGCGGATTCAAATTGCGTTCCACGCATTCAACACTGGCGTAAAAACTCTTGGAATCAATGAGTAAAATAACACGCCGTTCTTCGTCAGCATAAATATCCGCCAAGCTTGACCCTGTCATCTTCGTGACCTCCTCTTTTTGATATTTATATTATACGAACATTTGTTCGTTTTGACAAGAAAATAAAAGAGCACTTTTATTAAAATGCTCTTAAAAAATAATCGCTTCCACAAGCTGATCATGAGGCTCCATTGGTAGTTCTGTGAGGACCTGTTCCGGCAGGGCCAGTGCGACGGAATGACCTTGAAAGGTGCTTAAGAAGCGGTCGTAGTAGCCGGCACCGAAACCCAACCGTTCCCCTGTTTTGGTGAAGGCTAAACCAGGAATTATAGCCAAATCAATGCCAGCTGGATCCTGATAATCCTGACTGCTAGGTTCGGCAATGCCCATTACTCCGGGATCAAAGACGCTGCCGGTCGTGATGGTAACAAAGTGCATTTCCCCATCCGTAATTTTAGGAACTAAAACTCGTTTACCAGCCTGCCATGCCGCTCTAATCAGTGGTTCCGTGTTTAATTCAAAGGGAAGACTGAGCGTTAGCGCGACACTTTGACTAGCCTGCCAAAGAGCACTTTGCCACAGTTGCTGATAGAGCGCTTCTTCCGCCCTTTTGCGTTGGTCAGCCGGGACCGCCTTCAACGCTTTCTTTTGCTGCTGCCGTAATTCATTCTTATTCATGAATCCATCCTAACAAAAAAAGCTGCTAAGCAGCTTTCTTTTTATTCATTAAGCAAAACGATGAAGCATTGATAGTTCTTCAGCTTGGCGTTTAACCTGCTGCAGAACCTTAGCATCGTTTGGATTTTCAATCGCTTCAATCATCAATTCAGCAACCTTTCGTGCATCACCTTCCTTAAAGCCACGCGTGGTAATGGCAGCCGTTCCAACACGGATACCAGAAGTTACGAAGGGACTGAGTTGTTCATTTGGCAAAGCTTCTTTGTTCGTTGTGATGGATACGGAATCCAACAAGTCTTGCGTTTGCTTTCCATTAAGTTCGGTCTGAGTCAAATCGAGGTTGAAAAGATGGTTATCGGTACCGCCAGCGACAACACGGATGTTCTTGCTAGCGTTGAAAGTTTCCGCCATCGCTTGGGCATTGGCAATGACCTGGCGAGCGTAGTCCTTAAATTCGGGACGCAAAGCTTCGCCAAAGGCAATGGCCTTAGCAGCAATAACTTGTTCCAAAGGACCACCCTGTGAACCAGGGAAAATCGCTGAATTAAGCTGCTTAGCGTACTTTTCCTGAGATAAGATAATACCGCCACGAGGGCCACGCAAAGTCTTGTGGGTCGTTGAAGTGACGACGTCGGCGATGCCCACTGGATTAGGATGCAAACCAGCAGCAACCAAACCAGCAATGTGGGCCATGTCGACCATCAAGTAAGCGCCCACTTCGTCAGCAATCGCGCGGAATTTCTTGAAGTCAATAATGCGAGAATAAGCAGAAGCACCCGCCACGATCATCTGAGGCTTCAATTCACGTGCTTGCTGCGTAATGGCATCGTAATCCAATTCTTCCGTTTCGGGGTTCAAGCCGTAGGCATAAGATTCGTACATCTTACCAGAGAAGGATACCTTCGCACCGTGGGTCAAGTGCCCCCCCGCTTCCAGTCCCATACCCAAAATCTTGTCGCCAGGCTTCAAGAAAGCCATGTAAGCGGCAGCGTTGGCTTGGGAACCAGAATGAGGCTGAACATTGGCATATTCAGCACCAAAAAGTTCCTTCAAACGGTCAATCGCAAGCTGTTCGATGACATCAACATATTCCGTTCCACCATAGTAACGCTTGTAGGGATAACCTTCAGCGTACTTATTGGTTAAAACAGAACCTTGCGCCGCGCGAACGGCTTGGGAAGCAAAGTTTTCAGAGGCAATTAGTTCAATGTTACGGTTTTGACGAGCGGCTTCTTGCTGAATTGCGCTCCATACAAGTGGATCGTTATCTTGATACGACATAGGTTCCCCCTTCAAATGACCGCTAGGCGGCTGTTATGAGACTCAGAATTGCTGCATAAAACTGTTCAACTTCTGGCCGCTAAGGTTGTTTTCTAGTCCAATTAAGAGCTTCAAACGCGCCTTTTGGCCGTTGATTGCGTTAGCGAAAATAGCACCATCTTTTTCGAGCTGAATCCCACCCCCTAAGTAGTCATAGACCGGTTCGGCCACTCCCTTGAAACTGCGCGACACAATGACAACGGGAATGCCTTCTTGTAACAAGACTTGTACACCGCGTGCGGCGGCTTCCGCCAAATTTCCAGCACCCAATGCTTCTATAATAATACCATCAATTCCACTTTGTGATAAGAGTTCAAGGAGTTGTCCATCCATTCCAGCATATGCTTTAAGTACTGGAATACGCTTTTCAACGGCCTGAATTGGGTATTTCGTCTGTTCAGGTAGATTGTATAAATAAATAATACGACGCTTCGTAATCAAGCCCATTGCTCCAGAAACTGGGGAAGCAAATGTGGCCACGTTGGTTGTGTGGGTCTTCGTGACAAAGCGGGCTGCGTGAATTTCATCATTCATTACGACCAAGACCCCTCGTCCAGCGGATTGATCGTCTAAAGCGACACGAAGAGCTGATTGGTAATTATAAAGGCCATCCGATCCCAATTCGTTTGAAGAACGCATGGCACCGGTCATCACGATTGGGAAATCAACGTCTAGGGTTCCGTCCAAGAAATACGACGTTTCTTCTAACGTATCGGTTCCGTGGGTAATCACGACCCCATCAAAGTCGTTTCCGGCAGCTAAAATGCGTTGCTGGATTTTTAACATGTGTTCCGGACCGATGTGTTCACTAGGCAAGTTAAAAACGTTTTCAACCTGTAGTTCCATTTCGGGCAAGTCGATGTTGACGTTATTGAGAGGGTTAACCGCACCAGTTTCCACATCACCATCGTCATCAGCGTGCATGGCAATTGTGCCACCAGTATGTAGGACCAAAATCTTTTTCATGGTAAATTCCTTTCTTGAACCAATCGACTTAAATCGCTCTGCCAGCGATCCATGCTTTGAATGAAGACCTTCTCTTTTGGTTTCAAACCGACCTGCTGATCGTAAATGTAATCAATCACCTTCTGCAAACTCCGCTTAGTCGCCGGTGAAATCTTAATTTGGTTAATCTGACTGAGCTTTATCTGGGAAAACTGACGAAGATAAAAAATTGTTTTTTGATCGAGATGGAGGCGGTTATCATCCAGATAGTAGTGGTTTTCGGCAATGATGCCATTGTATTTTTCCGAGTAATCAAACTGCCCGTCCATCTGTCCGTCAATTGGATCAGCACGCAAATTCGGTTCAACCCCCAAAGGTTTTAGCAGTTGAATCTCGAAAATATTGGTAATGATTTGTGGGTCTAAGCCCTGATCTAACTTCTCTAAAGCTTGGCAAAACTTGTCGTACCAATCTTCGATGGGCTGCCCCTCCTCGAAGGATAGGTCAATTAACTTGGCAATTAAGGCTACGTAGGCCGAAATGTTTAAGTCTTCGACCACCGTGCGAAAGTAGTGACTACTTTGAATGGAGTTCAGATAGCCCAAACCCTCTTGTTGTTTAGGCAGCTTGCCCTCGAAGGAATTAAGCGTGTAGGGCTGGACACCAGCGGCTAATTTACTATTATTTTTTTTAGCCCCACGTGCTAAAAAGGTCCGTAAACCAGCTTCTTGAGTTAGCATACGGACGAGTAAATCATTATCACGATAAGGGCGGGTGTATAAAACGACCCCGTGCATAATGGCCATAATCTACCTTATATTTTAGTAATCTTCTTCACGGTAACCAAGTGATTGCAAGGCCTGCGGACGATCACGCCAACGTGGTTCGACCTTAACCCAGGTTTCAAGGAAAACCTTGCTTCCTAGCAAACGCTCAATGTCCTTGCGGGCGCGAATTCCAATTTGCTTAATCATCTGGCCCTGTTTACCAATGACAATGTTCTTTTGGGTCGGACGTTCAACGATGATGGAAGCCTGAATGTGGACCTTGTCGCCGGGCTCTTGTTCGATATTATCGATAACTACGGCAACGGAGTGTGGCACTTCCTGCTGCGTTAACTGCAAGACTTTTTCCCGAATCAATTCAGAAATGACGAAGCGTTCCGGGTGATCCGTCAACTGGTCAGAATCAAAGTACTGTGGTCCTTCGTCCAGGTGTTCGATAACCGAATCAAGCAATTCCGGAACGTTATCCCCTTCTGTTGCCGAGATTGGGAAAATCTCAGTCCACTCCGGCGCATCGGCTTGGTAGCTTTCAATCACATGGAAAAGTTCGGATTTTTCAATCAAATCAATCTTGTTAATCAGCAGGTAAATCGGTGTGTTTTTAACTTCCTTCAAGCGGTCAATGATGAAGTTATCGCCGCGACCACGTTCCTGACTAGCATCAACAACAAACCAAACGGCATCGGCTTCATGCAGGGCCGAAAAGGCGGACTTAACCATGAAGTCCCCTAGGGAGTTTTGTGGCTTGTGGACACCAGGTGTATCAATGAAAACTACCTGGGCCTTATCAGTCGTATAAATTCCCTGAATCTTGTTACGCGTTGTTTGTGCCTTATTTGACATAATGGCGATTTTTTCACCAACAATGCGGTTTAACAAAGTCGACTTCCCTACGTTGGGGCGACCAATAATGGCGACAAAGCCTGACTTAAATCCTTCTGCTACCATAAAAATTCCTCTTTTTATCCTTTAAAATGCGACCAGAAAACAATGGCGACCACTAAGAGTTCGATGAAGACCGCAAAGGAAACCAAACCAGCGGCAACATCCTTAGCCAAACCGGCTTTGATATCGTAATGATGACCAACAATTAGGTCCACCAAGGCTTCCACAATCGTATTGACGAACTCCAGGCAAATGACCAAGGTAATCGCCGCAATCAAAGGAAGCCATTCGATTGGTTTCAAGTGGTCAAACAAAGCGGCAATGCCGATAACAAGCGCTGCAGCAATGTGAATCCGCATGTTGCGTTCTCGCCGGATAACCGTCCAAATTCCGTTCCAGGAATTCTTAATGGCAGCGGCCAGAGAGTGGTTTCTAGTGATCTGATGCTGCTTATCGCGTGAGTCCGTAGTCATCGAGGATATTCCTTTGCAGATCAAACATTTCCTTTTCTTCGGCATCGCCCAGCATGTGGTCATAGCCGTTCAAGTGCAGGAAACCATGGACAACTAGAAAGCCGAGTTCCCGTTCATAGCTGTGGCCCAAATATTCAGCCTGTGAGGCAATAATGTCGACAGAAACCAAGATATCGCCAATGTTTTCAGCAATCTCGGCGTCCATTTCTTCATCCGGCAAAACCGGTAAGTCATCACCATCATCTTCAATGGCAAATGAGATAACATCGGTCGGCTTGTCAATGCCACGATATTCCTTGTTGTAACGGTGAATTTCATCGTTATTCATGAAGGTTACAGACATTTCGGTATTGTCGGCAAGGTGCAAATACTGCCCGGCATAATTCAAAACTGACTTAACCAAATCCAAATGATACTGACTGACGCCATCTTTGGTTTGGTCAATTAATGCTAAATCCATTACGACTCCTTCTTTAACTCCGCCAAACGAGCATCGGCTGCTTCGTAGGCGTTAACGATTTGACCAACAACTGGATGACGAACAACATCACCCGATGAGAAGTTGACGAAATTCAGGTGGTCAACATTACGCAAAACACGCTGTGCTGAAATCAAGCCGGACTTAGCTCCTCGGGGAAGGTCAATCTGGGAAATATCCCCGTTAACAATCATCTTAGAACCAAAGCCAAGCCGAGTTAGGAACATCTTCATCTGCTGGTTGGTGGTATTCTGCGCTTCATCCAAAATAATAAAGGCATCATCTAAGGTTCGACCACGCATGTAAGCCAAAGGCGCAATTTCAATCGTGCCCCGCTCCAAGAGTCGGGCGGTGTGTTCACTGCCGACCAGCGTGTTCATGGCATCATAAATGGGCCGCATGTAAGGATCGACCTTTTCTTTCAAATCACCGGGCAAAAAGCCAAGCGATTCGCCGGCCTCAACTGCAGGACGGGTAATAATAATTCGTTCCACGTCGCCCTTTTTCAAGGCTGAAATCGCCATTACAACGGCCAAGAAAGTCTTACCCGTTCCCGCCGGTCCAATGCCAAAAGTGACATCATTTTGACGAATGGAATGAATGTATTGGCGCTGACCAAAGTTCTTAACGCGAACGGCGCGACCTTTATAATCGCGAATCAGAGTTTCAGAATAGAGATCCGCGAAGTACTCTAAGGTACCGCGCTTGGCCATCGTCGTTGCTGAAACGATGTCAGCGGCGGAAATCGAAATTTGCTTTTTTACCAGCTGGACGAGGGCCTTTAGAACCTGATAGGCCAAAGAAACCTGCTCGGCTTCCCCGCTAATATTCACTTGGGTTCCTCGCGGGCTTAGCTTAACCTCAAGAGCATCCTCGATTAACTTTAGATAATCATCCTGGACACCGGTTAACTTGCTGGTTTGTTCAATGTTGTCAAAAGTAAAATTTTTTTGTGTTTGTTCTGCCAAAAAAAGAGCACCTCTAAGCTTTAATCTTATCCCATTTTAACACAAAAAAAGACCAGCCAAAGGCTGGTCTTCTTTACTTAAATTGAATATTAGAGCGTTTCAACTGAAGTCATGTTGCTTGCCTTACCGAAGTCGATAGGTGCAACTGACATAACAACAATCTTGTCGCCTGCTTCGGCCAATCCTTGGTCCTTAGCAGCCTTCTTGGCTTGGTCAACCAAGTCATCAACAGTGGCTGGCTTGTCAGCCAAGACAGGAACAACGCCGTTGTTCAAAGTCAAACCGTGTTGTACACGAACTGAGTCAGTCAAAGCGATGATGTTAGCAGCTGGACGGTGCTTTGAAAGCATACGTGCTTCGTAGCCAGATTCAGTCAAAACAACAACTGCCTTAGCACCAACGCGGTCTGACAAACGAGCAGCAGCTGAAGCAACATCTTCAACTGGGTCATCGTTCATGTAGAAAGTGTCTTCGTGGTGACCATCGATAGTCAAAGCTGATTCAGCCTTTTCATCAATAGCAGCCATCATGGCAACAGCTTCAACTGGGTAATCACCGTTAGCTGATTCACCAGAAAGCATGGTTGCATCAGTACCATCAAAGACGGCGTTGGCAACGTCAGAAACTTCGGCACGCGTAGGACGTGGGTTTTCTTCCATTGAGTCAAGCATTTGAGTGGCAGTAATAACTGGCAAACCACGCTTGTTCATCTTGCGAATCATGTCCTTTTGGATCAAAGGAACGTTTTGCGCAGGGATTTCAACACCCATGTCACCACGAGGAACCATCAAACCATCAGAAACTTCCAAAACAGCTTCCAAGTTGTCGATACCTTCTTGTGATTCGATCTTAGGGATGATTTGAACATGTTCCATGTTCTTTTCCTTCAACAAGGCACGAATATCCAAAACATCTTCAGGCTTACGAACGAATGAAGCAGCGATGTAGTTGATTTCGTGATCCAAACCGAAGCGGATGTCATCGGCATCCTTTTCAGTGATACCAGGCAAGTTGATTGAAACACCTGGGGCGTTAACACCCTTACGTGAACCAAGCAAACCGTTGTTTTCAGCCTTGACTACTAATTCGCGAGTAGCGTCATCCTTTTCAGTAACAGTCGTTGCAAGCAAACCGTCATCGAAAAGTACTTGTCCGCCAACCTTAACATCGTCATACAAACCAGGGTAAGTAACGGCAATCTTGTCGTGAGTTCCTTCGATGCTGGCGTCCATTGAGATACGGAAAACATCACCAGTGTGGAATTCAATCTTGCCATCAGCTTGCTTAGTCGTACGGATTTCGGCACCCTTAGTGTCCAACATACGACCAACAGTCTTACCAGTAATCTTCTCGGCTTCCGCAACGTTCTTCATGCGGCCAAGGTGTTCTTCATGATCACCGTGAGAGAAGTTGAAACGGAACACGTTTGCTCCGGCTTCAATTAACTTTACAATGGTGTCTACATCAGATGATGAAGGACCAAGGGTTGAGACGATTTTCGTCTTTTTCATGGTAAATATAGCTCCTTTGATATCTTGGTTAGTTGTTTGCACAACCTATTCCTTAGTTCATTGTAAACATATTGGAACAAATTCACAAGACGGAATTACGCTTTTTCTTGGAAAACGACATTGTCTGGACCAATTAGCTGGCCAAGCCGTGGCGCTAAGTCCTCTTCCCCTAACCAATAGGATTTTTCAAGGACTTGCTTACGCTTATCTTTTTCCCAGTAAATCACAACAGGATTAGGACCTGGCGTGCTCTCCAGAATCGCTAGGAGAGCTTTTTTAGTGTCGACTTGATCATGCTTTTCGTCGATTCGTAGGAACCAAGTTCCCTTTGCTTGCGCTGGCTTGGGCGGGTTTTGAGCGGCCTGAATACGAGCAGCCAAGAGTGAAATGCCCTGCCGCTCTTCCGTTTTACCGCTAACCAGCAGAACCTGGCCGGCCTTCAAAAGGCCTTCAACCTTTTTATAGAGATTGGGGAAAACCGTGACCGAAATCTGGTCGCTTTGATCACTAAGGGTCACGAAGGCCATGTTATCACCCTTCTTGGTTCGAATGACTTTGATGCGGTCAATAAGGCCGACTAATTTCACCTGCAAATTGGGTGCCTGCACATCGGAAATGGCAGGAATTTGCTCCTGATTGATCAATTCCTGATAGGCGTCCAAGGGATGCGAAGCCAGGTTGAAGCCAATCGCCTCTTTTTCCTGGGTTAGCTTTTCAGAGAGACTAAATTCCGCCTGCTGCTTAATCTTAGTTTCTTTTAGGATAAGTTCCCCGAAATTGGCCGCCTCAATTAGGTCGGGCAAGTTGGCAATTAATTCGGCCCGATTATAGCCGAAATTATCCAAGGCTCCCGCATAAACCAATTGTTTCAAGGTATCGACATTACGGAATTTCTCCGGTAAACGGTAAACAAATGATTGCAGGCTCTGGAAGGCTCCGTTGGCACGGCGTTCTTCTAGCAGAGCCGTAACAAAGTCAGTCCGCAGGCCCTTAATAGCATGCAAGCCCATACTTAGTTGACCGTGGTCAATTGACCAAAAGCGCTGGGAGCGGTTTAAATTCGGTCCCTTAACCTGAATGCCCTTACGCTTTGCCTCCAAAATATACTGGCGGATTTTATCCGAACGACCAAGGTTGGCGTTCAAGACGGCCGCGTAAAAGGCCAAAGGATAGTGCGCTTTGAGATAAGCCAATTCGAAAGCCAATTTACTGTAGGCCACGGCGTGGGAACGGTTAAAACCATAGTTAGCAAATTCGTCGATGTAAGAAAAAATCTTTTCGGCCGCTTCCCGGTCGTGCCCCTTCTTTTGGGCACCAGCCAAGAAGAGTTGCTTCATGCTCTCCATCTTGTCGAGCTTCTTTTTGGACATGGCAGAGCGCAAAACATCGGCCTGTCCCAGGGTAAAGCCAGCATATTGCTGCGCAACCAGCATGACTTGCTCCTGGTAGATGATGATGCCGTAGGTCGGCGCCAGGATATCGCTGATACTTGGGTCCAAAATAGCGACAGGTTCTTGACCGTGGCGGCGTTTAACGAAGCTTTGAATATTTTGACTTGGACCGGGACGGTAGAGCGCATTGACGGCCACGATGTGTTCAAAATTCGTGGGGTGCAACTCTTTTAAAACATGGCGGATACCGTTCGATTCGAACTGGAAAACGCCACTGGTGTCACCACGAGCAAAGAGTGCGATTGTTTCCGGGTCATTTAGTGGAATCCGCTTGATATCGAAATCTTCTGGCAGCGATTTACGGGCATTGTAAAGGGCCTGAGCCAAAATGGTTAAGTTCGTTAGCCCCAAAATATCAATCTTCAAAAGGCCCAGCGCTTCAACCGGTTCTTTTTCAAATTGCGTGAGCAAACGGCCGTCACTCCCCTCTTGAACGGGCAACGTTTCAACCAAGGGTTTCTGGCTCAAGACGACACCGGCAGCATGGGTTGAATAGTTACGTGGCAGTCCTTCGATCGCCTTAGCCGTCCTCAAGAGCAAGTCACCTTGCGGAATGTCACGGATTAAATCGCCTAATTTAGGACTAGCCTGCAAGGCTTGATCGATGGAAACTTTACGGCCATTCTTACCAGCTGGCACAGCACGGCTGAGTTGTCCCAAACTGGCGGTCGACAAGCCGAAAACACGGCCTGTATCGCGTAGAGCCTGCTTAGTGGCCAGCGTTCCAAAGGTAATAATTTGGGCAAAGTTTTGCTGGCCGTACTTGTCGTGCAAGTAATTCAGGATTTCTTCACGGCGATTATCCGGCCAATCAATATCGATATCCGGCATTTGGGCACGTTCAGGATTCAAGAAACGCTCGAAGAGCAAACCGAAGGCAATGGGGTCAACATCGGTAATTTGCAAGCAGTAAGCCACCAAGGAGCCTGCTGCAGATCCTCGCCCTTCACCAGTTTGAATCTTGTTTTGGTGGGCGTAATTTAAGATATCCCAGACGATTAAGAAGTAATCGGAGAAACCGAGTTCGTTAATGATATTCAGCTCACGGTTCAGTCGCTCCTGATAGACCTGTCGATCCGCTTGCTTGGGTAAAACGCTTTGCAAACCTTGTTCGGAAAGTTGGCGCAAATATTGGGCCGAGGTCAATCCGGCGGGCTTTGGAAAGTCCGGCAAGGTCACATCTTTAAATTCAATGACAACTTTGGCAGCTTGAACTAACTTTTCGTTGTTTGCGTAAGCCTCTTGTAGATAGGGACTAGCCTGGTAAGATTGGCGAACTTCGTCGGCAGGTCGCAAGTAGTTTTGGCCGTGTTGCTGGGCCAAAAAGGATAAATCATCAATCTGAGTATTGGCATTAATGGCCAACAAGACTTCGCGGGTAAAAGCATCTTCTGAACGGAGGTAATCGACCCGGTCAAGAGCAACCAATTTAGCTTGAAATTGCTTGGCAAAGGCGGCAATCGCCTCTTGATTTGACTGTGCTAGCCGGGGATGAATCCCTAAGAAGACCTGGGCAATCGGCACAATCCCCTGCAGCTTTTCCCAGTAGGCCTGCAAATCCGTTCCCTGACTGATTAATAGTTGGGTCAACTCGCTGTCGGTCGGTAAAGTAATGGCCAGACCAGTCAAATGGCCTTTAACATCGTTCCAGGTTAACTTTTCTTCAGGATTAACCATCTTCTTGGAAGAAATCCAAGTCAGGTTTTGGTAGCCCTCCTGGGTGATTGCCGTGAGAAGCACTGGAAAAGTGGTCGCTAGGTTAACCAGGCCAGCAATTTCAACTCGCAGTGAGAAAATCGGCTTAATCTGAGCCTTGCGGGCTGCCGAATAAAACTCAATGGTACCGTATAAGACATTGGTATCTGCTAGCGAAACGGCCTCGTAACCTGCTGCTTTAACGGTCGCGACGATATCGGGCACAGTATTGGGATTTTTTAGGAGACTATAGCTACTTGAAACTTGTAGTGGTGCGTACATAAGACCTCCTGAATGCTTTTCAACTGTCCACATTATACCTTAAAAATTGCTTTTCCCCCATTGCGAAATTTATGGAAAAGCGTATCATGGCAGGTAACAAAGGAGTGTGAACTTATGTTCAAATATCTTATTGCGGCATTTTGGTCAGCCCTCTTTGGTGAGATTGTTGGTTACTTAGTGTCTCAGATGACTTCAGTAAGCTACAATCCAACGGCCATTGCCATTGTTTCCATCATTCTTGGTGAGATTGCTTTGATTGCGATTCCAGCCTTGTCTGGTATGGCAACTCCAAAGGAAAGTACTGAGAAATAAAAAAAACGGCTTAAGCCGTTTTTTTTATTGATTTGAAAGTTCAACAATCTTTAAGATGGTTTGCCAAGCCTGTTCCATGACATCCAAGGAGACGTATTCGTAACGGCCGTGCATGTTCTCACCACCAGCAAAAAGATTTGGTGTGGGCAGGCCAAGTCGAGTGATGATGGAACCATCTGTTCCGCCACGAACGGGTTCAATGACGGGCTTGATGTTGAGTTCCAGCATCGCCTTCTTGGCCAAATCAACGGGCCACATGTCCTTTTCGAGGATATCCCCCATATTGTAGTACTGATCCTGCACATCGACGACAATGCGATCAACGCCGAGATCTCGATTCATTTTGTCAGCAATTTGGATCAACTTATCCTTGCGACTTTCAAAATGTTCACGATCATGGTCACGGATAATGTAGTGCAGCTGTGCCTCTTCAGGTGTGCCAGCGATTTTATCCAAATGCCAAAATCCTTGGCGTCCTTCGGTATTTTCAGGACGTTCATCGGCTGGTAAATGGTTGTGAAAATCAATGGCAACTTGGCCAGCATTGACCATCATGCCCTTAGCAGTTCCAGGGTGGACGTTTTGTCCTTGAATCTTAACTGAAGCCGATGCGGCATTGAAAGTTTCCCATTCCAATTCACCGAGGGGTCCCCCATCAACCGTGAAGGCATAATCAGCGCCAAAGTCACGATCTCCGTCACGCCGGCCTTATCGTCGGCACCCAAAAGCGTATTACCATCCGTCGTAATCAAGGTTTGATTCTCATACTTCTTCAAGCTTGGGAAAACTGCTGGATTTAATTCATACCCACTTTGGCCGAGCTTGATTACCGAATGACCGTCATAATTCTTTACGATTTGCGGTTGAATATTTTCACTGTTAAAGTCAGCTGTATCAATGTGAGCAATGAAACCTAAGCTAGGTGCCTTTACATCAGCTTCATTAGCAGGCAAATCAGCAAATAAGTAACCGTCCTCTTCGTGACGGACATTATTTAGGCCAAGTTCCTTCAGTTCTTCCCCCAGAGTCTTCAAAAAAGCGACTTGGTTCGAACTTGAGGGCACCGTTTTGGAACTTTCATCAGAGCGCGTGTTGACCTTAACATAGCCCAAAAAACGATTTAACAATTCTTCTTTAACAGTCATATTATGCCTTCTTTATTTAGAGATATTGATAGGGGTCCGTGTTGACTTGGGTGACTTGTACGGCTATTTCAGGGAACCAGTCCACTACCTTCGCCGCCATCGGCTTGTTAGCAATGGCCTCCATATGGTGATCAGGATCAATCACGGCAAAATCATTTGATAAAACATCATGGCCGGTGTGGTAGTAAAAATCCGCCGTAATATAGACATCCGCACCAGCCTTTTGTGCATCCGGCCACCAGCGTCCCCCATCGCCACCTAAAATGGCGACTTTTTTAATGGGCTTTTGGATATCTTTGGCAATAATCCGAACTTCCTTCACCTGACAGGCCTGCTTAATCTGCAGCGCATAATCAGCTAAGGAAATGCTTTGCGCTAGAGTACCGACCCGGCCGAGACCGGTTTGCCCGTCTTCATTTGGCAATAGTGGCTCTGCATTTTGCACGCCAAAGGCCTGACAAAGCCAGTCGTTAAGGCCGCCCTTAGCAGCATCAAGATTGGTATGGGAGGCATAAACAACAATGCTGTGCTTAAGTAAGGCAGCGTACATTTGGTTTTGCGGGTTATCCAAAATCAAATTCTTAGCAGGGCGAAACATAACGGGATGATGCGCCCAAATAAAATCCACGCCATCCGCAATCGCTTCCGCCACAGTCTCTGGACGGACATCTAGCGTCGTCAGGACACGATGAATTTCTTGGTCAGGATTACCTAACTGAAGCCCTGTTGGATCGCCCTTTTCAGCAATGCTCAAAGGAGCAAAGGCTTCGATTTTGTTAATCAAATCTTGCGCTTTAATCATCCTTGCAAAACTCCTTGAATTTGACGGACTTCAGCAGCCCACTGGCGGTAAGGGGTTGAATCTTCCTTTTCGGCCTGTGCTAAACGACCTAAAATTAGATTAATCCGCTTAACTTCGCCATTCCACTTACGCTGGAAAGCCTCAGAACGTTCGCGACGTAGATAGGGACCGTACTTCAAATCCAGCAGATCGAGTTCTTGATGACCAGGAACGGCGTAGATAATTTCGTAGTAGTGTTCATCCTCTTGCACAATGGTTTCGCTCATCAAGCAGTAGTGGTGCTCAATCAACCATTTACGTACGGCCCGTTCATTGTTGTTCGGCTGCAAAATTAAGTAGGGAAATTGGCGTTGATTGTGCGTCTTGAAGTCACGTTCCATAATGTCAGCGATCAAGAGTCCACCCATTCCGGCGATGACAACGGTATCCACGTGATCAGCACTCGTGATGGCATCCAAACCATTGGCTTGGCGCGCAATTAAGCTCCCCTGCAGCCCAGCCGCAACAATTTCCCGACGGGCATTTTCCAAAGGGCCCAAAGCAACTTCGCCCGCAATGGCGTGCGAAATCACTTTTTGGCTAAGCAAAAAAGCGGGCAAGTAGGCGTGATCAGAGCCGATATCAGCCAAGCTAGCCTTTGGTTTCACGTAATTGGACACCGCCTGTAGTCGGGGTGAAAGATGGACGGGTGCAGTCATAATATTTCCTCTTAGGTCTGTGTTTTAACAATACTTTTTAACGGGGGCAAAAGAACGGCGATGGATGGGCGTAATCCCCTTTTCAGCCATAGCGGCCAGGTGCTCGGCGGTGCCATAACCATCGTTATGAGCAAAACCATACCCGGGATATTGCTGATCGTAGGCAGCCATCAAGCGGTCACGGTAGACCTTGGCTAAGATACTGGCAGCAGCAATGCTATTGCTGTGGGCATCCCCCTTTATCAGCTTCTCTTGGGGAATTTCAGTTTCAACCACCATGGCATCAACCAAAAGATGGTCAACGCGAACTTCAAGTGCATTCAAGGCCTGCAACATGGCTTCGCGGCTAGCTTCATAGATATTAATTTCATCAATCCGAGCTGGTGAAACAACCCCCAGGCCGTAGGCAAGTGCCTCTTCTTTAATCAAGGGTTCCAAACGTTCACGTTCAGTTTGAGATAGCTGCTTCGAATCATTAACCGCTACTTCATGAAAATCATGCGGTAAAACCACGGCAGCCGCCACAACGGGCCCGGCTAAAGGGCCTCGGCCAACTTCGTCAATACCGGCAATATTGGCATAGCCAGCTTGCCAGAGCCCTCGTTCATAAGCGAAACGTTTTTGGTAGGCCGCTTCTGCCTTTTCTTGCTTTTCGATTCGTCGCCGATAAGCCTTTAAAAGCGCCTGAACACCCTTACGGGAATCGTCTTGCCAGGCTTTCAGGCGGGCATCGTCAGCTTGAATATCGCGCAAGGCTGCTTTAATTGTCGCAATGCTGTCAGTCATCAAGGCGGTCCAAAGTGTAGGTACCAAGCTTACCCGAGCGCAAATCATTTAACATTCGCTCAGCAGCTTTGTCGTAGTCATCCTTAAAGCCCAACCTAGCCGTAATGTCTAAAAGCAGGTCGACATCGGATTGGTCAAAAGCATTCTCGGCCAAATGGTAGCGGTCAAGAATGGCTTGGGGGCGGAAGTCACGGAAGAACTTAATCATAAAGAGAGCCGCATCGTCCTTGGCAAAGATCGTGTCTTTTACGGCACCGGTCAGGGCCAGCTTAAGACCGACGGTTTGGTCTTCAAACTTGGGCCACAAAACGCCCGGCGAATCGAGCAATTCCAAATGCGTTGGGGTCTTCAACCAGGCAATTTTTTTCGTCACACCGGGGCGGTTGGCCGTCGGGGCAACATTTTTCATGACTAAATGGTTCAAAAGCGTCGACTTTCCGACATTGGGAATCCCAGTAATCATGGCACGAATCGGCTGATTATGGATGCCCTTATCAGCCTGTTTTTGAATTTGGTCCGCGAGGGCAGCTTGGGCAGCCTTGGTAACCAACTGCGGCGTCTTATGGTTACGCGTGTCCAAAACAAGGACTTGATAGCCGAGCTTTTGGTAGTGCGCCTTCCATAGCCGCGTTTGTTCAGGGTCAGCCAAGTCCGCCTTGGTCATGATTAAGAGACGAGGTTTGGCAGCCACCAACTTATCGACTTCGGGATTACGCGAAGAAGCCGGCACGCGAGCATCAATCAGCTCAAAAACAATGTCGACTAGCTTTAAATTCTCCCCCATCAAGCGGAAGGCTTTGGCCATGTGGCCGGGGAACCATTGAATAATCTGCGCCACGGTCTACTCCTATAAACTTGCCTGAAAAGCCTGCCAGGCATCATCAAATGTCGTCATACTCATCAGGTAGTCTGTGTTTTCTTCTAAGTAATGTGAAATCTCATCAAAATCAACGCTCTGCTTAGGAAAAGAATGGTCCAGAAAAGCGTTGTTGGCAAATTGCTGAATTTCATTTGCAGCCACCGGATTACGTTGCGTCATCAGCCAGTGGTAAAAGCTGCGATGGTTATTAGCCATTATTAATCACACCGATAAACTTGAATTGGTTGTCCTTCAAGTCGATTTGCTTTGCCTTAAACTTCATCCGCTTGTTCTTTGAAACCTTGGACATGTTAATCGTGATTTGTTCTTGATCGGGTTGGATTTGAACGTATTCGGGGCCATCATACATCTGCTTGACGTATCCCATGGCAACCTTCGTTGGTAGGTCAATCTTACCCAGTGAAATGGACTTGGTCTTCAAAACAATGTTACCGTCGTTGGTTACTTCTGGCGTCATGGTCATAACAGCATTAATCTTTTGACCCAAGATGCTAATAGCACCTGAAGCCGTTACGTTTTCCTCGCCAACCTTAAAGTGGAAGTTACCGTTACCAGTATCATTCAAATAAGTGGCAGCCAAACCGTTGACCTGTTCACGGTTCAAGTTGATATCAAAACTCGTATCATCACTAACTTGAGTAGTGTTGGCCACTGTCTGGGTTGGGGCAAAAGCCAAGTAAGCCGTGTACAACCCGCCGGCAAAAATAGCTAAAATCAATAGCCAGAATAAATAGAACCACAATCCTGAATGCTTTTTCATCGTCTTAAATGCTCCTTTTTACTTAATGCTTAACGGGCACGGTACAAGATGGCCAAAGCACCCAAACCAGTGTGCGTTGAAACAATGGGCGTCGTAGTCGATACCAAAATCTTGATATCCGGCCAAATCTTGTTCAGTTCGTCAGCCAACTGCTGGGCTTCTTCGGGAATACCGGCATGGGAAACACCGATAGCCAACATTTCCTTGTAACCCTTCATCTTTTCGATGACGTCTTCATTGAACTTGGTAATTGTCTTCATGCCGCGGCCCTTCAAGACCACGTCAACCTTACCTTCGCCATCAACCTTGGCTCCGACCTTAATGTTCAAAACGTTTCCAATCAAACCTTGGGTCTTTGACAAACGACCACCGGCCACCATGTTCTTCAAGTTACGGAAGGACAAGTAGATGTGTGATTCCGAGCGGGCCTGCTTGGCTGCTTCGAGAACTTCGTCCATGTTTTTACCGGCCTGGGCCGCTTCTGCGGCTGCCAAAACGACAAAACCTTCGGCTCGGTCGGCTTGCAAGGTATCAAAAGCAACAACTTCAGCCTTTGAAAGTGATCCCGCTTGATTGGCAGCGCCAACCGTTCCAGAAAGGCCAGATGAAATATGTAAGCTCAAAATTTCGGCTTCAGGGTCTTCTTGATGGATAGCATCATAGACTTCCTTAAAAGCACCGATTGATGGCTGGGAAGTCTTTGGCAAGCTTTCACTGGCTGCCATCTTTTCCAAAAATTCCTTGGGCTTAATCGTGACACCGTCTTCATAAACCGTGTCATCAATTTGCACCGTCAAAGGAACTTCTTTGATTTGGTACTTTGCCATTTCTTCTGCAGTTAATCGGGCCGCTGAATCGGTCACGATACGAATCTTTGCCATTTTCTTCCTCACTTTACTCGCGTGTAACGCTCGATTTGATAATGATACTCACCCTCAACTTGGGCTTGACGACTAATTAATTTGAAATCATTGGTGTTAATCGGATCAACGAAGGTATCCCCATCGTGTTGGCCAGCAACCTTGGTCACCACCAAATCGGTTGCATAAGGCATAAAGGCACGATAAATTGCAGCCCCACCGGCAATCGTGATGGGCATATCCTGTTGTCCTTTTATATAGGCTAGCACTTCCGGCATCGAATGAAAAATTTTAACCTGGTCAAATCCGGTTTTAAAGTCCTTTTGTCGGGTTAAAACAACACTTTGCCGATTGGGCAAGGGACGCCCAATGCTTTCCCAAGTTGACCGTCCCATAATCATGATGGAACCAACCGTTTCTTTTTTAAAAAGCGCTAAGTCGGCCTTAATGTGCCAGGGAAGCTGACCGTCACGACCAATTGCATGTTGGTCATCTTCGGCCCAAACCATTTTAATCGTTTGCATGATGTCCCTCCTGAATCCAATTCTTGATGGCATCCGCATCATTGCCAACTTGGTCATTAACCACGGCCAATTCAATTTGATGAATCAATTCACCCAAGGCGGGACCTGGTTTTGCCAGACCCGCCTTAATCAAATCACCACCGTTCAAAGCAATCTCAGAACGGTCATGGATACTGAGTTCTGCAAATATCGTCAACATTTGCTTTTTAAAGTCCGAATCCGAACCGTAAATCAAATCGGTTAAGGCCAACAAATCTTCTTTGTAAGCATATAAACGATAAAGGTTCCACTTATTCAAGGCTGCGTGCTGACGCAAAACGGGCGCAATTGCCGCTAAGGTCTGCATAATTTGCTTGGAATGCTTCCACTGGCGCAGGAATGGTTCAATTTCATTGTCAGCCATTGGTGAAAGAATGGTTAGAATACCCCAGGCCGCCATTTCAGTTTTAGCCCGACCACCATCCAACTCTGCTTGAATCTTTTGCCAATTAGCAGCTGGCCATTCATCCATTTTACCGGGTAGATAAGGTAAAAGATTGGCCTCAAAGGTCAAGCTTAAGCCTTTAGCAGCAGCCTGGCCTTGCAAAAGCTTTTCAAATTCAACCCGATTGCGTTCTACCGCAATCTTGGCCAAATTGTGACCCAATTCTTTAAGGGCCAATTGGGTCTGCTCCTCAATCGTGAAATCCAGTTGAGAGGCAAAACGGACGGCTCGCATAATGCGCAGCGCATCTTCCGTAAAGCGGCGGACCGGATCGCCAACGGCTCGAACAATGGCGGCTTTTAAGTCTCCTAAGCCATTGAACAGGTCCACGACTTCCCCATTTTGCCGTAAAGCCAAGGCATTGATGGTAAAATCACGGCGCTTCAGATCTTCTTCCAGGCTACGCACAAAGGTGACTTTGTCCGGCCGACGAAAATCGGTGTAGGTCGATTCCGTTCGAAAGGTCGTAATTTCATAGCCGATGTGGTGATCTAAAACCATGACCGTGCCGTGTTGAATGCCGGTATCCACGGTTTTTTTAAAGACTTCTTTAACTTCCTGCGGGTAGGCACTGGAAGCAATGTCAACATCGTGGATGGGGTCACCTAAGAAGGTATCCCGCACCGAACCGCCGACAAAATAGGCTTCGTAACCTGCATCATCAAGTTTTTTTAAAATTGGCCGAGCTTCTTCCAACTCGGGTGGAAAGTGATCAAGCTTCACCACTTTTGCCCTCCTTTAGCGTCTTAATCCAATTCATTCAAGCGTTCCTGAGCTTCAAAATCGTCCGGAACTAGCTGGACATACTTTTGCAAGTTGTCCTTTTCTTGGTGAACATGACCCATTTCATGGTGCCAGTCAGCCAAATCCAAGAGAAAGGCCGCATCATCTGCCAGTTCTGCCTGAGCAGCCTGCCAGCGTTCTTGAGCCAAGTCTTCCTTTTCCAAAGCATGGTAGGCCCGGGCCAAATCCCAATCAAAGTGGGCATCGTGTATGTCATTTTCTTCAGCTTCCGTCAAAAGTTGGACAACGGCTGAAAAGTCGTGTTGGTCTAGGTAGAACTTCGCCAGCAAATCATAATTCGTTGGGTCCAATTCATCTAACTTCAAGGCTGCTTGGTAATCTTCCAAGGCTTCTTCTTTATCGCCGTCCTTTTGGGCAGCCTGAGCGGCTAGACGGTAAAGAATGGGATTGGTTTGATCCATTGACAAGCCCAACTGGAAAGTTTGTCGAGCTTCCTTGTCATTACCTTCACGCTGGTAGGCCTGGCCCAAAAGTGGGTAAACGGAGGTGTAATGGCTGTCCTGTTCCAAAACTTCCTTGAATAGGTCGATGGCATCATCCGTACGATCAGTTTCAAAGTAGAGCAAGGCCAACTGGAACTTCGTGTTCAAATCGAGTAATTCCGGTTTGATTTGTTCGAGATACCCAATGGCATTGTCGTAATTGCCGACAGCCGCATAAGCATTTCCAATCCGGCTGACAATATCGACCTGAGCAATGTGGCGCTGTCCCTTCAAGAGTAAGTCCCGATACTGCTTGATAGCGGCCGCATAATTACCGTTTGAAAAGTTAAATTCAGCCAAGGCAAAGGCAACCACATCGTCATCAGGTGCCAGGCGGTGGGCTTCATTCAAACAGTGTTCGGCTGATTCTGTCAATCCTTCCGACTGATACAAGTCAGCTTTCACCATCAAAGCCTGCAAAAAGGCTGGTGAGTCTTCCTCAACGTCGGCCAAATATTCTTGCGCTTGGTCCGTCTGTCCTTCGTCAATGGCGATATCAGCCAGGGCAACTTTTAAGCTTCCTTCAAGTGGGAACTTATCCAAAAGATGCTGGTAGGCTGCTTTTGCCTGATCGAGAAAGCCCTGGGCATAGAGCTCTTCTCCCAGACTATAAATCAAATCATCGCTATCGTGGGCCAATGCTTTTTTAAAGAGCTTGTCCGCCTGGTCAAATTGCCCCAAATGGATGGCCGCCAACATTTCCTCTGCATAGGAAGTATTTTCTTCAGACATGGTGTTTCCTTCCGTTAGATACTGTCCTTATTTTACCGTAAAGTGCGGTTAAAGGGCGGGTCAATTTCTCGCGAAGAATATCACATATTTCTCAAATAGACCAATTCGTGCTAGAATTAAATTTACGGAGTTATCATACGATAATTCTAGTAATCGCAAGGAGGCTTAGCCGTGTATTCTCTAACGAAGAAACGTTGGGACGCAATTATCCATTCCAACCAGGCCGCTGATGGAACTTTCATCTATGGCGTTGATACTGACGGCCGAGTTTGCAAGCCAAGTTGTACTTATGAAAAAGATTTCAATAAAAGTGATGTTGAAATCTTCAAAGACGAGGATGAAGCCCTCATGAACGGCTTCCATCCCTGCCCTGACTGCAAACCCTTTGGACTGTTAGAAGGACGCGATCAGCTGGTCATCAAGATTAAAAGCTACTTAGCCGAACACTACGGTCAACGCATTACGCTAGACCAATTAAGTGAGCATTTCCAGATTAGCCCGGGCATTTTGCATCGTGCCTTTATGCAGGAATCTGGTGAGTCCCCTCAGAACTACTTATTGAAGGTTCGACTTTACCACGCTAAAGAGATGCTCAAGAAGGAAAACACTTCCACAGCGCTAATTGGTTTGAAGGTTGGGATTCCCAACTTATCTTATTTCAACACTGTCTTTAAGCAGTATTATGGGCAAACTGCTGCGCAATACCGCAAAGCAAATTCAAAATAATTTGCTTTCTATTTTGGATTGGTCTAGTATATAGGCAAATCGATGAATCAAGAATTTTCCAAGGAGGAACGATTTATGTTTAAAGATTTAAACAAGAAAGTTGCCGTCATTACTGGGGGCTCAAAGGGAATCGGTAATGCAATTGCCCTTCGCTTTGCTCAGGAACAAATGAACGTTGTTATCAACTACAACAGCGATGCTGCTGGTGCTGATAAGGCCGTTAAGGAAATCGAAGCTAACGGTGGTGAAGCTGTTGCCGTCCAAGCCGACATCTCTAAGGAAGAAGACAACAAGAAGCTTTTGGATGCCGCTATCAAGAACTTCGGTGGTATGGATATTTGGGTTAACAACGCAGGTATGGAAACTCAAGCCCCTACTCACGAAATTACTTTGGAATCCTGGAACAAGGTTATCGACATTAACTTGACCGGTGTTTTCTTGGGTGCCAAGACTGCTTTGAACTACTGGTTGGAAAAGAACCAAGCCGGTAACATCATTAACATGTCATCTGTTCACCAACAGATTCCATGGCCTACCTTTGCTTCATACGCAACTGCTAAGGGTGGCGTTAAGATGTTCACTGAAACGATTGCCATGGAGTATGCTCCTAAGAACATTCGTGTCAACAACATCGCACCTGGTGCAATTAACACCCCTATCAACGCTAAGAAGTTTGCTGATCCAAAGCAATACGCAACGACTCAATCAATGATTCCAATGTTGAAGATTGGTGATCCTGAAGATGTTGCGGATGCAGCGGTTTGGTTGGCATCTGACCAATCAAAGTACGTCACTGGTACGACGATGTTTGTCGATGGTGGTATGAGTTTGTACGCCAACTTCCAAGGTGGACGTGGATAATTATCACAAATCAAAAAGCACGCTTCGGCGTGCTTTTTTTGTGGCCTAAAATATTTCGATGCGGTCCCCTGTTTGGAATTTTTCGACTTTGGTAGGATTGGGACGAATTCCAAGGCCTGGAATTTGTGGTACTGCAATGCTTCCCCCTTCAACAACAAATTCTTCATCGGCAATGTCTTCTTTGAAATAACGGTCGGAAGCCGAAATATCAGCCGGATAAGTATTGGGCAAAGTCGCCGAAAGCGCTAAATCAACGGCTCGTCCAATATCCGATGAAAACATGCCCGAAATCCAGGGTTGAATTTGATGAGCCTGGCAGTATTGAATGGCCTGCAGAGCAGCGGTCAAGCCACCAATTTTGGACCACTTTAGGGTCAGCGCCTGGCCAGCCCGCAGAGCAGCCATGGTTTTAAGGTCATCCAAATTATTAATCGATTCATCCAGCGAAATTGGTCTCGGACTCGTGGCTTGGAAACGAGCATGTTCAACAAAGTCCCCGGCAGCAAAAGGTTGCTCCACAAAAAGTAGATTGCTGGGCAAGGAATTAAGTTGCTGGGCCTGTGACCAAGTGAAAGAGGCATTGGCATCAATCGAAAAGTGCTGTTCAGGAAAAGCATGTAATAGCTTTTTTAGTTGCTCAGCGTTGAAATTTTTGCCAGAAAACTTGAGTTTAATCCGTTGGTAGCCAGCTTCTATTGCCGCTTGAACTTTTTTCTTTTGCTCGTCAAAGGAAGGTTGGGTGCCGATGGCAATCCCCACTGGAACTTCATTTAGCTGCGCACCCAGCATCTGGACCAGTGATTGACCGGTTGATTTACCCACGGCATCCCAAAAAGCCAGTTCAAGGCCGGCTTTAGCAAAGGAATAAAAGGGTGTCAGTTGTCTTAAAAAATTAGCCAAGTCTTTGGGCTGGGCGAAGCTTTGCTTGATCAGCGCCGGTCCCAAATAGGATTCGATAATTTCACGACTAGTTGCCTGTGTTTCCATCGCATATCCCGGTGTCTCGAGTGCTTCAATTTCACCAAAGCCGGACACGATGCGGCCAGTGTCTAGATCAAGGAAGTCAACGGTGAGCAAACTAAGTTGGCGCAGCGCCATGGCACTATGGGCCGTATTGAAACTGTCCTGCAAGGGCAAGGCAAACGGCAGAATCTGTATTTTTTTAATCTGATACATAACGCTTTAAGACCTCGCAGAAGCTTTTCGGATCTTCCAAATAAATATTGTGGCCGCGATTGGGCACGACCACTTGATGCGCATTGGGCAGTTGCTTGACCATCGATTCTCCAATGGCTCGAAATTTGGAATCCAGTTCACCAGTAAGTAGAATAACAGGAATGGTGATTTCATTTAGGCGGGGCCAAAAATTATCTTGAAAGCCCGTCCCCATCATTTCCAGTGACCGTGCCATGTTTTCACGATTTTGATTTAAACGATGCTGACGAATCCGACTACGCTGGGAAGAGCTCAGCCTTTTTTGACTAGCAAAAAGTGAGAGATTCTCCCAATTTTTAACAAAGGACTCATAATCCTGTCGGATTTTAAGGGCTCGTTGGCGGTCCAGAATTTGCCGCCTCTCCCTACCCTTTACTTCCTGAATACCAGCGGTACTGGATTCAAGGATGAGCTTTTGAACAACCCCGTCGGATAGTGCCAAACTAAGGCCAAGAGCAAGCCGGCCACCCATCGAGTAACCCAACAAGTTTAATTGCTGCCAGTTCATCTCTTTGAAAATAGCTTTTAAGTCGGCAATTTGAGTAGCCATTGTCAAACGCTGCCGCGATACTTGTGGCGCGTGATAGCCATAGCCGGGTAAATCCAAAGTCCAGACTGTTCCCGGCAAATAGCGCGCCAAAGCCTTAAAATCTGACCCCGAGCCCATAAAGCCGTGTAGGCAAAACCAAACCTGCTGACCGGGGTTTTCCTGGTAGCCAGTTAATTCATACTGATAACCATTTACTGTTAATATACGTTTTTCAATCATCTTGACTGTCCAAAAGAAAAATACGGGGCTTTGTCGCGGCTTCGTTTAATAGTTCAGCTAGTTCTTCGGGAGCAGCCAGCCTATGAAAATCATAGGAGAAGGCAGCGGCTATTTTTTCAAAATCAAGGTCCTGCGGTGTTTGGAAGACCTCTTCAAAGTAATCTACGGCCTGGGCCTGAGGCAAATGACTGAAAATCTTACCCCCGTTGTTGTTAACTACGATAATGTCGATGGGCAAATTATAGCGCTTCGCAAGATTGAGACCGGTTAAATCGTGAAAGAAAGTCAAATCTCCGGTAAAAAATACCGTCTTTTTTCCACTTGCTGCGGCCAATCCCATGGCTGAGGAAACTTCCCCATCAATGCCGTTGGCACCGCGATTGGCGTAAACGAGACGACTATGGCGCCCGGTAAAGTAATTATCAAAATCGCGAACCGCCATACTGTTGGCAACAAAAATCGGTGTCTCTTCATCAACTGCTTCGTCAAGTATCTGAACTAATTTTGCTGCAGAATTAGAAGCTTTTATCTGGGCTAGCGCTTGCCATTTCTGGTTAAAGTCCTGCTGTTGAATAGCTTTTTTGAAGCGAACCGCCTTTAAGAAGGCTGCATCGGTCATATCAAAAAAGGTACTGCTTTGACGACTATGATCCCAGTAAGTAGCCGGACCAATTTGCCAAATTTCACAGTGATTAGCCTTCAGCCAATTCAAAATCCGACCTGAAACTGGTGTTGCTCCGAAGCGTAAGACGAGGTCCGGCCGGTAGGAATCGTCAATGTTTTTAGCCTTCAATAGGGCATCATAACCGTATATTGCACCCTCGCCCCGCTGGCGACTCAGTACGTCCGTCAAAATCGGCAAGTCATGCTCTTGAGCAAAAGCTAGCAAATCCGTGTCAGTCTGCCCGCCTTTAGCTGGACCTGCCAAAATTAAAACCTTCTTGTCCTTTAAATCGATTTCAATTGGCTGTGGGGCTTGATTTTCTCCTTGATAAAAACGAATTGGCTGTATAGCGGGCCAAGTCGTTCCCATTTCGGGCATTAAGGGTTTCCTCAAAGGCAATTCAACTTGAACTGGGCCAACAGGGTGATTCTTGGCCCTTTGAACAAGGGTCTGAAGCTTGAAGTCAATGTATTCGCTGACATCTTTTTCGCCATCTTGCAAAGTAATCTCGACCTGCTCTTTAACGTAGTCTGAAAAAACTGTTTGTTGTGGCAAAGTTTGTGGAGTGCCCAGGCCGCGCAGTTCCTGGGGACGATTCGTGGATAGAATGATTAGGGGCAAGTGTGACAAGGAGGCTTCTCCCACCGCTGCCGTATATTCCAAAATGGCCGTTCCGGAAGTCGCCAGCAACGCAACCGGTTCTCCAGTCCCCTTAATCAAACCAAGGGCAAAGAAAGCCGCCGAACGCTCATCCACGTCGACATAAAGTTTGAAGTCGTCGTGCTGTCGCTCAAATTCAGCAAAAAGCAAAGCAAGCGGCGTGCTCCGTGAACCCGGCGATAAAACCAAATGACGAACGCCCTGCTGATAAAGGGCCAGAATCAAATGCTGGCCATTAAGGGTTAAAGTATCAGTCATTTTGCAAGGCCTCCTCCAAAATTTTACCCATTTCTTCTAACTTAACTTGCGTTTCAGCATATTCAGCTTCTGCTTGTGAAGCAGCCAAAATTCCAGCGCCTGCGAACAAACGAACCCGATTATCCGCAACCATCATGGAGCGAATGCCAACCGCAAATTCTCCCGCTTGATCCGACTTAAGATAACCGATTGGACCCGCAAAAAGGCCGCGCGGATAGCATTCATTTTCGCTGATGTAATCGAGTGCTTCCTGACGGGGAATCCCACCTAGAGCTGGTGTAGGATGCAGCTTTTGCAAAACCTTCAAAGGATTTTGTCCCTCAAGAAGTTGTGCGGTAATCGGTGAATAAAGATGTTGAACCCGGCGATTCTTTAATAATTTCGGTACAAAGGGCACCGTTAAGTCCTTGACGTAAGGACCCAGGGCTTTTCGAATCGTGCGCGTGACATAATCCTGTTCCAGCCGGTTTTTGCGGCTGTGCATGAGTTCGGACCCGAGCTTAGCATCTTCAGCTTCATCTTCTCCCCGTGGTGCGGTTCCGGCTAAGGAAGCCGTATAAAGCTTACCAGTCAGATCAACCTTTAAAAGCCGTTCCGGTGTAACCGAGACAAAATAACGCTGTTTATTCTTTAAAACAATCCTGTAATTGGATGTGTAAGCTGACAATGGCTGCCACAAAGAACTTGATTCCAGTGGCTTTGACAAAACAATTTGCCGCTGTCGGCCAAAAACAACCTTATCTAGGTTTTGATCATGATTTAGTTTTTGAATTAGAACTTCGACTCGCTTAATCCAGTCGGATTCATCGTCAACTGCCACAATGGAATTTGCACTTTTTTCGACTGTGGTCGAAACGTTGCTTAACCATTCTTGCCAATCAAATTCTTCAGGAACGTGCAAGGATATCGTCTCGGCCTTAAATTCAGCCCAAATTCGTGGCGCAAACCAAAATGATGACATTACCGTGTCATTTCCAGTGAAGTTTTGGAAGGCTTGCCCACCAACAATCAGCTCCGCCGAGTCAAAATCGGTCGGCCAATTATGCCAGCTTTGGGTGGCTTCAAAGGCATAGAGCACCGTTCGATTATCCGAACTGGCAAAATAAAAGCCCTCTTCGTATTGATCAAACTTTGCTTCTAGTTGCTGAATAATTTGTTCATTTTTCTTAAGCTGAATGCTTTGCATGTGAATCTCCAGTAAAAAAGCAGCAAGGCTTATCCGAAGTCTTGCTGCTTAGTTTAGCCTAATTGAAACGATGACCAGCTGGCCAAACTGACCCGCCGGCATAATAAGCGCCAAGGGGAACCCCTTTGCGAATTGCCGCATGAACAAAGTCTTGAGCAATAATACCAGCTTTTAAAACTGGCATGCCCTTGGCTAAGTTCACGGCTAAAGCTGCTGAAAAAGTACAACCGGCACCATTATTATAAATTGGTTCCGAGAGCTTGTCCTGCCCAAAGGCAACCGTACTTGATTCAGATAAAAATAAATCTTCAGGAAAAGCCCTTTTAAAACGCTCGCCAATGGTCAACCAGATTGCTGGACCAGCAGTGGCCATTAGCTGTTTCGCTGCTCGTTGGGCTTGGCCATAGTCCCCCACTGCTTGATTGGCTAGGAGTGCTAGTTCCCCAACATTAGGCGTAATAACCGTTACTCCTGGTAACAAATGCTGGCGATAAAAATCCAGCAAGCGCTCATTTTCGGCCAAAGAACCCTCTTTTAAACTTAAAACCGGATCCAAGACGATGGGTAAATTGGGATGAGCTTGCAGAAATTCTGCAACGACCTCCGCTTGCTCTAAATCGGCTAAAAAACCAACCTTAATGGCCGCCAAATCCTCGACATGCCCAATCGAAGCTAATTGGTGCTTTAAAAATTCGACTGGCAAAGCATCGGTCTGCACTTCATCCTTGCCAATGCTAACGACAGCAGTAACAGCTGCTAGCCCGAAAACATTTAGCTCCGAAAAAGTTGCCAAATCCGATTGCAAACCACCGCCGGCAAGACTATCAGAACCTGCAATTGTCAAAAGCTTAGCGGAGGTCATTAAAAGAGCTAACCTTTGCTGATGATGAAGAGGACGAAGAAGGCGCCGAGGAAGCACTTGACGAACTTGTCGCACTACCATTTGCAGGGGCAACAATAATGTTCAAACTGCTGCCATTGTCTGTCACGGAAGTCACAATGTTGTTGTCGCTCAAGCTACCCGTTGACTGATAAGTATAGCTCTTACCATGCGCCTGGGCCCATGCAATGGCTTCAGCCAAAGTCTTGCCCTTCAAGGCTTGTTCGGCAGCAGCCGTATCGGCCGCACTGGATGAAGAAGACGAAGAATTCGAACTAGTCGAGCTAGACGAATGATTGGCCTTTTCAGACTTCTTTGCGTGGTTTTTATGGTTCTTTTCTGACTTTGATTCGCTACTGCTACTTTCAGTCCGACGAGGAAGAGGATTCGATACCTCAGTGTATTTAAAAATCACTAAAGCGCCCACACCAATGATGGCGAGGGTCAGTAGAAAAATATAAAAGCGATTACGGCGCAGATGCTTTTGGCCCTGCGCTCTTTTATCATAATCTTTCATAAAAAAATCCTTCCGTCATCGACCTGAATTAGCTTTTGGCCTTCTTCTTGCCCTTTTTATCTTGGTCAGGGTTGGTCCCATCTGCCAAAGTCTTTTCAGTTGGCTTGTCCCAAGTTACAAAGTCACATTCTGGGTAACGTGAGCAGCCGTAGAACTTACGACCTCGTTTGGTCTTGCGTTCAACAACTTGACCCTTCTTACACTTGGGGCAGGTCAAGCCGATTTCTTGCACGATGGCCTTGGTATTGCGGCAATCTGGGAAACGTGAACAAGCGTAGAATTTGCCGTAACGGCCCATTTTAATAACCATTGGAGCACCACAGACTTCACAGTCCTGACCCGCCAATTCGTCATGCATGGTAATCTTTTCCAAAGTCTTTTCGGCGGAATCAACTTCCTTAGAAAATGGCTTATAGAAGGAATCAACAACGGGTACCCACTGTTCATCCCCCACTTCAATTTCATCCAGTTCATGTTCGACTTGGGCTGTGAACTTGGTGTTGGTGATATCTGGGAACTTTTCTTCCACGATATTTTGAACAATTTCACCTAGTTCAGTGGGCACGAATTTGCGGGCATCCAAACGAACATAGTTACGACGTTGGATGGTATCCAGCGTTGGTGCATAAGTTGATGGACGACCGACTCCGTTTTCTTCCAAAGCCTTAATCAAAGCGGCTTCAGAATAACGGGCTGGTGGCATGGTAAAGTGCTGTTCCGGATTCGTTTTCGCCAAAGAAACTTGATCCCCTTCAGCCAAATCAGGCAAAGCATTATCCTTTTGCTTAGCAGCGGGATAGGCCTTTGTAAATCCAGGGAACTTCGTCTTTGAACCATTAGCGTGGAACAAAACCCCATTTTGCTCAATCGTGACTGCCATGGTATCCAGCACTTCAGGAGTCATCAATGAAGCCACAAAGCGTGACCAAATCAGTGAATAAAGCTTAAATTGATCAGGAGTCAGTTTATCCTTAATGCTATCTGGTGTGCGGTTAACATCCGTCGGGCGAATGGCTTCGTGGGCATCTTGGGCCCCTTCTTGCAAAGCTCGTTGAATAGGCTTGTGGCGAGAGTATTCCTCACCCCAAGTATCGTGAATAAAGTGCGCCGCAGCGTTTTTAGCCGTTGATGAAAGACGGGTTGAATCGGTACGCATATAGGTAATCAATCCAACTTGGCCCAAACCTTTACCCAGGTTGACTCCTTCGTAAAGCTGCTGTGCAGTCATCATGGTTTTACGCGTTCGGAACTTCAACTGCGTGTTGGCCGTCTGCTGCATAGTTGAGGTCGTAAAAGGAGCCTGAGGCTGACGCTTACGCTCCTTGGCCGTCACTTTAGTAATGTTAAAAGGCGCATCCTTGTCTAAGCGAGCCATCACTTTTTGAACAGACTCATTGTCTGGCAAAGCCTGCTTCTTACCGTCGAAGCCGTAGAAGCTTGATTGGAATTTTGAACGGCCCTTCTTGAAGTCGGAATCAATCGTCCAGTATTCTTCTGGCTGGAAGGCTTGGATTTCGCGTTCACGCGCAATAATCAAACCCAAAGCAACGGACTGGACACGACCGGCTGAAAGGCCACGCTTAACGGTCTTCCAAAGAATTGGTGAGATCGAATAACCCACTAAGCGGTCAATGATACGACGAGCCTGCTGGGCATCAACCAAATCTTGGTTAATTTGGCGTGGTGTTTTAAAAGCGTTCTTAACCGTATCCTTCGTGATTTCGTTAAAGACTACGCGGTTAGCATCTTCAGGGTTCAATTCCAAAATATGCTGCAAGTGCCAGGCAATCGCCTCTCCTTCACGATCCGGATCGCTCGCGAGATAGACAGTTTTGGCGTTCTTAGCAGCCTTGCGTAAGTCCTTAATAACCGGACCCTTACCGCGAATATTTATGTATTTTGGCTTGTAATCATCATCGACATCAACCCCTAAGGTTGACTTTGGCAAATCACGCACGTGGCCGATACTAGCAACCACTTTGTAGGTGCTACCTAAATACTTTTCGATGGTTTTAGCCTTGGAAGGACTCTCCACGATAACCAGCTTCTTCTGGTTACGCGTCTTTGAAGTCTTTTTCTTCGTTGTCTTTTTTGGAGTTTTTGTAGCTACCAAGAACTAGTCCTCACATTTCTGATTATAGGGGCATTATAGCACAGCCCATTAAAGCTTAATAAAAATACAATTTAATATAGTAGAAAAAATTCTGCAGAAAGTCAAAAAACAATCGCCGTAACGATTGTTTTACCATGAAATCACTTCGGGAGCCCCCTGGAAGGATTCAATGACTGCTGACTGAAGCTCAAGCTTGATGATGGCTTGATTCTGCGCATTGGCCGACAAATCGAGTAGTTCGGGGTGGGCCTTGATTTCCCGTTCATTTTCGCTAGCGTCCAAAACCTGGGCATGGAGCTGGTTGGAATGAACGCGAAGGCCCTTATCGGCATCAAACCAAGTCGTGAAGGCTGCATTCGAATTAGCCTGTAAGTTCTTTACACGAGTAGCCTTCCAGTCCGAAACCATGTACAAAACGTTGTCCTCAGTCCTGGATAGCTTATAGGTAATAATGTTGTCAGACATTTGTCCAGCAGTATTAGCAGTGGCAAGCGCCACCAAATTAGGTAATTCTTCCATTGCCTGGCGGAACTTGGAACTATTGTCCCCTGACTTGGCTTGGGCAAACTTCTTGCGATTCTTCATGACCGTCATGATGGTCAAAGGAATGGTTAAGCAGATGTAGCCAACGATGGTAATGAAAAGGATCCGCCAGCCCAAGGCCTGCACATGAAAGAGTGCTGCCAAGGCTTCTGAAATACTAATCGTAATTAAAAAGACCACAAAGAGCTGAACAAAACGCTTGAAATACATAGCTTAGATTACTTCCTTCACAATAATTTGGGCTTTAATTGCCTCAATAATATCACTGGCATGAAAAACTGGCAAAGCGCCCGCTTGAATCAGCTGGTTAGTCCCCGTTGATTCGGTTGAAAAAATCGATCCCGGTACAGCTAAGACCTGGCGATTAGCTTGTAGGGCAAGATTGGCCGTAATTAAACTACCAGAATGTTCCTTAGCCTCGACCACCAGGGTTCCCAGGGATAATCCTGCAATAATACGGTTCCGATCCGGAAAATGATGGCGGCGAGGACCAGTTTTGGGTGGATATTCAGACAGCAGCAAACCTTGTTGGCCAATTTGCTTTTGCAGCTGGTGATGGTGGCCGAGATATGCAACATCTAGTCCTGTGCCGACAACGGCAATTGGTACCCCACCCTGGCCAAAAGTGAGCTGGTGAGCCATGACGTCCACGCCACGGGCCAAGCCGGAAACAATGCCAATCCCTTCCTTAACTAAGGCGGGTAAGAAGTCCCGCAGCACGCTCAAAGCATAAGGTGTTGCCGTTCGTGTCCCCACAATGGCAATCGGCGGTAAACGCAAAGCATCCAAACGCCCTTCGTAAAATAGCACCAAGGGTGGCTGGTAAATCTCTTTCAAAGCCGCCGGATATTGCTCATCAAAATAGGTTAAAAACTTACCCTTAAAGTGCTGCGCCAGCAGCAAACCTTCTTGGTAAGCACTCTCTAATTGCTGATAATCACGCGCCCTGGGCTCAAGCTCTAAAACGTGGGTCAGCGTATCCCAAGACCAGGGATAAATATCTGGGGCATAGCGGTGCGAAACTGCTTCTAAAACTCGATTGGCACGGACTTTGCCGATGCCAGCTGTATGAGCGATTGCGAGTAAAAATGTTCTTAAATTCATTTGAAACCTCCGTACTCAATCTTACGAAGGTCACAAGCTTTTTCTTATGATTCCTGCTCAACAATTTCGCTTAGGTAGGCCCAACGGTCCATCTTGTCGCTGAGTTCTTGTTCGACGGCTTCCATTTCAGTTTGGAGTTCCGCAACTTTTTGGTAGTCGCTTCCCTCAGCTGCCATCTGGTCGGAAAGCTGCTGGGTACGGTTTTCCAACTGAGCAATCTCATCTTCAATAACCGCCCACTCTTTTTTCTCCATGTAGGTCAGCTTCTTGGGCTTTTCAGTCTTGTTAGTGGCCTTTGACTTGCTTGCTGTTTTAGCAACAGGTTTAGGTTCAGGATTTAACTGGCTATCGAGGTAGTCGGAAAAATGGCCATCAAAGCGAGTAATCTTGGCATCCCCTTGGAAAATATAAAGCTGGCGGGCCACCTTATCCAAGAAGTAACGATCGTGGGAAACCGTCAAAACGGTCCCCGCAAAACGAGTCAAGAAATCCTCCAAGACCGTTAAGGTGTCAATGTCTAGGTCGTTAGTAGGCTCATCCAGCAGAAGCACATTAGGTTCTTCCAACAAAAGCTTTAATAGATACAAACGGCGTTTCTCACCACCCGACAGTTTCCGAATTAAAGTACCGTGCATAAAAGGCGGGAAAAGGAACTGTTCGAGCAAGTCCGTTACGGAAATTTCATGGCCATCACAGTCGGTGATTTTGCTGGCCACATCGGTTAAGTATTCAATGACCCGCTTGTCATCGGGGATGGGTTCCGTTACCTGAGTGTAATAGCCCAGCTTAACCGTTTCTCCGATTTCGATTGTTCCCGATGTCAAAGGCAAACGGCCGGCAATCACATTCAAGAATGAGGATTTTCCCGCCCCATTTTGTCCGGTAATTCCGATTCGTTCGCCTGGCCCAACCAAGAGGTTAAAGTCCTTTAAAATCTGACGGTCGCCAAATTGAAGTGAAGCATCCTTGAGCTCAATCACCTTTTTACCCAAGCGCTTTTGGCCCAAATTAACTTGCAGGCTATCGTCTTCTTTGACCTGGCCTAAGCTTTCTTCCAACTTGGCAAAGGCGTTTTCACGGCCCTTTTGCTTAGTTGTACGAGCACGGGCCGACTTTTTCATCCAAGTTAATTCTTGCTGATAGAGCTTTTGACGCTTGTGTTCGGCTAACTTGTCTTGTTCAATGCGCTCTGCTTTAGCGGCAACATAGTCCTGGTAGTTTCCAGAATATTCGTAAAGGGAGCCAAAGGATAGTTCGAAAATCCGGTTCGTCACGGAATCCAGAAAATAACGGTCGTGGGTTACTGTCAAAATAGCACCCTTGTAAGAGTTCAAATACTTCTCCAACCAGGCAATTGAATCAAAATCCAAGTGGTTAGTTGGCTCGTCCAAAATCAACAAATCAGGATTTTGAATCAAAACTTGCGCCAAACCCACTCGCTTCTTTTGTCCACCAGAAAGCTCTTTCACCTTGCGGTTTAAATCCGGCATATGTAACTGGGTCAAGATGGCACGAATCTGGGATTCCAGGGTCCAAGCATCATCGCGGTCCATGGCGTCTTGAGCCTTTTGCAAATCCTGGCTAGCCTGTCCGTCATCTGGATGCTGCGTGTAGCGGTCCAGGACGCGTTGGTAATAGCGAATGGTTTGGAAAACCGGTTGTTCCCCAGCATAAATGGCATCCATGACCAAAGCCTCGGGGTCCAAGTCTGGATTCTGCTTCAAGTAGCCAATCTGATAATCGTTGGGCTTAGTAATCTGGCCCGAATCGGCCGGCTGGTCACCGGAAATGGCATTTAGCAGGGTGGTTTTACCTGAACCATTAACGCCAATGAGACCAACCCGGTCGCCTTCATTAATTAGAAAAGAAATATCGTCAAATAAAGTCTTTTCGCCGTAAATACTTTTTAAATGTTCAACTCGAAATTGTTTCATAGTCCTTATTATACCGGGAAGCAGGGTAAAATGCTGCCTAAGCAAGCGATTTGAATGCGGTTTCTTGTTTTTTCATGATAAAATGATTGATAAGAAAAGACTCGATAGGTATTTGCGTGAAAAATCCCTGGATTAAAAACAATCGCATCGGCATTATCCTTGCCGCTAGCTTCATATTGTTAACCATGGTTTTAATTACTTCCTTGCTGAACCAGAACCAACTAACAACCCGACCTAATTTGGTACCCCTCCGGGAAGGCCCTAAAATGACCGCCCACGAAATTACTAAGTTAAAATCCGGCACCAAGTTAACGGTTCTACAAAAGGATCATGGTTGGTGGAAGGTCCGCCGTGGTAGCGATGACCAGGTCGGCTGGATTGCTTCCTGGGTAGCCAATAACACCACCTTAAAGACCCCCACCCGCTTGTCCGAAGCCACCATCGTTTTGGATCCTGGCCATGGTGGTTCCGATACCGGTGCCCTCTCCATTGATCGTAAGCATTACGAAAAAACCTATACTTTGGCAACAGCACGAGCAACCCGAGATGCACTGGAAGAAACGGGGGCCCGAGTCATCATGGTTCGTGATAGTGACAAGGTTGTGCCGCTACTCTACATTCCCCGCTCGGCCGAAAAATACCAGGCTGACGCCCAGATTTCCTTCCACTTTGATTCATCGGATAAGAATAACTCCGCTAGTGGGATTTCTCAGTATTACTACAACCACAATTCATTAGGCCTGGTTAAAGCGATGAACAAGTCTTTGAACAATTTGCCTTTGGAAAATCGCGGTTATGAAACGATGCCTTACTTGGTTATCAAGGACGTTAGCCGCCCCGCTGTCTTGCTCGAATTAGGCTTTATTAACAGCAAGAAGGACTTCCGATACATCCGCCAATCTTCCTACCAGCAAAAGGTTGCCAAAGACATCAAACAGGGCTTAAACAGCTATTTAGGCCAGAATAACTGAAAGCCGATTTGAAAAACGCTTGGATGTGTTATAATGGGTAATAGAAAAGGTCGCAGCGGTGACTGCGACCTTCTAGCAAACCCGTGAAACGGTGGCTGGCCTTAATTATTTGATAGTAAATAACCCTCAGCTCTGCAAAGCTAAGAGGGTTATTTTTTATTGCTGTTTTTGATCAGCTCAACAACCAAAGCTAGCAAGGTCAGGACAAAGGTCCCAAATGCCAGCATCAGCTGTATGGCGTCCGCTACGGACACACAGGCATCTCCTTTCCCAGAATTTGTGCTAATAGTTGATTACCATCGACACCACCCCCCGTTCCCGGATAGCCACCGTCTTAACTTGTTTGCTAGTCAAATTATAGCATATATGGGAACGTTTGTTCGTATATCTATTGGGCCTTTTTGTATAAAAAAACACCACCTCGAAAGATGGCGGGTAGGTAGATAGATACTACCCAGTTGGTCAAAAATATTGTAACACATTAGGACCAGGCACGTAATAAATCTTTGACCGTAAGCTGGCCACTGGCTGATTCGTACTTTTTACCAAGTGAGGCAAAAGTTAACTGCGAACCATAGCGATAGCCTTCGATGCGACTACGTTCCCCAAGGCCTCCCATGGCAATCATAATTAAGTCTTGGTCAACTTGCTGATTCATTTGCTGGCAGGTTTCAAGGACAAAGTCGACATCCTTTTCATTTTCAGGCATGACTGCCAGTTTCAAAACCTGAACGGCTTCTTGACTCATTTTCTTAACGATATCAGCCAAATCTTTCGGCGTATTTTGCCAGTCGTGATAGGACAAAATGACGGGCGTCTTCACCTTTTCAGCGGCCTCAATGACCTTTGCCTTAAGGCCTTCATCCATGCTGTCTTCCAAGTCGACGGCGGCAAAGTGAAAACCGGCTTTGAGGGCCGTTACTAAGAAAGAAGCGATGGCAGGTTCGTCTAACTCCCCCATGCCCCCCTGAGCCTTAGAACGGTAGGTCAAAATCAAGGGCCGGTTATTAACCGTTTGAAAGGCGTTGGCAACCAATTCCTTGACGATTTGGACTTGCATCAATGGCCAGTTTTCTAGGAACTCGGCCCGGGCCGTATCGAGCTCGGACATCAACTTTGCTTGCGTTAAGGTTGAGACTTCCTTAGCTTGAACTTCGGCTTGGGCACCGGCTTTAACTTCTTGCCAAATGACGTCTTGACTGAAGGCATCGACGATGTAGTCAGCCCGCCATTCAACTAAATCAGGATTTTGTTCGTCCAAGGCTTGGGCAAAGGGGCCGAACTTATCGCTGGGTCCCAAAGTCATGGGCACCGCAATTAAAGGCTTGGGGTTGGTGGGATCAATGTTTAAGAGTTGGCGTAATGTCATAATTTCCTCAAAGTATATCGTATAGGACCCAGACCATCTCCGGCCGTAATGTTTGCCGGACTTGGTAGCGGTCGTCATCGGCGAGATCGCTTTTTTCATATTGCTGGGCAGATACAATTGTAAACCAATCTTGCTCAATACGAAAACGCCGGAAGGCCTCCGGCTTACTTGGTGCAAAAATCAATTCAGGCCCGCGGATATTATCTAAACCAACTTGCGCCAAATATTCACGCATCAGCGTTTCGGTTGCAGCGTGCAAAGTGGCGATGGGCCGCTGATACTTCGTGTTTTCGAGAACAATCAGGGGCATCAAATCCAGGACAAAGGTCGTATGAATCTTCACCTTATCCCAATTGTTGTAATTGAAGTTTGCAAAATTCAAATTCTGGATTTGGTTGGAACGAAAGGCCACCGGCAACAAGACCTGATCGCCTCGGTAAGCCGCTAAATTCGTTAAAACCTCTTCAAAAGAACTATGTAAGACGATTTCCTCGTCTGTTTGGTAATGTTGGGCGGCTTGATAGGAATCGGTCCCGACCGGGCCCAAGGTATGGATCTTCATAGCTGCCCCTTCTGAATGTCTTCCTCTTCGCGGGCCATGGAGTATTCCAACAAGGTGGCCATCAGAGCGTCAATTAAATCATCCGTGATATTATCGTTTTGACGATAGTCGGCCTTTAAATTTGCCTTCATACTAACCATCCGTTCGGGCTGGCGCACCGCGAGATTAACCTTTTGCTTATAAGCCGCAACTGCGCGAACAACCCCAATTCGTTCCGCGATGGTGTCAAAAATCTGACGGTCTAGAGCATCAATTTGCGAACGCAAGGTCGTCAGGGTTAGGTCATCGGCCTGCCCGGAAAATAGGGCTACGATTTCTGCAGCAATTCGCGCCGGGGTTTTACCAACCGTTTCAACGACATAATCGGCAACTTCCTGGTACAAAGGATCGCGCTTTTGCCATCGTTTGAAGAAGGAAATCGTGGACTCTTTTTGCAGTAAAGGCCGTTGACCATCCGCTAAGAGGCGGCCGATGGTTCCCTCCAAATTACCGTGCAAATAAATCACCACCGCATCGCTGTCCTTTAGGGTTTGGCGATTTTTTTCGTTTTCAACGACGCCACCACCAGTTGCCACAACGCCAGGAAAAGTCACGCTTTCCTTAACAACCGCTTCTTCCAATTGGCGAAAGTGCGCCTCTCCTTCACTTTTGAAGATTTCAGGGATGGTCATCCCCGCCTTTTGCTCGATGGCAAGGTCAAGGTCCAAAAATTGGGACTGATGCTGGCGGGCGATTTCTCGTCCTACCGTTGTTTTTCCGGCTCCCATGAAGCCAACTAAGATTAAGGTCTGTGGTTCTTCTGTCATTCTTGTTCTCCTGACATAAGTTCCTGTCGGGCTGTTGCAGCCTGCTGGATAATTTGAAAGAGTGCTGTTCGGTCGCCATTGGCGATAGCTTGGTAAAAGTGGTCCAATTCTTCTTTAAACTGATTTAGTTCGGCAAGCGTGCCCGCAGGGTTGCTTAACAAGGCGTCCGTCCATAATTGAGGGTCACTGCCGGCAATCCGTGTCATGCTCTTGAAACCGCCAGCAGTGTAATTTTTAAACGCTTCGGGTTTACCTAAACTGGCCACAGCGGCATTCATCAAAGCGAAAGCGATGACATGAGGGCTATCCGAAACAGCTGCCATCCATTGATCGTGATCCGCTGCTTGGCAAACGATAAAACGAGCATCAAGCGGTTGTAAAAAGCCTTCAAGCTTCATTAAACTGGCCCGGCTAACAGGATTATTAGCTAAAACCAAGAAAAAGGTTTGCTGGGCGTAAAGGCTTGTTCGGCCAGCTTGCACACCCGACTTTTGGCTCCCCGCCATCGGATGACCGCCAATAAAGGCGACCTGCTTTCCTGCAAAAAGTTGCTTAGCAACTTTCATAATTTCAACCTTGGTCGAGCCTAAATCAGTAATGATGAGGCCGTCCTTTAAGGGCAAGTTAGCCAGTTCTTTTAGGATGTTAATAATGGCTTGAACCGGTGTTGCTAGGATAATCAAATCCATTTCGGGCGCCACCTGGCTTAAAGATTGTCCCGCTTGATCAATGATGCCCTTTTCCAAGGCGTAGTCCAAGCTGCTGGAATTGGCATCCAAACCATAAATTTGATTATCAGGATTCTTTTTTAAATCAAGAGCCAGAGAGGCCCCCATTTCACCGAGTCCAAGCACTAAAGTTTTCATTCTTTAACCTTCATTAAGTTCGTTAAGTCTTGCAAAAAATTGGGGTAGGAAACGCGCATGGCTTCCGGATCAAGCAAATTAACTTGCCCCTCCGTAACCAAGGCAGCCACAGCAATTACCATGGCCAAACGATGGTCACCGTTGGCTGACAAAGCGATTTCAGGCTTGGCGGTCTTTAAGGGACGGCCGCCCTTAATCACCATGCCATCAGGCTTTTCTTCGACATCAACACCCAAGCTCTGCAAAACCTTGACCATTTCGGCAATGCGGTCACTTTCCTTAACCCGCAATTCTTCGGCACCAGAAATAATCGTTTGCCCCTGGGCGCAGGCAGCTGCCAGAGCCAAAATTGGTAGCTCATCGACTGCCGCTGGAATATCGGCGGCGCCAATTTCAATCCCGTGCAAGGGTTGGCTTTCGACTAGCAAATCGGCCACTGGTTCGGCATCATCTTGGAACTTGTCCAATTTAATTTGAGCCCCCATGCGTTCCAACAAGGTAATAACACCGGTACGGGTCGGATTAATCCCCACCTTTTTCAAACGAAGCTTCGAATTCGGCGTAATTAGGCCTGCAACCAGGAAGAAAGCTGCTGATGAAATATCGCCCGGCACGTCGATGACTTGCCCCTCTAATTGCGGTTGGGCCGCGATTTCAATCACCTTACCTGCAACCTTGATTTGGCCACCAAACTTCCGCAGCATTCGTTCCGTATGATCCCGCGAAATTAACGGCGAAACAATCCGGGTCGTGCCTTCAGCCTGCATTCCCGCAAAAATCAAGGCGGACTTAACCTGCGCTGAAGCAACGGGTAGGTCGTAATCAATGGCCTTTAAGCCAGCACTAGCGCGGATTGTCCCGGGTAGGTAATTGCCATCACGTAAGTCGAAATGGGCCCCCATCTGGTTAAGGGGCTCGCTGACCCGCTTTAGAGGCCGCTTGCTCAAAGAAGCATCCCCCTCAATCGCCATGTCAAAGGGTTGAGCCGCCAAAAGACCCATTAGCAGGCGAGTTGACGTGCCCGAGTTACCAAAATCCAGCGCTTGTTTAGGCGCACGGAAATTTTGAAAACCACCTCGTCCCGTCACAACCAAATCGTGTTCCTTTTCCTCGACTTGAACGCCAAGGGCGCGCAATGCAGCCATTGTGGAATAAACATCGGCTGAAGGTAAAAAGTCATGAATTTCGGTTTGCCCTGCGGCGATTGCGCCAAACATCAAGGCACGGTGTGAAATCGACTTATCACCAGGGACTTGTACCGTACCCTGTAATCCGTTTTGTCCTGCTTTTGCTAGTGCCTGCATGGGGTCACTCCTCTTAAAATTCTTTGATTTCTTGCCGGTAAGCGGCAACTTGTTCTTTCATCCGGTCGATGTTGTCGGCATCGAACTTATCCAAGACGGCCTTAGCCAATTCGATGGCCACCATGGCTTCAGCAATCACCGCTGCCGCCGTTACGGCCGTCGTATCGGAGCGTTCAATGGAAGCCTTGTGATTTTCGTGACTATCAATATCGACGGATTGCATTGGACGATACAAGGTTGGAATTGGCTTAACAACGGCGCGAACAATGATGGGTTCCCCCGTCGTCATTCCGCCTTCAAAACCACCCAGATTATCGGAACCACGGTAGAAACCGCGATCCTTATCCCAGTAAATTTCATCCATGACTTGGTCACCAAACTTATCGGCGTTAGCGAAGGCATTACCGAACTCAACCCCCTTAAAGGCGTTGATGCCCACAATGGCCCGGGCTAATTTAGCATCCAACTTTTCATCAGCCGAAACATAGGAACCCAGTCCAACCGGCAAACCAGTGGCCATGACTTGTACTTGGCCGCCCACTGTGTTGGCATCCTTCTTAGCAGCATCCACAACAGCCTGCATAGCTTCATCAGCCTTAGCATCCAAGGCACGGGTGGCAAAACCTTCGGTTACCTCACGAAGTTCATCCAAATTCTTGTACTTCGTCAATTGGTCCAAGTCGGAAAAGGCCGGTCCGATATTGACGACGAAGCCGTGTACGTCGACCCCAATTTCTGCCAATAGCTTCTTGGCAACGGCACCGACGGCGACACGCATCGTCGTTTCACGAGCGGAAGAACGTTCCAAGACATTGCGCAAATCGTCTTGATGGCGGTACTTCATGCCACCGACCAAGTCAGCGTGGCCAGGACGAGGACGCAAGACCTTACGCAAGGTATTTTCATCGTTGGCGGGGTCATTGGGTGCCATAATCTTGGACCAGTTGTTGTGGTCGTCGTTGTGGACGTTCAAAGTAATGGGTGATCCCAAGGTTTTTTGGTGGCGAATCCCAGTTAAGAAGTTAACTTTATCCGTTTCAATTTTTTGACGTTCACCACGGCCGTAACCGTGTTGACGACGCGCCAATTGACGGTCAACATCTTCTTGGCTAATGGCTAAGCCAGCCGGAATTCCTTCAATAACAGCAATTTCTTCAGGTCCATGGCTCTCACCAGCAGTTACATAACGCATCTTGTTCTCCTTTATTAAACAAAATCATGCATGTCATCCAGCGCTTTCGCGACAATGACGGGTTCTCCAACATTTTTAACAGCAACTAAGTTCAAAATTCCACCACGGTTCTTTTTATCGTTGACGATATGCTTAAAGAAAAGTGGCGTTCCAACCAAGTCTGAATCGATGGGCAGTCCAACAGCTGCTAAGCGCTGCGCAATCTCGTCCGTCAGTCCCTTTTCAGTAATTCCAACAGCTTCAAAGCGCTGTGAAATCATCACCATGCCAATCGAAACGGCTTCACCGTGTCGCAGACTACCATGGGAAAGCAATTCGATAGCATGCCCGAAAGTATGGCCGAAGTTTAGGAACTGGCGTTGCCCACTTTCCTTTTCATCAGCCATGACAATCTTGGCCTTGTAGCGAATCGAATGGATGGACAGTTCTTCGGCCTGCTCACGTATATCTTGAACTGACTTAATTTTACCAGTTAAAGCAAAGAAGTCTTGTCCATGCAAAACCGAAGTTTTGACCACTTCGCCGTAGCCTTCCACCAAGTCGCGGTCCGATAAGGTATCCAGAAAATCCGGATCAACCAAAACTAAGTCGGGCTGGTAAAAGGCCCCGATGATGTTCTTAACCTCTTTTAAGTTGACCGCCGTTTTGCCACCGACGGATGAATCAACTTGGGCGGTTAGAGAAGTGGCCACCTGGATGAAAGCAATCCCACGCATGTAAGAAGCCGCCGTAAAGCCAGCTAAATCGCCAACGACACCGCCACCTAGCGCAAGCACACCATCCGCGCGAGTGAAGCCAGCATCAGCCATTTGCTGAACCAAGTCCCCCATCTGCGCCAATGATTTTGAACTTTCGCCCGCCGGCACAACCAAGTCTAAGACGTCAAAACCTGCATCTTCTAGTGATTGATGGACTTCCTTTAGGTAGAGTTCCGCAACGTTTTTATCGGAAACTAAGGCGATTTTCCGTTTTGACCAGACCTTGGCAACTTCTGTTCCGATCTGTGCTCTCAAACCGCGGCCAATCAAAATATCGTAGTCTTTACTTTTCAATTGAACGGGAATGGTTTTCATTGAATTACCTCGTGAATCTTTTTCAACTTCGCTGCCATCGCACTGTATTGCTCCGGCGTCAAAGCCTGCGCCCCATCGACAAAAGCGTGCTTGGGATCGTTATGGATTTCCGTCATCAAGCCCTGTGCACCGGCGGCGATGGCGCCTTGGGCCAAAGGTGCGACGAACTCACTATGCCCGGCAGCGTGCGACGTATCGGCAATAATCGGGTAGTGCGTCAACTTTTGCAAAACCGGAATGGCGCCTAAATCAAAGGTATTGCGGGTGTACTTCGAATCGAAGGTTCGAATGCCACGTTCCATCAGCATGATTTGGTCGTTACCACCAGCGGCGATGTATTCCGAAGCGTTCAACAAATCATCAATCGTGGCTGACATGCCCCGCTTCAACAAAACCGGCTTACGAGTCTTACCCAAAGCCTTGAGCAAGGCGAAGTTTTGCATGTTGCGCGTTCCCACCTGGAAAATATCGGTGTACTTATCGACCAAGTCCACGTCGCGCGTATCCAAGATTTCGGTGACCATATCCATGCCAAGCTGGTCGGCAGCAGCGCGATGCGCCTTTAGTCCCTCCTCGCCATTTCCTTGGTAGGAGTAAGGTGAAGTCCGGGGTTTGAAGGCGCCACCACGCAGGATGGTTGCGCCGGCAGCTTTAACGTCCTTGCCCATCTCTAAAACATGTTCAGGTGATTCAATGGAATCGGGACCGGCCATCAAAACCAGATGCTTGCCACCAATTACGCTGTGCTTGGTTTTAATAATCGTATCTTCGGGATGAAAGGCACGTGACGCCTTAACGGCTCCGTGGTGGTCCTTGATTAAGTCGACTGCTTGCCCTTCTAGCACAGCCTGCATCTTGGCATCTAATTCCTTAACGCCTCCCAGGGCGATGCGATTTTCGTGGACGAAAACCGGATGGATTGGATCACCAGAATCCAACTTGCTCGCTAAGTTCTTCGCACTTTCAACATTTTTTGTAACAATAATCATCGTTTTACCTCAATTGCTTTCTGCATTAGTTCACGGTCCGCCTTTTGGCCGAACCAGTATTCAAAGGACAAGGCCCCCTGAGCAACTAACATCGGCAAGCCGTTTTGCGTACTTAGCCCTGCTTCAGTTGCTAATTTTAGGAGCGGTGTTTGAGCTTGGCGATAAATCATATCAACGACAAAGGCCTCTTTGGGCAAGGTAGCCAGCATTGCTTCATCTAGCAAACTGCCTTCATTGTCCATGCCGACTGAAGTGGCGTTGACCACTAGGTCTGCTTCAGCAAGCCGATTCTTTAGTCCACTAGTATTTGCCAAATCCTCTAAGTCGGCCTGGGAATTTAGTAGACCAATCATTTCAACTTTATCCTGCCAAGTCTTCCCCTTGCGGTTAAAGACCGTTAAATCACTTACGCCATATTCCGGCGCGGAAGCAATAACGGCTCGGGCTGCGCCACCAGTCCCTAGCAAAACCACTTTCTTATAAGAAGATTGTGGCAAGGACTGCCAAAAACCATCGCCATCGGTCGAAGTCCCCTGCCAACGGCCGTTGCGATAAGCAACCGTGTTAACGGCTTGCAACTTCTGACTCAGGGGACTCAAGTCGTCGAGTTCGGCCATCACCCGTTTCTTAAAAGGGGTCGAAACATTAAAACCAACCAAACCGCCTGCTTTTAAGTTTTCAATTTCCTCCACAAAGTGTTCGGGATTCAAATCATAAGCTTGATAACGGGCAGCAATTCCCGCTGCCTTCATCATGGCGTTTTGCATCCTGGGCGATAAGGAATGACCGGCTGGATGAGCCAGCAAACCGTATTTTTTTATCTGATTTTGACTTTCTTGCATTTGCTCTCCTAAACAAAAAATCGCACTGAGAATATTCCCAGTGCGATCTACTAGCCAAAATAAAGGCAAAATAAAAGGTCACTGGTTAAATTACTTAACACGCAGTGACCAACTCAAAAATTTCTGGTCGCCGTGTGCATCGGGGGACCGACGCACATGGCGGCGGTCCTACTTAAACCAGAAGTAATAGTAGGCTTGAATTGTTGAGTTCAAATCTTGCATTGCTTTAAATCTTTCTTGTTTTAATTGATGAGTTAATTCTAATTTAACAACTCAGATAAGTCAAGGAAAAATAAATATTTTTTAATAAACTACCCTTTCTTCCTATTAAAAAAAAGTTAATGTATTTTCACCACCAAAAGATTCAAGATTTGAATTTCCCTTTGCATTTCACTTTATCGAGTGATAAGATTTAACCATAATCAACTATACCAAAGGAGATATATATGTCAGATCGTAAATTAACGACTCGTAGTGGTCAGCCATTTGCCAACAATGAACACAGCCTCACTGCTGGTGAACGCGGACCCGTCCTACTACAAGATTACCAATTGATTGAAAAATTAGCCCACTTTGATCGTGAACGTATTCCTGAGCGTGTTGTTCACGCCAAGGGTTCCGGTGCCATGGGACACTTCACCCTTACCAAGGATATGTCAGCCTACACCAAGGCCGACTTCTTGAACGGTGAAGGTAAAGTGACCGACACTTTCGCTCGTTTCTCATCAGTTGCTGGTGAAAAGGGTTACCCTGACACGGCTCGTGATGTTCACGGCTTTGCCCTTCGCTTCTATACCAATGATGGAAATTATGACATTGTTGGAAACAACACCCCTGTCTTTTTCATCAATGATCCATTGAAGTTCCCTGATTTCATCCACTCTCAGAAGCGTGAACCACAAACTGGCTTGCGTTCCGATGATATGCAATGGGACTTCTGGGCCAATTCACCAGAATCACTTCACCAAGTAACCATCCTCTTCTCTGATCGTGGTTTCCCTTATGGTTATCCATACATGGAAGGTTATGGTTCACACACTTACAAGTGGGTCAACGCCAAGGGCGAACAGTTCTGGGTAAAGTACCACTTCAAGACGAACCATGGCGTTAAGAACTTGAGCCCTGAAGATGCTACGGCTATGATGGCCAAGGATCCCGACTGGCACCGTCACCAAATGTTCGATGCCATCGAAGAAGGCGACTTCCCTTCATGGACCATGTACGTTCAAATCATCCCTTACGAAGAAGGCTTGAACTACAAGTACGACATCTTCGATGTTACCAAGGTTGTTTCACAAAAGGATTACCCATTGATTGAAGTCGGACAATTCGTCTTGGATCACAACCCTGGCAACTTCTTCCGTGATGTTGAACAGGCCGCTATGTCCCCTGCTAACTTAGTACCTGGTATCGAAGCTTCTCCTGATAAGTTGTTGCAAGGTCGTCTCTTCTCATACAACGATACGCAACGTTACCGTTTGGGTGCTAACTACCAAGACATTCCTGTTAACCGTCCAAAGAAGGGTGTCAACGTTGACACTTACGAACGCGATGGTTACATGACGACCAATGACAACGGTGGTGACTCAGTCGTTTACGAGCCAAACACTCAAGGTGGACCTGTTGAAGATCACCGCGGCGACATCGCTGGTGACGAAGTTTCAGGTAAGACTGGTGCCTACCCTGCTTACGACCAAGACTACACTTCACAACCTGGTGCTCTCTACCGCATCATGAGTGAAGAACAAAAGGAAATCTTGACGCAAGGTATCGCCGATTCACTTGGACACGTTAAGTCTGAAGAAAACCAAAAGAAGGAAATTGCTTTGATGAAGCAAGCTGATCCTGATTATGGAAAGCGTGTTGAAGATAAAATTGCTGCTATCAAGGCTGCTGAAAAGAAGTAATCTTCACACAAAAAGAGCTGAACCAAATGGTTCAGCTCTTTTATTTTGCTTTTAAAAGAATTTCATATCGTATGACCCAGTGAAAGTATCACCAGCCGCCAAAACATTCACGCCGAACTTTTCTTTAAAGTTACCAGTGGCATCAACTGTATCAGCGATTCCCCACCAAGGCTCGATGGCGATGAAGGGTGCTTCCTTACCAGCTGGCGTCCAAATTCCGAGGAATTGAGCATTGTCAACGGTCATCTTCATCCCGTGTTGGTTAGCCAAACGGGCAAGCAAGAAGGAAGTCTTTTGACGGTCCAACTTCAAGATGATGGCATCATCATGGTAGTCCTCCTGGCGCATCCGCAGTGGGATGTTAGCGTTGAAGGGCGTCGGTACATTGGGGTTCGAATATGGTCCGACCAAACGGACACGGTCATAAACGATTTCGGGTTCAATTGACAAGTAATAGTCCGAGAACTTACCCCCATCAAGCGGCAAGTTAAAGGCTGGGTGCCCACCGACTGAGAAGAATAGACTCTCCTTTTCGTCCGGATTATGGACGATGTATTCAACCTTCAAGTCATCGCCCTGCGTCAAAGTGAAGTGGACGTCAAAGGAGAACTTGAAAGGATAAATACGATGCGTGGCTTCACTGTCAGTCAAACGCATCAAAACATCATGGTCACTTTGCTCAATCACGTCAAAGCGCATGTTACGGGCAAAGCCGTGTTGGTTCATATAGTAAGTTTCGCCATCAACGGTGAACTGATCACCGCGCAGACGGCCTACAATTGGGAAAAGATTCGGTGCATGGCGGCCCCAATACTTAGGATCCCCAACCCAAATATATTCTAGCTGGGCTTCCTTATTCCAGACGGAAGTGAGCTCGGCACCCTCTTCATTAATTTGAACTTTTAACTTGTCATTTTCTAAAACAATCATGCTTTTATTCTACTATCCTTTAGGGTCTAAGACAATCAAATCCCGCTACGAAACTAGGATAAATTATCTTTTTCACTTTTGGCTCTGGGAAAGAAATCCTGATAATTCTTCTGCAAGGTCGCCCGGGAAACGTGGGTGTAGATCTGGGTCGTTGACAAATTCGCATGGCCCAATAATTCTTGAACTGTTCGCATGTCAGCACCGCGGTTTAATAGTTGCGTTGCAAAGGTATGGCGAAGCATGTGGGGATGGATTTTGCCCGTTAAAGAAGTTCGTTTCATCAACTGGTTGAGGATGTAACTAATTCCGGCCGAAGTTAAGGGCTTACCCCGGTTATTTAAGAAAACGCGCTGCTCATCTGGATCGGCGGCCGTTAAGAGCTTGGGGCGCAAGTTTTGAATATAATCCTGCAAAGCTCGCTGGGCGTAGTGGCCAAAAGGCACGAAACGATCCTTATTCCCCTTTCCATGAATCAAGACCAAACGTTGACTAAAGTCTAATTGACTCAGCTCAAGCTCAACAATTTCAGTCACACGAGCACCAGTTGCATAAAGAAATTCCAGTAAGGCCGCATCGCGCTGCCAAAGTGGATGCTTGTCTTGTTGATAAGCCGACTGAAAGAGTTGGTCCATCTCTTCTTCATAAAAGAATTCCGGTAAGTGATTCTGGTGCTTGCGCAGCGCAATTTGTGAAAAGGGATTATCTTGGACGTACTTTTGGTTGAGCAAGAATTGGTAAAACATGCGGAGACTAGAAACCTTGCGGCTAATCGTTGTTCGAGCCAGCTCTTCTTCATATAGTTGGCCTAAATAAACCCGAACATCCAAAGCTTGCACCGCCGGATAACCCTTAAAGCCCCCATTTTCCTCTAAGAAATGGCGGAACTCTTCGATGTCGGCTAAGTAGGCCTGAATCGTTAAAGGCGAATACTGCCGCTCAGAATGCAGGTAGTCGTGATATAGTTTTTCGTACTGAATTGCCATAAGACCATTATAAATCTTCGGCAAAAATAAAAAGTATTAAGAAGCATTAAAGTCGCTTACGATTTCCCAAAGTAGCACCATATCGCGATGTGAAAAGCTTATATTGTATTCAGACAGAAAAGTAGGATTGGAGTGTATTACAGATGAATTTACCAGTATCTTCTACATCAGATTACTTGCACCACTATTTCATGGAAACGCAACTTCGTTTCGCTGGTTTCTTGAGCCTTTACCGCGATAACATTTTGAACAACCGCGATGCTCGTGTTGCTGCCGCTAAGGGCGAAAAGTTCGTCCCTAAGCACCACAGCTTCATCGACATGAAGTCAAAGCGTGTTTACGCAAGTAACGATCGTTACGATTTCCAAAGTACAAATCGTTAATAAAAAAGACGAGGATTAAATCCTCGTCTTTTTTAATTTAATTCTTAAAGGAATGAATTGGAGCTGGAATGTGGCCACCACGGTTGATGAAGTCTGCAGAAGACTTATCAACGACTGGCATAACTGGCGCAGTTCCCAACAAACCACCATAATCAACCATGTCCCCCACCTTGGCGCCTTCAGTAGGCAAAAGGCGGACGGCCGTGGTTTTATTATTTTGAATTCCAATCGCTGCTTCGTCAGCAATGATTCCTGAAATCGTCGTGGCTTCAACGTCTCCCGGAATGGCAATCATGTCCAAACCAACAGAACAAACCGCCGTCATGGCTTCCAACTTGGCCAAGGACAGCGTACCGGCCTTAGCAGCGTCAATCATACCGGCATCTTCAGAAACAGGAATAAAGGCCCCAGAGAGTCCACCGACTTGCTGAGAAGCCATCACGCCACCCTTTTTAACGGCATCGTTCAAGAGCATCAAAGCAGCCGTGGTACCATGGGTACCAACTTGTTCCAAACCGATTTCTTCCAAGATTTCAGCAACCAAATCACCACGGGCAGGCGTAGGAGCCAAGGACAAGTCAACAATCCCGAAGGGTACGTTCAAACGTTCGGCGGCCAAAGAACCAACCAATTGACCCACGCGAGTAATCTTGAAGGCCGTCTTCTTAATCAATTCACAGACCTCCGTGATGGACTGGCCCTTGATCTTAGAAAGTGCGCGCTTAACCACTCCAGGTCCTGAAACCCCGACATTAATGACTACGTCAGGTTCGGAAACACCGTGGAAAGCTCCCGCCATGAAGGGGTTATCTTCAACTGCGTTGGCAAAGATAACCATCTTGGCGTTGGCAGTATCCGACTTGGCTTCAATGGCTTTAACCGTTTCCCCCATCAGCTTAACAGCATCCAGGTTAATTCCCGCCTTGGAAGAACCGATGTTAACCGATGACATCACCAAGTTGGTTTCTGTCAAGGCAGCTGGCAAGGACTTAATCAAGGCCAAGTCGCCGTGTGAGAAGCCCTTTTGAACCAAGGCGGAATAACCACCGATGAAGTCAACCCCGACTTCTGCAGCAGCATCGTCCAAGGCATGGGCCAAAACCAAGATTTCCTTTTCATCGGCTGATCCGGCAATCAGGGAAATTGGCGTGACCGAAATCCGCTTGTTGGTGATTGGAATCCCGTATTCCCGTTCAATTTGCTGAGCAACGGCCACCAAATCCTTGGCATAGTGCGTAATTTTCTTATAAACGTTTTTGGCAGTTTCCTCAACATTGGCACCAACCGTGTCCAACAAAGAAATTCCCATCGTAACCGTTCGAATATCAAGGTGGTCATCAGCGACCATCTGAATCGTTTCTTGAATTTGCTTAGTTTCCATGAAAACTCCCTACTTAAACGCGTGACATGGCGTCAAAGATTTCTTCGCGTTGAATGTGAATCGTTACACCCAACTTTTCACCACAGGCAGCCAAGGCATCGTGTACCTTGTTAAAGTCGTTAGCATCTGGCAAAGCGACCAACATGGACATGGTAAAAGTCTTTTCCATAATGGTCTGAGCCATATCCAAGATGTTGACTTTTTGGTCAGCTAAGGTGTTGGCAACGCCTGCTACAATTCCAGTTTGGTCTTGACCGACAACGGTCACAACTGCTTTAATCATTATTCTTCCTTTCCCTTTTAGAAGGTATCGCCTGTGTAAGGCATGTTTGGCATCTTATCAAAATCATAGTTGGCCACATCAGCTATGTCCGTCAAATAAGCTTTCAGAGACATTGCTAACATCAAGTTAACGGAACCGGCGGTTTCCTTAATCATGATGACCGGTACGCCCTTTGCGGAAGCGTAGCCCGTTTCCCAAGCCGTTCCGGCATCAACAAACTGGTCATGGTCGTCAATCAAAGCAACCATAACGTCAGCGCCGTCTATGGCGTCGACGTCACTCTTAAAGGCAGCTTCCCGCCATTCCGGACTAAAGAGTTCGAACTGGTCGTGTTGGTGCTTACGGGGTGAAAAAACATCGCCGATTTGGGGATGTGCTGCCAGGACTTTTTCCAAACGATCAACGCGTTCCAGCTGCTCATCATTGAAAAAAGGACCTGCTAAGTAAACTTTCTTTGCCATGTTCGACCTCCTCAGGCTCGGTAAATGCGTTGGCCATCACGCCAACCAGTAAAGACGGCATCTTGACTATCCTTGGGATAATCCGATTCCACGTTTTGGCTTGAATCATAGAGCTGCTTTTGAAAATCAGCTTCGTACTCCGCCACCGACAAGCGCTGACGCGCGTCCAGGGCTTCTTCGACCTTTTGCTGAGCAATGATTTGCTTGAAGTCCTTTTGCAGCTTCAAGGTAAAGAGCTCGGCTTCGGCACCCGATCCATAGGAGAAGAGTGCCAAACGGTCGCCGGCTTGCAGCGCTGCGTCCTGCTGCAAAAGCGAGAGCAGGCTTAAGTAGAGCGAACCAGTGTAGAGATTTCCGACTCGACGGGCATAGGCTTGACTCGCCTTTAACGCTTCAAGCAAGCGCTCGGCCTGTTGTTCATCCGCTTGGTCAATAATTTCATCCAAAGCCTTCTTACCCATTTTGGTGTAGGGCAAGTGGAAGGCAAAGGCCGCGAAATTACCAATCTCAGCCTGCGTCTGCTTTTGGTAACGTTGCCAAAGATCAGCAAACATTTCCTTGTAAATTTCGGTGGAAAGATGGCCATCAACTAAGGCTGCCATTCGGTCAACCGGTCGCCAGAAATCAGCAACGTCACGACTAGCAAAAACCGATTCATCTTCAATGACCGCTAGCTTAGGTTGAGCCGAAACGAGCATAGCAATTCCACCACCACCCTGGGTGACTTCGCCCGGTGTATCAAGGCCATATCGGGCCACATCCGCAGCCAGCACTAAGACCTTTTGGTCCGGATGGAGCTTGACGTAATCGCGAGCCATCATTAAAGCAAAGGTTCCGCCGTAGCAAGCTTCCTTAACCTCCATAGCTCGGATATAGGGCGACAGATTTAAGAGCTTAGCGGCAAAGATAGCCGCTGATTTGGAATTATCAACGCCGGATTCCGTACCAAAGTAGAGCTGCCCGATGCTTTGACGATTGTCATCGGTCAAAATCTGATTAGCGGCGTTAACCCCCATCGTGACGGCATCTTCATAGTTAGGAATTACGGCCTGCTGGTCTTGTCCGATGCCAATCGTGAATTTGTTCGGGTCAACGTCACGGGCCTGCGCCAATTCGACCAAGTCCAAGTAATACTTGGGCGTATAGAAAGCAATTTTATCAATACCGACTTCCATCAGGATACCTCGCTTTACTTGTACAACTCTTCGACCTTTTCTTGAATACTTGGGCTGGAGATAAATTCATCATAGGTCGTGTCAACACGGTCAACACAGCCCTTAGCTGAAACTTCGACGATATGGTTAGCCGTCGTTTCCAAGAATTCGTGATCGTGAGAAGTCAAAATCACGGAACCCTTGAAGGCCGTAACAGCTTCGTTAAGTGATTGAATGGATTCCAAATCCAAGTGGTTGGTTGGGTCATCCATCAAAAGCACGTTGGCCTTTAGGAGCATCATCTTTGCCAAGACGATACGCACCTTTTCGCCTCCGGAAAGAACCTTAATTTGCTTGAGAGCATCATCGCCCTTGAAGAGCATTTGACCAAGCATGCCACGCAAAGTCGTGTTATCCTTCTGATCTTCTTCGGCAAAGTCACGTAACCAGTCCAAAACCACGGCGTTTTCGTCATCAAAGTTATCGTTCAAATCCTTGGCGATGTAAGAACGAGAAGTCGTGACACCCCAGGTAATGGAGCCTTCATCGGGTTCCATTTGACCAGCAATAATCTTCATCAAGGTCGTTGCGGCCAAATCAGAACGGGAAAGAATGGCAATCTTGTCGCCCGGACGGCCGATAAAGGAAATGTTGTCCAAAACCTTTTCACCATCGATGCTCTTTGAAATACCTTCCACGCGAATCAAGTCGTTTCCTAATTCACGGTTCATGGGGAAGGAAATGTAAGGATACTTACGTGAAGATGGTTTGATGTCATCCAAAGTAATCTTATCCAACTGCTTTTTACGGGCCGTGGCCTGCTTAGACTTAGAAGCGTTGGCTGAGAAACGAGCCACGAATTCCTGCAGCTGCTTGATTTGTTCTTCCTTCTTAGCATTTTGCTGAGAAGCCAAACGCTGGGCCAATTCGGCAGATTCACGCCAGAAGTCGTAGTTTCCAACGAAGGGCGTAATCTTACCGTAATCGACATCCAAGATATTGGTCGAAACCACGTTCAAGAAGTGACGGTCGTGGGAAACCACGATAACCAAGTTCGGAAAGTCGGCCAAGAAATCTTCCAACCATGAAATCGTCGCCACGTCCAAACCGTTGGTGGGCTCATCGAGAATCAAGATATCAGGATTACCAAACAAGGCCTGGGCCAAGAGGACCTTAACCTTATCGTTTTCGGTCAAGTCCCCCATCATTTGCTGCTGCATTTGGTCGTCAATCCCTAGCTTCGTCAACATCTGGGCTGCTTCCGCTTCAGCATTCCAACCATCGAGTTCTTCGAATTCAGCAGACAAATCAGCAACACGAACCCCATCTTCGTCGCCAAAATCAGGCTTGGCATAGATGGCATCCATTTCTTTTTTAACCTCGTAGAGGCGCTTGTGCCCTTGAATAACGGTATCCATCACCGTAAAGTCATCAAAGGCAAAGTGATCCTGTTGCAATGAAGACATTCGTTCGCCTTCGCCAATGTGAATGCTACCTTCAGTTGGTTCCAATTGCCCTTGTAGCAACTTCAAAAAGGTTGACTTACCGGCCCCGTTGGCACCGATAATTCCGTAAGTATGACCAGGCGTCAACTTCAAGTTCACGTCTTGGTACAACTTATGGCCGGAAAAAGAAAAACTCATGTCTGAAACAGTAATCATTGGTTATCCTCCACTAATTTCGGGTAAATCATCTTTTAATATTCTAACAGAAAAAGCGCCTTAATTGGCGCTTTTAAGCTTAGTCTCCCAAATCATGGAAGCCGTTTTCGATTGGAATCAGATTTTCATCCGGGTCATCTCGAGTATCACCCAAGAAAGTGAAAAGAGACAAAATCAGATAAAAAATACTGAAATAATAGCCAAAGTTCGTTGATACCAGGTCACAAAGCCAAGTCGTCAAAAGCGCAAAAAGCAGTGGTTGGGCCAGCAACCACCAAGGTGCTAGACCACGACGGCGAATTTGGTAACCAAAGTACAGCGCGTAAAGGCCGTTAATAATAAAGCAAATCCAAACCAGGATAAAAAGATAGCGCCAGTGGAACCACTGGGCAAATTGAGGTAATAGATACGCCAGGAAAATAATCCACAAGCCCTGTTGGACGTCAAAGCGCTTCAAAAACTTTTTTACAGTAGACATCATTGGTAACCTTCTTTAAAAGCCATTAACTTTTATATTATAAGGACTTAGCCTAGTTCCGACAAGGTCGAAATTGCACTAAGGGCATAAAGTGGTGCTGTTTCGGCACGTAGGATTCGTGGTCCTAAGCCTAATGGCAAAAATCCCACTGACTGCAAGCGGTCAATTTCTTCTGTCGTCAACCCACCTTCGGGACCAAACCACAAAACAATGGTTTGACCAGGCTGGGTTGCGGCAATCGTCTTAACCAGCGTGCTTTGCTCGCCCTCTTTAGCGGACTCTTCCCAGGCCACCAAACGAATGGCGTCATCCGGCCCGATACATTCTTTAAAATCATCCGCCCAACGCACTTTTGGTACTTTCAAACGATGCGATTGCTCGGCGGCTGCTTGGGCAATTTTTTGGAAACGAGTCAATTTCTTTTCCTGCTGTTTGCGCCAGTCGACAACCGTCCTTGCCATTTTCGTGAAAACAATTTCGTCGACACCCAGTTCGGTCGCCTTTTGGACGAGCCAGTCATTGCGGTCGTTTTTAATGGGCGAAACCACGATTCGAACTGAAAAAGGCAGCTCAACGTCCGCTTTTCGTTCTTCCAAAACCTTTAAGGCAATCGCATCGGGCGTCACCGCCGTTACTTCAGCCAAATACAGCCGCTGGTCTGCATCGACGAATTCAGCCTTAGAACCCTCGCGAGCCCGCAGGACCTTTCCGAAATGTTGGAAAGTATCACTGCCAGCTGGCAATTCAAATTGATGGTCAATTTTTTGATTAAGAAAATATCGTTGCATTAATCCTGACTCTTTTCAGCAATGTAGGCGTGCCACTCCCCCATCTGCGCACTTTGCAAAATGGTAAAGCCAGCCGCCGTTAGCGCCTGTCGAATTTCTTCAGCAACATTGTCATAAATCCCGGAAACCAGGAATTTACCACCGACTTTTAGCTGCTGATAGGCTTGTGGCACCAAGGGTGTGATGACATCGGCTAAAATATTAGCCAAAATCAAATCAACTGGCGGCCAGTCCACGTCTTTCAGCAAATCGGATGCCACAACTTCAATGTCCTCACCACCGGGATTAAGGGCCAAGTTCTTTTGGGCCACCTCGACGGCCTCTTGGTCAATGTCCGTCGCCAAGATTTTTTCAGCACCGAGTAGCTTAGCAGCAAAGGCCAAAACACCCGAACCCGTGCCGACATCAATGACACTTTCGCCGCCGCGGACAACTGTTTCAATGGCTTGTAACATCAAGCGCGTGGTCGGATGAGTGCCCGTTCCAAAGGCTAACTCCGGATCCATGACAATCAGCTTTTCGCTGGCTTGCTCTTTTTGGTAGTCTTCCCAAGCTGGTACGACTGTGAATTGCTGGGTAATCCGCTCAGCGTGGTAGTACTGCTTCCAGTTGGAATCCCAATCGCTTTGGTCTAAGTCCGCTTCTTGCACCGTCAAGGGCCCGAGGTCATTAGCTCGACTACTTAGGTCTTCCAAGGCTGCTCTCAAGGCAGCTTTTTTATCCTCGTAATCATCATCTTTATCCAGATAAACTTTAACCCAGGACTGCCCGTTTTCGGCCGGAAGAATTTCACTTCCCGATAAGCCGGCTTCGACTATAGTCGTATTAACCAAATCAACAGCGGAATCATTGACCAAATAGGCTAGCGAACGCCAAGTCATTGGCCGACCTCGCTGTTAAAGTTCAAAACAATCTTACCGTAGGTGTGGCCCTGTCCTAACATTTGAGCGGCAGCCTGAACAGATTCTGGCTCAAAGCCATCAAAGACTTCCGTCGTTGTGGAATGCAAAACACCCTGCTCAAGCATGGCAGAAATTCCCGTCAAAATCTGACCCTGTTCTTCCATGTGCATGTCGAAATTACCACGCGCTAGCATGAAGACCCAAGTAAACTGAGCGCCCATGTTTTTCAACTCACCAATCGGCAAGTTTTCATCAGTGCCCACAATGGCGCCGATGCGGCCAAAGGGCTTCAAAACTTGTACCATAAAGTCCCAATATGCGGCCGTGTCTTGCAAGTTAGCAATGAAGTCAACCTGGCTGTGCCCGATAGCTTCAAGCTGGCCGGTCAAGGACTTGTGGTAGTCGAGGACAAAATCGGCTCCCATCTTTTTGCTCCAGGCCTTTGAATCAGCGTTCCCAGCCGTTGTAATCACGGTCAAGCCAAGGTATTTGGCCAATTGAGTCAAAACTGAACCAACGCCACCGGCCCCGTTAATAATCAACAAAGTCTTTCCCGAAGCGGCATTTGCCGTCACGTCCAAATTAAAGGCTTGATGCAAGATGTCGTAGGCCGTCACAGAGGTAAGCGGCATAGCAACGGCATCCGTGTTGGACAAATTAGCAGGCGCTTGCGCCGCGAAATCAGCCTTGACCACTTCAAATTCAGCATCGGCACCCGGCTTACGCTGCTGTCCGACATAGAAAACCCGTTCTCCAATTTCAAAGTTGTTGACGTCCTTACCGCGAGCCACAACTTCCCCCAAGCCGTCCAAACCAAAAGTACGGAAAGGTCCATCCAATGGATAGGCCGCCATCATTTTGACGTCAACGGGGTTCACAGAACTTGCCAAAACTCGGACCAGGATTTCATCATCAGCTGGCTTAGGCTTGGCAACCTTTTTGGCCACAATCGTTTCCAGATCGCCAGTTTGCTGAGGGTGCAAACCCAAGGCGGTCATTTTCGGTCCGAATGGCAAAGTAAGTTGTTCTTTTAAACGGTTAAAAAATGACATGATATCTCCTATTTTTCTTAGTTACCGCGGGCAAACTTTTCGTCGTCCTCGGTCTTCAATACAGCCATGAAGGCTTCTTGTGGCACGGAAACCGTTCCGACATCCTTCATACGGGCCTTTCCACGCTTCTGCTTGTCGAGCAACTTGGCACGACGGTCAGGATCACCCGTGTGAATCTTTGCCGTCACATCCTTACGGTAGGCCTTGATGTTGGTGCGGGCCAAAATCTTGTTTCCAATCGCAGCTTGCACTGGAATTTCAAAGTTTTGACGAGGAATGATTTCCTTCAACTTGGCGGTAATAATGCGGCCACGTTCAACGGCAAAATCACGGTGAACGATGAAGGACAAGGCATCGACCTTATCCCCGTTCAAGAGGATATCAATCTTAACCAAGTCGGAAGGTCGGTAGCCGTCAATTTCGTAATCAAGCGAAGCATAGCCACGCGTCGATGATTTCAAACGGTCGAAGAAGTTAAAGATGATTTCTGAAAGTGGCATGTAGTACTTAACGTTTACTCGGTTTTCATCCAAGTATTCCAAGGTGTCAAATTCACCACGCTTGCGCTGCGCCAATTCCATCACGGCCCCAACATAGTCATTGGGCACCATGATTTGAGCGTGCACGTAAGGTTCTTCAATCTGGTTGATTTCTTGTGCTTCCGGTAATTCAGATGGGTTTTCGATCATCAAGACTTCGCCATCGTGGGTCGTAACTCGGTAGGTAACCGAAGGCGCCGTCGTCACCAAGTCAAGGTCGAATTCTCGCTCCAAACGTTCCTGGATGACGTCCATGTGAAGCAGTCCCAAGAAACCAACACGGAAACCAAAGCCCAAGGCTTGTGAAGTTTCCGGCTCAAAGGTCAAAGCAGCATCGTTAAGTTGCAACTTTTCCAAGGCATCGCGCAAATCACCGTACTTGGCGTTATCGGACGGATAAAGTCCGGAATAAACCATCGGTGTCATCTTCTTATAACCAGGCAAAGGCTTATCTGCCGGATTATTGACCAGGGTAATGGTATCACCCGACTGGGTCTTGGAAATGTCCTTGATTGAAGCAGTCAAGTAACCAACATCCCCAGCCATCAAATAATCGCGCTTCTGCGCCGTAGGTGACATCACCCCGACTTCCGAAACTTCGTATTCGGCCCCGGTGTTCATAATCCGAATCTTATCGCCAGGCTTAACAATTCCCTCGCGGACACGAATGTTGACCACAACGCCACGATAAGAGTCGTACTGGGAATCAAAAATCAAGGCCTGCAAAGGCGCTTCCAAGTCACCCGAGGGTGCTGGAAAGTCCGAAACAATCCGTTCCAAAAGCTCAGGAATTCCAATCCCCTTCTTTGCTGAAACCAAGACGGCGTCGGAAGCATCCAAGCCAATCACATCTTCAATTTCCTTTTTGACCTTGTCCGGATCAGCGGCCGGCAAATCAATTTTGTTGATAACGGGCAAAATTTCCAAGTCGTTATCTAAAGCCAAGTAAACATTGGCCAAGGTTTGCGCCTCGACACCCTGTGCCGCATCAACAACCAAAATAGCCCCTTCAGCAGCTGCCAAAGAACGTGACACTTCATAAGAGAAATCGACGTGCCCCGGGGTATCAATCAAGTGGAAAATGTAAGTTTGGCCATCCTTGGCATCGTAGTGCACTTCGACGGCGTTCAACTTGATGGTAATGCCACGTTCCCGTTCCAGATCCATGGTATCAAGCAACTGGGCCTGCATATCACGCTCGGCCACCGTGTGGGTTTGCTCCAAAATCCGGTCCGCAATCGTCGACTTTCCGTGATCAATGTGGGCCACAATCGAAAAGTTACGAATGCGCTTTTGCCGCTCTTTAAGTTCTTCTAAATTAATTTTTGGCATAGTGCCCCCGATTTTTATTCGTTTAAATTCTCTATCTATTTTACCTGATAAAGAGCTGCCAACCAAGTGATTTCGAGCTGAGTCGCCCCTTTTATTTTGACTTAATCTGCTTGAACTAAGCTTTCCTTAATCATGAATTTAATTTAAAAGGAGCCCCTATGAAACGAAGTACCGCTATCATTTCTGGCGTAGTGGGCCTGGCCCTTGTTGCCGGCGTCGGCACAACCGCCTATTACACCCATGCCCAGGAAAATTCGATTAACCATGCCAAGTATGCCAAGGATAAAGATGCAACCGATTACCGTAACGGTGTAAAAACTGGTAAGACCTATAACTTGGACTTTTCAAAGTTGAAGTACAAGACTAAAACACTGACGATTAACAATAAGAAGGTCAAGGTCCGCGAGTATACCAACGTGGTTTACACGGCCAAGCCAGTCGATACTAAGTACGAGAGTATGAATATCTACATCCCCGAAGCCTACTTCCAAAACAAGAAGATTAACGGCTATACCAAGGATACAGCACCTATCTTCATGCCAAACACAGTTGGAGGATACATGTCCGCCACTGCCGCAACAATCGACCACGGTAACACGCCAAGTCCGAATGCTGGTCAAAAGAAGTCACAAGCCCCTGCCGGTAACGGTGCTAACTTGAACCAAAACGGTGGCGCTTCATCAGGTAACGCTATGCAGGAAGCGCTTTCCAAGGGCTTTGTCGTTGTTTCTGCCGGTGCACGTGGACGTGATAGCAAGGTAAACGGCAAGTATTCAGGTGCCGCACCTGCTACCGTTGTCGATTTAAAGGCTGCCGTTCGTTACTTAAAGCTCAACGACAAGAAGATGGCTGGCGATGCCAACAAGATTATTGCTGACGGAACTTCTGCTGGTGGTGCCATGTCTGCCTTGCTTGCAAGTACTGGTAATAACAAGGATTACTATCCATACTTGAAGGCTATTGGGGCAGCCGATACCTCAGACAACATCTTCGCCACCTATAGCTTTGCCCCAATTACTAACCTGGACAACGCTGATTCAGCTTATGAATGGGAGTTCAACGGGGTCAACACCGTTACCTCATCTGGTATGCCAGGTGCAAGCACTTCCTCATCAACGACCGAATTAACGGACAAGCAAAAAAAGATGTCGACGCAACTTAAGTCAAGCTTCGTAACCTACATCAATAACCTTGGTTTGAAGGACGACAACGGCAAAAAGTTGACCTTGAAGAAGGATGGCACTGGTTCCTTCTCTGACTTCGTTAAACAAGAAGTCATCGACTCTGCCAATGCTGCCATCAAGTCTGGCACGAGCGTGACGACCGAGAAGTATCCATGGTTAACCATCAAAGATGGCAAGGCCACGGATGTCGATATGACCAAGTACTTTGCATCTATCGGACGAATGAAGACACCAACTGCCTTTGATAGCGTTGATCTATCCGCTGCGGAAAACCAGATTATGGGAACCAGTACAACAAGGGCTAAGCACTTCACCAGTTTTGGTATGAAGAACAATACTAAGTCCGGTGCAACCATGGCGGATTCATCAATTATCAAGATGATGAACCCAATGAACTACATTGGTAAGTCCGGTACTACCATGGCTAAGCACTACTATATCCGTTACGGTGGTAAGGATGCTAACACTTCTGTGGCTATCCCAACTATCCTGGCTCAAAAGCTCAAGAATGCTGGTGTCGACGTTGACTACAAGGTCAAGTGGGACACTGGTCACTCCGGCGATTACGACATGGACGACATGTTCAAGTGGGCCGAAAAGATTACAAAGTAAATTTGGAAAGACTATCTGCGGATGGTCTTTTTTTATGGAATGAAAAAAGGCGAGCTGAGCTCGCCTTTTATAATTGATTATGAATAATTATTCGTGAAGGAAATCATATCCATCAGCTTTTCTTCTAGAATCTTCTCACGCCTATTAATTGATTCAATATCGAATTTATCAGCATTTTTGTCAATCGATTCGTTCAAGAAAATGGGGAGATTAAACCCGACTTCTGATTGGTCATCTTTATAGTTAACCTTTTCCTCAAATGTTCTTTGACCCAAACCTGAATTATAAGGAGTTAGTGTAAGATTTCCAAGGCGATGAACATTCTTTTCCTGGAGGTCTTTAGCTTTCTCAGGATCGCCATCAGCAATATCATCTACCCACTTTTGTGGTAAGTTTCCTTGAGGCAAGATATGTTCAATAGTCCAACGAAGTTTATTTCCTTCAAAGTCGTCTAAGTTATCGGGATTGGCTCGATTGAAATAGGTATGATCATTTTGACGCTCTAGCATAATCAAAATAAAACGGGTTGTCTGTTTATTAACATCATAAACACCATCCTTAAGAGCTCGAATAAATTCGTCATCAGCGGGTGCAACTTTCCGAATTTTCTTTTCAAGAAAAGCCATGAGTTCATCGCCACGATATCCCTCTTCCTCAATCTCTTTACGCCAACCATTGAAGTAGCTTCGTAAATTAGATGATTTAGGTTTAAGAACAAAATTACGACGAATAAAAAGGTTAATAATCATTGCAATCATTTTCTGAACTTGTTCATCTGAGAGCTCATACTCATCCTTGTTAACCAGCATATTAAGTAAGAATGGATATGTTGTTGTCGCATTAAGCTTTGCTAAACCAGAAAGACTATAGGTGTAGTCGTAATCATCTGAATCAATTGTTCGATAAACTTTAGCACGTTGAATCAGGTCATCAATATACTTACTACCATGCTCATTGAACAGCTTTTGATAAGATTTAACAATCTTCCCTTTAGTCAAACTTGATGCACTTTTTTGTTCAAATGCATCATAGCTATTCAAAACAAAACGCGTCATTTTTTGCTTATCAGCATTGTCACCGTCTGTGAAAACTTCAGTTAGTTCCATCCATTTTTCCGGAGAAGAACCAGCGGTAGCTAAATACATATTTTTCAACAAATCCAAAGGTGTAAGTGGCAATCCTTTACTATTCAGGCTAGCAAATACTTGATAGGCATCATTCAAATCTGGAACTGATATTTTCAGTAAAGTCAGGGGCATAAACTTTTTATCATAAAAACTATGCAATGCTAGCCCGTTTAAATCACCCAACAAAGTTTCGCGTATATAGTTAAAACGCTTAAAGAAAGCAAATCGACCATAACTACTTGGTAATTCAGTTTTCCCATCCAAGATTTTTACAAGTTTTTCCCAAATTTCCTGATCTTTTTTTAGTAGTTTTAACCTTGGCTCGAAAGTATCTTCATCAACAAGAAGTCGACGTTTAATATCTCCTTTATCTTGGATTAATTTCTCCTTAACATCCTCGGAAATACCTTCCTGTTTGCTTTCCTCTTCCATTCTCGCAAACAAAGCTAGCAACATTAAGTTCAACGTTGTTAGCCGTTGTTGCCCATCAATAATATTTTCAAACCCATCTTCTTCGCTGATCAACAAATTACCAACGTAATAGCCATCATCTTCAGCTCGCATGTCACTATACAAAGCTTCAATTTGTTCTTCTTTCCATGCGTAATTACGTTGATAATCTGGTACAACGTATTTCGTAGGACCATCAATTGGAAATAGCTCACGAAAATTCCGAGGTTCTGAATCAATTTTCATTATTATGTACTCTCCCTTGTTTCCTTAATTCTATTAGATCATTAATAAACAAAGTAGTAAATACAAAATATTCAATTTTGTCTAATTAATACAAAAAAGCCAGCCAAAAAGGCTGGTTTTTTATACAATCAATGATTTTTATTACTTAATCACAATCTCTTCCAAGTCACCAAGACCTGAAATCAAGACGTAAGTCTTGTTCAACTGGGCATAACGGTTGTTACGGACATCTTCGTTGTCATCATTAACCATGGTGCTGTCGAAATAGTTGTCGATTGGCTGGCGCAAAGCAGCCAATGCTTTGTACAAGCTTTCGGGACCCTTGGCTTCCAAGTCTTCCAAATGCAAATCCTTGGTTGCTTCGTAAAGGGCCTTTTCAGCGTCGTTGGCGAAGAACTTAGGGTCAACCGCTTCGGTAACGGGCACCTTAACGGCCAAACGAGCAACACGGGTCAAGGCTTCCATCACAGCACGGAAATCGCTGTCTTGAGCGTGTTCGTTCAAGACCTTCACCCGGTCAACAACGTAAACAAAGTCGCCCTTCAAAATGTTTGAGGTACCGGCAGAAACGATGTCCTGACGGATGCCTTGATCAAGAGCTTGCTTGCGGACACGGTCCGTCAAGAAGTCGATGATGCCCTGTGGGTTCGTTTCCGTAACGGCACCGTTTTCACCCTGGTACTGGCTGATGATTTCATCAAGGTTCAAATGCCAGTTCTTAGCTTCCAAAGTCCGGACAATTCCAGTGGCCGCACGGCGCAAACCGTAAGGGTCATTTGAGCCAGTTGGCATCATGTCAGCCGCAAAGAAGGTGTCGATTGAATCCAACTTGTCGGCGATGGCCAAAACTGCTCCGACGTTGGTCTTGGCCACTTCACCCTTAGCCGAAATTGGCAAGTAGTGCTCACGAATGGCCTGCGCAACGCCGTCGTCTTCACCAAAGAGCTTAGCGTAGTGCTCACCCATAATGCCCTGCAATTCGTCGAATTCGCCGACCATACCGGTCATCAAATCAAACTTGTAGATTTGGGCAGCACGGGCCAAGTCCTTTTGCTCTTGAGCGTCCAAGCCAAGCTTTTCACCCAAAATCTTAGCCAGACCTGCAACGCGTTGCATGTGCTCGTAAACAGTTCCAATCTTTTCGTGGAAGACCAGCTTCTTCACGCGTTCCATGTAGTCGTCAATCGACTTTTCCTGGTCTTCGTGATAGAAGAATTCGGCATCTTCCAAACGAGCAACCAAGACCTTTTCGTTTCCGGCAATAACGTTGTCCAGGTACTGGTCATTTCCGTTACGAACGGACAGGAAGTGTGGCAAAAGCTTACCATCGCCGTCGGTCAAGAAGAAGAAACGCTGGTGCTCACGCATTGACGTAATCAAAACTTCCTTAGGCAAGGCCAAGTACTTGTCCGCAAAATTACCGGCAAAGGCTGTTGGCCATTCAACGATATTGTTAACTTCTTCCAACAAGTCCTGGGCAGCATCGCTATCAAGGTCCAAGTGCCAGTTATTCTTAGCCGCGATGTCCTGAAGTTGCTGACTAATAGTTGCCTTTCGTTCATCGGCATCAGCCATGACGAAGGCCTCCTTCAAAGTATCGGCATACTTGTCAGCGTTTGGAATCTCAACATGGTCGGTTGAAAGGAAACGGTGGCCACGGGTAAAGCGGTCCGTCGTAACATCCAAGATGGAGAAATCAATCACTTCGTCATCCAAAAGAGCCACTAACCAGCGGATTGGGCGAATGTATAAGAAGTCGAAGTTAGCCCACTTCATGTAGGTTGAGAACTTCATTTGGGTAACGACTTCATCCCCAATTTTAGCCAAAATCTTGTCGGCTGGTTCACCAGGAATGGTTTGGTTATACCAAACGTAGCCGTCGTGTTCGTCCAATTGATCCGGTGTCGTACCCTGTCCACGAGCGAAGCCTTGGGCCGCTTTTGACCAGTTGCTCTCGTCATCCTTGGCGCGTTCGATAGCCGGACCACGCTTTTCCGATTGAATGCTTTCGGAACCATCGGCTAGCCCTTCCAACTTGACCGCCAAACGACGTGGGGTTGAAAATGGCACAATTTTCTTCACTGCCAAACGGTGTTCCTGCAAGAAATCACGCGTCCGTTCTACCAATTGCTGTTCGGAGCTCGTCACCAAGTGAGCAGGCATTTCTTCCAAGCCAATTTCTAATACAAAGTTTGCCATTATTTTTCCTCCTTGGGTGCGTACTTACCGTTTTGACCGAGGTACTTTTCACGTAACTCTTCATCCTTTAACAAAGGGAAACCAAGCTTGGCACGTTCTTGAATAAAGACTCGTGAAACCTTACGAGCCATGGTACGAATACGGTGCAAATAACCGGCACGTTCCGTAACGGAAACTGTTCCGCGGGCATCGAGCAGGTTAAAGGTATGCGATGACTTCAAGATGTAGTCATAGGCCGGGTGAACCAAGCCCAAATCCAGCAAGCGAGTAGCTTCACCTTCGTAGTCATCAAAGTGACGCAAAAGCATGTCCTGGTTGGATTCTTCAAAAGCATACTTAGAGTGTTCGTACTCCGGTTCCTTGAAGATATCGCCGTACAAAACGCCGTGGCCCCATTCCAAGTCGTAAACCGTTGGAACATCCTGAATGTAAGAAGCCAAACGTTCCAAACCATAGGTAATTTCGGCCGTAACGGAATCGACTTCAATTCCACCAACCTGTTGGAAGTAAGTAAACTGGGTGACTTCCATTCCATCCAGCCAAACTTCCCAACCGATACCAGCGGCACCCATTGATGGGTTTTCCCAGTTATCTTCCACGAAACGAATGTCATGTTCCAAAGGATTCAAACCAAGGGCTTCCAAAGATGCCAGGTACAATTCCTGAATGTTTTCTGGGGATGGCTTCATAACAACCTGGAATTGGTGGTGCTGGAAGAGTCGGTTCGGGTTATCGCCATAGCGGCCATCGGCAGGACGACGTGAAGGTTGCACGTAAGCTGCACTCCATGGTTCTGGGCCGTTCGCGCGCAAGAAGGTGTAAGGACTCTGCGTTCCGGCACCAACTTCGTTGTCGTAGGCCTGCATTAAATTGGCCCCTTTTTCAGACCAGAATTCCTGCAAGGTCAAAATGATATCTTGTAGTGATAATTTTTTATCCGTCATAATTTCCTCTTTTACTGCTTCTTATTCAATTCATCAAACTTCGCCTGCATGGTCGGATTGCCACGGGTCAGCTTTTTAACCGTAACATCATCCAGCTTATTATTGGCCAAACGCAGCTGGTTTTCAGAGGTCGTCAATTTCTTCTTTACCTCTTCCATGCGGGCAATGGCCTTGTCGATTTGGTCAATCGCCTCGCTGAAGTTCTTTGAATAGGACTGATAGTTCTTTGCAAACTTGTCCTTGAAGGTGTTGATATTGTTTTCAAAATTCGTGATGTCGATGTTTTGATCTCGTTCAATGGCGAGCTGCTTGCGATACTCGACGGAATCAAGCGCGGCGTTGCGCAGCAGACCAATGAAGTGGACAAAGAACTGGGGACGAATCACATACATCTTAGGGTATTCGTTCACCTGGACAATCCCTGTGTTGTAGAGTTCGTTGTCAGCTTCCAGCAAGGAAACCAAAACGGCATACTCGGTCCCTTTTTCCTTGCGGTCCTTATCCAATTCCTTGAAAAAATCCGAGTTTTTATGCTTCTTCTCCGTCGCGTCCGCCTCGTTTTTCATATCAAACATAATCGAAATGAATTCGATGCCGTCGGCATAATCCCGGAAAATGAAATCACCCTTAGACCCGGTTTCTTTCGAAACTTCGTTATCCTTTTCAAAATAAGCGTTTGGAAAGGCATAGGGCCGCCACTTTTCAAATTCTTGATGGGCATATACTTCTAGGCTTTCACCAATTTCCTTGGTGGATTGGCGGGCCTTAAAGTCCTTGTATAGCTCAACCTGCTCTTGGGCAACCTTGAGCTGGGCCTCGTACTCGTTTTTGACCTTGACCAAGGCCAATTCCTGGTCCTTATCCTGGTTTTGGAGCTGATTTTGCAGCTGATTCAACTGTTCCTTGAGGGCTTGTTGCTGCTTGGCTTCGGCATCCTTCTGTGCTTGGAAGTTCTTTTGTAAACTAGCCTCTTGCTTGGTTAGCGCCAACTCCTGCTGGGCAGCCTGACCCGATTGCAAGGCCTTCAAATCGGCCTGGACCTGGTTAAACTTCTCCAGCAGCTCTTGCTTTTCCTTTTGGGCCGCTTCGGCTTGTGTCCGTTTAGCCTGCTCAACCGCTAAAGCCGCTTTTTGCTGCTCTTCTTTCAGACGGGCTTGCTCGAGTTGCTTTTGATTGGCTTCCCACTGCGCTTTAGCATTCTGGATTTGCTTTTCAAGGCCGGCCTGCACATCTTGACTGAGTTGCTTAACATCAATTTCTTGCTTGTCCTTCAAGTCAATCAAGTCACCCTTTTGGGCATCTTCATCTAAAATCAGAACGGTGTCCGATTGTAAGTGGTATTTGATTTTTGCCATTCAAGCTCCCTTCAGACATCAAAAAACCGCCCGGAGCAGTCTTCTAATGTCAAAAAATGACATCAGGACGCTCACGCGCGGTTCCACCTGATTTCCGGGTTAAAAACCCGACCCTTAAAGTGCTTCTTACTCCCTGGTTGCCAAGCCAGATCATTGCAAAAAAGTAACTGGTTTAATTATGAATATCTTTGACCCAAAGGTCAAGAACTTTAGATCTTCATCAATTCTGCTTCCTTATCAGAAGCGATTTGATCAACGGCCTTCGTGTTATCGTCCGTCAACTTTTGTGCTTGATCTTCAGCATCGTGAACTTGGTCTTCGGTCATTTCCTTGTCCTTCTTGATATCGTCCATGACATCACGACGAACGTTACGGATAGCAACCTTAGCCTTTTCAGCTTCAGCCTTCACGTCCTTAACCAATTCCTTACGACGTTCTTCCGTCATTTGTGGAATGGCCAAACGCACAATGTTTCCATCTGAGGCTGGGTTCAAACCAAGGTCTGACATGTTAATAGCAGTCACGATGGCTTCCAAAGCACCCTTATCAAAAGGCGTAATCAAAAGCATACGTGCTTCCGGAACAGAAATTGAAGCCACTTGGTTCAAAGGAACCATGGCACCGTAGTATTCCACTTCGACACGGTTCAAAATGTTAGGGTTTGCACGTCCAGTACGGATGTCTGCCAATTCGCGCTTCAATGCGTCTTGGGCACCCTGCATACGTTCGCGAGCATTTGTAAAATCAAAAGCCATTATTTATCTCCTGTAACTGTAGTTCCAATTTGTTCACCAAGGACGACGCGCTTGATGTTCCCAGGTGTATTCAAGTTAAAGACAACCAAAGGCATGTTGTTTTCCATCGATAGTGATGAAGCCGTTGAATCCATAACTTTAAGACCCTTCTTCAAAATATCCAAGTGAGTCAAAGTGGTGAACTTATGTGCTGCTGGATTCTTGCGAGGATCATCGTCGTACACGCCATCAACACCGTTCTTAGCCATCAAGATGGCATCAGCATTGATTTCGTTAGCACGCAAAGCGGCTGTCGTATCGGTTGAGAAGTATGGTGAGCCAGTTCCCGCCGCAAAAATAACGATGCGCCCTTTTTCCAAGTGACGAATAGCACGGCCGCGGATGTAAGGCTCGGCAATCTGCTGCATAGTAATCGCCGTTTGAACACGGGTAGCAACACCTGCACGTTCCAAAGCATCCTGCAAGACCAAAGCATTCATCGTGGTTCCGAGCATTCCGGTGTAATCGGCACGAGAACGTTCCATGCCCACCTTTGAAGCTGGTTCGCCACGCCAGAGATTTCCACCGCCGACAACAACAGCAATTTCAGTGCCCATCTCATGAACATCTTTGAGTTCTTGAGCGATTTCACCAACAGTCTCCAAGTCAATTCCTTGACCCTTCTTACCTGCAAGCGCTTCACCAGAGAGCTTCATCAAAACTCTTTTATACTTAGTGTCCGTCATGTTTACCTCTTTCATCTCTAATTATTATAGCAAAATCCCGATTTTTATTCGAAAAAAAAGTGCATCGACAGGCGGTGCACTCCTTTGCAAAAATTAATTAGTTCGTACCCAACTGCTTTGCAACTTCTTCGGCCAAATCAGTCGTTTGCTTTTCCAAACCTTCACCAACTTGGTAACGAACGAAGGACTTAACCTTAGCGTTCTTTGAAGCAACGAACTGTTCAACAGTCTGGTCACCGTTCTTAACGAATGGTTGGTCAAGCAAGCAGATGTCAGCCAAGAACTTCTTGATACGTCCTTGAACCATCTTTTCCTTGATGTTGTCAGGCTTACCGTTCAAGTCTTCAGAGGCCAATTGTACTTGCTTTTCCTTTTCGACAACGTCGGCAGGAACTTGGTCATCTGAAACGTACTTAGGTGCGATAGCGGCAACGTGCATAGCAACGTCACGTGCAGTTTCTTCATCGCCACCTTCAAGCACAACCAAGGCAGAGATTGAACCAGCCATGTGTGAGTATGCTCCGAAAGTTTCGTTGTCGTTCTTGTTCACAACAGCGAAGCGACGCAAAGTAATCTTTTCACCAGTAATCTGTGAAACGTTGATGATCTTTTCGTTAACAGTTTGACCTGATTCGTCAATCTTCAACTTCAAAGCGGCTTCAACATCCTTTGGTTCGAAAGTAACAATGGCGTTTGTTACGGCCAAAAGCAAGTCGTTGAATTCAGCGTTACCGGCAACGAAGTCAGTTTCTGAGTTCAATTCGATGATGGCACCCTTGTTACCGTCAGTGGCAACGTAAGTCATACCTTCGGCAGCGACACGGTCACCCTTCTTGGCAGCCTTTGCCATACCCTTTTCACGGAGCAAATCAATTGCCTTGTTAATATCGCCTTCGGCTTCAACCAAAGCCTTCTTGGCATCCATCATACCTACAGAGGTCTTATCACGTAGTTCCTTAACTAACTTTGCAGTAACTGCCATTGTTAATCTCCTTAAATTTAAAAAAGTTTTCCGAAAAATATTATAGCATAAAAAAACGCCGCCTTACTAGTCTTAACTAGTAAAACGGCGTTCAAATCGATTCAAAAATTAGTTATCTTTTTCAACGATGTTCGTGATTTCTTCGATTGATTCAGTGTCACCGTTATCATCAAGGAAGATTTCACCATTTTCAGATGATTGGTCTTGACCTTGACGACCTTCGATAACAGCATCAGCCATCTTTGAAGTGATCAAACGGATGGCACGGATAGCGTCATCGTTAGCAGGAATCTTAACGTCAACAACGTCTGGATCTGCGTTAGTATCGATCATAGCAACCACTGGGATGTTAAGCATGTTAGCTTCCTTAACAGCGATTTCTTCCTTCTTAGGATCAACGACGAACAATACGTCAGGCAAATCCTTCATTTCTTCGATACCACCCAAGAACTTTTCCAACTTGGCGTGTTGCTTCTTCAACAAAACAACTTCCTTCTTTGGCAAACGTTCGAAAGTGCCATCTTCAGACATCTTTTGGATATCCTTCATGCGCTGTACACGAGTCTTGATCGTGTTCCAGTTAGTCAAAGTTCCACCCAACCAACGGTGGTTGATGTAGAATTGACCGGCACGAGTAGCTTCTTCAGCGATTGAGTCTGAAGCTTGCTTCTTAGTACCAACAAACAAGATGTTAGCGCCATCAGCTGAAGCGTTACGCATAAAGTTGTAAGCTTCGTCAACCAACTTAACAGTCTTCTGCAAGTCGATGATGTGGATACCATTACGTTCAGTAAAGATGTAAGGTGCCATCTTAGGGTTCCAGCGACGAGTCTGGTGTCCAAAGTGAACTCCTGCTTCAAGGAGTTCTTTCATAGTAATAACTGCCATTATAGGCCTCCTGGTTAATCCTCCGGTAAATTCTTGGTTCGCGTGACAACAAGTGCACCAACGCGTTCTCGTTTACCGTGTGTATTTTTGTGTTGTTTTCACAACAAAAGTTATTTTACTGGAAAAGTTGGCAAAGTACAAGCTTTATTAGGCTTTTTTCCAAATTTTTGCGTCCACACCGGCGGCAATTAAGTAAGCTTCTTTTTTGGAACGCGTCAATTTTTTGAAAGAGGCTTCGGCGTGCATGGCATCGTGCTGATTCTCAAAGGTTTCATAGTGAATTAATTGCAGTGGATGGCGGGATTTAACCCGGGTAAACTTGGCTCCCTTCCCCGCTTGATGGGTTTTAAAGCGGCGAAAGACATCGTCACTGTATCCACCATAAAAGTAGCCATCGGCCGTATACAAAACATAAAAATAGTATTTCTTTACGCTTGCCATGGTTCACCATATAAAATCTCGTTAACCTGGGGCGTGTATTCGTTGTCTTCCTGGTATGCCACAATCGGTGGCAAAATTCGCACGCCGCCGGGTCGGCCAGCCTTAATCGCTTCGACCAAAACCATGTTAGCCTCCCGCTGCGCTTTACCGTATACGAATTGCAGGCGCTTAATCCGCAGCTTACGCCCCTCAAGGGCCGCGAAAATATCGGCTAGGCGGTCCGGCCGGTGCACCAGGTAAAACTTTCCATTGTTCTTCAATAATTTATTAGCAACCTGAGCCAGTTCAGGCAAATCAATGGCCACTTCGTGTCGGGCTATCTTGTAGTGCTCATCCAAATTTTGCTTGGTCGTTTCCACTGCGGGAAAATATGGTGGATTCGATAAGACCGTTTCTGCGGAACCAGGCCGAATTTGATCAAAGACCGTCTTCATGTCGCTGTGAATTACTTCAACTTGTTCAGTTAAATCGTTTAAGGCAACGGAACGCTTTGCCATGGCCGCTAAATCAGCTTGAATTTCGACCAGCTTAATGGGTCCCAACACCTTCTGGGCATAGAAGAGCCCGACGGCGCCGGTTCCAGCACCCAAATCAACCGTTAAACCGCGGCCCTTCCCCTTCACACCGGCAAAGTGAGCCAACAAAACAGCATCCAAAGAATAGGAAAACATATCCGGATTTTGGATGATGCGAATTTTTTGCGATGGAAGCTCGTCAATGCGTTCTCCTGGCTGTAATTTTGGCTCTGTCATTTGCGTTTCTTTCTATTACTAAGTAAAATTAATTCGATTAGGCATCGAAAGGACGATTTAGATGGATATTTATCGATTAACTAAGATTTTCGGGGGCGCCCTAATTTGGTCGATTACCGGCCGAATTAAGGTAATGAATAAGGATCGCCTGCCCGAAGATGATAACTATATTTTGGTTGGCCCTCACCGAACTTGGTGGGATCCCGTTTGGTATGCCTTTGCCGCATACCCAAAGAAGTTTATTTTCATGGCCAAAGCCGAGCTCTTCAAGCACCGCCCCTTGCGCTGGTTGATTACGGAGCTGGGGGCCTTCCCGGTTGACCGTAAAAACGTTGGCACCGACGTGATCAAGTACCCGGTTAAGGAGCTCCGCTCCGGAGAACGTTCACTAATCATGTTTCCTTCCGGTTCACGCCACTCCAGCAAGTTGAAGTCTGGGACGGTCTTGATTGCCAAGATGTCCGGCAAGGTTATCGTGCCCGCTGTTTATCAAGGACCAGTCAAGTTCAGCCATCTCTTCAAGCGTAATAATTGTACCATCAACTTCGGCGAACCGATTGTGGTTGACCGCAAGGACAAACTTAGCGATGAAATGATTGAAAAGTACAACGATCAAATGCAAGCTGCCTTTGATAAGTTGGATGACGAAGTTGATCCTAACTGGGTTTACCATGATCCAAAGCAAGAAAAAAAATAAGCCAATGGCTTATTTTTTTTGTGCTTTTTGTGTTTGGTTCTTCATTTGAGCCATCATTTGGTTCAACTTCTTTTGTGATGGCTTTTGTCCCATCGACATCATCATTGACTTCATCATGTCTTCTGAAATGGGTGGGTTCTTAGCCAAGTAGGACTTCATCGTTCCACGAGCGATGAAAAATCCACCTACTAAACCAACCACCAAGGCCAACACACCAACTAAAATGATCATTTCCGCCAGCTCCTTTAGTGTAAAAAATTCTAAAAATAATTATAACATAACTTGTCTGTGAGATTTGTTCGCTTTATGATTAACTTTCTCTTAAAAAAGCGAACAAACGTTTGATTTATCAAGTGATTTTCGGTATTATGAGTGTATCAATAAAGGATTTAATTCATATGGTAAACAGTTCAGACAGCAAACAAATCCAAGTACTGCGTTTCATTCATGATGCGCAGTCCAAGAATGGTTATCCGCCCACAGTGCGCGAAATTGGAGAAGCAATTGGCCTCTCCTCTTCTTCAACCATTCATGGCCATATTGAACGGCTAGTTAAGAAGGGCTATCTTTCGAAGGACGTCAGCAAGCCCCGTGCCCGCGCCATTGAAGTGACGCCAGCTGGACTTGATATCTTGGGCGTTTCCGCTAATGCCGGTAAGATTCCGGTCTTGGGTCTCGTTACCGCTGGACAACCAATTTTAGCGGTTGAACAGGAAGCGACTGAGTTCTTCCCTATTCCAGATAACTTGTCGCAGTACGATGGTTCCCTTTTCATGTTGAACGTTCGAGGCGAATCAATGATTAACATTGGTATCCTTGATGGTGATCAAGTCATCGTCCGCCGCCAAAGCAACGCCGACAATGGCGATATCGTGGTTGCCATGAACGCTGATAACGAAGCAACGGTTAAGCGTTTCTTCCGAGAGGCCGGTCATTACCGCTTGCAGCCTGAAAATGACCATATGGACCCTATTATTCTAGATGAAGTTTCTATTTTAGGTAAGGTCGTCGGTCTCTACCGTGACGCCATTTATTAAGCAAAAAGCAGGACTTTGAAGTCCTGCTTTTTTTATGCTCTAATTTACCAAGCTTTTTCAATGGATTCTTGAATCTTAGCCGGATCAATGATGGCCTTGTGCAAAACCTTCTTGTCAAAGAGGTCTCGAACGGGCTTTGGTTCAGGTAAGTTGGCCAACTTCGCAACGGCCTTAAGGGCGGCGTCTCCCTTTTCAACTGGTTGTCCCAATGCCTGCAAAACCGTCTGTGGGAACTTAAATGGCGACGCAGTGGCAGCCATTAAAGTGTGGTGCCCGTCGTCTTGATACTGGTAGGCTGCCACAGCAGTGTGCGGATCCAACAAATAATGGTGTTCGTCAAAGAACTTCTTGATTTCGCCCTCCACCTGTTCGGGTGTCGTCCAAGCAGCTGCGAACTCCGCCAAGTTGGCGCGCAGCTTTTCATCAACCTGATAGTAACCAACTTCGTTGAGTTCCTTCATCTTTTCAGCAACCAAGGCACTGTCACGGTCGGCCGCAAAGTAGAGCAAACGCTCCAGGTTCGATGAAACTAAGATATCCATGGCCGGTGCGTTAGTTACCTCGAAGTCCCGGTTACGGTCGTAGCGACCGGTTTCAAAGAAGTCCGTCAAAACGTGGTTTTCGTTAGAAGCGACGCGGAAACGGTGTACGGGCAAGCCGATTTGGCTAGCGTAGTAGGCCGCTAAGATATTTCCGAAGTTTCCAGTTGGTACGGCGATGTCGATGGCATCCCCTGCTTGAATGGCGTTTTGAGCAATTAGCTGGCCATAGCCATAGAAGTAATAAACAATCTGCGGAACCAAGCGGCCAATATTGATTGAATTAGCGGAAGACAAACGAAGGTTTTCACCATCCAAGAAGGCCTTGAATTCGGCCGATCCCATTAATTCTTTCACCTTTTTTTGAGCATCATCAAAGTTTCCCTTCAAGCCGATAACCGTGACGTTGTCACCCGTTTGAGAAACCATTTGTTGACGCTGGATGTCAGAGATTCCCTTTTCGGGGTAAAGGATGGCAATCTTGGTTTTTGCTACATCCGCAAAACCAGCTAAGGCTGCGGAACCCGTATCACCAGAAGTAGCGGTAACGATGGCCACGTCCTTGACACTGTGCTTCTTTTGCATGGCCTTAACGACCAAATATGGCAAAGCTTGCAAGGCGATGTCCTTAAAGGCCAAGGTTGGTCCGTGGAAGAGCTCCAGCAAGTGCAGATGCTCAAAGTTTGCTAAGGGCACGATTTTTTCGTCATCCCACTGCTGGTTGTAGGCCGAGGTGACAACATCTTCAATTTCACTTTCAGTAAAGTCAGGCAAAAAGGCAGCAAAAATCTGCTTAGCGACTTCTTGGTAAGTCATATCGGGCAGGTCAGCCAAATTAAGGGCGACTTCTGGCCATTCGTTAGGAACGTAGAGACCACCATCGGGTGCCAATCCATTCAAAATCGCTTCAGCGGCATCGACAGCGGGACTTTGACCGCGAGTTGAAATATATTTCATCGTGCAAACAACCTCTCATTTGTATTTAATATTATTCTAACAAAAATATTCTTTTTTGCCTTAATAAATGTTAAAATCACCTCAATACTATATTCATTACGGAGGAGATTATCTTGACAGTTAAGATTGGATTACTTGGCTTAGGAACAGTTGGGAGTGGCTTAGTCACCATCCTGTCCGAACAAGCCGCAAAGTTTCAAAGTCAACTCGGTCAAAGCGTGAGCGTTAAAAGCGCCCTCGTGCATAACCTCGACAAAAAACGACCTGGAGTTCCTGGCACCATCACCTTAACCGATCAAGTTGATGACATCCTAACCGACCCTGACATCCAGATTATTGTGGAAGTCGCCGGTGGTATTGAACCCACGGATCAGTGGTTGAAGAAGGCCTTGGAAAATGGCAAAGCGGTTGTCACGGCCAACAAGGATTTAATCGCCAGCAAGGGTCAGGAGTTAATTGCTCTTGCTGAAGAAAAGCAACTGCCTTTGCGCTACGAAGCCGCTGTTGCTGGTGGAATTCCGATTTTAACCAATTTGGACAACTACTACTTTTCGGACCAAATTACGGGACTTGCCGGAATCGTTAACGGGACGACCAACTACATTTTAAGCCAGATGGCTAACAAGGGTTTGGCCTACGAAACGGCCTTAAAGCAGGCTCAAGAACTCGGTTTTGCCGAAAGTGACCCAACCAACGATGTCGCGGGAATTGACGCGGCTTACAAGGCGATTATTTTAGCGCGCACTGTTTACGGCTTGGACCTTACTTTGGAAGACTTCCATATCGAAGGAATTGAAGCCATTACGCCCTTTGATATTGAAGCCCTTGACCAGCTCAAGATGACCACCAAGCTGCTCTTTGAAATTCGCGAACTTGACGACCGACATTACCAGGTTCAAGTCGCACCAGCCGCCCTTTCCAAGTCGAATCTTTTGGCATCAATCGAAAACGAAACCAATGCCATCGCCATTGAAAGTAAAAACCTGGGCACCAGCCTCTTTGCAGGTCCCGGTGCTGGTGGCCGCGCGACTGCCCAGGCCGTTTTGGCCGATATTGTCGCCATTATTCAAGGACAAAAGCAAGCCTTACCAAGTATCCAAAAGGATTATCAGCTCAAGCAACCAGCTAAGCAGGCCCACGTCTTCGTCCTAGCTGGAACCGGTAATAATTTTGAAAAATCTGACCTCGTTGAAGAGGGTTCTTCTTTCCAAGCCAAAGACGGCCGTTATTACGAGGCCATTTTGACTTCCGCCCTAACAGCCAAGCAGTACAGTAACTTTAAGGCTGAACTCAGTCAAAAGGCTAGCCTCGTAAAGGAGTTTACTTGCTACTCATGATGACCATTACCGTACCCGCAACATCAGCGAACTTAGGACTAGGTTTTGACTGTCTAGGATTGGCCCTGGACCTGAACTTAACGGTTAGAATTATTGGCCCCAGTGACGAATGGACCATCAAGCATCCATACGGTGCCGACGTCCCCTCTGATAAAAGAAACTTAATTATCAAAACCGCACTGGACCTCCATCCCGATTTGCCAGCGCATCAATTGGAAGTTACATCAGACATTCCACTTGCCCGTGGACTAGGATCTTCATCGTCAGCTATCGTGGCCGGCTTGCTTGTCGGACACCTAATCAAGGGCGACGAAATTGATCAGGCACAGCTATTGGAAGAGGCCAACCAAATCGAAGGACATCCCGACAACGTGGCACCTGCCATTTATGGGGGCTTGCAGTTAGCTCAAATCCTTGATGGTCAGGTTTCCAGTCAGACAGTTCCCCTGCCAGACCTGGAAGCCCTTACCTTCATTCCAGACTACCATTTGGAAACCAAGAAGGCCCGCGCTGTTTTGCCCAAGCAAATCCCTTATCAGGACGCCGTTAGCCAAGGACAACACCTTGCAGCCTTGATTAACGCCGGTTGGAACCGGGATTTAGCAGCCTTCCAGGTTCTACTAGAAAAGGATAAGCTACACGAACCCTACCGGGCCGAGTTAGTTCCGGAATTGCGCGAAATTCGCCAGCTCTTCCACGCCAATGACATTAAGGGAACCTACCTTTCCGGGGCAGGTCCAACCATCATCACCATGGTCGCTGCTGGTAAGGGTCAAAAAGCAGAAGAACTGCTAGCTAAGGCCAAGCTCAAGGGCCAGATTCGCTTACTCCAAATCAACCAACACGGCTTCACAATCACAAAAGATTAATTCAGAGAAAGGTTTTCCATGAAAGTTATTAAATTTGGTGGTTCTTCCCTTGCAACGGGACCACAGTTCCAGCGCGTCATCGATATTTTGCAGGCTGATCCAGATCGACAGGTCGTGGTGACATCTGCTCCAGGAAAAGCAAAGGAATTCCCCGTAAAGGTGACCGACTTGCTTTTGAAGTATGCGGACCAGGCGATTGCGGATGAGGATTTCAGTGAAACAGTTCGGGCCTTGAAGAACCGCTACGGAAGCATTGCTCAGTATTTTCACGTGGACAAGTGGGAAATCCAGGACTTATACGCCCAAATTGATGATTTAAATAATCACCACTACCCTACTTACCGTTATTTGCGCGCTGCTTTTGCAGCTCACGGTGAATACCTGAACGCCCAACTTTTGACCATGATTTTAAAGGCTTTGGGTGAAGATGCCCGTTTCATGGACCCACGCCAAATCCACTTGCACTTCGAAGGCCGCAACACTGTTCTTGATGAAGAAGCAACTTATGATGCTTTAGGTCAAATCAAGCTCGAAGATGGTGTCCGTTACATTTTCCCTGGTTTCTTCGGTTATAACCACGAGGGTCGCATGGTCACTTTCGACCGTGGTGGCTCAGACATTACCGGTGCCATTTTGGCCAAGGGCTTAAAGGCTGACGTCTACGAAAACTTTACAGACGTTTCTGCCATTTATGCCGTTAATCCAAACTTGGTTGACCATCCCCGTGCCATCCACTCAATGTCTTACAACGAAATGCGGGAGCTTTCCTACGCCGGTTTTGCCGTCTTCCATGATGAAGCTATTATCCCCGCCATTAAGGGCCAAATCCCGATTAACATTAAAAATACCAATGATCCGTCCGCACCGGGAACTTGGATTGGCCCTAGCAAGGAGCAAAAGTCGGAAGAACCAATTACTGGAATTGCGGCATCGAAGCACTTTGCCGCGCTTTACATCCACCGCTACTTGTTGAACAAGGGCATTGGCGTGACCTTGCGTTTGCTGCAAATTTTGAACCGACACCACGTTTCCTATGAACACATGCCTTCTGGTGTCGATGATTTAACCATCATTTTTGACCGTGATCAACTAAATGATGAACAAATTGAAGGCATCCAGACTGATATCCAAAATGAATTTCATCCCGACACCATGACTTGGCACGATAACTTTGCCTTGATCATGATTGTTGGTCAGGGAATGGTTGGCCGTGTCGGTACCTTAACTGAAATCGTCACGCCGCTAAAGGAAGCGGGCATTTCCCTTGGAATGGTTAACCAGGGAGCATCTGAAATCTCAATCATGCTAGGACTGGAACCCAAGGATGCCGATGCAGCCGTCCAGGCCATCTACCACCACTTCTTTGATAAGTAAAAGCACAAAATAAAAAGCCCTTAACGGGCTTTTTTATTTGTCAAAAAAATGATCACGGCTATGATTAACGTTTTGCTTGGTGGCCTTGGAACCGTTCCAGAACGGTACAAGCACCCGACCACGCATGTATTTCTTTTGGACGTAGCCAAAGTAGCGGCTGTCGGTCGCAACACTACGATGGTCGCCTAGAACAAAGTACGAATTGGCTGGTACCACTGTCGTTTTTTGACTGGTTTTATTCCAGCTTGAGGATTTCGACAAGGAGCTCAAATCCCATGGATCGCCGAAAGCAGCTTCGGTCCCTTTATATGCTTCTTCCTCATTCAGGTAAGGCTGAGCTACCGCTTTGTCATTGACGAAGAGCTTGCCTTTATCAAAGCGAATCTTATCGCCAGGCAGTCCAATCACGCGTTTGACGTAGTACTTTTGCCCTTGATTATCTGGATCGACCTTGGGCGCATCAAAAATGACGACGTCCCCGCGTTTAATTTTGGCTTGACGTTGGATAAAGACGTAATCGTTATTTTGTAAAGTCGGCTCCATCGAGCTACCCACCACACGGCTACCCGTGAAAAGAAAGGTGTGAATCGCCCAGCCAATCAGAACGGCCAAAAGAATGGTCGGGACGAATTCTTTTAGATAGTAGGCGGTCAAGCGGCTCCAATTTGATAATTGTTTCATCATTTTCCCCAAAGAAAAAGCAATTCAACTTGAATTGCTTTACTTGTTTATTACTTGTTGGCAGAAGCGTATGCTTCAGAAATTGGCTTCGTTACCAAGTCATTCAATTCACCCAAAAGATTGTTCAAAATCTGTTCTGAGGCCATCAAGTTCTTAATCAAATCGTTGCTCTGGACCTTTTGTGCAACGGCATCCCATTCCTTTTCCTGGTCAGGAGCAGGCTTTTGCTGAGATTGCATCATCTTTTGCACCGTCATTTGGATCTCTTGGAATTGCTTGAACAAGTCCTTTGCTTCAGCATCGCCTTGAACGGCGTCAAAAGCCTTTTGCCAAGCTTCGTATTGTTCTGTTTGCTTCAAAACTTCTGCCATTTGATTGGCGTTATCGTAAATGTTTACTGTCATGATGAAAGCCTTTCTTTGCTTCTAAATTGTTTTAATTACCAAACCAACTTTTTACAGTATCCCATACTTTGTTAGCCCCATCAACCGTCTTATCGACGCCATCGTTGATGGCTTGCTGCGTATTGGCCATCCAGTCGTTATTAGAATTACTGTTGGAACTACCTGAATCGTTTGTCGTTTGGTTGGGATTCGTAACGCTAAAACTGTGCTCGCTCGTATTCGGGATAACCTGTCCCATCGAAGTCTTCACGTACCGTCCAATCGTTGACATCAAACCAATTGGCAAGGAAGCCGCACTATTTCCTTCAAGTCCCATCCAAGTGACCTGGACAACGTCACGCGTGTAGGCAACGGCCCATGAATCCTTGGAAGAGTTGGCGTTATTCGGATCGTTAGGGTTTTCGGTCGTACCGGTCTTACCCGCAATCGTGTAACCACTTGGTGCGGCCCCTGCTCCGGTTCCATTGGTGTAGGTTCCCAGCATCATCCGCGTCAAGTTGTTGGCTACCTTCTCCGATACAACCTTCTTTTGGTCATACTTTGGCTGGCTAACCACAACGTGGCCAGAAGCATCTACAATCTTGGTAATGTAGTGAGCCTGACTCATTGTTCCATCGTTGGCAAAGGCCGTGTAGGCCTGTGCCATTTGCTGAGGGGAAACCCCTTTATCCATTCCACCCAAGGCCAAGGACAAACTCTTGTCGTTCTTTGTAACTGGCAAACCAAAGTTTTTAGCACTCTGGAAACCAGTGTTAACGCCTAGCTTGTTTAGCAAGTAAACTGCTGGAATGTTGTAAGAATGCTCCAAGGCCTGGTACATGGTGACATCACCAGTCTGAACGTTCAAGGCGTTATTCGGTGAGTAACCGTTGGTTCCAAAGGTCAAAGTGTGGTTGGGCAACTTCGAATTAATGGTGTAACCGGCTGTCAAAGCAGGAGCATAAACCACGATTGGCTTGATGATTGAACCTGGCTGCAAGTTTGACTGGTTTGCTCGGTTGTAACCACGGAAAATGTGCTGATCTTCTCGACCACCAATTACGGCTCGTACCCCTCCAGTTTTGGCATTCAAAAGAATTGAGGCAGCTTGTGCTGAGTTTTGATTACCGAAGAGATTGTTGTTCTTAAAGTCGTTTTGAAGATTGGTCTGATCCGTCTGGTTCAAGGTCGTGTAGATCTTGTAACCCTGATTCATGATGTCCTTTTCGGAAATACCGTACTTGTTAACGGCTTCCGCAATCACGGAATCAAAGAACCATGGATAGCGGTAGTTTTCACCACCCACGTAGTTATCGGTCAAAACAATTGGCGTTGCTTGGGCCTGTTGCATCTGGTCCTTGGTCAACTTCTTGTTTTGAGCCATGGTTTCCAAAACCAAATCACGGCGCTTCTTCGAGCGTTCCGGATGATCAATCGGATTAAAGCCGGATGGGTTCGTCAACATTCCCGCCAGGGTGGCCGCTTGAGCCGTTGTCAACTCGGAAGCGTGCACGCCAAAGTACTTCTCCGAGGCATCTTCAACCCCCCAAACACCATTACCAAACCAAGAATTGTTCAGGTACATGGTCAAAATATCATTTTTTGAATAATCCTGCTCGACCTGCATGGCCAAAAAAATTTCCTTAGCCTTACGCGAGAAGGTCTGCTGCTGGGTCAAGTAGGCGTTTTTAACCAACTGCTGGGTGATGGTCGAACCACCCCCGGAAATCACGTTAGAACCCGTCAATTTGTTCCGGACAAAGAGGTAAGCTGCTCGGGCCAGTCCACGAACGGAGAAACCGTGTTCATGGTAAAAATTACGATCTTCAATCGACAAAACGGCATCCCGCATGTTTTGTGAAATCGCATTATATTTGACGTAGGTCCCCTTTTGGGAATAAAGCTGCCCTGCCCACTGATCCTGGTTATCGTAGATATCCGTTGTCTGGGACAAGGTTGCTTCAAGCTTATGCACGTGCGACGTTTTTGCAATCGTAATCAAGTATGTCGAACTTAACAAGAAAATTGCCAAGAAAACAACAATCGCTAAACGACCCAACTGCCAACGGTCCCAGAAAGGTTTCATCCTTTGCCAAAGACCGGCTTGACGTCTTGCATTATTTTGAGTCATACCCGTATCCTTCCATCATCGACGAGCAGTGCTCCGTCAAATCAATTCAGTGCGAGATTACATTTCGGCCGGTGCCTTAACACCCAAAAGGGCCAATGATTCCGTCAAAACAACAGAAACCGCTGAAACCAAAGCCAAACGAGCATTTAGTTGATCGTCTTCAGTCAAAATCTTTGAGTTCGCGTAGTACTTATTGAAAGTACGGGCCAAGTTCAAAGCATACTTTGCGATAACGGATGGTTCACGCTTAGCCCAGGCACGACGGACAACTTCAGGGAAGTTATTCAAGTTTGAAATAATTTCCCAAGTAGCGGCATCGTCTAAGTTTAAGTCATCAAGATTGACGCCCTTACCCGCCTTACGCAAAATTGATTGCGCACGGGCATTCGTGTACTGGACGTATGGACCAGTATCGCCTTCGAAGCGAACCACTTCTTCCAAGTTGAAGTCGAAGTTGTTTGTCCGGTCATTCATCAAATCGTGGAAGACTACCGCACCAGCACCAACTTCTTCGGCAACTTCTTCCTTGTTCGCCAAATCAGGATTCTTTTCCTTAATTTGAGCTAAAGCCAATTCGTGGGCATCGTCCAAAACATCCTTAAGCAAGACCACATCACCCTTACGAGTTGACATCTTCTTACCGTTGAAGGTAATCAAACCAAAGGAAATGTGTTCGATGTCATCGGCCCATGGTTCGCCCATCAAGGACAAAACAGCCTTCAATTGAACAAAGTGTTCGCGCTGTTCGCCACCAACAACGTATAGCGACTTAACAAAGTCGTAGGTTTCCTTACGGTAAATTGCAGCCGCCAAGTCACGGGTCATGTAAAGCGTAGCACCATCGGAACGCTTAATCATGGCCGGCGTTAAGTTTTCATCAATCGATGACAAGTCAACGATTTCAGCACCCTGAGACTTCACCAAGAGTCCCTTTTGTGCTAATTGGTCAACCACGCCATCCATCTTGTCGTTGTAGAAGGCTTCACCATTAAAGGAATCAAAATCAATGCCCAAACGGTCGTAGATTTCCGTGAATTCCTTCAAAGATTCCTTACGGAACCATGACCACAATTCATGGGCTTCAGGGTCGCCGTCTTCAAGCTTCTTAAACCAAGCACGTCCTTCGTCGTTTAGACTCTCGTCTTCCTTCGCCTTTTCGTGGAATTCGACGTAGTACTTCAACAAAGTGGCAATTGGGTCGGCCTTAACTTCGTCTTCTGAACCCCAGGTCTTGTAGGCGTAAATCAACTTACCAAACTGAGTTCCCCAGTCACCCAAGTGGTTAATTTTAACTGGGTGATAACCGTTTTTAGCGGTGATGTTGGCCAATGAATTTCCAATTACCGTCGAACGCAAGTGTCCCATCGACATTGGCTTGGCAATGTTAGGTGAGGACATATCAATCGTCACGTTACGCATTTGACCGTCTTCGTTGGCCCCAAAGTCAGATTCTTCTGTCAAAATCTGGTGCAAAGTTGCCTTTGAAGTAGCCACTTTATCCAAGAAGAAGTTCACGTATGGGCCAGTAGCAACAACCTTTTCGAAGTTGGCTTGGTCAATGTTTTCCACAATTTCACTGGCAATCGCTTGAGGAGCCTTGTGCAAAGCCTTAGCGAGGAAAAAGGCTGGAAAGGCAATATCGCCCAAATCCGTGCTCTTTGGTGCTTCGAGCTTTTCTTCAATTTCATCACGATTTACATCAGGTAAAACCGCTGCCAAGGCAGCAACCACTGCTTGCTTATCCGTCATTATTTCATCCTTTAAAATCAAATCTTGTAACTATTATACTGCATCCGCTCAAGATAGAAAAAGGCAAGTCCCGCCCCTTAAATCCAAGAGACGAGCCTTGCCCGTGGTACCACTCTCATAGTCTTACGACCACTCATCTATTCAAATAGCAGATTGAATACGCGCCATCTTGGGCTAAAGGCTCACCTTCCAACAACGTGAACTTGCTGATCATTAACCGTTCAAGACTTCCTTATTCTTCTGTTTCTTCAGGCTTTTCTGGCTTAGGTGCCGCCTGAATGACCTCAACGTCGTCCATGCGCACAACGCCGCGGTGATTCATTTCATTGACCGCTGCTTGATCAGCAGGATCATTCTCGGTAATTTCAACCAAAAGGGCGTTCTCGTAAACCTTCTCCACCTTGCCAGTGAAGGGCTTATCCAAGTTGCCATAAGGGGGAGCTAGTAGAATATCCCCTACGTTATATTTTGAAGCCTTTTCTTCAGAACCTTTACTCATTACAGGGCCTCCATATACTTTAATTAACGCTTTATTTTAACACAAAACCGGTCTAGGACGGAAATAAAGCCGCTACGGCTTCCAAAATCTGCTGGGCAATTTCCGACTTATCTGCTTTGGCAAGAACCTGCCTAGAACCATCCGCTTTGATCAGCGTCACGGCGTTTTCGTTACTATTAAAACCAATGTCGGCCTGGCTAACATCGTTGGCAACAACCATGGCCAGGTGCTTCTTTTCTAGTTTGGCCTGGGCATTTGCCAACAAATTTTGCGTTTCAGCGGCAAAACCAATAATTAATTGATTGGCGCTTTGCTTCTCCCCGGCTGTTGCTAAAATATCAGGGTTTTGAACCAGCTTTAGTTCAAGGGGCGCATCCCCCTTTTTCTTAATCTTGTGTTTCGCATTTTCGGCTGGACGAAAATCCGAAACGGCCGCCGAAGCAAAGAAAACATCGGCCCAGTCCAAATTGGCCATGACCGCGGCATACATTTCTTGGGTTGAAGCCACAGAAATGACTTCGACACCGTATGGTGCTGGGCGGTCGACGGCCGTAATTAATCTAACTTCAGCGCCCTGATCTAGGGCCTGCTGTGCCAAGGCATAGCCCATTTTACCGGAAGAACGGTTGGTTAAGTAGCGAACTGGATCAAGTGCTTCTCGAGTTCCACCCGCCGTAATTAAGACCTTTTTCTTTTGCCAAGGACTGGGCTGTCGAGCCTGCAAGCGTTGTGCCGCTTGTTCCAAAATCTCTTCTGGCTCCGGCAAACGTCCTTTAGCTTGGTAGCCTTCTGCTAAAAAACCGGTTGCTGGTTCGATTAGCAGATGGCCATCTTCTTGCAAACGCTCAACATTGCGCTGTGTGGCAGGATTCAACCACATGGCATCATTCATGGCCGGTGCAATGACCATATCTGCTGGACTTGCGAGAATAGTTGTTGAAACCACTTCATCAGCAATTCCATTAGCCAGCTTAGCCATCAAATTAGCTGTGGCCGGCACGACCATAATAATATCCGGCCACTGGGCCCAATCAATGTGACTGACCTCAGGACCCTCTTGCGCCAAGATTGCATCCGTTAAAACTTCATGTTGAGACAAAACCGCCATCGTTTTAACCGTGATAAAATCCTGAGCCGCATGCGTCATAGCAACTCGAACCTGAGCACCGGCTCTTATCAATGACCGTACTAAAATCGCTGCCTTATAGGCGGCGATTCCACCTGAGACAGCGACTAGAACTTTTTTATTTTTATAAAAGTTATTCATGGGTGTGATTATATCACTTGATTCCCTTTTCAAGCAATTTACCGGCAACTGGAAGCTGGCCCAAGTTGCTAATCTTATCACCGTCGACAATCACCAAATTGGTGTCGGAGTTGGCCAAAGAAGTAAAGGCATCAATTGATTAGTTTTGGAAGTACTTGTCGTCAACTTCAGCCAAACCAGCCTGCACCTTATCAATACGGTAACGTTCGGCATCCGCACGTGTTTGGGTGGCAGTGGCCTGGGCCGTCGCCGTGGCAATCAAAGCATCGTTGTTTGCCTTGGTCGTCAACTCGATTGAACGAGCCTCACCTTCCGCCTTGGCAATCACGGCAACACGTTCACGGTCAGCCGTCAACTGCTTATCCATGGCTTCCTGAATGGCTTGTGAAGGCTTTAATTCATCAATGTTAATTCGGTCAACATTGATCCCGTAGGTGTTGGTCAAATCACCGATGGCAAGGGCCAAATCCTTGTTGATCTTGGTCGTTGAACCCAAAGCTTCGTTCAATTCCATACGACCAATGATGTCACGCAAGTGACCACGCACCAACTGTGACATGGATTCAACTGAATCCGTGTTTTCATAGGAGTACTTAACAGCATCCGTCACGTGGTAGTTCAAGGTCACTGTGGCCTTGATATCGGCGTTATCGGCAGTAATAACCGAATAAGAAGGTAAACGCAATGGCCGCATGGCCAAAGAGACACGGCGAATGTGTTGAACCAATGGCAAGCAGAAGTTCAAACCGGCGTTACGCGTTGAACTATACTTTCCCAAAGTTTCTACCAAACCAACGTTATTTTGCGGGATAATGCGAACCCCTAACAAAATCAAAACAATGATTACAAATGCAATCACACCAACTACTATCATGCTTTCTTCTCCTCCTGTAAGGGACAAACGGTCAAAACGTTTCCATCAACTTCAATCACCACGTATTGCCCAGCTGGGTCAATTGTGTCGCCATCTTTTAACTGATAGCGGTAGAAAATTCCAGCAAGCTCAACCAGATGGCTCCCCGAGTCAAAATAACGACCCGAAACCACACGCCCCAGAAAATGCCGCGTTTCAAAGGAGCCGCTCTCAGCAATACTTTCCCCTAACAAATGATTAAGGTAATTGTTGAGCGAGCGGCCCTCATCCTTGGCACGCTGCACTAAAGCAGCGTGCAATTCACTACTAACGCGTAAAGCGATGTGCCCTGACTTATTCTCTTGTGACTGATTATTTTCTTGCATGCACTTATAATAGCACACTATGAGTCATTTTGATATCAAGTTAATATCATTTTTCAGAAAATAAAAAAGCAATCGAATTAATCGAATTGCTTTTTAACAGCTTTCACAACGGCATAATCGCCAATATAAGGCACGTCCTGACCGTCAATCTTCTGGTAGGGATCTTCACCCTTTCCGGCAACCACCACGATGTCTTCGGGGCCTGCGGCTTTGACCGCCTCATGAATGGCCTCAATCCGATCCTGCACGTAGTGGACAGGCAATTTATCGTTTTGGATATGAGCTTCAATTTCCTTGGCGATGACAGCCGGATCTTCAAATTGAGGATCATCCGAGGTTAGGAAAACTTCATCCGCCAACTGACCTAGAACTTTACCAAAGTCAGCGCGGCGAGAAACCCCCTTATTCCCAGGAGCACCAAGAACAACGATGACCCGGCCCTGCGGATACTGTCCCTGAGCAAAAGTGAGCAGCGCTTTAAGAGAAGCGTAGTTGTGGGCATAGTCGACAAAGGCCACTCCGTGCTGCTTAATTGGCATTGAGAGCATGCGACCAGGAATCACAACCTGATCGAGGCCCTTGACCATGTCGGCGTGTTTAGCACCGGCCAAAGCCGTCATAATCAAGGCGGCCATGGCGTTGGACTCATTAAAATCACCGGGTACGTTCAAACGGTAATCCCCGACCATTTCAGGCAATTCACAGTCATTAACGCGGAAGCGACTTTCGTGAACGGCGGATTCTTCAGATTCGTAGGTAAAGTCTCCACCCTTACCATAGGTATAAACCTTGTCGTGGTGCGCGCGGGCATGCGCCATGATTTCAGTAAGGTGGTCACTTTCAGCGTTGACCACCACTTTTTCCGAATTATCAAAGAGCATCAACTTATGAGCCAGGTAATCTTCAAAGGTTGGGTGTTCGTTGGGCCCAATGTGATCAGGTGAAATGTTCAGGAAGGCCCCCACCTGGAAATGCAAGCCATAAACACGGTTAAGCAAGTAAGCCTGGGAAGAAACTTCCATCATCAAATGGGTCATTCCGTTATCAACAGCCTTGCGCATGTCTTTGTAAAGTTCGTAGGATTCCGGCGTGGTCAAATCAGACTTATGGCGGTCTTCAGGCTTGGGACCAGTAATCCGATCCGCCGTTGAAAAGAGCGCCGTGTGGTTGTCCGTGGCAGACTTTAAAATTTGATAGGCAAAGTAGGCCGCCGTCGTCTTCCCCTTGGTTCCAGTAATGGCCCCAATCCAAAGTTGCTTTTGTGGGTAATCGAAAAAGGCCATCGACAAAACCGCTAAGGCCTTCTGACTGTTTTTAACCAACCATTGGGGCAAGTCGACCGGCATTTTTTCAGCAGTGACAAGAGCGGCGATGCCTGGTGCATTCTTCAAGTATTCCGGCTTAAAAGCACCCTTAATCACGAAAAGCGTGTTGGCTTTAACCTGGCGCGTGTCGTAGTGTAGAAAGTCAAAAGAAGCAGAAGGTTCCAAGTCTGGTTGAGCAACGAGGAGTCCTGCTTCTTCAAGTAATTGATTAATTTTTGCAACTGTTAGTTTCATACTTTTATTATAGCAAATTATGCCAGTTCAAGGGCTTCAGCATGTTGAGCAAGCAGCTCGCGAACTTCCGCCGTCGAATGCGTATCCATCAGCGCCTGTCGCAACTGGGCTGCATGTGGAAAGCCACGCAAATAAATCTTGAAATAACGCTTCAAGGCTTCGAAGTGCTTTGGTAGTTTGGCGGTATTAACCTCGTCAAAAAGATCCAACTGCAGCTTCAATAGTTGGATTGAATCCTGCAAGCTGTGCGTACTTTCCGTTTGGTTAAAGGCGTAGGGGTCTTCCAGAACGCCGCGACCAATCATAATGCCGTCAACTCCCGGATGTTCATGGTAGAGTTCCATGCCATGCTCAAAATTCTTGATGTCGCCATTCAGCTGCAAAAGCGTATTCGGTGCTAGCTCATCGCGCATGGCAATGATTTCGTCAATGTATTCGTAGTGGGCTGGAACCTTTGACATTTCCTTACGAGAACGCAAGTGAATGGTTAAGACCTCGACCTGTTCTTTAAAAATAATAGGTAGCCAGTCACGGAATTCTTCTGGTTTATAAAAACCCAGTCGGGTTTTAACGGAAACGGGCAAGCCAGCCTTCTTAGTTGCCCGAATTAAAGCAACAGCTGTGTCTGGATGGCGAATCAAATCCGATCCAGCCGAATTCTTCACGACGGTGCCATCAGGACAACCCATATTTAAATCAACGGCTTGATAACCCATGTCAGGCAGTAATTTAGCAGCCCCTTCAAGTTCTTCAGGCTTGGAACCCCAAAGCTGGGCAATTGGCTGCTGTTCGCCAGGTGCAACCGCCAGCCGACCTTGGACGGAAAATTTGGCCTTCGGATGAACCATGGAAGCTGCATTCGTGAATTCCGTGTAGTAAACATCGGGTCCACCCGCCTTAGCGACAACCCGGCGAAAAACCGTATCAGTAACGGCTTCCATCGGCGCCATCGAAAAGAAAGGTCGCTTTTGGGACGAATTATTGGCAACCTTTGCCAAAACATCACGCCAATATTGACTTTGCGCTTGAACCATATCCGTTCTCCTTTACAAACACGAAATGTAACCAGAGTATTTTAGCACTAAATCAGTCTTTACTCAAAAAGTCCTTGAGCTCGCTCAGTGCCCGCGAGCGCTGATGATAGGCAACCACTTCATCTGGCGACATTTCAGACAAAGTTTTACCATTTTCCGCTTCGACAATGTCATCCATGCCACCTAGAAAATCACCACCACGAATATTTTCGCTGATTCGGACCCCACCACGGCCGTGGAATAGGCCTTCTTGTCCGTCAGGACCTAGATAGGCCAAACTCGTCAACAAATAGGCTGCACGCTCCTTGCCCTTTAGAATCGAGAGCAAGTATTCATTTTCTGCGGGTTGCCCCTTAGCCCCTGCCGCCTTTAAATCACGACTGGTCGTCACCCCAAAACGGTCAGGGAAAGCCGCCAAGTACAAGCCACTATCATCAGCAATCACCGCTTCTTCAGGCAAATACTGGTGAATAAAACGGGCCTTGGTCAGCGCATTTTGGTCCTGAGAATCACGACTCTCGGCCGGAAAGTCCAAGCACTCACCCAAAACATCTTGATAATTGACAATGTCAAAGCCTAGGTGTTGAGCCAACTTAGCCAATTCTTCGGTTTTGTGACGATTATTGGATGCTAATATTAAACGCATAATCTTACCTCGTTTGCTTATTATACGAAAAAAAGCAGATAAAAATCTGCTTTAAAGGTTCAAATTCGACATTAATTTCACTTTCGTCACTTCACCAGAATAAACGGTTCGATCATCCCCAGCAGTCGTTTTCAAGAGCAAGGCCCCCTGGTCGTCGATGCCTGTGACAGTTCCTTCGACAAGCTCGGTTCCAATTTGAACGGTTACTTGCTGTCCAATCAAGGCCGAGTGCTGACGGTAAAAGGCCATGTAGCGACCATCTTGGTAGTGCTCGTACATCTCGATTAAAGCATCTAGTAAGTAGGCGGTCAGCAAGTTATAGTCCAAACTTTCATCGCGTTCATCAAGGATTGTCCCCGCCTTTTGGCTAATTTCCTCCGGAAAGTTGCTAGGCTGAATATTCAAAGCAAAACCAAGTATCAGTGCCGAGTAGGTCTGACTTTCCAAATCCATCACGGCTTCGGTGATGATGCCTCCAATTTTATGCTGTTTAAGCAAGAAATCATTAACCCATTTCAACTGAAATTCTTTATCTGGGAAAAAGCTCTCCAAAACACCAACGATTGCGGCAGCCGCACTCGTGGTCAACAAACCCGCCTCAATCCGACTTTCCTGAACCGGTAAAATCAGAGAAATATACAGACCATTGCCTTCCGGGGAATAGAAGTGCCGGCCACGACGCCCATAACCCGCCGTTTGACTGGCTGTGACGACCGCAAGCGGTTCTTCAATTTTGTGCTGGCTAATGTAATCCTTAGCGTAGATCTGGGTTGAATCAATCTGATCAAAAACAATTGTCCGACAGACATCCTGCTCGGGCAAATATTTTTCGATAACCGCTGCGTTAAGCTTCGCTGTTCTCAAATAGCAATAGCCACTCTTTTTCTTACTAACAATCTCGTGGCCTTCACGGCGCAACTGCTGAATGGCCTTCCAAATGCTTTCCCGACTCAAACCCAGCTCACCAGCAATAAAGTCACCAGAAATATAGCGCCCAGGATTATTCAAAAATTCAGTTAAAACGGCATCCTTTGTCGTTTGCGTCATATTGACTCCTTAATTTTTTTGCCACCAAGATAGGCGTGAAATTGCTGCAGCAAGGACAACGGCGACAAAGGCCTTGACCAAGTCTCCGGGGGTAAACATCACTAAGTTTGTCCAAAGGGCAGTCATAAATGGTGTCTTGACCGTCAGATGTAACCAAAGCACCCCAAAACCATAACACAAAATCATGTTGGCCAGCCAAATTGAAAAAAAGTTCAGCAAGAAAGACCAATGTCCCAGCAAAGGTCGCAAGAAATTTTGTAAGAGGACGTAGCCCGCTGGCATTAAAAGATAACCCAGTAGATAACCAGCCGATGGACCGATTAAGACGGCAAAACCACCACGACCGCCGGCAAGAACGGGCAAGCCCAGCAAAACCATCACGAGCAAAGTCGCGATTACCAGCGTTCCCCTTTTAGCCCCCAACAAAATGGCAACCAACATAATACCTAAGTTCTGAACCACAATCGGCACTGGTATTGGGCCCAAAGGAATTCCAGGAATGACCGCCAAGACAATCAAAAGGGCCAGGAAAACGGCAGAAACCGTCAAATCTTGTAACTTCGTATTTTTCATCATTTCTTCTCCATTGTTTCTTTACCCTTTTACTATAAATTATTAGTAAACCAAATTCAATATAAAAGGTTACTTAAAACAATAAAAATAAAAAGCACACCGCTCGGCGTGCTTTTACGACTTTTCCTTAATGGTGAATTGGTGACGATTACTGTTATTATTCGTCGTCTTCTTATGATTCGATCGGCGATGACGATTTTTATTAGCAGGACTGGCAGGCTTATGCTGTTCGTGCGCCTTGCTGGCGGTCTGCTCCTTGTCTTTGCCCGGATGATTGCTTGCGGGACGCCGGCGGCGATGGTGACGGTTCTTATGAACCGGCCGTTCACGCGGCGTCAGATTCTCCAAAATGAAGTAAGGAGCCCCGAAGTTCACGTATTCATAGAGATAATCCTCAAAGGTAAAAATCTTACTATCCGTCGCAACCGCCTGGCGATCATCTTTGTAAAAGCCCTTTAGACGTAATTGGTCGGCGGAGATGTCACCAACAATATAGTCATAATAAGACAGCAAAGGCGTATAACGAATCGCCAGTTTGGCAGGATCAAAGGCCTCTTTAAAATTGGTCTTCAAAACAAGGTCCAGATTGTCAATCGAGACCTTATCGCCCAAGTAACCAACCAAATAGTCCTTCTGGCGTTCTTCTTGCTGTGCAATTGTCCGTTCTTTTAACGATTCGTGATCCATAGTAATCCTTAAAATCTAATCTTTTTTACGGTAATAATCAGCCATCAACTCCCGCAACAAAGTGCCTAAGTGAAATTCGGCTTTTGCGTCATCTAGCACCGGGAAGTACTTAATCCAGCGATAGTGGTCCAAGGTTGCCAGGCGGTAGTCCTGATCATCTTGAACTGCTTCTCCATTATACAAAATCTGGCCATCCGCCGTTTGGTCAATTCCCCGAAAGACAATTCGGCCAAATTCCTTCCCACGAAAACCAGATCCCTTTAGGGACAAATTCAAAAGCTCCTTAGCGCTGTCTTGCACCTCATGCACAAGCTCCTTCAACTCCCTGCCCGACAAGGTCACCAACATGGGGTTAACCGCGTGAGGCATGTCAGCAATTAAATCCGCGGCGTTAAGTGGTCCAGCTGACAAAGGTGTCAAAAACATTCCCGTAGAAACCATTGCTGCCGGAACATCGCAATAGTCGGTCAAAGCCTGCAAGGCGTCTTGGGCTTGATCTTCAACCGTGCGATCAACTGCCAAATTAGCGATATGTTCCTGCGCCAGTCGGCGCTGACCTTCTTTTAGCCAACCTTCAATCCGTTCGTTATCACCAGGTTCAACCGCCATTTGCTTCGTTGGATAGGCGTGAGCCCAAGCCTTTTCGACTTTCCCAGCATCGTTCAAGCTTAATTCCACCTTACCCACATGATCACCATAACGGCCAGCAGCTGCCAACATAGTGCCATTAGTCAGTTCCCCATCCGGTAAAACATGGTGCGTATGAGCCCCAATAATCAAGTCGAGATCATATTTTTCAGCTAAACGCTTATCCGTTGGTAAACCAAGGTGGGACAAAAGGACCACCACATCGGCCCTTTCATGTAAAAGCGGTAAATACTGATCAAGAACCGCATCAATTTCAAGCGGCTTCCAACCGACGGCTTCATAAGTAATGTGGTAAGGGGCCGTTAAACCAATCACGGCGATTTTATGGCCCCCTTCACTGGTATAGATCTGATAAGGTTGCGCCCAGTCAGGCACTTTTTCTGCGGGTAATTCTAACAAATTAGCCAGTAAAATCGGGAAATTAGCATGATCATACAAACGGTTCAAATCAGCATGGGGTAAAACCAAGCCCTCATTATTACCAATCGTCGCACCATCATAGTGGGCTTCGTCCATAATTTCAATATTGGCGCGCCCGCGCGTCACATCTGTCAAGGGGTGGTGGCGGTCGATGGCATCCCCAATGTCAAAAGCAAATAAGTGTTCATCCTGACGGCGTTCCTCTTGGAAAAAGCGCAGAATGCGGGGCCAGACTTCCAAATGCGAATGAATGTCATTTGTATGCAAAAATGTGATTTTTTCCACGGTAACCCCCTCTTCAAAAACAAAAAGTCCGACCGGAGTCGGATTTTATTTAGGCTTCAATCTTAATCAAGTTCTTATCGATGCCAGCCGTCAGGTTCTCATGCCCTTCTGGTGTGACCAGAACGTCATCTTCAATACGGACACCACCGAGGTCAGGCAAGTAAATTCCAGGTTCGATCGTTAGCAAGTTACCTGCCAAAACTTCTTCGCCATCGTTTGTCCGGAGTACCGGCCCTTCATGAATGTAAAGACCTGCTCCGTGTCCCGTAGCATGGTTGTAGTACTCACCATAGCCATGCTCACTGATGTAATCACGAGCAACACGATCGATTTCATCAGTTGAAACACCAGGCTTTACCATGGCAATGGCATCCTTATTAGCCTGCAAAACAATTTGATAAATCTCCTCAAGCTTTGGATCGATATCACCCATGGCAATTGTACGCGTAACGTCGGAAGTGTAACCGTCCACGTAGTAACCAAAGTCAATGGTGACCAAGTCACCCTTTTCAATCACTTTATCCGTCGCAGCGCCGTGTGGCAAGGCGGAGCGGTAACCAGAGGCAACAATGGTGTCAAAAGATGGCTTTTCAGCACCATACTTCTTTTGCAAACGGTCCAGTTCGTTGGCAACTTCTAATTCCGTTTGACCAACCTTAATAAAGTTCAACAGATCATTAAAGGCTTGTACTGAGGCATGTGCTGCACGGCGCAAAGCGTCCATTTCGACTTCATCCTTGACTTCACGCAAAGTTTCAATCGCGTCAGGAACTGCATCAAAGTCAATATCAGCTGGTAAAATTTCATCCAATAACTCAAAGTCACGATAGGCCATGCTAGCCTCAAAGCCAAGTTTGTGAACACCGGCCTTAATCAAGCTTTGCACAGCCTGACCAAAGTAATCGCGGGTTACTTCAAAAGCGACCCCATCCGGCAAGTTGTTTTGATAGATGCCACGGTAACGGTCATCGGTAATTAAGGCCGCCCCATCCTTGGTTACAATGACCAAGCCATCGCCAGTTCCACCAGTGAAACCAGTCAAATAGCGCATGTTATAGCCATCCGCGACCAAGAGGCCGTCCAAGTCTAACTTAGCCAACAAGGCCTGCAATCTTTTAATTCTTTTTTCATAATATGCCATAAAACACCTTAAGCCTTCCTATTTAGACCAATTGTAACACACTATTATGTACGAAAAAAAATCCAGCCGAAGCTGAATTTTCTTGATTCTTATACGAGCACTTTACGATCTTGCGCAGGTACTTCGACCTTCTTACCATCCGCAGACAAGTCCTTAAGATAGTTCACGAAGGCATCCGTATCAGCACCAGCAGAAGCAACAACTTCGGTTCCCTTAAAGGCATCGAAGTAGTCACCTCCACCCTGCAAGAATTCGTTGGCCACGACGTGATAAGTCTTATCGTCTTCAACAGCTTGGCCGTTGTCAGCGGTAATATCCTTTACAACGTAAGGTTGGTCAGCATTGTCTTGCTTGGTGTAAGTATACTTCAAACCAGCAATTTGCAATGGATACTTTTGGTCATGCAAATACTGTTCGTTCAAAGCTGCGCGAATTTGCTTTCCAGTCATGTTTACGACCTTCAAGACGTTCCCAAATGGCTGTACAGCTGAAGCTGCTGCCCAAGTGATGGAACCATCAGTTGGGTTAACTTCCAAATCAGAACGGAGGCTACCAGTGTTGGTCATGGCGAAGTCGACGTCAATGCCCTGCTTCTTGGTTTCGTACAACTGTCCGTCCGCAACTAGTTCCCCAACTTGGTTTTCCATTGTTGAGGTATTGTGCAAACGGCCGGTGATGGTTTCCTTGTTGGCCGCATAACCAATAATGGCATTGGCCTTTGGTGCGATGCGCTTATCCGCATCATCAACGATGGCCTGCAACTTAGCACTTGGCTTGGTTTCGGGATCGTCTTGTTCTGACAAGGTTGGATAAACATGGCTATCGACTTGGTCGAATTCGCCAGTGTCAGGGTTTACGTAAGCCCAAGTATCATCGTATGCCTTACCGGTATAAACGGCTTGAACAACACGAGTATGTCCGACCAATGCATTAGCGTATTGGTGAGAATGAGCAGCGACGTAAAGGCCAACCTTGTTGTCAGGATCGATTTGATAGAGCTTTTGCAAGATATCAACCGTTGGACCCGTCGTGGTTGTGGCTGGATCAGTCTTAACCCCGGTGTGGGCAACTACAACGATGGCGTTAACACCCTGATCACGCAAGATCTTGTCATACTTGGCAATCGTTTCAGCTTCATCCAAAACCTTGTAATCCTTGTAGTTGTTATAAACCGTCAAGGTTGGCAGAGTTGAAGTTTCCAAACCGATGAAACCAATCTTCGTTTCGCGACCATTTTGGCTAACCGTGCGGATTGTGTAAGGCTTGTATCCGTAAGGAATTTCACCGTTATCAGCACGCACAACGTTGGCCACAACCATGTCCAAGTCACTGTTTTCGTGCGGATAATTCTTGACCAAGTCATCAGCTGAATCATCCGGCTTGCCACCAGTCAAGATACGGTTAAACTCTGGCAAACCACGATCAAATTCATGATTTCCCAAAGTTGCCACATCAAAGCCCATCGCCTGTAGGGCATGCATCGTTGATTCATGTGCCAAAAGTGATGAGTTCGCTGGTGAAGCACCAACAGCATCGCCAGCCTCTACTCGAATCGTGTTATCCGAACCAGTCGTTTGCTTAAACTGATCCTGAGCTTGATCCAAGTAAGTTGCCAAACGAGCAACTGTACCAGCGTTCTGGTAAGTCTTAGTCCCCACCGTCACAGCATCCTGAGTTGATAAACCACCGTGCAAATCGTTAATCCCTAGGATTTGAACCGGAATATCATTCTGGTAAGCCACTGGAACCTGCTTAAAGTCAGGTTCCTCACTTGGCTTTCCGTATTGATCCTCCCCGTTAACGACTGCAACCGTTGGTTGGCTTGTGGTTCCTTCGTCCGCAAATGCAGAGCCGGTAAGACCAACAAGACCAAGGGCTGCCGTCGCTAAGAGTAAGCGCAGCGATTTAATCTTTCCCATTATTCTTTTCCTTTCCTCAGTTGCTTAATAGTATAGCATGATTATTCGAGCAAAAGACAAACATTAAAATTAGATTTTTACTAATAATTCGTTAAAATCGAACAATGCGCAAAAAAAAACAGCCGAAGCTGTTTCTAAAGAATTAGGCGTTTGCAGCCATCTTCTTGTATTCTTCACGTGTATAAACGGAAACCTGACGCTTGTCACGGCCCTTACGTTCGAACTTTACAACACCATCAGTGATAGCAAAAAGAGTATCATCGTTACCCTTCTTAACGTTAACACCTGGGTAGATGTGCGTTCCACGTTGGCGGTAAATGATTGATCCGGCAGTCAATGACTGACCATCAGCAACCTTAGTTCCCAAACGACGACCGGCTGAGTCACGACCGTTGGCAGAAGAACCACCACCCTTGTGGTGCGCGAACATTTGCAAGTTATCTTGATTCATCAACATAAGTCTATTTCTCCTTTACAAGTAATGATTACGCGATGGAATCAATCTTCACGCGTGTATATGGCTGGCGATGTCCCTGCTTAGTGTGAGAATGCTTCTTAGGACGGTACTTAAAAGTAACAACCTTCTTTTGCTTTCCCTGCTTTTCAACAGTTCCTTCTACCTTAGCACCTTCAACGAAAGGGGTTCCGATCTTTGAATCAGTCAAAACAACCTTGTCAAAAGTTACCTTTGCGCCTTCGGCTGCGTCCAACTTCTCAACGAAGATTACGTCGCCTTCAGTGACCTTGTATTGCTTGCCACCGGTTACAATAATTGCGTATGCCATTACTGGTTTCTCCTTATACTTAGACTCACCATCCCAGGCGGCCGAACACTGTGTCCAACACTCTTTTACCTGTTCTGAGTGGTTGTAGCTACGCTAACAACTCTTGTATTTTATCAGTTATTTGGGATTTATTCAAGCTGGTGCCGTGAAATCAAAGAGATTCAACCCTGTCTGACCACTAGCCGACATGTTAACACGCCAAATTTCAGAGAATTCGGATAATAACTCGTCCTGGCTCATGTCCATGCCATCACTTAGCCACTTAGCCATCCCGGCCCAGAAGCCGGCCATAATCACTTCCCACTGGTAAGCAAGATGACGCTTCAACTGACTATCCGTTAACTGGCTGAGCTCCTTGTTCAAACGGCCGCGCAGCTCCTGCATTAATTCCTTGGTAAAATCTTGGTCGACAGCTTCATTTAAGACGACGTTGTAGAAGACTGCCTGTTCCGAAATCACACCGATTACAGCCGCAACATTAAACTGTTCCGGGCTGCAATCGAGAATTTCGTGGATCAAGGTCTGATTAATATCGCGAATTAAGTCAGCCTTGTTGTGATAGTGCCGGTAAAAGGTACCACGAGTAATTTGAACTTTCTCTAATAAGTTGGCAATCGAGAAATCACTCTTTTGAGTAATTAGCTCCATCCCCGCTTTACGTAACATCTGCTTGGTTCGTACGACCCGAGCATCATTTTCATTTCTCGTCATAACATCCCCCTGTTATGTCTCGCTCTCACGTATTGACAAGTATAACAAAACAGCGTTATTAGTAAACAAATATAGCATAAATGGTCACTATCTGGCATAAATGACGGATTTTGTAACATAACGGACAGTTATTTGAAGATTTTTTTCGAGTGAAAGTCTCAGAAATTTTGCTTTTGCTTTTTTACTTCACGAGCCCATGGGGAGAAAAATAGTCCAATCACATCGTTACCTAGATAAAGAATATAAGTGGCAAACAAGACCCAGTTAGTGTCCCCTGCCAAAGCAGTTTTACCCCAAAGGAAAACTGAAATCAAGCCGCTCAAGGTCCACATCCAGTACTGGGACTTGTACTTAGCAACGGTCAAAACGGCTCCAGTAATGCCAATCGTTGCTGTTAATGGGTCCAAAATATGACGTGGGGAAATGAAAATCATGTTATCCATGATGTACATCGCTGTAAAAGCAATGACAAAGGCGATGCCCATCAAGAACCAACCACGCTTGTCCATGGCCCGAATCTTGCGGTTTTGCCAAGCATCCCCAAAGAGCATGAAGTTCAAATCCAGGGTAATCAGATAGGTCATCTGCATCACGATTTCGGCATAGTTCTTCGCATTTAAGGCCACAATTGAAATAAAGATGGCTGAAACAAAACCAAGTAAACCATTAATCTTCTTATTACTCGTAATGGCTAAAGTACAAGTGAAACCAATGGCGCCCCCAAGCATGGACATCATCGTCAAAGAATTGATGCCATGCATTAATCCAGTCGCAACAATAATGACTAGACCAATCAACCACCAAACGTAGGTGTGCGTGTCCCAACCAGAAAAACCTTCCTTATAATATTGCCAAGTGAATACCTGACGAATGTTGTGGCGAATGGCTGGCCATGAATATGGATTTTGTGTATCTTCGATCATTTATAATACTTTCCCTTCTTTTTGTAACGCATTCTAGTATAACGAACAAATGTTCATTAATCACGCTTGACTTATCGTTTTAATTCGAGATAGACCTTTGGTCAATCTTCTGCTAATCTAGAGAGTGTTTTCAAGACGCGCTGGTAGCTCAGCTGGATAGAGCAGCCGGTTTCTACCCGGCAGGTCGAGGGTTCGACTCCCCCTCAGCGCACTAATTTTCGCCAACCATAAATGGTTGGCTTTTTTTGTTCCCTTTCCAAAACTTAGATGCAGTTCTTGGGTACGAAACGATGGCACCCAAATCGTGTTAAAATAGAGGCATCAAAACCTTTAAACAGCTGGAGGAACCATGGCACAATACAACTTTATTATTTCATCGGCACGGGTCGAAACGGACGTTAAACTACCGCAAGCACCACACGCCGGTGATGTCATCTCAATGGGCTCGGATGTTCACAGCCCCCACTACTTAGTTCAACGCATTGAACTTTTCGCAAATTCTGATGTTGTTAACGTGCACGTACAACGCTTCCCTGACCAATTGGCCGCTAAGCTTGCCATCCCTGGTTTCCGCAATAACCGAAGTTTTATTGAATCGTAAGGAGGTCTTATGACTTTTCTAATTATCATTGCCCTCTTGTTGATTTTGGGCCAAGCATTAACCGGCCGTGGTCGCTATGTCGGCTTGGGATTGGGCTTCTTTATCCTATTCTTTATCCTATTTATTGGGGCCTTCAAATATATCGTAATCATCGGTTTAATCATCTGGTTGCTCTACCGCCTTTTAAACTACTTCAATGCTCGCAGCCAAGCTAGCGATCCTGAAGATGACATTTTGGAAGGTGAATTTACTGAAGTCAATCAAGATCACCACGATGACCAGTAATCTGTTCTGAAAAGGAGAATGCTATGAAAAAAGCCTTTCTTGCTTCAATTCTAATCATTGTGTCCCTTGTTGTGGCCCTCCTCTTTTTAAATCAACGCCCGCGTTTTGCCGGTGTCAGCCTGTCACAAAATGAGTATCATCACGTGACCAAAAGTCGCAAACAAGTCGACGCCATGTTAACTGATTTTGAAGGCTTTAATCATTCTCCAAAGCAAAAGCTTGCGGCTATCAAATCTGATGCCGATCAAATTTGGCAGAGCAACGCCAAGCAACTTGGAGTCCATGATCAAGCCAAGTTAAAGGAAGCACTCTACGGCAATCAGGGAATTGTTAGTCTTGCAGAAAATGCTAATAAGGGTAATTACCGCATTGACAGTAGCATTGCCTCCCTGCTTGATAAGGATTTCCAAGTCGTCATCATTAAGAGTACGAGTCCTTTAAACCACTCCTCAGCGAGTCGCGAAAAGATTATTGATCAACTTAACCGCCAACTTAAGGCGGAATCAAGGCTCTACCATCTCGCTAATCAACAATAATAAAAAGCTCGAAGCATAATGCTTCGAGCTTTTTGTTTTAGAAGTGTGCTGTGATCTTATAGATTGGCTGTCCCTTGGCAAGGAACTTTTCTTCGTATTCCGTCTTAATATTGCCTTCAACCTTATCAGGATCAGCATGCAAGTCCATGCTGTAATCGTCGGCTTCCCAGCGCATGCCGTACTTCATAAAGGAAACTAAGGAATATTCAAAGAGATGACGGTTATCAGTCTTAAATTCCACTTCCCCATGTTCCGGCAAGACCGCTTCATAAGACTTCAAAAAGCTCTTATAAGTTAGGCGGCGTGCTTCGTGACGGGTCTTAGGCCAGGGATCAGAGAAATTCAGGTAAATCTTATCAATTTCACCCTTTTCAAAATAGGTTTCAACACCATTCCCGTTTCCATAAATATAACGAAGATTGGGTAAGATACCCACGCTGTCAAAACTTTTCCGGGCCGCAATTGCTACAGCCGTCTCCTGGATTTCCATTCCAATGTAGTTGATGTCGGGATGGGCCAAGGCCATGTTCATAATAAACTGCCCTTTGCCGGATCCAATTTCAACGTGAATCGGTTGTTGCTTGGCAAACTGGCCCTGCCAACTACCACGTAATTCGGTGGCAGCATCCTGAGGAATAACAAGATCTTGGTGGGCTTCAAGCCAAGGCTTGGCCCATGGTTTTGATCGTAAGTGCATTTACTTTCTCGCTTTACTGAATTTTATTAAGATAACGGGGAATATAGAAGAGACGCATAAAGGCAATCATGAGAAGACCACCAATCGCCGTTGCAATTAGGTGAACCGGCATAAAAATATTGGCCAAGAGCATCACCAAAGTCACGGTCAAATTAATGTTCAACATAATCTGCGTGAAATCACTGCGCTGGCGGTTAATACCGATTGGTAAAATCCGTGTCCAGAGATTCTGCCGAGTATCCGCAAAAAGTGGCAAAATCTGAAAATCAACCAGAAAGACCACAACGGCAGCAACTGTAGCCGATATGATGATTGAACTCTTTGAAAGATTGATGAGTATCAAATCAGCGAGTAGGCATAGTCGAAAAACAATTGGCAAGATGGTATCGGAACGGAAAAAGCGCGTAATGAAAAGACGGTAATTAACAGGTCGACCGTCGACAAACCAGTGCAAAAGTGGATCAAGGTAGGCGCGCCTACGAACCAATCGCTCTTGCCTTGGCGTTTCGGCAAACAAGGCATAAAAGCGTTCCAAACGCCGATTATGTCGATTGGCATGCTGAATGGTTGCTTCCCAGTTCATCGCGTAGGAATCCCACTTCAATCGGGAAGTACGATGGTGCCATAGCCAGATGAGACCTAACAGTGCTAACCAGCAGGCCGTGAAAATCACGCTAATGGTAGTCGGCATGAACATGACCAAACCCAAACCAACGGCCGGATAAAGGAAGTGATAAAGCATGGCTTCTGGTAAAGTGCCACGTTCAAAAATAACGACGGTGAAGTCGCTGCGAGGGCGCAAAAAGAGTTTTTCGCGAACCTGCATTAACAAAACGAGCTTATAAGAACATAGAAAGGCAATCATGGCCGAAACAATAATCGGATTATCAATTCCAATTCGCACCAGGATTGGTGAAATCGCCAGCACAAAGCCTAATTGCCAAACGACCGCGAGAACGTAGGAAAAACGCAAAGCTTCCGGTAAATAATGGCGTACCATATCCCGATCATTTCCAAGGAAAAAAAGACGATCAGCCGGCTTGATTAAAGTCACCAAGTCACCAAACTGCAGGCCGATTATGAGCCAAACAAAGCTACCATACTGCCACCAACCCGTTTGCCAAAAGGGACTCGAGTTAGGATGCGAAAGCAGAATTCGAAAGGCAATCAATACCAAGCCGAAGAAAATAATTAAAAACATAACAAAATTATCGTTGAAAAGGAAACGTAAATATTTAACGTTAACGGCCTGCGCTTGCCTCAAACGCTGCCAGTATATTTTTCGAAAATTCATAAGTCGTCTCGGTCCCCTCTTGCAATGTCAAAGAAGTTATCCAAGGTATCCATCGTCAAACCGTGGCTTTCAGCCATTTCAACGGGACTGCCGATAAATTCGATTTTACCATCCTGTAAGACGACGAAATCGTCAACGAAGTGCTTGGCCGCTGAAAGCAAGTGCGTCGTCACGAGTACGGAGCGTCCCGCCTCTTTTTGTTCCTTAATCAAATGGATTAAGTCACGTTGCGATGGTGAATCTAAACCAATAAAAGGCTCGTCGATAATAATTAAGTCGCGGTCCAACATGAAGGCGGCCACAATCATAATTTTTTGACGCATGCCCTTGGAAAGGTTAACTGGTAACCAGTGCAATTTATCTTCCAAGTGGAAGAAACCTAACAGTTCCATGGCTCGCTTCCAGTGCGCCGCGTTATCCAAGTGATGACTCGCCAGCATTAAGTGGAGATGTTCTTCCAAGGTCAATTCATCGTAAAGAATGGGTTGTTCGGGTATGTAGGCCAGCTGGTTTTTAAAATCAGTCGGATCTTTGGTGATATCCACGCCATCCAAGGTAATTGAACCGGTGTAGGGCAAACGTTCGCCAATGATATGTTTAATGGTCGTTGACTTTCCAGCCCCATTTAAGCCAATTAAGGCAACAATTTTGCCTGCTGGAACTTCAAAAGAAATGTTTCGAAGTACGTTGTTACCAGCGTAGCCACCGGATAAATTGTTAATGATAAGTCCCATAAAGAACATTATAACATCAAGATACTTTTGCTATAATAAAAATAGTTCTACATTTAAAGGAGAAAATGATGGCTGATATCTTTGACCAGATTATTAAGGGTGAAATTCCCTGCTACAAAGTTTATGAAGACGACGATGTGTTAGCCTTCTTGGATATTTCCCAGGTTACACCTGGACATACCCTTCTCGTTCCTAAGCAACACGTTGATAATATTTTTGATTACACTGATGATATTGCACGCAAGGTTCTTTTGAAGTTGCCAATTTTGGCGCGCGCCATTAAGGCTAGCGACGACAAGATTACCGGCATTAACATTCAGTCCAACAACGGTGTTTCTGCCGGTCAAACGGTTTTGCATTCACACTGGCATCTGATTCCACGATATGACGATGATAACTTGAATGCCCAGCTGGCTCCTACCATCGATCACTCAGCTGATTTTTCAGCAGAACGCTATCAGAACATTGCGAACCAAATCGCCAAAGAAATGGAGAAGATGTAATGAAATTTATCGATAACATCAAGGGCCTCTTTTCTGACGTTAAGGACTTCAGCCAAAACGCTAAGAAGCTCTCCGCGCAAGTTAAGCTTTTGCAGGCACAAGTAGCTTCCAGTCAAGAACTTGTCCAAGACGTTCAAACTGAAGTCAACAAGATGAACTTCAAGAACAAGCCCCATTTGGACCGCATTCAAGAAGCCCAAAAAGACATGCAGGCTGAATTAGCAAAATACCACCATTAAGCCAAATATGGTAAACTGTACTTTATATTACTATTAATTTAGAAGGGATTTATTATGCGTCGCAAACTCGTATGGGGATTGCTAGCCGTTGTCTTTATTGGCGGTTTGGTCTATCTCTACTTCAATTCATCCAAAACGGTCATGTCATCATCTGCCGGAAAGATTACTCAGAAGGAATATTATGATGATGTAAAGGCTTCACAGGCCGGTCAACAAGAATTTGCTCAAATGTCTGTCCGTAAAGTTCTCGAACATTATTACGGTAAGGACGTTACTAAGAAGCAAACTGACCAAGCCTATGAAACTCAGAGAGCTCAGTTTGGTTCAGATGCAAACTATAAAGCCTACTTGGCTTCAAACGGATACACAGACCAACAGGTTAAGAACAACATCCGCTTGAATATGTTGCAAACTGCTGCAATTAAGGACAATCACAAGATTAGTCAGTCAGACTTGGACAAGGCTTACAAGAGCTATGTTCCCGACACCACTATCTCATTGATTACCACAAGTAGTGAAGATAAGGCTCAAGCAGCCATTGATGCCTTGTCAAATGGTTCAAGCTGGGCTTCCGTTTACAAGAAGTACTCAACCAAGAACAATGCCGCTTCAGCTACTGGTCAGCTTCCTACTTTTGATTCAACTAGCAGCACACCTGAAGAAGCCGTCCGTAAGGCAGCCTTTAATATGAATGTTGGCAATACTTCCGATTCCCCTGTTAAGGGTGCAAACGGTGCTTACTACGTCATCAAATTAGACAAGATGGCAAAGAAGCCTTCTGAAAAGCAGATTGAAACTAAGTTGAAGGATAAGCTTACTAATGACTTCATTGGTAACTCAAAGAATCAATCAAGCATTAACAAGATTATCGGTAAAATTCTTCGTAAGGCCGATGTAAACGTGAAGGATTCTGATTTGAAGAATGCCCTTTCTGGTTACATGACTGCCGGTGTTTCTAAGTAAAATAAAAAAGCTTCAGCAAATTGCTGAGGCTTTTTTTATTGGTCAAATTCACTAGGCTTGTAAAAGCGACGATTATCGAGGCCAAAAATACGCTTAGAAAATTCACCGTTAGCCGTCTTATCAAGTGCACCCGTCATCATTTGCATGGAGGCATCGAGATTATCCAACTGGTGCAGTATTTCAGCTTCCATCAATTCAGGACGCACAGGCGAACCGTACTCTAACAAACCGTGATGCGATAGTACAACGTGGCGAAGAATTAAAAGTTCCTCGCTATTCAAATCAAAGTTCAACTCGTTTGCTGCCAAAACTAATTGCTCATCGATAATGGAGATGTGCCCGATTAAATCGCCAGCCAAAGTATATTCGGTGGCGACTGGGCCAGAAAGTTCAATCACCTTCCCCAGGTCATGTAGCAAGGCTCCTGATAAGAGCAAATCACGATTCAACTGCGGATATTGGTCAGCGACTGATTCAGCTAAATGCGCAATCGACAGTGAATGAAAGGCCAATCCTCCAGAAAAGGCATGGTGATTCTTTTTCGCTGCTGGGTAATTTAGGAAATCATCATGGAACTTATTAAAGAGCTTACGGATAATGCGATTCCAGGTTGGCTGTGAAATCTGAAGCAGATAGTCGTTTAACTGCTCTTCCATATCCGATTTTTTAACCGGTGCATGGGCCATAAATTCTGCTGGGTTATCGGGTTCCCCTGCTTCGGCCAAACGCAAAGAGGTAATTTGAACTTGTGGCTGGTCCTTGAAAGATCCCCGAACACCCTGCAGTTTTACGATTTTACCGGTCACAAACTCTTGGATTTGGTCAGACTTGGCATCCCAAAGATTACCGGGCAAGTCGCCAGACCGGTCGGAGAATACCAAGCTGATGTATTGCTTGCCGGTCTTAGTCAAGCGAACATCAGCACTTTTAATCAGAGCAAAAAGATCCAAATGGTCATTTTCCTGGTACTGCGTCAGTAATTTTGTCATCTACTTTTCCTCCAAATTAATTGCGCCAACCGGCACTTTACTGCTAGGCAAAAGCCAGAGTAAAATCTGCTCTTCTTGCGAAATTTCTTGTAATAATGATAGCACTTCCTGCCGTCGAACTGGGTCGAAATTAACAAAGGCATCATCAATCAGGAGCGGGAAACTCTCAGGCAAATTAATCGTTTTAATCATGGCTAAACGGATTGCCAGATAGAGCTGCTCCCTTGTTCCCCGCGAAAGTTCAAAGGGCTCGAAAGTTAATTGAGCATCATTGCGGACCAAAAGCTGCCCTTTTTCAAGGAAAATTTGACGGTAAGAATTTTGTGTCAAACGAGCCAAGTAAATTTGGGCTTGCTGAATCATTCTAGCCCAGCCTTGTTCAAGTTCACCGGCCAAGGTCTGCTGAATCCAACTGGCAGAAAGCTTATTAACCAAATAATCAAAGGTGCCGTTTTGGATGCCAAAGAGATGGTTTGCTAAATCCTGCTGCTCAAATAAAGCACTATCCGTTCGCGCAAGTTGCTTTTGCTCAGCCAAGAGGTTCGCTATTCGACTTTGTTTTTCTTCCAACTCTTCCTCGACTGCAGCAGCTCGAGTTTGTAACTCATTCAAATCTCCAGCAACTGATGCTGTTGAGACTTGCCGCTGCAGATCGCGATAGCGTTGGAGTTTTTGTTCGCGGCTTACTTGCTGCTGATAAGAACGGATAAAAGCCGGAAAATCATCGACCTGGTAATGCCAGAGGATGTCCTGTAATTCTTGACCTAACTGATTCTTATTCTTCTGAAGGTTTTCAAGAAAGTCTTTTGGCTGACTGACTTCCGTCACAGTTTGCCGATTTTGTCGATTGTGCCAGAGACCTACCCCGGCAAGAATCGCCAAGACGAAGAACATTACTAAGCCTATTCCAGACCAATGATTGAGTAGGGCCAATAGGAGTAACAATGCTGAACCAGCTAGCAAGCCTTTCAGGTAGCCATCCGATTCCAGTAAGAAAAGCTCCCAACTTGCCCTTTCCGGCTGGGATACATTGTCTTCATCAGTCTTAGCAACTTCTTCAATTTGTAGGGACAGATTACTGATTTTGGCGTTCAATTGCTGGGCTTTTTGTAAATCAGTTACAGCAATTTGCTTGACAGGCGCTTGATCTAATTCAGCTTTTAAAGCCATCATTTCCTCGCGTAAACTTTGATCGCGTTGGCTTATTCGGGCTTGCTCCAATTGGCTAGCTAACGCTGCTTTTTGCTCGCGCAAGTGCTTTTGACGTACCTTCAGCGATTCGATTTCCTGCTGATTTCTTTGGTAAAGCGCGCGTTCACCTTGTTGATTCTGTTGATTTAATCGCAAATGCTGGTAGTTCTTTAAGGCCATATTCAAAGGACGCTTGGCCGTTTTAGCCTTAGCAAAAACAGCATCCCCCGCTTCGTCTAATTGATTGGCATAGGCCCACCATTTTTGACGGATTGGATCCCCGAGATGCAAGAAAAGTTCATTCAAATCATTTTGGTTTAACTTACGTAACTGATTGAGCTGGTCACTATTAAAACTGAACAATTCCTGATAATTATCCTGGTCAAGCGGACCAAATAATTGGGTCAACCAATCTTGAGCCTTTTCGATGCTTTTGCCATTTTGCAGATTGGTGACTACTAGCTCACTGTGTAAGCGATTATAACGTTCGATGCGGTAATCCTGTTGGTCAACTTGGACCGTAAGGGCACCCCCATAACGACTGCCATTGCGGGGTTCGTAAGTGTTTTTGAACTTCCCGCGATTAGGAAAACCAAAGAAGATGCCTAGTATAAAGGCCTGCATCGTTGATTTTCCAGCTTCATTAGGACCCGCAAAAATTTGAAAATCAGACAAGGAATCAAAAGTAACATTGGACCATTTTCCAAAGCCGGAGATGATTATCTTTTTAATTTTCATGACCGTCATCCTCTCCAAGCAACTGCCACATGGCGGCTGCTAAATCGGCCTTCCCTTCCTGGGAATGAAGGTAGTTCTTCACTTCGATTGGTACCTCATCTGAAAGAAAAGCTTCGATTTTTTCACTAGTCAATACTTCTGTCAAACTCTGCTGCCACAAAGCCTTTTCGTCCGCATTAATTTTAAGATTAGTCGCTTGCTGTTGCTTTCCCTGGCCAGTCAAGTGGACTGGCCAAAGCATTGGCAAGGCATGGGCCCTAATTTGCTCAAGGACAAGACCGTTTTGAATGCCATTTAGAAAGTTAACGTCATCAATTCCGCTAAGGTCAATAGAAACTAGCGTGAGTTTTTGTGGTTGAAGCTGGCTGAGCTTTTGGTTCAAGTCCAAGGTACTATTCACATCCTGCCAGGCATATTCTTCCCACAGAACAGGAGCTAATGACTTAAAATGGGACACCAGCACATCGTCCTCTTCTTGGACCAGATAAGCTCCCTTAGGACCTATCTCTTTACGATTGAGGCCCTGCAAATTTCCAGAATAAGCAATATAAGGCTTTTGATGTAAGATCTGACGCTGATGAATGTGTCCCAATGCCCAGTAATCATAGTTCTTATTCAATAAATCGTCTAAGTGAAAGGGCGCATAGGCATCCCCTTCTGCTCCTATTTTGCCGTGATAAAGGCCAATTTGGTAGTCAAAGGAAGCATCGCGATACGGAAAATCGTTCACCAAGGAATGCTTCTGTTGAAAGTCTTGATAAGAAAAGCCGGTCAAAGCAATCCGCTGCCCCGCTCGAGTCGTCAACGTATAAGTTTGCACCGCTTCAGCAAATAGATGGACATTGGCCGGCCAGTCAATTTGCAAATTTTGATCCACCCGAAAATCGTGGTTCCCAAAGGAAAGATAGACGGGAATACCGGCTTGATTTAAGCGTTCTAACTGGTACTGAGCTTCCAATTGAATGGCCAAGCCCGCTCCCTTAGAATGCAAAAAATCCCCAGGAAAGAGGACGAAATCAACCTCTTGCTCAAGGGCGTAATCAATCAAATTTTCAAAAGCAGTAAAAGTTGCTCGCGCCACTTCGCCTTGATACTGTTGGGGTAAATCTTGGTCAAGGCCAGTAAAGGGATTCCCGAGGTGGACATCCCCGGCATGGATGAATTTCAGCATAATAGTCTCCGTTAGAACAGATGTTCGCTCTTAATTATACGTAATTCCCGAATTCTGAGCAAACAAAAAAGCCTGCAGATGCAGGCTTTTTATTAGTAAAGATCAAAGTAGTTATCAATTTCCCACTGTGAAACGAACTGGCGGTATGAAGAATATTCAATCTTCTTAGCCTCAATAAACTTGCCAGCGATGTGGTGTCCGATTGATTCAACCACAACGGAATCGTTGGCCAAAGCTTCCAGCGCATCCAGCAAAGTATCAGGCAAATCCTTGATACCAGCACGACGGCGTTCTTCTTCATCCATCAAGTAGATGTTCTTATCGACTGAAGCACTAGGTTCCAACTTTTCCTTGATACCGTTCAAGCCGGCAGTAAGCATGGCAGCCAAAGCCGTGTATGGGTTAGCCGTTGGATCAACAGAACGCAATTCCAAACGGGTACCATTACCTTCCGCAACGGGCACGCGGACCATTGGCGAACGGTTTGAAGCTGACCAAGCGATGTAAACTGGTGCTTCAAATCCTGGCGTCAAACGCTTGTATGAGTTAACCGTTGGATCGGCCAAAGCGGTAATAGCAGGTGCGTGACTCAAAAGGCCACCCAAGAAATGGTAAGCCGTTTCTGACAAACCGTATTCGTCACTTGCGTCCGCAAAGACGTTGCCGTCCTTGTTAAAGAGTGACATGTTAACGTGCATTCCAGAACCGTTGATACCAGCCACTGGCTTAGGCATAAAGGTTGCGTAGTAGCCGTGCTTACGGGCAATGGTTTTAACGGCCAACTTAAAGGTTTGAATCTTATCGGCCGTGTCCAAGGCGTCCGCATACTTCCAGTCGATTTCGTGTTGACCATCTGCAACTTCGTGGTGAGCAGCTTCAACTTCAAAGCCCATTTCTTCCAAGGTCAAAACGATTTCACGACGAACATTTTCACCCATGTCCAAAGGTGCCAAATCGAAGTAACCACCCCTGTCGTTTAGTTCCATGGTTGGGTTACCCTTTTCATCCAACTTGAAGAGGAAGAATTCAGGTTCCGTTCCAACGTTAAACTTGGTAAAGCCAGCCTTATGAGCTTCATCCAAAGCGACACGCAAGGCATGACGAGGATCACCGGCAAAAGGTTCGCGATCCTTCGTGTAAACATCACAGATGATACGAGCGACCTGATGACCTTCGGAATCCGTTGCCCATGGGAAAATCAAGAAAGTTGATAGGTCTGGATACAAATACATATCCGATTCGTTAATCCGAACAAAACCTTCAATTGATGAACCATCGAACATCAAGTCATTGTTCAAAACTTCTTCCAACTGTGATACGGGTACTTCAACGTTCTTAATTGCACCAAGAACATCTGTAAAAGTTAAACGCAGAAATTCCACGTTTTCTTCCGCAATCATCGTCCGGATATCATCTTTGGTGTATTCTTTTGCCATCTCATTCTCCTTGCGCTAAGCGCTGCTTTATTTAAATCGGGCAATCTGAGCAAACTCATCTTGAAGTGAACGACGTAAGGCGGCCTCGGAAGCTTTGGCGCTCTTACGCTTGGCTTCCTGCTTGGCAAACATTTCCTTGATATCTTGCGTCGAATGACCCATGTCCAAGTAATCACGAATATCCAAGAGGCGGTCGACGTCGTTCAATGAATAACGACGCTGACCCCCACCGCCACGTTTGGGCGAAACCAAATCGTGGTCCTCGTAATATCGGATTTGCCGGTCAGACAGCATGGTCAGTTCACGAACAGTGCCAATCGGTAATACCGCTAAATTTCTTCGTAATTCACGTCCTGCCATACATTGTCCCCTTCAAGCTTAATTAGATTGTACTCATAATTAACGAGATGGTGAATATTTTGTTAACTTAACTAACATTTACTTGGCATCGTACCAAGTTGGCCCCTCATGACTCTCCACTTTTAGCGGAATGGAAAGCTTAACGGCAGAGTCCATGACATTGGAAACGACCTTGTCCAACTTTTCCATTTCTTCCTTCGGCGCTTCAAAAACCAATTCATCGTGGACCTGCAAAAGCAAGTGCGCATCCAAGTGGTTCTCTTCCAAAGCCGCCTTAACGTGGATCATAGCCAGCTTAATAATATCAGCCGCAGAACCCTGAATTGGTGAATTCATCGCCGTTCGTTCAGCAAAGGAACGCAGGTTAAAGTTCTTTGAGTTGATGTCCGGCAAGTAGCGTCGGCGATTAGCAATCGTTTCGACATAGCCATCTTCGTGGGCCTTCTTTTTGATGGCTTCCATCCATTCGTGAACCTTTGGGAACTCCTGGAAGTACGTATCAATAAAGGCCTTGGCATCCTTGCGGCTTATGCCCAAGTTTTTCGACAAGCCATAGTCCGAAATTCCGTAAACAATTCCGAAATTCACGGCTTTGGCAGTACGCCGCATGTTGGGATCAACTTCTTCATCAGGCTTCAAACCAAAGACAGCGCGAGCTGTTTCGGCGTGAATGTCTTCCCCGTTCAAAAAGGCCTTTTGTAAGTTTTCATCACCCGTCACGTGTGCCAAGACACGCAATTCAATCTGTGAATAATCAGCTCCGTAAATATTCCAACCGGGTTGACTAGCGACAAAAGCTTGGCGAATTTTACGCCCCTCTTCCGTACGCATCGGAATGTTTTGCAAGTTTGGATCAACAGAGGACAAACGACCGGTCTGGGTCAAGGTCTGCAAGAAACGGGTATGAATCTTGCTATCCTTGGGATTAATCACTGAAAGCAAACCGTCAATATAGGTCGACTTGATCTTGTTCAACTGGCGATAGAGCAAAATATACTCAACAATTGGTGCTTGTGGCGCCAACTGCTCCAAAACGTCGACGGCCGTTGAATACCCTGTCTTTGTTTTCTTGATGACTGGAAGGTTCATTTTTTCAAAGAGTAGAACCCCAAGCTGTTTAGGTGAATTCAAGTTGAATTCTTCGCCGGCAATCTGGTAAATCTTATCGACCAAAGTTTGAATACGTTGGTCTAAATCGACTCCCATTTCCTTTAACTTTTCCGGTTCGACCTTGAAGCCTTGGTACTCCATCTTAGCCAAAACAAAGGCCAGTGGCAGCTCAATATCGTGGTAGAGGTGTTCCTGTTCGCGCTTCTTCAAATCGGCCATGCTAGGCTCTTGCAGCTGCCAAATGGCATCGACCTGCTGACCCAGGTGATCAACCAAGGCCTGCTCATCTTCAGGAACCGTGAATTTAGCCCCTTTACCGTAGAATTCCTCGTCGGAAGTCATGTAGATGTTAAAACGCTGCGCCAGTGTCGAAAGCACGTTATCGTTTCCAACCGTATCCAGCAAGTAAGACACAAGCAAGAAATCAAATTTAACGTTCTTCAACTCTAAACCAAGGCGCTTAAGCAAAATCCAATCAGCTTTCACGTTAAAGACGTCTTTGGCAACGTCTTCACTGGTCAAGATGGCCTGAATCACATCGCTTTTCAGCAGATCCAGATTCTGCGAACCGTAGTAACCCACTTCCGGATTACCCAGAACAAAACCAATCATGTTGGCGGTATGATAGTTCTCACCTTCAAAATCAATGTGAAGGGCAACTTCGTCCTTAATGGCCTTTAGCTCAGCCATGTTGTTGTCCGTCAGAATATGCACAACTTGCTTTTCTTTGGGGGTCTCGCCCTTAACTTCGATTTGTCCAGATGCCTGCATGGCATGAATTTTAGCCAAGGCCTGACGGAAATCAAGCTTCTCGTAGAAAGGAATGATTTTATCTAAATCAACGCCACTATAGGTCAAATCCTGCAAACCAATTGATAGCTTAGCATCCGTGATAATGGTAGCTAGCTTGCGGGCACGAAAGGCGGAATCCTTGTCATTAATCAAGTTTTCCTTCATCTTGGAAGGCTTCATTTCATCGACCTTGGCATACAGGTTATCCAAGTCGTGATACTTCCAAAGTAGCTTCAAAGCTGTCTTTTCACCAATCTTCGTGACCCCGGGATAATTGTCGGAAGTATCGCCGGTCAATGCTTTTTTATCAATGATTTGGGCCGGCGTGATGTCGAACTTTTCGCGAATAAATTCCGGCGTATAGGAATCAATGTCCGTAACACCCTTACGGGTCAGTTGAACCGTCACGTGATCCGTTGAAAGCTGGGTCAAATCTTGATCACCAGTGAAAATTTCAACGTCGTAACCAGCCTTTTGCGCTTCACGAGACAAAACCCCAATGATGTCATCGGCTTCCAAGCCCTTTTGCTCATAATTATGTAAACCGTGATATTCGACTAATTCGCGTAGGTATGGGAACTGTTCCTTAAATTCTGCCGGCGTTTTGTCACGCCCCGCCTTATATTCAGGGTAGATATCACCACGAAATGTCTCCGTACCCGAGGTTGCATCCCAAACCACGCAGGCCGCATCTGGCTGCATTGGATCAACAATGCTCTCCAAAAAGTTGTTAAAGGCCACCAAGGCGTTAGTGTGCAAGCCGTCGTGGGTGACCATGCGACTGAGCTGATTATACATGGCATAAAAGGCACGAAAGGCCAAGGAATTACCATCAATTAATAAAAGTTTCTTCGTCATATTACCGCCCTTTTTTATCTACTTTTAGTTTAACATGAAAAAAAGCCCGCTAGCAGCGAGCTTTTTCTTAGTTGCGCGTATCGCCAGTGAGGCGGAGCAAGTAGAAGAATAGGTTGATGAAATCAAGGTAAAGCGTCAAGGCGCCATAGATGGCAACACCAGTAACCTGCGTTGAGCTATTACCATTCGTATCCATTTCAACATAGACCTGCTTTAAACGATTCGTATCATAAGCAGCAAGTCCAGTAAAAATGAAGACACCCACAATTGATACAGCAAAGGTCAAAGCAGCTGAGGCAAAGAACATATTAATCATGGAAGCAACGAAAATTCCAATCACACCGCCAACTAGGACAGAACCCCAGCCTGCCAATGACTTTTTAACCAACAATCCGTAAGCAGCCATAGCAGCAAAAATCGATGCGGAAGTCAAGAATACACTAAGTACTGAAGCCGCCGTAAAAATGGCAAAAATCATCGAGAACATAATCCCTTCAACAACCGCGAAGGCCATCAAATAGACAAAGGCTCGTGATGGATTTGAGCGCATTGCCGAACCTATTCCAGAAATCAAAGCAAATTGAATTCCGAAAAGAATCAAAATTCCAACAATGCTTCCGGTCAAGTAAGCCATTATAGAACCAAACAAGTTCTGAACAATCAAGCCAGTTAAGGCGGTTACTCCTAAAGCAATGGCCATATATCCATAAATTTTAGTAAAGAAATTACGCATTCCTGCGTCATTGGTCGTCACATCACGACGACGGTTTTCAAAATTATTATCCATACAAACCTCCCTCGAAGGGTTCTTAACTAATTCCTGGTATTATAGCGAAATTAGTTTAAACAGACATTAAATTAAGTTTGGGCGAGACTGGGCAAGCAACTTTTCGTAGGCGAATTCATACTTTTGAATGTCACCGGCACCCATGAAGACCATCACAGCGTTTTCATAAGGCAAAAGTGCTGACACGTCATCTTCCGTGACGATGCCGCGGAACTTTGGAATCAAGGCGCCCAAATCGGCGGAAGTGATATCCCCCTTCTTTTCCCGGGCGGAACCAAAAATGTTAGCCAAGTAGACTTGGTCCGCAGCTTCCAAACTCTTGGCAAAGTCTTCCTTGTAGGCAATCACACGGGTAAAGGTGTGGGGCTGGAAAATCGCCACAATTTCCTTATTGGGATACTTTTGACGGGCAGCGTCCAAAGTAGCGGAAATTTCAGTCGGATGGTGAGCATAATCATCGATGATGGTGATATCAGCAATGTTCTTCTCACTGAAACGGCGCTTAACACCTTGGTAGGACATCAAATGTTCTCGGATGTAATCCAAGTTAATCTTTTCCGTGTAACAAACGGCAATCACGGTCAAAGCGTTCAAAATGTTGTGCTGACCATAGAGCGGAACGGAGAACTCGCCCAGCTTCTTACCGCGGAAGGATACATCAAAATGTGAACCTGCCGTTGATTTATGGATATTTTCAGCCACGAAATCGTCACGGTCAGGATTAGTTCCGTAGTAGTAAATATCGGCCTTGGCCGTCAACTTACGCAGCTGAGGATCGTCTCCCCAAGCAAAGATGGCCTTTTTAACGTGGTTAGCAAAGTCTTGAAAGGCTGAGCGAACGTCGTCAATATCGTGAAAATAGTCAGGGTGGTCGAAATCAATGTTGGTTAGGATAGCATAGTCAGGCGTATAGTCCTGGAAGTGACGCCGGTACTCGTCCGATTCAACGACGAAGAATTCAGAATTGGGAACCCCGTGTCCGGTTCCATCCCCAATCAAGTAAGAAGTCGGAGCCGTATTTTTCAAAACATGGGCTAGAAGACCAGTCGTGGAAGTTTTACCGTGGGCACCAGCAACTGAAATTGACGTCGTTTGTTCGATTTGAGCCTCAACGGCTTCGGGATAAGTAATCATCTTAACGCCGAGTTCCAGCGCACGAGCAACTTCGACCTGGTCATCATCAAAGGCGTTTCCGCGGATGAAGATGGCATCTTGGTTGGCATCCACGTTTTTGGCATCAAAGGGCAAAATCTTAATACCAGCTGCTTCCAAAGGCGCTTGAGTATAAGTAAAGGACGTGATGTCCGATCCTAATACCTCGTTGCCCTGATCGTGTAAAATCTGTGCCAAAGGACCCATTCCGGTCCCCTTAATTCCAATGAAATAATATTTCTCTGCCATCCTACTATCTACCTCGTTTTAATAATTAGTATCAATCAAACCGTCACGATACAAATTCTGGGCCTTCTCAAAGTCAAAGGCATCCCCAACTTCACCGAAATCATCTGGCAAAACCAAGGCACCTGGACGATCGGGTGCTCCTGGCAAATGCAATTCGCGTCCAGAAACAATCATTCCTGCAGAAGGCACCCCACGCAATTCGCCGTCCCAAATGATTTCGCCAGAAGGCATCATTGCACCGGGCTGAGCAACAACGACTTTAATGCCCTCGCGCATATTTGGTGAACCCGAAACGATTTGCAAGGTGTGATCAGCATCAACACGGGTCTTAGTAACGTGCAAATGGTCGGAGTCAGGATGTTCGCTAACTTCTTCGACATAGCCGATGGTCAACTTAGGCTTGGGCACTTCAAGCGTGTCATTAAAACCAGCTGCCTTAATCATTTCGTTAATCTTGGCAACTTGGTCAGCTGACAAGTTCACTTGACCCCTTTCATCAGCTAGGCCCAGCTTATCTTCGACGTTAAAGAGGTTAAAACCGGATAGTTCGCCACTTTCACGGTCGGCAATGCGGACAACATCGCCTTTCTTTTGAATGTCTTCGCGTTCAGGATTAGGTCCCAAAACCAACATCAATACATCACCAAGGCCAACTTGGTTATAAATTGCAATCATGATTTTCCTTTCTTAAAAGCTCTGATTATGATCTAAAAAGTTCAAGAGTAGATGTGCAGATACCCGACCGGCTTCAACAACGAAGTCATCAAAGTCCTGATCAGACTGCCCATTCGCAAGGTCAGAAACCCCGCGTAAAACAATAAATGGTGTGGCAAAACGGTGAGCAACCTGGGCCACTGCCGCCCCTTCCATTTCGGCTAGAAGAGCCTGTGGGAAGTGCTCGCGAATCTTTGCCTTGCCGTCCTGCTGGACGAACTGGTCGCCGGAGACAATCAAGCCCGCCGAACCTTTAGTTAAGTCTGAAAAAATTTTGACCAAGCGCGGATCAGCCTCAAAGTAGGTTGGCTGACTAGGTAACTGACCGTAATCGTAGCCAAAAACCTGAACATCAACGTCGCTATAGGCCAGTTGACTACCGATGACGATGTCCCCAATTGCCAAACCAGCATCCAAAGCTCCCGCCGAGCCCGTGTTAATCACGAGGTCTGGTTGGTACTTTTGAATCAAAACGGTTGTGGCCGTGGCCGCCGCTACCTTGCCAATACCGGATTCCAGCAAAAAGACTTGATGCTCGTTATATGAACCCGTAATGACTTCAATATCAGCAATTTTTTCTGTTTGGCTATTCGTCAGGGCCGCAGCGAGCGTTCCCTTTTCTTCAGCCATGGGGGTAATAATCCCAACTCGCATGGTTTTACCTTTCTTAGTTCACGAAAAAGAAGAATAGATAGATGATAACAATCGCGATAATCATCGTCACGATGGCGACATTGTACCGATAGGCCAGACGATCAGTCTTTCCTTTTTCGGTTAGCTGTCCATCTGAGCCCAATTCAAAACGCCCCTTGTGAGTCAAACGACGTTCAGATCGGGTTTCCGGTTGAATAACCGTCACCTTTTCCGGGTGGCTTTTGGCATAATCACGCTCAACCCGTTGACGCTGCTTGATGCGTTCCTGACGTTCAATTCGATCTTTACTGCGTTGAAAAAAATTAATCTTTGCCATTGCTTTGCCTCATTGACGCCCAATATAAGAAGGCGGTAATGGTTTTTTGATCCTGTAAACGGCCGGACTGCAACCATGCCTGCATTTCACCAAAGGAAACGGTTATCAAATCCAAACTTTCACCGTAATCGCGACTCAACTCTTTATCAGCTGGCACTTTTTTAAGGCCTGAAGCCACATAGAGCAGCATCTTGGCATCTGAAAAGCCAACTGTTTCATAGAAGGTCAAGGCCAAAGCCCAGTGGGATGCGGTCATGCGCAGTTCTTCATTCAATTCGCGCTTGGCAGCGTGCAAAGGTTCGGCCGAGTCACGTTCATCGAGCTTCCCGGCTGGAATTTCGAGAATAAAATCATGGATGGGTTCACGCCATTGCCGTTCCAAAATAATGTGATCATTATCTAGCAAAGGCAAAATCGCAACTGCTGGAACGTGACGCACAATATCACGCTGTGCGAGGGAACCATCCGCTAAACGAACTTCTTCCTGTTCGACGGAAAAAATTGGGCCGCGGTAGACTTCTTTGCTTGAAACAAGCTCTTCGCGATCTGCCATTACTTTTCCTCGAGGGGTGCGACTTGTGCAGCCTGCATTGCTTGAGGTCCTTGTACAAGGACGTACTGCACCTTTTCCCCAGGCGTCAAAGACTTAAAGCCTGAACCCGCAATGCCGTTGAAGTGGACGTATACATCCTCGCCACCGTTGTCTGGCGTGATATAACCGTAACCACGCTCTTTTTGCCAAATTTTTACTGTTCCTGTTTTCATAGTTTAAGTATACCAAAATTCACTTATTTTAACTGCCCTTACCCATAAAAAAAGCCCGGTTCACAAGGAACCAAGGCTTTTTTACATGAAGGCTAAAATGACGAAGTTTGCCAGGAAAAAGGCTGATACAATCAGCAAAACCGGCGAAACGTCTTTGAACTTACCTAGCGCGTATTTAACGATGATATAGAAGATGAATCCGGCGGCAATCCCGTAAGAAATGGAATAGGCAAAGGCCATGAAGACCGAGGTAAAGAAGGCCGGCAAAGCCACTTCCAGTTTGTCCCAGGCAATCTTTTTAAATTCACCCATCATTGAAATCCCAACCAAGATCAACAAAGGTGCCGTTGCAGCAGTTGGCACAACTGACACCAAAGGCGCCAAAACAACCATGGCAGCAAAACCAATTGCCGTCACCACATTGGCCAGGCCAGTGCGGGCACCTGCCCCTACTCCAGTCGCTGATTCGATAAAGGTCGTTGTATTGGATGTTCCAGCAACTCCGGCCAAAGTGGTCGTGAAGGTGTCGACGACCAGCGCACGGTCCATTTTTGAATTGAAACCATGGTCGTGCTCAAAGGCCTGTTGATCTTCCTTTGAGAAAATACCAGTTTGATTTCCGATACCAATCAAGGTACCGATGGCGTCAAATAGGCCGGTCAAGCCCATGGCAAAGATGGTAATCAAAGCCAAGGAGGCATGGTGCCAATTGGAAAAGAGCGACCCCATCCCCTTTGCTCCCCAAGCTTGACCAAAGACGTCTTGCAAGGAAGTGAAGGATGCTGACAATGAGGTTGCGGGACTGAGATGTGTTGCCGTAACGCCCATCGGAATTCCAATCAGGGTAGTCAAGATCAGCGTAATCAAAAACGCTGCGGGAACCTTGCGCATCATCAAAACAACCAAGATAACCAAGCCGATTAAAGCTAGCAAAACTGAAGCAGAATTGAACTTAGCCAGTTCCGGTGTCACGCCACCACCAGCCAAGATTGATGAAACTTTGCTAGGAAAGGAGCCATGATAGGCAGAATCATTAACGCTCAAAACATTTTTGGCATCGACTAAATAGTTGATAAAACCTGCATTTTTCAAGCCAATATAGGTCACGAAAAGCCCGATTCCACCACCAATAGCGGCCTTAAGTTCTGCCGGAATGCCACGAACAATGGCTTGACGGCCGTGGGTCATGGTAATGACGATATCAACCAAGCCCACCAGGAAGACGACGGCTAGCGCTTCCTGCCAGGAAAAGCCAAAACCAAAGACAATCGTGTAAGTGAAGTAGGCCTGCATCCCGATTCCAGGTGCAAGTGCAAAGGGCACGTTGGCGTACAAGCCCATCAAAAGCGTGCCAAAGACCGCCACGATGATGGCAGCTAAGAAAACAGCCCCCGTCGGTACACCGGCTTGTCCCAAAATTTGGGGGTTCAAGAAGAAAATGTAAGCCATTGAAACAAAGGTCGTTAGGCCACCAATCACTTCGCGGCGAACCGTCGTTTTGTTTTGTTTTAATTTAAAGAAATTTTCCATGTTAACTGGCCCAGGGCCAGACTCCTTCGTATTTGTTCAATTAAAAGTCAAAAAGAGATAGCTGATTTTCGTCTGGCAGACCATCCAAAACCGAATGCAAAGACAAGAAATCGATGATGGTCTGAGACACCTTTCCACGCTTTTTCAAGTCTTCCTTGGAGATAAAGTCCTTTTCAGCCCGGGCCGCAACAATTTGCTTGGCAACGTTATCACCAAGCCCTGGAATCGTTGAAAATGGCGGAATCAAAGTTTGATCTTCAATTACCCACTCCGTTGCTTCCGACTTCTGCAAATCAACCATGGCAAAGACGATGCCACGCTCCAAAGCTTCGTTGGCCAGCTCCAAAACTGTAAGCAGGTTCTTATCGCCGACCGTGGCATCATTACCCAGGTCGCGAATCTTGCGCATAGCAGCCTTCGTAGCTTCTTTTCCACGGCTCATGGCGACGATATCAAAGTTATCGGCACGCACCGAGAAGTAAGTGGCGTAATAAACCGTTGGGAAGTAGACCTTAAAGTAAGCAATTCGTAACGCCATCAAAACATAGGCAGCCGCGTGGGCACGAGGGAACATGTACTTAATCTTCAAACAAGATTCGATGTACCATTCCGGCACATTGTGTTCGCGCATCAAAGCCTGGTATTCGTCAGTGATGCCCTTTCCTTTTCGGACCTTTTCCATGATGTTAAAGGCATCAGCGTCCGGCAGGCCCCAGCCAATCAAATCGGTCATGATTTTATCACGGGTTCCAATCACTTCTGAAATCGTGGCGGTACCATCTTCAATCAAGTCGTGAGCATTACCCAGCCAAACGTCAGTTCCGTGGGAAAGTCCAGAAATCTGAAGCAATTCCGAATAAGTGTGGGGCTGCGTGTCTTCCAACATGTTTCGGACAAAGCCCGTTCCGAATTCGGGCAAGCCCAGGGTTCCCGTATCAGAATAGATTTGCTCCGGTGTGACTCCCAAGGCTTCCGTTGAGGTGAAAAGTGACATGACGCCCGGATCATTGGCCGGAATGGTCTGTGGATCAATCCCCGACATATCCTTCAAGGTACGAACCATAGTAGGGTCATCATGCCCCAGGATATCCATCTTCAAAAGGTTATCGTGAATGGAATGGTAATCCATGTGGGTCGTTTGCCAAAGTGAGGTTTGATCATCGGCTGGATACTGGATTGGCGTAAAGTCATAGATTTCATATTCGTGCGGCACAATCAAGATACCACCCGGGTGCTGACCAGTCGTTCTTTTGACGCCGGTCACCCCCTGCGCTAAACGCTCGACTTCCGCGTTACGGAAATGTTCTTCGTGGTCACGTTCAAAAGCCTTTACGTAGCCAAAGGCCGTCTTTTCAGCGACTGTGGCAATCGTTCCGGCACGGTAAACCTTATCAACCCCGAACAAGACCTTCATATAATCGTGGGCAACCGCTTGGTAATCCCCCGAGAAGTTCAAATCGATATCGGGAACTTTGTTTCCAGTGAAGCCCATGAAGGTTTCAAAGGGAATGTTGTGGCCATCACCGATGAGCATTTCGCCGGGATGGTTAGGATCTTCTTTATCTGGCAAATCATAACCAGAACCATATTTCTTTGGATCGGCCAATTCAAAGTAGTCCCCATGCGCCGAACGATAGTGCGGTGGCAAAGGATTCACTTCAGTAATTCCCGACATTGTGGCCACAAATGAAGAACCGACCGAACCTCGGGAACCAACCAGATAACCGTCCTTATTGGACTTGGCCACTAGTTTTTGTGAAATCATGTAGTGCGGCGCGAAACCGTTTCCGATGATGGAATTTAATTCCTTATCAATCCGTTCTTGGATAAGCTCCGGCAAAGGATCGCCGTAAGCCTTTTTAGCGGCAGAAATGGTTTTATCACGCAATTGCTCCTCGGCACCCTCAATGGAAGGCGGAAAGGAACCGCTCTTCAAGGGCACCAATTCTTCGAGTTGGTCGGCAATCAAATGCGTATTGTCGATGACAACTTGCTTGGCCAAATCTTCGCCCAAAAATTCGAACTGGTCCAAGAGTTCCTGCGTCGTTTTGAAATAAACATTGGGCAAAACATTGCGGTTCAAAGGATTTCCCGGCTGAGAACCAATCAAAATATCGCGGTAAATCTTATCTTCCGGATTAGTGAACTTAACATCACCGGTCACGGCAACAGGAATATCAAGCTCCTGGCCAATCTCGACCATCTCCTTCAAAATCGACTTTAATTTCGCTTTATCCGCGATCAAAGCGGATTCCAACATAGGCGCGTAGTTGTCGAGTGGTTGAATTTCAAGGTAATCGTAATAGGCTGCCTTCTTCTTGGCAGCTGCCTTTCCCTTTTCAATCAAGGTAATAATCACTTCACCGCTCGTATCGCCAGAGCCAACGATCAGCCCTTCACGGTACTGGTTCATGATGGAACGTGGTAAACGCGGTACCTTGGCAAAGAAATCGATGTTCGAACGAGAAACCAACTTGTACAGGTTTTTCAAGCCAACCTGGTTCTTAACCAAAATTGTTGCATGGGTAGGACGGCCGTGACGCCAGGCCTTTCCGTCCGTCATATGGTCATTGAGCTGGGAATGCAAATCAGTTCCATAGCGTTCCGAAGCCTCTTTAATCAACTTCCAGCCAATATGGCCGGTTGTTTCCGAATCGAAAATGGCGCGGTGAGCATGCTCCAAATTGATGTTAAAGCGCTTTGCCAGCGTTCCCAAACGATAGGACTTAAAGTCCGGATAGAGCCAGCGAGTGAAGGGCAAGGTATCGATGATAGGATTTTCAATTGGTCCTTCACCGTAACGGTCATAGGTTGCGTTTAAGAAATCCGCATCGAAAGTAACGTTATGCCCAATCAGTACGGTCCCCTTGGACCACTCCCTAAATTCATTAATAACCTGCTTTTCCGGTTTGGCATTGGCCACCATGGCATCGGTAATTGAAGTCAAATTGGTCGTAAATTCTGACAATGGGAAACCTGGATTGATAAGTTCCTCGAATTTATCAACCACATTACCCATTTCCATTTTAACGGCCGAAAGTTCGATAATACGGTCTGAAACAGCGGACAGTCCCGTGGTTTCCAAATCGAAGGCGACGTAAGTCACATCTTTATCCAGCAAATTCACATCGGCAAGATTAAAGGCAATCGGCTCTCCATCTTCAACGAAATTGGCTTCCATCCCGTACAACATTTTCAGGTGGTGCTTTTGACCAGCAGCGATAGCAGCAGGATATCCCTGAACATTGCCATTATCCGCGACCGCTAAGGCAGTTTGGCCCCATTGAGAAGCTAATTTTGCTAAGGCATCAAAATCGGTGACAGCATCCATCGCCGACATGTTGGTGTGGGCCTGTAGTTCAATACGCTGCTTTTCGCCCTCGTATTCTTCTTTACGATTCTCATGATCAATGACCTGCAAGTCATAAATGTTCATCGCCAATTCACGGGCATATTGATCTTCTTGAACATTTCCAGACATGCGAACCCACATGCCGTCTTCAATGTTCTCAAAAACAGCTTCATCGCCCTCGTTATTCGAGAATTTCTTGGCGGAAATCGATGAGGAATAATCCGTAACCTTCACGGTCAAAAGCTGACGACCTGAGCGAAGTTCACGAATTTCGTGCGCAAAAATATAACCCTCAATCACAATCCGATTTTCTTCGTTATTAACGTCTTCCAATCGTGTGATTTCAGCGTCTTTGGCAATCTTACGGCCTAAGCGCAGTTCTTTACCGCCGGCTAATTTTTTACTTGCTGTACTTTCGTTGGCAGCAATGGCTTTTTGAATACTTTCCTGGACTTGAGCCTGGTGCTGGGCCACGTTTTCTGCCACTTCGGCCATGAAAGTTTCATCCAAAGCAACCTTAAAAATAAAGGCGTTAAAACCAAATGCTTGGAAAAGGTCGGTGAATTCGGTTAAGACACTGTCACTGACGCCATCGTAAAGGGCCTGCGCTGCCGTGGCAATCAGAATGGTCCGATTTTCGGCTTGCTTTAAACTGCTACCACCCACCAGTTGCTGGCCAAAGCCATGGCTTAGCGATGAAAGTTTCACTGCCAGGGGCCAGTATTGATTTAAAAGCTCATCGTTGCCAGCATTATCGGCCGCTTGAATCGACAGTTCGATTTTAGCGATATTGGTAAAGGCAGCGGTCAAATTTTTACGAAAGTGCAGGTAAACATCGAGGGGTAAAATGCTCTTCAGATTTAAATAAAAATGCCAGGATTTAACCTGTGGATCAACGGCAACTTTGAGCAGTTGCCCTTCCTGAAAATAAGGCAACATCTCATCCGCCAATTTGACGTGTTTGAGTAACTGTTCGAGTTGTTCTTTTGAACTGAGTGTCATTTTGCTCCCTTATCCAGTAAAAAAACCGATAAAATCGGCTTTTTTAAACTTAATTCATTAATTTTCTTCACCACGCAGCAAAACGGAGATTGAGTCTTCAATTTCACTTACGCGCATTTCAAAGTTGGTGTGGTTGGCACGAACCTTAACTTCAACAACCCCTTCGGCTGCCTTCTTACCAACCGTGATTCGAACCGGAATTCCAATCAAATCAGCATCAGCAAACTTGACACCGGCACGTTCCTTACGATCGTCAACCAAAACATCCAAACCTTGGGACTTCAAGCTGGCTTCCAATGTGTCCGTCATCTTAGCCTGGTCGGCATCCTTCAAGTTAATTGGCACGATGTGAACGTCAAAGGGCGCCACAGCGGCAGGCCAGACAAGTCCTTCATCGTCTCCCTTTTGTTCCGCAATAGCAGAAAGCAAACGGGAAATACCGATTCCATAAGAACCCATCACCATGTCGACACTGCGACCGTTTTGATCCAAAACGGTGGCACCAAGTACCTTTGAATAACGAGTTCCCAATTTGAAGATGTGGGCAATTTCAATTCCGCGGGTGAAGTTCAACTTACCCTTACCATCAACAGCCAAGTCCCCTTCCCGGGCCAAGCGGAAGTCACCAACTTGGTCATCTTGCAAGTCAACATCACGCTTCCAGTTGATGTTGCGGTAGTGTTGGCCATCTTCGTTAGCACCGGCAACAAAGTTACCGAGGTCAGCAGCACGCTGATCAACCAAAAGCGTAACATCATCCGGCAAACCAACGGGTCCAAGTGAACCAAAACCAGCGCCCAAGGCAGCCTTAACAGCTCCCTCATCGGCAAGCTCCAAATCACCGATGTTCAAAAAGTTTTGAACCTTAACTAAGTTGACTTCAAAGTCACCCGTTGTCACGATGGCAACCAGTTGACCGGCTTCGTTAGTAGCCACAACGGTCTTTGCTAATGAGCTTGCGGGGACGTCAAGCTTTTCAGCCAATTCATCAATCGTTTTTTCATTCGGAGTGGCAAACTTCTCAAGTGGTTCTTCTTCACCTTCAAATGGCTTGCTTTCGTAGAAATCCTTAGCCATTTCAAGGTTAGCGGCGTAGTCCGTCGCATCAGAGTAGACAATGGTGTCTTCTCCAGCTGCGGCTGGCGCAGAGAATTCCTTCGAATCGGAACCGCCCATAGCACCGGCGTCTCCAACGATAATCCGGTAGTCCAAACCAATCCGGGCAAAAATCTTGACGTAGGCTGCTTCCATGTTCCGGAAAGCCTTGTCCAAACCTTCTTGATCCGCACTGAAAGAATAGGCATCTTTCATAATGAATTCACGGGTACGCAACAGGCCAAAACGAGGACGGTTTTCATCACGGAACTTCGTTTGGATTTGGTAAACCAAAAGTGGCAGCTTCTTGTAAGACTTGATTTCGCTACCCATCAATTCCGTAAAAGTTTCTTCGTGAGTTGGGCCCAAGATGAAATCACGCTTTTGACGATTTTGGAACTTGTAGAGTTCTGGGCCGTAAGCTTCGTAACGACCAGAACGCTTCCACAATTCTGCGGGCAAAATTTCTGGCACTGACATCTCGTTGGCATTAACCGCCAACATTTCTTCGCGAATGATGCCTTCAATCTTGTTCAACACACGTTGTGCCAAGGGCAAATAGGCGAACATACCGGCAGCCATTGGGCGAATGTAACCAGCCTTTAAGAGTAACTGGTGACTCTTAACCTCGGCATCAGAGGGCAGCTCCCTTAAAGTCGGCATAAATAACTGTGACTGTTTCATAAAATCCCCTTTTTAACGTTTAAATACTATATTTGAAAAATTGTTTTATTACTACTTGTTATCTTAACAAATCATTTGTGGTGACGGCAATTAGGACGGTCAAAATCACGCCCGCACCAAGAATATTAATGATATTTTCAGTGACCTGTGGCAATGAACGACGAAAAATTTTGGACCACAAGTCAAGTAGTATTTTACCACCATCCAGAGGTGGAAGTGGGACTAAACTGAGAATAGCAATGGTTATAGAGATGTTGCCAAATATTTGAGCAAGCTTAAAGACTGACAAGTTTGTAGCGACATCTGAAGTCGCATTCGCAATTGAAATTGTCCCACCGACTTGGTTTAAACCAAATGTCCAATGTGTCAGGAGTTCGTACACAACTACAATACTTGCGACTGTATTATGAACAGTAATTCGAATACCACCAGTTAAACGGTCACTAAAATTTGTTTTGAAACCCACATTGGCTCCAATCTGTCGCTTATTGATATTGCCGACTTTTTCAGTGGTAGGAAGCAGGGTAAACGAATAATTTTTTTTGTTACGTTCAACCACAATCGTTGTCGAGCCATAACTGTGCTTGTTCAAGGCTGCTGTCACTTCGTTAGTTGAAGATACTTTATCACCGTCAATTGATTTAATAGTATCACCAACTTTTAAGCCGGCCTTTTGCGCCGGTTGCCCATTGTCAACACTGGATATAATTGGCCTGTTGGAAGATATTCCATTTGGATTTGTCAAACTAAGCACAGTAAAAGCCAACAAGGCAAAGAGCAGGTTCATCATAGGACCCGCAATGTTAATTCGAAAACGGCGCCAAAAACCAACTGATTGGCGCCAAGTATCGCGGGGAGCAATCTGAAAGCGTTGCCCATCCTTTTGAATGACGTATGCACTGTGAAGAACGTGTAAAGTCAAATACTGATTATCAGCCAAGCGATAACCTGAGATTTTCAAATCATCGGTTAAGTCATATTGATCAACTTGAAAGGCGAGTCCCTCCCCTAGCTGATCCACACGAGTATCCAGAACAGTTACCTCACCCTTGTCATTCAAAACAAGGCGCAAGATTTGACCCGCTTGGATAGGCGATTCATCGTTTGCACTCGCTAAACGAACAAAGCCTCCAATTGGAAGCAGGCGCACCGCGTAGGCTGTACCGTGCTTGTACCAAGACAAAAGCTTTGGTCCATAACCAATCGAAAACTCTCGCACCAAAACGCCATTGCGCTTAGCCGAACGGTAATGCCCCAATTCGTGGAATTCGACAAGTAAACCAAACATAAAGATGTAAATAAAAATTGTTGTAAACATTGTCAAACTCCCAGAGAGAATATTAGAAGAGCATTCCCAAAATCGACATCAAAGGCATCACGACTAGCGTTGAATCAAAACGATCCAAGATACCACCGTGACCCGGCAAAATGTTACCCGAATCCTTAACCTTGAAGTAACGCTTCAAAGCCGATTCAATCAAGTCACCGATTTGTCCGGCAATTGAAAGAACTAAGGCGAAGCAAACCATTTCCCAGAAGGAATAAGCTAACCAGCCGTTCAAAGCATAGACCGTTGGAACAACGACAACTGCTGTCAAGGAACCGCCGATTGAACCTTCCCAAGTCTTGTTCGGGCTAATATTGGGGGCCAACTTGTTCTTTCCAAACTTCCGACCAAATAAATAGGCACCCGAATCAGTAATCCAAACAATAACCATTCCAAACAAAACAGCTGCCAAGCCCTTCGTATCAGCTTGGAAGAAGTAGTGGAAACCAGTGCCGATATAAACCATCGAAAGGAAAAGCACGCCGGCATCGTCATAATTGAAGTGATTACGACTAAAGACCGTTCGGAGCAAAAGCAAGAAGGCAATCGTGTACATGACCGTTTGAGCGGACATGGTTAATGGCAAATGAGTCCAGTAGCCATTCGGCACGATAATTGCCAAGACTCCAACAAAGGAAATAATGGCCTCAAAAGAAATCAAAAAACTATGAGTCATCTTCAAGATTTCAGCCATGGCAACGATTCCAAGGAAAATCGTCAAAATCAACAAAGGTACTTTTCCAATGATTAGCAAAGGAATAAAGATTGCTAAAGCAATCACTGCAGTAATAATACGAGTTTTCATCACTTAACTCACTTTTCTTTTGGATTTAAACCACCAAAACGGCGGTCTCGTTTGGTATAAGCTTCAAGAGCGGCCTGAAAATCGGCAGCCCCGAAATCTGGCCACAATACATCGGTAAAATATAATTCACTATAGGCGGACTGATAGGTCAAAAAATTACTGAGGCGTTCTTCACCGGAAGTTCGAATCATTAAATCCGGTTGGGCCAATTCACCCAAAAAGCCTGTTGCTAAGTTCGCCTCAAAGTTGCTTTTATCGATTTCTTGCGGTGAAAGTGTTCCGTCAGCAACTTGAGCAGCCAAAGCTTGAGCAGCAGAAATAATCTCGGCCTGACCACCGTAATTCAAAGCAAAGTTCAGTATCATGCCGGTGTTAGCAGCGGTCTCTTCGACAGCCTTGTGGACAGCCTCAACTGTGTTAGCCGGCAAACTTTCAATATCGCCCATTGTTGTCACGCGAACATTATTGGCCATTAAGTCCGGCACAAAATTATCAAAGAAAGTAACGGGCAACTTCATCAAAAATGAAACTTCATCAGCCGGTCGACGCCAGTTTTCAGTCGAGAAGGCATAGAGTGACAAGACTTGAACGCCAGCGTCACTCGCCAACTTCGTAACCTCTTTGACGGTGTTCATCCCCCGCTTATGACCCGCGACACGGGGCATCATTTGCTTTTGTGCCCAGCGGCCGTTGCCATCCATAATGATGGCCAAATGCTTTGGTATTTTAAGTGAGGCAAGTGTGCTTTGCTCTCTTTTCTTTCTAAAGAACGACAAGACACGTTCCTCCAATTTTTATAAGTCCATACCCTGCCATTTTACCAGATGCTAACCCTTGATACAAAAAAAGCAGACCCTTTCGGATCTGCATTAGACTAGTCTTTATTGAACAGTAACACTCTTGGCAAGATTACGAGGACGATCAACATCCAAACCTCGGGCCAAGGTTGCGTAATAAGCAATTAACTGTGCTGGAATTACGGCAAGCAATGGCATCAAAAGTTCGTTAACTTCAGGCAATACGTATGCATCGCCTTCCTTTGCCAAGGACTTTGAGGAAATAACAATCGTGTTGGCACCGCGAGCAGCAACCTGAGCAACTTCACCGCGAAGCAATCCAGCCGTCTTAGCTTGAGTCAACAAAGCAAAGACCGGTGTACCATCTTCAATCAAGGAAATGGTACCATGCTTCAATTCTCCGGCAGCGAAACCTTCGGTTTGAATGTAAGAAATTTCCTTGAGCTTCAAAGCAGCTTCGAGGGCAACTGCAGCATCCAAACCACGACCGATATAGAAGGCTGACTTTTGGCCCTTCAAGTCTTCATCAGCAATCTTCTTGAAGCAATCCTTGTCATCCGTAATAGCAGAAATTTCAACAGCAACCTTAGCTAATTCAGCCTTCAAGTCCAAATCAACGTCGCCAAGGGCATAAGCCAAAATGGCCTGAACGATAATTTGAGCAGTATAGGCCTTGGTTGAGGCAACCGCAATTTCAGGACCAGCTAGGACTGGCAAAGCAAAATCAGCTTCACGAGTCAAAGTTGAGTTCATCACGTTGGCAATGGTCAATGCTGGGAAGCCTTGGCGCTTGATGTTATCCAATACTTCACGAGAATCAGCCGTTTCACCAGACTGAGACAAGAAGATAAAGAAAGGCTTCTTACTCAACATCGGCTGGTCGTAGGCAAATTCAGAAGCAATGTGGACTTCGGTTGGAATACCGGCCCACTGTTCGAAGTAGCGCTTACCAACCAAACCAGCATGGTAGGAGGTTCCAGCCGCTACAATGTAGAGACGGTCAGCTTCTTTAATGGAATCAGTAATGCCACAACCAATGCCTTGGACATTCCCCTCTTCATCAAAGTAATGCGCCGAAAGATTGCGGGCAACAACTGCCTGTTCGTCGACTTCCTTGAGCATGTAGTATGGGTAAGTTCCTTTATCCGTATCGGCAGGATCAATGTCGAGATGGAATGGCTTACGTTCAACCTTTTGACCACTTTCGTCAAAGATTTCGACTTCATGCGGCTTAACCAAAGCAACATCCCCATCGACCAACTCAATGAAGTCTTGGGTCAAATCAAGCATGGCGGCAGCATCAGACGTCACGGCATTACCATGATCAGAAACACCAATCAAGAGCGGACTCTTCTTCTTAGCCGTCAACAAAACGTCAGGTTCACGACGATCCATCATCAAGAAGCCATAGGCTGAGTTCCCATCCAAAAGTGAAATCATCTTACGGAAGGCATCGATACCCGAAAGGTTATCATCCTTAGCAAACTTAGCAACCAATTGAACGGCAACTTCAGTATCCGTTTCAGATTCAAAATGAACCCCTTCAAGATACTGCTTCTTCAATTCGAGGTAGTTTTCAATGACCCCGTTGTGGACCAAGTAAAAACGGCCATCGGCGGACATCTGAGGGTGGGCATTAGCCACTGAAACGTTCCCGTGGGTTGCCCAACGTGTATGAGCGATTCCAGCAGTTCCAATCAATGTTTCCTTCTTTGCCTTTGCTTCCAAGGCAGAAACACGACCCTTTTCCTTTACAAGATAGTCCCCACCCTTGTCGCTGGATACATATACACCAGCAGAGTCGTAACCACGATATTCTAACTTTTCAAGACCTTTTAATAGGTATGGCAATACATTATTGACGCCAGTTACACCGACAATTCCACACATAGTTAATCTTTCTCACTTTCTGGTTAAATTGGTCTGCCAACTTAACTTGTTTAACATAGCAATTCTAAAGGATTTACTAGCAAGGGTCAACCAGTAAAAAGTGAATTGGTATAGACATCCAGACGTCATCTAAACCGACGAAATCCCTCCCCAGAAATACTGGATATGATAAACTAAAAAAAATCCAAAAAGGGGCCATTATGCAAGCGATTCACTTTCGAAACGGTCAGATTCTGAACGTTTTCACTCAGGAGTTTGAAAAGAAAGATTTCTACGTTAAAAACGGTAAGATTTCATACGTTGGTCCACAAAAAGAATTCGAGGCTGAACAATCGATTGACTTACAAGGCAAGACGGTCGTCCCCGGCTTCATTGACGCCCACCTGCACATCGAGAGTTCCCTACTAACGCCCAGTGAATTTGGCCGGCTTAGTTTAACAAAGGGCGTCACTTCGGTTTTTGCTGATCCACACGAAATTGCTTCGGTCGATGGCAAAAAAGGGATTAACTACATGCTGGAAGCTGCTAAGTTAACCCCTTTAAATATTTACTACATGTTGCCCTCTTCGGTACCAGCGACGCCCTTTGAACATGCGGGAGCCGTCTTAAAGGCACCCGATTTGAAAGAATACTATAAGAACGACCAGGTAATGGGCCTAGCAGAGGTCATGGATTTTCCAGCTGTTGCCAAGGGTGATGCTGACCTCATTCAAAAAATTAAAGATGTTCAGACTGCTGGCAAACACGCAGATGGGCACGGCGCGGGTTTAAGCCGTGAGGACTTGGCCATTTACCGTCAATACGGCATCGACACCGACCACGAAGCCACCACAAAGCAAGAAGCTCTTGATCGAATCAGCATGGGCATGACGGTCTTTGTGCGCGAGGGAACCGTGGAACGCGATGAAGTTAACCTTCTACCCGCTATCACAGCAAGCAATTCGAGCCACTTCGCCTTTGCGACCGACGACAAAACCGCTGATGACATCGAACGGGAAGGTTCAATTGATTACAACATCAAGCTGGCCATCCAAAATGGTATGCAGCCAGCCATGGCCTATACGCTTGCTTCCTATAATGGTGCCCAGGCCCACGGCCTTAAAAATGTCGGGGCTATTGCAGAAGGTTATGCAGCCGACCTCGTCATTTTAGACGAACCAGAGTCCGTTAAAATCAACCAGGTAATGGTTGCCGGTGAATTTATTGAAGGACAGAGCTACCGCTCCCTGCCCTTTGATGATGGCCAAATGAACTTCACTTTTGAACAAAAAGATTTAGACTTACCCTTAGATGCTGACAAACCTGCTCATATCATCGAAGTTATGCCCCATCACATCACGACGGAACATCGCATTGAAAAAGTTCCAGTTGTGGAGGGCCGCTTTCAGCCCAACGACAACTATGCTAAAATCGCCGTAATCGAACGTTACCGAGATTTGGGCCATGGTTTAGGCATCATCAAGGGTTTGAATATCCAAAAAGGTGCCATCGCGTCCAGTGTCGCCCATGACTCGCATAACATTGTCGTGGCTGGGCAAAATGACCACGATATGTACCTTGCCGTTGAAACCATCCGCAAACTCGGCGGTGGTCAAGTTTTTGTTAAGGATGGTCAGGTTTCGGCTTTGCCGCTCGCTGTCGCTGGTTTAATGGCCGAAGCGCCCTACGAAGAAGTTATTGAGCAGCACCAACACTTGTTGAAAGCCTTCAAACAGGTTTCTAAGATTGACTTTGATCCTTTCTTAACGCTTTCCTTCATGGCGCTACCGGTCATCCCCAGCCTTAAAATCACCGATCAAGGTCTCTTCGACTTTGACCAATTTAAATTCATTACAATCCAGGACTAACTATGCAAGCTGTTAAAATCGCACCCGAAAAAATTCTTACTTTATTGCTAGGAAAAAATCCAAACATCACTGGTCTGGCCGACGGTACCTACCTACTGGTCGCCGACAAGAACCAGGGTAAACACCTGCCCAGCCAAATGGCCATGGCAATTGCCTATATAAGTGAAGCTGGAAGTACCCTGGTTTCCTTGGTCCATCCCTTTGCCCTTAATAACGACGAAGCGAATGGTCAAGTGTTTGAAGTTGATAGTAGCGCTATCCACCGAGAGCCCTATAACTGGTTTGGCCCCCAAGCCCTCGTCATCGAAAAAAAGCTGCAGGACTTTATCAAAGACTATGATGGTCCTCGAGATTCGAAGGGCGGCGTTCCACGCCACTATATCCCTGACGAAATTGCCGAACCGGTCATTTTATCGGACCAATACTGGCAAGCCTACCTTCCCTTCGTTAACGATCCGGATGGCGATTTTGCTGCCCAAGTGCAACCCATTTTTAAGCAATAAAAAGAGACCGTCATGACGGTTTTTTATTTTGCTATAAAAAAAGATTAACCAGAATAATCCGGTTAATCTTCCTAAACATTCGTAAGGGTAAAACGATGTCTTAGGCCAAGCCTGCGCCATCATTATACCAATTCATGATATTACGCCACATAGCTTCACTCCTCCTTTTACAAAATGTTTATACATTTATTCTATCTTAAAAAGAGTCATTTGTCACATTTTTGCAACAATTTAGTAACATACTGTAATTTTTACTCGTCGTGATTAAGCGTCGTTAAATTAACATGACGTGGACGCGCTCCGTCGGCTGGGCCAATATAACCGGCTGCTTCTAGGTCATCAATCAAACGGGCAGCACGGTTATAACCAATGCGGAAGCGACGCTGGAGCAAGGAAGTGGAGGCTTTTTGTTCCCCTACGACGAAAGCTAAAGCTTCATCAAAAAGTTCATCATCGCTTTGACCGTTCGAAGCCCCACTTTCGTCTTCTTGGATATCCGCGTCGGTAACCGTCATACTATCGGAGTATTCAGCCTCCTGCTCGTTCTTGACGAAGTTCACCACGTTTGTAACGTCCTGATTTGAAATAAAGGCCCCCTGTAAACGCTGCATCGGCTTTCCCGGTGGCGCAAAAATCATATCACCCCGGCCGAGCAATTTTTCAGCACCATTGGTGTCCAAAATTGTTCGAGAATCGATTCCAGATGCCGTACGGAAGGCAATCCGACCAGGAATGTTACTCTTAATCGTTCCATTGATAACCTTCACGTCAGGACGCTGCGTGGCCAAAATCATATGAATTCCAGCAGCACGTGCCTTCGCTCCCAAACGGGCAATCGAAACCTCGATTTCACTACCAACCGTGCTCATCAAGTCAGCAAATTCATCCACGATGGCCACAATGTAAGGCATTTTGTGCATAATCGGCTGCCCAGTTTCTTTGGCATGGGCATTTTGTTCATCCACTGCCTGATTATATTCGTTGATGTTTCGCTTACCAAACTGTGCTAGGAGCTTATAGCGGTCTTCCATTTCATCAACCAACTTTTGCAAGGACTTAGCGGCCTTACGAGGGTCGGAAACAACTGGTGAGAGCAGATGTGGAATTCCATTATAGATTGAAAGCTCGACCACCTTTGGGTCAACCATCATCAATTTAACTTCGTTGGGCTTAGCCTTCAACAAAAGCGAAATAATAATTCCGTTCAAACCAACTGACTTACCAGATCCAGTCGATCCAGCAATCAAAAGGTGGGGCATGCTAGCCAAATCCGCCATGACAATATTACCAGTAACATCACGACCAAGGGGAACCTTCAAAAGATGGTCATGATCCTTAGGCGCCTGCTCCATCATGTCACGGAAACCAACAACAGCTTGCGTGTCGTTAGGCACTTCAATACCGACAAAAGGTTTTCCAGGAATTGGCGCTTCAATACGAATCGACTTAGCCGCTAAGGCCAAAGCCAAATCATCCGCCAAGTTGGCAATCCGGTTAACTTTAACCCCCTGCCCTGGCTTTAACTCATACTGAGTAACGGTTGGTCCCAAGGAAACAGAGGTCACTTCGGCCTCGACACCAAAGGAAGCCAAAGTATCATGTACCAAACGAGACTTAGCAGACAAACTCTTATATTCGGCGCGCTGGTCGGTCGGCTTTGTCTTAGTCAGCAAGTCGGTGCTAGGAAGTTGATAATCATCTTGATTGTCCTCTCCCTTACTATCCTGAAATTCAAAGTCAGAAGACTTATCCTTAACTGGTGTGGCGGCTGCCTTAGCAACCGGCGCAGCTGGTTCTGGTTGGTTCCACTTAATTTCTGGTTCAATGGGTTCAGCCGGTTGGCTAACTTCCATAGGAACGGGTTGATCCGCTTCATTGGTTAATGGCGAATCCGAAACATCTGGTTCCTTCTTTTCTTCAGTATGGAGGCCCATCGGATCGTCACCGTAGTCCATCACCGACTTTTTGGCCCGGGCACGTTCTTCACGCCGTACTTTTTGTTCTTCGCGGAACTGGGTCAAGTCGTTTTGTGCCTTAACAACGCCCTGCTTAGCAATATCGCGAGCAGGAATGCGGAAAAGGGCAATAACGCCTGAAACGGAAGTCAAGATAATGATAATGACCACGCCAATGTTGGAAAGCAAGGTGTTCCCCGCCTGATAGAGCAGCGCCCCAATGATTCCACCACCCACCGTGGTACTTGCGGCTTGATTGACAAAGTCCTGTTTAATAATACGAATAACCTGGTTACTGTAACCCGGTTCTTGAAAATTATTTTGTGTAAAGAAAAAGAGTGACGAGGTTAAGAAGGCTGCAAAAAGAATCAAGCCAAGACCGACTTTAACATGAGTCGGAAGATTCAACTTTTTGCGCATAATCAAGTAAAAGGTGCCGTACAAAATCAACGGAATCAAAATCACTTGATACAAATCGCCAATGAAGAAACGCACGATATCAGCAAGATAAATGCCAACGATGCCGAGCTTGAAAACCGCAAAAATACCGGCAACAATGAGTGCCAGCAAGGTGAGACTCGAACTTGTATTATTATGCTTAGCCGAACGCCGCTTAGGCGCCGGCTTTTTTCTTGGCCGTCCTGCCATGGTTTTATCCCCTTTTATCACCTGAAATACTTATTTAATCTTAGCATAAAGGTGTTCAATCGATAATCTTTGCAACAAAAAAAGCCACAACTAACGTTGTCGCTTAATTAGTAGCCCGTGAGAGAATCGAACTCTCGATTCCGCCGTGAAAGGGCAGCGTCTTAGCCACTTGACCAACGGGCCATTGGTCGAATGTTGCTCGGTCTGTGACTCAAACAACAAATAATATTCTATCAAGGGCTAAGAGGCCTGTCAATCATTATTTTAGCTTATCCTGCTCGTAAGTGTGGATTCTTTCCAAACCAGCAAAATTCTGCTGACGCAACGCTTCAAAAAGAACAATTGCGACGGTGTTGGAAAGGTTTAAGGAACGAATATGGCTGTCATCTTGCGGAATCCGAATGGCTTTTTCAGGATTTTGGCGCATGAAGACTTCCGGCAATCCGGTGGTTTCCTTACCAAAAAGGAAATAGTGGTCCCCTTCGGCCTGGTAGTCCGGTTGCGAATAGTCTTGGTTAGCGAATTTGGAAACCAAGTAAAGATGATCCTTGTCTCCTAACGTTGCCAAAAAATCTGGCAAGGATTTATGCATGACCAAGTTAACGTGCTCCCAGTAATCGAGACCGGCCCGCTTAACGTGTTTGTCATCAATTTGAAAACCAAGTGGTTCAATCAAATGTAAAACAGCGTCCGTACCAGCCGTAGTACGCGCAATATTTCCAGTATTAGCTGGCATAACGGGTTCAAACAATACGATGTGATTAGTCATTTTTTTGTGCAACTTTCTCTTCTTTTTCAAACAAGTCCGAGTTCTGGCGCCACCACTGATAAAGGCGCGTGACCAAAACCTTGAGAACCGCATAACCCGGTACCGCCAAAATAATGCCAGCAACACCGAAAATGTGTCCGGCAGACAGCAAAACGACAATGACCGTCACAGGGTGGATGGACAAGGCATCCCCCAGAATCTTAGGCGTAATGACGTGGCCTTCCAGCGGCTGTTCGACACAGAGCACAATGATAACCAGCACCAAAAGCTTAGGACCACCAGTCAAAAGCGCAACCGCAAAGACCGGTACTTGAGCCAAAATCGACCCGATATAAGGAATCAAATTCAAGACCCCCGCCAAAATAGCGAGCAAAATGCCGTAAGGCAAGCCAATGATGGTATAGCCAATCGAGAACATAATCACAACGGCTAAAGCAACACCCAATTGACCGCGAATGTACTTAGCGATTTGCTGACTCATATCGCTAAGGAGTTGGCGAGTCGACTTTTGTGACTGAGTTGGCATTTTATCCGCAATAAAGTTAGGTAACTTGTGACCATCCAAAAGCATGTAATACAGCATAAAGAAGGATGAAATCAAAGTCACACCCAAGCCAGTCACGGTTGAGGCAAGGCTAGAAATGCCAGATACACCGGTTGAAATATTCTTCTTCCCCCACTCCAAAACGGATTGGTTCAAAGAATCGTTCGTTGAACTAAGCAACTGGCGAATATTGTCGTAGTCCTTCGCTGAAAAAGAATTATTGATAAAGGACTGCGTTCGTGACCAGTAGGTTGGCCAGTTGTGAATCATGGAAGTGACTTGCGTGCGAATCAAGTTGACGAGGACCAAAGCCACGGCAACCACAATGACCAAAAGCATGGCTAGCACCAAGCCCGCTGCCAAATTACGCTTTAATTTTGTGTGCTTTTCAAGCCAGGCGACTACCGGACTCAAGAGGTAGTAAAAAACTCCTGCCACGATAATTGGTGCCCCCACAGCGCCAAATAAAGCATTAACCGGGCCAAAAATGAAACGAACTTGCCAGAACAAAAAGATAATTAAAAGCACCAAAAGAATCGTTACCAAAGTTTTGATACTGTTAGAACCAGAGAACCAGCGTGCATACCAGCTATCATTTGTTTTTTTCAAAATTCTTTCCTCCGAAAGTTACGAATAGAATGTGAATCCATTTTAACATATGTCGACTATCTGGGCTGCTTGGCCTCTATGGTATAATGGGGTGTCATTACATTTGTAAAAGGAGTTCTAAAATCAATTATGACTATTCATAAATTACTTTTTGGTACCTACACAAAGCAAAGTTCAAAGGGAATCTACGAAGCTGAGTTAGATGCCGATCAAGGCAAGCTTGAAAATCTCGAGCTCGTTTATCCCCTCACCAACCCTACTTACTTAGCCATTTCAAAGGCTAACAAGGTCTACGCCGTGGAAAATCGTCACGGTCAAGCTGGTGTCGTTACCCTCGACAACAGCAAGCGCCCCATGGTCGAAATCGGTGCAGCCCTCTCTGAAGGAACTGCCCCAGCCTACATTGGTATCGACGAAGAGCGTCAAATGGTCTTTGCCGGTTACTATCACCGTGGAACGGTTGAAGTTTACAAGATTTCCTCAGACGGCAACCTTGAACTAACTGACCGTTGGGAAAACCATGGTTCTGGACCCCGTCCAGAACAGGATTCAGCCCACATTCACTACTGTAACTTAACGCCGGATAAGCGCCTTGTCGCCGTTGATTTGGGTGCTGATCAAGCCATCACTTTTGATATTAGCGATGCCGGTAAGTTGACTGAAGTTAGCCGCTACCAAGCTGATGCTGGCTTTGGCCCTCGTCACATCCGTTTTTCACCAAATGGCGAATATGCTTACCTACTTGGTGAATTATCGAGTCTACTTTCTGTTTTGAAGTATGACGGCGAAAGCGGATCATTTGAACACGTTATGACTGCTTCTACCATCCCTGCTGACTGGGAAGAACATAACGGTGCTGCCGCTATTCGAATTACTAAGGATGGTCGTTTCATTTATACTTCCAACCGTGGTCATGATTCAGTTTCCGTTTTCGAAACCTCAAACATGGGCGCTGAAATCGAATTGAAGCAAATTATTTCAACCGAAGGTTCCTTCCCTCGCGACATGAATTTGGATCCAAACGAAAAGTTCTTGGTGGTTGCAAACCAAAAGACCAACAACGTTTCCGTTTATTCGCGTGATGCCGACAGCGGCGAACTAACTTTGGTGCAAAAGGATTTTGAATTGCCTGAAGGCGTTCGTGTTGCCTTTGAAAATTAAGCATAAGAAAAAGCCCTCTAACGAGGGCTTTTTTATTTTGCATTTTAGCGTGCTGAGCGATGTTCGACAAAGCCCAAGAAACGTGAAATTGAGAAAGTCAAAACAAAGTAAATTAATGAGGTGATGACCAAGGGCATAAATGGTTCAAAGGATGCACCTTGTACGACACCGGTTTCGTACATCAACTCACCGACACCGATGACTGAGACAACGGACCCTTCCTTGATAACCGAAACAAATTCGTTTCCAAGAGCCGGTAGAATTGTGCGAACAGCCTGAGGCAAGATAACCAGGCGCATGGACTTAGCCCGGGTAAAGCCAAGAGAACGCGCGGCTTCCATCTGACCTTTATCGACCGAATCAATCCCTGAACGAATAATTTCCGCCACATAGGCCGCCGAATTCAAGCCCATGGCTAGGGCTCCGGAAGCGAAGGCCGAGAAGCTCAAACCAAGTGCTTGGGTTCCAAAGAAGACCATGAATGCTTGCACCAACAAAGGCGTTCCACGAACATATTCAACATAGATGTTACCCAAAGCCTTGATGACCCAGGTCGATGACAACTTCATCAGCGCCAGAATCGTTCCGAGGCTGACTCCGATGGCAACTCCAATGACGGCTAGTGCCAAGGTAATGCCTGTACCGGCAATAAAGTAGTGGCCATACTTTTGCCAGAAGTTCTGGTTCTGGTCCGCAAACATCGTCTTGTTAGCCTGCTTTTTCCAAGAGTCGAAATCACCGTTACTGGTAACTTTAGTAATCACCTGGTTAATTTCAGCCTTAAAGGCGGGCGCATTTTTGGGGAGAGCCACGGCTGAAGCACCCGTTGCATCGGTCGTGTAGGCCGGTTCAACGACCTTGAAATTCTTATTTTGTTCAGCGTAGGCATCTGCAATTGTCTTTTCGGCGACAACACCAGCAATAACACCCTGGCTAAGTTGCGAAATCAAGTTCGGATACTTTTGTAGGGCGACCACGTCCGTATTCGGAATCGTCTTGGCCACATCTTCCTGAATAGTCTGCGTCTGGGCCCCGATTTTCTTGCCAGAATAGTCAGAAAGTGACTTGCCGTACTTATCCTGGTTCTTTTTTAGAATCAGCATGACTTGGGGTGAACGCATGTAGACCTTGGAGAAATCAACTTCTTTTTCTCGTTCAGCATTGGCCGTCATACCAGAGGCAATCATATCGACCTTGCCGGTCTTCAAAGCACCCAGTAAGGCATCAAAGCCCATGTCTTGAACTTCTAACTTAACGCCCAACTTATCCGCAATTGCCTGGGCCAATGAAACATCGAAACCAACAATCTTGTCTTTGCCATCAACCTTGGCGTGGAATTCATAAGGAGCATAGTCGGCAGATAAGCCCACCACTAGCTTGCCCTTCTTTTGGATGCGGGACAAAACCGGATCTGTCTTATCAGCCGCCGACACGCTTGTCGAAAGTCCCATTAAGAGCGGGAAAATCAAAAGACTCGTTAAGAGCAAAACCACGGATTTATTAAACTTCGATATTTTCTGCATGCTGAATTCCTTAATTAAAGTTAACATCTCATTATAACGTGATTTTTAGGCCCTGTCATTAGGTTATACTTACCCAATAAAAAAATCCGCTTGCGCGGATTCCTGTTGTAGGTGCCTGTAGGCCATGTTTTGTTCCAGTGTAAATCAGGAGTCTACACCTTCAGTAATCATCTATCTAAGTTCGCTAAGCGAACCATACCGACCATCGTTTCAAATTCACTAGGTCAGCCGCCCCTACCAAAGTTTGGGTTGCCCACTTGTGGGGTTTACCTCGTCTCAGGTACTGGCTTTCACCAGCACATACGTTTCTATGGCACTTTCAGACCTATTCATGCATAGCAGAGCCTTAGCACTTTCAGCCGCCGTAACGATGCCGAAACACCGTTCCTGGGTTTATTTTTTATCCCAGCACAAACACTACATCCATCGCAGGATGTGTGAGCATGGACCTTCCTCACATAAGAAATATTATGCGCAATTACTCAGCACCTACAAATATTAATTAAATTGAATTAACCACGTTCGTGACCGAAAACGGCACGTTCAAGGTTGGCAACGCGCTTGATCAAATCCAAGTTCGTCACGTTGTTGCTCTCAGCAGATGCTGCAGGCGCAGTTTCTGAATCATCAACAACTGAAACCGGACCATCATGGCTAGGCTTTGCTGTTTCGCGAGCAGGCGTAACAGGAATCTGAGTGGCGTGCTGTTGGCCTTCGCCACCAGCTGCTAGTTCATCCTGAGCTGCCTTCAAAGCTGACTGCAACTTAGCAACTTCCTTCTGGAGTTGTTCGATACGGTCGTTGAAAACGCCGTAATCACTAATAACACCATCCAAAAAATCATCAACATCCTGAGGGTCGTATCCGACACCCATACGCTTTTGCTTAAAAACGCGTTCATAAATATCTTTTTGTGTGTACTTTACTTGAACCAAGATCAAAACTCCTTAAAGTTAACTAGATTTATCTTAACAGTTGAAAGAAATAAAGGCAACTTATAATTTTTGATTCTCCTCATAGTCCGTCGCAATCTCTTGCAAGTCGTCCATGGTGAGGTTTGTTAAGGGGTAAGGCCGTTCTTCTTGCCACTTCAAAATTTTTTGGTAATCATAATCGACTTTACCGGGGAAATCCGGATCGTAAAGCAGGAAGGCTCGGTCGGAGTGTTCCAGCATAAAGTCTTGGTAGGCCCTCAATTGGTAGGGGCCTTGATACTCTTGGTGATAAATTTGGTCATGAAAATCAGCACTGGCAATTAGGGAAGCAAGCTTTATTTGCTTGTCCTCTTTCCATTGGCTCCCAAATTTTTGGAAGGGCAAAATCACTCCCAGCCGCAGTTGATCATAGTCTTCCTTTAATTCATTCACCACTTCAATGGCCCATTGTTCGGTTCCGAGTTGACCACCGGTTAAAACCCAGTCCACTCCCTCTTCAATCGCCTGAGTGATGGATAATTTCAGCGCGTATTTAATGACAGTCAATTTAGGATCATTATCCTTAAAGATTCCCATTTCATAAGAACGGTAACCCGTTAACCACAATCGTGACATAAATCCCCCACTAGTAAAAAAATCCTGTCATCAAAGATAACAAGATTTTTCGATCCTTCCAAATTAGTTAAACAAATCATTAACCGTCTTTGGATTCAGGTTACTATGGCCGTTACTATTATTGCCGTTGTTAATACCTGAATTACTATTGTTGTTGTTATTATTGCCGTTGTTACCGTTGCCGTTTCCGCCACCAGCATTTCCAGCCCCATCAACGGATGAAGAAGATGATGAAGATTGCTCTTCATCGCGACGACTTGATGAAGTCGTCACTTCCGATGAAGTTGAGGATGAATCGTTTGAATAAGCCGAAACATCACTGCCACCTTCTTGTTCACCAGAACCAGGAATCGAGTAAACGCTTGGCAAACCACCATTGCTCCAATCCGCATCTTTGACCTTGTATTCAATAATCTTATTGCGAGTGGTTGATGAAACAGAATCTGGCTTTTCCCAGTCGCTGTTCTTGCGGTACTTCATGGCATAAGACATCACCTGCTTGTAATACTTAGCTGGCAAGTCCTGGTCTTCCCATGAAATATAGTGGTTCGGTTGGTTAGGCTGATCATAACCAGTCCAAACGGACAAAACATAAGAACGGGTATAACCGGTAAACCAAGCATCAGAAATGGCTTGATCGGGCATACCAGCACGCTCATCGTAGGCAACCAAACCAGATTTACCAGCCTGATGAATACCATCGATAGCAGCATCGGCAGCCGTTCCAGCATAACCAACAACACCCTTAAGCATGTCAGTCAACATGAAGGCAGTGCTCTCCTTCATGGCACGCTTACCATTGTTCTTGTTGTAGTGAGACGTTCCATCACCCGTCACAATCTTATTGACGTAGTTAGGTTCATAGTAAGTTCCACCGTTTGACAAAGCACCAAAGGCAGCAGCTTCTTGCTCTGAAGAAATTGGAATACCCAAGGCTGAAGCGCCTTCTGGACTAGTCGTCGTCGTAATGCCCAGATTCTTCAAGAACTGACCGGCCTTCTTAGGTCCGACAGCATCCAATGCCTTAATGGCCGGAATGTTTCGAGACAAAACGATCGCCGAACGCATCGTGATGTTTCCCATGAAGTCCTTATCCCAATCGTTAACCGAGATATCAGTACCAGGATACTTATACTTCTTATCTTGAACAGTACGGAAAGTAGGCCAATTCAAGTACTCGATTGCCGGACCGTAATCAACCAGTGGCTTAACGGAAGATCCACCAGAACGCATCGTCTGCGTGGCACGGTTAATACCAAAAGTTGACTTCAAATTACGACCACCCAATTGGGCAACGACAGCACCAGTATTTGGATTTGTCATCGTAGCACCAATTTGGACATCCTTGCTTGGGAAGGAAACGTTCGATGAATTATTGGCCTCATCGTATAGCTTCTTTTGCAACTTATAGTCCATGTTGGTATAAATTTGCAAACCACCACGGCTCGTGTCATAGCCCATACTCTTAGCTTGGGACAAAACAGAAGTAACGTAGCCATCAACCATGAGTCGCTTTTCGTTGGTTTCTTCAGCCTTCGAATCGATGTCTTGCAAACCGGCATCAACCGCCTGCTTTTCAGCATCATCGGCATCCTGTTGGCTAATGGCCCCGTAACGAACCATGGCCTGCAAAACTAGGTTACGACGGTTCGTGGCACTTTCCGTGTCCTTGGCGTATGGATCATAATTCGTTGGCGATTGTGGGATTCCAGCCAGAAGCGCTTGCTGCGCTAAGGTCAAATCCTTCAAAGGCTTATTGAAGTAGTATTCGGACGCCGTTTTCATCCCGTAAATTCCGTGGCCCATGTAAACCTTGTTGATGTAGAACTCCAAGATTTGATCTTTGGAATAGTTCTTTTCAACCTGGGTTGCCAACCACATTTCTTGGGTCTTACGCTTCAAAGTCTGATCCGCCGATGAAGTCGAGAAGACTGACAGCTTAACCAGCTGCTGAGTCAGAGTCGAACCACCCTGCATCCCCAAAGATGAACCGGTTAAGTTACTTACCAAAGCACCACCGATACGGATTGGGTCAACACCATGGTGCTTGTAGAAACGACGATCTTCGATTGATACGACCGCTTGCTTCAAACTATCTGGAATATCATCCGCTTTAGCATACTCACGGTTATGAGTCGCCATTGACCAAATAATATCGCCATTCTTGTCGTAAATACGGGTGGCGTTTTCAGCGGAAAGATTAGAACCTGTAATCTTTGGTGCCGTGGCGATGTAATAAGTCAGCATGGCTGAAAGGCACAAGAAAAGCGCCAAAGCAAAGAGACCAATCCAGCGCAAAGAACGGCCGAAAAAGCCCTTAGGCAATTGCTTGAATAAGTTATGAAAACCTGAGTTCTTCCCGCGTCCTGAACGCTTTTGAGAAGTTTCACTCATCTTATCTTGATTAGACATCAATATCTCCTACTAGCTTAATGGATATCAGCTAATAATAAATCTAAGGCCTTTAAATAGTCGAGACTAGGACTAAGGCTATCCGGTATTGCATATGAGTTCGCTACTAAATCCTGATACTTTATCGAACCATGACCATCGTGTGCTTGCCATGTCCGAATTAGCTTTGAGGCAGGATAAAGGTAACTTTCATCTAACACAGTAAACTTCACGATAACAAAACCAATCCCACCTTGCGATAAAACATCAGCAAGGTGCTTTACCTGATGGGCATGAAAGTTCTTCATGGGAAAGGATGTTTTGTTTTTGGTTTCTTTGGCATCGAAATCAATGTAACGTCCCTGGTAAACCCCGTTGTAATCAGTCGTGGAAGGCTGTTGAAAATAAGCTTCCGTAATCTTTGCGGCTGATCGTGCAGGATAATCCACACCGACAATGGTGACCGGCGTTGGCTTTTTATGGACAACAGCTAAATGATTCGCTAAGTAAAATTCATTAGCTTGATTAATTTCGCCTTCTAGGCCCATGCCTCGACGACCAAACGTTAAGCCTTTTAAACTCTTCTTTCCAGAAGATAAGGTATTCGCTGCTTGGCTGCGATGATGGACCCCCTTTGGATAATTAACCATCGGTTACTCCAAGTAATTCTAAAAATTGTGTTAAGAATATTCTACCATACATCTGCCAATTTCACCGCTACCTCTGCATAACTAGTCGCTTTTCTGGGTTAAGTAACAAAAAAACTCAGCATCAGCTGAGTAATTTGATTATTCCCATTCAACCGTTGCAGGTGGCTTAGCCGTAATGTCGTAGACGATGCGGTTCACATGATCCACTTCGTTTACAATTCGTGAGGAAACCTTTTGCAAGACTTCCCATGGCAAACGAGCAAAGTCGGCCGTCATGCCGTCAACAGAAGTAATGGCACGAACAGCAACCGTATACTCATACGTACGGTAGTCCCCCATTACGCCGACGGACTTATTGTTCGTCAAGACCGTGAAGTACTGCCAAACATCACCTTCAAGACCGGCCTTAGCGATTTCATCACGCAAAATCCAATCCGATTCACGAACGATCTCAAGCTTGTCTTCCGTAATGGCTCCCATGATTCGAATTCCCAAACCAGGACCGGGGAAGGGTTGACGCCAAACCATTTCGTGCGGCATGCCCAACTTCTTACCTAGTTCACGAACTTCATCCTTGAAGAGCGTGTTCAAAGGTTCAATCAAAGTGAAGTGCATTTCTTCAGGCAAACCACCCACGTTGTGGTGGGACTTGATTGTCTGAGCCGTTTCGGTACCTGATTCAATCACATCGGTGTACAAAGTACCCTGAGCTAAGAAATCAACATCCTTCAACTTAATCGCTTCATCATTGAAAACTTCAATAAATTCGTTTCCGATAATCTTACGCTTCTTTTCAGGGTCAGTCACATCGGCCAACTTTGAAAGGAAACGATTCTGGGCGTCAACTTTAATGATGTTCAGACCAAACTTGCCACCCAACATGTCCATTACTTGCTGGGCTTCATCCTTACGGAGCAAGCCATGATCAACAAAGATACAAGTCAATTGGTTACCAATTGCTTTTTGCAGCAAAACGCCGACCACAGAAGAGTCAACACCACCGGAAAGCCCGAGCAAAACCTTGCGGTCGCCGACTTCCTGACGAATCTTTTCGATTTGTTCATCAATGAAACCATCCATGGTCCAGTTGGCCTTGGCGCCGGCAATATTGATGACAAAGTTCTTCAAGATTTGCTTACCGTGTTCTGACAAAGTTGTTTCAGAGTGGAACTGCACCCCGTACAAACCAGCCTGATCATTGGCGATCACAGCGATGGGTGTCTTTTCGGAACCAGCGGCAACTTCAAAGCCTTCAGGCAACTTGGTCACGTTATCGGAGTGGGACATCAAGACAACTTGCTCGTCTGGCGTATCGGCCAAAAGCTTGCTGCCATTGCCACTTTTCTTGATAACCGTTTGGCCAAATTCCCCGTTTCCAGGGTTAGCTTCAACCTTACCGCCCAAGTCCTGGGCCATCAACTGCATCCCGTAGCAGACACCCAAAACAGGAATCCCCATTTTGAAAATTTCGGGGTCAATGGTAAAGGCATCGTCATCATAAACTGACTTTGGTCCACCAGATAAAATGATGGCCTTGGGGTTATAGGCCTTAATTTCGTCTAAAGTCATCTTGTTTGAACGGAGCTCAGAAAAGACACCCATTTCGCGAATGCGACGAGTAATCAATTGATTATACTGGCTACCATAGTCCAGAACTAAGACCTTATCGAGGGAATCGTTCTTCGTCATCATTAATCCTTTTCTTGTTCTACGTAGTTAGGAGCTTGCTTCGTAATCTGAACATCGTGTGGATGCGATTCACGCAAACCATTATCCGTAATCTGAACGAACTGAGCTTGTGCTTGCAAGGTTGCGATATCAGCAGACCCAGTGTAGCCCATCCCGGCACGTAAACCACCATCAATCTGGAAAATAGCGTCCTTAGGACTTTCATCACCAGAAAGGTAATCAGAAATCATGACCGCATCGGCGCCGGCAGCAATGGCCTTCACGACATCACCGGAGTAATGTATGCCACCACCTGCAATGACCGCCTTATCATAATCAGCAGCAACTTCCGCAATATCCATCGTCACCGTTAAGAATGGATAGTGATGGTCAGCAGGCCAGGCTGAATTTTGGCTTGGACCGGCAATAATGGTATCAATACCTGCTTCATAAAGTTGCTTAGCTTCCTTGGGGTCGTCAATCAAACCGACAACCAAGAGCGTCTTTTCGAACTTATGCTTTAATTCGGATAGTTGCTTAACAGCAGCATCGTCCAAAGCCTTGTTGAGGTAAACGAAGATGGCATCCGCTCCCGCATCAACCAATGTGTTCATTCGTTCGGCAACTCCATCGGTCAACCAAACTTCAGTACCAACCTTTAATTGACCAGCGTCATCGAGAAGTGCTTTTTCACTTTCTTCGATGTTAACCGCGTGGTTCTTGACCTTCTTGATTTCAGCAACTTGGTCATCCAAGTCCTTTTCAGCAGCGATAACACCCAAACCACCGGCTAGCGCCATTGGAATAGCGTAATCATTTGATTCAGAACCCATGGCGTTGGCCACCAATGGTTCTTTCAACTTGAAAGTCCCTAAATGACTGCTAAGTGAAACAGTATGTGGTAGGACGCTTGAGGCTGCGGGGACCAACAAAGTTTGATCGTAACCTAGCCCCTGCTTACTTGCTTGATTCGTCATAATTTCTCCCTAATATCAGCTGCAAATTAAAGTGATGCTTGGTAGTCGTGCACCTTTGTGTTCAAACGCAAATCATTTTGGCTAATCAAAGTTTCAATGTTCTTGGCACCAAGCTCCGCCATCGTGCCAGTCAAGTATTCCATAACCGGTTCCAAAACTTCTTCCAAGGTACCCTTATAGACAACGCGGGCTTCAATTCCTTCCGGCACCATCTTGTTGGCTTCCTTCACTTCACCTTGGAAGTAACGGTCCTTAGAACCGTTTTCCATCGCCGCGATTGAACCCATACCACGGTAGAACTTAAACTTCTTACCATTTTCTTCGAAGACATCACCAGGCGTTTCAGCAGTTCCAGAGAACATAGAACCCAGCATAACGGCGTTGCCACCCATAGCCAAGGCCTTCAAAATGTCTTCGGCGGTCTTAGCACCACCATCAGCAATGATGCTCTTATCGCGCTTCTTCGCTTCCACAGCAGCATCGCGAATGGCAGAGAGTTGTGGGACACCGATTCCAGCAACCACACGAGTGGTACAGATTGAACCAGGACCGATTCCAATCTTTACCACGTCGGCACCAGCGTCGTAGAGCGCTGCGGCACCTGATTCAGTTGCGATGTTACCCGCAATAATATTGAGCTTTGGAAAGGCCTGACGAACTTCGGATACCTTTCGCAAAACCCCTTCTGAATGTCCGTGAGCTGAATCCAAAACAATGGCATCGGCACCGGCGTCGGCAAGGGCCTGAACACGCTTCAAGGTATCATTGGTTACTCCAACAGCACCCGCAACAAGTAAACGACCTTCGGCATCAATAGCAGCCTTGGGATAGGCCTTTTCATCGAAGTGGTATTCCTTTACTCGCGCGATTTCATTTGCCTGATCAGCAATCGTCATGTTCTTGTGCACAACGCCTAAACCACCAAATTGTGCCAAAGCAATCGCGAAATCAGATTCCGTAACAGTATCCATGGCTGCTGATAGCAAGGGAATATTAAGCTTCAAAGTTGGCGTCAACTGGGTGGCAACGCTAACTTGATCAAGTGCGATGGCCTGATCGTGCCCTTCAATCTTCATATCTTCAAAGGTCAAACCCATCGGAACAAATTTATTCTTCTTGCTAAACTTTGCCATTATGTCTCCTTTTTTACTGATATCGCTTGGCCCATTTTTAAACAAAAAAGCACTTGCAGGAAAAAACAGATCCACAAATGCTTGTACGTCAAAAAGTCTTACAGCATTCACGGATAGTCACGACGTTGGGTGCGTGGTAGAAACTGCTGGCCATTTTCCAGCGATATATCTGCAAATATTTTCAGTTATTGACTACTACTTTACTGCCTTTTATGAGAAAAAGCAAGCTGAGAAAATCGCCCGAAATGGCGACTTTAACCCCTCTTGCTCCCTTTTTAAAAAAGCTAAATTTCTATCAAAAATTATTGATTTGATTGGTTGTCCTGTTGCTCTTGAATTTGCTGCAATTGATCTTCCAATTGCTTTTCAGCTTCGACTTGAGCATCAATTGTCGCAGGCTTAGGCGACATCGATTTACGCATCTGGAGTTGGCGGTCAGCATCAAGGAATTCCCCGGCAACCGAAACCGTGCTAACAAAGTTAATAAAGGCCTTCGGATCGATATGACGAACGGTTTCTTGCATTTCAAACAATTCGTAACGGGAAATGACCATCATCAAAGTTTGCGAGTCACGCTTCGTATAGGCCCCCTGAGATGGCAAAATCGTAATCCCACGGATAAAGTCGCGATGTAGGGCATCGACGACCTCTTGGCCTTTGGTGGTAACAATTAAGGCCGTTACCTTCTGGTAACCAGTATAGATTGTATCCACCACCCGGCCGTTGGCGTAAATTCCAATCAAGGTGTAAAGCGCATTTTGCCAGCCGATGAAGGAACCAGCGATTAAGACGATGACAAAGTTAACGGCGTTCATGAAGACCCCGATAGACTTCCCAGTTCGCTTTTGGACTACCATGGCAATGATGTCCAGGCCACCCGTTGAAAAACCATAACGGAGAGCTAGTCCAACTGAAGTTCCCACCAACACACTACCAAAGAGCGAAGCTAGCAAAGGCTGAGTGGTAAAAGGTCCAACGGGCACAACGATTAAGGCTACTGAAACGGCCACAGAGTTCAGGAAGGACAAAAGCGTAAACTTACCCCCGATCAAGCGCCAACCGATAATTCCGATTGGAATGTTAAGAACCAGAATGAATACACCGGTATCAATGCTTGTATGCAAAAAGCGCACGCCAAAAATCGAAAGTAACTGGGCAACCCCGTTAATCCCGACTGAGAAAATATCATTTGGAATCAGGAAAAAATTCAGTCCAACTACTTGCAATGTCACACTGACAAAGAAGAATAGCACGGTTAGACCAATTTTACGTAGTGAAGATTTCTTTCCCATGTTAAAACCCCGTTTTCAAGAATGTCTAGTCCCAAGGACATTAGTCCCATGGTAACACAGACTGAACGGGGTTTTGTGAACTTATTTGTGTTCAGGTCGTAAAAATTTTGGTAGGCGTTGCAGATAAGATCCCAGGATTTTATCGGCTAGGCCAAAGTAAGAATAGAGTGGTAGCAAAACAATGCCACCTACACCCACAGCCAAAATAGTTTCGACGGTGTTGGCCACCTTACCACTACCCGGTAGCAAGACGTTTAGGACCGCCAAGAAAAGGTAGACAACAATGGCCATAATGGCTGAAGCGAAGAAGGCGCCACCAACATCAGAAGCAACCGTCGTTAGGCCAACCTGATAGTGTTCCTCCGAGTACTTCAACATGTAGTAAACGGAGTAGCCCATTCCAATGGCAGAGGCCAACAAAGCCCCCATTCCTTGAAGGGTGTATACCAGCGGCAACTGCAGAACGATTTTAATCAGGAGGCCGTAAGTAAAGGACTTCAGTACGATTTTAGTATCCGACAGGGACTGCAAAATCATCGCCAAGAGCATAAAGAGCGAAAAGACAATTGTCAGCATCGTTGAGAACTGAAGCAGGTAAATTCCTTCCTGGGTCGTTGAATCGATTGGATAAAACATCTTGTACAACGGTGTTGAAATCGCAAACATCCCCAGTGCAGCCGGCAAAAGGACCAGCATGGTTAAGGAAAGAACTTGTTTTAGCTGCTTGTTAACTGCCTCCATGTCGCCCTTCCCTCGTGCTCCCGCCAAAATTGGCAAAGCCGAAGCCGCAATACTCGTGGCAAATGAAATCACGATCATCACGAGTTTGTTCGGGTTGGCCGAAAAAAGCGCAAATTGAACCTGCAAATCATCCTTTGAGATATCAAAGAAGTGGCGCATGATGTTAAAGAAACTGTACTGATCGACAAAGAGGAAGAGATTGGTTGCTGAGCCAATGATGACAAAGGGCCAAGACTCTTTCAAAATATGAACCACGAGCTCCATGGCCTTATTGGGTTCGCCCCTTGGCGTTGCGGGTGGCATAATTTGGTCTTTGTACTTGATCCAGCCCCAGGCCAAAATTCCCATCGAGAAGAGTGCACCAATGAAGGCGGCAAAGGTTGCTTGAACCACCGCCCCAACCCAGTTCGTTGGGTCTAATTTCAAAACAACCAGCGTGGCTAGCAAAAGATAAATGATGCGCGCAATTTGTTCAACAATGTCAGAAATCGCCGAAATGTGCATCAGTTGATGCCCCTGGAAAATCCCACGCAGCATGGACATCAAGGGAAAGACTAAGACCGCCCAGGCCAAGGAGTGCAAAACTGGCACCACGTTATCATTTTGATTCGAAAGAGCCGGCGCACCAATGTATAGAATCGCCGCGAAAACAACACCCAATACCACTCCCACCATGAGAGACTGTTTCGTCAAGGAACGAATGTCGTCATTTTTATGTTGGGCAATCAATTTCCCAACGACCTTGGCAATTGCCGATGGAAAACCAAAGGTCGCAATGGCCAGCATAATGCCATAAATGTTGTAACCCTGCGAGAAAAGTGAGTTCGATTTATTGGCATACTCCCCCAGCATCAAGAGCCAAGGGAGAATAAAGACGGCACCCAGCAAACGCGAAATAATATTTCCAGCAGATAACCAGGCTGATCCTCGTACCAAAGCACGACTGTCTGAGTCACTTTGGTTAATGGTTGCGGCATCCGTCGGCGTGGCGAGATTTTGGTCCAAAGCTTTATCTAACAGTTCCGGACTGGAGTCAACGGTCGTGGGCGCAGGTGTTTCAACATGTTTTCGGCTAGGCCGACGGCTGGCCCGTTTTTTGTAGTGCTGCTGGCCTTCACTAGGACTAACGTTTAAATCCAACTTTGACAGCAGTTCATCGGCTGTTAAATACTGGCCATCAACTTCCGTGCGATCAACTTGAATATCATCGTTTGCATGCTGTGCTCCGGGCTGCTTATCTTGCGACATTTTGATTTCCTTACTTAAATAAATCTATGTACTCCCGCCGAAGCGGGATTAAATCAGTTGGCAACAATGTTAACAAACTTGCCAGGAATTGCAATAACTTTACGGATAGTGGCCCCATCAATGTACTTCTGGATGCGCTTATCAGCCTTCGCAGCTTCAATCATTTCTTCTTGACTAGCATCCTTACTCATGACTTGCTTGCTACGAACCTTACCGTTAACTTGAAAAATAATTTCAACGGAAGAGTCGACCAAGGCGCTCTCATCGTAACTTGGCCACTTGACGTAGGCAATCGATTCGCCTTCATGGCCCAAACGAGACCAAAGTTCCTCGGCCAAATGTGGTGCGAATGGCGCGAGCATTTGGACAAAGCCTTCCATGTATGGCAATGGCAATGCTTCGGACTTGTAGGCGTCGTTTACGAAAACCATCAACTGTGAAATTGCGGTGTTAAAGCGCAAGTTTTCGAGGTCTTCGGTAACCTTTTTAACCGTGACGTTGTAGCTCTTATCAAGGTCACCAGGGTTGAAGTTGGTCACGTGATCACGCAACTTACCTTCGTCATCAATCAGCAAGCGCCAAACACGGTCCAACCAGCGACGAGATCCAGAAACCCCCTCTTCAGACCACGGCTTGCTCTGAGTCAAAGGACCCATGAACATTTCGTAAACACGAAGCGTATCAGCACCATAATCATTAACGATTTCATCCGGGTTAACCACGTTTCCCTTCGACTTGGACATCTTTTCGTGGTTGCCACCAAGAATCATACCTTGGTTAACCAACTTGTGGAATGGTTCCTTGTTTGGCACAACACCCAAATCGTAAAGGAACTTGTTCCAGAAACGAGCATAGAGCAAGTGCAAAACGGCGTGTTCGGCTCCACCAACATAAAGGTCAACGTTCATCCAGTACTTCAACTTTTCTGGGTCAGCCAACATTTCACCATTCTTAGGATCAACATAGCGTAGGAAGTACCATGATGAGCCGGCCCACTGTGGCATAGTGTTGGTTTCGCGACGGCCCTTAACGCCATCTTCGCGAGTTACTTCCAACCAGTCCGTTGCGTTCGCCAATGGTGACTCACCAGTACCAGATGGCTTCATTTGGTCTTGGTTCATCTTAGGCAAACGCAATGGTAATTCTTCTTCAGGAACCAAGGATTGGGTACCATCTTCCCAGTGAATAACTGGAATTGGTTCACCCCAGTAACGCTGACGTGAGAAAATCCAGTCACGCAAGCGGTAGTTTACCTTCTTAGCTCCCGCCTTATGCTCTGTCAACCAATCAATAATGCTATCAATGGCTTCTTGCTTGCCCTTACCGTTCAAAAAGTCAGAGTTAATGTGCTGACCATCACCGGCATAGGCTTCTTCTTCGACATTACCACCTTCAATAACAGGTGTAATGTCCAAATCGAATTTCTTGGCAAAGTCCCAGTCACGTTGATCGTGAGCTGGCACACCCATAACGGCACCAGTTCCATATGAGGCCAAAACATAGTCAGCAATCCAAATTGGAATTTGCTTACCGTTAACTGGGTTTGTTGCGTAAGCTCCAGTGAAGACACCAGTCTTATTCTTGTTCAAATCCGTTCGCTCAAGATCAGACTTTGCAGCGATTGATGCTTGGTACTTCTCCACGGCTTCCTTTTGTTCAGGCGTCACAATTTCAGCAACCAAGTCATGTTCCGGTGCCAAAACAATGTAAGAAGCCCCGAACAAAGTATCGGGACGTGTTGAGAATACTTCAACCTGAGAACCCGTGTGCTTTTCAATATCAAAGACGACGGAGGCTCCGATTGAACGGCCGATCCAATTACGTTGCTGTTCCTTGATGGCTTCAGGCCAGTCCAAGTCGTCCAAATCATCAATCAAACGATCGGCGTAGGCCGTAATCTTCAAGACCCACTGACGCATTGGCACGCGGTAGACTGGGTAGCCACCACGTTCCGTCTTACCATCGATAACTTCTTCGTTGGCCACCACGATTCCCCCACCAGGAAAATCAGGGGCCCAGTTAACCATGATTTTATCTTCGTAAGCCAAGCCCTTTTCGTAGAGCTTTTCAAAAATCCACTGCGTCCACTTGTAATACTTTGGATCCGTGGTCTTAATTTCACGGTCCCAATCGTATGAGAATCCGAGCGATTGAATTTGCTTCTTAAAGACCGCAATGTTCTTGTCAGTGAAAGTTGCGGGGTTATTTCCAGTCTTAATGGCGTATTGTTCGGCGGGCAAACCAAAGGCATCCCAACCCATTGGGTGCAAGACGTTAAAGCCTTGCGCGCGCTTATAACGGCTAACAATATCCGTGGCCGTATAACCTTCCGGATGACCGACGTGAAGACCTTGTCCTGAAGGATAAGGGAACATGTCTAAGACATAGTACTTTGGCTTATCAGATTGATCCGGTGCCTTAAAAGTCTTATGTTCGGCCCAGAAATCTTGCCACTTCTTTTCAATCGAATGATGATCGTAACCCATTACGCTGAATCCTCCTTGTTTAGCGAAAAAGAAAAGCCCCATGTCACAGTAAAATATGACATAGGGCGAAATTTTCGCGGTACCACCTAAGTTCACGTAGTTGCCTACGCCTTTAAACCTTTAACGCAGTGTTACACGTACCGACTACTAAAATCCTTCACCAGTAAAGCCATTGACCGAGTTCAGTGCTTTGTTCGATAAGCTCGCAGCCCCGCTTATTTTCTGTAACCGCGCCGCACTTACTAATGTCAAAAAGTGCTTTTATTATAACATAAATGCCAAATTTTTCGCTATAATCAGGGATAGATTAAAAAGAAGAGGTGAAGTCATGGTACCCAATAGCCAGGCCTTTAGCCAAGAATTGGTTGATCAAAATGTAAGCGCCGGCGATTATGTGCTGGATTTAACGCCCAAAAGCGGACGTAACAGTCGTTTACTGGCGGCACGTGTCGGCGATGAAGGAAAAGTTTTATCATTTCACGCAGATGCTGACATTGCTAATGAAATTGCTGCTTCCCTACTGCTAAGTGGTTTAAATGATCGGGTCGAGATCTTTGGTAAGCAAATTGATCAAAACTTTGCTTTAGAGTTGGGCCATCATCAACTAGCTTTAGCCATGATTGACTACTCGCGCGACGGTGGTTTTAATGACGATGCAACCAGTCCCCTTTTACAGGACTGCCAAATTGTTATGAATCACCTCAAGAAGCAAGGTCTCTTGATTATGAAAAGTAACCAAGCAGAACCTGAGCTTAATCAATTCTTTGACACCCTATTCGAAGAAGACTATCAACATGCCTACTATCTCAGCAACGGCATACACACCTACTTACTTGGGCGCTGCTAATGTTATAATGAAATTATTGTAAATCCTAAAGGAGGATGACATGGCTAAAATTGTTAATAAAGAAGAACGTACAAACTCTCCTCTTGATGATTTAATTGCTCTTCCCAAAGAGGAAAGCGAAGCCGACAAGGCAGCTCGCAAAGCGGCGCTTGGCAAAGAATCAAACAAGTAAACAAAAGACCTGTTCAAACGAACAGGCCTTTTTTATTGTGCTTTGGAGCAAAGAAAAAAGCCCAACCGAGGTTGGACTTAGTGAAGAGATTAGTCTTCGATTTCAGTAACAGTTCCGGCACCAACAGTGTGGCCACCTTCACGAACAGTAAACTTCAATCCCTTTTCAATGGCAACTGGTGCGATCAATTCAACTTCGAAAGTTACTTGGTCACCAGGCATAACCATTTCAACGCCTTCAGGCAATTCTACGACACCAGTAACATCAGTCGTGTGGAAGTAGAACTGTGGACGATAGTTAGTGAAGAATGGAGTGTGACGTCCACCTTCTTCCTTAGTCAAGACATAAACTTCGGCCTTGAACTTCTTGTGAGTCTTGATTGAGCCAGGAGCAGCCAAAACTTGACCACGTTCGATCTGGTCACGATCGATACCACGAAGCAATGCACCGATGTTATCACCAGCTTGTGCTTCTTCCAAAGTCTTACGGAACATTTCGATTCCAGTAACAGTGGTCTTTTGGATTTCATCCTTCAAACCAACGATTTCGACTTCAGTACCAGTAGTCAAAACACCACGGTCAACACGACCAGATGCAACAGTACCACGACCAGTGATAGTGAAGACATCTTCAACAGGCATCAAGAATGGCTTGTCATCTTCACGAGCTGGAGTTGGGATGTATTCATCAACAGCATCCATCAATTCCATGATAACCTTTTCTTGCTCTGGATCACCTTCCAAAGCCTTCAAAGCTGAACCCTTGATTACAGGAATATCGTCCCCTGGGAAACCATATTCTGAAAGCAATTCACGAACTTCCATTTCAACCAAGTCAACCAATTCTTCATCGTCAACAAGGTCAGTCTTGTTCAAGAAGACAACCAAATGTTCAACACCAACCTGGCGGGCAAGCAAGATGTGCTCACGAGTCTGTGGCATAGGACCATCAGTTGCGGCAACAACCAAGATGGCACCATCCATTTGAGCGGCACCAGTGATCATGTTCTTAACGTAATCCGCGTGACCTGGGGCATCGATGTGGGCGTAGTGACGCTTGTCAGTTTCGTATTCGATGTGAGAAGTGTTGATCGTGATTCCGCGTTCCTTTTCTTCAGGAGCGTTATCGATTTCAGCGAAATCAGTGGCAGTACCACCATCCTTTTCAGCCAATACCTTTGAGATAGCGGCAGTCAAAGTAGTCTTTCCGTGATCGACGTGGCCGATCGTACCAATGTTAACGTGGGGCTTATTGCGAACGTAAGTTTCCTTAGCCAATGTAGTTTCCTCCAAATTTTATTTTCCAGCGAAAAACTGAAAAAATCGTATGTTTATATTTTACAACGCAGGGCGCATAAACACAACCCTGCATGCATTTTTCTGGCAGTTAAGCCAGGGACTATTATACTAAGTCCTTTTGGGCTTGTAAATAACTTTTTCTTCAAAATCAAATCCCGGGTAGAAAGGCATTAATCTTTTGCCAGACTAGGTCTTGCAGTTGATCTTGCGCGTCCTTGGATTTAACAACCGGACGCTGATAGTAACGGTCCTGATTACGTTTTGCCCAGCGAGGCAAATCAGTCAGCAGCTCATCTTGCCGTGGGTACAAAAGCGAAATTTCCAAACGATTTTGATCCTGTAAATACTGCCAGGCCAAGGGATCTTGGTGGGCAACTTGATCTTGATAAATTTTGTCTAGGCCCTGATATGCTGAACTTTCAATCGGCATGGGACTTTGCGCAAAATTATTTTCATAAGTTTCATCATCAAGCCAGCGGTAGCTAATCGTCTGGGACCAGGCCAACTTATGAAGGTCTTCCATCAAGGTAACCCGCATAACTGGTGATGTGAAGGGATCAATCAAGAGATACTTTGCCCCCTGGACGAAGGTATCGACCGGCAGATTTCTTGCCGCCAGATAACGTTCTTCTTGCTTGGCTAAATCATAATCGCTCAAATGATAAAACTGGCGGGCGACCGTTTCAAATGTTACCGCCATTTGTTCGGCGGCTTCTTTTTCGGCTTGGCGAATCGTTTGAAGGTAATCCTCATATTCAGACGGATGGGCCAAATTCAACAATTCCTGGGCTTCGACAAAGTGCTGGTTCTTCAACAGGATTTCCAGGGCTAGCTTGAAGTATGTCGGTTCCGTGACATAATCGCTGAGATAATCGTCTAGAAAGTCAGCCGCCAACTGATATTGTTCGTCAAAAAAAAGAGCAGTCACCAAGCGATAATTAATCGCTAAGGTGGAAACGGACTGGTAAAGCTCTTCTAGTGAGGCAACTGCCTGAGGCCAATTCTTTTGGTCTAAGGCTTGCTGGGCTTCTTGGAGTAACTGACTTTGTTCATCATTCAAATGCTCTGCCAAAGTCTTGTCCTCCCAGCTTATGCTTCTTTCTTTTGATCCGTTTGCTTTTCGCTCTTTTGCTTATTTTTATGGTTCTTATTCTTCTTATGCTGAGGCTTATTGCCCTTTTCAGCTTGATTATTATTCTTTGCTTGACCCTTGGCATTGTTCTTGCCATGACGAGGGCGGCGGTTTTGGTTAACTTCCATAACCACCGGCATCACCATGGGACGGCGGCGAGTTTCGTTAAAGAGATAGCGGGACAATGCTTCGCGCACGCCATTCTTTAATTCGTTCCAGTCAAAGCTCTTGGAGTTATTAAGATAGTCCTCAATCTTTTCGACCGTGATACGCGAAGCTTCTTTCATCAAATCACGGTTAGCCTTAACGTAAACAAAACCACGAGAAGTCAACTTTGGCTTTGAAACCACCTTGCGCTTCTTACGGTCAATTGTCACAACAGAAACGAAGACGCCGTCTTCTGACAAAATCCGGCGGTCACGTAGCACAACGTTTCCAATGTCATTGGTACCAGAGCCATCAATCATCGTTTCACCAACGGTAAAGGATCCCTCAAGCTCAAACTTGCCGTCCTGCCACTGATACTGGTCACCATTCTTGGCCATCAAGATGTGGTCTTCTGGAATGTTAACCTCTTCGGCAGCATCGCGAGCAGTTACCATGACCCGGTACTCACCTTGAACAGGCATGAAGTACTTTGGCTTAACAAAGTTAATCATTAACTGCAAATCGTTGGCAGAAGCATGGCCACTAGAACGTAGGTCAGCTGAAATCTGCTTAACGTCTGCCCCCTGTTTAAAGAGCATGTTGCGCGTGTGGGCAACGTAAGATTCCATTGCAAAGGCTGGCGTCGTCGTAATGAAGACCAAGTCCCCTTCTCCGATGTTGACATGGCGATCTTCGCCAGCTGCCATTCGGTTCAAGTGCTTGATAGGTTCACCCATCTTACCCGTTTCCAAAATAACCGTTTCTTCAGCGGGCAATGAATCGATATCCTTAAGGCTGGCAAATAGCTCATCCTTAGGCAGCGGCAAGTGCAACTTCTTCAACTTCAGGGCCGTACGAACAATGTTTTCAATGTCGTTACCGGACAAAATCAACTTTCGCTTCGTGTCTGCCGTAGCATCAATTACTTGTTGGATACGTTGAATGTTAGAAGCAACGGCGGCAACAATGATGCGCTTACCCTTGTTTTCCACAAAAGTATCGTGAATATATTCGTGGATTTGACGTTCCGTTGCGGCTGGTACACCGGTCGTTTCGGTCCCGGCAGCATCACCTAGCAAAGCCAAAACCGGCTTCGTCCCGATTTCAACAAGGCGTTGATAATCAGTTTGGTAGTAGCTTTCGGCCGTTTGGTCGAACTTGAAATCGCCGGTGTAAACGATTTGACCGTAGGTAGTGCCCACTACAATTCCCAAGGATTCTGGAATCGAGTGCGTGGTGTTAAAGAATGAAATCTTAACGTCACCAAAATCAATTTCAGTCTTTTCGTTTACGACGTGGTAATCGTCATAATCTTTTAGTTCTGGTGTTTCTGAAATAATCAACTTGGCCAAAGCAATCGTCATTTCAGAACCAAAAATAGGCACATTAACTTCTTGCAAAAGGTAAGGTAGCGCCCCGATGGCATCTGCGTGACCATGTGAAAGGAAAACGCCCGCAATGCGGTCTTGGTTCTTAACAAGGTATTCAAAATCCGGAATAACTACGTCAACACCGAGTTGGTCAGTTGCCGGGTACTTCAAACCTGCGTCCAATAGAAAAATGTCGTCGTGGACTGTAACAGCATACATGCTCTTACCGTTTTCACGAACGCCCCCGAAGGGAATAATGCTTAAATCAGTCATAAACCGTCCTTTAATAATAGAAAATAAAATTTCGATTCATCCTAGCGTAAATAAGATGATTGTCTCGATACATAAGTACTTTTATTTTACCATAACTAAAGCTCTCTTTGCCCAGCTCTATTTTTAGACAACAAAAAAGGACTCAGCATTCTGAGTCCTTTAAAAGTTAAATTAACGATCAACCTTAACAGTCTTTGCAGTAGTTGCTGCATTACGTGCAGGTACGATAGCGTTGTCCTTTGACAAAGCTGACTTTGCTTGTTCAGCAATCTTGCTGAAAGTATCAAAATCAGAAACAGCCAAATCAGCCAACATCTTACGGTTCAATTCAACACCAGCTAAAGTCAAGCCGTGCATCAACTTTGAGTATGACAAACCGTTCATACGGGCTGCTGCGTTAATACGAGCAATCCACAACTTACGGAAGTTACGCTTGCGGTTCTTACGATCGCGGTATGCGTAAAGGTATGACTTGTATACCTGTTGCTTAGCAACCTTGTAGTTGATGCGACGTTGACCACGGTAACCCTTGGCTAACTTAACAAACTTCTTACGACGTGCACGTGAAACTGTACCACCCTTAACTCGCATGGGTATTTCCTCCTAGAAAATTCAAATCTTAATGATGACCCTGTTAATTAAAGGGTACTTAGCAACTTAGCGTAGGTCTTAACCGTAGTCTTGTTCATCATACGGGTACCACGCAATTGACGACGTTGCTTCTTAGTCTTACCGTGGAAACGGTGTGAAGTATAAGCTGAGGCTGACTTAAAGCCACCATTAGCAGTCTTCTTGAAGCGCTTTGCAGAAGCGCGGTGTGTCTTCATCTTGGGCATGTTAACCAATCTCCTATCGTATAGTGCTTACTGTCAGTATTACTTAGCCTTACGTGGGGCCAAAACCAAAAACATTTGGCGACCATCCATCTTGGCACGTTGTTCAACCTTGGCAATGTCGTCCAACTCTTCTGCCATCCGTTCCAAAACTTCACGACCAATATCTTGGTGCGTAATCATTCGGCCACGGAAACGCAAGTTCAACTTCACCTTGTTTCCCTTTTCAAGGAACTTGATGGCAGCCTTCTTACGCGTTTCGAAGTCGCCTGAATCAATAACAGGTGACATACGAACTTCTTTAACCTGAACAACTTTTTGGTTCTTGCGCTGTTCCTTTTGACGCTTTTGCGCCTCGAACTTTGCCTTACCCCAATCCATAATCTTAGCAACGGGCGGATTACCATTGGCTTGAACAAGAACTAAGTCTTGGCCCTGCTCATCAGCAATCTTTTGGGCGTCACGAGTTGACATTTCTTCTTTTTTGCCGTTATTAATCAGCAAAACGTGCGATGCACGAATATTTTCGTTGACTAAATCAACTTGTCTTGGTTGACGTGCTATGGTCGAATACCTCCGAATTTCATTTGTGAACAAAGAAAAAAGCGGATAAAACATAGTTCTACCCACTCCACATTGGCGTACGAATCCTCGTACAACTTGTATCTGCCGAGCAATATCTTGCAATCACTGGGCGAGAAGCGGGCGCTCCTACTTGTTCAACAAGATATATACTACGGATTTTATTCTAATTTGTCAAGCGTTAAATTGGTCAAAAGACGGCCACCATAGTGATAGATCACTAAGATTGCAAATTGCACGCCAGCAAAGAGCGTGACAAAGGTTAGCATATGGTCAGTCATTGAGGCTTGGACGGTTTGCCAGACGAGCTTAGGCATGGTGAAAACATCCCAGGAATTCAAGCGTAAGAAGCGCCCGAGGTAAATTCCAAAGGCTGACAGCATCGACAAGGCGAACATGCAAACCCACTTCAAGACATCCCCATCGTGCTTGAAGAAACGGCGCAGCATGATTTCCATACTCAAGACTCCCAAGGTAACCCCGATAAAAATACCGGCGGATAGCACGGAGTAGTTAAAGTACTGGTAGCGCACATCCAAAGCCGTGGAAATGTATTGTAGGTGGATGAAGTCCGTAATCATATACATGGTGTTCGGGAAGAACAACAACCAGAACAAGGCAAAGAGCAAAACCATGAACTTATTCTGGAACTTTGCGGCCAAAAGCGCGAAATCCAAAGGCAAAAGCGCCAGGAAAACATTCCACATCAAAAAAGTAAAGTGGGTCGGCGTAAAGTAAACAAATAATATGAATAAAAGGACGATAAGATGAATGACCAAAATGTTTTTTGTATTCGAACGCATCGCGTACTCCTAGTGAATTATTAAATCCGTCACATAGGCCATTTTACCACCTATTTGCTTCCAGGCAAATGCAAGAGCCAGTTCGCATTGAAGTATTTACGATAGGCCGCATAGGAGGCGTAAACCGAAGCTAGGCCGGTTGAGGAAAGCAGCATGAAGACGACCATGATTTGGTACTTAATCGCCAAAACCGGTTCAACGCCCGCCATGATCAAGCCGGACATCATGCCTGGCAAGGAAACCAAACCCATGGTCTTAATTGAATCAATGGTGGGTTGCATACCGAATTTAATGGCGTCCTTGACGATTGAGCCAGAAGCCTGTTTAGGATTGGCCCCCAGCGCTAGTCGTTCAAAGACCTGTTCCTGCCGATCTTGATACATTTGGTCCAGACTGCGGTAAACCAGGCCAACGGCAATCATGGCGTTGTTCATGACCATCCCCGTCACAGGCACAAGCTGCCAAGGTTCAACCTTAATCACGCCGGTCAAAACCAGCAAGAGCAAGGTTACACCCCCACCAAGCAGCAAGGCCACCAGTGTAATCCAAAGGGCCCCATCCAAACCAGGCGCACGTTTTTGACCGTTCCGTGCCGCATTCCAGAGAATGACTAGCATCATGGTCAGGGTCAAAACCATGTTGTTGACCGAGAAAATAAAGCGCAAGACATAGGCCACGATAATCAGCTGGACAATCGCCCGGAAAACGGAAATAATCGTATCCTTTTCCAAGCCCAGTTTTTCCTTATAAGAGATGACCAGGGAAATAATCACCATGACAAAGGCCAAAACCAGGGACCAATTTGAAACTTCAACGGTCTTATTTAACATTTAGCCGTCCTCCTTGAATCTCAATCACGTGCTTTGCGCCCTTAATTTCGTCCGGGTCGTGGGTAATCGAAATAATCCCGAAGTTATGCTCCTTTTGTTCATTTAAAACGCAGGACCAGACCGTCTTCTTGCTCTCTTCATCCAAACCAGTGGTAATTTCATCTAATAGAAGAAACTCTGGCGGAAAAATCAAATTACGCAAAACGGCAACACGCTGGCGCTGACCGCCGGACAAATCTTGAATCGAACGATCCAAGTAGTCGGCCGGTAGGTTAACCTTTTCCAAGAACTCCGTTTGAACCTGCTCATCGGCCTTTTGCTGACGCAATTCAAAGGGCAAGTCCAAGTTATCGCGCACAGTCTTGCCAAATAACAATGCACTCTGGACCGCATAAGAAACTGCCTCGCGGTATTCGTTAATCGGATAATCTGATACGGCCTTGCCATCCAATAAGAGCTGCCCAGAAGTATTAGGCTGCAAGCTCGCCAGGGCTTTCAAAAAGGTTGACTTCCCTCCACCAGACGGACCGGTTAAAGTCCAGTGCTGGCCGGAAGTCAGTTTAAAATTAATATCCGTCAAAATGTCAGTCACATTTAGCTGACGGGCTTCTAACTCTGCCATCTTTTTCTCCTTGAAAAATGTTTATCTACTATTTTAGCAAAGCTTGTCCCTTATTGATAAAATCATGTCAAGGCTTTTTGCTTGACGATTCCCTTTTTTCAAGTTGACAAAGACTTCTTATTTCGTTAAACTTAAACAGTTGATAATCTGAATCGAAAGGAGGTGCCAATACATGGCTACCCCATCAAACAAGAATTCAAAGTCTCACAAGCGTAACCGCCGCGGACACATCGGTTTGAACGTCCCTAACATTGTTTTGGACAAGGCAACCGGTGAATATCGCGTATCCCACCGCGTGTCACCTTCTGGTGTCTACAACGGTAAGAAAGTTACTGAAGACAAGTAATTTCAAAACCTATTCTCGAATTCGGGGGTAGGTTTTTATTTTTAATTTATACGATTTTTGAGGAGACCTAGCCCATGGCTACGAAAAAACAAAAAAAGTCTAAGTCAATGCGCGCTTTAACCAACCCCTTCTACAAGCAACCTTGGTTTTGGATGGTGGTGCTCGTCATCCTGCTCGTCGTTGGCGCCGTCTTTGGTTATAAGGCCTTCCAAGGTCAAAAAGCTCAGGTCCAAGAGACGACCCCTACTCAGGCTGATGTAAACAAGGATCCCAAAAAGACTCTCAAGCAAAATGCTGAAACCTTCGGGACTCTTTCACAGACTGATTTAAAGGCTGATCCACAAAAGTACATTGCCAAGTCTGGTGGCGAAGGTTCCATGGTTTATGTTTGGCGTGTTGATTCCGGAACTTCCCTTGTTCGAATCGATACCGCTGATGGGAATACCAAGGTTTATAAGTACGCTCAAGATACAGATGAAATGTTGAAAAACGAATTGTATTCAACCAATTAAAAAAGAACTCGCTTAAGAGCGAGTTCTTTTTTTGTGCACTTATTGGCGACGGGCCCACCAAGATGAAAGAATGGATCCCGAAATATTGTGCCAAATTGAAAAGAATGTTGATGGCACGGCAGCCACAGGCACCAAATACTTCATGGCCAAAGTTGCACCCAAGGAAGAATCCTGCATGCCGACTTCGAAGGTAAAGGCCTTTTGCTGAGGCAAGTCCAACTTAATTAAGCGGGCAAAGCCATAGCCAAGGGCGTAACCCAAGAGATTGTGGAGCATAACGATTGGAATAATAATCATCGTTGCCGCTGAGAAAAGATGTGCGCGGTTAACCGCAAAGACAACCCCAATGATAGACAAAATAGCAATTTGAGAGATCAAAGGCATCACATGCTTAATTGGCTCGATTTGCTTACTAAAGAAGGTGTTGACAATGACACCGAGAATAATCGGTGCCACAACGATTTCCAACGTTTTCCAGAAAAGGGTTGAACTGGAAACGGCAACGTACTGGCCAGCATAGAGCTTGAGCAAGAGCGGCAACATAATCGGTGCCAGCAAGGTGGACAGCGCCTCAATGGAAACATCCAAGGCCACATCCCCCTTTGCCAAGAAGGCCATAACGCTGGAAGCCGTTCCACTTGGACAAGAACCAACCAAAATAACGCCGGCGGCAATGTCGCCTTCCAGGTGAAAAACGAGGCACAAAGTAAAGGCAATCAAGGGCATGATGACGTAGTGAGCCACCGTACCTAAAATAACGGGGATGGGACGCTTGAAAATCCGCTTAAAGTCAGCTGGTGACAGCGTCAAACCCATCCCAAAGAGAATCAAACTCAAGATATAGGAAACATTACTGGCAAAGGACAAAGAAAAGCCTGGGGCAAAGTAATTAAAGGCCGCCCACAAAATGATTAAAGCGGTAAACCAACGGCTTACCCAGGAACTAATTGATTTTAACATGGTAATCACCCTTTTTCCTGACCAATGATTTCTTCATAGGTCTTCAAGATTGCGCCCTTATCCGCAGTCGAAACGAGGGCTTGGTAACGAGCTAGGTAGCCGGTCTTAACCTTCGGCACAAATTCTGGGAAGTGCTGACGACGTTCCTCGAGCTCCTCATCCGGAATATCGACGTTCATCGTGCGCTTTTCCAAATCGATGGTGATGGGATCACCATCGCGAATCAAGGCAATTTCACCACCGGCAGCGGCCTCAGGAGCAATGTGCCCAACACAGATTCCATGAGTTGCACCGGAGAAACGACCGTCCGTAATCAAACCGACTGTTCGACCCAATCCACGACCAATGATGTTAGATGTGGGCGCCAACATTTCGGGCATTCCAGGGCCACCCTTCGGTCCTTCATAACGGATAACCACGACGTGGCCTGCCTGGACAGTACCATCATCAATTGCCGCAACGGCATCCCCATGGGAGTCAAAACAGATTGCTTTTCCCGTAAAGGACTTGATGTCGGGGTCAACACCTCCAACCTTGATAACGGAACCCTTGCGGGCAATGTTGCCGTAAAGGATGGACAAACCACCGGTCTCGGAATAAGGATTATCCAAATGGTGGATAATTTTATCGTCCTTGATTTCGGCACCGGCAACGTTTTCCTGGATTGTCTTTCCCGTGACCGTCAAACGATCATGGTGCAAGATATTGCCCTTCTTAACCAATTCATTCATGATGGCCGGAACACCACCAGCGCGGTGGACGTCCGTCATGGTGTAGATGGATGATGGGGCGATTTTGGCCAAGTAAGGCGTCTTTTCAGCAATTTGGTTGATATCGTTTTCAGAATAAGGGATTCCAGCTTCGTGGGCAACGGCCAATCCGTGCAAAACCGTGTTGGTTGAGCCACCCATAGCCATGTCCAAGGCGTAGCAGTCATCAAAGGCTTCCTTGGTCATGATGTCGCGCGGACGGACGTTGTTTTTCACGTTTTCCAAAACCTGACGAGCCGCCTTGCGAACCAATTCCTTTCGTTCTTCGGAAGTGGCTAAGGCAGTTCCGTTATAAGGAAGGGCCATTCCCATCGCTTCCATCAAACAGTTCATGGAATTAGCGGTAAACATACCGGCACAGGAACCACAAGAAGGACAAACCACTCGTTCAAAATCAACCAATTCCTTTTGACTCATTTTTCCACTTTTGTAGGCACCAACGGCTTCAAACATCGTTGACAAGGTGGCCGTTTCGCCGGTCATCGGATTAACACCAGCCTCCATCGGCCCTCCTGAAACAAAGACCGAAGGAACATTGGTACGGGCAGCTGCCATCAACATTCCCGGCGTGATTTTGTCACAGTTGGGCATGAAGAGCACGCCGTCAAACCAGTGGGCGTTAATCATGGTTTCGGCAGCATCGGCAATGATTTCACGACTAGGCAAGGAATAACGCATTCCAATGTGCCCCATGGCGATTCCATCATCAACACCAATGGTGTTAAATTCAAATGGTATACCACCGGCTTCACGAATAGCTTCCTTGGCAACTTCGGCTAACTTACGCAAGTGAACGTGGCCGGGAACGATTTCAACATAGGAATTACAGATGGCGATGAAGGGCTTTTTCATATCTTCATCGCTTTTAACTTGCCCGGTTGCATACAGCAGGCTTCGGGCTGGGGCTTGATCAACCCCGCTTTTGATCATGTCACTACGGGTCTTGTGCTCCCCGTCGATAGAAAAATTCAGGGTGTTATCGCTCATTACTCTCCTCCGTTTCGGTAATGGTGATGGTTAACATCACCTTGAACTGGCCTTATTTGGAAATATTCTAATCACAAAATAAGATAAATCACATAATATATTAATCTTTATCCCTGTCAAACAGCATAGGCACTAATTAATACCCAAAATCAGTGGCCCTTATTGGAAGAAAAATTATTTTTAAATTTTCTTTTCAAGCTGGCTTCTCTTCAATAATTGACAGGCAAGCCCATTTGCGCCTATGATTAGCCAAATCCCAAAAGAAGAAATCAAAAGGAGAACTGCTATGCCGCAACCCCCAGAAAGCAAATACCTCGACGCCTTGCGCACTGTTATTGATCCGGAACTCCGTTTTGATGTCGTCAGTCTTGGTTTCATCTATAACATTCAAATTGATGAGGATAAGCTTTGCACCGTCGATATGACCCTGACCATTATGGGTTGTCCCCTTTCAAACTTCCTTTACGAACAAATTCGAGCTGCCCTCGTCGTCTTCGATGAGATTGTCGAAGTCAAGGTTAACTTAGTCTGGGAGCCGGCTTGGAGCCGCGATAACCTATCCCCAGAAATCAAGATGCAGCTGGGAATCTACTAACTCAGAAAAAAGTTATTTAGAAATCAAAGAATATTTTTCTAGCTTTTACAAATAGACCAAAAACAAGAAAAGCCCAATTACGGGCTTTTCTTTTGTAACCATTAGCTCTATTTTTCACATGTTTATTTAGAATGGTTTTTAATTTAGAATTTTTCTAAAATAAATCGTTGACAGCCTCACAAAGCCTTGATAAGATTTGTGACATGGAGTTCTAACCAATTCCTAATTTATCAAAGCGCAAGCAAGTCCTTGTGCTAATCAATTATCTGAGGAAAGAATCATGAAAGACCGAATGCTTAACAATTCAGCTGCCGTCATTATTATCTTGGTCATTTTGTTGGTCATTACGCTGCGGGCGTTTGATTACATGACGAAGATATTTTGAGATGTCTTTCAACAGTAATCCGCCTGCTCCCAATACCGAGCACCGGTGGATTGTACCCAACGTCCATCACTCGATGGACGTTTTTTCTTTGCCTAAAGGAGGTGAGGCCCCAGACTCGATGACTCATAACCAGTAAAGGAGGTATAAATGTGTCACAGCCAACCGAACAGTTAAAACAAAAAAATACGGATCAAAACGGTGCAACCGTCATCGTCCAAGAGCTTGAAAAAGCAGGTGTGCAGTACCTCTTTGGCTATCCCGGTGGTGCAATCTTACCCATCTACGATGCTTTGTATCATAAAAGCGACTTGCACATCCTCGTTCGCCACGAACAAGGTGCCGTCCACGCCGCTGAGGGTTTTGCCAAAAGCAGTGGTCAAGTCGGCGTCGCTCTGGTGACTTCGGGACCAGGCGCAACCAATGCCATTACCGGTATTACCGATGCGGCAGCTGATTCAGTGCCCCTCGTTGTCTTGTGCGGCCAGGTTGCTAATGATGCCATTGGCACGAATGCCTTCCAAGAAACGGACATCGTTTCTATGACTAAACCGGTTACTAAAGCAAGCTTGCGGGTAAGACATATTGACCAATTGGTTCAAAGCATGCGCGATGCCTTCGCATTAGCCCAAGCTGGTCGACCAGGTCCAGTTGTCTTGGAATTCCCCAAGGATATCTTGGCGGCCCAGACCCAGGGAAGAACGGAAGCTGCTAAGCCAGCTAAAGCCTGTGCAGGATTGACCAAAGAAAGTCTGAATGAAGTCCTGATGCAGTTACAAAAGGCCAAAAAGCCCCTCTTGTTAGTCGGCGGTGGCATCATTGCTGCTCATGCCAGTCAGCAAGTCCAGACCTTCGTTCAAAAATACCGCATCCCCGTCGTTTCTTCCCTCTTGGGACTTGGCAGCTTGCCCAGTGATGATCCCTATTTCATCGGTATGGCTGGTATGCACGGCAAATACGCAGCCAACATGGCCTTAAGCCAATGTGACTTTCTACTAAACTTAGGTTCTCGTTTCGACGACCGCTTAGTGACTAGTCCCGAGGACTTTGCACCCGAAGCCTGGAAAGCTCACTTCGACATTGATCCCCACGAATTAAACAAAATCGTGCCGGTGGACTTAAGCCAGGTTGCTGATGCCAAATGTGTATTAAAAGAATTGAACGAAAAAAAGCCAAGCTTACCTGACTGGCAAACTTGGCAAAAGCAAATAAAAACCTGGGATGAAAACTTTCCTTACCACTACCACAATGATGAGAAAGTAATCAAACCCCAGGCTGTGATTGAAGAAATCGCACGCTTAACAAAGAATCAAGCAATTATCGTGACAGATGTCGGCCAGCATCAAATGTGGGCCGCCCAATTCTACCCCTACCAACACCCACGACAATTCATCACGAGTGGCGGCTTGGGCACAATGGGCTTTGGCTTGCCAGCGGCAATCGGTGCCAAGCTAGCCCATCCTGATAAAGAGGTCGTCCTCTTTATCGGTGATGGTGGCTTTCAAATGTCATCGCACGACCTTGCAATCATCAAACAGTATAAGTTAAATCTAAAAATAATTCTACTGAATAATTCAGTCTTAGGAATGGTTCATCAGTGGCAAGATACGCTATACGATGAACGACACTCCCAAACTGTCTTTGATGATAATCCTAATTTTACCCAACTAGCCAATGCCTATGGCTTAGCTAGTCAAAGTCTAAAGCCTGCTAACTGGCAGGAAGACCTAACTAGAATTTTTAATCAGGATGACACTTGCTTAGTGGAAGTTCCAATTCCAGCAAGTGAAGAAGTTCATCCAATGGTCTTACCAGGCCAACCCAACCAGAACATGATTAACTACCAATAAGGTAGCCATATCAAACACACCCGATCAAAATGATCGACTACACACAACTAGGAGAAATATTATGTCTGTTGAAATGCTTTATGAAAAAGATGTTACTACGAACTACCTTGATGGTAAGACCATCGCCTTCATCGGCTATGGTGCCCAGGGTCATGCCCAGGCGAACAACTTGCGCGACTCCGGTTACCATGTCATCATCGGTGTTCGTCCCGGTAAGTCCTTTGACGCCGCCAAGAAGGATGGCTTTGAAGTGTACTCCGTTGCCGAAGCAGCAAAGAAGGCAGACTGGATTCAAGTTTTGGCCCCTGATGAAAATCAACCTGACATCTATACAGAAGAAATCGCTGATAATTTGGAAGAAGGCAACACTTTGGGCTTCTCCCACGGTTTCAACATCAATTACAAGGAAATCGTTGCGCCAAAGAACGTTGACGTGGTTATGATGGCCCCTAAGGGTCCAGGAAACCTTTGCCGCCGTACTTACAAGGAAGGTTTTGGTGTTCCCGCATTGTACGCCACTTACCAGGACTTCTCAGGTCATGCCGAAGATTCTGCTAAGGAATTTGCCAAGGGTAATGGTGCCGCACGTGCCGGTTTGATGAAGACCACCTTTAAGGAAGAAACTGACGAAGATCTCTTCGGAGAACAAAACGTTTTGATGGGTGGCTTGACTGCCCTTATCGAAACTGGTTTTGAAGTCTTGACTGAAGCTGGTTACTCACCAGAATTGGCCTACTTCGAAGTACAACACGAAATGAAGTTAATCGCAGATTTGATCTACGAAGGTGGTTTCTCAAAGATGTACCGCGATTGTTCCAACACTTCTGAATTTGGTTCATACGTTACTGGCCCACGCGTCATCAATGCTGAATCAAAGAAGGCCATGCAACAAAGCTTGAAGGAAATCCAAGATGGAACCTTCGCTAAGGAATACATGGACGACTACCGTAATGGCTTCAAGAAGCTTTACGCAGAACGCGAAAAGATGGAACAGTCAAAGTTGTCAGAAGTTGGTGCTGAACTACGTGCCATGATGCCATTCGTTGACGCCGCTGACAAGTACAGCGACTAAGATTTTCATAAGGGGATTATCCCCTTTGTACATATAATAGGAAGGAATTTTAATATGACTGACTCACAGCCCGCTGGCTTGTTGAGCCCCCAAGCAGTCTTGGCGGCTTATCAGGTCCTTAAAAAAGTTGTCAAACACACCCCACTCGAATACAACCCCTACCTGTCGCAAAAATACGATTGCCGGGTTTACTTAAAGCGTGAGGACTTACAGGAAGTTCGTTCCTTTAAGATTCGCGGGGCCTACTACGCCATTATGGAAACGCCAGCAGACCAGCGGCAAAAAGGTGTGGTTTGCGCAAGTGCCGGTAACCACGCCCAGGGCGTTGCTTGGACTAGTCATCAATTAAACATTCCTTCCGTCATTTTCATGCCCACTACGACACCCAAGCAAAAGGTTGACCAGGTTAAATTTTTCGGGCAAGAAAACGCCAAGATTCAACTCGTGGGTGACACTTTCGATGCTGCTCAAGCCGCGGCGTTTGAATACTGTGATGAACACCATTTAACCTTTATCCCACCATTTGACGACTTACGCACCATGGCCGGTCAAGGTAGCCTGGCGGTTGAAATTTTTAACGATGCGAAAGACGAGGACTTGGACGTCGATTACCTCTTAACTGCCGTTGGTGGCGGTGGCTTGATTTCCGGTGTCGGTGCTTATACGAAAAGTGTTAGTCCGCAAACCAAGTTAATTGGGGTCGAGCCGGCCGGGGCCGCTTCGATGGATTTGGCCTTTAAAGAAAGCCACCCCACTACCTTAGAAAGCGTCGATAAATTTGTTGATGGCGCGGCTGTCAAAACAGTGGGTCAGCTCACCTATCAAAATGCGAAGCAAACGGTCGACCAGTTGGTCGCTGTGCCCGAGGGCCAAGTCTGTTCGAGCATCTTGGAGCTGTATAGTAAATGCGCCATCGTTGCTGAACCCGCTGGGGCACTCAGTGTTGCTGCTCTAGAAGGGCTCAAAGATGAGCTACAGGGCAAGACGGTCGTCTGCGTCGTCAGCGGCGGTAACAACGATATCGACCGTATGCAGGAAATCAAGGAGCGTTCCCTAATTTATGAAGGTTACCAGCTTTACTTCCTGGTCAACTTCCCCCAACGCGCCGGTGCTTTGAAGTATGTGGTTAACCAAGTTTTGCAGGATGGCGACGACATCAACCGTTTCGAATATACCAAGAAAATGAATCGCGCTAAGGGGCCGGTGTTAATCGGCGTTCAATTAGGTTGCTTGGAAAACAAAGCCCCATTACTCCAGAACCTAGCCGAATTTGACCCCCACTACATTAATCTCGAAGAAAACCACTCCCTATACGAAATGCTCGTCTAATAAAGAAAGGAATTATCATGAAGAAAGCCTATCAAACTGATGCCGCCCCCGAAGCCTTAGGACCATATAGCCAAGCCGTCCAATCAGGGCAAACCCTCTATTGCTCCGGTCAGATTGGTTTAGATCCCAAAACGAAGTCCCTGGCTCCTACGCTAGGTCAACAAGCCCAACAGGCGCTAAAGAACGTTGGGGCCGTGCTAAAGTCCGCCGGCCTCACTCCGGACAACGTCGTTAAAACAACCATTTTCATGACCAACGTAGCAGACTTTGCTCTGGTGAATTTGGTCTATGCCGATTTTTTCGCCGAGGTGAAGACCTTACCAGCTCGTTCGACTGTCCAAGTGGCAGCGCTACCCGCTGGAGCACTAGTCGAAATTGAAGTACAAGCAGAATTTTAAATTGGAAAAGCCTAGTATGATGCTAGGCTTTTTTATTATTGGACTAGTTCTAAGGCAACATTGCCGTTATAATATATAGGAAGAATTAAACGTTTTTGTACTGTAGAAAGGAATTGCTATGCCACTCGATGGACTTTTCACCCATGCCATGGTCAATGAATTGAATCAATACGTCACGGGTGGCCGCATTACCAAGGTGCACCAGCCCTATCCTAACGAAATTGTGCTGGTCGTCCGCCAAAACGGGACCAACTATCCCTTGCTTTTGAGCGCCCACCCTTCCTATGCCCGCGCCCAAATTACCCGGATTCCTTACGAAAATCCACAGGTGGCACCGGGTTTTGCCATGTTCTTGCGCCGCAACCTCGAAGGGGCTCGTTTAGATAAGATTGAACAGGTCGATAATGACCGCATCATCAATCTTTACGTACAAACCCATGATGAACTCGGCGACCGGCAGACCCTTTCGCTTACATTAGAAATGATGGGTCGGCATTCCAACCTCTTCTTGATTCGACAAAAGGACCAACGCATTCTCGATTTGATTAAACACGTTTCGCCGGACCAGAACCGTGTTCGTTCCTTGATTCCAGGAGCAACTTACCGCTTGCCACCAGCTCAGGACTTAATTAATCCCTTTGAGTCGGATTTAAAGCCACTAGCCAAGATTTGCTTGGATCAGCCTTATGAAGATTGGCCGAGTGCCATTCAAAGTACTTATCAAGGCTTCTCCAGTCAGGCTGCCCAGTCCTTGGCCCTGGCTTTGAAAGCAGACGGGGATTCACTGGCCAATGCTAAAAACTGGCTGAATGGTTTCAACGACTTGAAGCCAACTCTGCTAACTGATAGCAAGGGCAAGACCAGCTTTGCCCCCTTTGATTGGCCTAGCCCGGTCGAAGTTAGCCGCCGTTATTTTGATACTCTGGGCGAACTGCTGGACGCCTACTACGTCGGTAAGGCAGAACGGGAACGCGTTAACCAGCAAGCCGGCTCCCTCATTCGTTTGGTTAAAAACGAACAAAAGAAGAACCGCAGCAAGAAAAAGAAGTTGGAAGAGACACTGGAAGAAAGTGCCCACGCCGACCAGTACAAGGTTAAGGGTGACCTGCTCATCACCTACCCTCACTTGGTTCATAAGGGAATGCAGTCCGTTGAGATTGAGAACTACTACGATAATAATAAGCTAATCAAGATTGCGGTTGATCCTCGTTTGGATGGTTTGAAGAACGCTGAAAAGTACTTCCACAAGTATCGCAAGCTGCGAACGGCGAAGGACTTCGTCGACGAACAGCTCGAGAAAACGCAGGCTGAAATTGATTACTTCAATCAAATTGCTGCCCAGCTCGAAGTAGCTTCGCCTAAGGACGTGGCCGACATTAAGCTAGAACTGCAGCAAGAAGGTTACCTCCGCGTGCAAAAGAAGAACAAGCTCAAGCCCAAGGTTTCACAGCCCGACCGCTTTGAAAGTTCGGACGGTACCCTCATTGAAGTTGGTAAGAACAACTTACAAAACGAACGGCTCTCCCTCAAAAAGAGCAACCGCTCCAATATTTGGCTCCACGTGCAAAAGATTCCGGGTTCCCACGTCATTATTCACTCTGACCATCCGAGTCCTGAAACCCTGACGGAAGCCGCCGAACTCGCCGCTTACTTCTCCAAGTCCCGCGATTCTGCTAACGTTCCGGTCGATTACCTACCAGCCGGCAAGTTACGCAAACCGAACGGTTCCAAACCCGGTTACGTTATTTTCGAAGGGCAACAGACCCTCTATGTCACTCCTAAATTTGAAGACGTTGAAAAAATGCGCCTCAATAAAAAATAAGAAAGGTTTTAACTGAATATGAAGCACTTATTGAAAGATTTTCGTTCCTTCCTTGATCATGGTAACGTGATGGACATGGCCATTGGTGTCATCATTGGTGGTGCCTTCACTGGCTTGGTTAAGTCAACCACGACCAACTTGATTAACCCCTTGGTCGGTTTCTTCACCGGCCGCGAGTCGAACCTAACGAATTTGAAGTTGGTTGTGACAAAGAACTTGGTCTTCACTTATGGTGAATTCTTGAATGACTTAATCAACTTCTTGATTACCGCCTTCATTGTTTTCTTGCTCGTGAAATTCATCAACCACTTTTTCATCAAGCCCCATCGCAAGGCCGCAAAACCCGACCCTCAGGTGGTCCTCCTTCAGCAAATCAAAGACTTGTTGGAAGAACAAAGTAAAAAAGCAAAATAAAAAAACGTCCCTTCACTGGGACGTTTTTTTATTAGCGAATCTTAGCCAAAGCATCTTCAATCTGCTTTAAGACAATCGCTTGATTCTTTTCTTCTTCCAAATCATAAGTTTGCAAGTCCACCTTAATCTTAGGTGAAACGTCGTAGTTCTCGTACCAAGCGTGGTAGGCCTTCCAAATCTTGTAGTAGTAATCGCGCAATTCCTGGTTATCATCGAACTGCTCGTAGTCACGACCGCGCTTTTTGATGCGGTGCAAGATGGTATCAAAATCCGTTTCAGCATAAACCAAGAGGTCCGGGGCCTTCTTCGGCATTTCTTCCAGCTCCCCCATCATGTGGGCCATGAGGTCGTGGTAGACGGCCATTTCCATATCTGAAATGTTACCGTCCTTGTGGTTTTCTTCCGTGAAGAGCTCATCTTCATAAATCGAACGGTCCAAGACGTTATTGTCGTCGGCCAGGGCCTTCTTAATCATTTCAAAGCGGCGGTTCAAAAAGAAAATTTGAAGGAGGAAGCCATACTGTTCAGGGTCTGAATAATATAGAGGCAAAACAGGATTGTCCCCCACTGGCTCGTAGAAAGCCTGCGTTTCAAAGTGCTTTGCAATAAGTCCCGTAAGAGTTGTTTTACCAACCCCAATCATCCCTGCAGTAATGATCACCATACAATCCTCCAACTGTTGTTTCGTCAATTAAGCATACCGAAAAAATGACCGACTAGCAAGCCAGAACTAGTGCACCAAAAGCCTGAGGGCCTGGGAAATATAGTCCTCGGTCGTGTCGGCTTTGCCTTCCAACTGACTGGCGATTTTTTGGATATCTTTTTTCTTGTATCCCAATGCCAACAAGGCTTCAGCCGCATCTTCCCAGTTGGCCAAGGATTGTTGCTGAGGTGAAACTGCTTGTGCTGAGGCAGTCCCCAATTCCAGTTTCAGTTCATCAAGCTTACCCTGCAAGTCCAAGACAATCTGCTGGGCCGTTTTTTTCCCCACACCGGGGAACTGGACGAGGAAGTTGACGTCGCCGGCTTCAATGGCAGCAACAACTCCAGACAAATCATCCCCCGCTAAAATGGCCAAAGCTGACTTAGGGCCAATGCCGGAAACCGCCAGCAATTTTTCAAAGACCGCTTTTTCATTGGCTGAAGCAAAACCATACAAAGTCATTTCGTTTTCCCGAACGATTTGTTCAACGTAGACCTGGGCATTTTGCCCTTCATCAAAACGGTAAGGATTAGCAGTATAAAGGCGGTAGGCCACACCAGCTTGGCTTTCCAAAACAAGATAGGCAGGCGTAATAGCCGTGATTAAACCTTTGATGTATTCGTACATAGCAATCTTTCTTTTTTACTGAAAAAGGCAACACAAGGCTGCCTTTAACTTAATTCTTCTTTGAAGACGATGAGGATGACGAATTACCACTCGCAGTCGTTCCCTCAGGCAAAGTATTATCACGATGCTTGCTTGAATCGAACTGGGCAATCAACTTATCCGGTGCCTTCTTCCAACTGACAAAATCCGTGTATTGAGCATTAGTAATGATACGGTAGTCAATATTGGGGAAGAGACATGAAATAATCGTTAGCTTAGGCTTACCGTTGATACGGGCATTGACATCCAAAGGAGCAACATCATTTTCATCAACCGTGGTCTGAGTCTTAAGCGTGTAGGTATAGATTCCCTTGGCATTGGCCATGTAAATCTTCTTGCCGTTCAACCAGTCAGATCCACCCGTTTGCCCCTGGACAAGGTAAGGTGAATTCTGGCCCTTGTATTGCTGTAAGGCTGAGAAACCAGTTTGTCCATCGTCCCAGTTATGGGCGGCAAGGGTGTAGTTTCCTTCGCCCATGGTTGGGACAGGAGTGCTGCCCTTTTGCGAGGTGTTAGCACCAGCATTCAAGGCCGCAGCGGAGTATGCATTGTCGTAGATTGGCATGAAAATGTCAAAATCAGGAAATGCAACCCACCCCTGCTTGGTGAGATTTAACTTCTTAGCATCATTTTTCATGACCTTGTCTTTAATCTCATCACGTTGCTTATTCGAGTACTGCTTAACGGGTAGTGACTGGGCGACTTTACGGCCAGCGTTCTTAACTGGGCTGTTGGCTGGCAAACCATTATAGACATAAACAGCACCAATCGTTGCAAATACTACAGTTGCTATAAGCCAGAACCACCACTTTTTGAAAAGCTTCATTGTATTAATCCTTCTTTTACGATTTTAATGCAAGTCGAGGTAGTCGCAAATAGTTTTGAGAACCCCGTCTCGATTGTTATTCGCCAGAGCTGCAGAGTAGCCCCGGTCGAAGAGGCGTTCATCGCTATTTGGCATCATGAACGGCTTTCCTACATAGTCTAACATTTCTATATCGTTACAGCCATCGCCAAAAGCCATCATTTCACTCGCTTCAATTTGCCAGTGCTGACCCAAGTGAGCCAAACCCTCGGCCTTGTTGACCTGGGGGTTAACGATATCAACGGAACCATAACCAGAGGTGGTTACATGAACTAAGTCGCCTAAGGCCGCTTGAATTTGGTCAATAAACTGCTCCGAGTTACCGGCAATATTGGTCGTGATTTTTAAAATTGGTTCCTGAATTTCAGCCAAACTGTGAATGACTTGCACCTGATTAAAGTAGGCCTTGGCGGTCAAAATTGATTCGGCAAGCTGCTCCTGATTATCGAGCAGATAAGCTTTTTTAGAACCTGTAAAAATCAGCCCCAGACGCATTTGACTGGCAAATGTTTGGGCAATTTCATTAATTTTGGCAAAGGATTGCGGGTTAATGCCGCGAACTTCGAGCAATTGACCACCAGCAAAAATCTCGGCCCCGTTGTTAGCAATCAAAGCGTACTGGCCGGCAAAGTCCTTGAAAAAATCTTGGACCCGATCGGGATGGTTTCCCGTGGCAATCACAAAATGGATGCCCTTTTCCTTCAGCTTGGGCAGAACTCGAGCTAAAAGCGGCGCGTTAAAGGACTTGTCATCGTGTAAAAAGGTGGCATCCAAATCTGTGGCAATTAATTTAACTGACATAGCCTTCCCCCTTGTTCAAACAGGAATCATTCAGTGCTTAACGGCGACCGCGCTTTTTCTTCAACTTCTTCATGCGACGGGCTGCTTGCTTAACGGCAAAGTTTTGCATCTTTGAACCGAAATTACCAGATGGCATGCCACCACCCATCATGGCGCCCATATCAACACCGGCACCACCCATCATCTGTTCCATACCACCAAAGTTTCCCTTAGTTGCTTGGTTCATCATCTTACGCATCTGATCAAATTGCTTAATCATGCGGTTAACTTCGACGATGGGACGGCCAGCACCGGCGGCCAAACGACGGCGACGGGACGGATTAATGAGTTCAGGGTCTTCTCGTTCAGCCGGCGTCATGGAAGAAACGATGGCTTCCATGTGCTTAAACTGCTTTTCATCGATGTTGACGTTTGCCAAAGCGGGGTTGTTTGCCATCCCCGGAATCATCTTCATCAAGTCTTCCAATGGTCCCATCTTTTGGACTTGCTTCAACTGGTCAACGAAGTCGTTGAAATCGAAGGTGTTTTCACGCATCTTCTGGAGCTGCTTAGCTTGCTGCTCTTCGTCGACTTCCTTTTGGGCCTTTTCGATCAAGGTCAGCATGTCACCCATGCCCAAGATACGTGAGGCCATTCGGTCAGGATAGAAAACATCTAAGTCGGTTGGCTTTTCACCCTGTCCGACAAACTTAATTGGCTTTCCGGTTACGTCACGGATTGACAAGGCCGCACCACCACGGGTGTCACCGTCTAACTTCGTCAAAACAACACCGGTAATATCCAAGGCATCGGCGAAGCCTTCAGCAGTCGCCGTGGCGTTTTGTCCAGTCATGGCATCGACCGTCAAAAGGATTTCATCTGGTTGGGCAATCTTTTCGATGTCCTTGAGCTCTTGCATCATGTCGGCATCGATTTGCAAACGACCAGCCGTATCAATAAAGACGTAGTCGTTCTTGTTTTCCTTGGCTTGGGCCAAACCCTTTTTAACGATTTCACGTGGATCAACATCCGTTCCCATTGAGAAAACGGGCATGTCGAGGTCGCGCCCCAAAATCTCCAACTGTTCGATGGCAGCCGGACGGTAAACATCGGCAGCAATCAGCAAGGGACGCGCGTTAGCTTCCTGCTTAAGCTTGTAGGCTAACTTGGCAACCGTCGTGGTTTTACCAGCACCCTGCAAACCAGCCATCATGATAACCGTTGGAATCTTATCCGACTTGTTCAGCGGAACGGCTTCTTCCCCCATCGTCTCGGTCAACTCATCGTTAACAATCTTGACGATTTGCTGGGCGGCATTCAAGCCGTTCATGATATCGGCACCCTTGGCCTTTTCGCGGACGTTGGCCACGAACTTCTTAACCGTGGCATAGTTAACATCGGCTTCCAAAAGAGCTAAACGAATTTCACGAAGCGTCTCCTGGAGGTCTTCGTCACTGATGCGGCCGCGGCCGGTCAGGTTTTTCATTGCTTTGGAGAGTCGTTCTGTTAGATTTTCAAAAGCCATAACAATCCTTGCTAGCGCAAAGCTAGCATCCCTTTCTAATCAATTTCTTGGCTGAGTAAGCCTTCTAGCATTTTCTTTAAATTTTGGTCGTCTTGATGATGCTCGTCTAAATAGGCAATCACTTCTTTTTCGAGCTCTTGACGCTTGAGAAAGTCCCGGTAAATGTGTAGCAAGTTCTCATAACGTTCCAGCTGTTCGACCCCACGCTTAATGTTCTCCGAAACGGCTTGGCGAGAACAAGATTCCTCCTGGGCGATTTCGATGATGGAGTAGTCGTCCGCACAGTAGTAGGCCAAATAGTCCTGCTGTTTAGTCGTCAAAAGCGGCCCGTAAAAGCCGAGCAAGGCGTTGACCCGATTCTTTTGGTCTAAGTCCATCAGTCCACCAAGTCCTTGAAGAGGCCGTAAACGAACTCTTCTGGTTTAAAGACCCGTAAGTCGGAGGCCTTTTCACCGAGGCCAATCCATTTGACCGGCAAGTGCATGGCTGAACGGATGGCAAAGATGATACCACCCTTAGCCGTACCATCCATCTTCGTCAACACAATCCCCGTTACGTCAGTGGAATCCTTGAAGAGTTTAGCTTGCTGCAAGGCATTTTGACCAGTCGTCGCATCCAAAACCAAGAGCACTTCTTGGGGTGCTTCCGGCAAAACGCGTTGGATAACGCGCTTCATCTTGGCCAATTCCTGCATCAAGTTGACGTTGTTTTGCAAACGACCAGCCGTGTCGACCATCAAAAGGTCGTAATTTTCATTCTTGGCCTTTTCAACGGCTTCGTAGACCACTGATGCTGGATCAGCTTTTTCAGGACCAGCAACAACGGGTACTTGGGTACGACTGCCCCACTCCTGCAACTGCTGGGTGGCACCGGCACGGAAGGTATCGGCCGCAGCCAAAAGGACCTTCTTGCCCTCCTTGCGGTAGCGTTCAGCCATCTTTCCAATCGTGGTTGTTTTTCCAACCCCGTTCACCCCAACAAAGAGGAAGACGGTGGGCTGTCCTTCCGGCGCCCAATGCATGGAAATATCTTCATCCACACCGTCAGCTTCGTAGAGATCAACCATCTTTTCGATGATAACCTGACGAATGTCAGACGGCTTCTTCGCATTCTTCAAACGAACTTCTTCGCGTAATTCATTGGAAATTCGCAGGGCCAAATCAAAGCCCACATCTGATGAAATCAGCGTATCTTCCAAATTTTCGAAGAATTCTTCGTCAACAGTACGGAAGTTGGCTAGGAAGCGGTTCAAACGGTCGGCAAAGCCTGACCGACTCTTTTCCAAGCCTTGGTCGTAGGCCGCCTGGTCGCTATCCTCTTCTTGACTAGCGTCTGCCTGATTCTGGCTTTCAGATTCAGACTGGCTACTTGATGTCGATGCGGATTCGGACAACACCGTCTCAGACTGACGGCGTGAGCTTGATTCAGATTGACTACGGCTCTGACTTTCAGAATGCTGATCCTGCTCAGGTTCAACCTCTGACTTTTGTAAGGCTTGTTGCCAGACGTCAGCTTCACTTTCGTTAACCAAGCCCGTCTTTTCGGTCAATGGTCGCTTTAAAGTTAAGCTCCCATCAGGTTGGGGCTTCAAGCTGCTTGATTCACTCTTGCTTTGCGTTGAATTGGCAAGGCTCTCGGAACTAAGGGTGGATCCACTAGCAGACGTGCTGCTACTGGTTGAATCGGCTGGCTTTTCTTTTTTTCGAAAAATATCAAACAATCCCATGCGGACTTACCTCATTTTTCTAAACTTTTACTTGCTTGGTCCAAGTTCACAGCAACCATCTTTGAGACACCGGCTTCTTGCATTGTAACACCATACAAAATATTTGCCTGGGTCATGGTGCCTTTACGGTGTGTGATGGTAATAAATTGCGTTTGCCCCTCGAAGTTCTTCAAGTAATGGGCAAAGCGGTCAACGTTGGCTTCATCCAAGGCAGCTTCGGCTTCATCCAGCACAGCAAAAGGTACTGGGCGAACCTGCAAAATGGCAAAGAGCAGAGAAATGGCCGTCAAGGCCTTTTCCCCACCGGATAGCAAGGACATCTGCTGGAACTTCTTGCCAGGTGGCTGGGCCGTAATATCGATTCCAGTCGTTAACAAGTGCTCCGGATCGGTCAAGGTCAAGCGGGCCTGACCTCCACCAAACATTTTGGTAAAGGTCTTTTCGAAATGCCCGGCAACCTGGTCGAAAGTTTGCTTGAAACGGGTCTGAACTTCTTGATCCATATCGGCAATGGTTTCTTCCAAAGTCTGTTGCGCGGCTTCCAAATCAGCTCGTTGGCTTGACAGAAAGTCATAGCGTTTCTGTAACTCTTCATATTCCTCAATGGCACCCAAGTTAACGGGTCCCAGCTGATTCATGGCTGATTTTAATTGATCGAGCTCTTCTTTGAGTCGAGCCAAATCAAGGCTTTCATCGATAACCTGATCTTCAGCAAGTTCTTGTCCATACTTGGCTAGCAATTCGGATTCGAACTTAGTCAAACGCTCTTCAAGCTGCTTAAATTCTTGTTCAAAACGACTTAGGGCAAGCATCGCTTCGTTCAAACGGCCTTGCTGGTTCTGATTCTTTTGCTCGAAATCCTCTAAGCTACTGCCAAGTTGTGCGAGCTCTGTAGCCATTTCTTCGACTTGGGCTTGGTCGTTCTGAAGGGCCGTGCTAAGTTCTTGGGCTTGTTGACCGAGGAGGGTTGGATTAGCCAGTTGCTCCAAACGCTTTTGGTAATCGGAAAAAGCAGCTTGGTTAGCTTCCAGTGTGCGCTGCAAATTAGCAACTGCTTCGCTCAAACTATTGCGCTGTACCCGGGCCCCTTCCAAACGCGTTTGAGTGGCGACCAAATTACTTTGCAGACCACTCTTTTCCTCGTTAAACTGGGCCAATTCAGTCTGAATTTGGGCCAAGTCTTCTTGGAGGCTTTTGGTATGGGCCTCTTGTCGCGCCTGCTTGGCTTGTGCTTCAGCCAACTGATCAGCATTGTGCTGCTCTTCTTGTTCAATTTCATTGAGTTGCTGAGCAATATCAGCCAATTCAACTTGCACTGACTTTACCAAACGCTGGGCTTGACGAAGTTCGTCCTGCTGGCGAACCAGTTCGTAATCCTTTTGTTGGGAAGCAGCTTCCTCTTCGCGCTTGGCTTGCTGGGCAGCCTCTAAATCACTTTGGATTTGGCGCCCTGCCTGCTGGATTTGGTCTCGTTTTTCAACGATGGCCTGGACTTCTTTTTCAAAAGCTTCGATTTGTTCAGCGAGCTTTTGGACTTCGGCCTTACGGCTCAATAAGGTTGAACCTTGGCGCTGGTTAGCCCCACCGGTGATGGAACCACCGGCATTAATCAATTGGCCATCGAGGGTCACAATCCGGTAGCGCTGGCCCAACTTTTTACTGATTTTTGTCGCAGCATCCAAATTTTCAGCGACTAAAGTCGTCCCTAATAGATGCTGCTTAATGGCCGTCATCTGACTTGGAATCTTGACCAAATCAGCAGCGATGCCGATTAAGCCGGGTTGATTTTGTAACTGCTCTGGGTGGTTAATAAAACGGCCCTTAATCGTATCGACCGGCAAAATGGTAACACGACCGCGGCGGTTCTTAGTCAAATAGGACACAATCTGCTTGGCTGACTGGGTCGAATCGACAATTACCTGCTGCAAAGCGCCGCCCAAAGCCGTTTCGATCGCCTTGGTGTACTGTGCTGGCACCTGTAAACGCTGCCCTACCAAGCCCAAAATTCCAGGAAATTGCTGGCGCACCTGCGGCACCATCAAATTACGAACTCCTTGGTAGAAACCAGCATAGTCATCCAAAGATGATAGGGCCTCGTACTGACTCTTTTGCTGCTCCAAACGGTGGTTGGCTTGTCGCCAGTCATCATCCGCAGCGCGATATGCCGCCTGCTTGTCGGCCAAGAGTTTTTCTAAATCGTGGACCTTTTCGACTTGCTTTTGGCTGTCGACAGTCGGACCAGTTGGATGTTGCTCCTGATAAGCAGCTAGCTTGTCTTGCAACTTCTTTTCGTCAGCCTGACTCTCGTTTAACTGCCTTTGAAGATGCTCTTTTCGAGCGCTTAGTTGATTCTTGCTTTTGGCTTGAAAGGTCTGCTTGTTATGTATCGTTGCCAAAGCCTGCATCGTTTCGATGTAAGTGTCGCGGCCAGCGTCCAGTTCGCGCTGCAGGGCCTCGAGCTTACTTTGACCGTGTTCTTTTTCGATTTGGCGGATGCTTGCCGTTAAGCTGTCGGCTTCTTCTTGCCAAGCTTTAATTTGCTGGTCCAAGGATTGCAGTTCCGCCTGCTTGGCTTCCAAATCATGCTTTTGCTGCTCATCAGCTTGCTTTAAGGCATCGTAATCACGTTCCAATGTCGCCGATTCCTGCTGGGCTAATTTTTGGTCACCCAGTAGGGCTTCCTTAGCCTGGGTATTCTTTAAAATCTGGGCCTGCAAGTCTTCACGTGCCTTTTGCAAGTTAACTTGTTCCTGGCGCTTTTGACCAAGTTCTGCCTGTAATTGATCCAAGTCGTTTTGAGCCGATTGTAAAGCGGCTTGCTTAGTTTGCAAAGTCGCTTGGCCTGCTCGACGCTTTTGGCGGTAGTCAGCAACCATATAGGTCAAGCGCTCTTGATCGAGCTTTTCAAAGCTTTCACGCTTGCCCAAATAGAGCTTGGCTTGCTTGGCCTGTTCGCTCAGTGGTTCAAGTCGGTTGGTCACTTCGTGCAAAATATCCGAAACGCGGCTGAGGTTATCACTGGTTTGCAGTAATTCCTTTTCGGCCTTGTCCTTGTTTTGCTTGTACTTGTAGACGCCAGCAACTTCTTCGATAATGCCGCGTCGTTCCTCGGGCTTTGATGAAAAAATGCTTTCCACCTGGCCCTGGGAAATAATGGAAAAGCCTTCCCGCCCCAAACCTGTATCCATGAAAAGTTCATGAATATCACGCAAACGGCAGTCAGCGCCATTAATTTGGTAAAGACTTTCGCCGGAACGATATAGGCGGCGGGTAATCCGGATTTCAGAGAAATCGGATTTGACGTAATGGTCACTGTTGTCAAAAGTAATTGACACTTCCGCCCGGTTAAGCGCCTTACGGTTTTTCGTTCCACCAAAAATAACGTCGCTCATTTTTGAACCACGCAAATTTTTGGCAGACTGTTCACCCATTACCCAGCGAATCGCCTCAATAATATTCGATTTTCCCGAACCATTGGGTCCCACAATCCCAGTCATACCGGGCATGAAATCAATGATCGTTTTGTCGGCAAAAGACTTGAAGCCGGAAATTTCGAGTGTCTTTAATTTCATAAATTACTTATCGTCAAGGTTCTGCATGGCTTCACGAGCCGCAGCCTTTTCAGCATCCTTAATTGACTTACCTTGCCCCTGCCCGATGTGCTTTCCATTAACGGAAACTGAGGCAGTGAAACGCTGTGTGTGGTCGGGCAACTCCTCTTCAGCATCGGTTGTATATTCGATGTCGACCGTTCCCTTGGCTTGCAAACGTTCTTGCAGACGACTCTTAAAGTCGATGAACTGGTCAAAGAAGTGTTCGTCGATTGCCTTAAACAAAGTTTCGTTCAAAAGCTTACGGACAACATCAGCGCCCTGATCCAGATAGAGAGCCCCAATAAAGGCTTCCCAGATATCTTCCAAAAGAGAGTCGCGCTGACGGGCACCGTTCATTTCTTCGCCCTTTCCAAGACGGATTGCACCATCCAAGTGGATAACCCGGGCAAAGTGAGCAAAGGAACGCGTCTGCACCATGGCAATTCGCATTTCAGTTAGCTGACCTTCGTGCCAGTTAGGATAGCGCTTAAAGAGGTATTCCGTAACGGATTCTTGCATCACCGCATCACCCAAAAATTCAAGGCGCTGATAGTCGCGCCCCTTTTCTTCTGGATGTTCATTTAAGTAATTACGTTGCGTGAGCGCCTCAGTTAAGAGGTCTTGATTCTTGAATTGAATCTGAAAGCGATCGCGTAAAAATTCTTCAAAATTTACTTGTGACAAGATCTTTTCCTTTCGAAATTAAACTGCTTCTATTATACCAAAATATCCCTTCGGCCGGGACTTTAGGCCCAGCAAAAAAGGACTGAATTAACCAGTCCTTTTAACTTAATCATTGGCGTGTTTCTTAACGACTTCGACGATTTCATCAACGTAAGCATCAACCAATTCAGTGCTTGGTGCTTCGGCCATCACGCGTAGCAAAGCTTCCGTTCCCGAAGGACGGACGAGGACACGGCCGTCGCCGCCCATCTTTTCTTCAACTTCGGTAATCTTTGACAAAACCTCATCGTTTTTCAAAATGGACTGCTTGTCCTTAACCTGCACGTTAACCAACTTTTGGGGGTACAAAACGACTTCATCGGCTAATTCTGACAGTGGCTTGCCCGTTTCCTTCATGACGAAGAGAAGCTGCAAGGCCGTCAAGAGGCCATCGCCAGTCTTGGCCCAATCCCGGAAGATAATGTGACCGGACTGTTCACCACCCAGGTTGAAGTCGTCTTCGAGCATCTTTTCCATAACGTAGCGGTCACCGACCTTGGTCTTAACGCTTTTCATGCCGTTGGCTTCCAAAGCCTTGTAGAAACCGATGTTACTCATGACCGTTGAAACTACGGTGTTGTACTTCAAGCGGCCCTGCTCGTTGAGGAACTTCGCCGTGATGAACATAATCTTATCACCATCGACAATCTGACCGTTTTCATCGACAGCAATCAAGCGATCGCCATCGCCATCAAAGGCCAAACCGGCATTGAAATCACCGTCGGCAACCATCTTGGCCAAAGCTTCGGGATGGGTTGACCCCACGTTTTTGTTAATGTTCAAGCCGTCGGGTTCGGTACCCATCGTTTCAAAATCCAAGTCTAAGTCGGCAAAGAGACGTGGTAAGAGCAAGGAAGTGGCTCCATTGGCACCGTCTAAGGCAACCGACAAACCACCTAGCTCGGCTGGAATCGTCTTTTGTAAGAAGGCCAAGTACTTTTGAACACCTTCGGGATAAGCTGAAACCTTACCCAAACCTTCGGCACTAGGACGAGGCAAATTATCTTCTTTAGCGTCCAAAAGCTGTTCAATTTCATATTCGAGTTCATCAGAAAGCTTGAAACCATCGTTTCCGAAGAACTTAATGCCGTTGTCCTGTGCCGGATTGTGCGAAGCCGTAATTTGAATGCCTGCATCGGCTTCCAGAGCTTCAACCAGGTAAGCCACAGCAGGCGTCGTAATGACCCCAAGAGTCAAAACATCCACTCCGACTGAAAGCAAACCGGCAACAATGGCTTCTTGCAACATTGCCCCAGAAATACGAGTATCACGACCCAGAATAACCACGGGCTTCTTGCCGCTTTCCTGACTGTGAGCCGTTAAAATAGCCCCGCCGCAACGACCCAATTTAAAGGCCAATTCGGGCGTCAGGCTTTGGTTGGCAACGCCACGAACGCCATCCGTCCCAAAATATTTAAGTTTCACATCTGACATGAAAATAATTCCCCACTATTCTCTTAAAATAAAATCTTACTTTGGTGAAATCGTTACTTGCACTTGATTATCGCTGATACGATCAACGCCGTTAGGCTTGGTTACATCCACTTCAATCGTCGTCTTTGACTTAGCCTGACTCAAGTCAACTGGGACCGACAAGGAATCGTAGTTAGCCAGTTGGTCGGACGAACCATAAAGGGTCACAGAGCCCGGATTAAAAGAAATATCGTAATCACTGGCATCACCATTTTCAGTATCCGCTGTTAATTGGACTTTTTTACTCGGTGAACTCGAGACCTTCAACGAAACTTGCAGACTCTTAGCGCTAATTTCAACCTGGACTGGATTACCAGAACGGTCAAGTGCAACTAACTTAGCATCCTTAGTCACATCCGACTTTGTACCCGGATCCAAGTCGACTTCGGCCGCGACGTATGCCACCGAGTCCACGTTCGACTTTGGTCCCGAAATGGTAACCGACTTTGGTGAGAAGGAGGTATCCGTCACGGAGTAACCACTGGCTAACTTACTATTGTCATAGGTCACTTTAATGTTACGCTTTTCAGTCGTCTTTTTAACAATGGTGACATTAATGGACTGCGGCGTCACGGTTGAGGTCAAGGCAGCGTTAACCCCCTTAACGGCCAACTTAACATTGTGCTGGCCAACGCCTAGATCGCGCAAATCGGCCACCGCTTGAATGTCATTATGACTCTGAGTCGCCGTTACTAAGGCGGCAGCACCGTGAACAGATAGGTTGACATTGGCAGGAGCACCGACTACAACATATTGACTGTCATCATATTGAACTTGCAATGGCACCGTTAAATTCACCTTCTTTTCAGGCAAAATCGAGGTGAACTGGTTATTGCCAGAACGCCCACCTGACTGGGTGGACAGTACGTAAGCCGACAGCAAAATGGCGAGCAAGAATGACAGGCCAAGATTTAAGAACTTCGAATTCATCCAGTTTTTCTTGTCGTTGCTTTTCATTTCTTTGACCCCCGCTGTAGCTTGCGATACCAAGGTGTCCGCTTTTGACCATCTTCACTGACAAACTGCTTTTCAAAGAAATTCGTGTAGGTTTCCTTGGTCATATTACGTAGCATTTCACCATTTTTGGTAATGGTGATTTCGCCAGTTTCCTCAGAAACGACTACCGTAACCGCGTCCGTTGCTTCAGAAATTCCAACGGCGGCACGGTGACGGGTTCCCAATTCTTTAGGAATCCGAGTACTTTCTGACAGCGGCAGATAGGCCGCCGCAACCGCAATGCGATCGTTATCGATGATAACGGCCCCATCGTGCAAAGGCGTGTTCGGGATGAAGATGTTAATCAAAAGCTGCCCGGTTACATCAGCATCCAAAGGAATTCCCGTTTTGATGTATTCCGAAAGAGAATCCTTACCGTTAATCGTAATCAAAGCGCCGATACGCCGCTTTGACATGTACTGCAAGGCCATGTCGAGGGCCTTAATAAAGTCAGCCGTCTGGTTATCGTTAAGATAACGGCGACGCACCGTCAAACGACGGCCCATGCCTTCCAAACCACGGCGGATTTCTTGCTGGAAAATGACCACCAAGGCAATTGGTGCCCAGGTAATCAGCTGATCCATCAGCCAAGAAACAATGGTCAAACCAATTGACCAAGCAATCACCTTAATTAAAATAATGGCACCAACTCCAAACAAGATTTGGAGAGCACGGGTCCCTTCGACAAAGGTAATCACCTTATAGATTAGGAACCAAATGATTGCAATATCCAAAGCATGAATCAGGTTAGCACCCGTCATGTAAGATAAAATATCCATTTTTTACTCCTCGTTTCGACCTACTAAGGCCGAAGTTTCAGCATAATTAATAAATTGACGCAGGTTAACCGTCGTTTGACGGCTGATTCGCCCTTGATCGTAAAGTTGCTGGGTCATATCACGTTCTGAATTCAAAGCCTTCAATTCCAGTTCCAAACGCTGGCGGTCGTCAAGCTCCCGTTGGTCAAAGGAATCTTGGTGCTTGGCTAAATCAATCTGTTGGCGATATACCACAATCAGATTATAGGCCGACTGGCGCAGAACACGCTGAGTGACGGTATCGCCAACTTGCTTACTGACAAATTCAGACAGGGCCTTAATTGCGGCTTTTGACATTTCCCGCATGGCGTAATCACTTTCCTGACTTACCTTATCACTTGACTGATCGGATAACCAGACCCAAATCATGGAGCGCAACTTACGAATCCAGTAGGCAATCCCCTTCTGGCTATTGTAGCGCTGGTGACTTTCCAGGCTGTCCATAACTTGATCAAGATGGCGGGCTTGAATGGTATAAGTCGTTGGTGAAATTTTCTCGTTTACCAGCAATTGCTGCAAGCAATCACGTTCGGCCTGCAAGGCCATCTCACGCAGCTCCTGTTCCTTATCCGAAATCATATCTTGCTGATCATCTTGATTAGGCAGTTTGCGCTTTAGTTGGCGAATCGTTTTTTGACGACGGGCAATTAACTCGTAAACGATTCGGCGGTTGTCATCGCGCTGGCTATCACGCAGCTTTTGAATTCCGACGCGGGTAATCCAAATGCGGGCCTGCAGCTCGGACAAATCAGCCTTTTTAGTATTGTCTTCCTCGACTTCCCCATCCATTTCCGGCTGGGTAAAATCGTGGCGGGTCTTTTCTTTCGTAACAATTGGCAGCATGATGGAAGCCACCAAAAGTGAAATGATGACGACCATGGCCGCCAAGTAAATATCGAGGTCACGCCCCGGAAAGGCTAAGTGCTTATTCGTATAGTATGGAATGGTCAGCACCGCGGCCATGGTGACGGCACCACGCACGCCCGTCAAACCTGAAATAATGGCCGTACGAAATGATGGCTGGCCGCCACGATGGCGCCAGCGGTGGCCCCACTGAACGCCATAGGCCCACAGCACTCGAATAACAAAAATAATTGCCCAAACAACGAATCCATAGTACAGGGCGGCCCAGTTTGAAATTTGATTTGAACGGAAAATATTGTGTAGCGCTGAAGGCAAAGTAATGCCAAGCAGAACAAAGATCAAACCGTTTAGCACATAGACCGCAACTTCCCAGGTATGCACAGACATGATACGCGCTTCTGGCGGCTGGAAACCAGCCTGGCGGTCATTGAGTAACTTAGCTACAATTCCACCGGCCACCACGGCAATCAAGCCGGAGGCATGGAGTGGAACTTCAGCAACCCAGTAAATAATAAAGGGAATTAAGAGCGTCACCACCGTGTGAAAAACCACGTCGTTGAGGCCAAAACGTGCAATCGAATCACGCAACCAAATAATAGCCGCTCCCAAGGCAGCCCCTACGAGAATGCCGGCAAAGGTCATCCAAGCAAAGTTCAGAATGGCATCCCCCACCAAGAAAGAACCGGCAACGGTTGCACGAATAGCGGTGTTAAAGGAAACCAAACCCGTGGCATCGTTAACTAAACTTTCGCCAGTCACGACGTGCATCACGTTTTCAGGCAGCTTTACTCGTTTGGCAATCGCTGAAACGGCAACCGGATCGGTAGGCGAAATCACGGCCGCCAAAGCCAGTGCCACGCCTAAGGGTAGCTGCGGAATAAAGAGGTGGATTAAGTAACCACCTAGCAAAGTGGTCACCAGGACAAGGAGAATGGCGTTTCCCAAGATGGGGCCGCGCAATTCCCAAAGTTCCCGCTTCGGAAAGCGCCAGGCATCGTTAAACAGCAAGGGTGCTACGAAAAGGAGCATGAACCAGTGACTGTCAACGTTTATGTAGATTCCACCCACCAAAGCAAGAATCAAACCAATCAAGATTTGGAAAAGTGAAATTGGAATAGCAGGAATAAAGTGCGAAATAATATTGGAAATTGAAACGCCAATCACCAATACGATAATTAATTCAACAATCCCCATACTTAACGTTCTCCTATGATGCGCACTTCAGTTTCTAAATCAATATCGTTAAGCTCCTTTACACGCTTCTGGACGTCGTGAATCAAGTCTTCGTAATCGTTTCCCGTTCCATGATCGATATTCACCATGAAGCCGGCGTGCTTGCGGGAGACTTCCACGCCCCCTTCACGATGCCCCTGCAAGTCCGCATCCATAATCAATTTACCGGCAAAATGCCCGACAGGTCGCTTGAAAACCGAACCATTGGAAGGATAGTTCAAAGGCTGCTTGCTAGCCCGGCGGTAATTGTTTTCGTCCATTAATTCTTGAATAGCTTGATGATTACTAGCTTGCAAAGTAAAGTCGGCCGATACAATCACCGTTCCATTCTCCTGAAAAACGGACTGGCGGTAGCCAAAACCAAGTTCATCTCGGTCAAAATGGCGCAACTGTCCGTCCTTGGTCAAGGCCTCGACAGCCGAAACCACCATATCCGTTTGGCCACCATAGGCCCCGGCATTCATAAAGACGGCTCCGCCAACGGTTCCGGGAATCCCTGCACCCCATTCCAAACCGCTTAATTCGTATTTAAGTGCCTGGTTAGCCACCCAAATCAAATCGGCACCGGCCTGGGCGCGGATGGTTTGCTCATCGACTTTTTGAACTTCCTTTAATTCAGACAAGATCAAAACCAAGCCGCGCAGCCCCCCGTCACGGACGACAAGGTTGGAAAGACGGCCAAAGACGTGTAAATCAAGTTGCTTGTCCTTAGCCCAAGCCAGGAGTTCCTTTAATTCAGCCAAGTTTTTTGGAATCGCCAAATAATCGGCTTCCCCGCCGGCCTGAGTGTAGGCATAGGGGGCAATCGGCTGCTTTTCTAAGATTTCAATTCCGTTTACTTGCATGACTAGCTTCCTTTAAATTCATTCCCTTCTATCATATCAAATTTTACAAGAATCCTTGGCACAAAAAAGCAGTCCCGCTTGGGACTGCTTTTTAAGAGCGATACTGCATGGTCATCCCCTGCAAGAGCTTGCGGAGATAACGGTCGCCGGCTGGGCGATAATTTCGATGGCCAGGCCGGCGAAGAATGGCGGACAGTTCCCCCTTTGAAATTGGCGCGCCGGCCTTTTTCATCAGGGCCTGAATTTCTTCACTGGTGTAGGCCATGGCAATCTTAATTTTCTTAATGGCGACATTGTTGATTTCGCTTTGATCGGCGATGTCAAAGGACATGAGCAAAATCTTGCCCTCTTTATCACGCTTATGCCCTCGTTTAAAAATCACAAAACCGTTCAAGAAGGCTTCTAGCGCCTTAGTTGACAAGTAATCGTCATAGCTTTGATCATCTTCTTGCTTGGTCAAAATTAAGTCCAAATCTTTTTGACCAATCTTTAAATCACCCAATTCAAAAATGCGTAGCATTTGGTTGTCCGAAAGGCTCAGGGCGTAGCGCAACCGGATTAAAATATCATTGTTGTTCATGTAAAACCTTTCAATTAGAAGGGATGGGTATCATAACTTTGCCAGGATTCGTGGGAATCTTGAATGCGCTTAAACATCTTTTCCATCTCCGTTACGGTAAAGGAAACCAAAACCGGCCGGCCATGGGGACAGTTAAAGGGATTCTCACACTGGGCCAAGTTTTTCAAAAGATCGATGGCCTCTGGACGGCTAAGGTGCATGTTGGCCTTAATGGCCCGCTTGCACGACATCATAATCGCTGTCTTTTCACGAAAGGCGGCGACCGTTAGTTTGCCGTCCTTTAAGAGCCAGTCAATCATCTCGCGGACCGTGTCCTCAACACTATTGGCCTTAATCCAGGAAGGATACTGGCGCAAGATTAAAGTGTTGGGCCCAAAATCAGCGAGGTCCAAACCGAGCGCCTTCAATTCATCCTGATGGTCATGAATTTTGAAGATATCCGAGGCTGAATACGTTAGCTGAATTGGCACGAGTAACTGCTGCTGATCAGCACTCACCTCACCCAACTTTTGGCGATAGTATTCGTAGTTAATTCGCTCCTGAGCGGCATGCTGGTCAATCAAGAAGAGCTGGTCAGCACTTTGGGCAAAGAGAAAGGTGCCGTGCATCTGGCCAATGTAGTCCAAATGGGGAAAGCGTTCTTTCTTTTCGTTCGAAGCTGCCGAAAAATCAAGGTCGAGCTGGTCGGCTTTCGCTTCCACTTGGTAAGGGGCTTGTTGCTCTTGAAGTTGGTCGCTTTCTTGACCAAAAATTGGCTTGTGGGCCTGGTGCAAATAGCGACTCTGAAATTCCTTAACGGCCGGCTTTAGCAAGTCACTTTCTTTTTCAATCTGAATAACTTGATCGGGATGGTCCACACTCTGGGCAAGGGATTTAACGATTTGCTGGCTGGCCAAAGCTTCTTGAGCGACAACTTTTGGCTCTGGATTCGGAACCGGTTTCGCTGGCCTTTCGGGCTCAGCTGGCTTCGTGCGGTTCCCGTAGAGATTTTCCAAGGCATCAGGAATTAAGTTTTCCTGAGCCAAGCGGGCGCGGACTACCTTTTCGATTAAGGCCGTCAATTCCCCTTCCGAGCTCAAGCGAATCTCGGACTTTTGCGGGTGCACGTTAACATCAACCAAAAGTGGATCCAATTCAATGTTCAAGGCTCCCATCGGAAAACGCCCCACCATCAACTTGGAACCATAACCCTGAACAATGGCATTGGAAACCGAGAAGTTTTTGACGAAGCGGTGATTGACCAGAACCGTCAAGTAATCACGAGAAGAACGGGTCAGCTCCGGTAAGGAAAGGAAACCTGAAATCTTGAAGTGTTCGCTTTCACCGGCAACCGGAACCATCTTTTGAGCGGCCTGGCGCCCATAAATATTGGCAAGAACCTGCTGTAAGTTGCCGTTTCCCGCCGTCTTAAAAACGGTTCGGCCATCTTGATCAAGCTGGAAGGAAATCTCAGGATATCCTAGAGCTAAACGGTTAACCACATCGGTGACCTTGGCCATTTCGGTTTGCGGGCGCTTCAAGTATTTTAACCGAGCCGGTGTGTTGTAAAAGAGCGAACGGACGGAAACAACCGTTCCAATTCGGCCGGTGGAAGGCTGATCTTCAACGACCTCGCCACCCTTAATTTCATACTGGCGACCATTGGCACTGCCTTTTTCCTGACTGGTTAGAGTCGTATCGGACACCGCGGCAATCGAAGGCAAGGCTTCACCACGAAAGCCCAGCGACATCACCTTAAAGAGGTCCTGTCGATTCTGAATTTTAGAAGTCGCATGGCGAACAAAGGCTAGCGGAATATCGTCGCGATTAATCCCCTGCCCGTTATCGATTACTCGAATTAGGTCCTGACCAGCATTTTCCAAAACGATTTGAACTTGGGTCGCCTGGGCATCGATGGCATTTTCAGCCAGCTCCTTGACCACGCTGGCGGGGCGTTCAATGACTTCACCGGCAGCAATTTGGTTGGCTAGTAAATTCGATAACTCATGAATCTTGGGCATGGTCTGACCTCATTTTTTGTAGCTTGGCTAAGGTATTGAGGGCTTCAAGGGGCGTTAAGTTCGAAATATCCACCTGGTCCAATTCCGTCAAGACCTTCTCTGAAGCTTCATCGGGGGCCGATAAATCAAAGAGCGGTACCTCCTGGCTCAGTTGGTCAGGAACTGGTCTTGCTTCCGGTGCCACTGGCAAAGGCTTGTCACTGGCCAGGTCGCGCCCGGCTTCTAAGTCTTGCAAAATGTGGTTGGCATTTTTAATCAAAGGCTCGGGCAAACCGGCCAAAGCGGCCACGTGAATTCCGTATGAACGATCGGCGGGACCTGCTTGGACTTGGTGTTGGAAGTGAATTTGCCCGTCGGCATCGACCTGGGCACCGACGTGAACGTTTTCGATATCGGGATATTGCTCCGCTAAGGCCGTCAATTCGTGATAATGCGTCGAAAAGAGCGTCTTGGCGTGAATATTTTTCTCCAAATACTCGATGATGGCTTGGGCTAAAGCCATTCCATCATAGGTTGCCGTTCCACGACCCAGTTCATCAAAGAGAATCAAGGAGTGACTCGTCGCTCCCTGCAGCGCTTGGTTGGCCTCGGCCATTTCAACCATGAAGGTTGACTGACCACGCGCCAAATCATCGTTCGCCCCAATTCGCGTGAAAACCTGGTCAAAAATTGGCAAAGTCACAGCGGTAGCCGGTACAAAGGACCCAATTTGGGCCAAGATGACAATCAAGGCCATTTCGCGCATGTAAGTTGATTTTCCAGCCATGTTGGGCCCGGTAATCAGCTGGATGGTCGTGTCCTGGCCGATTTCAATGTCGTTGGCAACAAATTCCCCCGCTGGCAAAATCGATTCAATGACGGGGTGACGTCCCTGCTTAATCGAAACGGCAGCACTTTGTGCATCAAAATTGGGCCGCACGAAATTCTGATTTTCTGCGACTTCAGCTAAGGATGCCAGGACGTCCAATTGCGCTACAAGCGCCGCTAGGGCCTGAATCCGCTTAATCTGGCTCTTTACCTGATCACGAATTTCGACAAAGAGTTCGTATTCGAGGTTCGTGGCCTGGCTACGGGCCTCAATGATCAGCCGCTCGTGCTCCTTTAATTCAGGAGTGACGAAACGTTCGGCATTCGTCAAGGTTTGCCGGCGAGTATAACGGTCGGGATCGAGCTTAGGAATATTGGCCTTCGATACTTCAATGAAATAGCCGAAATTCTTGTTGTAGCCGACCTTTAAATTACTGATCCCCGTTGCTTGGCGCTCTTCCTGTTCAAAAGTCGTTAACCAGGTTTGGTTTTCCGTCAAAACCTGACGGTATTCGTCCAAACGGTCGTTGTAGCCTTCGGCAATCAGATCACCATCACGGACAGAAACCGGTGGATCATCAACTAACGCTTGGTCAATCAAGGTCGTTAAATCGCTTAATGGATCCAACTTTTCGCCCAAAGCTTTGAGCTTTTCCGGACCATCCAGCAAGTCCTTTTGCATGGCCGGCACGGCCGACAAAGAGCGCTTCAACTGAACCAATTCCTTGGCATTCATGGTTCCCATGGCAGCACGAGCGGCCAAGCGTTCCAGGTCGTAAACGGACTTTAATTGGTCCTGGATGGCACCCCGGACAAAGAATTCATTCAAAAAGGCATCGACTAAGTCCAAACGGTTTTGAATTTCACCCAATGAGCGTAAAGGACGTAAAAGCCACTGTTTCAAAAGGCGGCCACCCATGGCCGTCTTGGTGCGGTCCATCAAGGCTAACAGCGAATCGGCCTTCTTCTTCGTGCGGGCATTTTCCACCAGGTCCAAGTTGACACGGGTCGCCTGGTTAAACTTCAAAAAGGACAAGCGCTCGTAGCTCTGGGCCGGCATAATGTGGTCCAAACTACGTTTTTGTGTGTCAAACAAGTAGGCCAGCAAAAGCGCCGTCGTCTGCTTTTCATTTTCAAATAGCAAACCGTTGGTTAGATAAGAAATTAACGATTCTTCAGCCGGTTGGCTTTGATAGGACAAAACCCAGCCGGTTTCCGCTAACTGGGCTTGAAAATCGGCGGGCAAGCCTGCACTAGTTGGCAAAACCACCTCTTTGACTTCGAGTGAACGCAATTCATCCAAAGCATCGGCAGCGCTATCCATGTGGGTAGCCTTCAATTCACCGGTGGAAAGATCAATATAGGCCAGCCCAAAACTTTTATCCTGGTAGGTCAAGGCCGCCAAGAAATTGTTCTCCTTGCCATCGCCAGGAGCATCTTGCCATTTGGTTCCCGGCGTAATCAGCTGGATAACTTCGCGCTTGACCATTCCCTTGGCCACAGCAGGATCTTCCATCTGTTCCACAATGGCTACCTTGTAGCCCTGGTCGACCAAAATATCGATATAATTTTGAGCCGCATGGTGCGGAATGCCGGCCATGGGCACGGGATGTTTGGAATTCTTATTACGAGCAGTCAGGGTCAATTCCAATAATTTAGCACCCTTGATGGCATCTTCTTCAAAGAGCTCGTAAAAATCGCCCAGCCGGTAAAACAAAAATGCATCCGGATACTGGGCTTTAATTTGGTGATATTGCACCATCATTGGCGTTTCTTCAGGTTTTGGCATGCCAACTCCTCTCCCTAATTGAACTTATCGTTTAAAAGCCACAACCGCTTCAACATGGACGGTTTGTGGGAACTGATCAACCGGCTGAACCGGTCCATCAAAGTGATAGCCAGTCTCAATTAACTGAGCGGCATCACGGGCTAAGGTCGCCGGATTACATGAAACGTAAACAATTCGCTCCGGTTCCATGGCGACCGTTGCTTCAATCACTTCGGGCGTCAAACCCTTGCGGGGTGGATCGAAGAAAACAACGCTGGGTTTCAATCCTTCAGCCTGCCACTTTTGCATTTGTTCAGGCGCATCGGCTGTGATAAAGCTTGCATTGTCCACACCATTCAAACGAGCATTTTCACGCGCGTCAGCAATCGCATCGGGGACCACTTCAACTCCGTAGACCTGCTTAACTTGGTCGGCAACGGACAAGGCAATTGTCCCGATACCACAGTAGGCATCAACCACGACATCATCGGGCTTCAAATCAGCCTTCTGCGCGGCCAACTGGTATAACTTCGCCGTTGTCTTAGGGTTAACCTGATAGAAAGAGTTTGGCCCAATTTGGTAGGTCTTACCAAGCAAGGTATCCTCAATCTTGTCGGCGCCCCAAAGTGTCACGTTTTCGCCACCCATGATGACGTTGGTGTGGACATTGTTAATGTTTTGAATCAAGGACTTCAAAGCCGGCAACTTTGCTCGCAGGCGTTCGATGATTAATTCTTTACCGGGCAGCTTGGCATGGTTGGTTACGATAACCACCATCAATTCGCCACTTTGTTCACCGTAGCGAGCCATAATGTGGCGGACCAAGCCCTTCTTGGTCTTTTCATCGTACGCTTGTAGGCCTAAGCCATCCAAGACCTCCCGTGTTGCGGCAACCGCTTGGTCAACTTCCGGATTTTGAATGTAAAAATGGTCTGTTGGAATCAAAGTATGTGAACCACGGCGGTAAAAACCAGTCGCCAAGTGGCCCTTAACCATTTGAACAGGGACTTGAGCCTTGTTACGGTAGTGGGTTGGATCTTCCATGCCGATGGTTTCAGCTACCGCAACATCTAGGTGCAACTTCTGGAAAACGTTTTCCACCTGCTCTTGCTTAAACTTAAGTTGAGCAGGATAAGCCAAGTTAGCTAAGGGGGCAATGCCGGCCGCTAAAGCCACTTTATCGGGCACTTCAACACGGTCTGGTGAGTCGCTTAAACGCTTGACCACCCGGCCAAAGGCGTAGTTCTTCAAAACCTTAGTCGCCTGCAATTCGACTTCTTCACCTGGTAAGGCATTGGCCACAAAGATTGGAAAATGGTCCAACTTAGCAACACCCATGCCTTGATAGGAAAGGTCCACAATCGTGGTCGTGATGGTTTCGTTTTTTGAAATGGGGGCCTTGCTGGCCGGCTGGCGGTTAATTTTAGCCATTAATGCTAATCCTTTTGCTCTTCTACTTTTGCTTCTAATTCTTCGACCTGCTTAACAAATTCACGCTTGGCTTCATCGGTTGATCCCGGAGTCATGGCGGAACGATTAGCAACAAAGCGGATGTGTTGCTTCAAATTGTCAAAGGTCATCGGTGCATCCCCACCGTATTCACCATCCAAGTTGACCTTCAGGCGTTCATCGCTCAAAGGTGTGATTTCAACATGGTCGGTTTTCTTATAAATTAGACGTTCATTGTCCACGTGCTTGCCGCCGTTTAGCATTTGCGCTACCAGTTGCAAGACCTGGAAAATATTTGATGATTTCACAATCAAAAGGGTGAACTGCCCGTCATCTAATTTGGCATCGGGGACGATGGATTCGAAACCCCCAACTGAGTTGGTTAAGGCCAAGAAAATCATCGAGATGTCCCCGGAGTACTCGCCACCATCATAAACCACTTTGGCTTGCACATTTTTAACCCGGGTTAGGAGTTCAGCACCCTTAACTAAGTAGGCCAAGTAGCCGTAAAGGGATTTCATCGCTGAAGGGACGCCATAGGTAACTTCCGAGATGGTTCCTAGAGCAGCAATGTTCATGAAGTACTTCGTACTATCGCCGTGAATAACCTTCCCGATGTCCATCTTGATGGTTTCGTCTTTTAGGATGACCTTAGCGGCTTCCAAAGGCTCGTCACGCGGAACCTTCAAAGCGCGAGCGTAATCATTGGTCGTACCGGCCGGGATAATAGCCATCATAGGGCGCTTTGGTAAACCAGCAATGCCGTTAACCACTTCGTTAATGGTGCCATCACCTCCCGCAGCGACAATCAAATCAAAGCCATCCTTGGCCGCACGAGTGGCTTCATGGGCAGCACTCAGTGGTTCTGGTGTCGTGGCAAAAGCCGAAGTTTCGTAACCCGCCTGCTCATAAACCGCTAAAATATCGAGCATTTCACGTTTAACCGCTTCACGACCGGAGCTTGGATTATAGATAATACGAGCTCTTTTCCTTGCCATAGTGCTTTATCACCTAATGCGTTTGCACGCATCCCTTTCAAAAATATGTACGCGAACCCTTCCGGGTCCACTGCAACTTAGCGTTGCTTTAATTCTGCCATCAAAAGTTGGTTCAAAACCGTTGGGTTGGCTTGTCCCTTAGACTTCTTCATTAGTTGTCCAATCAAGAAACCAACGGCACGGTCCTTACCACCCTTAAAGTCTTCAATTGACTGTGGGTTAGCATCCAAAACTTCGATAATCCAAGGCTTCAAAACTTCAGGATCAGAAATCTGAACCAAACCGTTCTTCTTAGCAAATTCGGCTGGTTCTTGACCGTCCATAATAGCTTCAAAGACCTTCTTGGCTTGCTTGGTTGAGATGGTGCCATCTTCAATCAACTTAATCATACCGGCCAAGTGTTCTGGCGTTAACTGCGTTTCCTGCAATTCAACCTGGTGCTTGTTCATGTAAGCATTCACGTCACCAATCAAATAGTTAGCGGCACGCTTGGCTTCACCGCCTGCTGCAACGGTCTTATCAAAGAAATCGGCCATGGCAAGCGTCTGCGTCAAAACTTCGGCATCATATGGTTCCAAACCAAGTTCTTCAACATAGCTCTGTTGACGTTGTGCGGCTGACTTAGGCAAAACAGCAGCCACTTCGTCAATCCACTTTTGGTCAATGGCAATCGGTGCCAAATCGGGTTCAGGGAAGTAACGGTAATCATCCGCCCCTTCCTTAACACGCATCAACATGGTGGTGTTGCTTGGTTCGTCGTAACGACGAGTTTCCTGGCGGATGGTGCCACCAGAACGCAAGATGTTCGCCTGACGCTTTTCTTCATAAATCAAGGCGTTACGAACATAGTTGAAGGATGAAACGTTCTTCATTTCGACACGAGTACCGTATTCGCTGGCCCCGTGCGGACGAATTGAAATGTTGACATCGGCACGCATCTGTCCTTCTTGCATCTTGGCTTCAGATACCCCGGTAAAGAGGACTACTTGGCGAAGCTGTTCCAAATAAGCATAGGCTTCATCGGGTGAATGCAAGTCAGGCTTTGAGACGATTTCGACCAAAGGGGTTCCCTGACGGTTCAAATCGACGTAAGAATAGCCGTCTTCCCCGTGGGTGTTCTTACCGGCATCTTCTTCCACGTGCAATTCTTCGATTCCAACACGCTTAGTTTCACCGTTTGGCAACTTAACGTCCAAGTAACCGTGGCGGCCCAGTGGTGTGTGGAACATGGTCGTCTGATAAGCCTTAGGGTTATCAGGATAGAAATAGTTCTTACGATCCCAGCGAATCAAAGGTGAGATTTCTGCGTTCAAGGCCAAGGCCACGCGCATACCATATTCGATGGCACCCTTGTTGGCAACGGGCAAAACACCTGGATAAGCCCAGTCAATCACGTTCGTGTTGGCGTTTGGCGTATCCCCGTAGTGGACGGGTGAAGGTGAAAGCAACTTGGAATTCGTTTGCATTTCAACGTGGACTTCAAGTCCGATGGTCGTTTCAAAGTTTCCGTTTCCCATTACTTGTCACCTCCTTGATAAGCTGCCGCAATTGCGGGACGTTGCTTCAACAAATCACTGGCCTCTTCAAAGGCTTGTGCAGCTTGGTAAATTGTTGCTTCGTCAAAGGCCTTTCCAATCATCTGCAAACCGATTGGCATACCGTCCTTAGAGAAGCCAGCGTTAATGGACAAACCGGGCAAACCGGCCAAGTTAACGGGGATGGTCAAAACATCGCCCATGTACATGGCCTTAGGATCCCCAATTTCTTCACCCAAACCATAGGCAGGTGTTGGCGTAGTTGGTCCGACAATCAAGTCGTACTGATCAAAGACCTTGTTAAAGTCGTCAATAATCAAAGTTCGAATTTGAGCGGCCTTCTTAAAGAAGTCATCGTAGGCCCCTGCTGACAAAGCGAAGGTTCCCAACATGATACGGCGCTTAACTTCGTTTCCAAAGCCTTCTGAACGGCTCTTGGTATAAACTTCTTCCAAATTCTTGGCATCAGGTGCACGGAAACCATAGCGGATTCCGTCATAACGCTGCAAGTTTGAAGATGCCTCTGAAGACATGGTGATGTAGTAAGCTGCCACTCCGTAGCGAGTGTGGGGCAAGGATACTTCATCAACCGTGGCACCCAAGGCTTCCAGCTGGGCGATGCCCGCCCTAACCTTAGCGGCAACTTCAGGGTCAATTCCTTCACCAAAGTATTCCTTTGGCACGGCAATCTTCATTCCCTTAACACCCTTACCCAAGTTCTTGGTGTAATCCGGTACTTCCGTGTCAACAGAAGTTGAATCCCACTTATCAAAACCGGCAATGGCGTTCAAAACCAAGGCGTTATCCTTAACGGAACGGGTCAAAGGACCAATTTGATCCAAAGAAGAGGCCATGGCAAAGAGGCCAAAACGTGAAACGCGGCCATAGGTCGGCTTCAAACCAACAATTCCGTTAAAGGCTGCCGGTTGGCGAATGGAGCCACCCGTATCAGAACCCAGAGCGTAAGGCACTTGTCCGGCAGCAACCGCTGCCCCTGATCCACCTGATGAACCACCAGGCACCTTGTTGTGGTCCCAAGCGTTCGTGGTTTTCTTGTAGTAAGAAGTTTCGGTTGAACCACCCATGGCAAATTCATCCATGTTCAGCTTTCCCAGCGAAATGGCCTTGGCATCCTGCAGCTTCTTAACCACCGTAGCGTTATAGACCGGCTTAAAGCCTTCCAAAATATGTGAAGCACCAGTAGTTTCCTGGCCTTCCGTCGAAATGTTGTCCTTCAAGCCCATTGGGATTCCGGCAAGCACATCGTTGAAATCACCGGCTTGGTCAATCGACTTGGCGGCTTGCAAAGCTTGATCATCCGTCGTGCGGAGAAAGGCTTGCAAGTCGCCATCAGTTTGCTTGATGTTGTCCAAGCTAGCCTTGGTCAACTCTTCAGCGCTAATTTGGCCACCCTTTAACTGCTCATGCAAAGAGCTCAAATCATGGTCGAAATAGTTAAATGTCATGTTTTACTCTTCTCCCTTCAAGATGGCTGGCACCTTAATCAGGTCAGCAGCTTCTTGTGGCGCATTGGCCAACAAGGCCTTACTTTGATCCCAGTTTTCGGCTTTATCAGCACGCAAATGGTTGACATTGGGCGTGACTGAGAAGGTTGGTTCCACATTATTGGTGTCCACCTCGGCCATCGTGTCACAGAGATCAAGAATCTGTCCGAGTTGATCCGTGAAACGGTTAAGTTCGTCCTCACTTAGTTCTAGTTTGGCTAGACTGGCTACGTGAGCAACTTCGCTTTTGGAAATTTTTTGAGCCATCTTAAATTCACCTCGTTTAAGCGGTTAAAAGCCACTCAAACTGCTATCCTTTCAAAATTTTTACACTCGTTAATTTTACCATAATTTGCTTTTAGACTCCCCTTGGCTTTTGGGGCAAAAGATAGTATAATTTTATTTGTTGTTACAACAACCGTCCCTGGTCTTAGTTTGACGTCTCACCGTCGTCTGACTCAGCTCAGGGAGACATTTTAGAAAGGTGGATATGATTATGGCCCTTACAAAAGAACGTAAGAACGAAATCATTAAGGAATATGCCCGCCAAGAAGGCGATACTGGTTCAGTTGAAGTTCAAGTTGCAGTTTTGACTGCTGACATCAACGAATTGAACAAGCACATGGCATCTCACAAGCATGATTTCCACTCACAACGTGGTTTGATGAAGAAGATTGGTCGTCGTCGTAACTTGTTGCGTTACCTACGTAACGACGACATCCAACGTTACCGTGAGTTGATCAAGCGCTTAGGTTTGCGTCGTTAATCTTTCGATTAACTTAATAACCTCGTATCAAATTTAAGGAGAAAGACATATGCCAATTATTGAATCTTCAATTCAACGTGCACGCTTGAGTCTCAAGCAACACGATCGCAACGAACCACTTCGTAGCGCTTATCGTTCAACTGTTAAGCGTTTCGAAAAGGCAGCAGCCAATGGTTCAGCCGACTTGGCCGACCTTTACAAGGAAGCTTCTTCAGCTATTGATCACGCCTACTCAAAGGGCTTGATCAAGAAGAACAAGGCTTCACGTCAAAAGTCACGTTTGGCTAAGTACTTGAACAAGTAAGTTCAATTCAAAAAGCACTCGCAATTTGCGAGTGCTTTTTTGTTGTCCCCTTTTATTTCTCCTTGAAGATAAAGAGCTTCGAGAGGACATAGTTTGAAATAATGACGAAGATATTTTGAATGCCGTTCCAAAGAATATCGTTTTGGTGCAATAGATAAACACCTAAGGCCAGGATTAACCAACCGATGACGCCCGTGACGATACGAGCGGCGTAAAACTGACCCGCTTCGATGACAATCCCCTGCCAGTGCTTGGTTTGGGACTGGAAAACCCAGATTCGATTGGTTAGGTAGGCAAAAAGAACGGCCAAAAACCAAGAAGCCAGGTAGGACCAAGTCGGTCCCCAGTGCCAAACAGCCGCAAAGAGCGCATAAGTTAGCATGGAAACGACAAAAGTCGCGCCACCAAAGAAAAGATAGAGGATACTTTCGCGGTACTTATCCCAATTTTGTTTGAGCATTTGCATTGTTTTTATTTTCCGTCCTTCGAATTGTAATGATTGGCGTACTCGATTTTAGGATGAAAATGACGGCCGGCACGAATGGCCTTGCGCATGGTGGCCAGCTTTTCAGCGCGGTGGTCCGCCTTAGAAAAGAAAAGTTGCCAGTACTCCAAGCTAATCCGTAAGCGCGCTCGGTAACGACGGTACCAATCGCGCTTTTTTAGATAGTACATCTTGTTCCGATAAGCGTAAAAGTAGCGCTGAATGCGGTCGGGTCCATCCTTTAAAATGCTAGAACCAGTATTGGCCTTCATTTTGTGCAGGACGCGGGCCGCAGGAACGAAGTAGCCGGGCGCAATCCGACCGGCGCGTTCGCTGTACTCAATGTCGTCACCCCAAATAAAGAAGTCCGTGATGGGCAGGCCGATTTTTTCGACAACCGTGCGGCGAAAGAGGATGGCCACAAAGGTAGCCGATTGCAGCTGGACCGGCTGAGCTCCCTCTTCGGGAACCTTTTGCAAACGATTCATTGGTGCGGGCGCATTCATCTTAGCCCGATGGCCATCCGTCCAACGAACATCACTTGCCAAGAAACCGAAGTCCGGTTTTTGCTGGGCAAAATTGATTAGTTCCGTTAGGCTATCTCGTTGAACCATGGTGTCGTCGTCCATCAACCAGACGAAATCATCCTGAGTTTCTTCGATAAAGTAACGAACCCCACGATTGAAGCCCCCTGCCCCGCCGATGTTTTCGGGTAGGCGTAAGTAGACGATTTGGTCACCGAGGCTTTCCAAATAATCTTGCGTATCAGCATCCGAGGCATTATCCACCACAATCAGGTGGCTGAGCGGTAAATCTTCTTGCTGCAAATGCGCAATACATTCTTTGAGTAAAGCCAGGCGGTTGTAGGTAACTACTACCGCGGCAACTTTGCGTTCTTTAGCTTGGCTTTGCGTTTGTACTGTCATGCGATTTCATCCTATATGTAGCAATAACCAATACCGTTAGCATAGGCGCTCAACATTATACGACGGTTAAATATTGCTTATTCGTCCGAGTTTTTAAAACGATTATCAATCAAAGCAGCCCAAACCACTGGAATTAGGAGGTAGAGCGGATAAATGTAGCGGTTTAGACCGTTAACTGGTGAAATGGTGGCGATGGCCAAAACTGCTAAACCAAGGCTGGCCAAAAGAATGGCTAATTTAGCGCGGGCCTGAATGGCAGTGCCGAGCAAAAGCAGCATCAGCAGCCCCCACAGGCCGGATTTAAAGAGCCAGTTCCAACCCGTACGCTGATAAAGTCGATTGAGTTTATCCTGATAGCCCTGTGCCTGCTTGCTGTGTCGGGCCGAGTAACCCTTGAAGAGGGTCGTGTTTTCGTAAGGAACTAAGCCTCCTACCAGCGCAAGATCAGACTGGACCGGATTATGGACGGGAGTGAAGTACTGGTAGGCATCGTTGAAGCCCGCAGCAAAATACAGGCCGAGATTCTTTTGTCCGATTTGCCACCAGAGTTTAAGGTAGTCCGCCTTGTGCTGGTTGAAGTAATTTCCCTTAACAAGGTCCATATTGCTTTGGTAATCCTTGCCCTTTTGCCAGAAATTCTTGGGGTAATAGTAAATACTGTGCTTGACCGGATCATAAAAAAGCGGATTGTAACTATTCCTCATTAGCTTCGTGTCGGCGAATTTAGCTAGTTCCTGCCGCTCAGTATACGAAACTCCACTCGGATTTTCCTTCAAAACCCGAGCCATTTGCTGACTAGGCAAAGCCATTACTTCCACTGATTCTGTGGGTAAGACACTGGCGGCAGGCAATAGTAACTTCGACCAGGCGGCCCAGCAGGCCAGGGCTAAGATCAAGCCAGCAAACTGCTTTTTCCAACCTGAAATTCGCAGACAAAGTAAGGCCAGTAGATAAAAAATCAGAAGCAGCAAGGAATCATTACGCACCAGTAGCAAGAAAATTGCTGCCAATGTGAAGAAAGTAAAGCCAACAACACCCTTTGCATGCTGGAAATAAGACAAGGCGGCAACGATGAAAAGGGCCAAGGCAGCCAAAGCTAAGGCCGTTTTATTGACGCTAACTACCATAATTGGAAATGCCGGAAAAAAGGCAAAGAAAGCCCAGGTAATCCAAGCCGTTCCGCGAGAAAAACGACCAATTTTCCATACCAGCAGTGATAAAGTCGTCACCAACAATAGATAATCAAAGCCAACAATGGCTGCGGTTCCACCATTGGTGCCCGCCAGTAACTTACCAAAGTCAAAAAGATTGCCCAAGATCAAGGAAGTCAAATAAGGATGGTGATTGGACAGATAAAACTGCTGGTTAAGCTGGTTATAATCAATCCCGTAAAAATGGATGTTTTGTGCGGGCATTGCCACTTGAAAAAAAGAATTTAACTGATCCGCACCATCCCAGGTTAGAACTCCGGGCCAGGTCAATAAGAGGTAAGGTAACCAGGCTAAGGCTAAACCAACTGGAATTAAGTAGCGATACTTGCTCGATAAACTAGCCTGAGCGGCAAAGTGAGCCCCATGTCCCCTACCTTCCACGAAGTAGGCCAGTAATTTGATGAACTGATAAAAAATAAAGGCCAGAATCATAAAGTAGAGCAAACTCAAGGCAAAGCCAGCCCAATTTTTAGGCCAGTTAAAGGCAAAACCAGCCTGCTGATTTAAGGAAGCAAGCACGGTTACTGAGGCCAAAAAGGCCGCAACTAGCAAGCTAGCCCAATTCATGCGGAAATAACTTTTTTTAGGATTTGAAGCCATAAAAACCTTTCATTAAGCAGGACTATTCTTCCTTGGGCCGTAATTTAGCAGCCATTAGGAGAATAAAGGGCATGATGACGATAATGCCTAAGGCGTACCGCTCCGAATTATTGACGGGCGAAAGTGCTGCAATCGCTATCTCGAGCAGAACGGGCAAGGCCAAAGCCAAGCGTCGCCAAGTTGCCAAAAAGACGGGCAAGACCAATAAGAAAAGCACGATCCAGAAGTTGCCATGGAGGAAGAACCCTATAATTGGACGATCAAAAACGGCATTATAGGCCTTGATGCTGTGGGCCCGAACTGGGTTGTTGTATAGGGTCGAACTACCAGCTTGCAAGGAACCATAGCCGTTGCCAATCACATCCGGCACCATCGTGGCGAACATGTCATTTGCCGAAATGCTGCGCAAATCAAAGTAACCGGTCAGTTTTGATAAAAAGGCATCCAGATATATATCCGGCCGTTTTTGCAGGAGTGAGAGCCAAATCCCATTGAAGGGCTGCCAGTCACTCTTGTTAACCGTTTGGTAGCGGTATCCCAGCGCCGTCGGGTCGGAAAATTTGGCATAACCGGATGACTTCACTGGATCAGTAATATTGGGATCATATAGATGCGCCAAGTTATCCAGGTCAAAGAGTTGATCTAACTGCTGACTTTGCACCGACGTCAAAGCCTGCCGGTCATATTTTACAAAACGAGCAATTTGCTGAGTTTGAATTCCCTTGGCTTCAATAGGATCATCCGCAATCAAAATCCCCTGGCCAATCAAGGCCATGGTGGTCACCTTCAAAATCACAACGGGAAGGAGCATAGCGAATAGAATCGACCCAGCCGCTTCGCGAAAGTACAAAACTAATAGAACAAGCGCCATGACACCATAGAGTGGCAAAGCCCATTTAACGGCGATGCAACCAATCAAAACCCCAATAAAGAGCAAGTACTTCCACTTGGCATCCACCCGCCCTTTTTGCTGGTAGAGCTGGAAAAGCAGTGTCAAAACCAGGACCGACGAAGACGAAAAGAGTGGATTCTTACTCAAAGAAATCGTTGAAAAAATAAAGATCGCTGGATTCAAAAGAACCAGGAGCAGACTGGCAATTTTAATCCAGGACTGGGAAATTTGGCGGTTGAAATAGGCCAAACTGTAAGAATAAACCGCAATAGCAAAGGCAAAGTGAAGACCGCCAAGCAGTATAAAGGCTGGCAAATAGCTGTGAAAAGCCAACCAGGAATACTTCATGGGTAGGCCATAGAGCGCGGTCAAAATTGCCCCGTGCTGATTCGACCACATGCCCGTCGTTTGCTCGGTCAAGTAATGGGCAATTGGGTAAATATTGTAAATATTTTCAACCGGCAAGGTCGTGCGGACCGTCGTCATTTCGCGGACCTGGGCAACAAAATCCCAACCCGAAATCACCGGGAAAAATGGCAAAAGCGCAATGCCCCAAACCACCAGCAGTAACTTGGCGATAAAACGCTGAGACTGCAAGGGCTGCAAAATTTCTTCCAGCCGTGTTGGGGCCGCATGTTCCAAATGCTCTACTGGTTGGTTGAAATAAGCCAAAAGAACCAGCATTGCCAAAGCGAAAAGTACCGTCCAGCCGAACCAGAAGACGAAATAACGCCCCTGCCCCGCTGTAAAAATACTGCCATTTATGTCGTGATAGGCGCGACCAAAACTGTTAAAAAAGCCCAACAGAACGGCAATCAATGTGACTGCCAGCTTTTGCCAGACCGTTAAGGAACGTATATTATTCAGCATTTTCCAAATCCTTTTGTCGATCTGCTGCACGAATCAAGGCCAGCTCAAAGCTACGCTTGTCGTTGGTCTGAATCGCATTCAAAATCGATCCTGAGAAAAAGGCAATCAATGCGCCAACAAAGAGAATCATCGCCACAACCAGACTCGGCATGTTATCAACCAAGTGGGTTTGGGCATAAGGAATCCCCACGCGCAGAACAAATAGAATCGTCGCTGCCAGAAGGGCTAGGAGCGAGAAACTACCGTAGAAGGCAAAGGGATGGTAACCCCGGTATAAATTAATCACTGTCTTCACGACCTTCAGGCCGTCCCCAAAGGTATTGAGCTTGGAAACCGATCCATCGGGACGGTCACGGTAATTCACGACCACCGTGTCGACCAAGAGATTTTTTTCCGTGGCATGAATCGACATTTCAGTTTCGATTTCAAAGCCTCGTGAGAGAACGGGGAAAGTCTTGACGAAACGATAGGAAAAGGCCCGGTAGCCGGTCAAAATATCACGAATATCGGTCTTAAAAAGGTGGTTAATCATGGCCCGCACCATGCTGTTACCAACATTGTGGAAAGGCCGCTTGTTTTGCTCAAAATAAGTGGAAGACAAACGATCGCCGACCACCATGTCGGCTTGGCGATCCATCACCTTAGCATACATCTCCGGAATCGCTTCAACTGGATAAGTGTCATCAGCGTCCAGCATAATATAGGCCCGGGCATCGATTTCACGAAACATTCGGCGAATAACGGCGCCCTTCCCCTGGGCGTATTCGTGGCGAACAATGGCGCCAGCCTCTTTGGCCAAGGCAGCCGTCTTATCAGCCGAATTATTATCGTAGACGTAGACTGCGGCACCATCGATGTCGGCAATCGCACCCTGCACATCCTTGACCACTTTGGCAATCGTCATTTCTTCGTTATAGGCTGGGATTAAAACCGCTAAATTTTTCATTTTTCTCTCCATCGCTTAGCTCTCTCAAAGCACTATATTTTACAAAAATGAATATGTACGCCCAAAGAGGCGATCCTCTTAGGCTTTGTCGTGGGCAAAATTAAAGTCCTGGGCCACACCGAATTCTTGGCGAACGGTGTTAAAGGCGTCGTTAAAGACTTGGTCCATGTCGAAGTAGCGGTACTTACCCAAACGACCACCGAACATGACTTCCGGTGCATTCTGACGAGCTTCTTGCACGTATTGCTTGTACAATTCCGTGTTCTTTTCGTTGTTAACGGGGTAGTAGGCTTCCTTGCTACGATCCCAGTCCTGTGGATACTCGCGGGTAATAATGGTCTTATCCTTATCACCCAAGCCATCAAAGTGGCGCCATTCCATGACACGGGTGTAAGGCGTCTTGGCATCCGTATAGTTAATGACGGCGTTACCTTGATAGTTGTCCGTATCCAAGGTTTCACTTTCAAAACGCAGTGAACGGTATTCCAATTCACCAAACTTATAGTCAAAGAATTGGTCAATCATACCGGTGTATAGTACGCGAGGGAACTCTTCCAAGAAGGTATCCTTGTGGTCGAAGAAGTCCGTATCCGTCAAAACGTCAATCAAACCATTAGAGCGGTCAATCATGTTTTCAAAGATCTGGGTGTAACCACCGACAGGAATACCCTGGTAACGGTGGTTAAAGTAGTTGTTATCGTAGATAAAACGAACGGGCAAGCGCTTAATGATAAAGGCTGGCAATTCAGTGGCCTTACGACCCCACTGCTTTTCCGTGTAACCCTTAATCAACTTTTGGTAGATATCCGTTCCAATCAGGGAAATGGCCTGTTCTTCCAAGTTGCGCGGTTGACGGTCGCCCAAATCCTTTAGTGCGGCTTCCTTTTGCTCTTCAATCTTGGCCTTCGCCTCTGCAGGGGTCTTCGTGCCCCACATCTGGTAGAAGGTGTTCATGTTAAAGGGCAAGTTGTACAGCGTACCCTCGTAGTTGGCGATAACTTGGTTTTGGAAACCGTTAAAGTCTGCAAACTGACGGACGTAGTCCCAAACTTCCTTATTGTCCGTGTGGAAAATATGGGCACCAAAATCGTGGACCGTAATCCCTTCTTCGGTGTGCGTGTGCGTGTTTCCACCAATGAAGCTACGCTTTTCAACGATCAAAGAACGCTTACCACGCTTGGCTGCTTCATAGGCAAAGGTCATCCCAAAGGGACCGGCCCCAACAATCAAATAATCATAATTTTTTGTGTTAAATTGCTTCGTCATATTAAAAATGTACCTTTTTCTTCGCATTGGGTAAAAACTTACGCTTCAAAAACTGATAACCCTTGTCCAGCCAATTGGTCCGTTCCAAGGAGACAACTGGCACTTCGACTGCCGTTAGGTCCCGCGTTTTAAACCAGGTGTCCATCAAGAGTTCGCTTAGAAAACCGAAAACTCGCTTTTCCTGACCTTCGAGCTGTTCAAGGTCGACCTCTTTTTCAACGGCGGAAAGCACGTCGAAGACGAAAGCCGCGTAATCTTCAAAATGCTTGCGCGGCATGATGAACATGTTAAAGAGATGGGCCTTGGTTGAGGCTGCCATTTCCGCAAAGGCTGGATAATAATCCGGAAAATCTTCCTGCAAGACCCGCTCCAAAACCTGGTAGGGTTGGGCGGCGTGCGCGTGTAGATAGTGGTCGCCCTGCTTTTCAATCCAGTAGTTACGAGCCTTGGGAAGGATAATGTCAGCTTGCTGGAAGAGTCGTTCGATATCAGGTGCCATCAAACGCTGGTTGAGCGAATGGCCCCGCCTAGCCCCTAGATAACGGCGGTAGTGGTCTAAGCCGATGACATCTGAATCCTGATCATTTTTCCAAATCCAGTATAAAGCCGTTAATTCGTTGTAATTCGGATTTTTGGCCGAGATATTCTCACCTTGGTCATCAGCTTGAAAGCCTTGTGGAACTTCGTCACGAAGGGCCGCACCAACCAAAATCGGCTGATAAAGCGGATCATTGGGCATGGCGTAGTCCTTGTGACTGGCCACGTAGATTTTAATCTTATTCATCAAAAGGCCCCCTCTTGTTCAAAGACCTTGATGATGTTCATCAAGAAAACATAGCAGTCAAAGGTAAAGGATTGCTTTTTAACGTATTCCAATTCAATCTGCGCTCGCTCCGGATAGTGAATATTGGAACGGCCAGAAGCCTGCCAGAGGCCAAAAACACCTGGCGTAACTGAAAGAAATTCGTCAACTTGGTCGCCGTACTCCTTTAATTCGTCCTTTACGACTGGCCGTGGTCCAATCAAGGACATTGTGCCGTTCAAGACATTCCAGAACTGAGGTAATTCGTCCAAGGAAGTCTTGCGTAAAATCCGTCCTAAACGGGTAATCCGAGGATCTTCATTCGTCGGCAACTTGTAACCGTTGGCAACGAAAAGAGCGTACAACTCCGGGTCGGCCTTTAACCGAGTTTCGGCATCATCGAGCATCGTTTGAAATTTATAAATCTTGAAAACTTTACCGTGCAAACCAACTCGCTTCTGAGCGTAGATGATTCGCGATGTACTGCGTTCCAACTGAATCAAAATCGCAATCACAAGGTAAATCGGTGACAAGCAAATGAGCGCCAGCAAGGCCACAACAATATCGATGCTTCGTTTGATAATGGGATAGATTCGAGGCTGCCTCATTTACTGCCCTCCTTTCACTTAAGACGGGCAAAAGTGATTACTTCTGACCGTCTTCAATAATTTCTAATTCCTGTGCCATGGTCAAGGCTTGGCCAGGCTGCTTAGCTTGAGCTTCCTTGATGAGCTTGTTGATGGAGCGAACCGGTTTGCGTGGGATATCAGCGTATTCAATCTTGGGATTGAAGAAGAGTCCGCGAATACCACCCCAACCAACCATGCCGATTTTCTTAAAGCGGTAAGCGACACGCGGCGTGATCATAAGCTTGACCAGATCACGACAGTAAATCTTAGCTAGAACAAAGAAGAGTTCCTTCTTGGAGATCCGGCGCGCTGTCAAAACACGGTTTCGGAATTCATAGCGGTAACGCCACAAACGCTTAGCATCGCTTTCACGAACGATGTCACCTGGCAAAGTATTTTCCTTGGACTTGTGAACCGCCAAGGATTTAACCACCATGTAGCCACGATAGGCATTGGCCATCCGGTTAGTGTACTCAATGTCATCGCCCCAAATGAAGTATTCCTTTTGTGGCAAACCAACCATGGCCACCATGTCGCGCGAGAACATGACCGAAACGAAAGTGGAATTCACCACTTCGATTGCCTGATTGTCTTCTTGCAAGAAACGAGGCCAAGTAAAGGCACGGGGTGAATTGACGTTCATCCAGGATGGATTCCCATCAATACTTCCCCAGCGCACTTGTGAGTTCACAAAAGAAGTCTGTGGATGTTCATCCATGAATTCGACCAAGTACTTCAAGGCATTTTCCTGAACCATGGTGTCATCGTCCATCAACCAAACATAGTCGTCATCCAATTTTTCAGCAAAAAGCTTAACGGCCATGTTAAAACCACCGGCACCGCCAAGGTTACTTGGCGAATGGTAGATCACCAGCCGGTCGTCATCCAACGAGTCCAAGTATTCCTTGGTTCCGTCGTTTGACAAGTTATCAACAACAATTACGTGACCTAGGTACTCGCCCTGGTTCAATACGTTGGCCAAACACTCCTTCAATAAGTCCAAGCGGTTATAAGTTACAATCGCGGCTGCAACAGTCTTCGCCATTTTTCTCTCTTTCTAAAATACAATCAAATAAAGTCGATTAATTGATCCTTAAACTTCAAGTACAAATGCGTACCGATCAAGGCAAACAAGGCCACTTCAAGCCAAAACATCGCCATGATCAAAGGTGAATCCCAGAACCACTTGTTGTAGAGGAAGGTTTCACGCCAACCATTGACAATGTAGTAGAAGGGATTAATCCGAGTAATGTAAAAAATCAAAGTACTGAAGACGTTACCCCCTTTTTCTGGCTGGAACAAAATCCCAGAAACAAAGAAGAGTAAACGCAGAACTTGGCGAATCGCCAAATCATAATCAGGAATCAAAATGTTAATCGTTGCCGAGAAGATGCCCAAGAAAAGTAACATAATCAAGGCAGCAGGTAGGTAATAAAAAATTTGTAGCCAATACAAATTAGGATGGAACAAGCCCTGCAAGGCCATACTAATGGCCGCGACAGCTGTAACCGAAATTACAGCGGGAAAGACTTGAATAATTCGGATGGTTGGCAGAATGGAAACCGGAAACTTAACGTTACGGACCAATTCAATCTGAGTTTGAATGGCACGAATACTATCAGAAAAGCCCTGGTTAACCAGGTACCAAGCCGAAAAGCCGACGGCCATCCATACGAAATAAGGAATGTTGTCCACCGGTGCAGAAGCACGGAAGCCACCACCGAAGATAACGGCATAAGTCAGCACTTGGAAAAGTGGATCTAGAATTTCCCAGAGGTTTCCCAAATACTTGTGAGCGTTGTTGGCACGCGTGTCGTAAATCGCCAAGCGGACTGCCATGCCCATGTGCCGGAACTGTTCCATCAGCAGCTGAAAAATTGATTTGACAATGGTAATCATAGTCGCTGCTCCTTTGCCAAGTAGAAGTAAATCACGATGGCCATCAAACCAAGGATGATGGCCAAGGCCGTATAAAGCGCAAAGGCCGAGAAACCTTCAAACGAGCGGACAGTCACAATGGCACGGGCACGGTCAAGGGGCAAGCCAGCGCGAACTAAGCGGTCCTGTAACTGTTCCAAGGTGAAAATCCGCTGCAAGTGCTTTTGGTCCTCAACGTAGTGATCGCGCTTTTCTTCGCTCATATGATCGAGGTCTTGGACGAACTTTTCGTATTCATCGGCGACCTTTTTGGTCGGACCGAAGTCACGCATTTCGCCGTACTGGATCCACATCACCTTGTTGGTGAATTCACGGACCTGGTTAAGGTCGTGGGAAACAAAGAAGATGGTCTTGCCTTCCTTAATAAACTCCTTGATCTTACCCAAGGCCTTTTGAGAAAAGTTACTATCCCCAACCGACAAGGCTTCATCGATGATGAGAATGTCCGGGTTGTTGTGGGTCACGATGGAGAAACCAAGCTTGGCACGCATTCCATTGGAATAATCCTTAACGGGTTGATCAATAAATTCCCCTAATTCGGAAAATTCAATGATATCGGGCATGGCAGCCGTGATTTCTTTATTGCTCTTCCCCATCATCAACTGCTTAATCCGGATGTTTTCCCGGCCAGTTAATTCCCAGTTCAAGCCTTCGTTAATCGCCACAACACCAATGGAACCGTTCAATTCCAAACTACCCGAAGTTTGTGGAATCACGCCAGAAAGGATGTTCAAAAGGGTCGACTTTCCAGAACCGTTGGTTCCAACAATGCCGACCACATCCCCAACATTGACATCGAAAGTCAATCCACGCAGTGCCCAAAAATTGGTCTCCGACTGGTTCCCCATGAAGGTTGATTTTAATTTTTCAGATTGGTTGGCATAGAGCTGAAAGTTCTTCGTAATGCTTTCAGCGCGCACCATCAAGTCATCAGTTTGCGTTTGCTTTGTCATGATAGATCCTAAAAATTGATCATGTGACCGAAAAGAGCCACAGTACTTATTATTTTAACATATTCACTCCCTTTCTTTTCCAATCAGCTCCCTTAAATCTTCATGACAAAATAATGACAAAAGAAAAAGACTAGCTTGCGCTAGTCTTTCAAAAAAAATTACTTACTGTTCAAAATTTGGCTAAAGAGGTCAGTGTTAACCATCTGTGATGCGTTAGCATTTGGGTTAGCCGTTGTTGTCGTATTCACAGCGTTAGAAGTTCCATCACTGTTGATACGGCTAGATGCGTGCGTACCAGCCAAAGCGTTGTAATCCGTTGAAACATCGAATTCACCGGAAACGCCAGGGAAAGTAGCACGGCTTGACCACTGCCACATTGCGAACTGCGTGTTCTTCAAGTTTGATGAACTTGGTTCGTAAGGGAACTGAGCCATCCAAACACGGTCGTTACCGATGTAGCTCATGTCCAAACCAGTTTGGTTAACGTATGAAGTATACGTGTACAAACCAGTGTTGTAGAAGCCATCGGCCTTCAATTCGTCGTTAAAGGCAGCCGCGTTTTGAGAAACGTTAGCAGTCTTAGTGGTTGCGTCTTCCAAATCATCAACCATCAAAGTTGATGCTGGCAAACCAAGTTGAGCGGCATAGTTAGCAAAGTAATCAGCTTCGGCGCGGGCTTCAGCAGGCGTGGTATACCAAGAATAGTGGTATACGCCAACCTTCATACCGGCTGCTTGAGCGTTTTGAATTTGCTGTTCTGCATATGGGTTCTTGTAAGTGGTGTATTCCGTGATTTTGATGACGATACCAGTAACACCGGCTTGACGCATCTTTTGGAAATCAGAAACTGACAAAACACCGTTGTACGATGAAATGTCAACCACATCCATATTAGGCAAGCCAGGCGTTCCAGCTACAACAACTGGAATACCATCGGCTGAAGCCGTGGTTGTGTTTTGCGCAGCAGCAACCCCACCAAGGGCTACGACTGACGCACAAGTTAAGAGAATCGTTTTAATCTTCATTGCTTATACCTCATGAATGATAATTGCTTTTGGCATAGTCAACTACTGAAGTGTTCTGCTGAGAAGCTTCGGCAATCATACGCTTAATATCAGCGTTACCGTAGTTGTCGGCAGGCAAACCAGCTTGACTAAGTGCTGTACGGGTTTGGTCAATCATTGACATTGAAATTTCAGTACCAGACCAGGTCTTATTTGGATCATAAGAATCACTTGCTTGGGAGTTTGAACCAGTCGTGGGTTGCTTAATTTCGTTACTGTCTTGACTATTTGTTGAAACTTGGGACTTTGCAACTGAGCTTGATGAAGCGCTCTTGCTGCTCTTGTGACTTGTTTGATCATCGTGCACAGAGCTTGAGTTAAGGTAAGTGTAACCAGCAGTTCCACCAACACCAATCAATGCAGCAGCTACGAGTCCTGTAATAACTTTTTTCATATCTTTCCTTTCTGGATACTAAGGTATCGATATATTCCGATTGACACGGATACATGTTATTCTACTCGCTTTTTTGCAAATAGTCATCCTTAATTTTAAGTTTGCGGACTAAGCGAAAGGACATCTTCCAAATCGAAATAAAGATCATGCGCCATTAATAGGCAGAGTAATTGGGTAAAAGATTGATTTGAACCTGACATTTTGCTCCTCCCTTCTCAACATTCCCTCATGTTACAGGATGCAAAAAAAGGCGGCGAGTCATCTGTCATAAACGTTCAAATTTTGTGCATAATTAGCGGCCGATGAAGTAGGTCAAGAATTCTTGAACCAACCAGAAATAGATAAAGACCGCCGACAAATCTGACAAAGTGGTCAGCAAGGGTCCGTTAGCAAAAGCGGGATCCAAGCCAAACTTCGACAAGCAAACCGGGATAAAGTAACCCAAAAGGCTCGAGGCTAGGATTGCTAAAGCCATGGCCAAACCAAGGGCGAGTCCCATCATGTCGCTGCCAAACCAAAGACCCATGATGAGGCCAATCACAAGCCCGGCCAAGGCCGCAATCATCAAAGAAGCACAAAGTTCGGATAATAAAGCACGCCAACGGTTTTTCTCAGAGCCATCGGACAAACCACGGATGGCCAAAGCCAAAGACTGTGTTCCCGCGTTACCCGCTGTACCAGTAATGAGGGTCAAGAAGACGGCCAAGACGGGTGCCCGGTAAATATCCTTTTCAAAGAGGCCAATCACGGCAGCGGTCAAGAGACCTAACAGCATTAAGCCTAGTAACCAAGGTGCTCGTTTCAAGGCGGAATGCCAAGGGCTATCATCAGTTTGACTAACATCAACGGCAGCCAAACCGGAATATTCACCGACAGCTTCTTCATCAATCACATCAACGATATCATCGACCGTCACGATACCCAACAAGCGATTGTCATCGTCAGTCACCGGAATCGAGAAAAAGTTGTAGTCGGCCACGATTTGAGCCACATCATGTTGATCATCGCCCGCTTTAACTGAAACAACACGGGTATTGGTGATTTCATCAATGTTCATTTCATCCGGATGTGTCAGAAGATCACGTAGCGAAGTAACCCCGACCAAGTGATGCTGGGCATCGACAACGTAAACGTAAATAATCGATTCGGCATCCGAAGCCTGCTGTTTAACCTGTTTGAGGACTTCGTCAACGGTTTGGCCCGTTTGGACGGCCAAATATTCAGTGGCCATCAAAGCCCCGGCCGTTTGGTCCTCATAATTGATCAAACGACGCATTTCAGCGGCCTCTTGACGGGGCATCAAACTCAAGTAAGTGGCCACCTGGCGAGCCGACATGGCTTGCAGCAAATCGGCTTCGTTATCGGCATACATGAGCTGCAGAATTTTGGCCCCCTTTTGTGGTGGCATTTCTTCTAACAACTCAACTTCTTGTTGTGGTTCTAGCTCCAAATTATCGAAGACACTGGCCAAAGTTTCATCATCCATGACCCGCCAGGCCACTTCACGAGGCCCTTCCGGCATAGCAGCATAAGCTTGCCCCTTTTCAAATTCGTGTAAGTTTGAAAAGGCCGTCATAAATTCTTCGTCCTGACCGGACTCAAGCAAGTCGGTCAGCGAATGCACAGTTTCGTCTAAATTCGGTTCGGTATCCATATCCATGGTTCAATATTCCTTTCAATCAAAAGAAATTATAAATCTTTTAGTCGTTGCAAATCTTCGGGAAGATCGGTCTTCAAGAAGCGGTCCTCTTCAACAAAGGGGTCGTAAAATTTCATTTGGTAGGCGTGCAAAGCCTGTCGCTGCAAACCAAACCAAAGTGGTCCGCCGTATAAGTCATCCCCGACCAGCGGGTAACCCATGTGGCTGAAGTGCACGCGAATCTGATGTGTCCGACCGGTGTGCAATTGCACACGAACCCGGGTCATCAAATGCTCTGGATCTTCGTCATAACGACGTTCAACCCAGTATTCCGTCTTGGAAGCCTTCCCGTCGGGACGCACCACCCGCTTGATAAAATCGCCGTCCAAGCGGCCAATGGGTTCATCAATGACGCCATGATCTTCGGGTAAAATCCCAGAAACATAGGCCACGTAGAACTTCTCAACCGTGTGATCTTGCAACTGCTGATCTAAAACGGCGTGAGCAAAACGGTGTTTTGCTAGCAAGACAATCCCGGAAGTATCCCGGTCAAGCCGAGTGACCACGTGGGGAACCAAGTCTTCGGCCCCTGATTCAATCAAGTGGCCCTTAACCTGATTAACCAGGGTGTGGAGTCGGTCGGCATGTCCCGGTACGGTCGTGACCCCGTAGGGCTTATCCACGGCCAACCAATCCTGATTTTCAAAGATGATCTTTAAGTCATGATAGTCCGGCACAACCAAGTCGTTGCCCTGCTCGACTGGCATGATAATGGCCACTTCGTCGCCATCTTTAAGATAGTCAGAAGTGTAAACGGGCTTTTCATTAACCAAAATGGCGCCGCCGTTATGCTTAATTTGGCTAAACATCCGGTGTGAAACGCCGTGGCTTTGTAAAAAGGAGCGAACCTTTCGGTCTTCTGCTCCCTGGTATTTCCAATTAAATCGCATGTATTTTTACTCGCTTTAAGACAAAAAAGACCTTAGTCTTCGTCACTAATAAAGGCGTTTTGAACGCGCTTCCAGAAGTCAACGTGGCGGTATGAGGCAAAATAAACCTTCTTAGCCGCCACTTGGAAATGAACTTTCTGAACGTCCTTGGCGTGCAAAACCATTTGGTCGCAGGTTACCAAGAACTCGTTTTCGCGGGGCTTAACCGTGATGACTTGACCAGCCGGCACAATCAAAGGCGAGCCTAAAGTACGGAAAACCCGATTATTGATTGAGGCAATTTCAGACATCTGAATGGAAGGAATGCTTGGATGCACCACTGCCCCACCATTGGCCTTGCTGTAGGCCGTTGAACCAGTTGGCGTCGCTACGGAAACCCCATCCCCTCGGAAACCTTCAAAGAGGCGATCACCAAGATAAATATCCGCAACCAAGGTGCCAGCAAATTGCTTAATGGTGGCTTCGTTCAAGGCCAAGTATTCTTCCTTATCGCCGTTGGACTTAACCATGGTCATTTTAAGAAGGGGATAAGCAACGCGCTGACCATCATCCTTTAATAGACCGGCCACCAGCTCAGGTACCTCGTTACGCAACCAGTCCGTGTAGAAACCAAGATGGCCCGTGTGCAGACCAACAAAGCGGACGTCATCATATTCAATATAGTGGTGAAAGGCGCCCAAAAGCGTGCCATCACCACCAACCGAAATGACAACTTCAGGATTTTCGTCATCTTGTTGGATATTATTTTTCTTCAATTCCGCCTGCAGCTCGCTAACAATCTGCTTGGTTAAATCGGTTTCGTTATGGTAAATGGCTACCTTCATGTCTCAACCTCGTCTACTGTTCGGCCTTGATTTCACTTAATTCTTGTTCCAAAGAAAAGGCCTGTTCTGAAATATCCGTTAATTGGCTCGCCAACTCTGCCGGCAATTCACCATGCTTGTAGCGCAAGTCGTGCTCGATTGTTGCCCAGAAATTCATGGCCATGGTACGAACCTGAATCTCAGCCAAAATCTTTTGCTCACCATTCAAAGACTGAATCGGATACTCAATCACGATGTGGTAAGAGCGGTAGCCCGAAGGCTTAGCGTTCATGACGTAATCGCGCTCTTCCAAAATCTGGAAGTCCGTCCGCTTGCGCAGTAACTCCACCACCGTATAAATATCCTCGATATACTTGGTCATAATGCGTAAACCAGCAATATCTTGCAAATCCAAGGCTAAACGATCTTCTTGCAAGTGACGGCGCACAATCTTTTCTTCGATTGAAGCTTGTGACTTGACTCGACTCGTAACGGATTCTACTGGCGACGTTTGGCCAGCAACTTCATACTGTTCTTTGATGTATGATAATTTAACTTGTAATTCGGACACTGCCTGGGTATATGGGAGAAAGAATTTGTCCCAATCCATACCGTTACCTCCTACTGTTTACAAAAAGAAAACAACATTAGTAATTATTTTACCATATCTCAAGGGCCGCGTTTTGAGGTCAGAAAAAAACAGCCAAATGGCTGTTTTTTGTTTAAAAATTAAATTTCCATCTTGTTCGGCGTGGTACGGGCCAATGATGCGGCTCCGATAACACCGGCGTCGTTACCCAATTCGGCCAACTTAACGCGCGTTGATGAACGGACAGTTGGGAAGGCAAATGGTGACCAGTTCTTCTCAACGCGTTCGCGCAAGAATTCACCGGCAGCTGCCACCCCACCACCAATAACAACGGCGGATGGGTTCAAAATGTTTGAAATAGCAGCAGTGGCGTAGCCAAGGTAGTAAGCAACCTTGTCAACCGTTTCGTTTGCCAAGAAGTCGCCCTGCTTGGCCAAATCAAAGACGATCTTTGAAGTGACTTCGTCACCGTTATCAATCATCTGGTTCAAACGTGATTGACCAGCATATTGTTCGGCGAAGTCTTGGGCCAAGTGAACCACACCAGTTGCCGAAGCGTACTGTTCCAAACAACCGCGGTTACCACAAGTACACAAGTAACCGTTTGGTTCAACAATGATGTGGCCAACTTCACCACCGGCACCAGCGATTCCGTGGACCAACTCACCGTTGGTAACCAAACCACCACCGACACCAGTTCCCAAAGTAATGAAGGAAACGTTATCGTCGTTGTTACCAGCACCCTTCCAGGCTTCCCCGAGGGCCGCCACGTTGGCATCGTTATCAATCTTCAAGTCAAAACCAGTTCCAGCTTGAATAGGCGCCTTCACGTCTTGTTCGTCAGCCCAATTCAAGTTGTAGGCACCCTTAACCGTTCCAGCTTCACGGTTAACAGTTCCGGGAGTTCCCATACCAATTCCAATCACGCGTTCGCGATCCAATTGGTAAAGGTCCAAGTGGTGATTAATCGATTCAATAATATCAGGAACGATGTACTTACCACCATCCAAAACATTGGTTTGAATTGACCACTTTTGCTGAACTTCACCCTGGTCAGTTAAAATTGCAAACTTAATGGTGGTACCACCAAGGTCAACACCAATCAATTTATCTTTTGCCATTGTTTTATATAGCGTCGGCGCCTGTGGCCCCGGTCCGCATCCTCCTAGATTTTATTAGTACCCGGCTATTTTAACAGATTCCGAGCTTTCTTTGCAAGCGTTTACACAAAAGGAATTGATTTCTTTTAGTCCGTCGGGTGCTGTTCTTCAAGCTTGTGCTCACGGGCTAAAATCAGCTTGATATTCTCGTAGTCATCCTTGCTCAAGACATCGGCTTTGCGGAGATTATCAACTTCTAGAGCTGCCATTTCAATGTCCCAAAGGCGCTTACCAACATGAATGTATACCTGGTACTTTTTTAAGTACTGTAAAACATCATAGAAATTCTTCATTTTTTACCCCATCAACTTCCAAACTGAAATTAGGAGAGCCAAGAGAATCAAGCTACCGGCAATAATGCGCATGGGCCAGTCAATCCGGCCCTGTTTTCCCTTGAAACCGATGACGATGGCCAACAAGGTTCCGGTCAAAAGGCCGCCCAGGTGCCCCCACAAGTCAACATCTTGTGACGTGAAGGAAACCACCAGGTTCAAAATAACGAAGGCGGCCAGAATCTGCCCTTGGGCCATCACGCCCTGCTGATTTGAAAAGGCCATCGTGTACACCAAGAGACCTCCGAAGATGGCAAAAATGGCCGTTGACGAGCCAACCGCTACAACGTCGGGGGCAAATAGACAAGAGGCGACGTTTCCCCCGATGCCACCAATAAAGAAGAGCAAGAGGTAGCGCCAAGTCCCAAAGTAGCTCTCAGCCAGAGCGCCAATAAACCACAGGGTCACCATGTTGGTGATGACGTGCATCCAGGAAACGTGCAAGAAGATGGCCGTCACTAGGCGCCAATATTCACCGTGTTGGATAACGAGCGGCCCGTATTTGGCGCCGAAATCAATTAAGAGTAAGCCATCGGTCGTATGGTTTTGCGTCATATAAAATTCAGCAAGGTAAATCAAACTAATTAAAATCACCAGGATGGTGGTGACGGGGGCGATCTTGTTTTTCTTTTCCAAGGTAAGGCTCCTAATCCATGTTAACCAGCTGACCGACACTCAAGGCAACCAAACGAACGGCCTTGAAGTGATAGTCCGGATATTCCTGGCTCAATGCTTGTTTGTAGAGGGCAATCTGGCCCTGATAGCGATGCTTCAACTTCTTTAAGTCCTCACTAAGGTGATTACGGCGAATGTAGTCCGTCTTGTAATCAAAGAGCGTCAGCTCTTTTTTGCTTGGATCGAGGAAATAGCCGTCAATGATTCCGTGAATCAAGACGGGTTGCTTGTCGTCTAGCTTAGCATAAATTTGGTTAGCAGGAATGAGCATGGCAAAAGTTGCTTCTCGTTGCAGTGAATTTTGATGACGAGCCAGTTCTTGACCAAAGTCGGAATTCAAGAAATTCAAAATATCATCCAAATTAATCAACTGCGCCACCGCAGGAATAATTCTTTCCTGGGCGACCAATTCATCCCGCAGTTCTTCTAATTCACGCAAGGTATAGAAGTGGGCAAAGTCCACCAACTGCAAAATCAAGTGGGTTGCCGTTCCTACAGCCGACTGCGATGGCTTGTGGCTGCCATCCGTGAGAAATTCAGGTAGAGCCATTTTTTCAAGCGGCAAAATTTCTTCACTCTTCATGCGACCATCTTCGCCGATTTCAAGACTCGGCATTTGGGCTCGGTCGGGATCTTCAAAAAGCCGTTTGATTTCCGAAACCGACTGGTAAGCCGGTGTCTGAGTTGCGACTTGATTAGGATAGGTGTAAGTCAGAGATTTTTCAACATCGAGCCAATTAATCGTCTTGCCTTGTTCGGCACTTGCCGAGGAGCTTTGATCCGCATTAATCCGGGCAACAATTGGTTGAATATCCGATTCGGCGATGTCAAAAAATTCGACCTCAGCATCCTGGGGGCTCTGTGCTCCTAGCAAACGGGGCTGTTCAACCTCACCAAACCAGGCGATTAGTTCCTGGTTATTGGTGCGGGCCAGCGACATAATCAACCAATCCAAGTAGGAACGAGCTTTGAGCCGTAAATTACTTGAGAAAAATTGTTCAGACGTCTGGCGCGCGGAACGCCAGAGCTCTTCAAGGTGGCTATCCAGACCGTCATCGTTGACCTTCACCGTTGCCAAAACATAGAGCTGCTGTTTGGCACGGGTCAAGGCAACATAGAGCAAGCGCATTTCTTCCGACCAGCTCTGCTTTTTAATGGCGGCTTTGACTACTAATTTTGCCAGCGAAGGCAAGCGGACCTGACTCTTAGGCTCCAAATAATCGATTCCAATCCCGGCATCCTTTTGCAAAAGCAAGGCGCCACTGGTATCCGAAGTGTTAAAACTCTTTTCAAATTCAGGCAGGAAAACAATGGGAAATTCGAGTCCCTTGGAGGCGTGAATGGTCATGATGCGGACCGCTTCTTCTTCACTTTCCTGACTGACTTCCCCAATTTCACCGCCGGACTTTTGCAACTCTTCGACGTAGCGAATAAAGCGGTAAAGACCAGCATGGACGTTTTCCTGGTAGGAGGCCGCGTATTGATACAAGGCTTCCAAGTTTGCACTGCGCTGGGCTCCACCAGCTAGCGAAGCGGTGTAATCCACCCAGGCCGTGTCAGCATAGATGGCGCGAATCAGAGCAACGAGGTCATTTTGCCGGGCCAGGACGGCCCACTTGGCATAGTTTGCTAAAAAATCCTGGGTCTTTTCATCGCCCTTGGCATAGGCCTGCAAGGCGGTCCAAAAATCCTGGTCCTTATCGGCAAGGCGAATCTTAGCCAATTCATTTTCGCCATAGCCAAACATCGGCGAACGCAAAACCGCTGCTAAGGGAATGTCTTGATGCGGATTATCGATGATTTTCAATAAGTCCATCATCAAGTAAATTTCCATGGTCTGGAAATAATCCCCGACACCATCGACCTGGACGGGAATGTCGGCATCGTGGAAGAGACGAACCATGTCGATGTAGCCACCCTTGGAGCGGGTCAAAATGGCGATATCACTGTAGCGCACGGGTCGCATTCCCTCGGCACCTGCATCAACTTGTCCCTCGGCCCGCAACTTGCGAATTCGTTGAACTAAGCGGGTATACTGGGCATCACGCTTTTCCCAATCAATACCCTCGTCATCTTCCGCGCTAGATTTTTTACTTTCGAGCAAATCGAGTTTGAAGACGGCGGGCAAGCTGTCCGGATAGGCGGCTCGAGCAACTAGGCGGGCTTGATCCTGGTAAGCCACGTCGCCTAGCTTTTCATCCATAATCTGGGTGAAAATCAAGTTGGTTAGCTTGGCGACATTGGCCTGGGAACGAAAGTTATCGGCCAGTTCAATTAGTTCATCGTCGTTGTCTGCCTGCCCATAACGGTGGTATTTACCAGAGAAAAGCGATGGGTCAGCCTGACGGAAACCATAGATGGACTGCTTCACATCACCCACCATGTAGAGGTTGTGCCCGTTGGAAAGTTCGTTGAGGAGGCTTTCTTGCAAAAGGTTAATATCCTGATATTCATCAATCAGGACTTCCTTGAACTGCTGAACAATGATTTTACGCGTTTCTTCATCGGCCAGAATTTCCCGGCTCAAGACTTCCAAATCGGGAAAGTCGAGCAAGTTGTCCTGACGCTTACGCGCCGTAAATGCTTCTTGGAAAGCAACGGTCAAATCCGTCAAGCTTTTGACTAGGGATTGGCTGGCCTTGTTGACCAAGGCCCACTGTTCCTGGTTCAAGCTAAAGTACTGGTCCGCCATATTCTTTAAGTCGGCCTTGCTATCAAAATAGGTCTGCTTAATCCGGCGGACTTCGTCTAGCAAAAGGACCAGGTCCGGATTTTCCTTAATCTTTTTCGTATTTCTATCAATGCTGAGCTTGGGCCACTTTAAGAAAAGCGCCTGCAGTTCGTCCCAGGATTGGTCGCTAGCCGCTTGCAAGTCCCAGAGATAAGTCTGCATTTCTGCCAAAGCCTCAGCGGCCTTGGGTAATTCTTCAACATCAGCAACAGCCGGTAAAAGCGCGTCAATTTCGTTCAAAACCCGAGCAATTTCAGCGCGAAAATCAGGCCAGATTTCCTTTTTAAACAGGGGCGTCCCGGTTAAATCACCGGAAGTCACCTGTTCAGCAGCCAGATTTTTAAGCCAGGTTTCGCCGTTGGGTCGGGCCGAAGCAAAATCAGCTAAGCGGAGAATTTTGTCCTTCAAGCCATCATCATGATTGGGGTCAGCAAAGTTAGCCAAGAGCGCCATAAAGGCGTCATGATCAGGATGGTCGGTTGCGTAATACTCCCCCATCAGTTCGTTTAAAACGTCTTGGCGAAGCATTTCACGTTCAGCCGTGTCCGAAAGCAAACGAAAGGCCGGATCCAAACCGATTTTGTAGTAGTACTGCTCAATCAAGTTCAGCGCGAAGGCATCAATGGTTGAAATTTGGGCAACTGGTAAAAGGCTGAGTTGTTGGTATAGGTGCTGGCGCTGTTCAGGTTGCGCGTCCGCAATTTGGGCCTGCAAAGCCTTTTCCAAACGCTCCTTCATTTCTGCTGCCGCGGCGTTGGTAAAGGTCACAATCAAAAATTGGTCGATGCTATCGCCGGCCAAAATCTTTTGGATTAAGCGTTCAATTAGCACCGTGGTTTTACCAGAACCGGCTGAGGCGGCAACGAGGATGTTGTGCCCACTGGCGTGAATGGCGCGGTCTTGTTCAGGTGTGAAATTTCTAGCCATCTTGTCCTCCCTTCTGCTCGGCTAAGCGGTCGATAATAACCTGTTTTTGGTTGGGCGTGACGCCCTGATATTGATCACCCAGTGCCCGGTCAAAACGCATAACATCCCGGTATGGTGAATATTGCAAACTACTTTCAACCGGATGAATTGGAAAGTCGCCAGCAGTGATGCCTTGGGCAGCCCGTTCGACATTGTCCTGGTTACGGGCCAGTAACAAATCGAGTTCATCAGGCGTCAAAGTTTCCGAGCGACTGGTTAGGTCGCCATCTTTTTTCACAGCGAAAGGATAATAACTGGCGTTTTCACCCGGTGCAACCCGTTCCAAGTTATCCAGATAGTCGTTTTCAGCCAAGAGTAGGCCATGGTACTTGAATTCCGGGCTCGTAACTTTGCCAGCCAAAAGGTCATTTAGATCACCCTTGTAATCGCTGAGGGCGATTGGACTAGGAGCGATTTTGGCAAAGAGCGCGCCGCCAACTTGATTAATACCTAGCTGGCCGGCATTAGTTTGGGCCGCCTGCCAGTAGGTCAAGAGCTGCATCTGCAAACCATCGTAGGCCTGACCCCAGTCAAATTTCTTGCCATTGGACTTATAATCCAAAATCGTACCAAACTGATGGTTGGGATCCTGGAAATCAAAACAGTCCAACTTTCCTCGTAAGGCAATGTAACTCTGCTTAAAGGGATATTTCAGAGCCGGCAAAGACTGATTTGGAAAACCAAAGGTTTTTTCAACCTGGCTCGGTTGGCTTTGGTTCGTCTGACTGGAACGCTGCATCTGTCCCAGTAAGCGCAATGCAACGTTGTCAACATAGGCCAAAGTGGCCTGCCCCTGGGCACTGTCCAAGAGATTGGCGAACTCTGGGCTAGCGGCTTGTAAGGCCAGCGCATCCTCCACCATTTTTTCAAGCTGGGACTGGTCTAATTGGCGCAAGTCGGTATTAGTCTGGATTGATTGACCAATGACGGCTTCCATAATGCCATGGTAAAGCGTCCCTAGTTGAGCAGAATTGAGCTCGTGGGTCAGACGTTCTTGCAAGCGTAAGCCGTAGCGCAAAAAATACTCATAGGGATTACGGTAATAGGCTTCCAACTGGGAAATCGAGACGTTCAGCGGTTGAGTAAAGAGTTGAGCAGCCAAATTTGCTTCGAGCTTTTCAACACGATTGCGGTAGTGGCCGGCGGCCAAAATACGGTTTAAGGCCCTGGTCCAGCCGCTTTCTTTCAGCAAATTCGCTAAGCTTTCAAAGGCTTGGCCCTGCCGGTTGCCGTTTGGCAACTTGGCCAACTGTGCCAGTGTGGCTGCCGGTGCACTCAGGTATTTTTCGACCAGTTGCTGGCTATCTTCGGGATGTCCAGCAATTCTCTCGACCGGTGCCTGGTAATGGGCGACCAAACGCTGAAGGTAAGCCGACATTTCGTTAACCTGGCCCTTGCTATCCAAAAGCGGGTAGGATAAGGTAACCGATTCGGACGAAGCGGCCAAAGCGCCGTAGAAGAGCAGGTTTTCACTGGCCATTTGTTGCTGGGCAGTGTCTTGTAAATATTTGGCCTGTTCACCCTGCGCCAAAGCAGGCTGAAGAATCGTTCGCTCAGCATCATTGATAATGGCTTTGTTTTTGATATTAGCCGGCAAGTTTTGCCGACTCGCCCCGATAAAATAAAGCTTACGGTAGTGCTGACTCTGGACAATTCCCGCTTCGGAAATCGTCAACTGATCAAGCTGGTTGGGAATCCCTGAAAAGGAGGCCCCGGAAAAACCAGCCAACAGCGTTTCCAAAAAGAGCTGTTGGTCATAGGCTTCTTCACCAGCCACCAAAACCAATTGATCCAGTGTACCAATGAACATTTGCCAAACTTCATCAATTTGCTGGGCCCGGGTCAAATCACCGGCCGCAGCCAAGCGATTGCGTTCCTTTAGAATCGTTTGGTCGAGCTGATACTTTTGCAACCAGGTCATCAAACTTTCGGCGGCCTGGCGCATCGTTTTCGATTCCGCAATAGCGGCCACAAAATCGTCCAAGGCACGGACAATGAAGTGGCGAAGCCCTTCTAGTCGCTGATTAATTTGACCGGCAACTGTCGCCATCTGCGCTTCATCATCTTCAATATCAAGCTGAAAAAGATCAAAAGGCCGTTTGACATCGTGCCAGTAGCGGTAGGAGGGTTGATTAGCGGTTAAATAATTATCTAAATAGGCCAAAGTATCGAAGAATACTTGGTCATCCGCCCAATCAACTTCCCCGCTCTGAGGCCGCAAAAAGCCCGACTTAACGATAACTAAAATATTTTGATAGTAAAAAAGATTTTCTTTAGGTTTTAAGAGATTGGTCACCAGCTCAACGATGGGATGGTTCGCCATTTTAACGTCATCATCCAAAAAGTAGGCCAGTTGGTTCTGCTCCATCACCACTGGAATGTGATTCTTATAGGGCCCCAAATCGCGGGCCAAAATCAAACAATCCCGCAGGTGCAAAGATGAATCTGCGACCAAGTCTCGGTGAATCCGCCGGGCAACTTCCTGCAACTCCGTCACCGCATTATCGGCTAAGAAAAAATCCAACTGTTCCAGCGGTTCGGCCTCGGGTAAGCGACCGTACTGGCCCAACTTTTCCCAGGAGGCAAGGAGATCCGCCATGTCGGGATTAATTGCACGAACTTTACTAGTTGAGCTCAGCTTAAAGTCAAGATTTTGTCCCTGAGTTAGGTGCTGCAGGCGCCGCGCCGTTTCCATCGGTTTGTAAAAGAGGTCCCCTTCAACCGTTTGGCCGAGGCTATCTTGTTCGCCCAATAGGCTAATCGTTACTGGGTATTTCTGCACCAACTGGGTCAAAACTGACCATTCGGCGGAAGTAAAACCGTTGAAGCCTTCGAAATAAAAAGCGACGTCCTGGAGCTCCATATCGGCCAATTGGCTGGCCAAATAGGGCAAAGATTCCTGAGCAGTAATCCAGCGGTCGCCCAGCGCCCTATCAAAGGCGTCGGCGACTATGGCCAAGTCGCGTAACTTTTGGCTCAAATTGTTTTCCAAAGCGGCATGCTGACTATTTTGGTCAAACTGCTCGTCCAGACTTTGCAGCAGTTCTTCTGGTGTGATTTGACTGGCTCGCAGTTCCAATAACTGAGCAAGCAGGCTTTGAACAAAGCCACGCTTGGCCTGCATGCGAGCGAATACTGGTAGACGGGTCGCCTCTTCACGTAAAATGCGACTCAAAATCATAAAAAGTCCAGTCGGATCCAAGATTTGAGCTTGGCGCCGGGGTGAATTTTTCAAGAGGTACCAGGCCAGACGACTCAGAGAAAAGGCCTGCAGACGGCTCTGCGCGTAAAGGGCGTCAGCGGGCAAACCCGCCAGTTGACGGTATGCTTCCAAGACTTCGACTTCGCTATCAAATTTAATGTGGTTGGGCACAACGTAAAAAACCGTCAAATTCGGATTAGCCTTACTTTGTTCAGCAATCCGGCTTAACATTTCTTGGCGAAAGTCCGCCCGGGCAGTCCCCATCAAAATTTCAACTGACATCGCTTCTCCTTAATCCTATCGAAAATAAAAAGCACGCCTGGGCGTGCTTTCTTGTCAACGACGATCGTTTAACCGCTGCTGCATCAAATATTGATACCGGGAATACCAGACATCAACATAGCCTTGTGAAAATGGACCTTTACCCTGGTTAATCCAGTCAACCAAAATCTTGACGTGGGCTTTTAAAATCCGGTCGATTTCGACAGGATAGTGCCATTTCTTACTGTGCGCGGCATATTCGTCGGCGTCCAGCAAATGCTTCTCCCCATCAGGGAAAACCTTCACGTCCAAATCATAGTCAATGTACTTCAACGCTTCCTTATCCAAAACGTAAGGAGAGGCCAAATTACAGTAATATGAAACCCCGTTATCACGAATCATCGCAATAATGTTAAACCAGTACTTCTTGTGAAAGTATACAATAGCTGGTTCCCGCGTTACCCAGCGGCGACCGTTATCTTCCGTCACTAAAGTATGATCATTGAGGCCAATCAATACATTTTCACTCGTCTTTAACACCATGGTGTCGCGCCAAGTGCGATGCAAGGAGCCGTCATGCTTATAGCTTTTGATCGTGATGACATCCCCTTCGCGTGGACCGCGATTTGGTTTATCAACAATCATGCTATTTTCCCACTTTTCCGAAATAAAATTCCTTTTCGATTATACCATTTTTAAGCAGGAAAAACTAGCTCACTCTTGCTCAAGTACCTGATCTAAGACGCGATCAATGGCATCCCCATCAAAGCCTTTTTGGTAGAGCATGCTCTTGACTTTGTAGCGCAAGGACGATCCGGACATCTTCCGCGAATAGCGCCTCGTCAACTTTTCAGCCTGCCTTTGCAGAAATTCTCCGGCTAAATCAGGATCTGGTTCAGGCTCGAGCAATTCGATAACCCGCTGGGCAACATCAAAGGAAAAACCCTTTTGGACAAGCGACTGATTAATGCGCTGCACCTGGGAACGTTGCGGTTCGCGGCGGTGAGAACGAGCGACCTTACTGGCAATTTTACTTGCGATCTCAATTTGTTCATCCCAAGTATAATCCGGCATGGTGGCTTCAATGATCTCGTCACTTACCCCTGCCTGTTTCAAATCACGGCTGATTAAGAGCGGCCCCTTAGGCTGGAAAACCTTCTTATTGACCAGATAGTGCTTAGCATAGGAGGCGTCATCAAGGTAGCCCTGCTCTTTAAGCTGTTCGATAACTTGGTCGGCAATTGCTGGCTGAACCTCCTTATCGAGTAAGCGCTTTTGTATCTGTTGAACCGTCCGCAGCGATGGTCCTAAATAGTTCAGGGCTAGTTTTAGGGCCTGGGCAATGTCGTCTTCGTGTTGAATACGAGCAATCAACTCATCGTCGAGCTCACGCCCCTTGGCCAGTCCAAATTTAACCAAAACACTTTCCGAAAGGCCAAAGGCAAAACGACCATCAAGTTCAATATTGTAGCGCCCTGCTCGCTTTTGAGTGGCGATTCGTGTGATTTTTTTCATACCCCCTATTGTACGAAAAATGATTAGAATTGTTAATTTTAAATTAGAATTATTCTATTCTATAGCTTTTTATCGCTCGAACAGTTATTCTGGTAACTGAAGTTTTAAATGATTATTGATTCGAGGAGAAAAATCCATGCCACTCAACCCTAGTAAAGCTCAAGATGTCTGGAAGGACATCGGCCACAGCGTTCAATTCACAGTGCTAAAGTTTAAAGACGGAATTGACCCTAAAGAATTACAGGAAGCCATCATTGCCTTTGCGGACCGCTCACAGGCTATTATCCGTTCGCTGCGCATTCGCGATTCACAGTTGACGGCTGCCTCCGGCCTCAAGGTCGCCTTCGGCTTTTCCAACCATGCCTGGGATTTGCTTTTCCCAAATTCACCCAAGCCAAAAGAATTGGAAACTTTCACCGGCGTTAAGGGGCCTAAGTATTCTATGCCCGCGACCGGTGGCGATCTCTTTTTCCACATTCGTGACGACAACGAAGCGACGGTTTACGAATGCCAAACTCAATTCATGAAGTTCTTGAAGGACTACACCGAAGTTTTGGATTCCACCAAGGGCTTTCGCTACTTTGAAGGCCGGGCCATTATCGGCTTTATTGATGGCACTGAAGCACCCGCTGAAGAAGACGCTGCGCCCTATGCCATTATCGGTGACGAAGATCCTGATTTTGAAAACGGTTCATACGCCTTTGCCCAAAAATGGCAACACAAGATGGACGTCTGGAACCACATGAAGACCGAAGCCCAGGAAAAGGCCGTTGGTCGTGAAAAATTCTCCGATTTGGAATTGGAAGACGAGGACAAGTACAAGAACGCCCATAACAAGGCTTCGCAGTACGAAGAAGATGGCGATGAAAAGAAAATCATCCGGATGAACGTTCCTTATTCTGACCCCGCCCGTGGTATCACTGGAACTTACTTCATGGGTTATTCCCGCTACTGGCACATTACCAAGGGAATGCTGCAAAACATGGTTGATCAATCTGATTTCTTGTTGACTTTCTCAACAATCTTGACCGGACAGCTCTTCTTCATTCCATCTCGTGATACCCTAGCCAAAATCGCTGATGGCGAATTTCAATAAGATAAGTTAAAAAGCCTCCCGATGGGAGGCTTTTTTCTTTGGTCTTAAAAGGTCAAAATAAACTGTTCAAACAAGAAATCTGGGTCTGAACGAGAGGTCTTCAAAGCAATTTCCACATCCACCAAGGCCAGAAAACCTTTCCGTAAGCGACGTGGATTGTACTTTCTTAAAGCGGCTTGCGCCAACTTAACGCGGTATGGATGAACCTTGAGACGGTTAGCAACAGCGGCCGGGGCACCGGGAGTGGCCACAACCTGCAAAAGCAAACGCAACTGACCCAAAATCAAGGCATTAATCCGCAGCGGCGCCTCACCGGTAAAGAGCAATTCCCGATATAGATGAAGGGCCACTTCTTCGCGACCCGACATGATGGCATCCGCCAGGTCAAAGGTCGAAGCATGCAGGGTTTGGGGCACCAAACCTTGAACGGCTGCTAAATCAATTCGATGGCTATCCAAAGCATAGGCTCTTAACTTCGGCAGTTGATTAAGCATCATCGAATATGAGGCCGCCGTGCGTTTAACAAGTTCCGTCAAGGCATCCCCATCGATTTGATAGTCCAAATCATTCAATCGCTGCTGAATCAATTGCCGACTTTCCTGCTCATTTAAACTGGGTAAATCTAGTTCTTCAGCAACTTTTTTTAGCTGCTTACTGACCTTTTTACGTTGATCAATTTTAAGGTCACGGGCCATGAAGACCACAACATTGCCAGGAACGGGTTGTTCTAAAAGGCTTAGCAGCTGTTTTTCTTCAGTATCAATCAGCTTATGTCCGGCAGTTAAAAAAAGCGGATTCTGTACCAAAACGACTCGGTGCTCAGCGAAAAAAGGTAAGGCGGTGGCGTCCGCCCAAAAATCGGCGAAGTCATCTTCGGCCAAGTTGAACTGACTGTAGTTCATTTCAGCTTCGTCACCTTGCAAGATCCCCTGAAATTCCTCTTGTACTTGGTTCAAAAGCGCTGCTTCTTCCCCCTGGACCAAGTAGAAGTTCGCTAGGGCATCCTGCTTTATTTGTTCACTTAACTGTCGAAGCTTCATCGAGAATCTTTACCTCAAAATCGGACTGTCGTCCTGAATAAATATATCTTAGCATACCATGATTTTGCGTCGAAATTATCTTCACGCCAGCTGCTTGTAAATTCGCGATGGTTTCCTCATGAGGATGATGATAGCGGTTATTACGACCGGCAGAAATCAAAGCTTCCCGCACCTTCAACTGTTTAAGAAGTTCCGGATCCGTCGCGGTTTTTGAACCATGATGGCCAGCTTTTAAGATGTCGGCTCGAAGATTAGGGTAAGCTGCCAGAATGGCTCGCTCCCCTGAGCGATCCAAGTCACCAGCGGTAAATAATTTGTGGGGTCCAATTGCCGCTGAGATAGCGATCGAATCTTCACTTTCACCCTTACCCGCCTGGAAGGGATGCAAAATTTGCCCCGGAAAATCTCGTAACTTAACCTTGTCAGTAACTTCAACGACTTCCGCCTTGCGCAAATAAGGTTGAATCTTCTGTTTAAAGGCCGGCCGACTCTTCATCCCAGCTGGAATCAAAACGTATTTTACAGGGATTTTTCCCAAAACTTTTCCAGCATTCCCCAGATGGTCTTGATCCTGATGGGTCAAGACCAGGAAATCAAGATGATCAATGCCCCGGCTATATAAATAAGGTACAATCACAGTTTCTGCTCGCGATTTTTGCTGATGACGCACCTGCCAAGCCGCCTGTTGAAAGGTGACTTCGCCACCCGTATCAATTAGGGTAATGCCCTTACGATTCGCAGGGCACAGCAAGGCCGCATCCCCTTGGCCAATATCAAAGGTCGTGTACTCGCCCTTTCCGGGATGGTGATTAAAGTAGTAGCTGCCGATGATGACAAGCAGAAAAACAAGGCCGGCTATCCGTCGTCTGATTCTCTTCTTGGACATGGTTACAAAAGCTAAAGCAAGCAAGATCAGCAAGACAGTGGGACTAAGTCGGCCAATCACAAAGTTACCAGGCAGATTGGCCGTTAAATCGATACTTCTCGCAAAAATATTAAGCAAGAAATTACTGCAGTCCGCTATGCCAGCAATCTTTTGCCCTATAAAACCGAGTAAGACTAAAGGGGCAATCCAACCTTCGAAAAGTGGGATAGCAACAAAGTTGGCCAGGGTTTGTAAAAGATGCCACTGGTACTGCTGGCTAACAATTAATGGCAAGGAAATCATCCCCAGCGATAAATTCCGCTGCCAGGATGAAAGCTGTCGGCTAAACAACAAGGCAAAGGTCAAAATGAAGGACAACTGTCCCCCTAAAGTCAGCAAAATACCAGGACAGTAGAACAGGGAAACTAGTAAGGCAATGCTCCAAATTGTAACCGGTGACCATCGTTTGCGCCTCAATTTTTTAAACAGGCCCAATTCACCGGCGATGATTGCCCGCATCAAGATTGGCGGACTGGCTGAAAAAAGGAAATATAGTGGCAAGAGCAAAATCAAAATAAGTAATGAGACTTCACGCAAAAAACCTAGTCTCTTGGTCAAGGCCAAGACGATAGCAGTCAACAAATTGACCTGAAAACCCGAAACAGAAAAAAGGTGAATCAATCCTAAGACCTGAATTCCGGGGTTATCATCATAAAGCTCCTCCGCATTATCACCCAAAATCAAGGCCTGACTGTAATATGATAGCGGCTTGGGTAATTTTTGTGCAGCATGAATCAATTCAGCGTGCCACTGCCTCAGAGTCTTTTCAATTTGGCCAAAACGAACCGAATCTTCTTGAAAATCTAGTTGTTCCGCCTGAATTTGTTGAACAATACCCTGACTGCGGTAGTAGGCCTTAGCATCAAACTGAGCAAAATTAGTCGGACCAGCAATCGGCCCGATTTTTCCACTGCCTTCTACCTTTAAAACGCTGCTTTCTTTTAGTAAGCGCTTCTGAATCGCCTGGCTTGGGATTCGCCAGTACAAACGAACCTTGCGACCATCTTTTAACTTAAGGATGGCCGAAAATGCTTGCCCATCAATCTTAAATTGATCCGGCATTAACTGTCCTCCAAAAGTCAGCTCTCTTTCAGGCTGCCTTTCAATTAGGCGAAGTCCAGACTGAACATGGTCAAAATAAAGACCCGAAAGCAGACACAGTGGAATCAACAAGTAAGTTAAGGCCTGCCGACACTGTTTTAGGATCAAGCAACTAATCAACAGTAAGGCGGCAAGACTAATCCAATGGGGCGCCAGCAGATAAGAAGCACAGGCCGCTGCAAAAAGGCCCCACAGCAAAGTAAAGCGTTCGGCGGTCATACCGTAATCTGTTCCTTTAGCTTTTCAAAACGCTTATCGCCAATTCCTTCGACCGCTTTAATGTCATCAATCTTTTTAAAACCGTTCTTACTTTGCCGGTAAGCGATAATCTTCTCTGCCTTTTTGGCACCCACACCGTCCAAAGCCTGCAGTTCTTCCAAACTGGCCGTATTGATGTTAACCACCTTCTTCTCCACCGACGATGAAGCATTAATGCCAGTATTAGCCGACGTCGCTTCCCCCTGCTTAGGAACCACAATAACCTGGCCATCAACCAATTTTTGGGCTAAATTCACCGCACGTTCGTCAACTTCGACCGTGAAACCACCCGCTTGTTTAACCAAATCCGAAACCCGCTCACCCTCCTGACAATGATAAAGGCCGGGCTTATTAACTGCTCCCTTCAAGTCCACAGCCAGACTCTTGCTGGAAGACTTGACCGAAGAAGAGCTGGCCGAACTCGATGAAAGGGCCGTATCCGTCACCACTGCTTTACTTTGGCTAGCCGATAAAGTCCGCCAAGTAAAAAATCCCAATAGTAAGAGGACTACCCCGCCCGCCGCGACATATAACTTATACTTCTTTATAAAATCCAGTAAATCCTGATATTCAATCCGCATGATGCCCTCCTAAAAGATAGTACGAGGACAAATAAAAAAAGCTTCTAAGAAGCTTTAAGAATTGAACTGTTTTTTTAGTGCTTCAACGACAACCGGTGGCACGAACTTGTCCATGTTGTCGGCGCCCATCTTGCCAATTTCTTTGACCATGGAAGAGGAAATATTTTGATTTTCTGGCTTCGCCAAAAGCAAAACTGTTTCAACATCGGCCAGCACGGAATTCATCCCGGCAATATCGCGTTCGTACTCGAAATCCTTGCAGTTTCGCAAACCGCGGATGATGTACCTGGCTCCCTGTTCCTTCATGAAATCAACGGTCAAGCCGTCAATGACACCAACTTCAACATTAGGCAAATCCGAAACGGCTTCTTTAGCCAAAGCCACTTTTTGCTCCACGCTAAAAAGTCCCTTTTTATTGGTATTAATCCCGACGGCCACAATCACCTGGTCGAAAAGTTGGCTAGCACGGGCGATAATGTCCATGTGTCCGTTAGTTAAGGGGTCAAAAGACCCCGGGAATACTGCTTTTTTCATGAGCGATTACCTTCTTTTTGGTACTGATAGAGCGTCACGACGGTGATGCCATAGTGCTTTTGCTTGATAAGGGCGAACTGGTCGGAATCCTCTGGCAAATCCGCGGCCTGGTCACTTTCAACCAGCAAAATCGCGCCATCGTTAAGTAGGCTTAATTCCGCCATCTGCGCGAAGTCTTTTTGAATCCGTTCCTTAGCATAGGGCGGATCTAGCAAAACGAGGTCAAAGCTACGCCCCTCTTGCGCCAAGCGTTCCAAGGCCTGTTGCGCATTGGCCTTAATCAAGTCGAACTTATCCAAATCCCCGACTCGGTTGAGGTTGTCTTGAATCACCTTAACAGCCTGATACTGGCGATCAACTAAAACGGCCTGGTCCATTCCCCGCGAAACAGCCTCAATGGCCAAACCGCCCGTTCCCGCATATAAATCAAGCACGCTGCCACCCTTCAAGTAGGGCATCAACATGCTAAACATGGCCTCTTTAATTTTATCAGTAGTTGGCCGAGTTTGGTCGCCCTTGACGGCCTCCAAACGCAGACCGCCATATTGCCCAGCGATTACGCGCATAACTTATTCCTCATTCTCGCTTTCAACTTGCTTATCGTATTCCTCGAAGAAAACATCATCGTGCTTATTTTCCAAATCAGGATCAATATCGGGACGAGGTGACAGCTTCACGTGTTTGACGAAACGATACTGTTCCAGCTTGTGGGCCAAGTCAGCGACCTTTTCTTCATCCGTATAGAGTTCCACAATGTTCATGCGCTTGGAAACATAGCCAACTTGACCATGCTTTTTTAGCTGGCCCAGATATTTTAACGAGCGCATGTATACGTAAATGGCCCGACGGGGCTGCACTTCAAAAGTCATCGCAAATCCTTTCTTGCTAAGGTGTCGCCAGGGTTAATCACAACCTGCTTACGACTTTTAGCGGAAATATTAAGAGCTAGGCCAATCGCCACTGAAAAGACGATGAAGGAGGACCCTCCACCGGAAATAAAGGGGAAAACAACGCCCGTAATCGGTAGCAAACCGACAACACCGCCCAAGTTAACAAAGGCCTGCATCAAGAGCAAAGCGGCAATGCCAAAGAGCAAAAGGCGGTAATACTGAGACTTTTCTTTGATGCCAAGGTAAAGCAAACGGCCAATCAAAATCAAAAGTGAAATCAACACCATGGAAACCACCAAGGCCCCTAGTTCTTCCGTCGCTACGGCCATGATAAAGTCGGTATTTGATTCGGGTAGGAAAGGCTTAATAATCGAGTTTCCAAGCCCTGCACCGAAGAATCCTCCACGGGCAATGGCATAGTAAGAATATAACAACTGCCGACTCTGATCCATGTTTTGCCATGGATTAACAAAGTTGGTCAAACGACGGATGGCATAGGATGAAGATTCACCGAGGTGCAACATCCGAATTAATTCCGGCAGGAACATCAAAGCCAAGGCACCCAAAATCACCCAGAAGAAGGTCCAGCGACTGGAGACACCCGAGGCCATCCAGAGCACAATCAAAATCACCAATGTGATGAAAAGGTTTCCCAAATCGGGCATGGCTAGGTAAAGGGCTAGGATGACGGCGGGAATAAACAACAAGGTCCAGCGGTTACGCCAATTGCGAATCTGCCGGCTAAAGGGCAGCTCCGAATACCAGGGGTAACGGGTTAGTAAATCGGCAAAGTACAAAATTAAAACCAGCTTGGCCATCTCAACCGGCTGAAAGGTCATAAAGGAACCCAAGCGAATCCAGCCGTGAGCCCCATTAACGGCCGGCATAAAGCGGGCAATTAGGAGTAGGCCGGCTGTAATCCACATGAATTTTTGCAGATTACGTGGATTTTTAAGGGCTTTGACAGAGATATGAAAGAAGAAAAAGGCCGTCAGCCAACCCACAACAACAAAGAGTAACTGCTTTAAAAAGGAAGCCACAGGGCTAGTGTAAGCATTTTGACTCGCCGAAAAAACCATGACGACTCCCAGAGCAGATAGAGCGGCATAGGGCACGGCAATCCAATAATCTAATTTCTGTAACTTCTTTAACATCAGGCACCCATGATTGTTTGGTAAACAGACTGGTCTAGGTTCTTAGCAAGCGCAACAACAAGTTCCTTGGCGGCTTCAAAGTCATCGATGGCCCAGACCGTTTCGTGTGTGTGCAAATAGCGCGAGGCCATTCCAACGGCAACCGAAGGCACTCCGGCTAACTGACTTTGCGCAGCGGCCGCATCCGTGCCTCCCTTTGAAAGGAAGAACTGGTAAGGAATGTGATTGTCCTCCGCCGTTGTTTGGATAAAGTCCTTCAAACGGTGTGGCGTAACCACTGTAGGATCGTAAACGCGCAGAAGCGCTCCCTCGTTTAAGTGGCCTTGATGGCCTTCCAGGACAGCATTATCATCTGCGGCTGAAGTGTCAATGGCAAAGAAAATGTCCGGTTTGAGCTGGTTAACGGCTGCCGGAGCACCACGCAAACCAACTTCTTCTTGAGTGTTGGCACCCATAATCAAGGTGTTTGGTGTCTGCACGCCCTGCAAGGCAGTCAAGGCTTCCAAGACGGTTACCACCCCAAAGCGGTCATCCCAAGACTTCGACATAACGCGCTTCTTGTTGGCCGTCATAACGGTTTTCGTTTCTGGAACGATAAAATCACCGGGTTGCACGCCGAAAGCCTGCGCTTCAGCGCGGTCAACAAAGCCCGCATCAAAAATCATATCGGCAATCTTGACTTGGTTAGCGGCACCGCCCTGGCGCAAAAGATGGGGTGAAACGGCACCCGAAACAACTGGATACTGACCTTTTCGCGTAAACAAGGTATAGCGTTGGGAAGAAACCGTCATCGGATTCCAACCACCCAGGGTAACAACTTTAAAATTACCAGTTGGCAAAATCTCAGAAACCATGAAACCAACTTCATCCAGATGAGCAGCAAACATCACGCGCGGACCCGCACTATGACCTTCTTTTACACCGAAAACGCCACCAAGACCATTGCGATAAACTTGGTCAACCAAGGGCGTCAAATCCGCTCTAAAAGCTTCAGCCACCCGGTCTTCTTGACCAGATGTCCCTTGCAATTCCGTATACTTTACAATGCTCTGCCAAGTTTCGTTATCCATGCCTTTTCGTCCCCTTCTATTAGTCACTTTATTATAGCTTAGAAAGAAAGTGATTGACAAAAATTCCTCGACTGATTGCTCCAGTAGTTAAATCCGAACATTATTTTAATATCGTTCGTTTATTTATTTAATTTACTTTATTTAAGCAATAATATTCGGATTTTGTATCAATTTTTCCTGATTTTTTATCATAAAAGTCGTAATTTCCTGCTAGAATGGATTTGTTGTTATTTGACCGAATTATTGGGAGAAAATCATGTCTTTTATTGCCAAGTATTTCCACTTCCAGGAAGAAAAAACTTCCTACCGAACTGAAATCATTGCCGGAACGACGACCTTCTTCGCCATGGCCTACATTCTGTTCTTGAATCCGACAGTGTTGAGTGCAGCGGGTATGGACAGTGGCGCCGTCTTCACGGCGACTGCCATTACGTCAGCCATTGCCACCCTCTTTATGGGCATTGTGGCCCGCTACCCGATTGCCATTGCCCCCGGCCTGGGTGTCAACGCCTTCTTCGCCTATTCCGTCGTTGTCGGAATGGGGGTTCCTTGGCAAACTGCCATGGCCGGTATTTTAGTTGCCGCCGTCATCTTCTTGCTGATTACACTATTTAAAATCCGTGAAAAAATCATCGATAGTATTCCACAAGACCTCAAGTTGGCGATTGCTGCGGGAATCGGGCTTTTTATCGCCTTCATCGGTTTGCATAACGCCGGTATCATCATTGCCAACAAGGATACCATGGTTAGCCTGGGCCACCTCACAAGCGCTAGCACCTTGCTGGCTATCTTTGGAATTGTCGTGACCTTGGTTTTGATGGCGCGTAAGGTTCCTGCCGCCATCTTTGTTGGGATGATTTTGACCAGCGTGGTCGGCATTCTAACGAAGCAAATTCAACTTCCCCACACTTTGATTTCAAATGCACCATCACTTGCGCCAACCATGGGTAAGAGCTTCGCTGCATTGGGCCAAATCAATTCTTTCCAAATGATCATGGTCATCCTGACTTTCCTCATTGTAACTTTCTTTGATACCGCCGGAACCTTGATTGGCTTAGCTGAACAAGCCGGCTTCATGAAAGATAACAAGATGCCCCGTGCTGGGAGTGCTTTGATGGCCGATGCCGTGGGTATGACCGTTGGTGCGGTAATTGGAACTTCACCAACTTCAGCCTTCGTTGAATCTTCATCCGGAATCGCTGTGGGAGGAAGAACTGGTTTTGCTTCAGTCATCACTGGCTTCTTCTTCCTGATTTCCCTACTCTTTTCACCACTCCTAACAGTGGTTACCTCGCAAGTTACGGCCCCTGCTCTTGTAGTGGTCGGCATCTTGATGGCCAACAACTTACGGAAAATCAATTGGCAGGACTTGGCCATTGCGGCGCCATCCTTCCTGATTGTGATTGGCATGCCACTAACTTACTCGATTTCCGACGGTATTGCTCTGGGATTCATCGTCTACCCCATCACCATGATTACTACAGGACGGGCCAAGAAGGTTCATCCAATCATGTATGCTTTGGCACTAATCTTCATTCTTTATCTCTTCACCATCACCCATTAAAAAAAGGTTGGCAGTTTGCCAACCTTTTTTATTATTGATTTTTTCGTAATTCACGCGCGTTGGCCAGAGCCGCTTCGGTAATCTCGTTACCGGAAAGCATCCGTGCCAGAGCATCCAGGCGACCAGCCTCGTCCAGGGCTTGAACCGATGTAACGGTCCGGTCATCATGAATGCTTTTTTCGATGAAGTAGTGGTGATCAGCGGCAGCCGCAACCTGGGGCAAGTGCGTAATGGCCAAAACCTGAACCTTTTGGGCAATCGCCTTCATCTTCAAGGCAATCGCTCGGGCCACACGGCCAGAAACCCCAGTATCAATTTCATCAAAGACCACCGTAGCAACTTCTTGCTGGTGGATAAAGACCGTCTTGAGAGCAAGCATCAAACGAGCGGCTTCCCCACCAGAAGGAATCTTAACCAAGGGTGCCATGCCCTCCCCACGGTTGGTTTGAACGTAAAAAGCAATCCGGTCATTACCAGTCGGCAAATAACCTTCAATCCGTTCAAAACGAACTTCAAAGCGAGCTTCGGGCATGAGCAAGTCTGCCAGCTGCTGATTAACATCTTTTTCCAGAGCCTCAGCAGCCTTCGCACGGACCGCATGCAAAGCGTCCGCTTGTTTAGCAATTTCAGCTCGCAAGGTTTGCCGCTTAGCTTCCAGCTGGGTCAAATCCAAATCATCAGCGCCCATGCTGGAAAGATCTTTCTCAACCTTTGCCTGAAAGGCCAAGACATCATCAACTGTAGCACCATACTTACGCTCTAAGCGGTGAATCTCTTGCAAACGATCATCAATCTTAATCAACTCCTGTTCATCAAAGGAGAGGCTACTCAAGCGTTCATCTAGGTCGCGACTCGCCTCTTGAGCGGAATAGTAGGCATCACTGATGGTCTGACTCAAATTCTGATAAGCTTCGTCGTAACTGGCCGCTTCCTGAAGATTTTGGCGAATTTCTGCCAAACGGTCCAAGACACCATCGCCGACTTCACCATTCAAAGCTCGGTCAGCACTTTCCAAGCTGTCTGAAATTTTCTTAAAGTTTTGCAGACGGTTCCGTTGGGCTAAGAGTTCATCTTCTTCGCCGGCTTGCAAATTCGCCGTCGCCAACTCTTCCTGCTGAAATTTCAAGAGATCCAAGCGCTGGGAAATTTCAGCCTGGTTGCTTTCCAAGGACTTAATCTGCTGCGTCACTTTCCGAAAGTCCTGGTAGAGCCCTTGATAAGCCTGCTTAACCTTTGTCAGCGCTTGCCCGGCAAAGGAATCCAGAAGGGGTAAATGCTTTTGATCATTTAAAAGCAACTGGGTATCGTGCTGGCCCTGAATATCAACTAGATAAGTTCCCAGCGTAGACAAGGTTTTTAAATTCACTAAAGTACCGTTGACACGAATGTTGTTGCGGCCCTTTTGATTAAATTCACGGTAAATGATGACTTCATGATCATCACCCAGCAAGTCTTCCTCGGCTAGAAAATGCGCCAATTCTCCATCCGCTTGATAAGAAAAAACCGCCTGCAAAGTCGCCTTTTCAGCACCACGACGAATCATGGTGGAATTGGCACGGGCACCAGCTAACATGGCTAAAGCATCGATAATAATCGACTTTCCAGCACCCGTTTCACCAGTCAAAACCGACATGCCTTCTTCAAAGGTCAAATCGACTTGGTCAATAATGGCAAAGTTTTCAATAATCAGATTTTCTAACATGTACATGCCTTTCTGGGCATCCCCGTTATATATTACGAATTCGATCCCGCTTTTTGATCCAACTGGCCGTGAGCCGCAGCTACCAGACCATCAATTTTAATGGCAGGATCTAACTTTGGCTCTTGCTCCCGCTTCAAAACTGCCAGAAATTCAATGTTTCCCTGGCCACCCTTAATCGGTGAAAAGGTAAGGTGTTCAACAGAAAAACCGTCCGCCAGCATCATCGCTACCGTCTTTTCCAGAACTTCTTGGTGAACTGCCGGATCCTTAATCAAGCCGTGCTTACCAACCTTTTCTCGGCCAGCTTCAAACTGCGGTTTAATCAAGGAAACCACTTGATCTCCCTCAGCTAATATTTCGGCTAAGGGTGGCAAAATCAAAGCCAAAGAAATAAAGGAAACATCAATTGTCGCAAAGGAAGGCCGCCCATCCGTAAAGTCGGCCAGCTTTGTGTAACGAAAGTTGGTATTTTCCATGACGGTCACGCGGTCATCAATCCGCAGCTTCCAGGCCAACTGATTAGTCCCGACATCCAGGGCATAAACGTGACTAGCACCGTTTTGTAGGGAAACATCGGTAAAACCACCGGTCGAAGAGCCAATGTCCAACACATTCTTACCCTTCAAATCCAGATGGTAGGCTTCAATAGCCTTGGCCAACTTCAAGCCACCCCGGGAAACGTAAGGCAAAGGTTCGCCCTTAAAATGCAATTCGGTTGTAACTGGGATTTTTTGTCCTGGCTTGTCCAAACGTTCTTCGTTAAGGCCCAAAATCTGACCCGCCATAACGGCTCGCTTAGCCTGTTCGCGGGAGGTAAAGAGTCCCTGCTGGACCAAAAGTTGATCAACCCGTTCTTTTTCAACACTCATTTTACTGCTCCAATTTTGCCAAAAAACCGGCTAAGTATTCCGGATTAAAATCCTGATTGCGTTCTGCCAAAGCTTGCAAGCTTTCCTTAACCCGGGAAAAGAGTTCATCCCGAACTTCAACGGCCTTATCCATCCCGACTAGTTGTGGCAAGGACTTAACGTTCTCTTCCTCATCCTGGGCGTAGTCATCGATATCATCGGCAACCTGGAAGGCCAAACCAAAGTTCTCTCCCCACTGCTTCAAGAGCTGAAAGTCAGTCCGATTCATGTTCAACAGACGACCAGCAGCCGTTAGGGAATAGGTAATTAAGGCCGCTGTCTTTGGCTCGTAAATGGCCTGGAAAAGCCAGCTTTGGTCAATATCAAGATCTTCGTGGTTTTCCATATCATGGTATTGACCACCCACCATACCGGCTGCACCGGCAGCCTGGCTCAAATCCCGGGTCACTTCTAACAGCGTTTCAGCCGGCACAGCCTTGACCGAAGAAATCACTTCAAAGGCGCCGGTCAAAAGGGCATCGCCCGTCAAAATCGCATTGGCATAACCAAACTTGGCATGCAAACTGGGCTTGCCGCGGCGAAGCAGATCATTGTCCATTGCCGGCAGGTCGTCATGCACCAGAGAATAGGCGTGAACCCACTCAATGGCTGAGGCCAGCTTGAGCCACTCTTTTTGGATTTCAAGGCCAAAGGAAGCCCAAACCGCCAAAGTCAGCAGAGGACGTACCCGCTTACCACCGGAAAAGAGACCGTAGGCCATCATTTCGTTGAGGTCGGCATTTTCTTGCGCAGGCATAACCCGTTCAAGTTCTGAATGAATCGTGGCGTCAATCTGTGGCCGCCATTCTTGTGCAAATTCTTCGAACTTAGTCATTGTTGGTCAATTCCAAATCAGTTAACTGGCCGTCATCGTCAATGACCTTCGCCAAAGTATCTTCAGCCTGCTTCAAAATACCCTGCAAATCCTTGGTCAAACCCACACCCTTCTGAAATTCAGTCAGGGCGGATTCCAATGGTTGGTTGCCACTTTCCAGTTGGGTTACGATTTTTTCAAGCTGCCCGAGCTTATCTTCAAAACTTGCTTTTTCAGTCATTCTTTACTCCTTTAACTTCGGCCGTCGCTTCACCATCCGCAAACTTCAAAGCGATGGCATCCCCGGCCTTCAGGTCCTTACTCTTTTGGATCACGGTCCGATCTTCTTTTTCAACAATGGCATAGCCGTGACTTAAAATCGTCAGTGGTGACACCAAATTCAGCTTATCGGTCAAACGACTAAAGCGTTCCTGATAGGGCTGCAAAAGGTTACTGCCGATTCTTTGCTGGCGTTGAATTAAGTTACGGATTCCTTGCTGTCGATTATCCACCTGGTGTTTAAACGAACGCACCATCCGTTCATATTGTCGGTCCACTTCTTCCTGGTAAGCTGTATAAAGACGGTCAGGTTGTCGCATAATAGGGCGAGCTAGCCAGGACTGCAGGGCCTCTTTTTTTACCCTAATCATCCGGCGCATGGCCCCTTCCAAACGCAAATTAATCTCGGCCAAACGGTCGGTTAACTGTTGGAGGGTAACCGGCGTCGCTAATTCTGCAGCGGCAGTCGGTGTGGCAGCACGGCGGTCTGCCACCAAGTCCGTCAAGGTATTGTCCGTTTCGTGGCCAACCGATGAAATCACGGGTAAAGGCATAGCAGCGACGGCCCGGACCAACTTTTCATCGTTGAAGGCCCAAAGATCTTCAATGGAACCACCACCACGACCAATAATCAAGACGTCATAGTCGGCTGCCGCCACCCGTTCTAACTGCTTTAAAATCGAGGGAACAGCGCCGTCTCCCTGAACAACCGCTGGATAAAGGACGACTTGGGCGGATGGAAAACGCCGTTGGGCCGTTTTGGCAATATCTTCAATCACGGCACCGGTGGGCGAAGTAATCACGGCAATCTTCTTTGGAAAAAGTGGCAAAGCCCGCTTTTCTTGGGAAAAGAGTCCTTCTGCGTAGAGCTTCTTTTTGAGCTCTTCATAGGCTAAATACAGTTCGCCAACCCCGTCAGGCGTCATCTCTTCCAAGATAATGGAATAAGTGCCGGATGGCTCGTAGATTTGTACGCGGCCAATCGCAAAAATCTTCATCCCTTCTTCTGGGTTGAATTTCAAACGGTTGGCATAGGAAAACATGGCGGCCTTAATCACAGCCTTTCCGTCCGGATCCTTGATGGAAAAGTATAAGTGCCGTCCACGGCGATTGCCGAGGTTGGAAATTTCACCGGTTAAATAAACCTTTTCCAGGTGGGGATCCGCATCAAATTTTCGCTTGAGGTAGGCGCTCAACGCCCCTACCGATAAGTATTTTGCCTTGGCCAGCATAGTGCTCCTCGAAATAATAATCTACCTTTCATTATATTATAAAAAACTGACTTTCTCGCCCGGATTTAGCCAATAAAAAAGGAAATCATTACGAAGTAATCATTTCCAAAATTATCTTAGTTAAGGTTAGCAAATTGGTTAACCGGACCAAACTTATGGCCCACTGCTAATTCGTTTTTAATAGCGGCTTGGACATAGTGGTAACCGGTATGAATGGCCGCTTCCTGGTCCTTACCCTTGGCTAGTTCGGCCGTAATACAGGCCGACAAGGAATCACCACTGCCGTTCTTACGGTCCGTTGCGTAATAAGGGCCGCTCAACCATTCCTGCTTACCCGAAGCATAAAGAACCAAGTCAGAAACTTCGCTCTGCTGGTCATCATGATGCTTTCCCTTCACGATGACCGTGTCAGCGCCCATGTCCTGTAGAATCTTGGCAGCTTGAATTTGGTCCGCGCTACTTTCAATCTTCATGTCCGCTAATTTTTCAGCTTCAAAGAAGTTGGGGGTGAGCACCGTTGCCAGTGGAATCAACTTTTCTTTGATGGTCGCAAAGGCTTCCTGGTCCAGCAAAAAATCACCGTGCTTGGTGATGATTACTGGATCAACGACGAGTGGCCCAAAATCATACTTCTGATAGTTTTCGATTACCGCTTCAATGATTTCGGAATTAGCCAGCATCCCCGTTTTAGCGGCCCTAATCTGGAAATCTTCTGCCAAATCCTTGAATTCTTGATCAATAAAGCGCTTTGGCAGCAAAACCTGATCGTGAATCCCGTATGAATTTCCAGCGACACAGGCTGTCAAAACAGAGGTACCGTATACCCCCTGGACAAAGAAAGTATGCAAGTCGGCCTGCATTCCGGCACTGCCGTCACTGTCAGAACCTGCAATTGTCATGGCTTGTGGAAATTCATTCATCGTATTACCCCTCAGATTGTTAAATGATTAATTCATTATATCACAATGAGAATACTTTCATATTTCTGTTTAATGACAATAAAAAACAGCTAACCGAAGTTAGCTGCTAGTTTGGCATGCCAGATATCGTTCTGACGGACGGACTAGCAAAATGCTAGACATAAGTCACGTCACCTTAGCCCAAGGGCTAATAGTCATGGTGAGATTGATAAATTCCACAATATACCAAACACCTACGTCAAATCCGAGACTTGGAATCTAATCCAGTAGGCCGTATGCTTGCACATAATGTGCTTCGACTCATCGCATACCTGTATTGTAGCAAATTTTAGCAAGCAAGTAAAGATTGCCCCTATCCAGAACAAACCGTATAATAAGGCCCATGTTAAACATTCACGCTATTTCAACGAAATCAATGAGCCGTAAAGGGCCAGCTGTTACGAAAGATTATGATAGCCTCTTTTTGACCTTGCCCAGTGATACTTCCAAGAAAGTCATCGTCAACGCCATCATCGAGGCTTACGACTTGGGCCAATTGGAGTCGATTACCAACCACACCAATACGAGTAAAATCAAAGCCCGCATTCATAGCAGCGATGGCCCCCTTCTCCTCTCTGCCGAAGTGGATGCCGAATAAAAAAGCCCCCTTTTGGGGGCTTTTTTATTTTGCTTCTTCTTTTTCTTCAGCCGCAGCAGCCTGTTGGGCCTCCACGATCTGTTTCAGTTCTTGGTCAAACCAGGTTGAAATCTTAGCCTGAATTGAATCAGGATCGTCCAAGTAAGCCTGCAATGAAGATACCTTGGCAATCTTCATTTTCGATTGACTGACATCATTGTTTTCAGCAATCATATAAAGATTAATTTCGTAATCTTGGTCAGGATACAAGAGCTTTTTAAGTTGGTTCTGATAGCGCAAAGGAAGGTTAATGGCGTTACTTTCCAAAGAAAGCGTCGTCCCACCTTCGGCAATGCCACCGTTAATCTCGAGGGCAAGCGAGAATAACTGCTCCTGATTTCGCGCACGGCTGGCAAGCTTGTCAAACAAGGCATTCAAATCGATAGCCTGGCCATCGGCTGAGCTCATTTCTTCCTTGTCATAACTTTCATCCGCAATTTGCGCTAAAATTTTTTCGCCTAATACTTGCATCGCTGACTCCTTTAATCTAAAAAACAGTATAGCATCTCGCTATACTGTTTCAAAACAAAATCATTAAACCAAAGGCAAACGACGTTGCAAAGTGTATTCGATTGATGGGAAGAGATAAACCAAATCGTTAAGTTGTTCCCGAGTCATCTTCATTTGGATGTAAGGCAAAATGGCATTAATCGTGTTATCGGCTTCGTGTGATAGTTCCGCAGCACCAACCAAACGCTTACCCGCCTGCTTATCAAAAATCAAAGCTAGCTTAGCACCGTTTTCGTTTTCAACCTGACGGAACCAGTCACCATCATAGGAAACCTGTTCAACTTCATAACGTTCGTTATCAGCCAAAGCTTCGTCCAACTTAACCCCTACTTGGGCAATTCGAGGCGAAGTAAAGACGATTTCAGAAATAACCGGATACTTAATTGGTCCCTTATTCTTACCCATAAACTTGGCGGCAAGGTAACGGGATTCAAATGCAGCCGTCGGCGTCAACTTGGGCGTTGTTTTGTCGAGGGCATCCCCAGCAGCATAAATGTTAGCCACATTCGTTTGCAGATTATCATTAACAATAATGCCACGAGCGTTGGCTTTTACACCAGCTGCTTCAAGATTTAACTGATCATGATTTGGAATACGACCAGTGGCATCCAAAACATAGTCGGTTTCCAAGGTAAATTCGTGTGGGCCAACCAGCTTCAGGCTATCATCTGCCTGCTTTTCAGCGGACTTGATTTCCATGTCCGGAATAAAGCGGACACCGCGGTCCTTCAATTCAGCCTGAACTTCAGCGACGTACTGTGCCGGGAATTGGCGAAGCAAGCGGTTCGAGCGGGTAATCACGTCGACTTGCGCACCAACGGCATTGGCAATTGTGGCAAATTCGATGGCGACAAAGCCACCACCCAAAATCGTCATGTGTTTTGGCATGTCAGGCAAAGACAAGAAGTCCGTGCTGTCATGGAAAAGCTCCTTACCAGGGATGTCCAAGCGATGTGGACGCATCCCCGTTGCGATGACAATCTTGTCGGCCGTGTAGTTTTTGCCATTCACCTTAACCGTATGGGCATCCACGAATTCGGCATGGCCGGAAATCGTTGTGATACCAGCATTGGTCAAGCGGCTTTGACCGTGTTCATCCTGGGGCACAATCAATTCGTGCTTGTGGGCCATCAAGTCCTTCCAGTTCAAACTGGGAACGCCATCAATTCCACGACCCTGCAAGGCCTTAATCTTTTCGACCAATTCAATGGGCTTATCCAAAATAATTTTGGCATTGCAGCCCTTGTTTGAACAAACACCACCGTACTGGCTTTCTTCGACCACGGCGATTTTCACACCGGTCTTGGCCAATGGTACGGCGCCGTTCCAGGTCGCCTGTCCTGATCCTAAGTATAATACATCAAAATCCATCGTAACTCCTTTTATTAGCGGGGTTGAATTTCGTCTTCAGCCAAGTAGAGGTGGTTAGTCACTTCCTCACTACCGTCGGTTGGTTGGTAGTTAATGGCATAGGCTGGTCCAGCCTTTACTTCGACAACCTTCCCTTGGGCACCCTTCATGCCAGACATGTGGGCACTAGCAATCGTAATGTCATCTCCGACCTTGTGGTCCTTACCGTCAGTAAAGTCAACACGGGTCAACCACTTGTGGTCCTTCATTTCCATGCCATCCGTTGACTTAAAATCAACAGCGTAAAGGGTAGCATCGTAGACGGCCACAATCTTGGCCTTAGCGCCCTTCATGCCGGGCATGTGGGTGGCTTGCGAAATAATTTCCTGGCCAACCTTATACTTTGAGTTCTGAGCATCTGGCAAACCACTAGGTAAGGTGCCATGAATGTTCATTTTCATACCGCCCATGTTCATATCCATTCCAGACATGTTCTTGTCGGATGACATATCCATTCCGCCCATCTTCATGTCCTTATCGTTTGACATATTCATATCATTTGACATCTTCATGATTGAACTCCTTTAAACAAAATTCTATTAGCGTGCTTCGATTTCGTCTTCAGCCAAGTAGAGGTGGTTCGTCACTTCCTTGCCACCGTTGGTTGGCTGGAAGTTAACGGCGTAGGCAGGTCCGTCAACAACCTTAACGACCGTACCCTTAGCACCCTTCATACCGGACATGTGGTCACTTTCAATCGTAACCTTGTCCCCAGCCTTGTGATCCATACCGTCCTTGAAATCAACCTTGGTCAACCACTTATGGTTCTTAACTTCCATGCCATCCGTTGACTTAAAGTCAACCTCATAAAGCTTAGCATCGTAAACGGCAGCGACGGTTCCCTTAGCACCCTTCATGCCAGCCATGTGGGTCGCTTCCAAGGTGATATCTTGACCCACCTTGTACTTAGGGTCTTGAGCCTGTGCCAAACCAGTTGGCAAAGTACCGTTTGTCTTCATCTTCATTCCGGATGACATTTTCATGGAAGATGACATCGACATGGAGGAAGACATCTTAGAACTTGAATCATTTTTGTGAGATTGGCTTGTAAAGTACCAAGCACCTGCGGCCACTACTAGCACCGCTGCAATCACTGAAAACAGAACTTTCTTCGACATAATCTTCTCCTTGTTTCTAATTGGTATACTTCGTATTTTATCACAAACATAATAAAAAAGAACAACAATTAGTTGTCCTTTTTGTGGGGCATGCGCTTCCAGAAGTCAGCTTTATTGGTCTGACGACTACGGGCAATCCCCATGGCATGCTTTTCAATATCATCTGTAATGGTTGATCCAGCGGCCGTAATTGCTTCATCCGCAATTTCAACGGGCGCAATAATCTTGCTGTTGGAACCGATGAAAGCACGGTCGCCAACATTGGTATGAAATTTGTGAACACCATCATAGTTCACGAAAATGGTTCCCGCACCGATGTTAACGTCCTTACCAATCGTGGCGTTGCCAACATAAGTCAAATGGCCGACTTTGGAAGCTTCCCCGATTTCAGCACCCTTGACTTCAACAAAGTTACCGACGTGAACCTGGTTAGCCAAAACGGCCTTAGGACGTAGGTGAGCAAAAGGCCCTACCGTAACCAAATTACCAATCTCAGATTCTTCAATCTGCGATGAAGTAATCACATTGTCATTGCCCAAACGAGAATCAACAATCCGCGTCCCCGCCGTTAGGTGGTTACCGGTACCAATAACCGTCTCCCCCTGCAAGGTTACGTTACCTTCAATCAAGGTATCCTGCCCAATTTGAACCTGGGCATCGATGTAAGTGTTATCGGGATCCAAGAATTCGACGCCGTTTAACATGTGCTGGCGGTTAATGCGCTGGCGCATAATTTTGTTAGCGACTGACAAGGCAACCCGGTCGTTTACGCCAAGCGATTCCGTGAAATCTTGAATTTGGTAAGCACCAATCTGATAGCCCATCGTACGCAAAATATCCAGGGTATCAGGCAAGTAGTATTCACTCTGCACGTTGTCATTGTTGACCCGTGAAAGGGCTTCGAAAAGCAACTGGTTATCAAAGACATAAACGCCCGTGTTGATTTCTTGAATGCGACGTTCCGTTACCGAAGCGTCTTTTTCTTCAACAATCTTCAAAATCGTCCCATCATCGGCACGAACAATTCGACCGTAACCAGTCGGATTTTCAGCGTGGGCCGTTAAAACCGTCACCGTGTTATTAGAACGACGATGTTCTTCGACAAAGTCCGCCAAGCTTTCAGAACGAAACATGGGCGTATCCCCTGACATAATCAAGGTAATGCCTTGGCTGTCCTTTAATTCAGGGTAGGCTTGCTGAACGGCGTGCCCGGTTCCCTGCTGGACTTCTTGGGTCACAAAGCGGCTCTTGTCGCCCACGTGGTTGCGGACGGCTTGGCTTCCAACACCGGTTACTGTAATCAAACGGTCAGGCTTAAGGGGCAAAACGGCATCTAAAACCCAATCAATCATCGCTTTCCCGGCTACATTGTGCAAAACCTTGGGAAGCGTTGACTTCATTCGGGACCCGTTTCCGGCTGCCAAAACGACAACATTAATATCATTCATTGCGCTTGCTCCTTAATTAAAAATTTCTTCTTCATAATTGCCAGCTTGAACGGCGATAGGCTGTCCAGATGACAAATTCGTTTCAACATGAAGTAATGAGGTAAACTTTTCCAAAAGGCGAACAGTGGAACGTCCCTCGGCAAAGACCGCCGTACCAACGACTTCACCATCAAATTCACGCACCAAAGTCTGCATTCCTTGAATGGTGCCACCGGCCTTCATAAAGTCATCGACAATCAAAACCCGTGCACCAGGCTTCAAAGAACGGCGTGACAAGGCCATTTTTTCAACGCGCTTTGATGAGCCAGTCAAATAGTTCACCGAAACCATTGGTCCTTCAGTCACCTTAGCATCATCACGAACAATGACAAAGGGCACGTTGAGCTGTTCGGCAACGGCTTGAGCCAAAGGAATTCCCTTGGTTGCGGCTGTCATTACAGCATCAATTTCTTCATTGACGTACTGTGTCGTAATCAAACGACCGGCCTGGCGTAAAATATCAGGGCGACCAAGCAAGTCGGACAAGTACACGTAGCCACCTGGTAGGACACGAGTTTCATCGGAAACCATAGCCCGAATGTCTTCCACAAATTCTGCGGCTTCTTCTTTGGACATCGTTGGCACAAAACGTGCACCCCCGGCAGCACCGGGAACCGTTTCCAAGCGACCAGTGCCACGGTCAGCAAAGGTTCTTTTGATAATTGCCAAGTCTTCTGAAATCGAAGATTTGGCAGATTCGTATCGTTCGGCAAAATGAGACAAGGAAATTAACTGGCGTGGGTGCTCGAGTAAGAAGCGAGCCATGTCGACCAAACGGTCGGAACGTCGTGTTTTCATGCGTTTTATCATGCTAGTAAGTTCTAGCATTCCTCCTGTTTAAAAAATACTTTACTATTGTATCATTTTTCCAGTAAATAACGAACGTTCGGACATTCCTTAAGAAAAGCTTATTTCGAACTGCGGAACTGCCAAAGTGACCAAAGATAAATGAGAACTTCAATCACAGCGATAAAGAACGACGTCGGCAAATTTGTGAGGTAAGCCAGGAACAATCCGGTCCAAGTACCAAAGAGGGCAAAGGCAATCGCCATCCCCATTAGCTTCGGCACGGTGTTGACGAAATACTTGGCACTAGCCGCTGGCAGCGTCACGAGGACAAAAACCAAAAGTGATCCCACCAACTGCGAGGACACACTAACCGTCAAAGCAATGATGACAAGAAAGAGATAAGGGGCGACCTTGGCCGCTAAAGTTACTGGAGAAAAACCAGCTTCATCAAAGGATAGTTGGCGTAAAGAACGGTAGTTCAGCAACAAAATAACAATCACGACAATTGCCAGAGCCAAAAGCGTCATCAAGTTACCGTGTGAAATCCCCAAGACCGAACCAAACAAAATTCCAGTTGCCGAAGAAGTCGCCGTGTGACCCAAAGCAAGGAAAAGGATTCCTAAACCAATGGCCAGCGCGGATATCGCGGCCGTCACATTATCCTGCTTGGTGTAAGATGATTCGAGTGATCCAATCGAAAGGGATGCCAGTAAGGTCAAAAACAACATCCCGACCACTGCCGGCCAACCTAACCAAAAACTCAATGCCGCACCAGCAAAGGAAATTTCACTCAGCGAGTGCACCAAGAAGGCATAGTTTCGTGCCACCGCGAAGGTCCCGACCATTCCGGCCACAATGGCAATAACGGTTCCTGCCAAAAAGGCGTTTTGCATAAAGGCATACTCAAACATGGTGAACCTCCCCTTCAATGGCATGACTAGCCGCTTGAGCTGGCAAAGCGTCAATCAAGCCAGCTTCAACTTTTTGGTTATGCAACCAGAGATAATGATTGGCGTAATCCTTTAAGTGACTCGTATCATGAGTAATCCAAAGGACCGTCATTTTACGAGCAAGGGAGAGTTCCTTGACTCGACGTAACATTTCATCACTGTGTTGAAAATCCAAACTCGCCGTTGATTCATCTAAAATTAGTAAGTCCGGTTGCTGGGCGAGTGCTTGAGCAACAAAGGCCCGCTGCTTTTGTCCACCTGAGGATAAGCCCAAACGATGATTAGCCAAGTCGGCCAAATCCAATTCTTCCAGAGCCTGTTGGATAGCAGCTTTTTCACTCCCCTTTAGCCACCAGCGCCAACCGTGGTTAAATCCTAGTGCAGCGAATTCGCGCACGGACAAAGGATAATCCCGAGAAATCGAACGAAATTGGGGAACGTAACCAACCTTTTCACTGGCGACCTGAAGTCCACCAGAATATTGATGATTCTGGCCCAAAATTGCCCGGATTAAACTGGTTTTACCGGTACCGTTTTCGCCTAAAATGGCATAAAAATCACCGGCATTAATTTCAAAATTAGCGTGTTCAAATAACTTCTGCTCTCCATAGTGGAGACCTAGATTCTTTGCTTGAATGACTGGCATGTCTATCGCCTTTCTCATACTTTTACCTATTAAAAATACCATAATAAAAAGCCCTTGCGGGCTTTTTAATAAATACTGAATTAATCAGCAAAGGTAATATCGACGTTATTAGTCAAGACGTCAGTATAACTATATGATGCACGGTCAAAACGAGTGCCGTCGTCCAATTCAACGACGAACAATGAAGGGAAGGTTGAGCGCAGGATACCTGAACGTTCCGTCACTTTCTTACGTCCCGCTTGAGAAATTACAGTAACTTCTTGCCCGAGATGCGCATCCAAATGCGACTTAATGTCCTCTAACGTTGTCATAATAAACCACCTTTCGAGTAAGACAAACTCGATTATAGCACATATATGACATTTTTTCAAATTTCGTCAAAGAGTGGGCAAGATTCAAAATTAAAGCAAACTGGCTTTTGCCAAAGCTTGATATAGTTCCGTCATTTCCTTTAGTGACAAGCGCTCGGCACGAATTCCAGGATTAATAGCCAGTTCGGCCAAGACCTGCTCGACCTTTTCCTTATCGGCATCATTGCGGACACAAATTTGTTTCAGGTTGTTCCATAGGCTCTTACGGCGATGGGCAAAGCAGCCCTTCACCAACTTAAAAAGCTGATTAGGGTCTTCCACTGGAATTTCCGGCTTTGTCGGCGTCAACTTGACGACGGCACTATCAACCTTGGGTGAAGGATTAAAAGATGACGATGGTACCTTAATGGCCAATTCAGCCTTGGCAAAGTAGTCGACCATGATGGTCAAAACGCCGTACTGCTTGCTGCCGGGTTGCGCGGCCAAACGTTCCGCCACTTCTTTTTGCATCATGACCACGATGTTTTCCCAATCCAGGCCGGCTTCAAGTAACTTTGTCAGAATCGGCGTGGTGATGTAGTACGGCAAATTCGCAACAATTTTAACGGCCTGGCCCGCACCAAATTTCTCAGCTAGGATGGCTTTTAAATCAACTTCCAAGATATCTTTTTCGAGGACTTCGATATTATCGTAGGGTGCCAGCGTTTCCGAGAGAACTTTCACCATTTCTGGGTCAATTTCAAAGGCTAAAACCTGCTTGGCCCGCTTGGCTAACTGTTCCGTCAAAGCCCCAATGCCAGGGCCAATTTCGATAACCACATCGTCCGGTCCCACTTCAGCAGCGGCCACGATTTCATCCAGAATACGACTATCCGTCAAAAAATTCTGGCCAAATTTCTTTTTGGCATGCAAACCATACTGGTTCAAAATTGCCTGAGTCCGGACCGGATTGGCAATATCAATTGAATCTACCATTTTATTTCCTCGATTGCTTCTTCTACTGCTGCTCGATCAAAACCAAAGGCTTGGAGCCGCTTTAAAAACTGTTTGCCGTTTCCATAGCCAATGTGGAGCTTTTCGCCTAGGAGCAGCCGGCGTTGCTTTGAATCAGGCCGTCCAACAAGGCCTAAATCATTCATAAAAATCAAGTCAAGATCACTTTGGGCCACTTCCTTTGGTGTCACCACCTTATCCAAAGCAGCCAGCAAGGCTGCTTGGCTAGCATGCTCGACCCCAAGCGATTTATGGGGATTATCATGAGCCGCCCGTCCTTGATCCTGGTTGATAAAAGCCGACTTAATGCCAGGAACAGCCTGTGCAATTTTTTGACGCAAACGCTGGCCATTAAAATCCGGATCCGTTAGGACAATTGCCCCGCGGCCAGCCACTGCTAAACGAATTCGTTCAAGACAGGCTTCGTTTAGCGCGCTACCACCTGTTTCAATCGTGTCAACTTCAAAGAAACGTTGCAGATTTTCAGTGTCGGACCGTCCTTCAACGACTAAAAATTCTTGAATTTTACGCTGCTCAGTCATGGTTTAAAAATACACGGCGTGCATTCGTACGCGTGATTTCTGCCAAATGTTGAACAGGCATATCCAAGGTCTTAGCCAAGTCATCAATCACAAATTTAACGAAAGCTGGTTCGTTGGTTTTTCCACGCACCGGTACAGGTGCCAAGTAAGGCGCATCCGTTTCTACCAAAATCTTATCGACGGGGACAACGTGGGCAGCATCGCGAACTTCTTGGGCTTTTTTGAAGGTTACCACCCCTGAAAAGGAAACGTAGTAACCCAGTTCAACCCAAGCTCGGGCCTGTTCGGGCGTTCCAGAGAAGGAGTGAATAATTACCTTCTTAAGACCAGAGTCCTTCAAGATGGCGTAAACATCATCAAACGCTTCACGGTTATGGATGACAAGTGGCAGGCCCGTTTCCTTTGCCAATTCAATATGCTTAAGAAAGGCTTGGGTCTGCTGTTCCTTAGGGATATCCCAGTGGTAATCCAAACCGGTTTCCCCAATACCAACGACCTTATCTTCTTTAACTTGCTCGGCTAATTCGGCCCGGGCTGCTTCGTCAAATTCCGCCGTATCTTCGGGTTGATAACCCAAAACCGCATAAACACCATCATTGTTTTGAGCAATTTCTAGGGCACGTTGATTGCCGACACGGTCATAGCCAACGACGTTCATTTCACGGACTTCAAATTCATGCGCACGGCCCAAATAGGCGGGCACATCGCGAAAAAGCTTATCATCATTCAAATGAGTATGGGCGTCGTAAGACGGTTCCAACTTTTGCGTTGGATCATAAATTGCCATGCTTGGCCTCCAAATTATAAATTCTTTCTTATTGTATCACAGCAAAATGACATGAAAAAAACCGCTTAACGCGGTTTAATCAAGGGTATTGGGTGCAAAGTTTTTCAAAACACCATTAATGAATTTTGCATCTTCCGAACCAGCGTATTCTTTGGCTAGTTCAATTGCCTCATCGACGGCAACCCGGTAAGGTTGTTCCGGCAAATAAGTAATTTCGTAGAGGGCTAATTCAAGGATAACCAAGTCAACACGGGTAATGCGCTTAACTTGCCAACCATTGGCCAGGTGCTCGTCAATCAACTTATCGAGCTCAGGTCGAGCAGCGATGACACCGTTGATTAATTGGGGCAAGAAACTATCGTATTCGCGCCCGTCCAAAACCATATCATAGGCCATATCCAACTGAGAATCGTCCGGTATCTTACCCGTGACGGCAAAAAGAATTTGCAAGGCAGCTTGACGCTGCTCATGACGGCCCATCTTTTCCATTACTTATCGGCCCCTTCTAGGTCTTTATCAAACATATGCTTAGGATCAATGGCATGTCCGTCCTTTTCAGGAACAATTCCTGAGATGGAAACATTAACATGATCAATCATCATTCCGGTCATTGAAGCAATCTGTGAAATCACAGCTTGCTGAATGGCCATGGCCACTTGCGGAACCGTCACACCATAACGCAAGAAAACGTAAAGTGTGATTTCCAAGCCATCTTCGCCGCGCTTCAAAGCGACTCCTCGACCGCGGGCTGATGGCCCGAAGACGGGTGCAAAGCTGTCAGAAAGCTTGCCGCGCATGGAGTAAACCCCATCAACGTCTTCCGTTGCCTTTTGCGCGATGACTTCGATAACGGCTGGCGTAATGTAAGTCAGCCCGGCTAAATCATCTTGATTTGGCAAAACGAAATTCTTTGGTTGAAGTGTATTATGTTTGGTTGTTTTCACAATTAAATCCTCACAAAACTACCCTTACATGGGGCTTAAGAGATCTTAAGCACGTCCCTTATAAGAACCATCGTCGGTATTAACGATGATTGTTTCCCCTTCTTTAACGAAATCGGGAACCGTAATAACGGCGCCGGTTTCCAAAGTAGCTGGCTTACCTGAACCAGTGGCAGTTGCGCCCTTAATTCCAGGTTGCGTTTCAGTTACCTTGATTTGAACAGTCGATGGCAATTCAGCTCCAAGGACTTCGCCACCGTACATTGTAATCTTTACTTCCATACCTTCCAACATGAACTTCAATGCATCTTGAAGGTTGTCGTCAGGAATGTTGATTTGTTCGTAGGTTTCAGTGTCCATGAAGACACGACCACCGTTTTCAGCGTACAAGTATGACATTGGGCGAGTAGTAATCTCAGCCTGTTCAAACTTATCACCAGGACGGAAAGTCACTTCGTTCACTGCGCCAGTACGCAAGTTCTTCAACTTTGAGCGCACGAAGGCAGCTCCCTTACCAGGCTTAACGTGTTGGAATTCCAAGACACGCCAGATTGAATTGTTATATTCAATCGTCAAACCGGTTTTCAAATCATTCATGCCAATTGCCATGAGTCACATTCCTCTTTTATATTAAATAATTATATTTTAGTATAACAGAAATCGAGCTTAAATAAAGAATAATTCATGTTTTCAGCTCTTTTTTGTCGATTTAATAAATCGTAAAAGCGGACTCAAATCAAGCCTTTTCCTACCATAAAGATTTCCGCGACTATGAGTGAAATATGTTACACTAATTAATAAGGTTTTCGTTCGTGACAATAACTAACTCAATTGGAGGAAATTATGGTTTTTAAAGTCTATTACCAAGAAGATCCTGATCGCAATCCTATCCGTGAGGATACGCAGGTACTTTACATCGAAGCAGAGGATTTGCCCCAAGCACGGGCAATCGTCCAAAAGAACACCAACTACAATGTTGAAGAAATTGAAGCATTGTCAGAAAAGTCTCTTCTTTACGAAGAATCAGAGCCGAACTACAAGCTCACTACTTTTTAATATATGACATATTCTGTTGATATTAAGCCTAATGAAGTCGGTGTTTACGCACTAGGTGGTTTGGGCGAAATCGGGAAGAATACTTATGCCATCGAATACCAGGATGAAATCATCGTGGTTGATGCCGGTATCAAGTTTCCCGAAGACGAATTGTTAGGAATTGACTACGTTATTCCTGACTATACCTACCTAGTTGATAACATCGACCGGGTGAAAGCACTGATGATTACTCACGGACACGAAGACCACATCGGTGCAATCGCCTACTTCTTGCAGGCTGTGAATGTTCCTGTTTACGCAGGTCCATTGGCTATGGCCCTGATTCGCAGCAAGCTAGAAGAAAAACAAATGCTCAACCGAGCAGAACTACACGAAATTACTGACGGTTCCGTCATTGATTTCGATAAAGTTTCCGTCGAATTCGTTCGAACTACTCACTCAATCCCCGACGTCTTTGCCGTCGCCGTGCACACGCCAGTCGGTACCATCATTGAAACGGGTGATTTCAAGTTTGACTTAACCCCGACGACTAAGCAGTACCCTAACCTTTGGTCAATGGCTCGCTTGGGCGAAAACGGCGTCTTACTTTTGATGTCGGATTCCACCAACGCCGAACGTCCTGAATGGACTAAGTCAGAAGCTTGGGTTGAAAAGTCTGTTAACCGTATCTTTGATCGTTTGAAGCACGGCCGAATTATCTTCGCCACTTTCGCCTCAAACATGAACCGTGTCAAGATGGCCAGCGAAGCTGCCATTGCCCACGGCCGTAAGATTGCTGTTTTTGGACGTTCAATGGAATCAGCCGTGGCCAATGGTCGTGCACTTGGTTACTTGAATATTCCAGAAGATTCCCTAGTTGAACAATCACAAATCAAAAACATCCCCGATGATGAACTTTTGATTTTGTCGACTGGTTCACAGGGTGAATCAATGGCTGCCTTGGCTCGTATCGCCGAAGGCACTCACAAGCAAATCAAGTTGAAGCCTAAGGATAACGTTATCTTTTCATCTTCTCCAATTCCTGGTAATACAGCGTCCGTTAACGCTGTGATTAACAAGTTGGAAGAGGGTGGCGCCAACGTTATCCACGGTAAGCTTAACAACATTCACACTTCCGGACACGGTGGTCAAGAAGAACAAAAGCTTATGATTTCGCTTATGCGGCCTAAGTACTTCATGCCCGTCCACGGTGAATACCGGATGTTGAAGGTCCACGCTGGCTTGGCTCAAGAACTTGAAGTGCCAAAGGATCACACTTTCATCCTCGAAAACGGTGATGTTTTGGCGCTGGATGGTGAAAGTGCCCGTGTTGCTGGTCACTTCCCTGCCGAAGATACTTACATCGACGGTTCTGGAATTGGTGACATTGGCTCTGTGGTTTTGCATGATCGCCAAAAGCTATCCCAAGATGGTTTGGTCATTGTCACGGCAACGATTGATTTGAAGCACAAGGACATTTTGTCCGGTCCTGATATTCTTTCTCGTGGATTCGTTTACATGCGTGAATCCGGTGAATTGATTAACGATGGCCGTCGCGTCATCTTCCAAACAATTCGCCGCGTGATGAACACGAAGAATCCAACGGAATCCGAAATTCGTCAGGCCATCATCGACGACTTGTCTAAGTTCCTAAATCAGGAAACGGCTCGCAAGCCAATGATTTTACCAATGTTAATTATGATTTAAGATTGAAAAAGCACGCCGGAAGGTGTGCTTTTTTTGTTACTAAACGATGACAAATTAACGATTTATTTACAAAAGATTCCGCTTTTTCTATAACCCCTCATATCTGGTATAATGGCTCTTACTGGAGAATGACCAAAAATGACACATTTTCATTGTTACTTTCAACAATCTTCTAATAAAAAGGTAATGGACACCCTGCTTAAGCAAGTGGAAGATGCCCTCAAAGAGCATAATCAAGAGTACCAACTAGAGCTACTGGCTGATTCAGCGGCCGCCTACTATTCTGCTAAGAAATTAGCACGAACACTTCCGGACCAAGCAAATGCGCAAAAAGACGTGGCCCTCTTCATTGGTTCAGCTGCTTTTTTGAACCGTGGTTTGAATGGTTTGCTTTCCCATGAACGCCAATTTGCAATTCCCTTTGCCCCAGTGCTAAAAAACACGACAAATTTGCATGCGACGGATGAACTACTGGAAGCCATCGGCAACATTTTGGGAAGGCAAGAAGCGCAAATGGCTTGGATTGGTAAAATCAAGGGTGATATCCCTCAAGAAGGTGCGGCCTACTTCTACCAAGATTTAGCCTTCGGTAGTGACATTCGCCCCTTCCACACGGTTCAACCTAAGATTAAGCATCCTCACCTTTCTCGTTTACAGCAGGCCTTTCTCGCGCTCTTCCATCAGGATCGCGAAGATTCCTTCCCAGTTACGGTTCACTGGAACAAGCAATACCGCTCCTTCCCCAAGGTAGCTGGTATTCGCGCCGAAAATAATCCTAAACAGAACGGGATTGAAATTCGTTTGCTGGAATCTTTGGGTTCTTACAAACTCTTTCTTTCCATCCTGCATCTCCATCCCCGTGAAGATCTTGGTTATCAAGATTTCACCATCCAAAAGGGCTGCCATCTACACATTGGCGACATTGTTCCGGCTGAAATCGATGCATACAAGCTAGGCCGCGGGGCCTACTCCTTCCACATCGAACAAGAAGAATATCCCTTGTGGCAATAAAAAAACGACCAACAGGTCGTTTTTTTATTTTAGGAAAGACCCTTTTGAATCATTTCCATCTTATTGAGCTTTTCCCAAGGAAGGTCGATATCGGTCCGGCCAAAGTGACCATAGGCCGCCGTCTGCTGGTAAATTGGTCGCTGCAACTTCAATTCATGAATGATTGACAAGGGACGAAAGTCAAAGTAATCTTCCAAAACCTGCTGGATCAAGTCCAGTTCAACCTTTTCAGTACCAAAGGTTTCAAAGTTCAAAGAAACGGGCTTGGCAACGCCAATCGCATAGGCTACTTGCAATTCAAGCCGGTCTGCGAGCCCTGCTGAAACAATGTTTTTAGCAGCATAACGAGCGTAGTAAGCCGCCGAGCGGTCCACCTTGGTGGCATCCTTTCCAGAGAAGGCTCCTCCACCATGATGGGCAGCGCCACCATAGGTGTCGACAATAATCTTGCGACCAGTCAAACCAGAATCGGCCTGCGGTCCACCCAAAACAAAGCGTCCAGATGGATTGATGTAGTAAACCGTTTCCTCATCAACCAAGTCAGCTGGCAAAACTGGGTCAATCACTGAGTGGCGAATATCCATACGGAGCTGTTCCAAAGTGACTTCAGGATTGTGCTGAGTTGACAAAACCACTGAAGCAATCCGGACTGGCTGGTTCTTTTCGTTTAATTCCACCGTCACTTCACCCTTTGCATCGGGACGGAGGTAATCAATTTCACCAGCTTGACGGACATCGCGAATGCGGCGCATCAATTGGTGGGAAAGGTCGAGGGCCAAAGGAATCATGTTCGGCGTTTCATTCGTGGCATAGCCAAAGACCATACCTTGATCACCGGCTCCCAGTTGGTCGGGATCATCCTCGGCTTCGTCAACGGCTTGGGCAATATCGGGCGATTGCTCAACAATCCGATTTGAAACATTAATTGAATCAGCAGAGAAACCAAGTTCGGGACGGTCATAGCCGATTTCACGGACCGTATCCATAACGATTTGGCGGATATTAACGTATGCCGAAGTGCTCAATTCACCAAAGACCGAAACATCACCAGTCGAAGTCGTCACTTCAATGGCGGCACGGGCCTTGGGGTCTTGGCGCAAAACGGCATCCAAGATGGCATCGGCGATTTGGTCGGCAACCTTATCGGGGTGACCATTTGCTACTGATTCTGACGTGAAATACTTTTTCATCAAACTTTCCTCATTTCCATATGGTAAAAAATAGCTATTAAAAAGGCGCAATCAACAACTCGCTGACTACGCCTAAAAGTTGTCTATCTTACAGAAGTACCACCGTGCAAAGCCGGTTGGTGCAGGGTCATCGTGCTGTATCACTCGCCTGCTCTTGATAGCTATTCAATTTCATTTACATCATTCTACATGATAAAATGATAAAAAGCAAAGTAAAAAAGGTAGAAAGACAGCAATGCAAGCAAGCAATTCGAAGCCAACCCAAAGCAACAAAAGATCTCCGCGCCCACCTTTCCTCGCTCAATTGAGCCGAAAGCAGATGCGTTGGATCACGATTATCGGCATTACCTTAGCCTTAAACATCATCTGGTGGCAAGAACCCATCTTCCACGGTGATGTGCTGGCTAAGGCGCAGCAGTGGCAAATATGGCCCCTTCTCGGCTACTCTTTTTCCTGCTCGGCATCAATCGCCTTCCTAATTCGTAACCGCTTTACGCACAGCGCTTCCTACCTATTCCTACTCTTATCGATGCTGGTAGCATTTAACTCCCAAATTCGCAATCGTTTCGAAATTTTTGCCCTTCTGATTCTCTTTGCCATCTTCTTGGCCTTAGTACCACAGGACATTCTTCATTTGAAAAACACCTTGGGCTTGCTAGCCTTTTCAGTTCTGGCCGCTTATGCCGTGCCCGTTTCGATTTCATTTCTAGCCAATAACTACATTACCCAGATTTTCATCAACCGTTCCTGGCCAATGCTGTATGGCTTTATTTTCTTCTTCACGCCGATTTTTATCCCAAATGCTAAAGGGCGTCTACTTTCACTTGTGACAATCCTAGCCTTCTGGATTGCTAGTCTGCTTACCTTTGGCTTCCACTTGAATGTCTTCTTGGCCATTTTGCTTTCGCTGCCACCCTTTTTATTGCAATTCAACAAGCCCAACTTTATCCGCTGGGAACCCTTGCTTTCAATCATTTGCCTCTGCTTGGCAACAATTTTACTCTACTAAAAAAACGCCTTTCGGCGTTTTTTATTTGGCTTAAAGAATGGTGGTCGTGAAGCTCTTGGCATCACTGTCCTTAACCAGGATCGCTTGCATTTCATTTGAAGTTTGAATAACAATGCGAATTGGGACGGACGTAGGAAGGAACTTCAAGGCCGAGCTAGCCACGTATTCGGCAAAGGAATTAATTTCCGTTTGACTGTAGAACTGCGTGGTAACCGTAACGTTCATGCTGGAAAGCTTGTTGCTCTTGTAGTTGGCAACGGCTGTCGCACCAGCGATGTTTGGGAAGAAGTTGGCCACGTCGTTCTTAAAGTTGGTGAAGCTGTTATTTTCATCATCACCAAGTGAACTTGAAGAACTAGCTTCCTTTGGCAAAACAATCGACTTTTCGTTGATTGATGACCAAGAAGACAAGTGGTTGCCACTTCGACTCGTTGCCTGAGCATAGAAGTTACCGGGGGCCAAAGAATCACCAGGAGCGTTCTTGTACATGGCCAAGACGATTGGCACGTTCTTGCCAACGCCCTTTTGAGCACGAATTTGCTTAATCAATTCGGGAGCAATCTTCTTACCATAAGCGATACGGGCATCATCGGAAATATCCTGATAATAAGTCGTCCCGTATTGTTCCTTCTGGTAAGCATCCTGGGAGTTCATCGCCACCCCGACAACCATACCGGCGAGCTTCAAGTTGCTACCGTCCTTGGTCATAAAGTCTTGTTCCGTCAAAGTCTGAACGTAAATCGGTTCACGGGAAGAATCCGTCTTACCGTTATCCTTGGGGTTCAAACCAATGTTGTTCTTGCCTTTACGAGCCAGCAAATCCGAAACCGTGTCAGCTGACAGATACTGACCTTCTTGGAAGATGAAACGGCCCGTCTTAAAGTGGGTCTTAGACAAGTCCAAAAGGGAAGATTCAAAGTGCTTAACATCCAGCGTATTCGGTTCGGAAGTAGCGGTAATACCACGAGCTGCTGAAACCAGGTAACGACCATCCTTAATGACCGTTTGGTACTGTCCGGGTGAGTTCGAAGTTAACTGAACGCCCTTGGATTTCTGATTGCTTGGCGCCACTTGGGCGACGCGGAAAAAGAAAAACATGGCGATTAGGATGACAACGGCCACCACACCACCAATGATATATCCCCGCATACCAATTCGTTTAAACATGAATCTTCCTCGTTTACTTACTCTTCTTCACGTTGAGCATTGATAAAGTCGCGTTCGTTCCAAACAGGCACGTTCAACTTTTCAGCCTTAGCTAACTTAGAACCAGCATCTTCACCGGCAATCACTAAGTCCGTTTTGCTAGAAACCGAACCGACAACCTGAGCGCCATGATTGGTTAGCCACTTGCTAACCTCAGGGCGGCTGTTAACTTCTAGTTTACCAGTTAAGACAACCTTTTTACCATAGAAAAAGGAATTTTCGTCAACTTCAACACCGCTCGAAATAAAGTTCTGATTAACACCCGCTTTCGCCAATTCAGCCAGCAGCTGCTGGGACTGTTCTTTTTGGAAATAGAGGGTAATGGAATCCGCAATGGCATCCCCAATTCCGTTAATTTCGGCAATGTCTTCCTGACTGGCGGCCGAAAGCTTTTCGATTGAACGGAAGTGCTCCGAAATAGTCAAAGCGGCTTTGGCCCCCACTAAGCGAATGCCCAAACCAAAGAGCAAGCGCTCCATCGAGTTTTCCTTAGAGCCCTGAATGGCATTTAGCAGGTTCTGCGCGGACTTCGCCTTAAACTTATCCAAAGACAGTAACTGTTCCTCAGTCAAAGAATAAATGGAAGCCACATCCTTAACGAAACCTGCTGCCAAGAGTTGCGCCACAATCTTGGGACCCAGGCCATCGATGTTCATGGCGTTTCGGGAGGCAAAGTGGGTCAAGCCTTCTTGAATTTGCGCCGGACAGAGTGGATTAATACAACGTAGGACCACTTCCCCTTCGACGTGCACGAGCTTAGCGCCACAGACCGGGCAAACCGTTGGAATTTCGTAGGGCTTGCTGTCGGCGGGCCGCTTGCTTAGCACAACCTGACCGATTTCGGGAATGATATCCCCGGCCTTGTGCAAAGTAACGGTGTCACCGAGGCGGACATCCTTGGCTTCCAAATAATCAGGATTGTGGAGGGAGGCCCGTTGAACCGTCGTCCCTGCTAATAGAACGGGGTCCATGACGGCTGTCGGCGTAACGGCTCCAGTCCGGCCTACCGTCCACTCGATTTCACGAACAACCGTGTTAGCTTCTTCCGGTGGGAACTTGTAAGCGATGGCCCAGCGGGGCACCTTCACCGTGTTCCCCAAATCGTATTCAAGATCGAAGTTATTAACCTTAACGACGACTCCATCGATACCAAAGGGCAATTCATCACGTTGAGCGGTACACCAGTCGATGTAGTCGCCCACCTCATCCATTTTATTGATGACGCGGTTATGGGTTTCAGTCGGCAAACCTAAATCAGCAAAGCGCTCGAGCACCTGGCTCTGGTTCGTCGCTCCCAGTACTTCGGGTTCGGCCGTGTAGTAAATAAAGGCTGATAACTTACGTGCACGAGTAACCTTGGCGTCGAGCTGACGTAAAGAACCGGCAGCGGCATTACGAGGGTTGGCAAAAGGTTCTTGCCCATCGGCTTCGCGGGCTTCATTGAGCTGCACGAAGCTTTCTTTTGGCATGTAAACCTCACCACGAACTTCGATGTTGACCTTTTCCTTTAACTCTTGTGGCACGGCCTTAATCGTCTTGACATTCGCCGTGACGTCTTCCCCAATCACACCGTTTCCACGGGTCGAAGCCTGAATTAAGCGGCCGTTTTCGTAGCGCAAGGCAATCGCCAATCCATCGATTTTTAATTCCAAATTGTACTTGGGTTGCTGACCGAGGCTTTTAACCGTGCGGTCTTCCCATTCCTGCAGTTCATCCAGAGAAAAAACGTCCCCGAGCGAAAGCATGGGTACTGGGTGGGTAACCTTAGGCAAACCAGACTTCGTTTCGGCACCACCAACGTTTTGGGTAGGCGAATCCGGATTTACAAACTGTGGGAAACGAGCTTCAAGTGCTACCAAACGGGCGTACTCTTCGTCATAGACATGGTCTTCAACGAGGGGGGCGTCCTTTTCATAGTAGGCCACGCCGTACTCAGTTAAGCGCTTTTGCAAAGCTGCGGTTTCCTGCTGGGCCTCGCTCGTTGTCAATTGGTCAACTGGCTTCAAATCTGCCATGCGGTACTCCTTTCAAACTACTTATTCGACCTTGGTAATCGGTGCAAAGGCGGCGAGTAGCTGCTTAATTCCTACTTCAGGGAAGGCAACTTTAACTTCCTGGTCATCAGCCTTTCCGGATACCGAAACAACCGTTCCAATCCCCCACTTCTTGTGAGAAACCTTATCACCCGCCTGCCAAGCAACGGACTCGGCGCCCGTTGTGGCTTGAGTGTTCTTAACCACAGCAGAAGCCTTGTAAGTCGTGGCCGTCGCTCGCTGCAAGCGAGAGGCAACGGGGCCAGCCTGACTGCCCGAAGCAGCTGAATATTCGGTTTGGATGTGTTCGGGTGAGATTTCTTCAATAAAACGCGAAGGCTGGTTGGCCTGCGTGCGACCATAAAGCAAACGGGAATAAGCGTTGGTCAAGAAGAGCTTCTTCATGGCACGGGTGATTCCGACGTAGGCCAAACGACGTTCTTCCTCTAATTGATCATCATCTTGGCTTGCACGACCAAGTGGGAAAATTCCTTCTTCCATGCCAATCAAGAAAACAACAGGGAATTCCAAGCCCTTAGCGGCGTGAAGGGTCATCAGTGTAACCGCTCCATCGTCATCTTCTAAGTTATCAAGATCAGACATCAAGGCCGTAGAGCCCAAGAAGTCCGTCAAGGGGTCGACAGCATCCGGATCATCAGCATCGTATTTATCATCAAATTCCTTGGTAACGGACAGAAATTCGTCCAAGTTTTCCAAACGAGATTGGGACTCTGGATCGGTTTTGCCCGACAAGGACTTGCGATAGCCGGATTGATCCATGACCAAATCAGCTAATTCGGTTACGGAAAGGAACTGGGCTTGCTGATGCAAATTATGAATCATTTCAGCAAAGGACAAGAGCTTGCTTGCGGCGGCAGTCCGAATTTCCGGCGCTAATTCAATCGAATCAATCGCCTTTAAGTAGGAAACGCCAAGACGGTTAGCAAAGGCATGAAGGTGATCGACCGTCGTACCACCGATACTGCGCTTGGGCACGTTAACGATGCGTTCGAAGGCAGCGTTATCATCGGGGTTGGCAATCAGGCTCATGTAAGCCATGATATCCAAGATTTCCTTACGCTCGTAGAACTTGTGGCCCCCGACCATGGTATAAGGAATGTTGGACTTAACCAGCGCTTCTTCCATTCCACGCGACTGGGCGTTGGTACGGTAAAGCACGGCAAAATCGGAATAGGAACCACCGGCCTTACGCAGCTTTTGAATTTGAGCCAAAACGAAGTTGGCTTCATCGCGTTCGGTTTGCGCACGGTAATAAGTAATCTTGTCACCGTTCCCCTGTTCCGTCCACAACTTCTTTGGTACGCGTTCGTTGTTATTGTTAATGACTTCGTTAGCGGCATCCAAAATATTTTGTGTTGAACGGTAGTTCTGTTCCAACATAACCGTCTTAGCGTTTGGATAATCCTTTTCGAAGTTCAGGATGTTGTTCATGTTAGCGCCACGCCAACCGTAAATTGACTGGTCAGCATCCCCGACCACGGCGAGGTTTTTCCAACCATCAGCTAACATATGGACGATTTGATACTGGGCGTCGTTGGTGTCCTGGTACTCATCGACGTGGATGTAGCGGAACTGGTCCTGATAACGCTTCAAAACGTCAGGAGCAGCCTTAAAAAGCTCAATCGTTAGCATGATGAGGTCATCGAAGTCGACGGACTGCGCCTGCTTCAAAGCTTGCTGATAGTTCTTGTAAATTTCAGCAATGGTTTCATCGTAGTAATTCGCCGCCTGCTGGGCAAAATCTTTAGGCGTCAAAATTTCATTCTTGGCATTTGAAATCTTACCCAAAACGGAACGGGGATCGTACTGATTCGTATCCAGGTCCAAGTCGTTAATCACGCGCTTAATCAGGGTACGCTGAGCAGAAGTATCCAAAATCGTAAAGTTACGACTGAGGCCAACCACTTCGCCATCCCGGCGCAAAATCCGGACCGCAAGGGCGTGAAAAGTTGAGACCCAAATCGAACCAGCTAGTTCAGGGTCGACCAGCTGACCAATTCGTTCCCGCATTTCCTTGGCGGCCTTATTAGTAAAAGTAATGGCCAAAATTCGCCAGGGCGCAACGTCCAAATCTTCAATCAAGTGGGCAATGCGGTGCGTCAAAACGCGGGTCTTTCCAGAACCCGCGCCGGCCATAATCAAGAGCGGCCCTTCGGTAATCTGGACGGCTTTGGCTTGCTTATCATTCATTCCTGCTGTTAGTGTTTCGACTGTCATAAAACCATCCTAAATGTAAATTCTGCTAGTCCCATTTTAGCATAAATCGAGGGGAACAAAAGTTTGCTTAACTGGCAAAATTTGACCCATTTCCTGCTCAGCTGCTATCATTTTAAGTACGAATTAAGGAGGTTTTGCATGCGTAGTCCAAGAAACGAAGCCGGCCTGATGATTGGCGGCATTACCCAAAGAACCGTCGGGACTTACAAGTCCTTTCGACAGTTTTTACTGGGCGGAAATTTCCTCTCAACGGCCATCGGGGTTGTGATTGGTGCTAGTTTTTCTAGTTTTATTAAAGAGTTCATTGCCTTCTTCTATGGCTTAGTTGACTTTACCCGCCTAGCGCTAGCACCCGAACACAAATTGGATGCCAGCTTAATTCCTTGGAGTTCCTTTAGCCAGTCCTTCTTTACCTTAATGCTAATGGCCGTCGCCCTCTTTTTCATTATTCAATTCATCAATGGTTTAATCGCTTCCAAGCCACAAGAAAAATTTGGCTACGACTACTACCTTGATGAAATGCAGCACATCAAGACCGAACAAAAGCGAACCAACCAGTTACTCAGCCAGATTTTAAAAGAAAAACAAAAAGCAGACGATTAATCGTCTGCTTTTTTACTGGACCAAATCATACTGGGCGAGTTGCCAAGTTTTGATGAGGGAAATAATTTTAGAAGCATAGTCCGGATCAGTAGCGTAACCGTCCTTGACCAAGGCTGTGGCTGCTTCCTGGTAGTTATTGGCCGCCAGAACATGCTGATACTGGCTGGGATTCCAAGAAGTCCCTTGCGCCAAAAGGCGGGCATGCGCGTCAATGCTGTCCTGCCAACTGTCATAAACGGCAAAACGGCCACTCACCTTAATCCACTGGCCATCCACATATTCATCCGTGGCCAACTGGACCCCGGCCTGATTGCCGGACGCCTTAATCCCGTATAAATTATGGTAATTTTTGGAAAGTTCGCTCCGGTTCCAGTCCGATTCCAAAATGGCCTGCGCCAGAGAAATCGAAGCCAAAACCCGGTACTGTCTTTGCGCCTGGCGGGCATAGGGCGCTAGCTGGGTGATAAAGGCCCGCTTTTCCTTGTCCACATCGTTTTTCTCTTGAAACTGACTTGGAACAATGAAGGCCAATAAGCACAAAAAGGCTAAGCAAAAGACAGCCAAATAATTAATTTTCTGCTTCGAGCGGCGCCGTCCTGGGCGCCTTTTTTTGGTGGCCATTAAAACTGGTCCATGGCCAACAGGGCCTTGAAGTGGTCCGAATTCTGGGCCAAGTCCTTTGGACTACCCTGCATGGTAAATTCGCCATTTTCGAGGAAGTAAACTTGGTTGACCTCGTCAATCCCCGTCAAATGGTGGGTTACCCAAATAATCGTTCGGTCGGCCAAGGCCGTGAAAATCTGATCCAAAACTTCGTGTTCGGTCTTAGGATCCAAACTAACCGTTGGTTCATCCAAAATGACGATGGGTGCCTGTTGCAAAAGAACACGGGCCAAGGCAAAACGCTGACGTTCTCCACCGGAGAAGCGCTGGCCGGCCTCAAGCATCTGAGTGTGGACCCCATCCGGCAAAGAAGCAATCAAAGGTGCCAAGCCGGCGTCACGTATGGCTGCTTCCACCTCTTGATCACTAACACGCAAATTTCCCATGCGGACGTTGTTCAAGATGGTGGTATCAAAGAGATAGGCTTGCTGATCCAAAACGGCAACCAGCGCTGACAAATCATCAAAATCAGCCGGGTTGTAATCCCCCAGACGAACAGTGCCGTCATCGGGTTTAATATCACCTGCCAAAAGCTTGAGCATCGTGGTTTTACCAGCACCAGACCGGCCTAAGAGGGCCACCTTTTCACCGGAATGAATGGTCAAATCCATATCCCTGATGATTTCTTTTTTGTCATAGGCAAAGGAAACATCTTGGAAAGAAATATCGAAATTTGCCGGCAACTTGCGCTCCTGACGAGCTGGCAATTCGCTTGGTTCAGGCAACTCATTCAAGCGCTTGATACTATCCTCGTAAAATGAGGATTCAGCCACTCCCTGGTTGACGGATAGAAAGGTATCGACCAAGGGAATCAATGCTAGTGAGAAGGCGGCAATGTAGTTACGGGCCATGTAATTCCCAGCATACTGCCAGTCTGACCAGGCCAGCAAGGCAAGCAAAACAATCAAAGCCAAGGCCTGGACCGTAAAATCACGCCACCAACCAAAGCGCATCGATTGATACTTCACCCGTGACAGGGTCTTCATTACCCGGCCCTGAGTCGTGACCAAGTCCTTCTGGCGACCGGACAAAACCCAGTCCTGCATACCCATAATGGCGTCGGTGGCGTCGGTATAGAGTTCGTTTTGCAGGGCCTTTTGCTGAATCACCCGGTGGCGATTCAAGGCAAAGGATAGCCAGGGCAAAACAACCATAATAATGCCGAGCATGAAGAACCAGAAGAGAGCAAAGTAGACATTCAAAAAGCCTAACGCCAGCGAAGAGCCCAAATAAAGCATGATGCCGGCTCCAACTGGAAAAATCGTCCGCAAGTACAAGTTTTGCAACTGGTCCAAATCATCAGCCAGCAAGGACAAAACCTTTCCCGTTTGCAACTTAGAGCGAATTGAGGCCGCAGTACTAGCAGCACTTTGGTAGAGACGGCGGCGAGACTTCGAGACAATCCGCAAAACCCAGTTGTGCGAAACCAGCCGCTCAACATAGCGGAAAACCGGACGGGCAATTCCAAAGCCACGGGTCAAAACAATCGGTACATAAATCAACAAAATATTACTTGGTCTTTGCGCCGCACGAGAAATCAGAAAGCCGGAAACAAACATCAGGGCCGCTGCGGCAAAAATCGTCATGAAGGAAAGTACGATTGACCAGAGCACACCCCATTTTTGTGCCTTTAAGAAAGGAAAAATCCAGCGATCTGTTCTGATTAATTCTCGGAATTTTTTCATAGCTGTTCCCCTCCTGACTGCATGGCATGGCGTAACTGATTGAGCTGACTATCGGCCTGAGCCAAAAGTTCTTCCGGCTGCCCCTGCTCAACCAAGTGGCCATCGCGCATGACTAGGACGTAGTCCATCTGCTTCAACCAGTGTAAGCGGTGCGTGGCAAAGAAGACCAAATGCTTGTTAAAAATCGGTGCCATGGTCTGCTTCAAATCAAACTCAGTCTGCACGTCCAAGTGCGCCGTCGGTTCATCAAAGAGCAAAACGTGCCGGCTGGGGTCCAGGAACATGCGGGCCAAAGCCACACGCTGCGCCTGACCACCGGACAACTGTCGGCCCCCTTCACCGATAATGGTTTGCAGACCCTCGGGCAAGTCAGCCAAAAGCTCGCTTAAGCCAGCTTGTTCAACCGCTTTTTGCACTTCTGCTTCGCTTGCAGCTGGCGTGTAAAAACGCAAGTTATCCAGCAAAGTGGCGTGGAAAAGATAAGGTTGCTGCGGCATGTAGAAAAACTGCTTTTGCCAGTCCTCTTGGGCCAAGTGGGGCAAGCTTTGTCCATCGATGGCAAAGGCTGTCCCCTCTTCCGGTTGCAAGAAACCACCCAGAAGATTAAGCAAAGTCGTTTTCCCTGATCCTGACTCACCAACAATGGCGACCTTTTCAAAGCCCTTGACCTTGAAATTCAAATCGGACAAGGTCGTCTGCTCATCATAAGCGAAGTCCAAATTTTGGACAGCCAACTCGTCATCTTCCTGCCAAGAAGCCAATTTCAAGGCATCACGATCAGCAGGCAAAGGCTTATGCAGAACTTCCAAGACTTCAGTCAAAGCATTCTTACCGTCCAAAGTGGCGTGGTAGTCATCGGCGAAGTTTCGTAGAGGCAGGAAATATTCCGGCGCCAAAATCAAAATCGACAAGGCTGGCAAAAGGGTCATGTGACCGTTCAACAAGTCCAGCCCCAAGAAGACCGCCACAACGGCAATCGACAAAGTTGTGAAAAAATCGAGGGCGAAGGTCGAAGTAATGGCAATCACCAAAGTTCGCATGGTCGTCTTACGATAATCTTCTGAAATGTTATAAATCTCACGGCCATAAGGTCGGGCCAAACCCAACTGCTTCAATGTTGGCAAACCGCGCAAGCCGTCCACGAAGCGATTGTTCAAGTTTTTAAAGTTCGTAAATTCGGCATCCGCCTTCTTCTGCGCCGCCAAACCCAGGATAATAAAGAAGATAATCACCACAGGGAAAATGACCAAGAGGAAAAGACCCTGCTCCCACTTGAAGTACAAAATGGCCAGCAAAACAATCCAAGGAATGACCGACAAATCGAGCATCTTAATCAAAAGCAGCTGGAAGTAATTTTTAACGTTATCCAGGCCGGCAACCAAAGAAGTCACGGCGTGACCGGTCCCAAACTTGGCAATTAAGGGTGCTCCCATTTCAGCGTACTTGGCCAACAAACGCACACGGTAACCCTCAACGACCTTACCGGCAAAATGAGACATCAACTCGTTTTTCAAAACCACTAGAAGCTGACGCAGCAAGAATGAAACTGCGAAGGCCAGCACTGAAGTCATCACGGATGCCAGGGTCTTCTTAGACCACAAGGCCACGATAATTTGCGCTAAAAAGACACCCTGCCCGACAATGGCAAGAGCTTGGAGCACAATTAAAACTAATAATGCCAAAATCGTTCGCTTGATTTTAGGCAATTCCAATAAACGCTTATCGAACATGGGCACCTCATTTTGTCTGTTATATGTACAAAAACGCTCACAATTTACATTGCAAACGTTTTTCTATGAATATTATTCTACCACTTTTTTAGCAACAATCCGCTTACGGAAGACCCAGAATGACCAAATCTGGTAAGCCAAGACGATTGGCAAAATGGTTCCGGCGATGATGGTCATCACCTTCAAGGTATAAGGACTTGATGATGATCCAGCAATCGTCAAGCTGTGGGCTGGGTTATCGGCAACCATGACACGTGGGAAGAGTCCAACAAAGAGCAAGACAACCACTTCGACCAGCGTCAAACCTGACAAGATAAATGGCCAACCTTCAGCCTTACGAATGACCGTTAGGTACCAACCCAAGAGCGTCGTCAAAACAATCACGACCAAGATGGCCAAGGTTGCAATCAACTTGTCTTGGAAGAAGTCCGTATAGAAGAAGAGCAAAACGGCGAAGATTGCTTCACCAGCCAAAAGCGTTGGATAAGCAAACTTCAATTGTTCTGCCGCACGGCCACGCATATCACCATCAATACGCAAACGCGTGAAGTTCAAACCGTGAACGTAGGACATCGCAACCACTGCAATACCACCTACAACCGTAAATGGCGTGAAGTAGTCAAAGAAGCTAGCGGAAACGTTTCCCTGTGCATCCATTGGGGTACCGGATACCATAGCGGTAAAGAGGACACCCAAGAAGAATGGCACGAAGAAGGAAGCTACTGAAATCAAGCGTTCCCAGAGCAAGCGAGAAACAAGCGATGGCATGTACTCACGAAATTCGAAAGAAACACCACGGTAAATCAAGGCGAGCAAGACGCCCAATAAAATCAAGTAGAAACCTGAGAACAAAGAAGCATACCAGTATGGGAAGGCGGCAAAAGTAGCACCACCAGCCGTAACCAACCAAACTTCGTTTCCGTCCCAAGTAGGACCGATCGTTTCGTAGAGGGCTTCACGTTCGTGTTCGTCACGAGCCAAAGTTGTAAATTGCATTCCAACTCCGAAGTCATAACCTTCCAAGAAGAGGAAGCCGGCCCACAAAACCGCAATTAAGATAAACCATAAGAACTGTAATTCAGACATTATGCTTTGGCCTCACTTTCAGTTAAATCATCGTAAGGATCACGATCAGTCGTGGTTTCCTCTTCTTCGTAATCAGGACCCTGGTGCAAGGTACGGCGTGAAAGCCAAATCATAACACCACCGAGGGCTGAGAAGGTCAAGAAGTAAACAATGTTTGAGAACAAAAGTGATGCAGCTGAAACGTTTGGTGAAACCGCATCCGCGATGGTCATCAAGCCGTAAACAACCCATGGATAACGACCCAATTCAGTCACGAGCCAGCCGGCCGTGTTGACACAGAATGGGAAGAAGGTCATAACCCCCATTACCCAAAGGAACCAGCGCTGTGACAAAATCAAAGTTGACTTCTTGCGGTTAAACCACAAGGCCACTACAGCAACCAAGGCAAGCAAACCGGCACCAACGGCCATGACACGGAATGAGTAGAAGAGCGTGTTTTCAGGAACGTAGTAGTTCTTGACATCGCCCTTTGGCTTACCGTACTTGGCTTCGAATTCCTTTTCAATTTCGGTTGTACCCTTGGTGGTACCACCAGTCAAGGAGTGGTGACCCAAGATAGAAAGGACGTAAGGCACTTCAACCTTAGCGATTGACTTGTGTGTCTTAGGATTTGTAACGGAAATAGCTGCCCAAGGCTGAGCCTTATCCTTACGCTTTGATGAATCGATGGTCTCGTCGACCCCTTCCATCGCGGCGTACTTCATTGGTTGCATACTCTGCAATTCAAAGGCGTGTTGGTCACCAGTGATAAATGAACCACCCAAACCAATCAAAGCAACCACTAAGGAAACGTTGATTGACTTACGGAAGAACAAAATTTGGCTGTCGCCCTTCCTAAGCTTCAAAAGCTTGAAGGCTGACATACCGGCAACGATGAAGCCGGCCGTAACCAAAGTTCCCACAACAACGTGGGGGAACTCAATCCACAACTGCTTATTCGTTAGCAATTCGGCGAAGTTGGTCAAAACGGCACGACCCTTGTTGTTGTCGATGGCGTAACCAACTGGGTTTTGCATAAAGGAGTTCGCAGCCAAAATCCACAATGATGAAATCATTGAAGAGAAGGCAACAATCCAAATGAAGACCGCATGCAACCATGGCTTGAAGCGATCCCAAGTAAAGGACCACAAACCAATAAAGGTTGATTCGGCGAAGAAGGCAACCAAGGCTTCGACCGCCAAAGGTGCCCCGAAGATATCACCGACGTAACGAGAGTATTCAGACCAGTTCATACCGAACTGGAATTCCTGAATCAAACCGGTTACGACCCCGACCGCAAAGGATAGCAAGAAAATCTTGCCCCAGAATTGGGTCATCTTCTTATAGATGGGATCTTTCTTGATCACGTATAGCGTTTCCATGACTGACACCACGACCGCCATACCGATTGACATCGGCACGAAGAAGAAGTGGAAAATCGTTGTCATGGCAAACTGGAAACGTGCTAGATCCACGATTCCTACTAAAGTATTCATAACTTTTCCTCCAGATAGTTCCAGAATGTTCCGTTTTGTGAAACAATTCAACAAATCTATTTTATCACTTGATAAAGCATCTGAAAAGTGTTTTTCACAAATAAAAAAGCACCGCCTAAGCAGTTACTTTTACTTTAATTAAAATTCGAATCGTCATCGAGGAAGGTGTTCAACACTTCTTCGACCATGTCCCATTCACGATCATCTTCAATAGGAAGCAAGTCTTCTTCTTTGGCTTCCCCATCTTCGTTCGGATGGAAAATGTAAGCTTGGACATCAACCTGTTCATCTTCTTCAACACCATCGGGAACGAGCAAGATGTAATCCTTGTCGTATTCTTCAGAATGGAAAGTGAAGAGTACTTCGTAAAGGGCTTCGTCACCGCTCTCATCAACCAAGGTAATCTTATCGATTTGTGGGTTCTTATCTGTCATGCTTTTACCACCTCAAATTAGTACCCTCATTATAACTTAGCCAGCGTCAAAGACCAACAAAAATTTATTCCGCAGGTGCCGATTGGACGTAGTCCTTAATAATGGTGCGAATGGCTTGATTGTCTTCCGGCTTACCTAGAGTTAAACGAATGTGGTTTGGATCTAAGCTGCTCTTAACTTGGTAACCCGATTGCAAGAGGCGTTCTGCCAAACGGGCCGAATCTTTCATTTCAAACCAAATAAAGTTGGCGGTTGAGGGATAAAACTTAATGCTGACTTCCTTTAAGAAGGCTTGGAAAATCTCGCGTTCTTTCGCCACTTTGCTAACGACTTGAGCCAAAAAGTCCTGGTCCTGAATGGCCGCCGCTGCTCCCGTAATTTGGAAGTTTGACAGGTTATAGGGCAGGCGCACTGCCTGCAAAATGCCTGCTAGTTTTTCAGGTAAGATGGCATAACCGACCCGCAAGTTTGCCAGGCCATAAGCCTTGGAAACGGTTCGCAGCACCACCAAGTTAGGATACTTAGCCACTAGGGAAACGCAGGAAGCTTGGGCATTTCCAGAAAATTCATAGTAAGCTTCATCGACCACCAAAATCACGTTATTCGGCAAGTCCTTTAAGAAGGCCTCAATGTCAGCAACCTTTTCTTGGACACCGGTCGGATTGTTCGGGTTGGCTAGGAAAATCAGGGCCGTCTGATTATTAACCCGCTTTAACATCCCCGCAAAGTCAATTTGTCCAGTCGCAGCTTTAATGGGCACGGCAACCGTTTTCGCCCCTTCAATTTCGGCGTGAATGACGTATTCGCCAAAGGTCGGATCCGGCACAATCATCTCTGAACCCGGCGTCAGAATCGTGCGGGTTAAGAGTTCAATGATTTCATCGCCACCATCACCGAAGACTAGGGAATCTTCGGCAACCCCTTCTTGTTGCGCCACAGCCCGGCGCAAAGGACCTGCTTGACCGTCCGGGTAGTAGTTTAGCTGGCTAAGATCAATTCCTTTAATGGCTTCGATAGCCTTGGGTGAAGGTCCGTAAACGGACTCGTTCGATGACAAGCGCACTAACTTGCTCAAGCCGTACTTTTTCTTAATTTCCTCGACGGTCACTTCGGCCTTGTAGGCCTTCAATTTTTTCACAAATGCTTTCATGCTTGCGTCCCCCGCCAATCCTTACGTTCGTGCAGACGGGACTTGGTTCCCACGCGAGAACCCAGTTCTTCCTTAATATCGTCAAAGGACAAACCCTGTTCAACCAAAAGGACCATCAAGTGAAAGAACAAATCAGCCGTTTCGTAGCGCAATTCTTCTTGATTGTTTTTGGCCGCAACGATCACTTCGGTGCTTTCCTCACCAACCTTTTTCAAAATCTTATCGAGGCCCTTTTGGAATAGATAGTCCGTGTAAGACCCCTCTTTTGGATTCTCCTTGCGGTTCAAGACGTATTCGTATAGTTCTTCCATTGATTGTTCAGCCATTTTACTTCTCCTTTGTTTTATCCAAAACAGTGTTAAAAAAACAAGTTCTTGCGCCAGTGTGACAGGCCGGTCCGGCGGGTTTGACAGCAATTAAAAGGGTGTCAGCATCACAGTCAAGCGTGATACTTTCAACTCGCTGGGTGTTACCCGAAGTGGCTCCCTTGTGCCAAAATTCCTGGCGGGAGCGCGACCAGAACCAAGTTTCACCGGTAGCCAGAGTTTTTTGATAGCTCTCAGCATTCATATAAGCCAGCATCAGGACTTCCTTGCTGTCGACATCAGTGACAACTGCAGGAATTAAGCCGTCCTGGCCGTTTTTTTCAAAATCAGGTTTTAGCATCGCACGGGCACCCCCTTTGCTTGCAGAGCCGCCTTTAAATCAGCAATGGCAATCTGTTTGTAGTGAAAGACAGAGGCGGCTAGAGCACCATCGACGTCCGTTTTCAAAAATAATTCTTCGAAATCTTCGATTTTACCGGCCCCACCGGAAGCGATGATGGGAACATCAACCTGTTGGCAGAGGTACTGATAAAGTGCAATATCGTAGCCCTGCTTGGTACCGTCAGCATCCATGCTGGTCACGAGTAGCTCCCCTGCTCCGGCCTTGACGACGGCCTGGGCCCAAGCACCGACTTCCCAATCCGTGGCTTCTTGACCACCCTTAATGTAAACGCGGTAGCTTTTTTCAGCAACATCCCACTTAACATCAATGGCCACAACCATGGCTTGGGAACCGAACACTTCGGCGCCTTGCGTGACCAAATCAACCTGTTTCACCGCAGCGGAATTAAGGAAAATCTTATCGGCCCCGGCCTGGATAATTTTTTTCATGTCGGCTAATGAACTAATTCCCCCGCCCACGGTTAGCGGGATGAAGACCTGGCTAGAAACATCGTCGACCACTTCTTGGGCGGTTTTGCGGTCTTCTTGGCTGGCAGAAATATCGAGTAAAACCAGCTCGTCAGCGCCCAAATCCTGGTATTCCTTGGCAATGGCAACGGGGTCCCCAACCGCTTGCACATTTTGGAATTGAATGCCTTTGACGACCCGTCCGTTTTTGATGTCCAAGGCAGGAATAATTCGTTTATTTAGCGTCATCTTCTGCCTCCTTCAAACCGGCGAGGGTTAACTGGCCGTCGTATAGAGCGCGGCCCACAATAATGTCGTCCAAACCAACCGCCTGAAGTGCTTTAACATCGGCTAGGCTGGCAATGCCACCACTGGCGATGATTTTACTTGTAGGAAATTTCTTCTGCAGGGTCAACAAGAAGTCAATGTTCGGCCCAGCTAAAGTGCCGTCGCGGCTAATATCGGTCACGATAAAGTTGCGCACACCATATGCTGACATGGCTGCGATGATTTCATCAAAGGTTTGTTCGGAACCAGTCAACCAGCCTTCCGTGGCAACTTTGCCGTCTCGTCCATCGACGCCCACAACGATTTTGTCAGGGCCATACTTTTCAAGCGCTTGCTTGACTAAAGCTGGATTTTTCAAAGCGACCGAGCCCAGGATAACCCGGTTAATGCCCAATGACAGATAGGAATCAATTTGCTCCATGGTACGAATGCCACCACCCAATTCAATAAAAAGCTTGCTTTGCTTGCGGATTTTTTGAATGGTTTCTAGATTAACCGCTTGACCGGCCTTGGCACCGTCCAAATCGACGAGGTGCAGGTGGTCGAGTCCGGCGGCTTCGATTTCTCGAACCTGAATCAAAGGATCGGGATTAATGACCATTTCTTTGTCGTAGTCCCCTTGGTAGAGGCGGACGGAGCGACCACTTTTTAAATCAATTGCTGGAAGGATCATAAGCATTTACCATTTTCTTGAAATTCTTGAGTAGTTGGAGGCCAATGGAACCGGATTTTTCAGGGTGAAATTGGGTCCCGAAGACGTTTTTATTGACCACCACGCTGGGCACTTCCACTTGGCCAAATTGAACAGAGGCAGCTAGATTTTCCGGCTGAGTCCGGGCGTAATAGGAGTGGACAAAGTAGGTTGCTTCATCCTTGAGGTCCTGTGTTAAGGGATTTTCCTGCTGCACCTGGTTGTCATTCCAACCCATCTGAGGAACTCGGTAACCTGGTTGAGCCGGTAATTCAATCACCTTACCTGGTACCAAACCCAACCCTTGCGTATGGCCGAATTCGCTTGATTCATCGAAGAGTAGTTGCATCCCCAGGCAGATTCCCAGCACGGGACGGCCACTATCCGCAAAGTCTCGAATCGGTTGGACCAAATTCTTACTGTTTAAGGCCTGCATCGCCTTGTTAAAGGCACCCACTCCCGGAATAATGAGGGCCTTAGCCTGGGCAATTTCATCAGCTTGATCCGACAGGCGGCCCGAAAGGCCGACAGCTTTCAAGGCCTTCATGACGTTGGCGATGTTGCCCGCTCCGTAATCAACAATCGTAACTTCTTCCATGCTGCCTCCTTCTTAAAGCATTCCCTTGGTCGAGTTAAGCCCTTTAATTTCTGGATTAACCGTGACGGCCTGACGCATGGCGCGTCCGGCGGCCTTGAAAATACTTTCAATCTTGTGGTGGGTATTGCGGCCGTATAAATTGCTAATGTGGATGTTAGCCCCGACGGCGTCGGCGAAGCCCTGCCAGAAGTCCTCAACCACTTCGGTTTCCAGGCTACCTAGTTTGGGTGCATCAAAGTCGGCTTGGAAAACTAAATAAGAACGGCCCGACAAATCAACCACCACGCGACTGAGACATTCATCCATCGGCACGTACTGCGCGCCATAGCGCTCAACCCCCATTTTGTCCCCTAAGGCTTCGCGAAAGGCTGATCCGAGGACAATGCCCACATCTTCAGTGGTGTGGTGGGCATCAACATCTAAATCACCCCTAGCCTTAACCTTCAAACCAAAGCGACCGTGCTTGGCGAAGAGGGTCAGCATGTGGTTGAGATAGCCAATCCCAGTGTCAATTTCAATGCCCGACTGTTCGTCTAGATCGAGGGCTAGTTCAATTTGCGTTTCAAAGGTATCGCGTTGAATACTTGCTTGTCGTTTAGTCATTTTGCTCACCTCGAATTTCAATGGCACGGGCGTGGCCGTCTAGTCCTTCCGTTTCTGCCAAAGCGATAACATTGCTGGCATCCCGTTGCAGAGCATTTTCTGAATAAGATAGGTACTGAATGCGCTTTTGGAAGTCCCAAACACCTAGGGCAGAACTAAAGCGTGCCGTGCCACCCGTTGGCAAAATGTGGTTAGGACCTGCATAGTAGTCACCCAGCGGTTCACTCGTGTTTGGTCCTAAGAAGACTGAACCTGCGTTTTGAATTTGAGCCAAATATTGCTTAGGATTTTCCAGCTGCACCTCCAAGTGCTCCGGTGCGACTTCGTTCATCAAGGCCAACATATCGTCAATGGAATCCGTCAAGTAGATAAAGCCCTGCTGTTCAATTGCTTGGCGGGCAATTTCCTCACGAGGCAAAGTTTTGAGCTCGGCTTCCACTTCGTCTGAAACTGCTTGGGCCAAGTTCAAAGAATTCGTAATCAAAATCGCTCGTGCGCGGACATCGTGTTCGGCTTGTGAAAGCAAGTCGGCGGCCAAGTTTTTAGGATTTGCGGAATCATCAGCTAGAATACCAATTTCGGATGGACCAGCAATCATATCAATGGCCACTTGGCCGTAAACGGCCTGTTTAGCCGCTGCAACGTAGGCGTTTCCCGGACCAGTAATCTTGTCAACCTGCGGAATGCTTTCCGTTCCGTATGCCAAGGCCGCAATGGCTTGGGCACCGCCAATTTGATAAATCTTGTCGATACCAGCAATTTTAGCGGCTGCCAAAACGGCTTGGTTGAGCCCTTCCTTTTGGGGCGGGGTCACCATGATGACCTCCTTGACCCCCGCCACCTTAGCCGGGATGGCATTCATCAAAACAGAAGAAGGATAGGCTGCCGTCCCACCGGGAACGTAAATTCCCACGCGGGCTAAGGGCGTAACCTTGGTACCGCGAATCACACCAGGGACACTATCATCTTCGAAGGATTGTGCGACTTCCAATTGGTGGAAGGATTGGATGTTTTGAGCGGCCTTTTCTAAGGCAGTTCGTACCTTTTCATCCAACCGATTATAGGCTTGGTCAATTTCTGCTTTTGATACCGCTAAGTCAGTCAGTTCGATACCATCAAAGCGTTGGCTATAGTCCTTGAGGGCCGCATCGCCTCGTTGGCGAACTTGTTCAATAATGTCGTCCACTCGCTGCTTGATGACCGGATCAACAGTTTGTTCGGTTGCTTGGCGAATCCGCTTTTTAATGCTGCTGAGGTCTTCGTTTTCAATAATCTTCATCCTGCTATCCTTCTTTCAGCTCTTTCATTAAATTCTCGATTAGCTTGGTCAATTCAGTTTGGTGCTGAAACAAAGCGCCCCGCCTTACTAGAAGATGGGTCGAAACCGGTACCAGTTCCTCGTAGACTTTTAGTTTGTTGGCCCGTAAGGTATCGCCAGTTTGGGAAATATCAACGATGGCGTCGGCTAAGCCGGTTAGAGGTCCTAATTCTACAGACCCTTCTAACTTAATCAGTTCGACATCCTGTCCCCGGCGGTTAAAGTACTGGCTAGCCGTCTTAGGATATTTCGTTGCAATGCGGTGCCGTTGGTTGCCGTCCAGCTGGAAGCCAGCCGGAGCAGCCAGGACAAATTCAGCTTTGCCACGTTGCAAATCCAAGACATCGTAGTGATTTTGTTCTTGTTCGGCAATCGTATCGGAACCAACCACTCCGATATCGCCGATGCCCCGATCCAAGTACTTCAAAACGTCGCTGGGCTTTACCAAAATGAAGTGGAAGCGCTTATCAGAACTTTCAAAAATTAACTTCCGGCCCGGATTTTCAAGTGGACTGGTATCCACACCGGCTGCTTTTAAGAGGCCGCGGACATCTTCTTCCACCCTTCCCTTCGCCAAAACTACAACGACTGGATCAGGCTGCGTTGCCACTTTTTTTCGAGCGACTAGCAAGCGTTCCAGGTTCATCCCCAAGCCCACGGCAGGATAGAATTCTTCCTGATAATTTTTCAGAAGTTGGTCATAACGGCCGCCGCTGAAGAGGTTTTCCCCAAGAATTGGAAGAAATCCTTGGATGATTGGTCCGGTGTAATAGGGCTGTGGTGCCTGGACCGCCAAATCAACCATGACCTTAATGTCCGGATAGTTGGTCTGAACAAAGGCGGTTAGCTTTTGCCACTTAGCGGTTATCCCTTTCAAATTTGGAAAAGCTGCTAAAGCTTCAGCAACTTCATCCGCCGTCTTACCAAAGGCCAAAGGCCAATCTTGCAAAATAGTGGGCAAGCCCTGCAAGTGAGCGGTTAAACGCTTAAACTTGGAAATGTTTTTTTCCTCAATTGCTGCTTGAATGGCTTCTTGTTGTCGAGCGGTTAAGTCTGGAAAATTTGCTAGGACGGCTTTGATTAAACTGGCATCGCCCAAAACAATCTGTAGGTCATTTAAGTCAAATTTTTGGGCAATGGCCAACATGATTGCGAGGCCCTTTTCCTCAGCCGATAAATTTTCATCACCGATAATTTCAATTCCGGCTTGGCTAATTTGGTTGTACTGGCCGGACAGGTAAGGGGTCTTACGCACCACGTCATCAATATAGTAAAGCTGCTTGGGCACCTCCTCGCGACAGTGGCTCTCAATGAAGCGCGCAACCGGCAGTGTCATGTCAGGCCGTAAAACCAAGTTGTCGCCCTGCTGATCATAAAGTTGGAACATATTTTTGGCTGGATAGCTCTCAAAGGTACTTTGCCGTTCAATCAAGGGGGTCTTGATTGGCGTAAAGCCTGCCTGATTCAAATAGTCACTAATTTTAAAAATGATTCTTTGCTTTTCCCTCAGTGCACTGCCATATTCATCCCGCGAACTGGCTGCTAATAGTTTTCCCATTTTCCCTCCCGAAATTGCTGAAAATAAAAAAACGCCCTTGTTAACTAAATTAATAGTTAACAAGGACGTTTCCACGTGTTCCCACCTTGATTCCTTCTCCACTTGCGTAAAGAAGCTCAACCACCTGCTAGCACAGGCGAAGATGGTAACGGAGCTTACCCGGGACAAATTTGCATTGCCCTGCTCACTGGTGTGTTTCAACAAAGTTCTTGGCGCCCATCTCAATGCGTTAGCTTAGGCACTTTCTGTACAAGAAGGATTTGTTTACTCTTCCAATTTCAGCAATCATGTTTAATTTATGACTTAATTATAATAAGACTCTCATTTATGTCAAGAGTTTTTCATAATATTTTCAGAAATTTCTTCGTAATGCAAACCAAGATCAGCAACTTGATGGGCATCAGAACCGTAAACAAGTGGGATGCCAAGCCTTTTAGCCCGCTGTACGATTGCCGCCGTAGGATAACTTTCACCATTATCTTTTTTACGAAAACCAGCCGCATTGTAGTCAATTTCGTGACCGCCTGCCTTGATTAAGGCCAGAATTCGGTCAATTTGGGCCTGCACTTCAGGTGAGAAATCCGGCAAATCAAAGCGCTTCTGATAAATTCGAATCAAGGTCAAATGCCCAACTCGAACTTTAATCCCCAAGCGGTCGGCAAAACGAATACTGTCCTCAATTGCTTGAAAATAACGAGCAAAAAGCTGCTGTGGCTGGTCCAAATCAGGCCCAAAGTATTGCTCAAAAGTCTCCGCATCATAATCAATCGCGGCTAAATCACCCTTTTTGTCCGGGAGAAAGTGAACGGACAGAACAATTTCGTCCCACCAGCCCTTTTCCTTTTCCAAAAAGACTTGGATTTCGTCTTCGTAGTCGGCAAAATAATCGACCTCGAAACCGCGCTTGATTTTAATTTGCTGACCGTATTTTGCTTGTGCTTCTTCAACCAAACTTTGATAGTCCTTTAATTCACGATCATAAAGAGCGGAATCATAACGGGCCTTTTCCGGCTGATTAAAGGACAGCAAAAAAGGAGCCGGTAAGGGCGCATGTTCAGTGACAACATACTCATCAAATCCCAGTTCAATGGCGCGGTCAAGATAAGCAGATAGCTGCTCCTGACTGCCATGATGGGAGTAGATCGTGTGAGTGTGACCATCCTTCTTACGCATAAGGCTCCTTTTTGACTATTTAGTTATTTGCCCAGTAAACCCTGTGTGAGCTTACCGTGGGCGTCTAAGTAATTCTGCAAAATCAATTCCGCAGCAAGTTTATCAATTACTTTTTTACGCTTCTTGCGTGATACATCGGCTTCTTCCACCAACATCCGCTCGGCTTGAACAGTGGTCAAACGCTCGTCTTGGAAGTCAATTGGCAAACCAAAACGTTCTTCAACCATCTTACCATAGGCACGAGAAGCATCGACACGCGGACCTTCGGTATTATTCATATTCTTTGGCAAACCGAGGACAACACCCTTAGCTTGCTTTTCTTTGATGATTTCACCCAAGCGGTCTAAACCAAACTCCTTGGCCTCTTCATCAATTCGAATAATTTCTACGCCTTGGGCCGTCCAACCCATGGGATCACTTACGGAAACCCCAACGGTCTTACTCCCGACGTCTAAGCCTAATAGTCGCATTACTTTTTCAAATAGCTGTGCACGAGTTCTTCGATAATCTCGTCGCGTTCATGACGCTTAATTAAATTACGGGCATCATGTAAACGCGGAATATAGGCCGGGTCCCCGGACATTAAGTAGCCCACAATCTGGTTGATTGGATTGTAACCCTTTTCTTCCAAGGCATCATAAACAATCACCATTGTTTCATGAATGTCCTTTGGAAACTGGTTACCAAAATCAAATATCGCTGTCTCATCCCCTACACTCATCGTACACGCTCCTTTCTTTCGCATTCTTGTTGTTAATGAACATTATAACAAGTTTTGAATAATTCTTCTAATTATCTTCTTATTTTCCCTTGATGTAGCTCTTGGCATCTTCCAAGGCTTGATCAATTCCAGCCGGGTTCTTACCACCGGCTTGGGCCATATCAGGACGGCCACCACCGCCACCACCAATTGCTGGGGCAATGGTCTTAATCAAGTCACCGGCCTTAATACCGGCTTCGTTGGCTGCCTTATTGGCCGCAACCAACAAGTTCACCTTATCGTTAATCACGGCTGCCAAAACAAGCAAGTCGGAAGGCTTTTCTTGCTTCCAAGTATCAGCCATTTGGCGCAAACCGTTAGCATTGGCAACCTTAATTTGAGCCAACACAGCAGTATGGCCATTCAAGGTTTCCACCTGATCAAAAATCTTTGCGGCAGACAAGTTCGCTAACTGAGCTTGCAAAGAGTCCAACTCAGCTTGGCGTTGCTTAGCTTCTGCCAAGAGTTCTTCCACTCGCTTGGGCAGGTCCAAAGGCTTTGGCACCTTAAGCAAATCAGCGGCAGCTTGCAAGCTTTCCCCTTCATCTTCAAAGGCCGCCAAGGCTGGCAAAGAAGTCAAGGCTTCGATACGGCGAACACCAGCTCCAATTCCAGATTCGTTGGTAATCTTGAAGACCCCAAGTTCACTGGTGCGAGCCACGTGGGTTCCACCGTCTAATTCACGGTTAAAGTCTCCGATTGAAACAACACGCACTGTATCGCCATACTTGTTGTCGAAAACAGCGACAGCGCCTAATTCCTTGGCTTGCTCAATCGGCATTTCTTCCCAGGTAACCGGCAAGTTCTTAGCAATTTCACCGTTAATCATGGTTTCAACTTGCTTCAAAACGCCCTTTGAGACAGGACCTTCGTGCGTAAAGTCAAAACGCAGGTAATCGGGTTCAACAAGAGAACCGGCCTGGTGGATGTCACCACCGATGACGTTACGCAAAGCTTGGTCCAACATGTGCGTAGCCGTGTGGTTACGGGAAACATTCGTGTGGCGTTCCAAATCAACTTGCAAATCAACTACATCTTCAAGGCGGAAGTTTTCAGTCACAAGGACCGTGTGAATGTGTTGGCCGTTAGGACCATTTTGGACATCCGTTACTTTACCAAGCAATTGACCCTTTTCATCACGAATTTCACCTTGATCGGCAACTTGACCACCCATTTCGGCGTAGAATGGCGTCTTATCAAAGACCACTTGTACCGTATCGTCAGCTTGAGCTTCTTCAACCAAGCTATCGATACCCTCGTCGTCCTCGCTGATGATTGCCACGACTTTGGCGCCCTGTACGTCAGTTTGATTCCAACCAACATAGTCAGAATCGACCTTCAAGTCGGTCAAGACAGCATTTTGGACGCCCATTCCGTTATCGGTTCCACGCGCATTACGAGCGCGCTGACGCTGCTCTTCAAGGGCAACCTGGTAACCTTCTGTATCAACGGTCAAGCCAGCATCTGCGGCCTGTTCTTGCGTCAATTCAAGTGGGAAACCATAGGTATCGGAAAGCTTGAAGGCATCGGCACCAGAAATCTGCTTTTCATCAGCATCCTTGGCAGCCTTAATCACGTCGTTCAACATGGCCAAACCGGCCTTCAAAGTCTTGTTAAAGCGCTTTTCTTCGGCGTCAACCGTCTTTTGGATTCGAGCGGTGTTGGCCTTCAACTCTGGATAGTAAGATTCCATGATTTCAGCAACGACCGGAACCAAAGATGACAAGAAGTTACCCTTGATACCCAGCTTTTGACCGTGCAAAACCGCGCGGCGCAACAAGCGGCGAATGACGTAACCACGGCCTTCATTGGAAGGCAAAGCACCATCTGAAATGGCAAAGGAAACGGCACGAATATGATCAGCAATGACCTTAAAGCTGACGTTTTCTTCCGTATCTTCCTTCTGACTGTAGTGGTAGCCATCGGCCAACTTCTCTGTAGCAGCAATGATGGGCAAGAAAAGATCCGTGTCAAAGTTCGTTCGTCCGTTTTGGAAAACCGAAACAACACGTTCGAGGCCCATTCCCGTATCAATATTTTTATGAGGGAGTTCTGGGTACTGTGAGTTATCGGTCAAACCAGGCAAGTGGTTAAACTGTGAGAAAACAATGTTCCAGATTTCAAGGTAACGTTCGTTTTCGCCACCAGGATACATTTCTGGATCATCAGCTGGAATGTCCATGAAGTCTTCACCACGGTCATAGAAGATTTCTGAATCGGGACCGGAAGGTCCTTCCCCGATATCCCAGAAGTTATCTTCGACTTCGTAGATGTGACCATCGGGCAAATCGGTCTTGTTTTGCCACAATTCCTTAGTTTCCCGGTCCTTTGGATAAACCGTTACATAGAGCTTTTCCTTGTCCAAGCCGTACCATTCGGGACTGGTCAAAAGTTCCCAGGCCCAAGGAATAACTTCGGCCTTGAAGTAATCGCCAATTGAGAAGTTTCCCATCATTTCAAACAAAGTGTGGTGACGGGCCGTCTTTCCTACGTTTTCGATATCGTTAGTACGAATAGCCTTTTGGGCATTGGTAATGCGGTGCTTAGGTGGCACAACCGAACCATCGAAGTACTTCTTCAAAGTGGCAACCCCTGAGTTAATCCACAACAAAGTGGGATCATCTTCGGGAATCAAACTTTTTGAGGGCACCACCAAGTGATCCTTTGACTCGAAAAAGTCGAGGAACATTTGGCGAATTTCTGCGGATGACATTGATTTCATCGTATTTTCTCCTTGGTACAAAATAAAAAGACCATCACAAATGCGGACGCGCTACCGTGGTACCACCGCAATTTGTAATGATCATTGATCTTTACCTTAATTCTCATAACGCTGAGTAGCGGTAACTTTCGTTACAGACGGTTGGGAGCACAAACGTTAAGCGCCCGGTACTTCGCAGCAAACAGCACCTTTCTGAAGAGCAAATCTCAAGCTTGCATATCCAACTTTTAAAGTCATTATAGCATAATCACCAACCGATATGGCCGGATTTCTTCGGTTCACCGAGCTTACCGGCTGCTTCTTCCGCACAGGCCTGTTCAATCATCGCAAAGGCTTGCTCAAGCTCTTGATCGGTCATGACCAAAGGTGGCTGGAAACGCAAAGTGCTTCCACGCAAGGAAATCATAATGGCCCCCAACTCGAAGATTCGATAAATCAAGCGGTTGGTGATGGCGACATCGCCTTTTCCGTCTGGTCCAACAATGTCGATGCCTCCATCAAAGCCGTACATGCGGACATTGCCGATGAAATCGTACTTGGCCTGCAAGCCTTCGAAGAAAGCCTTGGCCTTGGCACCCAAATGAGCAGAGCGCTCCACCAACTTTTCCTCTTTAATAACGTCGAGGGTAGCCAAGGCAGCCGCTGCCGTGACTGGGTTTCCCGCCGTCGTATAGGTGTTGGCTGGCGCCTGCAAAGCATCCATAATTTCTTTGCGACCCACCACAGCCGACAAAGGCAAACCGGAAGCAATCGACTTTCCAATTGCCATCAAATCCGGTTCAATGCCAAAATTATCAATGGACCACCACTTGCCGGTTCGGCCCAATCCCTGGTTAACTTCATCAACGGCAAAGACGATGCCATTTTTACGGGTGAAATCATAAACCAAGTCCATGTATTCCTGCGGTGCTTTCACAATGCCGCCATCCCCTTGAATTGGTTCGATGAGGACCATGGCAGTCTCGTCAGCAGGCAGATAGGTTTCAAAAGGCAACTTAAACTGTTCGAACATGCGCAAAGAGAAATCGTGATCGTTCTCCCCCGCCTTGCGCTGTAGATGATCCGGATAAGGGACCTTAACCACGTTGGGCAACAAGGGCCCAATCTTACGCGTCATGTTCAAGGAAACCCCGGAAACGGTAATCGACCCATAGGTTGAACCATGGTAGGCCCCAGTGAAGGAAACGATGTAAGAACGCCCCGTATAGGCCCGGGCGAATTTAATCATGGCATCGTTGGCATCTGAACCGGAATTACCAAAAATAACACCCTTGTCAAATTCACCTGGTATGACCTCTGTTAAACGATCGACCAATTTGGCCGTTGTCGTATTAGCAAAATAGGCCGGTGTGTACTGAATCAACTTTTGGGCTTGCTCCGTAATGGCTTGAACGACCTTAGGGTGACTGTGCCCCGTGTTCGTTGCAGAAGCGGAGGACAACAAATCCAAGTAAGTCTTACCATCCGCATCCGTAATGGTGGCACCCTTACCGTGATCAATTGCGATGTCGAAATACTCCATTCGACTCGCCGGCGCTAAAGTCTGCGCCTCGCGTTGTAAAATTTCTTTATTATTAGAAATAGCAGTCACCTCTATCATTTTTATTTAATAATAATACAATAAAAAAGCCTTCGGTTGAAGGCTTTTAGGAAAGTTTATTTCAATTTGCTGTTCCATGAACCATAAGCAGCATAGACAATCACACCAATGATAAACCAGATTAAGGCTGCCCATTGGGCGTCAGAATCCAGCTCCATGAATACCCAAACAGCACCTGCAGCTCCCAAAAGAGGCAAAACAGGATAGAGGGGCATCTTGTAACCAGGCAAAGGCAAGTCTTTTCCTTCACGAGGACGAAGCGCATAAATTCCAAGTGAAACCATAGTAAAGGCAATCAAGGTACCCGCTGAAATCAGCCCAGCAAGCTGAGTGAAGGAGAAGATTGATCCAATCAAAACCGCAATCACAGTCAAAACAAGGAGCGCATTGTTAGGCAAGCCCTTCTTATTAACCGTACCAAGGAAGTTTGGCAAAAGGCCATCACGGCCAAAGGCATAAATCAATCGTGAACCAGCCATCATCATTCCGATAATGGCAGTAAACATTCCAGCAAGGGCAACGACTGAAAGCAAGTTCGATACCCATGGGTGTCCGGAGTTCAGCAATGCCCAAGCTGCAGGAGCGGCATTGTTAGCGTACTTGGTATAATGGAACATACCAACAAGAACCAAGGCAACCGCTGAGAAGAGCAAAGTAGCGATTACAAGTGAACCAATAATTCCACGAGGCATTGTCTTTTCAGGATTTTTAGCCTCGGCAGAGTTAGCCGCAATCGAATCAAAACCAATGTAGGCGATGAAGATTTGTGCAGCACCCGCCATAATACCAGGGAAGCCACCAAACTTAGTGCCGGCTACGTGAGCTGGGATAAAGGGCGTATAGTTACTTGGGTGAATGGCAGTCATTCCAACACCAATGAAAATCAAAACAACCAACAATTTCCCGACAACCAAGAAATTTTCCACCTTTGCAGTCGTGCTAGTTCCACCCCAAAGCAAAACTGCCACGATCAACACTGCAATCAGTGAGAAAAGATCAATTACGCCGCCGTTACCAGCAGCGAAAGATCCTGACAGGGCCTTTGGCAAAGCCAAGTGGTAAGAAGAAAGGAAGAGCTTGAAGTTAGCTGACCAACCTGAAGCCACAAAGGCCACGGCGATGAAATATTCTGCTAAGAGGGCCCAACCAGCAATCCAGCCCCAGAACTCACCAAAGACAACACTGGCCCAAGAATAAACGGAACCGGCAAATGGCAATACGGAGGCAAATTCAGCGTAAGCAAAGGCGGTCAAACCGGAAACAACAGCAGCGACCAAGAAACACAAAACAACGGCTGGACCAGCATGATTAGCGGCAACGATACCTGGCAAAGTGAAGATGGCCGTTGAAACAATCGTTCCCAATCCAAGGGCCAACATTTCCTTAACCCCAAGGGTCTTCTTTAGATGTGAATCACTCTGTTCGAAACTAGCTGGTGAAGCGCGGTGAAACCAGCCAGCGAACCATTTTTTAATCGACATATTCTTTCCTCCGAAAGCACTTTATTAATATTCGATTTAATAATACTAGCATTTTTCTCATTATTATTCAAATCAATTTCTAAGAAAAAAGGCCTAACAAGGCCTTTTTAGAATGATTTTAATTCTCTTCAGCAGAATCATCTTCCACTGTGTCGTTAATGCGCTTAGCACGCTTGAAGTGCTTCGTCAAAACGCGACTATCAGTACCCCAGTAGTAGAAACCAAGGGCAACAACGATAATCATCACGAAGTCCAATGGGTAAGGAACGAGTCCAACACCGTTGAATTCCTTTGAACCGATGTAAGACATCAAGGAAAGGACAACCAAGTATGAAATCATCCAGAACGAACCAGTCGCCTGCTTCTTGGCACGGTTCTTATCCCACCCGAGACGCCATTCGTAGAAGAAGTAGAATGGCAAACCAAGCACGATAATCAGGATAACTTCAATCGTCGTAGGCCACATTGCCCAGTAAGTGGCAAGTGAAGCCAAAACAAAGGCAAGTGGTGCCATGAACTTCATGGCCTTAGTTTTAAATGGACGGGTAAAGTTTGGCGCCATCTTACGCATTGAGGCAACGGAAACCGGACCAGTCAAGTAAGCAATCAAAGTTGCCGTTGAGATCACGGCTGCCAAAGTTCCCCATGAACGGAAGACAGAAACCATCAACATTGACAGTACGGCGTTGGTCACCATGGCCAAACGAGGAATACCGTACTTCTTGTTAATCTTACCAAGGTAAGCTGGGATGTGCTTGCTGCCGGCCATAGCTGCAAGAGCACGACCAGTTGAGGCAGCAAAGGAAACGCCAGTACCGAATGGTGAAATGAAGGCATCCGTATAAAGCAGCACAGCCAACCAATGAATCCCCAGCATAATGGCCAAATCGGCAAATGGTGATTCGAAATTAATGCCATGCCAACCACCAGCTGCATGAAGCATTGATGGACTTACGGAAGTAATGTAAGTTGACTGGATAACAATGTACAAGAGCGCTGCAATTCCCATTGAAATAGCAACACCCAAGGCGATATCACGCTTAGGGTTCTTCACTTCGCTTCCCATGTTAATAATGGTCTGGAAGGCGTTGAAGGAGAAGATAATACCTGAAACAGTCGTTGCGGCAAAGATTGGCGCAGTACCGTAAGGCATAAATTCATGCAATGATGAGCCGTAGTTTCCAGGATGGAAGCCAGACAAAGTCAACATGACGATGGTGATAAAGGGCACACCCAGCTTGAAGAAGGAAATAAAGGTCGTAAAGCGCGTCAAAAGCGTCACTGACCAGTAGTTCAACAAAGTAAAGACAGTGATGAAACCAAAGACCACCATCAAACCAGGAGTGGTAATCGTTCCGTGATTCAAGAAGTGCTTGGTCCAGTTCGCCCATGACCATGGCCAGGTTGACATGTACTGAACGGCCGCAACCGCTTCGATTGGAATCAAAGTAACCAAGGAAACCCAGTTGGCCCATGAGGCGATGAAACCAAGCAAAGAACCGTGAGTATAGTTGGCGAAATTACTCATTCCACCAGATTCAGGGAACATCGTTCCCAATTCAACGTAGTTATACGCAATTGTACAAATAACAACTGCCCCAATAATCCAGGACAAGATAGCGGCCGGTCCAGCAACCTTCGTTGCTTCCCATGAACCAAAAAGCCATCCTGAACCGATTAAGGCTCCAAGACCTAGCAGTACAAGTTGAACTAGGCCGACTTTATGCTCTTTCATAATAACCTTTCCGAATGTTATATTTTATCTCAACAAAAAGTGACCACTCAAATTACTTAAGTGATGGTCACTATTTTACAAGTAAGTTCTAGAAAATGCAAATAGCCATCCCAAAGGATGGCTATTATTTAAGCAAAGATTGCTGTCAATGCTAGGATTACGGCTAATCCAGTAATTGAGATGACACATTCTAGAACCGTCCAAATTTGGAAGGTCTGCTTAACCGTCAAGTCGAAGAATTCCTTGAAAATCCAGAATCCAGCATCGTTAACGTGAGAAGCAATCAATGATCCGGCACCAATTGCCAAGGCCACGAAGACCAAAAGCATTTCATTACCAGGGTTGTTGGCCAAAATACCATTAACCACACCAACAGCCGTAATACCGGCAACCGTGGCAGAACCGACGGCGATACGGAGCAAGGAAGCAACGGCCCAGGCAAAGATAACAATCATGATTGGGCTCATTGATCCGTGGGATGAGAATAGGTCAGCGATTTGCTTTGACAAACCTGAGGTAACCAAAACACCACGCAAAGCTCCTCCACCACCAACGATAAGTAGGATACCTGAAACGGCGGCCATACCTTCGTTTAGGGAAGTACCGACCGTCTTCATCGTCTTGCCCTGGAAAATACCCATGGCAAAGATAGCAAAGACCAAAGAAATCGTCATGGCCACCGCAGGGTTAGCCAAGAAGTCGATAATCTTGTAAGTCATGTCAGGATGAGCTGGCGCTTTTCCACCAGTCAAAACCAACTTATAAACCGTCGCAATGATCATGAAGATCAAGGGGAAGACGGAAGTCAAAACGGACAAGAAGAATGATGGTGCTTCATCCAAGTCGTATTCCTTCACTTCACCAACCGCTTCAATGTGGTCGGTAAACTTAAAGGCACCCGGTGCATACTTTTGGGCCAACTTCGTGAAGACAGGACCGGCTACAACCGCCGTGATAATCGATACGAACAAACCGAAAATCAACATCATACCAACGTTGGCACCTAATTGTGAGGCAACGGCAGTTGGCGCTGGTTGTGGTGGCAAGAAACCTTGTGCAGATGACAAGGCCGCGGTCATGGAAACACCCAGGTAGAGCAAAGGAACCCCAGCTTCAATGGCAACCGCAAAGACGATTGGAATCAACAAAACCATTCCAACCCCGAAAATCATTGAAATACCAATGATAAATGATGCCAAGAGAACGGCCCACTGCAAACGCTTCAAACCGAACCAGTCGATCAAAGTTTTAGCAATGCGGTAAGATCCACCAGCATCGGCCACCAAACGACCAATCATTCCTCCAAAGATGAAGATGACGGCATTTGATCCCAAGATATTTCCCATTCCTTCGTTTCCGAGGACGGCGCTTGGAATCTTATCCGGTGACATTCCTAGCAAAATCGCCAAAACAAAAGCGGTAATGACTAGGGAAACAAATGTATTCAACTTGAACTTGGTGATTAACAACAGCAAGAGCAAGATGGATAGCAACAACATGATAAAGGACATAATGTGCGTGCGAAGTTAGATAACTTCTCCTCCTGTAGCGGTTTTACTGATTATGCTTACGTTGGTAGTTGGCAATGTTGTCATATTCAGTCTGCAATTGACGAGAAAGCCGGATAAAGATTGGGGCTAACTCACGATATGCTTCGAAATTCTTTGGATCAGGTTGGTAAGTGTTTGAATCCCCAATGTACTTTGAGATTTCATACAAATCATCAATCTTACCCAAGGCCTTTTGAGCCACAATAACGGCAGCCAAGGCACCAGATTCGAAGGCTTCTGGAACAGTAACGGGTTGCTCGAAAATGTCGGCGAACATTTGACGCCACAATGGTGAGCGGGCAAAGCCACCCGTTGCTTGAATTGAGTTCAAGGTTCCAACAACTTCTTCAAGTGCAAGTGAAACCATGTAAACGTTAAAAGTAATTCCTTCAAGGACGGCACGCAGCATGTTGGCACGCGTGTGACTGTGGTTCAAACCAAAGAAGGAACCACGGGCATTGGCGTCCCAGATTGGCGCACGTTCCCCACCAAGATAGGGATGGAAAATCAAGCCATCTGACCCGGCTGGAATGCGAGAAGCAATTTCAGTCATCAAGTCATAGGCATCGCGGCCAAGCAAGGCCGCCGTTGACTTTTCGGCATCAAAGAGGTTATCGCGGGCCCAACGGAAGACATCCCCACCGTTGTTAACCGGGCCACCAACAACCCAGTGATCCTTATCCAAGGCGTAAGTAAAGGTACGGCCCTTTGGATCAATAACGGGCTTGTCGGAAACAACACGAATGGCACCAGAAGTACCGATTGTGATGGCAGCCACACCAGGCTTAACCGCGTCAACACCAAGGTTTGACAAAGGTCCATCACCAGCACCATAAACGAATGGCACGTCGGTTGGAATTCCCAAAACGGCAGCAAATTCAGGCGCCATGGTGTTTTCATAGGCGTATGGTTCAACCGTTTCCGGCAATTGTTCCTTGCGAACGCCAGTCAACTTCAAGGCTTGCTTGTCCCAATCCAGTTCAAAGATGTTAAACAAACCAGTTCCTGAAGCCATTGAAATATCCATCTTGTTGCTACCGAAAAGACGGTGGAAGAGATATTCCTTGATACCCAAGTAGTGGGCCGCATTCTGGAAGATTTCAGGATATTCAGCCTTCAACCAAAGCAACTTTGACAAAGGAGCCATAGGGTGAATAGGCGTTCCAGTTTTTGAATAAATTTCTTGTCCCAAACCAGAAGACTTAAGCTGATCAGCAAAGTCGACGGCACGGGTATCGGCCCAAGTAATCACTCGGGTCAATGGTTTCCAATCCTTATCAAAGGCAATCAAAGAATGCATGGCAGATGAAAATGATACCGCTGCAATCTTGTTACCTGCTGACAAATTGGCCTTACGAATAACCGCTGCTAAAGCGTTCGAAAAGGCAGTGAAGATTTCATCCAAATCTTCTTCCGCCATGTCGGGCTCATCACGGTACAAGGGGTAGCCATAGTTAGCTTGAGCGACAACCTTGTTCTGGTCGTCGAACAATACCGCCTTGGTTGACGTAGTGCCGAGATCGACACCAATCATGTAATCCATTTTGTTTTCTCCATTTTCGAAATACAAGTGCGATTGATTTCATTAACACAGAAAAAGCCCCCGACCGGGAGCAATTTTCAAAATGAAGTAAGCTTTTACTTCTTAGCAGCGTCCATTGCGTGGCCACCGAAACCGTTACGCAAGGCTGAAACAACCTTACCAGTAAAGGTATCTTCTTGAAGTGAACGGTAACGCATTGCCAATGAAAGGTAGATAACAGGGGCTGGAACTTCCAAATCAAGTGATTCTTCGACAGTCCACTTACCTTCACCAGATGAGTGCATAACGCCTGAAATCTTTGACAACTTAGGATCCTTAGCAAATTGTTCTTCGGCCAATTCCATCAACCATGAACGGATAACTGAACCGTGGTTCCACAACTTAGCAACAGCTTCGTAGTCGTAGTCGAATTGTGAGGCTTCCAAAACTTCGAAACCTTCGGCGATGGCTTGCATCATACCGTATTCGATACCGTTGTGGACCATCTTCAAGTAGTGACCTGAACCAAGGCGACCAGTGTATAGGTAACCATCAGGTTCTGCGATTGACTTAAACAATGGTTCGATGTGCTTCCAAGCTTCAACATCATCGCCACCGATCATGAAGTTACCACCGTTACGGGCACCGTTCATTCCACCAGAAGTACCGGCATCGAAGAACTTAATTCCAGCAGCAGTAGTGCGCTTGTTTTGTTCCAAGTTGTCCTTGTAGTTTGAGTTACCACCATCGATAATCATGTCACCAGCTGACATCTTTTCGATCAAAGTGTCGATGGTTGAGTTAGTTGGGGCACCGGCTGGAACCATAACCCAAACAACCTTAGGAGTAGGCAACTTTGACAACATGTCGTCGATGCTTGATGCACCTTCAACCTTGTCAGAGTAATCTGCAGCTTCAGTTACGAATTCAGGGTTCAAATCGAAAGCTACTACTTCGTGACCATTGTCAACGGCGTTCTTAACCAAGTTAAGACCCATCTTTCCAAGGCCAATCATTGCAAACTTCATGGAAATATTACCTCTTTTATAATTTTTACTTCGTTACAACCATTATTATATGAAAAAAATTTACAGGGTGCAAGTTATTTATTTGAAAATTATTTTCTAATCTCGTATAGTTATTTTATTCTCTATAAAAGCGAGTTTCTCATGGCCTATAGCATCATTTCTGCCCTGCAAAACCAACAAAAGCGGGCAAATTCAACCGAAGATAAGTTAATCACCTACATATTAAAGCACCCCCGCCAAGCCGGTGAACTCACCATTCAGGAGCTAGCCGAGGCCAGTAAGGTGTCAACCGCCTCGATTTCGCGCTTCGTCAAAAAAATTGGCTACGATTCCTACCGTGACTTCTCCGTCGCCCTAGCCTCCTTCGCCAATTCCAATCCCCCAGTGGACCTCTTTGGTGAAATTGCCGATAGCGACAATACTCAAGCCATTGCCCGCAAAGTTTTCTCAGGGGCCAAAAATGCCTTGGACGCAACCCTAAACCACTGCTCAGCCGAGTTACTTGACCAAGCTGCCCAGATTTTAATGGGTGCTCAGCGAATTGGCTTTTTCGGGATTGGTGGTTCCTCAATTGTTGCCTTTAATGCCTACCACAAATTCTTGCGTACCCCGCTGGATGTGATTTCCCATCCGGACTATGACATTCAGCTCATGCAGGCCGTCAAGTTGAAGCCCCGTGATGCTGCCGTCGTGATTTCCCATTCGGGTCGCAACGAGGATACCCTTTTAATTGCCCAGCAACTAAAGAAAAATGGAGTTCCGCTGATCGCCATCACTTCCTTTGCCGATGCGCCCCTGGCCAAGTTAGCCGACATCGTACTGCTGTCCTTAGCTGAAGAAGTTAATTTCCGCAGTGAGTCAATGTCTTCGCTGATTGCTCAGATCACCATCATCGATACCCTCTTTACGATGATTGGTTCGCAAATGCCTAAGCAGACGCAAGGCGTAGTCGATACCCTTCGTAACGTAATCGAAGAAACGCGTACCCAATAAAAAAGCCGACCCTAACGGGTCGGTTTTTTATGTATTTTCATTAACGATGGCCAAAGCCTGGTTCATCAACATGTCGATAGCGACGAAGTTTTCGCCCCCTTCTGGCACGATGATGTCAGCGTAGCGCTTGGTTGGTTCCACAAACTGGTTGTGCATGGGCTTAACCGTAGCTAAGTATTGCTCAATCACGCCATCAACAGTACGGCCACGTTCCGTCGTATCACGTTGGAGACGGCGAATGAAGCGAATATCATCATCGGTATCCACGTAAACCTTCAAATCCAAAAGCTTGCGAACTTCTGAATCGTTAAAGAGCAAAACCCCATCAACAATAATAACATCTGCTGGTTCAACATGAACCGTTTCAGCAGAGCGGGTGTGACGTTCGTAATCATAGACAGGTACGTCAATAGCTTCGTAGCGAATCAACTTCTTCAAGTCTGAAACGAAAAGATCGGTTTCCAAAGAATCTGGATGGTCATAGTTGGTTTTCACACGTTCCGACCAAGGCTTGTCCGATTGGTCTCGGTAGTAAGAATCTTGCTGCAACAAGACCGTCTTATGATCGGCCAAGCGCGTCATCAATGCCCGGCTGACTGTTGTCTTACCCGATCCGGAACCTCCGGTAATACCGATTAATAAAGGTTTTTTTGCCACGATTTCCTCCTGAGACGAAGCCGCCTCTTCGTTGGTAGCTGTTGAATTCATCCTGTCTATTTTACGCAATTGGAGATTAAATTGCCATAAAATAATGCCCATTTGCGCATAAAAAAAGCGACTAAGAATCTAGTCGGCTTTTAATTACTTGTTTTCAGCATCCTTTTCGCGAGCTTCATGGGAAGATTCAACGAATTGTGATTGCTTTTCGTTGCGTTCGCTTTCGCGCTTTGCATCTTCCACTTCACGAGCATCTGCTGCTTCAAATTCGTGCTTCTTTTCCATAGTGCTTAGCCCTCAAAATCTTTCTTTTCAGCTTCGAATGCTTCGTTGTCGTAACGCGCATCCTTATGTTCAGCATGTTCAGCCGCAACATTCTTGTGTTCGTGCTTTTCAGCAGCCTTTTCGCTAGCTTGCTTAGCCTTTGCTTGTTCGAATGATTCGCGGTTTTCTTTTAATCCATCACGTTCAGTAGTCATAATGAATCCCCTTTCTTTTAACAAATATGATAGCACACTATGGCACATACATAAAACATCTGTCTTACTTCTTTGCCTTAATTCGAGTGGCCAAAAGTAGTCCTAACAAAGGAATTAAGATAAACCAAGTCGTTGTTGATGACAAGGCAGCACCGTAAGAAAGCGTCTTATTGAAGTCGGTAATCAAGATGGTTGCCACCACGATACTTGCCGAGCCAATGACTTGACGCATGGTCGTGATGATAGCCGTTCCATGAGGAACCAATTTGTCTGGCAAAACGTTGTTGGCCGCCGTTACAGCAGGCATCATGATAAAGGCGTTTCCACCCTCCAATGACATGGCTGCAAGCAAGCCAATCCAAATGCTGTGCGTTCCCAATGTTGAAAGCAAGATATAACCCAAGATCATCATCGTCGTTCCGATGTAGACCAAGTTTTTCAAGCCAATCTTATTTAACAAAGCTCCGGCACGGGGGTTCAAAAGGGAAAGGAAGACGGCAGCAGGTACCATCAACAAGCCTGACCACAAAGGTGCCAAGCCAAAGATTCGCTGGTAGAACAAGGGCATCAAAACCGTAGCGGTAATCAAACCTGAATAGGAAATCCCAGTCAAAAGCATGGCGGGCAAGTAGCCATGATAACCAAAGACAGAGAGATCCAAGAATGGTTCTTGCAGCTTAAGCTGCCGGTAAACGAAGAAGGCCAAGACTGCCAAAGAGACAAGCAGAAGCAAAATCCATTCACCCCAGTTCCAAGTCTTTCCCACCGAAGGAATGATGGAAATGGCGTACAAAACGCCACCAAAACCAACCAACATAATGGCGGACCAGAAATCAAACTTCGAAGGATTCAAGGTGTGCAAGTTATCAATCTTGGTTTGCAAAATTAAAATCAGAGCGAGAAGCACAATGAAGAAGAAGGCAAAGAGCAGGCGCCAAGTTCCCCACTGCAAGATAATTCCTGAAAGAATGGGTCCGACGGCCAAGGCAGAACCCATGACCAAACCAACAACACCCATCGTCACCCCACGCTTTTGATCGGGTGTGTTTTCCAAGATAACGGACTGGAAAATCGGGAAGTTAATTCCAACCGCCAAGCCTTCGAGCAAACGACCGACAATGATACCGCCAAAGTTCGGCGTTACCATGGCAAGCAAGGTTCCCGTTAAGAAAATACCAACGATAATATTTAAGAGTTTACGCAGGCTAATATTATCCAAAAGCCAGGGTGACAGCGGCATTACTAAGGTCATCATAACCATGAAACCAGTCGTCAACCACTGAACCGCTGCGGCATTCACTGAAAAAGAACGCATCAAAATTGGATAGGCCGTCGTCATCATCGATTGGCTAATGGACATTACAAAAGAAATGGCCAAGAGAACAATCGAAAACGGCGTCATTTGCCGAATACCTTTAATCATTATTTCCCTCCTAGTATTTATAATCATTCTAAGTTACTTCAAATAAAAAAGCAACATCTGCGATGTTACTCAGTCATTTTTGCGACAATGGCGCGGGTGTAATTTAAGTTTCCTGTTGGTCCGGGATGAACCCCATCGGAAGCCAGCCAATCGCCGTGCCCAGCAACCAGATCAGCCCAGTCAACGACATAGAAATTGCTGTACTTTTTGGCTTCTTTTTCAAGCAGCTGGTTGTTGGTGGTCATCCAAGGCTTACTTACCACATAGTTGTTAGCCCAGTAGACCTTTTCATTCTTTGGCAAGGCGGCCATCAGGCGCTCGATGTCACTTTCCTTGATATCCCCATTGGTACCCAAGCCAATCACAAGACGGGATGAAATGCCCTGGCTGTTGATTTGACTAATCAAATCATTAATGGCGTCGGTTGCCTGACGACCCACTTGGGCGTTGACGACAACCTTGCTATTAAGTTCCTGCAAAGAAGGCGCGGCGTCCAGCATAACCGAATCACCAATGGCCGTGATATCCATCTGGCTAAAGGCCCGATACTGGGCTTCAGTAATGCCATACGAAGCAATCAAGGCTTTCTGCTGGCTCGTCAAAGGCTGGTTAGCTTGAACAGCTGACTGCTTTGACTTAGCCTTCTTATTGTTGGCGGCAATTTTAGCCTCGTTACTCTCCAATTGCTTTTGCAAATGGGTCTTAGGGGCTGCCATCCCCGCTTGAGGACGGGCCAAATTAATGACCAAGGTGAAAAGCAAAATCATCAAAAGGCCCAAAAGAACAAAGGCGCGAACGGGTTGTCCCCAAAGCTTAATCAAAGCTGCTTTTAGGCGAGCCGGCTTACGGAATAGCGCTTCAACATAGCGGTATGAAATTTCTGAAAGCACAAAGACCAGAATCACTTCAACCAAGGCATTTAGCCAAGTGAAATGGTAGTGTGGCAAGAACTTCTCGTAAAAAACAAAAACCGGTAGCTGATAGAGATAAATACTATAAGAACGCTGTCCAACGTAATTTAGAATCTTTTTATTCAAACCGTGGGAGAACCAGGAAGACGGATGAGCCACAACGGCGACCAAGACCGTCATAATCAAGGTCATGGCGAACATACCGACTTGATAGGTGAAAATCTTTTGACCACCCATGACCATGAAACCAAGTAAGGTGTCCAAAATAGCGATGAACCCAATAATATTGAGGTAGGACCGCATTTCGAGATTCAATCGATTGGATAAATGGCTGGCAGGCCAGCAAAAGGCTAAGGCAGCGCCCAAAAGCAAGGCAAACATCCGAGTATCCGTACCGTAGTAGGCCCGGTTGATGTTTTCAGGCTGGTAAAGTAGGGCCATCAAGAGCGCTGAACCCCCAGCGGCCAGCGTCAGCAAGAGCGTCACAAAGCCACGACGCAAACGCGTTTTTAAAAGTAACAAGACGATAAAAGGCCAAAATAGGTAGAACTGCCCTTCAATTGATAGCGACCACAAATGGGTGAAGGGTGAAGCACCGCCAAACTGATCAAAGTAGGACTGCCCGTGAGCCATGGCCCAGTAGTTATAGACATAAGCTAGATTTGACAGGACATTGTAGCGCAAATTATAAAGCAAACTTGGCGCCCAAAAGATAATGACTAAGGAGGTCAAAACCAGCATGGTAACAAGCGCGGGATAAAGTCGTCGAATTCGACGCAGCCAAAATGAACCAACCCGGATGTGCCCAGTATCATCGTATTCTTTAATCAAAAGGTCGGTAATTAAATAACCAGACAGCACAAAAAAAAGCGGCACGCCCAGCCAACCGCCAGGCACCGTAGAAGGCATTAAGTGGAATAAAATAACCCCAACAACCGCTAAGGCACGTAGACCGTCTAAGCCAGTAATGTAGCGATTATGACGGACTTTTTTAGGTTCAGCAGAGTGAATTTGCGCTCTGCGGGTATATTGCGTAGTAATAGGACTTTCTCCTTCGACTATGGTAAACGCATCAATCTTGTCGCTTACGAGTCGTTTGCCGTTCAATAAAGGTGTGTGGCAAGGTAACAGCGAGTTCCGTCAAGGCAATGTTGTCCATTAGCTTGGTCAACATTCGCATGGCCACGGCCCCAATATCATACTTTGGTTGGCCGATTGAAGACAACTGTGGTCGGGAAACAATACTGTAATTGGTATCATTTGAAGTCACAATTTCAAAATCAGCAGGGATTTTAGCCCCGTGATCCTGCAAGTAATTTAAGATACCAATGGCCACTTCGTCATCATAAACCACGATGCCGGTTGCACCGGACTTCATCACGTCGGGTGCAACATCAAGCGCAGTTTGATAATTGTGGGCTTTGGTAAAGAGATAATCGCGATTAACTTCGTGACCGTGCTCTTCCAAAGCTCGCTTGTAGCCGGCAAAACGGTATTCTTGGTTGATGGCATGTTCGAAGTCGCCCAAAACAACGGCCACGTGTTCGTGACCGTTATCCAGAAGCTGACTGGTAATTTGGTGCATGGCGGCCACATAGTCAATGTTAACGGAGGGCAGCTGCCCTGCTGGATCGACTGAACCGGCCAAAACAACTGGCACACCAACACTTTCAATGGCTTTTAAAACGCGCTGATCAAGCTCATTGCCCATGAAGATAATGCCGTCAACCTGCTTGGTGGCCAGGTTATTAATCGCCATGACTTCTCGGACGGGATCATCATCCGTATTGGTAACCAAAACATCGTAATGATACATGTTGGCCACGTCGTCAATTCCTCGTGTCAATTCCGAGTAGTATAAATTGGTCACATCCGGCATGACGACCCCGATGGTGGTCGTTTTTTTAGAAGCGAGTCCCCTTGCGACGGCGTTGGGCTGGTAGCCTAATTCATCAATGGCAGCCAAGACCTTTTCTTTGGTCGAAGCCCGGACATTGGTGTTGCCGTTGACCACGCGGGAAACCGTCGCCAAAGAAACGCCAACCTTGTTGGCGACATCGTATATCGTTGCATTCTGCTTTTTAATCAAAGCGTCAAATCTCCTAGTTAATAAACTAATCTCGCTTTAAATTATAAGGGAATTTTCAAGGGTGTGCAAACGCTTACAATATTTTCATAAAATCTTACAAAATTACTTTTCGTCGCCGTTTTGTCGGCTTTTGAATTGCCAGTAAGCTAAGGCAATAAAAAGCAAATTGATCAGAATAAACCAAATAACCGCTAAGGCAATTTTTGCCAGCAAGGACCAGCTTGTTACAGCTAGAAAGCAAAAAAGTAGGACAGTCAGGATAAGGACGACAATGGAAGTCACAACCTTCAAAAGTGTAAACATATTAATTCTCCTGAGGATTCAACAAAGTTAAGCGGCCACCACAACGGCCACAGCGATAACGACGGGTGTCAAAACGGCGCTGTCGTTCAATGATATGACCGGAGCTGCATTCATAACGCCAGCGTTTAATGGATCGGCGATTGCCTTCCAGACGCGGTGCATAGCGGCTCCCACCCACCGCTTTTAAAAGGGCTTTAAAATCAGCATCGCGGTGCTGATAGCCTCGGTGGGTCAAATGTAAATGATAGTGCACGAGTTCGTGTTTAATGATTTGGTCAAATTCTGGTAGCTCCGCCATTCTGGGATTAAAGTCCAAATTATGGTCGGCTAAGCGATAGCGTCCGCCAGTCGTACGTAAGCGACTATTGAAGGTGGCTTGGTGTCGAAAGGGCCGCCCAAAGCTTTCAAGAGAAATGGCTTCCACCCGTTTTTGTAATGTTTGGTTGTCCATCGCTTTCTCCTCACTGAAAAGAAAAAAGCCCCGGAGGGCTCATGGTGCTATCTTACTTACCCTGATGGTCGTAGATGTAATCAACCGTCTTTTGCAGGGTGTCGAGTTGTTCGACGTCGTCGTCCGGGATTTCGATATTAAACATATCTTCCACTTCCAAGACCAACTCAACAAAATCAATTGAATCAACCTCGACGTCTTTGACGAAGTCTAATGATGGTTGGATTTGATCCCGCGGAATTTCAAAACGCTTTGAAATCTCCGGCACTAATTGATTGTAAATCTCTTCTTTCGACAATCGCATGGGTATTCTCCTCTGTCCATTTGAACGGTACTAATGATAACACATTCACAGAGGAAGGACAGCCCTTAATTAGCAGATTTTTTAACCTTTAACTTATCCTTATTTTCGGCAATGAAGGCCGCCGTATCGGGAACCAAATTCTGTTCAACCATCATCTTAATTTGGCCCATGGTGTTAGCAACCGCCGTTGCCTTTGCCGATCCGTGGGTCTTCACAACCGGTGCGTTAACACCCAAAACCACGGCTCCACCTTGGTTGTTGAAATCAAGCTGGCCCTTCAACTTTTTCAAGGCTGGCTTAAGCATGAGGGCACCCAACTTACCACGCAAACCACCGTTCATGATGGCCTTCTTCAATTGTCCCAGAATGACCAAGGCCGTTCCTTCCATGGACTTCAAAGCAGCATTTCCAGAGAAACCATCGGCTACGACAACATCGGCCGTCCCTTCAAGTAATTCACGCGCTTCAACGTTACCGAGGAAGTTAAAGTCGCTACTCTGCTTCATCAATTGGTGAGCTTCCTTGTGGACTTCGTCACCCTTATCTTCTTCGGCACCGTTGTTCAACAAACGAACCGTTGGGTTGTCATAGCCCAACATGTGGGACGCATAGAAAGAACCCAAGATACCGTATTGGTACAAGTGGGCTGGCTTGCTTTCGGCATTAGCGCCCAAGTCCATGAAAATAAATTGGTTATGACCGTTCTTAGCATCAACTGCAGGAATAGCCGTGGCCAAGGCAGGACGATCAACGCCCTTAATCCGGCCAACGATAAAGATAGCTGATGACAACAAGGCGCCAGTATTTCCAGCGGAGAAGAGAGCGTCGGCCTCGCCGTCCTTAACGGCTTGAGCGGCACGGACCATTGATGAATCCTGCTTATCACGCATGGCCTTAACGGGTTCATCCCCCATGGCAATCACTTCAGTCGTCGCCACAAAATTAATTCGTTCTTGATTTTGAATCAAAGGTACTACTTGATCTTCAATTCCAAAAAGCAAGAAAGTAAGTTCGGGATAACGGTCCCGCGCTTCTTCTACACCCTTTACGATTTCGGCGGGTGCGTAATCACCGCCCATTGCATCAACCGCAATTTTAATCATGATTTTCCTCTTTTCAAAATTAATCGAAATGGCGATATCGCGCCATCGTTCTCGATAAATAGTCTACCAGACCTTTGTTACTGGTCAAGCTGTCCCAGCCAGGTTCGGCCAAAGTCGCAATCGCTTCTTGCTGCGCAATCGACAGCATGGTCAAGTCCTTCACTGGATCAGCAACAATAAAGGCCGGCAAACCGGACTGTTTCGTTCCTAAGACATCCCCAGCACCACGAAGCTCCAAATCTTTTTGGGCTAACGCGAAGCCGTCATTAGTTGCCTCCATGGCTAGCAAACGTTCCTTACCATAGGCCGTTTTAGGGTCAGCAATCAAGATGGTATAGGACTGCCGCTGCCCACGGCCGACACGACCCCGCAGTTGATGCAATTGGGCCAGGCCAAAACGGTCAGCATCCAAAATTAACATTAAACTGGCATTGGGCACATCCACCCCAACTTCCACAACCGTCGTCGCCACTAAGACCTGAATCTGGTTAGCCTTAAAATCGGCCATCAAGTTCTGCTTTTCTTCCTTGGACAAGCGGCCGTGTAAAAGTCCGATTTGGTAATTGGGCAGCTCCTGAGAAAGCTCTTCCCAGATGGCCTGAGCGTTCTGAACATCCAAAGCTTCGGATTCTTCAATCAAAGGCGTGACAACGTAGGCCTGTGCTCCTTGGGCCAGCTGCCCCTTCATGAATTCCAAGGCCTGATCAAATTGTTGATGGCGGTACCACTTGGTTTGGATGGGTTTTCGACCAGCTGGTAACTGGTCGATGATGGAAACATCCATTTCCCCGTAGGCCGTTAGCGACAAAGTTCGCGGAATAGGCGTGGCCGTCATGGCCAAAATATCGGGGTTAACCCCACCCTCACGCAAACGAGCCCGCTGCTTAACTCCAAAGCGATGTTGTTCGTCAATCACGGCTAGGCCCAGGTGATGGAAAAGTACATCGGGCTGCAAGAGGGCATGGGTCCCGATGATAATATCAATGTCCCCATCTTCTAAATCAGCAAGGATTTGCCGCCGTTGGGCTGCCTTCAATCCAGAAGTTAACAACTCCACTCGCAAATCAAGGCCGGCCTCATCAAAGAGCTTCGCCAAATTAATGGCGTGTTGCTGAGCCAAAATTTCAGTAGGTGCCATCAAAGCCGCCTGACAACCAGCAGTCACGGCCGCATACATGGCAATGGCTGCCACAACGGTCTTTCCAGAGCCAACGTCTCCCTGTAAAAGCCGGTTCATGTGCTTGGGTAGAGCCTGATCTTGCAAAATTTCATGCACAACACGCTGCTGTGCTTCGGTTAATTGATAGGGTAAGCCATCAATGAAGGCCTTGACTAGGCCCTTGTCATACTTAACTGGCTCACCGGCATAATTGGCGTTGGCCTGTTTTAAGAGCTGCAAACGCATCTGAAAGAGGAAGAACTCCTCAAAGGCTGCCGAACGGCGCGCTTGTTTGGCAGAGGGGCCGTCTGGCGGAAAGTGCATCCATTCGACCATCTGATTTTGTCCCAGCAAGCGGTACTTCGCTCGAACGTCATCGGGCACCATCTCTGGTAATTGGCCTCGCAACTTCGCCCAGGCTAACTCAATTAAATGCCGAATCGTCTTGGCCGTGATCTGCTTGGATGCAGGGTATATGGGGTCGAGTTCATTTAGAGTCGCCGAAACAAGTTTAATCCCTGCTAGGCTGGCTTTAGCGGCATTATAGGTACCATAGACGGCCACTTCTTGGTCGGCTTCAATATTTTTAGCCACCCAGGGCTGATTGAAAAAATTAACCCGAACATTGTCATGGTCAATCATCAAGCCAAAGTAAGTCTGGGACCGCTTGCCAAAGCGACGCACTACCGGCGCTGTGGAAACAATCCCTTTAAAGGTCACCTTTTCCCCATCCAGGGTTGTGCTGGGTTGGCGAGCACCCAAATCTTCGTAGCGAAAAGGAAAATAATTCAGTAGGTCTTCTAAGGTAAAGAGATCCAAGGCATGGAGGGCTTCCAGGCGCTTAGGGCCCACGCCCGGCAAAGTTTCAATTGAATCATGCAAAGCCGTCACTGAATTATCTCCTTTCCATAAAGTACTTTATATTCTAACATTTTCAACAAAAAAAGACCCTAGCGGTCCTCTTAGTGAATATAAATGGTAACCAAGGTAACGAGCCCAAACAAAACACCGGGCACGTTTGAAATCACGATGGGCCAATCACGGTAGGTCTTCGTCCAACCATAGATAGTCCATAGCGTTGCATTGACCATGGCCATTGCCGGTTGCGTTGGTGAAACGGGATTACCCGAAAGGTTTTGACGGATTTGAAAGACGTAAAAGACGTACATCAAAATACAGGAAATCGTCGCAACTTTACTCATCGTCTTTAGGAACTTAATCCGCTCCGGACTAACTTCACGACGTTCATTTTCATCAACGTGATTATCAACGCGGTACTTCATAAAATAATCATCTCCTTCGTTTCAAAGGCAAGCTTTGAAGTTGAAAGAAATTATAACACAAGTCAAAATCTAATGGATGTAAATCGTAATCAAGGTCAAGCCGCAAAAGATGACACCGGGCACGTCGGCGATAATTAAGGGCCAGTCCTTATGGGTCTTTAGCCAGCCATAGGCTGTCCAGAGCACACCATTCACCAGGCCCATAATGGCGGGAATGGGATCGACCGGGTGGCCAGCCAAATTGTCCCGAATATTTGAAATGTAGGAAATATACATTAGAGCACAGGCAAAAATGGCCACCCGACTGACGACATGCAAGAGCTTAATCCGCCTTTCGTCGCGTTCTTCCTCAGAAGTGTAATTATCAACATGCATGCCTGTTATTCTCCTCAATTGCTTAACGGCTTCATTCTACCATTATTGCCAAATAAAAAGCCGCCAAAGCGACTTAATTTTAGTGAACGTAAATCGTAATCAGTGCGACAAAGCCCAAAATAATACTGGGTAAATCGGCAATAATCAAAGTCCAATCCTTGTGCGTTTTTTGCCAGCCATACGCCGTCCAGAGGGAAGCGTTAACCATGGCCATCATCGGTGGAATTGGACTACTTGGATGACCGGTAAAGTTTCCTTGAATAACAGCGATGTAAGAAAAGTACATCAGGACGGAAGCTATGATAGCAAAGCGCGAAATCCAGTGGAGTCGTTCGATTCGGTCTTCATTTTTTTCAGATTGGGAAGCATAGTTATCAACGTGAAAGCGCATCAAGAATCTCCTTTTTTGTATGATTGGTCTATCCTAACATAGTCCTAGCCAAAATAAAAAAGCCTCCCTCCCGGGAGACTTATTAGAGGTGGTAACCGGAATCGAACCGGTGATCAGGGTGTTGCAGACCCATGCCTTACCGCTTGGCTATACCACCAAGTTAACCTCATTAATTATAAAGAAAAGTTAACCAAATTACAACGGTCACAACGCTTATCCGAGTCGGTTATCCAACAAAATGGCATCCATTTCGGCCTGAATTTCTTCGGGCTTCTTCCATTCGTCCCAGTGGTCAGCCTCAATCGGCAGTTGGTCGTAGTGATCGTTAATGTATTTTTCAACACGGAGGAGGTGCTTGGAACGTGGCACCTTCATCTTCAAAATCCGGACCATTTTAATAAAACCATGGTCGGCCGCGTATTCAGCGCGGCTGTTTTCGGTAATATTCCCTAATTCGTAGTAAATACTACCGTCGTTACGAGTAATTTCTTCAATTAAATCAAAGGTCTGGTTCATCGACAATTGCAGCACCCTTCCTTTCATAATCACGAATAACAAAATGTGAAGACAGCCAAATTGCTCCTAAAATTCCGAGAATTCCCAGCAAAGTCGTCACGAGCTCAATCACCAGCAACTTAGCATTAATCAAAATCGCGGGTGAATAATGCAGCCGCATGTACCAAATTAACAAGGGCAAATTAGAACCCAACATCCCAAAAAACAAGGTATTGATGGCCGTCGAAATGATCTGACTCGAAATAATTTGTCGCTGTTTAACTAGATTACTCAATGGCAAGTCCGGGTTACGCTCAATCACTTCATAAAGGTCAGCCGTTACGGCCATAGCTGCCTCCGAGACAGCCCCTAGGGCCGAAACAATCATCACGACCAGGGCTAAGTTTCCAAAGGATAGGCCGATGTTAAGGGACAGCCCTTCCAATTCATCCGAATTTTCCGTGGTGAAACCACCGAGCTGAGCAAAGTGCTGGATGATGAGCGACAGAATAAAGAGACCGGCCATGACAATGAGCGAGGTCTTAAAGGCCGTGTTCATGACTGCCGTTCGGTCCGATGATAGGTAAATCGCGACTGCCAAAATCATGGTACTGATAACAGCCGTCACCAGGTAGAGGTTAAACTGCCAGTTAATCAAAATGACGAGAATGAAAATCAAGGCAAAGTTAATCATCAGCCCAATAAAGGACTTCCAACCCTGTTTACCACCAATCCAGAGCATCAGTGCTAGCAGAATTAAAATCAAAAGTAAGATGCTGTTCATTGCTCAACACCCCCTCTTTCACGCAAAATCAAAGCCGTCAGCAAGCTCGTCACCGGAACCGCCAAAACAATGCCGATGGCGGAAACAACGGTTTGCAAGATGCCCAAATTCATAACTTGGTCCAGAATGTAGGACCAGTTGTTACCGTTGCGAAGCATCAAGATAACCATGGGCAGAGTTTCGGCAATAAAAATCATAAAGAGCACGTTAATCAGGGTGCCCAAGATTTCCTTACCAACTGAACGGCCGGCATCCCAGTATTCGTGGAAAGCCCGCTGTCCGGGTTCACGCGCCAAGCCGAAAAGGCCGGCCACGATGTCAGCTGTTTCATCCATGACGGCACCAAGCACCCCGATTACTGCCTGAGCATAAAAGACAGCGACAGGCACCTGGGTCACATAGGACATGGTTTCAAAGTGCACGCCTTCATGCCCAGTTATCAAAAGCGCCAACCACATGATGATCATGGCCAAGGCTGTCGCGACAATCGTGCTTAAGCAGGTAATTAAGGCCTGCCAGTTAAAACGAAGCACGATCAGCAGTGAAACGACGGCCAATAACAAGGCCAAAGCACAGAACAAGACGACTACGTTGACGTTTTTAAAGGTAATGTCCCAGAAAATGGCCCCGGCAAAGAGGACGGAATTGGCCAGTAAGGCTAACATAATCCAGGAAGTCGTTCGCCGACCCACTAAAATCAGCATCAATCCCAGCACAGCAACCGTTAAGGCTGCCAGCAAAGCATCGCGTTTCAAGGAGACAATCTGCCAGCCTGAAGCTTGATGACTCAAGATGACTTGATCGCCCTTGCGGTAAGGTTCGGTCATCGCTTGGGAAGCGTAGTACTGATTGGTCACCTTCATTTGACCCGAACGGTTCAAGAAGCGAAGCGTTAACTCCTGCTCCTTGTTCCGGTCCTCGTTGCCCTGCTCATCGGTTACGCTTTGGTTCGACAAATTTTTGACCGCCACTACCTGGGCAATCGGCTGCTTGTAAAGGGCAGCATCATTGCGGCCAAGTAGCCAGGCAAAGCCCACTGCGAGGGCTAGGATAATCAATTGAAACATTTGTCGACGATTAAGCATTTTAAGACTCCAAGCGGCGATTAATGCCGGCCATATGGACCGGTTTTGCTAAGAAACGCACGCGCTGCATGAGGCGGGCGGCCTTACCAGGCTCAACACCATCTCGGGTTTGAGCGAGGTAACTTTCTAATGAATTTAGATCGAAGTTGGATGTAAAGCAAGTCGTTAACTCATTTTGCATCCGGTATTCCAAGATAACACCCAGAATGTCATCACGGCTCCAGGCCGTTAAAGTGTCGGCTCCCAAGTCATCCAAAATCAAGACCGAGACCTTTTTAGCCTGGTCGATTAAGTCCGACAAATCCTGATGGGGCTTGTTAAAGGAAGCCTTCAAATCATTGATAAAGGACGGAAAATGCAGGAGCATGACGTCCACTTGATTAACGGCCAAGGCGTTAGCCAAGGCCCCCATCAAATAGGTTTTCCCAATTCCAAAATCGCCGGATAGGTAAACGCCCGGAATAAAATGGTCCGCATGGTGAACCTGTTCATTGAAAATCCGAATGGTTTCCGTCAAGGCATCGATGCGACCGGGATCTTGAGCCGACTCTTCGGCAATGCTTTGCAAGTCGGCCTGCTTAACAGCTTTGGGCACTTGGTAAACCGTTAACTTTTCCTGCTGTTCTTGCTTGCGCAACGTTTCCTCACTGGGCACATAGGCAACGTAAGGATAACCCTTGGCCAAGGCCAAACTCGGATAAAATCCAGGATACAAGGAAGGCTGTCCATCAGCGATTCGCTTTTTTTGCTGGATGAATTCGTATAAATCCATCATCTTGCGCTCAAAGGCGTCACCACGCAGTTTGTCCTGATTTTCCTGCCAGAAACGCTGGACGTCCTGATCAGCCAAAATTTCTTCAGCAATCGCCGTTAACGACGTCTGATCCTGGTTGGGATAGCGCGCCTGAAATGTCTTTAAAACTTCTGCTAAACTCTTCACCCTTTACCTCACTTCTTGGTACGCAGCTGTTGCAAAGCTGCCAACGCGGCCTGCATATCGGCTTGATTATGACTCTGAGGATGGGCGTCCTCATTTTTAACAAGTTTTGGTTCGACCCGGGTTGCTCTTGGCTTACCACGGTAGTTGTTGGTTTTGCTCTGTGGGCGATTTTGACGGTCCTTGATGGCCTTAATCGCCCCCTCGGCCGTCTTAATTTGTGCCTTCGACCAGTCATTGGCGATGGCCTCGACCAAGTTACGCTTCAAGCTGGTATTATCCATCCCCACCAAAACCTGATAGGTCAGGATGTTAATCACTGGAGCAGGCAAGGTCGTTTTTTCAATCAAGTCGGTCAAAATCCGCCGTTCGTTATTGGCAACGAAACCGTGGTTATCCTGCTTAAGGGCCTGTAAGAAATCCATCGGCGCCATTTCATTGGCGGCCTGCAGCAAGGCTTCTAAAGCTGTCGAGACGGGCTGCTTGGACGACTCTTTCGCTGCAACCGTCGTGGAAGGCCCCTTTTCTTTAGGCTTTACGCTCTGACCCTGACTGGCTAGAATCCGTTGCAACTGGCCCTCGTCAATTTTATGATCTGCTAAAGAGGTCGCCTGCGAAACGGCTCGGGCCATTTCCTGCTCGTTAAAGCCATACAAAATCTGCTGGGCCAAAATGAAATCGCGGTGGCGTGCCACTTCATCTTCTTGCGTGCCCTGTACCAAAGCCGTCATCCCCTTAAAATCAAAGTCGGAAGCTTGGCGGTCAAAACTTGGCTTGGTGCTCGTTGGGATTTGACTAGCTGGCGCACGGCGGTTGCCCTGTCTGCCATAAACTTGCAGGAAGTTTGCGGATAAGTCTTCACCCTTGATTTCACGCTGACCTTGCAAGCCATAGCGCTTTTCGAGTTGTAAGAAGCGTTCTTCACCCAAATAGTTGTAAAGCAAACCTGCTAAAAGCGGTTCCTTGAAAAAGTCCTCCGCGGACAAAGGCGCCAGCAATTGATAGGTGTAGAGCTCCCCCAACTGATCTTGAAGGTAGTAGCTTTTTAACAAACCAGCCCCTTCCAAACGCCGGCGGGAACGGACGAATTCAGGCAAGCTCATCGTCAAGGAATCCAAAATGAAATTATGGTCCGGTCGTTCCTGCCATTCATCAACATGGGTAACTTCTTTGGCCAAAAGACGGTACAAAGCCGCTGTATTGGGCCCTAAGAAAGGTAAATAGAGGTCGTCTAGCCGTTCCAAATCACTATTTGAAATCAAGGACCGACTCTGCAAAAGCAAACCCGCCGAAGCTTTTAATTCAGTTTTGGATTCATCATTGCGCATGCCCATATTCCTGTAACTTTGCAATCAGTTCGTCAACCTGCTGTTTCAGGTCGTCCAAATTGCCGTTATTATCAATCACAAAATCAGCTCCGGCCAATTTTTGCTCGCTTTTCATCTGGGAATTAACCCGCTGCTCGGCTTCGGCCAAAGATAAGTGGTTACGTGCCATTAAGCGCTCCAGTTGGATCCGCCGGTCCGTCATGACCAAAACAATCTTGTCAAAGAGGTCGGTTTTATCGTAGCCCCGTTCAAACAAAAGAGCCAAGTCGATAATCAGAAGCGGCACCTTCTGCATCCGCCAAAAGGCAATCTTATCTTCCATGGCGCTCTTTATGGCGGGTTGAATAATTTGGTCCAATTCCCGCCGTTGACTAGGATCTGCAAAGATCCGTTCGCCAAGCCGCTTACGGTCTAAAACGCCGTTATCAATAATGTTGGCACCAAAGGCCATCTTAATTTTTTCCAGTGTGGTTGTGCCGGGTTCGACGACCTCGCGGGCCACTAAATCAGCATCCACAATGGGAAAACCGGCTTGAGCCAGCATTTTGCTAACGGTTGACTTTCCCGTGGCAATGCCACCCGTTAAACCAATGATTTTCATGATTAAGGCTCCTTTACCGCTTGAGCAAAAATCTGAGTCGAATAGACGACCCGGCTAGTGTAAAGATAAGGCAAAACGTAGATGTAGCCCAGCCCAAAGGTCAAAATCCCAAGGAGATGCCAGAAGAAAAATGACAGTTCTAGGCGAAAGAGCTCCCACTTATGCCCATCCATGACCCGGCGCGAAATCGTAATGTAGTCCGTCAATGAACGCTGCTTACGGTTAAAGAGCAAATCCATTTTGTAAGCATAGTAGGTCTGCGAATATGAAAAGCGCTTCACGATTCCCGGAATGCTTAACAAAGGCATGGTTAAGACCGTCCACAATTTGAGCAAAATGTTTTGCACCAGGGCAAGTAAGAAGGTCACACCAAAATGGCCGTTGGTAAAGCTCTGCAAAGTTTGGCGGAAAGTGACCTTACTGTTGGGCGCCTGGAAAGCATCAATCGTCGTCCACAAGGCTGACCAGACAAACAGGGTCATGACCGCTCGAGCAAGGACCGTGATAATATTCTCCGGTCCCAAGGGGTTGTTACTGCCAGACGTGGAAGAACTACTTGGATCATTGACCGTCATAATGATAGTCAAAATACTGAGTGCCAGAATCCAGACCTGGATAACCTGAAAAACGATCATGAAAAAATTGGCCTTTAAAGCATCACTGAAAGATTTCTTTAATTGTTGGCGAGCCGTTAACTTGACTCGACGAATGCTAATTTTTTCTGGCTTCATGCTAATCCTTTACTTACTTTTTACTAAAATTTGTTCGCGTGGACAAATCGTTGTACCACGCTGGGCGACCTTCATTTTGATTAAAGTTTCGCCACAACGGCGGCAAGGTTTGCCGGCTCGTCCGTATACATCGAGCTGATTTTGAAATTCACCAACCTTACCAAAAACGTTACTGAAAGAATGGACGGTCGTACCGTGATTGGCAATCGCCTTCTTAATTTCAGCAATGATGTTTTCGCGAAGTTCTTCGAGCTGCTTGCGGGTCAACTGGTCCGTTAAAGTTTCGGGGTGAATCTTGGTTTGCCAAAGGACTTCATCGACGTAGATGTTGCCCAAACCGGCAATCTTGCTTTGATCGAGCAAGAAAGGCTTAATCTGGCGATGGGACTTACCGAAAATCTTGACCATGTAGCCTAAATGCAAGTCTTCCTCGGTAGGTTCTGGCCCCAGTTCGGCCAAAGTCGGAACTTCTTGAATGATTTCGTCGCTGTCGGCCAAAGTCATTCGTCCAAAGCGGCGCGTATCGTTGTACATGAGCTGACGTTCGTCCGTCAACTTAAAAATGACTTCGGTGTGCTTATGTGGCTCAGCCCCCAGGGGTTCCACCGAGTACTGTCCTTCCATACGTAGATGGGAAACCATCGTTTTGTTGTTTGAGAATTGGAAAAGCAAGTACTTGCCGCGGCGGTCAACCTCAGTAATGGTTGCGCCAATCAAGTCCTTCTTGAAATCCTGCAAACTGCTCTGAACAACCTTAGGATAAGGCACTTCGACTTCTTGAATCGTAGCCCCTTTAACTTGAATATTTAGTCCGCGACGGACCGTTTCAACTTCTGGTAATTCAGGCATCGTTAACTCCTTTTTACATTCAAAGCGGGCACTAGCCCACTTCAAAATTAACCCGGTAAACTTACTCCATTTTAGCATAGGAATTTCGCTTGGAATGATGGATTTACAAAGCAAAAAGCTAGCAAACTCGGTAGAGTTTACTAGCCATCTCTTTACGCACTTTTAATTTTTCTGGAAAGGAACAGTAGTCCAAAAGGAATCACGAGCAACAAGGAAGTGCCAATAAAGGCTAGGAGTTCCATCGCGATGCTTTGTTGAGCGTTTAATTTTTCAATAATCAAGAAAAGATAATAGCCGGGGAAGAATTTTTGGATAGCCGTCAAGATTACAATCACAGTATCATTTGAATTGAAAAAGCTTTCCCAGCGAATCATCAAACTCCCCATTCCGCTGCTTAACGGCATGGCCAAGGCAGAAATGGTTTTAGGATCAAAAACTTGAGCAACGAAAAAGCCGATGCCTGTTAAATAAAGTCCCAAAATTAACAGTAAAGTAATGATTAGCAGCAAGTGACTCGTTAAACGCACGTTGCCACAAGCCAAAGCAAGGAGCAAAACCGCAAGGCAGATGACGGCATTTAAGAACAAGTTCACCAAGGACTCATCACGCAACCAAGAAAAGAAACCATAATGCGAAGTTTGAGCCTGCAAACGGTAAAACCCTAGACTGTCCGCAATCTTCTTGGAAAAGGTTACGACAGAATTTCCAGCGATTCCAATAATGACGGCTGTAACAAAGGCGAAAGTGTTAAATTCAAAATTATTGTAACCGGCGGAATGCGCAATGTTGTTCATCGCCCAGTAAGTTCCTAGCGGGAATATAAGGGTAAAAAGAACAAAACGGCGATTACGAAAAGTGCTTTTAATACGAATCCAATTCATCATGCGGGCTGCTCCTGACTTTGGTTGTTAGCACGGTACCACTGCTCAATTGTTTGGTTGTTGGAGTGAATGGTCGCGACGCGTTCATCAGCGGCTATCACGCCATCTTTAAGCAGCAGTACCCGGTTAAAGTAGCGGTCAATTTGATTAAAATCGTGGGTAATGGTGATGACAGCACCGGAGACATGTTCGAGGTAGCTCCAGAAGAAGTCAATCGATTCAAGGTCCATCCCCACTGTCGGTTCATCCAAAATGACCAACTTACTTGGTTTCAATAGAGCTAGCAAAAGCGCCAAACGTCGTTTTTGTCCGCCTGATAGCTGGCTAATTAATTTTCTACTTTGGTCAGTTAAATGAAATTGATTGACCAGTTCCTTAAGATTTTGCGCCTTGTACTGGCCTTGAATTTTTGCCGATAAGGCAACCTGTTCTTTTAGGCGCAAGGCTTCCAATAAATGATTTTCTTGGGGCATGACGCTGAGGTCATCTTCCGGCTTAAAATAACGCTGAATCTGACCGCCATTAGGGCGATAGGCACCCAAAATCAAATTCACGATGGTCGTTTTACCGGAACCATTGCTACCGAGCAGCGCAATGCGGTCGCGACTCCGGACTTCTAAATTCACGTCGCGTAATACCGCTTTATCAAAGTGCTTTTGAACTTTCGCCATTTTCAAAATGACCTCATCGTGCTGACTTTTCCCTAAAAGAAGAAAATCCAAGTCAACGGCGAAAATTTCAGCCAGCATGATTAACTTATCAATGCTGGGTTCGACTTCCCCATTTTCCCATTTTGAAATTGACTGCCGTGATACAAATAATTTTTGCGCTAGTCCTTCTTGTGACAGATTCTTTTTCTGCCGCAGCATAACTAACTGACTCCCAAACTGATTTTTCATCCTTTTCCCATTCCTTTATCTTGATCGGTCAAATATGCCTGTCACTAAGTATTCAGAATCGAGTGTTTTTTTACAATACCTCATCAAAAATTACTGTCTCAAGTTACGGGCGGAGGTCGCAACCGGCTTTATAACAGGCTTTTGAGGAGTTGGCTTTGGCAAAAATAAAAACTCCAAACCCTTCAGTTTGGAGTCCATTATCTTAATCATGTTGCTGGGCCCACTTGGGCTTACCCTTATTCTTACGCTTACGGGCCTGGTGCTTTTTCTTCGCTTTGACTTTGCCAACAGTCTGAATTGCTGCAGCTGCTGGCTTTTTCTTGGCTGGAGCAGCTTTGGGGCGTTGAGAGACAGACTCTTCTGCATGTGGACTTTCTTTTTGACTATCTTCGGCTTTTTCTGCGGTTGGCTTCGACGCTTTCTTAGTGTTAAAGGCCGACCAGGAAAACTTTGTTAGTTCGATGTCATCGGGCAAGTACTGCTTGAGCAAGCGAATGTCGTGATCGTTTCCCAAGGTCAAAACTTTTCCCTTTTGACCGGCACGGCCGGTACGACCGGAACGATGCAGGTAAGTGGTTAAGTTACGGGGTACCTGGGCATTTACGACCAGAGGAAGGCCGGTAATATCAAGGCCACGCCCGGCCACATCCGTTGCCAAAAGCAAGTCCAAGTCACCCTTCTTAAAGGATTTCAAAGCATCGGCTCGCTTCAAGTGGGACTTTTCGTTATTCCCAACCGACATGACGGAGGCGTGCTCGTGACGTAGTGCAGCCTGCGCGGCAACCAAGGCATTAATCGAATTAAAGAAAACCAAGGCTTGAATATGGCGCCGAGCTAATTCAATCAAAACTTTGTGACTGGCGCGAGCATCAACGTGCAAATAAGTATGGTCAATGCTTTTCGGCGCCTGTTGCCCAACGGAAACGGGCGTAACCGCTTGCCCGAAGAGTTGCTGCACCCAGGCCAAATCAACACCGGAGGTTGCCGAAAAGAGACTAACCTGCTGCAAGGCGGGCAAAGAATCAGCCAACTTTTCCAAATCTTCGCGATGCTCTTCGGTAATGGTGGCATCTGCTTCATCAATGACTAGCATGCTAATGTGCTTGGTTTTGAGAGCACCGCCGGCAATCATGGTCTGAATCCGACCCAGCGTGCCGACGACAACAGCAGGCTTTTCCTTTTTCAACTTGTCCGCCTGGCGTTTACCGTTGGCACCTCCAATTAAGGCTGCCACTTTCACGCCAATCAAGCTGGCATAAGGACGAATAACTTGAGCCAACTGCGCTCCCAATTCCTGGGAAGGCGCCAAAATCATCATTTGGCTTTGCTTAGCGGTTAGGTCCAAACGGGAAAGCAGGGGCAAGGTAAAGGCCAAGGTTTTACCGGAACCAGTCGGTGCCAAACCAAAGAGTGATTCACCCTCCGCCAGCCGATCAAATAAGGCCGCTTGAATGGGCGTTTTCTCTTTAAAATCCGACTCAAATTTTTCTAATAGTTCTGGTAAAATCATGCTTTTCTCCATTGGCAGCAAAGGCTTAATCTTCTTCTAGTATAACAAAAGCTGATGACTAAAAATTAGCCGTCAGCTCTTTTTAATTTAATTTCCAGACATCAATGCCAGCTTTGGAATCAAATTCGCGCATAATTTTTTCTGTTTCCGGTACAAAAAGAATCTCCGCCGTATAGGAAACATGGGCTTCACGCAAATCACCAGCAATGACCGCCACTTCCTGATTACCATCTAAAAAAGAAAATCCCGCATGCGCATGAACGACCGGTTCCGCATCGTTCCAAGAAACATTACCTGTCAAAGTGAACATCTCCAGCAGGCCCTCTTTTTCGTGGTCGAGAAAATCACTTTTTTCTGGTAAATAGGTTGAGATAACAACCTTGTCCATTGCACCGATGCCGCTAAAAGTCCCAGATACCTGCTTTTCTAGAGCAAATTCTTTAATGGCGGCCATTAGCTGGTCACCCTTTTCAAGTTTGATTAAATCGTGATTCTCCGTCTGTTTGATTTGCATAATACTCTCCTATAACATGACCACGACTTTTCCCATTCCCTCAGCCCTGTCAAGATAATGGTGAGCAGCGACTAAATCTAAAAAAGGGAAAACCTTATTTGGACGAACATCGACATACTGATCTTCAAGATAATTGAACATTGCCTGAAGAACGCCAGGTTCGACGTCTCCGGAATAAAAACCGGTTAAATAGCGATTGTTCGGGATATCAGAAATCGGATCAAAATTTGGCAGCGTCCATTGCCCCCCGAGCTGCCCTGTCGAACTGACAATGCCGTATTCCTTCAAGTGAGCAAAGGAATCAAGCAAGCTAGTGGGCCCAATTAAATCCGCCATTTTATCAAAATTCAATTTCGATTCCAGTTGATTAGGATTATCGGTCACAATCACCTGGTCAAAACCTGCCGCCTGTAAAGCTTTAGCCTTAGCTGCAGAACGAGTCGTGCCAGTCACTTGAACGGAAAAAGGTAGGGCCTTGACCAGCTTTAACAGGGCAAAACCAACGCTAGAACTGGCCGCTCGAATCAAGAGCTGGTCGTCGGCTTTAAACTGAAGACTCTTAAAAATTCCATAGGCCGTATAAAAAGTTTCTGGTATTGCTGCCAAGTCAGTCCAGGAAAAATTAGTTTTTACGGGGTAAATTTGCTTATTGGGCACTAGAACATATTCCGAATAACTGCCGTCGTAGGCCCGGTCCATTTCGCCCATAAAGGTAACCACGGCCCTTCCAAGCGGTAACTTTTCTTCATCCGAACTCCCATCGATCACACCAACGGCTTCAATGCCCAAGATTCTTGGAAAATGCACGCTAGGTGACTTCCCTTCCCGGGTGAAAACTTCTGAATGATTCAAGCCAAAGCCCTTGATTTTAATCCGACTCCAGCCCGGTTTAACTCCTGGTTTGGGTCGCGTAACCCTTTCCAAAACCTCGGGTCCGCCTGCTTTTTTAACGAGGTAAGCCTGCATTGTAACTCCTTAAATCAAATGTTCTTGCTGCAAGAATTCTTTGGCAACGTCAGCGGCCTTTTGGTGCAAGACCGTCACCTTGTAGTTCATGGCCTGCATTTGTTCAGTCGTCACCTTCCCCTTCAACTTATCCAAGGCCTTAACCGCACGCGGATGCTTGCGGGCAAAGCTATGTGACATCAAGGGTGCCGCTTGATATGGCGGGAAGAAGCCGTCACTATCCTTCAAAACCACTAAGTGATACTGCTTAATTTGTGGATCAGTTGTGTAGGCATCCGTGACGTCTAACTGACCATTATTCAAAGCCTCATAGCGCAAAGCGGGTTCCATCGTTTTAACATTGGTGAAATCCAAATGGTATTTCTCCTTAAGGCCAGGATAACCATCCTTTTGCTGGTAAAAGTCAGGATCAAAGCCAGCCTTAAATTGTGGATACTTGGCCAAATCAGCAATGCTTTTCAACTGATACTGCTTGGCATCACTGGCACGAACTGTTAAAGCATAGCCATTTTGATAAGCCATGGGTGCCAAATAATCCAAGTTGAACTGCTTATTTAAGGACTGACGAGCCGCTTGATAGGCCCTTTCTGGATTGTGGGCAACCTGGCCATCCCCCTTTACAAGGGACTGCAAAACCGTTCCGGTAAATTCAGGATAGATGTCAATCTTGCCAGAACGTAGGGCCCCAAAGAGGAAGGAAGTTCCCCCAAAGTTTGGCTTCAGCTTCACTTCAGTGTGGGAATCATCGGCCTCAATCACATCCTTGTACATGTTAATCAAAATCTCGGGTTCGCCGCCCATTTTACCGGCAATGGTAATGGTCTGGCTTTGGCTGTTCGACCAGGCCTGCCAACCGTAAAAACCGCCAAGGATGATCAATAAGGCAACAAGGCCAATACCCAATTTTTTAAAGGAAAGCTTGCTAAGAATCTTCAGGAGGTAAGAAGCCAGCAGCGCCAAAATAGCAGATAGCAAGGCACCAACCAGCAAGGCATTGTTATTGTTGGTTTGAATGCCCAGCAAAATGTAGGTTCCTAACCCTCCGCCACCAATCAAGGCGGCCAAGGTAGCCGTTCCAATAATCATGACCATGGCCAAGCGGATTCCGGTCAAAATCATGGGTAGTGCTAGTGGCAAGTAAATCCGAAAGAGTTTGAAAGGCCCGGACAAACCGAAGGCTTCCGCAGCTTCCTTTAGTTCAGGGTCAATACCGGTTAAGCCGGCATAGGTATTAGAGAAAATCGGCATGATGGCATACAGCACCAGTGCAATAACGGCCGGCACAGTACCAATCCCGACAAAGGGAATCAAGAGACCCAAAATCGCCAAGCTGGGCAAGGTTTGGATGACGCCGGCTAGTTGTTGAACCGCTTCGCCCACCTTGGGATAGCGCATCAAGAAAATAGCGAGCGGAATGGCAATCACCATGGTAATCATCAAAGAGACGAAGGATAAGGAAATATGCTGTAGCAAAGCTTTCCCGATTGCGGAGCCGTTTTCGTTAATATAATTCATAAAATTATTCATGAGCGGCCTCCCCTCCGTTAGCTGCCAAGTAGTTCAATACGTCATCCTTGCTGATTTGCCAGTCGTCGACTTGAACGATTGCATCCGGTGCTTTTTGCAGGGCAGCTGCTAGGTCAGCCAAACTGGCTGAAGCCGATATGTTAAATCTTTGCCCAACAGACTCTTCGGCAAAGCCAGCAGCGATAACATTCTCAACATTCTGCGCGGCTGGATTTTCTTCAGCAAAGAAATTACGGACAAAGTCGTTGGCCGGTTTCGCCATAATTTCTCGTGGACTAGCGATTTGTTGAATCTCACCTTCATGCAAAATTGCTACTCGCTGACCCAATTTCAGGGCTTCTTGCATATCGTGGGTCACAAAGACAATCGTGGTCTTAAATTCCCGGTGCAAGTCCAAAAGCAGATTCTGCAATTGCCGACGGGACAGTGGATCCAGTGCGGAAAAAGGCTCGTCCATTAGCATGATATTGGGTTTGAAAATCAAAGCTCGAACAATCCCGACGCGCTGCGCTTCTCCACCAGAAAGTTCATTAGGATAGCGCTGCATGAAGGTCGCTGGATCAAGGTCTACTCGCTTTAACATGCTAGCGATTAACTGATTTTGTTCGTCTGGCTTATATTTTTTGTCATCCAAAGTCACTGCAATATTTTGAGCAACGGTTAAATTCGGAAACAAAGCCCCCGACTGCAAAACATAACCAATACCGCGGCGAAAAGCCTTAATATCCTCAATTTTTTTGACATCCTGACCGTCGATTTCAATCCGGCCAGAACTGGGTTCATTCAAGCGATTAATCATTTTTAGTAAGGTGGTTTTTCCGCTTCCAGACGGTCCCACTAGGACGAAAAATTCGTGACTGGCAATTTCAAAATTAATCTTATCCAGCACGACTTTATCGACATAATTTTTATGTACATTGATTAAAGAAATCATTTGTAACTCCCTCGCACTTGTCTTTCTTTACGAAACTAACTATAATTTACTAACATCAAAATTGAAAGAAGGCACTTAATCGTTTTATACTTTCTATTAGAGAGCATTGCGATGATAAGCACTTTATGGCCAATCGAAAATTACTAGAACAAAATGGCATCTGCCCAGTTGCCACGACTATTGACCTGCTCAGTAGCAAATGGAAGGTCCTCATCATGCGAGATTTACTGAAAGGCATGCAACGTTATAGTTCACTGAAAAACAGTGTTGCTGGCATTAGCCAAAAAATGCTGACCCAAAGCCTAAGGGAAATGGAAGAAGATGGCTTGGTAGAGCGTAAAGTCTATGCCGAGGTTCCACCCAAAGTGGAGTATCAGCTTTCACCCCTTGGCCAAAGCATGGCCCCCATCATTGAATCCATGGCCAACTGGGGCAGTGAATACTTAGACCAGCACCCCGAAAAAAAGAAAAAGATCCAATAAAAAAAGCTGAACACAATGTTCAGCTTTTTTATTTTTCATCCGCATCCGCCGGGAAGTCAATCCCTGCCGACTGGCGCAAGTCAAAGAGCATTTGGTTAACCAGCATCGACAACTTCAAATCGTATTGATACTGATCACGATACTTCGTTGGGTTAGCCAAAATTTTGGCAAAGTCCGACAACTCAGCGGCCATTGGATTAGCATCTTGTTCGCGGGATAGGTCTTCAACTCCACCCTGACCATCCGACAAGGTCAACTTGTTGACGTCAGCCACGTGGTCAATCGTCAAAGTCTGGCGTTCACCGTAAATTTCCGAAACCTGGTTGGAATTGTAGGTCTTGGAGAAATGCAAAGTGACGTTAAAGTCCCCGTAAAAGAGCGTTGCGCTCCCGGAACCATCGGCGCCATTATCGAGCATAATTGGCAAATACTGCACGGCTTGGGGCTGGCCGAAAAGTGTCAAGGCCGCGTATAAAGGATAGACGCCCAGGTCATAAAGCGCGCCGGCTGAAAACTTCTTTTCAAAGACGTTAGGCTGCTTACCAGCTAAGTAGGCATCGTACTTCGAAGAGTACTGGGCCATTGTAAAGGTCGCGCCCTGAACCTTAGGCAAACGCTCAACTTGTTGCACCAGAAGTTTGAAGTTAGGCTGGTGGATATGCCGAGCAGCTTCGAACAAATGCACATCCGGATGCTGGGCTAAAACGGCCTGTACCTTGGCGTATTCCGCAGGATTTGAAAAGGCTGGCTTTTCAACAATGACGTTAATGTTGGCCCGAATGGCTGCCAAAACCTGCTCAAAATGCAAAGAATTGGGCGAAGCAATGTAAACAATATCCAGTTCACTCAGCAAATCCGACAGCGAATCCACCGCGATGGCATCCTGGGCATCGGCTTCGAGTTCCGCAATAAAATCCTCGGCATGGTCCAAAGAACGCGAGTAAACCTTGTCCAAGCGATAATCGTCACTGGCCGCGACGGCTTGAATCAATTGCTTGGTAATCCATGAAGTCCCAATCGTACCTATTCGTAACATCTTTTATCCTTTCCCTAGTAAAAAAGTCCGGTTTCCCAGACTTATTCACTATATTCAAATACAAAATCAGAGTTATTAATTCGAACATCGTCGCCGTTTTTGGCGCCGGCATCCTTAAGGGCCTTATCAACGCCCATGTGACGCAACTTACGAGCAAAGCGCATCACGGTCGCCTCACGCTGCATGTTGGTCATGGCGTAAAGCTTTTCGACATCCTTACCGGAAATCAACCAGTAATGTTCAGAAGGCTGCCACTCCACTTGGAACTGTGGCTGCTCTTCTTCCTTGTACTGGTAGAGCTTTTCAGCCGTCGTTTCTTCTTCCGGACGGTAACTTTCAGGAACCGGTGCCTTAGCCAAAGTATCGGCGGTTAAACGCATCAAGTCGTCGACGCCCTCATGCGTAGCTGCTGAAATCGCAACGATTTGAGGTTGTTTTGACAAACCGGAATCCTTCTTAACGGAAGCTTCAAACTTCTTCAAGTTTTCCGCAGAGTCGGGCAAATCCATCTTGGTCGCCACCACGATTTGTGGTCGTTCCAAAATCGTTGGATCGTACTGCTGCAATTCCGTCAAAATCTTACGGTACTGGGTATAAGGATCCGTTCCTTCAATGCCAGACATATCGACCAAGTGCAAGATGACGCGGGTCCGTTCCACGTGGCGTAAGAACTTGAAACCAAGTCCGACACCCTGTGAAGCCCCTTCAATCAAACCGGGCAAGTCCGCCATAACGAAGTCGCGTCCATCCCCCAAACGAACCATCCCAATGTTAGGATCAATCGTTGTAAAGTGGTAGGCCGCAATCTTAGGCTTGGCGTTGGAAACCACCGAAAGCAAAGTTGACTTTCCAGCCGATGGAAAACCAACCAGACCAACATCAGCCAAAACCCGCAGTTCTAACTTAATGGTACGAACCTGGCCTGGTTCCCCGTTTTCGGAGAGTTCTGGCGCTGGATTAGCAGGGGTGGCGAAACGAATATTTCCACGGCCACCACGACCACCCTTGGCAACGACTAAAGTCTGACCATTTTCAACCAAGTCACCCAAGAATTCGCCGGTTTCCGCATCGGAAACAACCGTTCCCTGCGGCACCTTAATGATGCGGTCTTCGGCAGAAGCACCGGTCATCCCCTTGGTACCACCAGTACCACCGGGTTGGGCCTTGAAGTGACGGTTATAACGAAAGTCCATCAAAGTTCGCAAACCTTCATCAACCTTCAAAATAATGGAACCACCATGGCCCCCATCACCACCAAAGGGTCCTCCCATGGCCACGAACTTTTCGTGACGGAAGGAAACGATACCATCGCCACCCTTACCGGCTTTTACCTCAACTTGTGCTTGATCAACAAATGCCATATTTACTCGTGCCTAAGCACTTATCTCCTTAAAAAGCGAAAAAATTATTAACAGTTAAGTTTAACACAGGCCCCGTCCTTTAGCTATGGTTCTGCGCCAGCGATAGATGAATCACGCGGGCCAGCTTCTCGTTGATGCCAATTTCACGTAAATCTTCGATGCTAGCAGCTTCGATTTTGGGTAAGGAACCAAATTCACGCAGCAACTTCTGCCGAGTTTTGGGACCCACGCCCTGAATCGTATCGAGTCGTGAAGCCAGTGAGTTCTTGGAACGCTGCTGGCGGTGGAAAGTAATGACGAAACGGTGGACCTCATCTTGAACACGCTGCAGCAAGAAAAATCCTTGTGACTGGCGATCCAAGGGGACCTTTTTCATCGTCCGGCCATCGAGCAAGTCGGCCGTGCGGTGCTTGTCGTTTTTGACCATGCCGGCAATTGGAATGTCGAGGCCCAGTTCATCCTCCAAGACTTCCTTGGCGGCATGCACCTGAGCTTCACCTCCATCCATCAAAATCAAATCCGGTAAATCATCGTGTTCTTTCAACAAACGACTGTAGCGACGGCGCATGACTTCCTGCGTTTCCGCCCATTCATCAGCGTGCTCCACCGTCTTGATTTTATACTTACGGTAGAGATTCTTAGCGGGCACCCCGTCTTCAAAGACGACCATGGCCGAAACAATCTCGACGCCCTGCGTGTGGGAGTGATCGAAGGCTTCAATCTTGCGCCCCATCGGAATGCCAAGGGCATCGGTGATTTCCTTCATGGCACCCGTGGTTTTTTGCTCATTTAGCTCCATCAAACGGAACTTTTCATCGAGAACAATCTTGGCATTCTTCTTAGCCAAGTCGAGCAAGTCCTTCTTTTCACCACGAACGGGGGTACGAACTGGAATTTCAAGGGTTTCGGACAAAATTTTAGTATCGATTTCCTTAGGAACCAAGATTTCGCGCGGTTTCTGGATGTTGCGCTGCGAATAAAACTGCTGAATAAAGGTAGTCAGCTCTTCATCAGCATCGCCCACAATAACAAAAGTCCGCTTAAACTGGCGAATCAATCGGGCCTGGCGAAGGAAGAAGACTTCAACCGTCATCCAACCCTTATTCAAATAGAAATTAAAGAGGTCGCGCGGCGTGGTATCGCGGGACAAAACTCGCTGGCTTTCAACGGTCTCATCGATGTACTTCAGCTGATCGCGAAGGTCAGCGGCCCGTTCGAATTCCAGGTTACTGGCCGCAAACTTCATTTCCTTTTCAATGCGCTGCTTAACCGTCCGAGTGTCCCCATCCAAGAAGTGCTTAATCTTGTCGATTTGGGCATCGTACTCTTCTTTGGGGACCTTTTTCCAACAGGCGCCGAGACACTGACCCATCGAATAGTAGAGACAGGGGCGTCCCTGGTAGCCATTACAGCGACGCAGGGGATAATTCTTTTCCAAAAACCGAAGGGTTTCTTGGGCCGCATAAACGTTCGGATAAGGGCCAAAGTAAAAACCGCCATCCTTGCGGACTTCGTTGGCCAATGCCATCTTGGGGTCGCGTTCGCGCGTGATTTTAATGTAAGGATAGCCTGTTCCATACTTCAAGCGAATGTTGTAATAGGGCTTATACTTTTTAATCAGCTCGTTTTCGAGCAAAAAAGCTTCCTTATCGGAATTGGTCACAATAAAGTCGAAGTCGACGATATTGGAAACCAGTTCGGCCGTCTTCCCGTCGTGATCCTGCTTAAAGTAGGACCGCACCCGGTTTTTCAGGTTCTTGGCCTTTCCAACGTAAATGATTTTCCCGTGGAGATCCTTCATTTGATAGGATCCGGGCTCGGCGGGTAAGAGCGAAAGTTTATCTTCGATATGTTTTGAAGGATGTGCAAGCATGATTACATTATACCCTCTTTCACTGGAATCAAAAAAACGTACCGAAGTACGTTTTCTGAATGTCGCTTAGTGCTTTTCAGCATACTTAATTGATGCTGAGATGAAGCTGTTGTAAAGTCCTTCCGGACGGTTAGGACGTGACAAGAATTCTGGGTGGTACTGAGCAGCCACGAAGAAGTCGTTCTTTGGATATTCGATAACTTCCATCAAACGATCATCCGGTGACGTTGCAGAGAAGACCATGCCGTTATCTTCGAATTCCTTGCGGTACGCCGTGTTGAATTCGTAGCGGTGACGGTGACGTTCTTGTACTTCCGGAACATCGCCATAGGCGTGGGCTGCCTTGGTACCGGCAACCAAGCAAGTTGGGTAGTAGCCCAAACGCTGCGTTCCGCCAAGACCTTCCACGTTCTTTTGGTCGGCCATCAAACCAATAACCGGTGCATCCGTATCTGGGTTCAATTCAGTTGAGTTAGCATCCTTGTAGCCCAAGACATCACGAGCAAATTCAACAGAAGCTAACTGCATACCCAAACATACACCCAAGAATGGAATGTTGTTTTCACGGGCATACTTAATGGCTTGAATCTTACCTTCCGTTCCACGGGAACCAAAGCCACCGGGAACCATAATACCGTCCATGCCCTTCAAAAGTTCGGCAACGTTGTCGGCAGTCACCGTTTCAGACTTGATGTGCTTTAGTTCGACATCAGTATCTTGGGCGTAACCACCAGCCTTCAAGGCTTCGTTAACGGAAATGTAGGCATCCGGCAAGTCAGTGTACTTACCAACCACGGCAACGTTAATCTTGTGCTTTGGATGCTTGATGCGTTCCACCATTTCTGACCATTCGGTCATGTCGGCTTCCGGCGCCTTGATCTGGAGCTTATCCAAAACAACGTCATCCATGTGTTGTGCTTGCAAATTCAAAGGAATTTCGTACAAGGTTTCCACGTCGCGAGATTCAACCACGGCGTTAGGCTTTACATCAGTAAAGGTAGCCAACTTTTCCTTCATGGCATCCGTCAAAGGCTTTTCCGTACGCAAGACCAACATGTCCGGCTGGATACCCAATGAACGCAACTGGGTAACTGAGTGCTGGGTTGGCTTAGTCTTGGCTTCCCCTGCGGCACGCAAGTAAACAATCAATGAAGTGTGAATGTAGAAGACGTTTTCTGAACCAAAGTCCGATTTCATCTGGCGCAAAGCTTCGATGAATGGCAATGATTCGATATCCCCAACCGTTCCACCAACTTCAACGATGACCACGTCAGCGTCAGTTGATTCACCAGCCTTGATGATCTTATCCTTAATGGCGTTGGTTACGTGTGGGATAACCTGAACAGTGGCACCGTTGTAGTCACCGCGACGTTCCTTTGCCAAAACTTCTGAGTAAATACGACCGGTTGTCACGTTCGAATACATGTTGGTATCGATATCCATGAAACGTTCGTAGTGACCCATATCCAAGTCGGTTTCCAATCCATCCCCAGTCACGAAAGTTTCACCGTGCTGGTATGGTGACATGGTGCCGGGATCAATGTTGATGTAAGGATCCAACTTCTGGCTGGCCAATTTCAAGCCACGGTTTTTCAAAAGTCGACCTAAGGAAGCGGCGACAATTCCCTTACCTAAGGATGAAACAACCCCACCGGTTACAAAAATATACTTCGTCTGCTTTTTTGCCATGCTGCCTCCTGATAGCTCTTTGTTCAACAGTTCTTATCGGGTTTTACCCCCAGGGAAATTATAAAAACAGAAAAGCTCCCAAGCAGTGCTTGGGAGCGAAACGTGTTTTTCACATTAAATGTGAGCCCTAATATATATTACTGACTGACCTAGGGTCTGTCAATGATTTTTTTAAAGGATAAAGTCAGGCCACGTATTGGTCAGAAGCTTGGAGTTCCTTGAGCTTTTGGTAGTAGCCAGCAGTAGTTAATTGAATGTAAGGAAGAACCCAGATGAAGGCAATTCCAGCAGTAATGCAACCAAGAAGTATCCATCCAAGAAAGCTAAATCCCAAAACAAATAATTCCCACTTATGGCCGTCCATCATTTCACGACTTTCAGTCACCGCTTGAGTATAGCCAATCTTTTCACCAGCTTCCAAATGATCACGGTAAATAAAATGTGCCTGTGAATAAGCTAAACCTTTAATAACACCTGGAACAATCAATAAAAGGGACCACAAATACGTCCAGATATAAACTAGGATTGCGATTACAAGGGTTCCTGAAAATAGCCCCTTTTCCTGGTAGACACGCACAAATTGTAAAACAGGCTCACGCTTCTTCTCTGTGTTACGGAAAAAGTCCAAGAGTACAAAGTCAGTACCAAAAACGATGAGTGAATAAATAATTCCCCCAATGAATGCAAAGCCAAAATATGTGCCCGTTTGATGAACTGAAGATTCCGCCCCAGTACCATATATAAAAGCGAAAATTAATTCAATCAAAGCAAGTAAAATTGCATAACCCCACTTACCCTTCAACTTACTTTTCGCTTCATTCTTCAAATCAATACGATTTATATTCATAAATCCCCCTCAAATTTTTTTAACGTTCGAATTCTAGTGTACCAAAGACCTTCGAGGCAAGCAAAAAAGAGCCTCCTGGCTCTTTTACAACAAATCGATAATTTTATCTTAAATCACCGAGCCGCCAATTGCCCATACATTTCCAGCAGCTTTACTTCCTTTAACTTTTCGTGATAACCAGCAAAAGTCACCTTCATATAGGGAACAATCCAAATGTAAGCAATACCCAAAGTAAGTAGGCCAAGTATGTTCCAACCAATAAAACTCAGACTCAAAACAAAATATTCCCACTTGTGCCCATCCATTAATTGACGACTCTCCGTTACAGCTTGGCCGAAATCAATTTTGTGCCCCAATTGTAAATGATCCCGGTAAATAAAGAAGGTCTGTGAATAGGCACAACTTTTAACTACAGCAGGAAAATAGAAAAGTATCTCCCAGAAGAACAACCACATACTGGTCAGGATAGCGAGCGCAAAAGTCCCGGATAGCAAGCCACTTTGTTGATAAACGCGGACACAACGCAACAGCGGATTCTGCTTTTCATTTGGATTACGAAAGAAATCCAAATAAGCGTAATTGACCCCAAAAGCAATTGCCATGACAGCCCAGGGCATACCGAAAAAGAAAATTACCGATAATAAATCGTAAAGAATGCTGGCCTTAATCGCAACCAAGAAAAGGGACAACAATATCGTGAAAACTTCCCACAAGACAATAAAAATAGGCAAGGACAAAGACACCAAAATGGCTTGTCCCCAATGCCCCTTTAACTTAGCTTTCGCTTCTTCCTTCAATTCAATCCGATTAATCCCCATAACTCTCTCCGCTTTTAAAGATTTTAATTTAAGTTTAACAAAAAAAGAGCCTTCCGGCTCTTTTCATTTAATTTTTATGACGGCGCGTAATCATGTAGTAAATACCCATGATGAGCAAGAAAACAAAACCAATCAATAGTGGAATTTGCGTATCAGGGTTAATGGTCATGAAGACCAAGGTCACAATCAAAGCCGCGATGGCAAAGTAATTGGAGAATGGCGAGAAGGCCAATTTAAAAGGATGTCCCTCCAACAATTCAGGATGCTCCTTGCGGAATTTGATTTGACTCCAAAGAATCACAAACCAAGGCACCATTCCAGGCAACGTTGATGCTGAGTAAACCATGACGAAAATCTTGGAAGAATCGTGCCAAATCAACGGCAAAACTGCATTCAAGACGATTCCAATCAAAACCCCACCGGAAATGGCCAAAACAGCTACTTCAGGCACGCGGCGCTTTGAAAGCTTCAAGAATTTCGGTGAAATCTCCTTGTTCATGGCCAAAGTATAGAGCATTCGACTCGATGAGAAAATTCCAGAATTCAAGGCTGAAATCGCAGCGGTCATCATCACGAAGTTGATGATTCCAGCGGCAGCCGTGATGCCGACACGGGCAAAGGTTTCCACGAAAGGTGAACCAACTTGGTCCAACTTATCCCAAGGGTAAATCGTGATAATCACGAAGATGGAGCCGATGTAGAAAATCAAGATACGGGCCACAATGGACTTGATTGACTTCACGATAGCTTCCTGCGGATTAGCTGCTTCACCAGCCGTGATTCCAATAATTTCAATGGCCTGGTAAGAGGTCATTACAATCGAAAGGGCGAACATGAAGCCCTTCAAACCGCCCGCAAAGAAGTTTCCGTGCGTCCAAAGGTTTGAAAAGCCAAGTGGATGACCGTGGTTTCCAATTCCCCAAATAATCATCAAGAAACCAAGAATGATCATAAAGACAATTGTCAAAACCTTAATCAAGGAGAACCAAGATTCCATCCGACCGTAGGCCTTAACCGTGACCAAGTTTGCGCCAGTCAAGGTTGCCAAGACAACGACGCCGGTCACCCAACCCGGAACGTGGGGGAACCAGTAATCTAGGTAAACCCCGACGGCAATCGTTTCCGAAATTCCAACCATCAGCCACTGGAAAACGTTGGCCCAGACCGTCAGATAGCCGGCAACTGGGTGAATATAGTGACTGGCATAATTGGCAAAAGATCCAACTTCAGGGTCAACGTAAAGCATTTCCCCCAAAGCACGCATCACGATGTAAAGCACCAAACCAGACAACATGTAGGCCAACAAAACGGAAGGCCCGGTCCACTTAATCGTTGATGAAGCCCCCATGAAAAGTCCGACCCCGATGGTTCCACCCAGGGCAATCATCTCCATTTGAAATGAAGATAAATCTCGTTTTAGTTCATTATTTTCTTTTCCCATAGTAATTCCTCTAACTGTGCTACCAAACAAAAAAGGCGCCCCTAGCCAAAAAGCTAGGGACGCCGGCGCGTGGTACCACCCATATTGTTATCATAGAAGATAACATCTCTTAAACCATCGTAACGGCTGGTTAAACCGGGTATACTTTCACGCGCTACTGATATACCGTCTTAGTAAGGTAGTCTTCAATCAAACCGGCCGCCATTCTCACCAACCATGACGTCGCTGTATGCCGAATTTGACTTACTCGTCCTCACTCACATTGCTATTATTCTAACTGCTCAAATCCCCTTTTGCAAGGAGAAAATAAAAAGCAAGCTCGAAACGAGCTCGCTTTTTGATGGAATATCCCAAAGGTCTCCTGATAAAAATTATCAGTGCTCTCGCTCGGATTCGAACCGAGGACCTTGGGATTAAAAATCCCCTACTCTAACCAACTGAGTTACGAGAGCTTTTTGTGCTTAGCACATGTATATATATTACAGACCGACCCCGTAAAAAGCAAGAATTTTTTGGATAAAATTCCCACTAAAAAGTCGAGTAATTACTTTTCTTCATCACCGTCTGAAAGGTCGTCCAAATCGTCCGTACCGGCCAATTCAGTAAGATTTTCGTCGATGGATTCTTCCTTTGAGTCTTCGTCATCGGCATCATCATCGTCTTCCGTCTTTTCGTCATCAGGGACGTCGTCAAAGTCGTCGTCTTCAGGATCATCATCGTTGTAATCGATGACGTCATCATCGGCAGCGTTGTCGGCGAAGACGTTAACCTTCTTCTTGGCCTTCTTACGCTTTGGCTTTTCGTCTTCTTCATCGATTTCATGGATGGATTCGTCGATGGCATCAATTGGATACCATTCACGCAAAGCCCATTCATTGTTACCCAATGAGATGAAAGAACCGACCGTATTCAAGTCCGTGTAAAACTGTGATAGTCGTGGCTGAAAGGTCTCAGCATCGACCCCCAAAAAGTCCTGAATTTCCTGGACTAGGGCTGAAAAATGCATTGGTTCAGCATGCTCAGTCAGAATCGCTGTGGCAATTTCAACTAAGGCAAGCTCTTCTTTTGGCTGACCGTCTACTTGTAGTGACATATCACACGTCCTTTCCGCTTTCTAACTAATCAAGTGTACTCAATTTTGGTTCAAATTGCAACTCAACTCGGTACTGGCCAAGGACTTGGTCCCCTTGATACAAAATATAGTTCAAACCAAGTTCGCCCCGTCCTGCTTCCAGGTCGAAATCCCGCTCAATTTCAGTAGCTCGGGTCGTTAACTGCATCGGTCCGGCAGCCGTTTCATACTTGAAGTTGCGCTTTTGGTCGAGTTCAAAAGCCATATGATTATTTTGTGGGCCCTTGCGATTCAAGCGAATGCCTTCATCTTTAAATTTAAAAAGAACTTCGACTTCGTCTTGATCGGGTAATTGCTCAATGTAGGTGAGATAAGCACTGTCCCCTCGTACAATAAGGGAACCGGGTGCGTCGACCTGATAGGACTCGTCGCCCCCATCTTGATATATTTTGCTCATAAAATGAACTTGTACTGCTTGCGAATCTGCCAAGGTAAACCTCCAAAATGGCATCTATAGAACGATTCCATTATAATATAGGAAAGAAGGGAAAGGTAGCTAACAGTGACAGAAAAACTGCAACATGAAAAAGTCTTACGCGACCCCATTCACAACTTTATTCACGTCCAGGATCAGTTGGTCCTCGACCTTATTAATACGCCTGAATTTCAACGTTTACGCCGCGTCCACCAGCTCGGAATTGCCTCATCCGTTTTTCACGGAGCGGAACATTCCCGTTTCGGCCATTGTGTCGGCGCCTATGAATTAGCCCGCCGGGTAACGGACCACTTTGAAAAGTACTACCGTAGCCAAGAAGCTGGTGACGGCCTTTGGAATCCTGAAGAACGGATGCTGACCATCGTTTCGGCTCTGCTTCACGATTTGGGTCACGGTGCCTTTTCGCACACCTTTGAGCATCTTTTCAACACTGACCACGAAGCGATGACGCGTAACATCATCATGGGTGACACGGAAATTAACCGCGTTTTGTCTGCCTACTCCCCTGAGTTTCCGAACAAGGTGGCTTCGGTGATTGCCAAAACTTATTCCAACCCACAGGTCGTTCAGTTGATTTCCAGTCAGCTTGACGTAGACCGGATGGATTATCTATTGCGCGACGCTTATTACACTGGCACGAAATACGGTGAGTTTGATATTGACCGCATTTTGCAAATGATGCGGCCTTCAAAGAACGGGATTACCTTTGATATTCGTGGTATGCATGCCGTTGAAGAATATATCGTTAGCCGTTACCAAATGTATCTCCAAGTCTACTTCCACCCCGTTTCGCGTGGAATGGAAGTTATCTTGGAGCACTTGTTGCGCCGTGTTCAAGAATTACAAATTCAGGCTCAGCGAAATGATTGGAATGAAACGGACTTTGTCGGTCCCTTGTTGGCACCGCTTTTCACAGGCGAAGAACTAACGGTTCACGACTATTTGCGCATTGATGACCACGTCTTCATGGCCTACATCAACATGTGGCAAGATCATCCAGATCCAATCTTGTCCGATTTGTCACAGCGCTTTTTGAACCGCCGTCCGCTCAAATCAATTCAGATTAATCCACAGACGGACCAGTATCTAGACCAGCTGGAGAATCTCGTTCGCGATGCCGGCTTTGACCCTGAATACTACACGGCTCGTAACGATGCGGTCGATCTCCCTTATGACGATTACAACCCATTGGCGAAAAAGCCGCGGACCCAGATTGACTTTGTTTTGGAAGATGGTAGTCACCGTGAACTGTCAGAACTGTCCGCCTTGGTGGCCGCCATCAAGGGCCGCGCCAGTGTCGACCAACGTTTCTTCTTCCCTAAGGAAATGTTAAAGACGGGACCGGATGAGCTCTTTGCACAACTGCACCGCGACTTCCGTTCCTACATCAAAAACGATACCTTAACCCCACCAGATAAATAAAAAAGCAGCCGTTTGGCTGCTTTTTTATTATGCCGGCTCGTCGTATTGATCGAGCTTCATGATTTTCCAAATCGCGATAGCGATGGCCCAAGCACAGGCAAAGATGGCCACCAGGATAAGGCCTAGCTGGTTAAAGTCCAGCGAAGCCGCCCAGTTGGTCATACCGTTTTCCCAGGAGAACATGGCACCGGAAGCTTGGATAAGGTCAACAAGCCCGATGAAGCCTGCGGCCACGATTGAGATAGATGTCAGAATCATGTTGAAATAAACCTTACGGTAGGAAGAAGAAATAATCCAGTTGTAAGTTGATGACATGAAAAAGCCGTCCAGAGTATCCATCAGGCACATCCCCGCCGTGAAACAGAGCGGAAAGGCTAGCGTCGTGTACCAGGCAATCCCGTCACTCGTGGCGGTTGCCGAGGTCGCTAGCATGGCGATTTGAGTCGCCGTATCAAAGCCAAGACCGAAAAGAAAGCCAACGATGGCCACTTGCCAGTTGTGCTTAATCATCTTTAACATCTTCATGAAGAAGGCGTAGATTTTCGAATCAGCCATCAGTTCAGCATCACTTTGACTGTGCTTTTCGCCGTCCTTATTGCTCATACGGCGGAAGTTTTTCCAAATACCGTGCAGGATGAAACTGTTAACCAGCATCAGCATGAGCAGCATCACTGCGGCAATCATGGTCCCAAAAGCACCCCCGATGTTTTCAAAAACCGGCATGGTGTTATGCGCCCATTCTACGAAGAGAACCGTCACCAAAGCCATTAAAACCACGACCATGGAGTGTCCAAATGAAAAAGAGAAGCCGACGCCGCGCGTGTTTTTGCCATCGTTGAGCATCTTACGCGTAATGTTATCAATTGCAGCGATGTGATCAACATCGAAGGCGTGGCGCAAACCAAAAGTAAAGGAAATGACGGCCATTCCAATAATTTCTGGGTAGCGGGCGACACCCGTGCCCAAGAAAATAAGCCCCGTTGCCAAAATTAGAAGAATAAAGGCCCCGTATTTACCTGCATCTTTTTTAAAACTCTTTTCCATAAGAGTCACTTCCTTTGCGCGGCTCAATGGCCGCTTTACTTAGTAGTAGAAACCGTGGCGATAATCCCAGGTGTTGAAGATTTCCGTCATGATGGTCATGATTTTATCAACGTCGAGGCCCTTACGAATGACGACGGGTGCTGGTGTGACGCCAACTTGTCCCTTTTGTTCGGGGATTAGCTTACCTTCGTCATCAACCATGGAAACCATGACGCCTTGTTCGTAGCGAGTATCGATGTTCTTGTCGGGCTGAATTGAGGCCACGTATTCGTTGGCATCAATAATCAAGTCGGCCGCGTTTTCGATTTGTTCCCCAATACCCGTGACCAAACCACGGTTTCCCTTTCCAGAAGGGTTGGCAGATGAAGCAAAGGAGAACTTGCCATACTTTTCCCACATTTCGCGGGCGATGTTTTCAGATGGGGTACCGAACTTAATGACGAAACATGAGGTTTCACGACCATCCATCATCAATTCTTGCGAGCCATCGTTTGGAATCTTGGCCTTGCCGGATTCCTTCCAAGGGAGGATGCAACCGAGCAAGATGTCTTCATCCCAGTGCTTTTGATACATAGCGTCGATTTCAGGGTTCATTTCGGCCAATTCGCGCAATTCTTCCATTGAGCCACATAGCACAACACCGGGCTTGTTGCGCTTACGGTTTTTGGCGGCGAACTTACGTTCCAAACCTGCCTTATCCGAGGTCATAATAATGTAACCGACCTTGGTAGGTGAAACAATCATGCCGCCGTCACCCTTCAAAATATCAATGGCTTCCGGTTGCACGGCGCCGTTCCACTTCACTTTCTTTGCATCTACGTTTGTCATTTTCTTCTTCTTTCTTTTAATCAATTCGGCCCTGCTTGGTTTCGGGTCCCATGAAGGCGACCGTTACCGCTGCAATAAGGGCAATTCCAGCAATCACAATAAAAATCAGGTTGGCATTAAAGCGGGCTAAGGCCCAGGCTGCCATGTAGGGAGTAAAGACGGTCAAAATCTTAGCCACCGCGTTAGCAATACCCGTTCCACGGAAACGGAAGTCCGTCCGGAAAAGTTCCGGCATATAAACGGAAACAATTGAGGCCATCAGGATATAGATCACAGTTACCAGGATGAAGCCAACAATTAGGATGGGCGTTACTTCACGTTGATAAGCATAGATCATGCCCAGAATTGCGGCAGCAATGAAGGCCGAAACAATCACCTTTTTGCGACCAAGGTGGTCAACTAAGATGGCACCGGTTAAGGCCCCAATCGGTGCGCCTGCCAGCATCACTGCAGAGAAACTAAGGGAGTGAACCACTTGAATCCCCTGGCGAACTAGCAGCGTTGGCATCCAGGAAGTAAAGGTGTATTGAATCAAATTAATGGCTGAAACAGCCACAATGGCGACGGCTAAAGCCCGTCCGGGACTGACCTTTTGCGCAATGGCTAAGTCTTCCTTAGCATCTTCCAGCTTCTGCTGGCGGGCGACTTCCATTTGTTCGATGATGGCTTCGGCCTCATCATAGCGACCTTGGCTAATTAACCAGCGCGGTGACTCTGGGAAGTTGTGGCGCATCACCCAAAGAATCAGGGCCGCCACACCAACCATGGCCATTAAAGTTCGCCAAGAGTAGTTAGGAATAATAAAAGAGGCCAGTAAAAGCGTTAGAGGAGCGGCACAGTTGGCAATCATGGAAACACTGGCGGACCAGCGACCTCTGGTTTTGACAGGGGCAAATTCATTGATAAAGGAGAAACCAGTCACGATTTCAGCCCCTAGGCCAATCGCTGCGATAAAACGAAAGGCGATTAACCACCAAACATTTCCGGAAAAGGCTGCCAGTAGCGTGAAGCCCCCAAAAATTAAGAGGTTAATTTGGTAGGCCTGCCGACGACCAAAACGGTCCCCGATGAAACCAGCAAGGAGGGAACCAAAGAAAAGGCCCAAGAAGCCGGATGACAGGAAGATTGACCCCTGTCCAAGCGTTGCAAATTTCGTTTGGATGATGGTCGTGTTAACGGCAGAAGCCAGGTAAACATCGGCCGCATCAAGAATCATCCCGGCTGCAACCAGGACAAAGACTTTGTAAAACAAGGGGCTGGCACCTGTGGCGTCCATTCTTAGCCGTAATGTGGCTGCATTATCCATGTTTCCTCCTATCCAAAATTGGGGCGCTTTCCTTCAAAAGCACTAATTTCATTTGCAAACTTAAGGGTGTGATCAATGTCGTCTTCGCCCTTAATGAACTTTTCCTTCCACTGTGGGTTAATGTCAAAGTGGAAGACCTGCGTGTTGTAAATCACTTCTTGTTTGGGCAAGTCAATCGTGACGAGTTCGTCTGATTTGACCTGACGTAAAATCTTGCGGTCCTCTTCGGGCAAAACCACCGGCAGCAAGCCATTCTTGGTCGCGTTCATGTAGAAGATATCCGAGAACCCGCCAGCGATGACGGCTTTGAAACCGTAATCTTTCAAGGCCCAAACGGCGTGCTCACGCGATGAACCAGAACCAAAGTCCGTCCCAGTAATCAAAATCGAAGCATCCTTGTGCTCCGGCTTGTTCAAAACGAAGTCGGGATTGGGATCACCATTGGGGAGGTAGCGCCAATCGAAGAAAAGGTACTTACCAAACCCCGTCTTTAAAATGTTTTTCAGAAATTGCTTGGGCAAAATCAAATCGGTATTGATGGTGTTATCCGGGATAACGACCGCGGTTCCGATGGCAGTTGTAAAGGCTTCCATATTTGTGCCCTTTCTTATAATTCAGTGATATCAACGAAGTGGCCGGCAATTCCTGCGGCCGCCACCATGGCTGGTGACGCCAGGTGAGTCCGTGAACCGGCCCCCTGACGACCTTCGAAATTACGGTTTGAAGTCGAAGCGGCATGCATGCCGGCCGGAATCTTATCGGGATTCATGGCCAGGCAAGCGGAACAACCAGGTTCGCGCCATTCACAACCCGCATCCTTGAAGATTTTGGCGATGCCGGTTTTCTCGGCCTTGTTCCGGATAGCCCGGGAACCGGGAACAATCCAGGCGGTGATGTTGGGGGCTAAGTGTTTGCCCTTCATCATCTTGGCTGCTTCTTCCAAGTCTTCGTAGCGTGCATTGGTACATGAACCGATAAAGAGGTAATCGATTGGGATTTCCTCAGCATGCATACCAGGGCGAAGGCCGATGTAATCGTAGGCTGCCTGGTCGTTACCATCCTTAATTTCAGGTGTAACCGCGTCGACTGGCATGGCCATTCCGGGGTTGGTTCCCCAGGTAATCATCGGCTTAAGGTCCGTGACGTCAAAGGTCAAAACCTTGTCGAAGGCTTCTTCGTCATCGGTATAGAACTGCTTCCAGTATTCGATGGCGGCATCCATATCTTTAGGAGCATGTTCACGGCCGGTAACGTAGTCAAAAGTGGTTTGGTCGGGTTTGAACATTCCCGTCTTTGATCCCGCTTCGATTGACATGTTACACATGGTCATGCGGGCTTCCATTGATAAATCAGCGACCCCGGGGCCAAAGAATTCAATCGCATAGCCGTTTCCAAAGGAAACGCCGTACTTGGCAATGATGGCCATGATGATATCCTTAGCGGATGTGTTTTTGGGCAGCTTACCGGAAATCTTAATGCCCATCGTCTTGGGCTTCACCTGCCAGATGGTTTGCGTTGCTAAAACGTGTTCAACTTCCGAAGTTCCGATTCCAAAACCAATTGCGCCAAAGGCGCCGTGTGTTGCGGTGTGGGAGTCACCACAGACAATCACTTTGGCCGGTTGCGTCAAGCCTCGTTCAGGGCCGACAATGTGGACAATTCCTTGTTTGTCATCCCCAATCGAAGCTAGCGGAACACCGAATTCCTTACAGTTCTTTTCCAAAGCCTGCATCTGCAAACGCGACATCTGGTCTTGCACGTTGAAAATATCTTTGGTGGGCACGTTGTGGTCCATCGTGGCAAAAGTTAAATCAGGGCGGCGAACCTTACGATGTGCTGTGCGAAGGCCATCGAAAGGCTGCGGCGAGGTAACTTCGTGGACGAGGTGTAAATCGACATAAAGTAGCTGGGGTTCCCCCACCTCACCGGCAATGACGTGGCTTTCCCAAATTTTGTCAAAGAGTGTCTTACTCATGTTATGACTCCTTAATACTTGCAATCATGGCTGCAACAATGTCTTGCGTTTTGGCGCTACCACCCATATCGGGGGTAACTGTTCCCGCTGCGGTAACTGTGGCAATGGCCTGGCGCATTTCAGCAGCCATGGCTTTTTCCTGGAAGGAATTTTCCACCATCATCGCTACCGTGTTGACCATGGAGAAGGGGTTGGCGATGCCCTGACCGGCGATATCGGGAGCAGAACCGTGAATTGGTTCGTAGAGGTTCGGACCATCTGCGCCAATTGACATCGATGGGATTTGACCAATTGAACCGGTAATTTGTGCGGCTTCGTCGGATAAAATGTCACCAAACAGGTTCGGAGTAATGACGACATCGAAATCCGTTGGCCGAGCAACGATGCCCATCGCCATGGCATCAACGTAGCGATAATCCACCGCAACATCAGCGAAATCCTTGGCGATTTCTTCTGCTCTTGCCCGCCACAATTTTGAAGTGGCGAGGACGTTGGACTTGTCGACGATGGTAACTTTCTTACGTCGCTGCTGGGCCATCTGGAAACCTACTCGCATAATGCGTTCGACTTCGTCCTTACTGTAGTAAATCGTATCGATGGCATCCTTTTCGCGGAGTTCCCGAGGCTTACCGAAGTAAGCACCAGAAGTTAATTCGCGGACAATCACGAAATCCGTGCCTTTAACGATTTCGGCTTTCAAGGGTGAGCGGTCAATCTGGCTCTCGACTACGGTCGTCGGCCGGATGTTAGCAAAAAGTCCAAGGGCCGAACGAATCTCGAGCAAACCAGTTTCGGGTCGCCGGGGCGCGTCGTCCCATTTGGGACCACCAATCGATGACAGTAGAATGGCATCGGCTTGCTTAGCCGTTTCAACCGTACTTGCTGGTAAGGGATCTCCCGCTCGGTCGATGCCGTCGCCACCAAAGGGTAAATCTTCTAATTCATATTTGAAATCATACTTTGGCGCAATCGCTTCTAAAACTTGCAGGGCCGCAGTCATAATTTCCGGTCCAATATAGTCGCCCTTGAGGACGGCGATTTTTTTTACATCACCCATTGACTATCAACCGCCTTTTCTACGTGAAATTGTCGCATCATGTCACAGAGCTGTTCGTCTGAAACTAAGCTATGCTCTTCGGCAATCGCCTTGAACTTTGGAAAAATATGGATCATGTCACACTTGCTTACTTCGTAACCAAGCTCACTAAGCTTGCTCATCACGGCGTGGGAACCAGAAAGCTTTCCCAGCGGCAGTGAAGCATGGGCCCCAACCATATCTGGTGAAAGAATTTCATAAGTGGCTGGATTCTTCAGATAGCCATCCTGGTGAATCCCCGATTCATGGGCGAAGGCGTTGCGTCCGGTCACAGCCTTGTTCGGTTGAATTGGCATTTCCGCCATCTGTGAAATCGCTGTAGCAACCTTCATCGACTGGGCCAAATCGATATCCGTTTCAACCTGGAACTTATCTTGGCGAACCTTAAGGGCCACCGCCGCTTCAATCAGGTCAACGTTTCCAGCGCGTTCCCCCATCCCATTGATGGTTCCCTGAATTTCAGTAGCGCCATGGGCCACTCCGGCAAGGGCGTTGGCGTTGGCCATGCCCAAATCGTTGTGAGTGTGGGTTGACCAACCGATTTGATCATAGTTGGGGATTTCCTTTTGGAAGAAATCGAAGAGGGCCCCGTATTCATCCGGGGTCGAATAACCGACTGTGTCGGGGATGTTAATCATGGTTGCGCCGGCATCAATTGCCGTTTGAATGGCTTCAATTAGGAAATCAGGTTCGGTACGAGTCGCATCTTCTGGTGAGAAAATCACATCATCGATAAACTGTTTTGTGTAAGTTACGTCGGCCTTGATCTTTTCAATGACCTCAGCCTTGGTCATATGTAGTTTGGCTTCGCGATGAATCGGTGAAGTTGCAATGAAAATATGGATGCCGCGGTGGGCAGCGTCCTTGGTTGCCTCAATTGCTGCATCAATGTCGCGGCGTACCAGACGCGCCAAACCGACAATTTTTGACTGTTTAATGGTGCGAGCAATCTGAGAAACAGCATCGAAGTCCTTGTTCGAAGCCGCCGGGAAACCGGCTTCAATCGCTGAAACGCCATAAGCTTCAAGTGCTTGGGCAATGCGGACCTTTTCATCGGTTGTAAAGTTCACGCCAATGGTTTGTTCCCCATCTCGTAGGGTTGTGTCGTAAAATGTAATTTTTCTCATTTTTAAATCTCCTCAAGTAATAAAAAAAGCGGACTAATCAAATTGACTAGTCCGCTTGAAAATACTCAAACTTTAATGACCAGCCATTCTTGGGTTCGCCCCTAATGGCCAGTCTTAAAACTCAGCTCATTAGGGGTTGCCCAACAAGCTGATCAAAACAGCATGAATTGAAGAAGTTGACATCATAGTGGTTTGCTTCATGCGTTTCATCATCGTATTTTCTCCTCTCGAATAATTATTATGTGTTAATTCTAATATTTAACTCATTTATTGTCAAGGATTAAATTATTTAATTTTAATTTTTCACACCAAGCCCAAAGACATCTTGGCAAAATCAGTCATGCGATCAATCGTCCATGCTGGTTCCCAGGCTAATTCAACCGAAGTTGTTTTGACCCCTGGAACAATCTTTAAGGCATCCTTGACCATGTTTTCGATGGTGTCCATGATTGGGCAGCCTAGCATGGTCAAAGTCATGTTAATGGTTGCCTCGCCCTCACTGTCCAAATCGACCCAGTTAATAAAACCAAGGTTAACGATGTCGACCTGCAGCTCCGGGTCAACCACGGAAGTGAGGGCATCCATAATTTCTTTTTCTTTTGCTTGATCTTTCATCCAACAGAACCTACCATTTCAAATTTCATTAGTCGGTTCAATTCTACCGCATATTCCATCGGAAGTTCTTTGGTAAATGGTTCGATGAAGCCCATAACAATCATTTCCGTCGCCTTTTCAGCCGAAATACCACGGGTCATCAAGTAATAGAGCTGTTCTTCAGAAACACGGGAAACCTTCGCCTCGTGCTCCATGGAAACATTGCCGTTCAAAATAGTGTTGTAGGGAATGGTATCTGCCGAGGACTGGTCATCAACCAAAATGGTGTCACATTCAACGTGGGCAAAGGAACCATCCGAGTCACGACCAAACTTGACCGTCCCACGATAATCCGTCGAACCGCCATCGTGGGCGATTGACTTGGAAATAATGGAAGAAGAAGTCTTCTTAGCGTTATGAATCATCTTGGCCCCGGAATCGAGGTTAACACCCTTTCCAGCCACCGCGATAGAAAGCATGGTCCCACGGGCCCCCTCGCCTTCCAAATAAACGGAAGGATACTTCATCGTAGTCTTGGAACCAAAGTTCCCATCGACCCATTCCATGGTGGCATTTTCATGGGCAGCTGCTCGCTTAGTTTCCAAAGAGTAAACGTTGTTCGACCAGTTTTGAATGGTCGTGTAACGACAGTAGCCATCTTTTTTAACGATAACTTCAACAACGGCAGCGTGAAGGGAATCGCCCGAATACATGGGAGCTGAACAACCTTCAACATAATCGACGTGGGCGCCTTCATCAACGATGATCAAAGTTCGTTCGAACTGCCCTTCGTTTTCCGTGTTAATTCGGAAATAGGACTGAATTGGCGTTGTAACGTGAACGCCCTTTGGTACGTAAATAAAGGTCCCGCCGGACCAGGCTGCAGAGTTCAGGGCCGCCAATTTATTATTGGAAGGCTTCACCAAGGAACCAAAGTATTCCTTAACCAATTCCGGATACTCCTGCACGGCCGTATCGGTATCAGTAAAGACAATCCCTGTCTTGGCAAATTCTTCCTTCATGCGGTGATAAACCACTTCTGATTCGTACTGGGCAGATGAACCGGCCAACCACTTACGTTCGGCTTCCGGCACACCCAAGCGTTCAAAAGTATCCTTCAGTTCCTGGGGAACATCATCCCAGTCACGGTACTTTTCATTGGTTGGCTTGTTGTAGTAGTAGATATCGTCAAAGTCGATGCCGGACAAATCCGGTCCCCACTCTTGCATGGGCATATCCAAGTAGGTTTGGTAGGCCTGCAAGCGGAAATCTAACATCCACTGAGGTTCGTTTTTCTTAGCTGAAATCTTACGAATAATATCTTCGTTGATCCCACGGCCCGTTGAAAAGACGGCCTTGTAGTCATCTTGAAAACCATGTTCGTATTCCTTATCAGCGGCAATGGCGGCTCGGGTTTTCTCCAGGGCCTCTTTACGATCAATTTCCATGCTGACCTCCTTGATCTTGCTTACTTAAAATTTCATCGAGCGCGTGCCAGGGTAAAGTGGCGCACTTAATTCGGGTAGGAAACTGCTTCACACCAGCCAAGAGTTGGGCATCCCCCAAGTCATCGCTAGCGGCGTTTTCCGTCGTTAACATTTCTGAAAATTCATGGCTAATCTTTTTGGCTTGCGCCAAACTTTGTCCAGCCAGGATATCGGTCATCATGGAAGCCGAAGCTTTACAAATCGCACAACCATCACCATCAAAAGCGAGTTCTGCCAGCTTATCGCCGTCAAATTTCACGCCGAGCTGGATGATATCGCCGCAGGAAGGGTTGTACTTTTTAGCCTGATCCGACCAAGTTTCGTCCAAGAGATGAAAATGGTGGGGATGCCGGCCGTAATCCATAATGACTTGCCGGTATAGATTATCAAGTCCTGGAATTGTCATCGTTGAAAAACTCCTTTGCTGCTTGCACCGCAGCGATTAAACGTTGGACATCTTCCATGTCATTGTATAGGTAAAAAGAAGCACGGACGGTTGCCGATACGTCCAAATACTGCATCAAGGGTTGGGCACAGTGGTGTCCTGCGCGGACTTCAACGCCATACTGGTCCAAAACCGTCGACAGATCATGGGGATGAACACCTGTCAAATTGAAGGAAAGCACCCCCACTCGTTCTGCGGGATTCGTTGGTCCGTAGATGGTCAAACCTTCAATTTTTGACAGGCCCTTCTGAGCTGCTTCAATCAAAGTCCCCATTTCCTTTTGCAAACGGTCAAAACCATAATCCTGCAAGTAGTCAATGGCGGCCCCTAAACCAATCGCGCCGGCAATGTTTGGCGTACCGGCTTCGAAAAGTTCCGGCAGTGGCTGGAAGGTTGATTCATACAGGCCGACGGCCTCAATCATTTCGCCGCCATACTGGGCGGGTGGCATTTCTTCCAACAATTCACGCTTGCCATACAGCACGCCAATGCCAGTGGGTCCCAGCATCTTGTGCCCGGAAAAGGCATAAAAATCAGCATCCAAAGCCTGCACATCAAGGGGGATGTGCGGCGCAGCTTGAGCACCATCGACAACGACAACCGCCCCAACTTCGTGGGCCAATGCCGTCACTTCCTGAATTGGATTAACGGTACCCAAGACGTTGGAAACGTGGTTGATGGCCACAATTTTCGTCTTTTCGTTCAAAAGTTCGGCCAACTTAACCAAGTCAACCTGGCCCTTTTCCGTCAAATCAGCATAGCGCAACTTCGCGCCAGTTTGCTTGGCCACAATTTGCCAAGGCACCAAGTTGGAATGGTGTTCAGCATAAGTCAAAACAATTTCATCACCTGGCTGCAAGTGACTTCCACCATAAGATTGCGCCACCCAGTTGAGGGATTCTGTCGTGCCACGGGTAAACAAAATCGTTTCTCGCTCAGCAGCATTCAAGAAGCCCTTAACCTTATCGCGAGCAGCCTCGTAGGCATCCGTTGCCCGCATGGACAAAGTGTAGAGGCCGCGGTGAACGTTGGCATTATCCTGCTCATAGTAGGCCTTCAAGCTTTCCAAAACAGCCTTGGGCTTCTGCGAAGTCGCCGCCGAATCCAAATAAACCATTGGCTGGCCATTAATTTTTTCTTGTAAAATGGGGAATTCTTCCCGGTTACTTTTCATAAGACAATTTCTCTTCAATTAATTCAATCAAAGCTTCTTGGGCACTGGCTGTCGGCAACTTGGTCAAGATTTCACCAACGAAACCACGGATAACCAGCTTACGGGCCACCCTTTCAGGCAAACCACGGCTCATTAAGTAGTAGAGTTGATCAGCATCAACCCGGCCAACCGAAGCAGCGTGCCCGGCCGTAACATCGTTTTCATCAATCAACAACAAGGGGTTCGCTTCCCCACGACCGCGCTTTGACAACATCAAAACGCGCGATTCTTGCTGGGCATCCGAGCCCTTAGCGCCCTTGATAATTCGGCCAATCCCGTTAAAGACCAAGGCCGAAGAGTTCAAGATAATCCCACGCTGGAAAATATGACCAACCGTGTGGCGGCCGAGGTTTTCGATTTCCGTAACAAAGCCAGCAACCTGCTTACGGTTGGTAAAGGCGGCGACGTCGCTTTGACTTGCTGACCCGTTGCCAATCAAATTCGTGGACAAACGGCTAATGGTGTTGCCGTTGTTGAAGGCTGCATTAACCCAGTCAACCCGACTGTCGTTGCCCACCTGTGCTTGGCGGTTAATAAAGGACTGCGTGCCCTGGTTGAGGGAATCCAAGTTGGCATAAGTCACTTTGGCCCCACGCTGCGTCAAAACTTCAACAACCAAGGAAAGCTTACTCTTTTCTTCGCCGACGGAACGCAAGTGCTGCATAATTTTAAATTCACTATCCTGACCAGCCAAGACCAAGATACGGGCAATTTGGTCCTTATCGGACAAGTGATCCAAGGACAGTTCAATCACGGGTTCAATGGTCAAACCCGCGGGAACGTAAAGCAAAATCCCCGTTTGATTTTCCCAATAATTTTGGGCAGACAGACGGTCGGCATCGGGTGCCACGACCTTCCCCAAAACGGAAGCCACCAAGTCCGGATGCTTTTGCTTGGCTTCCACCAAGTTTTCCACCACTAAACCGGCTTCCTGCAAGTCCTTGGGGACTTTAATAAAAGGCGTACTGCTACCCGCTACTTCGATTCCTAAGCTTTCTTCATGCTTGAAGTAGGGCTTTTCGGCAGTAAAATCACTGGGCTGGTTATCTTCCAAACCCCAGGGTTGGTAGCGCACCTTATCGAAACGAGGCCAGTCAAGTTGACTGTAATTCGACTTATCCATCACTGGCCTCCCTTCGTTCCATCAGCATCCTCATCCGTCAGGACAATATCGAGTCCTAATTCATCACGTAAACCAGCATAACCTTCGGCTTCCAACTTCTTGGCCAATTCTGGTCCACCAGTCTTAACGACGCGGCCGCCCATCATCACGTGGACAAAGTCAGGCACGATGTAATCCAACAAACGCTGGTAGTGGGTAATCATCAAAGTGGCAAAATTAGCACCCCGCATGCTGTTTACGCCGCGGGAAACCACCTTCAAAGCATCGATATCCAAACCAGAATCGATTTCATCCAAGATGGCGATTTGCGGCTTAATCATCATCATTTGTAGAATTTCGTTACGCTTCTTTTCCCCACCTGAGAAACCTTCGTTGAGGTAGCGGCCGGCCATTTCCTTACTCATGGAAAGGAATTCGCGTTTCTCGTCCAAGTCCTTGATGAAAGTCATCAAGTCAATTTGATCATCCTCTGGACGGCGGGCGTTAACGGCGGCGCGCATAAATTCGGCGTTGGTAACTCCCTGAATTTCAGAGGGGTACTGCATGGCCAAGAAAAGGCCAGCACGGGCGCGTTCGTCAACGGTCATATCGGCCAAGTCCTTGCCATCCAACAAAATCCGCCCCTGCGTAATTGTATAGGCAGGATGGCCCATGATGGCTTGGGACAAGGTCGACTTTCCAGTTCCGTTCGGTCCCATGATGGCGTGCATTTCACCGGTATTAACGGTCAAATTCACCCCTTTCAGGATTTCCTTATTGGCGACGCTTACGTGTAAATCTTCGATTTTCAATGTTGTCATGGCTTTCATCCTCAGCTTAATAAATTATGATAGATATCTCATTTTATCTTAATCAAGCGCAAAAATAAAGCAAAATAAAAAGCAATCCAACGGATTGCTTTTGTGATATTTGTAATTTTATTGTGCCAAGATAGCCAAAGCAGCTTCGACGGCTGACTTCTGTTGGCTTTCGACTGCAACTCGTGAAGCGATGATATCGATATCCATCGTAATTTCACGAGATAAACCAGGTTGGTCAATCTTGTCAGCAAAGAAGTCCTTAAACTCTCGCAAACGTGCTTCCGTGTGGAAGATGCGCGAAATAACCGTAACGTAGGATGAGAACTCCATGTCACCGCCGAGCTTTTCTTCCAACCATGACCACTGGTCACGCAACCAGGTCCAGGCCAATTCCTGGCCAGCGGGATTCTTCAAGACGCCGGCAAACCAGCCACGCAAATCTTGAGGCTTGATATAATCAGCATTCTGGAAGTGCTCGACCAATTCCTTGAGTTGTGCTTCCTTAGGACTAGCGGTCAAAGCGGTACGCAAGTCGTTCTTCAGACTGGCGTTGGAAGTTTGACGATAGGCCTGCCACAAAGTTTGGAAAGTCTCATCCGAGTTGAAGTTCTTGATTTCGTTGAGCAAAATCGTTGTACGACCATCGGCAGGCAGCTTCGTAACGTCACCCTTAACTGCTTCGAACTTTTCGTGAGCGGGGTTAAGGACCAATGGGTTTTCACCGTAAAGACCAGCTGACAAAACAACGGGACGAATCAAACGGTCATCCGTCGTGTCACTGTCCTCAGCATCCCAGCCCAAACGAGCAATTTGCTCTTCAGACAAGTGGTTGACCACCAACTTCAACCAGCTTTCGGCCTGGCTCTTAGGGTCAACAAAGTTTTTCAAGCCCGCAACAATTTGGTAAACCAAATCATTAACCAAGGCCGAACGCTTTTCAGCTAGCTTAGGCAGGAGCCAAATCAAATCGGCGTAAGAAATCACACCGGCTTGAGCCTGCAAAAGGTTGTCTTGCAAAACTTGAGCCTGACTAATGGCATCCATTGAATCCAAGTCGCCCAAGACATCGGCCAACAATTCTTGATCATACTTGACGATGTAGTGACCGGCGTTGCCGACGTTCAAACGAACTGCCCCTTGCCCAGCAGCCTTGATTTCGTCATAATCACCCAAATCAAGCTTTTCTTCGGATAGCAAAGCGGGCAAATCAGCACGGTTGGCCTTCAAAGGCACCTGCCACAAACGCTTTTTGCCATCCTTAGGGCCAATGTTGAATTGTTCCTGGCTGGCAATCAAGTGACCATCTTCGAGTTGGAGCTTAACGATTGGGTAACCGCCCTGCTCCAACCATGTCTTCATGATGGCTCCAATGTCTTGACCTGAAGCTTCGCCCAAGGCAGCCCAGAGGTCATCGCCGGAAGCATTGCTGTACTTCATTTTGGCAAAGTAGTTCTTCAAGCCAGTGCGCAAGGCGTTATCGCCAATCAAAGAACGGACCATGACTAGCAAACGTGCTCCCTTGGCATAGACGATGGCTGGATCAAACAAGGCATCGATTTCTTCGGGATGCTGAACTTCTACGTGCACGGGTTGAACACCCTTGATGGCATCACGCTTCAAGGCTGCCTGCACATCCCCAGCGTTAAAGCTTTCCCAGATGTGCCAGTCGGGTTCCAAAGCATCCACGGCGACGAATTCCATCATGTTAGCGAAAGATTCATTCAACCAGAGCTCATCCCACCACTTCATCGTGACCAAATCACCGAACCACTGGTGGGCCAATTCGTGGGTAATCACCGTTGCAACCGTCTGCTTGACGGCCAAAGCAGTGTTATCAGGGTCAACTAGCAAATAAGCTTCGCGGTAAGTGACAATTCCCCAGTTTTCCATGGCACCCGCTGAGAAATCAGGTAGCGCCACTTGCCAGGAATGAGGCAATGGATATGGAGTTTGGTAGTAATCTTCGTAGAAATCGATGGCACGGGTGGCAATGTCGAGGGCAAAGTCCAAATCCCTAGCGGGATGGGCCTTAGTTGCAAAAACACCAACTTCAACGCCAGACTTGGTCTTGGCCTTCTTGGCTTGCATATCGCCAAGGGCAAAGGCAACCAAGTAAGTGGACATCTTAACCGTTTCTTGGAAATAGTGCACACCATCAACAACCTTTTCTTCCGGCATGTTGGCAATCACCGTTTCACCAGGTTGTTCATCCCACTTGATGGCCAAGGAGAAAGTTGCCTTAGCAGCAGGTTCGTCGACACCTGGGAAGGCTTGACGAGCAAAGTAGGTTTCAAATTGAGTGCTGACCAACTGCTTTTGTTGGCCATCAACTTGATAGTAAGAAGGATAAATACCGTTCATGTTATCCGTCAATGGGGCATGGTACTTAACCGTAATTTCGCTTTCGCCCGCAGCAGGCAAAGTGAAGTAGAAAAGGTCCTTGTCGTTGTCCATTGTAAAGGCCAAGTCTTGACCGGCAACTTGAACGGATTCAATCACCAAGTCATGTTGGTGCAAAGCGATGTCGGCTTGCTTTGCTTGACCTTGAATCTTAGTTTCACCCTTAATGGTTTTATTTTGACGATTAATATCCAAATACAAATCGTAATGTTGTGGTTTAAATGTCTCTAAGAGACGGGGAATCGAAGTCATACGCTACCATCCTTTTCCAATCATTTATCTATAGTATAAACGTTTATCATAGCAAAATTAAAGCTTTTTCATTTTAATTCACAAGCCGCTAAATTGCCCCCTCCGAACTTTCCCTCTATAATAATGATAGAAAATTAGAAAAGAGTTTTGCATGTCTGCTTTAACCATTATTGCCCTGCTTGTCAGTGGCGTTATTATTGCCAATATTTCCAAATCATTCTTTCCAAATTTCCCCAATGCTTTTACTTTAATTGGATTGGGGATCGTGATGTCTTTCATCCCCTCCCTAGAACATTTTAGCTTGGAACCAGAATATTTCATGTTGCTGATTCTAGCGCCCATCATGTTCATGGATGGCCAAGAAGAAAGCCTGCTGTCAATTAAATCCCACTTCAGGGTTATTATAGAGCTTTCCGTGACCTTAGCCATCTTCACCGCTATCTTGGTTGGATTGTTAACGAATCGAATTGAAGAAAAGTGGACCCTACCACTATCAATCGCCCTTGCTGCTATTGTCGTACCAACTGATGCAGTGGCTGTTAAATCAATTACCTCTAACTTGGCCATGCCCAAAGGGGTTAACAAAGCCCTCGGTTTGGAATCGCTCTTTAACGATGCAACCGGCCTGGTTTTGCTTGACTTTGCTTTGACAGTCATCCCAGTGGGATCTTTCACCTGGCAAACTAGTCTTGCAGGCATCGGGAAGTTTCTAATCGTTGCTGGTGGCGGAGTTTTGGTCGGCATCATTTTGTCGGTATTAATTATCCAAATTCGCTTTCAGCTAAACATGCACATCAATAACCCACAAACAACCACGATTCCCATCAACATTATGACGCCATTCGTAATCTTTTTGGTGGCTGAACATATGGGCTTTTCAGGAATCTTGGCCGTAGTTGCTGCGGGTATCGTGCACAATTGGGAAGGCAACCGAATGCGTCTGGCCGCCACCGAAGTCCGAATTGTTACTCAAAATATCTGGGAAACTCTAACAAGTATCCTTAATGAAGTGGTCTTTCTAATCTTAGGAATCTCGCTGCCTTCCGTTTGGCAAGATATGCAAAATCTAGGCTGGGAAAACGACTGGAAGTTATTTGCTCTCAGTTTGGCCATTTACACAACCATGGTCGTCGTCCGTTACCTCTGGGTCCGCCTCGAAAATTCGGAACACATGGTGGCCTTCTTCGGTAAGGACCGCAGTTCGGAAGTCAATTTCAACGCGAAAGTCTTTGGGATTAGCGGCGTTCATGGAACTGTGACGCTGGCCATGGCCTTCTCCTTGCCAACTAAAATCAACGGAGAAACCTTCATCTACCGTACCGACTTGATTATCATTGCCAGCATGGTCATCTTAATTTCTATGGTGATGGCTTCCGTAATTTTACCCAAGATGTTACCGGTCAGTGAACAATCCTATACCGAAGAAGAATTGGACAACGCTCGTGAACAGATGGTTGATTTTGCTACCCTAAAAGTTCAACAAAACATCCCTGATCGTGCCGTTCGCGAAAGTTTGGTTTCTGAACTCTTTTCGCAAAAGATGTCCAATCAACGGATTGACGAAGCCGAACAAAGCAAAGCCTTTCCAGTAGAAGCTCAGAAGGTGGCCGATTTTATCAGTGATTTTTTGATTACGGACGCAATTGTCGACCGATACTCGCCACTGGTTATTACTCGCTACGGCCAAATGATTGAACGCTCGCCTTTGTCGGCTAATTGGCACGAACATCCCCTTCAACATTTTTACCGTCGTCTCCAGCACAGCTATCGCCGCTTCCTTCTTAAGCTTGGTCTGCGTCGCTTCCTGCACGGCCATCGCGGTGATAGACTCAAGAAGCAATTCGAAAATAATCCGACTTATAAGGAAAAATATCAGCAGTTCAAGGATTTCCACGAAGCCCTCTTAGCCTTAAACCAGGACGTGATGAAGGCTGCTGATCAATTCCTAAACGAAGAACTTCAGGATCGCCTAGACAACAACAACGTGAATAATACTGATATTTATATGGCCCGCCGTAGCATGGACCAACTCTTCCAGTACGTTGAACGTAAGAACCACTCACAGGTGGTTAAAATTCCCAATAATATATTCGTTCAGGTCTTCCAGTATGAATATGATTATGTTCAAGATGCCTATCAGCATAAAGCCATCAAGAGTGGTGTGGCTAACACCCTTTTCAACGAAATTAGTCAGGCCCAGTCACTCCAGATGATGCAGAGTCACGATGACGAATTAATGGTCGAAGAAAAAGCCCCTTAAGAGGGGCTTTTTTATTTAACGTAATTTTTCATAAAGCGGTAAAAGAGTTCGCAGCGCTTGCAACAAATCTTCTTCCAGTGCCGGCGTACCGAAGAGATCACTATCCTTATCAACCTTCAGCCCAATTAGGACTTCGCTTGCTTTAACCTTAACGTAGCGTTCCACCATGGCGTCGTAGTTTGGCAAGTCTTGGTTTTCATTGACCATGTGATTACCCGACAAGGTGTAATCGCTTGGCAAAGCAGCGACTGCCTGACTCAAATCGACCAACTTAGCGCCAATTTCAGGTAGAGCCTTGGGCTTCATGTTTTCTTCAATAGCCAAGTAAAAATAAAGATTATCTTCCCACAAACCTAGCTCAAAGTGGGGCATCATCTTATAACCACGCTTGTTGGGCGCAAAGGCCACCCAGGTATTGTCAGGAGCATAAGTCTTGCGCATCCGGTGCTTGGCCACGTGAGCATACCAGTCCTGGCCATCCTCTTTTAAGATGGGCAAAGCCTTTTCCGCAAACTCCTCAAATTTCGGATCAATAATCTTGCGGATTTTATCCATACGACCATCTAAAGTCGGGTCTTGAAACACGTCAAAATCACTCTTGGTAAACATCGGCTTTCTCCTTTATCTCTTTGTCAAAGCTGGCTAACCAGTTAATGGTAATATACCCGACCACCAGAATTGTGGCAATCAAATTCAACCAGATCAAGAAAACAATGATGGATGAAATCGACTGGTAAAAGCCGTAACGGCCAACCTGTAACTTGGCATACCAGGCAAAAACCTTGTTCAAGCCCGAGAGCAAGAGCAATTCAAAACCAGAACCCAAAGCAACGTAGCGTAACTTAGTCCGCGCTTCTCGTGTGGGCAGCATGAAGTTTAGCATCATCAACAGTAGCCAAAGGCCGGCCACAATCAGCCAGTGGGTTTGGCGGGCCCAGAAATCAACAACCGGTCCCAAATAAAGATTATGCACGACCACGTTCAAAACGTTCCCGACAATGGTCAAACCGACAAAAGCTGCCAGGGTCATCACCAACCAGAGGAAGGACCAAGCCCGCGTCAACATGCTGGAACCACGTTCCTCAACACCGGAAACTTCATTAAAGGTACGACGCAAGACAGCAATAACACGTGAAATGGCCCAGATAATAAAGATAATTGAAAAGGACAAGTAAGATTTATTATCCGCACGGAAAACCGACTGGATAACCGGTTCCATAATTTGACTAATGCTTGCTGGCAAAATCTGCATCAAATTGTTCATTACACTGTCGCCATTCACTTGAAAAAGCGAGAGCAAGACCGTGGCTGCAATCAAAGTTGGAAAAAGAGTCAGCAAAGTATAGTAAGCAAAGGCTGGCCCAACCACTGATAGCTGTGCACGATTAAAGTAAGTCATCAAGGCCTCAAAGTGAGCAGCCTTCCATATTTTCTTCCAAAATAAAACCAGATTCTCTTTCATAACATTTCTATTATGGCAGAAAATCTGGAATACTGTACTTATTTTTTTAATTTGTCTTAAACGCTAGGGGTTTCGCCCAAAGCAGTTTGAGCAGCCAAGTTCAAAACTGACCACTGACGATCAAAACCAGGCTGGAAGAAGAAGTCGGCTTCGACCAAGTCTTCCAAAGTCATCTTAGCCTTGATGGCCAAGGCAATCGTGTTAGCGTGAGCCGTCACGTCTGCCTTTGACAAAATCTGGCCACCCAAGATGCGGTGACTGTCAGGGTTGAAGACCAACTTTACCCATACTTCAGGGTTACCGTTAGTAACGAAAGTAGGACGAACCGTTGCATGGTACAAACTTGAGGCAGTCTTCAAGTTCATCTTTTCGGCATTGTTGGCATTGACACCAGTTGTGGCCAACTTGTAGTCAAAAACCGTCAAAGCAGATGAACCGTTAACGCCGGCAAATGGGCGAGCAGGTTCCTTCATGGCCATCGTTTCAACAACGTAGCGGGCTTCGCGGCGAGCAGTTGAGGCCAAGGCGATTGGCGCTGGCTGTTCTGCTGGGGCAAAGAGTGGCAAAATGGCATCCCCAATTGCGTAAACATCCTTAGCAGAAGTACGCAAATATGGATCAGTCTTGATGAAGCCACGTTGGTCAAGGTCAACCTTGCCAGCCAACCAGCTCGTGTTTGGACGAACACCGGCAGCCACAATGACAAGGTCAGCAGACAATTCTTGTCCGTCATCAGTTTGAACCATTTCGACCTTGTCGTTTCCCTTAAAGGCAGCGACCGTGTGGCCCAAGTTCAAAGTAATACCCTTACCAGTAACTTCATCAGCAATCTTGTCTGCCAATTCTTGGTCAAGGTAGTTTCCCAAAGGACGGTTAATCATGTCAATAATCGTGACATTCTTGCCAGTCTTGTTGAAGACTTCAGCCGCTTCCATTCCGATGTAACCCGTTCCAACAACGACCACGTTACGAACAGTGCTGTCGTGCAACTTAGCGTGAATCTTCGTTGCCCAGTCACGACCGCGCATCATGTAAACATTTTCCAATTCCATTCCAGGAACAGGCAAGTTCGCTGGTGTTACACCAGATGACAAAATCAACTTATCGTAAGTATCTTCAAAAGTCTTACCAGACATCAAGTCCTTAACCGTCACTTGGTGCTTGTCAGCATCAATGTCCATGACCTGGTGGTTAGCCAAAACTTTTCCACCCAGCTTTTCAACATCTTCAGCCTTGAAGTTACGCACGTCATCGCGATCGGTAACGTCGCCTTCCAAGTAAAGTTGCATACCACAGGACATGAAGGAGATGAAATCACCTGCTTCATAAACCGTGACTTCGTTACCTTCGTAACGGGTTAAAGCTTCAACCGCTGATTCGTGACCACCGTGAGAAGCACCGACAATAACAATTTTCATGACAAATCCTCCGTTCTTTCTGCCTTCATTATAGATTATTTAAAGTAATAATGCACTATTTTTCACAATATTTCAAGTAGACCAAATTAGAAAAACATACCAATTCCGTAGTGAATTGCGATGGTAACAACACCAATTAAGATGTTACGAACAATGGCACGGCCAACCAATCCATTCGATAATTTAGCGGATAACAAACCGGTAATTCCGACCGCAACAACCGTGGCCATAATGGTAGCGAAGAACTGGTAGGCCGTTGGCGCCAAAACTAGAGCCAATAGTGGCAAAAGTCCACCAAGTGAAGCTGAGAAGAGTGAGGCCCAGGCTGCCTGCCATGGGTTCATGTAGTGTCCCAAGGTCATGTCGTACTTAATGCTCAAGATAGTGGCCAAAGGCTTCTTGTTCATCAATTCTTCGGCAATTGCTTCGGAAGTCGAAACGGTTACCCCACGCTCAACGTAATGGTCGACGACAACCTGGTACTGTTCAGGATAGTTGGTCTTGAGCAGCTCTTCTTCTTTTTTAACCACCACTTTTTCACTATCTGATTGCGCTGAAACTGAGGCGTATTCACCAGAAGCCATTGAAAGGGCGCAGGCCATCAAATCGGCAAGCGCTGCAATCATGATGGTAAAGCGGTTTGGTGTGGCTGCAGCCACAGAAAAGACCACGCCGACAACGGTTAGAATCCCGTCGTTAGAACCCAGCACTCCGGCACGGATGGAGTTCAAACGTTCATCGATGGTTTGCTGGTCTTTGGGACTGGCTTCTTTTGCGCGGTTATTTTTTTTACTAAGCATCATTAACATTTAACTTCCCTCCTTAGCGGAACAGTGAACCAATAAAGTAAGTGACCAACATGGTGAAAATTCCAGCCGTAACGTTACGCAACATTGAGTGGCGCTTATCGGCCCCGTTTAGACGAGCCGCAAAGTAACCGGTCATCGCCAAAGCAACCAGAACCGCTAAGAAAGTTGCCGCTTCACGGATTGCCTGAGGTGAAAAGGCCATGGCTGCCATGGGGAGCAAAGAGCCCAAGGGGAAGGAAATGAAAGAAGCAATGGCGGCACTGTAGGCGGACAAAACGGAATTTGGGGAGAAGCCGTAACGTTCACGCACCGTTGTTACCAAAGGATCCTTGGTCATCATTTCGCGGGTAGCTTGTTCAGCCAATTCCTGGGAAATTCCCACTTCATGATACTTTTCGGCAACGAAATCAAATTCGCTCTGGTAGTTATCCTTCAAGGCTTTCGTTTGAATGTTTTGTACTTTCTTTTGCGCGTCGTGCTGAGAGGAAACGGAAACATATTCCCCCATCGCCATAGACACCATCCCGGCCAAGGTTCCAGCAAAGCCGGCTAGAAGGATAGCACCGGTGTTACTCGTGGCACCGGCCACACCTAAGATGATTCCGGAGACGGAAAGAATTCCGTCGTTACCACCCATGACTCCGGCACGGATGATATTGTTTTTTTCCATTAAGTTTTGATCTTTATCTGCCATAACGCATCTCCGTTTAGAATTATTCCAAACAAAAGTATAAGGCATTCTAATCTAAAAGTCTAGTAAATTAGAATAGTTCTAAAATGTTTTTTTATGTGTTATACTGTCCTTATCCTGTGATAGCTGGAGGTTACATTATGGATGATAAAGTACGTACACTCTTACAAGAGCATGGTTTAAAGGCCACGCAACAGCGCCTGACCCTACTCGATTATTTGATGACCCATGAAACGCACCCCACGGCGGAAATGATTCATGCTGACTTGCCTGACATTTCTTTGGCCACAATTTACAATACTTTGGAAAAGTTGGTGGAAGTTGACTTGGTTGTGATCATCGAGGGTCTGGCCGACGGTAAGCGTCACTACGACTTCTTCGCCGAACCCCACTATCACATCATTGATACGGATACGAGCGAAATTATCGATGCCAATAACTTCGATCCCCGTCCGCTCATGCAGGCGGCACGGAAAGCATCCGGTCTCAACATCACGGGTTATCACATTGAATTGTACGGTGTTGAACCAAAAGATAAAAAATAAAAACCATCCCTCTTGGGATGGTTTTTTTAGTTATTCGTATACACAGTAGCAAAGGGATCTTTCATCAACTGCTTCATCGCTTGGTAGTTATCCGAAGTCAAAAAGTGGTCCAATTCGGCTTGGCTTTCCCAGAAAGTCCAGTACATACCCTGTGCCTTACCACGCGGGTCAAAGGCCAAAACACCATGGTCATTGGCCAAATCAATCAAGGATGACTCGACATCGTCTTGGTAGCCAAAATCAACTTGGTAAATGTGCTTACCAGCCAATTGCTTGCCGGCTTTTCCCAATTCATAAACAATTGGTTCCTTGAATTGCCCCTGAAACTTTTCAGGATTCAAAAGCAAAACGTTAGTTTGGCCAGGCTTTTCCAAGATGAAGAACTCGTCAGGCGCTTGGCGCTTTAAGGCATTCAGTTCTTCAAGGGACTGCGTAACGGCTAGGACAAGTTCGATTTTCATAAATAAGGCTCCTTTAACTTCTTGATTATGTCGTTGCTTAAATAGGATTGGAAGGCTGCAATGAAGGCCTGAACCTGACTAAAGGATTGCAGGTCGAAAGCAGGATAGTCATCGTCCGCTGCACTCAAACGCTTGGCAAAGGCAATGTCGGCCAGACTAATCCACTGATTGGTGCGCGGATAGTCCAGCAAAACCTGACTCCAATCATTTTTCAAGAGTGCTTCGGCGCGGCGAAAACGTTCATCTTTATGGGCCAAAGAACGCAAATCTTCAGGATTTAAGGCCGTCATATCAATCCTCCATCTTCAATTGGCGCCCAAAGGGTTGCTTCAAAGACAGCCCTTGATCACCAGTTAAGACCCAGTATACCCTTTGATAGCCAAAATTGTTAATCTGCTTTTCCCCCTGGCCATCGGTAAAAATAATCGCAACGGTCCCTGATAGCTGGGCATGCTGGTTTTTTAGTTCATCAAAAATCGCTTGAAAATTAGTGCCACCAGCTGCTTGTCGGCGCCAAATTTTCAGATTTTGAATCGGTGAAACGGCGCTATCAAAGGCGTAAAAATGTAGCCGACCTTGAATCTGCCCTTGGATTTGCTGGCACCAGGCTAAGAAGCGGGCAACGGCATCATTTGGAATTGAAGCCGACTGATCAACGAAAATCCAAACTTCTTTTTCCTGCTGAGCCAATTGCCCCGGTAAATCTAGGCGGTAAGGCTGCCGACGATTAAAGCGGGCCCGCGAGGACTTGGGTAGGACGGGTTGATTGGAAAGCGCCTGTGACAGTATACGGCGCCAATTATTATGAGCTACCAGGGCAGCCTGCAAGGCCCGCATGACCTGGGCGGGCACTTGCCCCCGACCAGCCCGGCGAGCATCTTCTTGCGCTTGCTGCAAAATATTTTTCAAGGCTGCTTGGGCTTCGACCATGGCCCCTGCCGCAGATTCCCAGGACTTTGAATTATCGATCTTAGGATCACGCATCTTGGGATTTTCAGCCAGTAAGTCCTCGAAAGCCTGAACATAGTAGGCCGAATCCTGATTTTCAGCTAACAATTTTTTATAATCGGCTAAAATCGTAGCCAGGGTAACGGCGTCCGGTAAGGGGCCCAAGGCTGGAATCAAATACTGGTTAACCGTCACATCGGTTCCAAACTGAATCGCTCGTGGATCCGCCTTACTTTCAGCATAGCGGATGGGATGCTGCCAAATAAGGTGTAGCGCTTCGTGAGCCAGGGCCTGAGCAAAATTATCAGCACTTGGAAAATCATTCCGAATGAGGTCAGGATTTAGGCGTAGTTGCCAGGCATGGTCCTGCCAGTACAAGGCCAACGGTACTTTTTGATTGGAATCGTACTGGCGGTTCAGTTGCATGATGACCGAACCGTACAAAGGCGCGGTATCGAGCAAGTTCTTAATGGCTAGCGTTAAGTTGTCTTCAAATTTATCGGTCATTAATGGGTAGCAATATCCATAATTTGCTGGTACAAAACGTTGGCATGGTGCTGGTCAGACTGATACAAGTCGTCAAGAACGGGGTCGTTAACCAACTGTTGGACAACGGCATACTGGCTATCGGGGGCCAGCATTTGCAGGAGTTGACTATAACGAGCCGCATTACTGTCCTTGGTAATGTCCGCCGTCTTAATCAAGGACTTCATGACCGTCATTTTTTGAATTTCACTCAGTGACCTAAATTGTTGGGCCACCTTTTTAGGGACTTTATTGCCAGCTGGTTGGCTGTCAAAAATATCCTCGGCCGTCATGACCACGGTGTTTTCATTTAAGAACGCCACTAGGAGGCTGGCCGCTGCTTGGCCAAGGTCGCCCGCAACCAGATCGTACAACAGGGCATCCTGCTCTTTGGCTGGTAAGTGCTTAAGCTGACGGTAATTATCCGAAACACGCTGCCAGGCACGGGGAGTTGGGTCCAAATCACCTGAGCGTTGTTCTGGGTAAAGCATGTTGGCGTTTCCGGCAATAAAACGACGAATTAAGGGATCAATATGCACGGGTTCGCCCGTTGCCGCCCAAGCCAACCAGTCCGTCACCGCAACCTTCATCACCAAACGGGTCGTACGATCCTTGATGGCCGAATCGGCAGCTTGTACCGCATACTGATCCTCTTCAAAACCAGACATGGTGTCATCCGGATTTTCCGCCAAAACTAGGTAAACATTATCCGGCAAAACGATATCATTAATTTGCCGCTGCAAAACCAAGTTCATGAGCTCAGCTTGTACCGCCTGATTACCACGATTAAATTCGTCTAAAAACCAGATGATGGGCCGTTCCGGTTCTTTTTCTGCCGCCGTAATAATATCAATTAAGGTATGATTATAGCCAAACTTTACGTCGGCCAAGCGGCCATAGTGTTTGGTATCAACCATATCTTGCTGATTCAGTGGAGGAATAGGCAGCGCCAAGTCACCCTTTTCCGACAATGAAACCACCGTCGTCACTAATTTAGCCTGCATTTGCTGCGCTATATCAGCAACTAGAGCAGACTTTCCAACCCCGGCTTCCCCGACGATGTTCGGGACGTTACCGGCCTTCAAAACCACCGGAACCAATTCTTTTAATTGTGCATAAGATAAAGCCATTGCGACCCCTTTCACCTTCATTCTACCGCAAGCAGGACTAACAAAAAAAGACCTCCAACGAGGTCTTTTTCTTATGACTTTTTGTTCTTATCATCATCTGATGAACCATTAGGATTATGCAAAACAATCTCCCAAAAGGCATTGATGATTTGTGAAGCAATTCGTCCGTTAGTTCCATCCAAGTAGTTGTTCATACCAGGAATGGCCATCGCCATGGCGAATGGCTGACCAGGCACGTAAACGATGATGGATTCGGTAAAGGTTGAATGGCCGTTCGTGGTCGTTTCAGCCGTTCCAGTCTTAGCATAAACACGAGGGTTCAAGTTGTGCACGCCACCACCGGTGTTATGCGGATCGGAACCGTTGGCTACTCGTTCCATTCCCTTATAAATAATGTTCCATTGGGCTGAATCAAGACTAACCTGACCCTGAATCTGAGGTTCAGCGGTCCAAACCGTCTTCGAGTGCTTATTCGTCACATCATTTTGCATGACCGAACCAACCAAGTGTGGCTGCAAGAGGTAACCACCGTTGGCAATTGCCGAAACATAACGAGCTAACTGCATAGTGGTATAGGAATCGTACTGTCCGAATGATTCATAGAGGTACTTACCAGCATTCGCACCAGTTGTTGGCCCACGGTAACCAGCCGTTTCCCCTTCAATATCAATTCCAGTTTTGCTACCCAAACCGAACTGGCCAAGGCCATTTCGCAAGGTCTGGAAGGCATCGGCATTCAAATGCAAGTGATCACCAGGCGAATAAGTCTGGCCACCAATCTTCATTCCCAGTTGGACGAAGTAGGTGTTCGATGAACGTTCAAAGGCCGTCAAGGCGTCAATTGGTGTTGGTGTACCTTGCTGGTTCCAGTAGGAAGTAATCGTTGGCGTACCAGCAATCTTAATGGCTTGATCGTCCAAAGTGTTGTTGGTTGGTGTCACCACGCCACGTTGGAAGGCCGTCGCCATGACAGCGGGTTTAACGACAGAACCCATGACGATGGCCTGGTTAATGTTTCCAAGCGGATCGGCCGTCTTGCTACCGGTCTTTGAGTTACGGTTAACCCCGGCCATGGCATAAATACCACCCGTGTAGGGGTTAATCACGGTCGAATAAATTCCCTGGACATCCCCACCCGGAATGTTGCTTTCAAGGATTTGTTGGACCTTCTTTTGATAGTCGGCGTTAATGGTCAACTTCAAGTTGTCACCGGCTTGACCGGCATACTTAATCTTGGTGGTCTTAATTCCGGCCGCCGTCGTGGTAACCAAGGTCTGGGAAGCAGAGCCCTTCAAAATACTTTCGTACTGCTTTTCCAAAGAGTAAGAACCGACTGGTTCGTTTTGCGAGTAACCCTGGGCAAGCAAGGTGTGCAAGCGGTCCTCTGGCAAACCAACCGCTTCGTTAGTTACCTTTCCAACCAAAGGCTGGAAGTCTTCCCCTTGCGGATACTCACGAGACCAGGAAGAACCAATCTTGATTCCCGGCAAATCTGACAAGTGTTCCCCGATTTCGGCTTCCGCCTTTTCGCTAACGCCTGATTCCTTAATGAAGGTCGTCGACAAAGCATAAGCCCCCGACATTCGCTGGAAAATCATGGCCTGGTTCTTATCGACGCTCTTGTCCAAGCCCTTGCTTTTGACGTAATTAGCCATGGCAGTGTTAAGCTGGGTAACTGTCCAAGATTTTGAACTCTTGCCGGCTGCTGCTTCAACAGCAGCTTGAATCTTTTTAGCACGATTACTATTAGAAGTTAGATAAAAGTCAGCCTGCGAACGCGCACTCAAACGGTCCGTGTCAATTGAAATGTACTTCGACAAGCGGGTTGCTTCGGCAGCAATTTCACCGGTCGTGGCATTCTTTCCACGGGTATAGGTAATCGCCGTTTGCGGCTTGTTACCGGTGATGACCCGGCCAGTCGAATCATAAATCAAACCACGCGGGGCGTTCCCCTTTTCGACCGTTTCGTCAGAACGGTTAACTTCGGCTTGGAAGTCCGCTCCCTGCTTGATGGTCAGGTTGGCCAACTGGAAAATGAGGGCCAGCATCAAGGCCATTACAACGTATAAAAGGATCTTCAAACGACCCGGCAAGTTCGCCCGGGCATCATTTCTTGTTCGGTTTTCTAAGTAGGGATTATGTTTCATTTTTCCTCACCAAAATTAAAGTGAATATACTCTTCCTACTCTACCATAGATAGCCATTTTCTAGCTAAAAAAAGGGCCATAATTTGGTATCCTTAAATTATGAAGAATATCAAGGCAACCCTTACAAAATTAACCATTTCACCGCTCGCCCTTTCCTTTTGGATTCCCGTTCTAATTATGGGGGGCTACTACGCTAGCCGGGGCATGATGCCCTTCGGCCACAGCACCATTTTAACTGTCGACTTGGGCCAGCAATACATCGATCAGTTTGCCGAATTTAAACACACCCTGCTCAATCATCCAGGTAGCTTTTTCTACTCCTTTGCCAACGGCTTGGGTGGGGATATGCTGTCCGAGTGGGCTTACTACTTAATGAGCCCTTTCAACCTAATTTTTTTGCTGGCAAAACCCATGACTTTTCCAGCAGTCATTCTCTTTGTCACGCTATTAAAATTTGGTTGCGCCGGCCTGACCATGGCCTATGCCCTGAAAAAGTTAGGGTTGCAAAAGGGTTACTATCTGACTCTTTTTGCCATTAACTATCCTTTGTCGGGCTGGTTTATTGCCAACGATTTAAACTTGCTCTGGCTGGATTCTGCCATCATCTTGCCGCTGATTATCCTTGCCCTTGAAAAGTTACTTCGTGGCGGGAAATGGTGGCCCTTCGCCTTGCTGCTTACGGCTTCCTTCATTCTGAACTACTACATCGCTTACATGATGGCCATTTTTATTGGCCTCTACTTTTTCTGGCGCCTCTTCCAAGTTGGCCGCCCCCTTTGGCCTAAAATTAAAGCCTTTTCTAGCGCCGTTTTGACGGCACTTGGCTTAGCCGCTTGGCTCTTGATACCGGTTTTCCAGCAGCTGCAAGGCAGTAAGGTTCAGCACAATTCGGAGCTCCACTGGGGCTTTGATAACGATCCAATCAAGCTGATTGTTAAACTAATTCCCGGCAGCTTTGATTTTCAACAAATGCAGGATGGCCAGGCCAACTTTTATGTCGCGGCCTTCGCTTTGATTGCCCTGCTCGCCTTCTTTTTGCAAAAAGGGATTTCGCGCTGGGTCAAGCTAGGTGCCTTTGGCATTCTCTTTATTTTCTTCCTGGCAACGACCTGGGCACCACTCACCATTGCTTTTCACGGGGGACAGTACCCCGTTTGGTATCCCGACCGCTTTAGCTTTATCATTTCTTTTTTTATTATTTTGCTGGGGGCTTGGGCCTATCATCCCGACCAGCTATTGGATTGGAAAATCCGGCTAACCGCACTCGTCTTAATGCTGGGCGTCGTCGCTTATGCCTGGACGCAGCTTGGTAATTTAGCCTATGTTCAAAAGGACAACATCACGATTTTCTTCCTATTGAGTGGTTTGATTCTCATTCAACTTTCAGCTATTCCGTCTGGCGCCATCCAGCTGACCTTCTTGCTACTAACGACTGTCTTGGCACTGGCGATTAACGTTTCTTCCACTCTGCACAATTTTTCTTACATCGGTAAAGACGATTATCAAAACACGATTCGGGCACTCGATGCCAGCCGTGCAAAAATTAAAGGCGATCATGGCTGGTACCGTGTTGGACAGGACTTCGAACGGACCCGCGGCGACAGCATGATGGAAGACTACTTTGGCGGTTCTCATTTTTCTTCACTGGTCACCACGAGTACCGGCAACTTTTATCAAAACATGGGGCTGCCCGCCGGTGACAACAACGTCATCTACAGTAACGGCACGGTGATTACGGATAGTTTGCTGGGCTTCAAATACTTCTTCTCCGGTGACGACCAGTTCGACCGCGAAGCAGGCTCGCCCCTGGCTCGTAAAATGGCCACCCGTCCCGATTTTAATCAGTACAAATTCTTCGCAAGGACCGATAATACGAAGGTATGGAAGAACCCGAATGCCCTCGCACCGGTATACGCTGCCAATAACAAGGCGTTGAAAACCAACTTTACGGATAGCGACCCAATGCACAATCAGGCAACTCTTTTCCAGAACCTTACCGGCCAAGCTTCATCAGCTCTACGAACTGATAACTTTGAATCAGCTGTCGGTCACAATCTAACTGTTCCAGATAATTTAACCAACGTCACCCTGGCCAAAAAAGATGTTAAAAAGCCCGCTTCAATGGATCTTTACTTTACGCCAAGCAATAGCGGCCCCTACTACCTAACCTTGGGTGGCAACTTGAAGATTTCTGACTTCGACCTCTTTGTTAATGATAAAATCGTGACCCAATTTGCCACCTACCGCTCGGCCGTGGTCCTCAACATCGCTGATAATGTCAAAGGCAAGCAACAAAAGCTCACTATCCGCTTGCGCAACGATAGTATCTTTACCAGTCAAATGGCCCTCTACCACTTTGACCAGAAGCAGCTCCAATCCGGCATTCAAAACTTGCAGCAAAACCAAATCAGCTTGAGCAAGCACGGTCAACGTTCCCTCTCGGGTGACATCACCACGACCAAGGCCAAGCCCCTAATCATGACTTCAATTCCAAGTGATCCGGGCTGGCAAATTTACCTCGACGGTAAAAAGGTCAAGGGCAAGCAGGTTGGCGACTATCTACTTGCTATTCCAAGCAAACCTGGTAAACACCATTTGACCTTGCGCTATACCCCGCGTGGCTTCAAATATGGCTATTGGATTACCGCTTTTGCCTGCTTTACGTTAATTATGTCAGTTCGTCCCACGAAACGGCCATTTGTCTTGCAAGATTAGGCCCCTCGTGATATATTTTTCTTGCTGTATCTTGGCGCCACAGGCGCGATGAAAGGAACTTTACACAATGTCAGAAGAAAAGACATTTCCTATGACGGCTGAAGGCCGTGATAAGCTTCAAGCTGAATTAGAAGATTTAATTAATAACCAACGTCCCGAAATCACTAAGCGAATTCAAATCGCTCGTTCATTCGGTGACCTTTCTGAAAATTCAGAATACCAATCCGCTAAGGATGAACAAGCCTTTGTTGAAGGTCGTATCATTACCGTTCGTAAGATGATTGAAAATGCAGAAATCATCGATGCCGACGCAACGGCTGACAACGAAGTTTCCCTTGGTAAGTCAGTTACTTTCAAGGAACTTCCTGACGAAGAACCTGAAACTTATACGATTGTTGGTTCTGTTGAAGCTGATCCTAACGTGGGTAAGATTTCAAACGAATCCCCAATGGCAACCGCTTTGATTGGTCGTAAGACTGGTGAAACGGTTCGCGTTCCCCTTCCTAACGGAGTGGAAATTCAAGTCAAGATTCTTGATGTTGAAAAGAAGTAATAAAAAAAACGCCCTCGCGGGCGTTTTTTTATTTGGCTTAAATTAGGCAAAGCTGTGAATGTTACCGATAATCAAAGCACCGATGATAACCAAGGCAATTCCGATGAAGATGTTACGCATCTGGCCCTTAGTCTTCTTTTCGTGCAAGATGTAGATACCACCCAAGGTTCCGACGATGATTCCCAACTGTGAGAAGGTCGTGGCAATGGTCTGACCAACCTTTGGATCGGCAGCTGAGATAAACATGAAGATGTTACCCAAGGCCCAAACCAAACCAGTCGTGATGTTCTTCCAAGTTGGCTTTTCAACCATTTGTTCGCGTTCGTGGAAAATCAAAGCGGCGATCAAGATGGCTCCGATAACCTGACCGATGGCCTGTGGGCCAACGATTGAAGTCATGTAGCTAACCCCGTTACCCGCGTTCTTAACTGATGGTTCGATGTAGTGAATCTTAGCCAGGAAGTTAGGTAAAGCGAAGTAAAGCATGTAGCCAAAGGTTGATAGAGCTAAGTAGAAGAAACCCTTTGCATCCAAAGTTGCCTTCTTTTCGGCTTGCTTGTCAGGTGCTGAAATCAAAGTAGCACCAACAACGACAAGGGCGATTGAGACAACACCAACCAACCACATCTTGACGTTAATCCATTCACCCAAAAGTGTAGCTGCCATGATGGCGTTCATGATAATCTGGCCAGCCGTTGACAAAGGCATTCCAATTGAAACGCCAATTTCCTTAAAGGTTAAGAACTGGTAGGCTGTACCAACGGCCCAAACCAAACCGGAAATAATTCCAACAACCCAGATTTGTGGGCCAAGGTAAATACCCTTAGGAATTACGTAGAAGAACATCGTACCCAATCCAAAGATCAAAGCACCGACAGTCATTCCTAGTGTTTGTTGTGCGGCAGTTCCACCCATCTTGGATGAAACGATCCCAACTGAACCCCAGAAGAGGGCTGGGAACAGCGCAATTAAGATTGCTAAATTCATAATTCTGTTCACTCCTTTTGTATGTTACAAGTGCTATTCTACAACAATGAAACCGTTTACACAATACTTTTAAGCTTGTGAAATTAAAAATAAAAAGCCGGTATTTCACCGACTTTTTATTTACTTATCATAACGCTGCAAATTCCATGATTCAATCAAGTTTGTCAGCAAGGTGGTGTAATTCGTATCCGTAGCGTAGTGGTCATCATAAAGGGCCTTAGCGGCTTCCTTATAATTCTTAGCAGCAAGGACGTCCTGGAACTGTGTTGGGTTCCAAGTGTTACCCTGTGCCAAAGTCTTGGCGTGCGCCTTCATACTCTGCTTCCATGAAGTGTATACCGCGAAACGAGCCTTCTGTGTGACCGTTTCACCATTTTCATCTTCAGTGGTTTCAAGGACGACGGACTTACCAGGAGTGGTATCCTGCGTCTTAACACCATAGAAGTTGTTGTACTTAGATGACAACTTTGAATTATCCCAGTTTGATTCGTGGGCGGCCTGTGCAATTGAGATTGAAGGCAAGACGCCGTATTCCTTAAACAATTCTTGGGCATAAGGAGCAATCTTTTGGATAAAGGCCAAACGACGATCAAATTCATCGCCACCAGAGCTTGAAATCAAGTTAATGACCAAAGGCGACTGGATGCCATTGGCTTCCATCTTCTTATAGTATGGCTTCAAACTGTCATTTGAGATGCTAAGCAGCTTGTCCATCAAGGCATCAACGCTGCTAACACCAGACAACTTGTAAATTCCAGGCGTGACGTAGTTGTAAAGCTTATCAGTATTCTTACCGTTTGGCTTAATACCACTTAACAACTGGGGATACTTCTGTTGCATATCCTTAATGACGCTCTTGTCATCGTAAGCCGCCACAATCTTGGCCGATGAAACGCTCGAAGCGCCAGCCATTGACTGTGCCGCCTGCTCAGGCGTCATATTGTTTCCAACAAAGGCGTAACCCTTTGGTAATTGTGGTGCTGCACTTGGTCCCAATGTCATCTGGTTATAGATTGAAGGGACATCTTGGGCGGCAGAAAGCAAATAAGTACCCGCAATCAACTTTTCAGAACCATACTTCTTTGAGTAAGAGGCAAAGGCCTTAGCTGAACGAATAATATTTTGTTTTTGCATGGTTTCACCCATTTGGAGTGGGGTGGAACCTTCTTTGATCGTTACCGTCTTAAACTTTGTATCGTTAGGATTCAAGGCCTGGTAACCAGTATCCGAAATAACCTTCATGGCAAGGAAGGCCAGGATAATGACTGCGATAGCAGCTAGCAAACGAACGGAAAACTTCCGCTTACGTGGCTTGCTTCTTTTCTGTTGCATAATAATCACCTAGTGGCTTATTAATTTTATTTGTAAAACAAAGTAACTAGCCTAAGCCAGTTACTTTGTCCAGTATACACTATTTTACTTGTTCATTAATGACTGAACGTCACGGGCAATCATCAATTCTTCATCGGTTGGTACCAAAAGCACCTTAATCTTTGAAGAATCCTTTGAAATGATTTCTTCTTGACCGTTAATGGCATTCTTAGCATCATCAAGTTCGATACCGAAGTAACCTAACTTATCGCTAATTTCTTTACGAATCCAATCAGCGTTTTCACCAATACCGGCAGTGAAGACAATTGCGTCTGCCCCACCCATTTCGGCGATGTACTGACCAACGTAACGAACAACACGGTTAACAAAGATTTGGATAGCCAATTCAGCATTTTCGTTCGTGTCACGGGCAGCACGCAAATCACGCATGTCAGATGACAACATTGAAATACCTTGCAAACCTGACTTCTTGTTCAAGATGTTCAGCATTTCTTCGTTTGAAAGGCCTTCTTTGTTTTGGATGTAGTCAACCAAGGAAACGTCGACATCCCCAGAACGGGTTGCCATGGTAACCCCTGCCAAGGGCGTGAAGCCCATTGAAGTATCGTATGACTTACCACCCTGGATAGCAGTAATTGAAGCACCAGCACCCAAGTGCATGGTGATCAACTTCAAATCTTCGAGCTTTTGGCCCAAAATCTTAGCTGCACGACCGGCTACGTAACGGTGTGAAGTACCGTGTGCACCGTACTTACGGGCACCGTAACGAGTGTAGTATTCGTATGGCAATGAATACAAGTAGTTTTCCTTAGGCATCGTTTGATGGAAGGAAGTATCGAAGACAGCAACTGAAATTGCATCTGGCAGAAGCTTCTGGAAAGCGATGATACCTTGTGCGTTAGCAGGATTATGCAAAGGTGCATAGTCTGCCAAGTCTTCAATCTTCTTCAAAACTTCTGGCGTTACAACAACGGAATGCTTAAATTCTTCACCACCGGCAACAACACGGTGACCAACCCCAACGATTTCGTTGAAGTCTTCAATGATACCTAAACCACTCAACCGGGCCAACATGAAGTTAATTGCTGCTTCGTGGTCCTTGATGGCAGTGACATCCTTGAACTTTGCCTTTTCGCCATCGACTGTAACCTTGTCGTTTTGAGCGGCCTGATCATCAGCGGTGTACTTGATCGTGACGATGGCATCATCCATACCAATTCGTTCAATCAATCCCTTTGCAATCACCTGTTCAGCTGGCATCTCCAACAATTGAAACTTAAGTGATGAAGAACCAGCGTTGACTGCCATTATTTTTGCCATTAAAATTCCCTGCCTATCTTAATACTTTGTTCTATTATTCTTTTTCTAGTTTAACCCAGCGTTTAATTTCTTGCAAAAATTCTTCGAAGCCCTTGGGGTCCTTTAGCGATGGGTACTGGCCCATCAAAACTTCGCCCTGTTGACTGGCTTCTTTGGGCTGTAGAACCAAGACTGCCTTGGCAGCTGCAGCATTTTTGAAATAGTCGGCAGGTAAGCGCATAAAGGCTTTCAAACGGGCCCGGTTCGTGATGAACTTCAACATTTTCTGACTCTCTTCACCATCCAGCAGATTAGCCGGTACGATAAAGTACAGCCAGCCCTTCGGTTGAACCAAGTCAAAGGCCTTTTCAATCATGACGTAGTGGGCAAAAGACTTGTTAGCTTCGGCACTAGCAGTCATGTAGTCGCCATCAGGTTGCCCAGGATAATAGCCAACTGGTAAATCAGCCAACACAACGTCGGCTGCAGGAATTTCGTCCTTGGGAACGGTCAAAACATCGGCTTGATAAAAATCACTAGGCTTTTCATTCAGCAAATCATCTGAAACGGTTGCCAGAGCTAACTGCTCATCCGAATTGTCAAAACCATAGCGATCAGGGTCAAGCTTATGGGAAAGGAGCACTTCCTCCACCGTCCAAAGTAGGTTTCCCGTCCCAACCGTTAGGTCCAGCAAACTTCCTTGTCCAGTCCAATCGGCAGTTTGGTAAATTAAGTCACCAAGCAGATAGCCGATTCCATCAGGCGTCAACTGTAAATTAGGTTCGACCTTATCCATCCGGTCAATCTTCAACAAAATTAATTGCAGAACATGCCGGCGGGCAGAGAAGTCGAGCTTCTGCCAATCGAGGTCAACAGCGGCTTGGATTTTTTGCTTTACATCTTCCTGATCTATAGCAGTGGCTTCACCGGCATTAATGTCCTTTAAGACCATTAAAGCAGCACCATGATAAGTTGAATTTTGCGCCTTTTGATAAGCTTCAATTGCCTCGAAAACTTTGTCAAAATATTGGGTAACATCTTTATTAATCATGGCTTTATTCTAGCCTTTTAGGGTAGCTCTAGCAAGCGTTTTTAAGGCAGGAGGGGCCGCTGGTATTTGGCAGCATCTGATTGTAGTAAAATCGTTCCATCCTGGATTTTAATTTGGTAACCTTTCAGGTTGAATTCAGTTTTTTTGTCTTTTTTATAGTGTAAACTCGCTAGAATTTGCAGAGTTTCCAAACGGGTATTTTGATTAGCTTCTTGTTGGGCACGAATTTGCTGCCCAAAAACGATACTTTGACTGAGCAGAGCTAAAGCCATAACCCCTAAAAAGATCAACGCCGTCACTAGGATATAACCCGCTTGTTTATTTTTTGATTGCATCACTGTTCTCCCGCCTTGGCAAAAAGAGTTCGCCAGATAATCCTTCACCGCTGTTACTTTCGGCCGAAACAGCGATGTAGCCCTTTTCTTGCTGGAAGGACAACTTCTTAATTTTCGAAAGAAGAATAACTTGGCCAGCTCCCTCACCAGCAAGCACTAAGCGATCCTTCTTCAAAACAAGCTGAGCAGGTACCTGATCTTGATTCAGCATAGTAACAAAGTCACCTTTGAGAACTGGATTGTTGTAGCCCTGTAACAGAAGTTGATTCAGAGCCGTTTGGAAGGTCACTTGTGTCCTTAATTTTGCTCCGTCTTTTAGGCTGGGAAGAATCAGTTGAATGCTCAGAAGCACTAGTCCCGTCACGACCAGTGCTAGTAGCGCTTCGATCAGGGTGAAGCCTTTCTTGTGTTTCCCAGGCAGCCATTGCCTTAATTTTTTCCTGCTTTGCATCGCGACCTTTCTGCTCTAATGCCACTCTTTGATTTTTAAATGTTTGTATCTGCTCCATCTCAATCACAACCGCCATCGAAATTAAAGCGAGGGCCAACAAAGCCTCTGCTAGTACAAACGCTTTCACCTTATCCTTGGAAGCGATAATCACCACCTCCTAGTGAGAAAACAATCTTGAACTCCTCTTGCCCATCTTCTAAATGAATAGTTTGCGGTGCAACGTAGCCAGTTGGTAGAATCTTGACGGTCACGGCATCATTAAGACGAAAGTGCCCGGGATAATCCACCTTATCGCGACCGAAAACCACCACACCATCACGGAACTCAACCTTTTCGACTTGCCCTTTTCTCTGCGCCTGAGCCCGCATGCTTTGCCAGTGAGCATCGAAGTTTGCTTCAAATTGAGGCTTAGTGGGTCGAACTTGAGCCAGCTTCATTCCCTGCCAACCTAACAGCATAATTAAGGTCACAATAACGAGAGTGACGATTGTTTCAACCAAGGTAAATCCTTTATTGGTGGGCTTCGTTATTGCTGATACCAATTTTCAGTTCCTTTACCTTTTCAATTTGTTTTCCACTGAGATAGTGTGCCTGCTCTAAGTCGCTCAAACTGACATTACTAACTTCAGGATGTTCGTTTTGATAGAGATCCACCTACGTTTGTACAGTGGCAACCATTGCCTTGGCATGCGTCTTACTAGCGTTTTTGCGTTGATTATTTAGGTTCGGCAAAATCAAAAGCATCAAAAGACCAATGATAAAAAGTACCACGGCTGCTTCGATTAGGGTAAAACCACGCTTCTTCGTCTTCTTCATGAATACATTCCTCCTAAGCTGTGATACATCGGCAATAACATCGATAAGTACATCCCCACAATGGCCACCCCGATTACACAAAAGAAAAGGGGCTGTAAAATGCCAATCAAGCGGTCCGTTTGAATCATGAAGCGGCTAAACTGCTGCTTGGCATAATAATTCAAGTAATCCGACAGCACTTCTGCCTTAAGCCCCCTTAAAAAGTAACCTGCAAGGGCCGAATCCAAGTAGTTTTCCTGCAAAATAAAAGCTTCGATTCCTTGACCTGCTGCTAGGGTGACCCTGGCTTTTTGCGCTAACTCCTTTGTAAAATCTTCGCCGGGTTTTTCGGCCAATTCGTCGATAATTGCCGGCAAATTCAAGCCAACTTTGGCCATCAGTGCCAATTGCGCCGTCACTTGATAAGTAACCATTAATTTTGTCAGTGTGCCTAGAATCGGAAGTTTCGCCAGAAGGCGGACACGATTCAAGCGACTTTGGCGGCGCCAGTACAAAAAAGCAGCGAATGCAGCAAATATGCTGGCTCCACACAGGAGAGATAGCGTTAATAGCCAAGTCCCATTCTGACTGCCTGTGGCCTGTCCTTGAGACTGCTGCCATTGATTTAAAATTGGAAAAAGGAAAAACTGGAGAGCTAGTAAAAGACAGAGTAAAAGGGACAAAAGAATCATGGGATAGCGCATCACCTGACGCAGCTTATCGCTTTGCCGACTTAGCTGGCCCAATACTTGACCCAGCTGAATTAACCCCGTCGCTAACTGGCCGTGTTGCTGAGCAATTTGAATCGATAACAAATTTTTGGTATCAATCCGCCCCTTCAAGGCATCGTAAAAAGAACGACCATCTTCCAACTCGAACTGAACTCTCTCAATCAGTGCTGACCAACGAACATGCGACAATTTCAAAATATCTAAGGCACGATCAAGGCTATAACCAGCGTCCAATAATTCCCCTAGTTCTCGGAAGAATTCAACTTGCGCTTTCTTGTTCAATCGCTTGGTATTTTTCATAAGTTACTTTGCTAATCTCCTTTCCTTGGTAGGCTGCTGTGAGCGACTGATCCCAGCTAAGGTTTGTGGGCACTTCTGTAGCTTCATTTGGCAAGTAGAAATCAAGTAAGGCTGCCTGTTGCCCATCTTCTTTACTCAGCAAGCGCTGATAAGCAGCACCACGAAAGGCGGCTTGAAGCTGACCGGCATTTACGCCTAGTTCTAAGAGTCGGGAAGTCACATTTCGAGCCGATAAAGCATGTACTGTTGACAAGACCAGGTGGCCACTTAAAGCTGCCTGCACTGCCGCCTTGGCCGTCTGGGCATCACGAATTTCGCCAATGACCAGAACATCAGGCCGATGGCGCAAAGCCACTTTGATCAGATCAACATAGGAAATTCCAGCCGTTTCATTAACCTACAGCTGAACAAAGGTCGGCTCATGAATTTCAACTGGGTCTTCAATCGTCAAGACGACTCGGTTATCCAATTCTCTTAGTAGCTGGTAAATCGTTGTTGTTTTTCCAGAACCAGTTGGTCCCGTCAATAAAAACAAACCAGCTGATGGCATCTCTTGCTGCAAATAGGCATACTGACCTGTATTTAGCCAAGCGATAGAAGTCTGTCGTTTCTGAATTAAACGCAACACGACCGTTTCACGTTCCAAAAAATCGCCCACCGTCGATACCCGAACCCAGCCATGCTGAAAGTCGAAGCGTCCCAGTTGTGGCCGTCGCTTTTCAGAAATATTAAGCTGGCTCCGGTACTTAATTGCCGCAATTAAGGGCAGCGCCTCTTCCTGCGACAAATGCTTGAACTCTGCCAATGCTCCCTGAACCTGCATACCCAAGCGATAACCTTGGCCGTCAGGCAAAATATAAATATCACTACTCGAGCGCTTATGGGCGCTCAACAAAAGCTCTTCAATCTGCATGATTTCCCCCTCGTAGAGAATAGTACGAGGACGAAGCCACTTTTTTACAAAAAAAAACGAATCTTTCGATTCGTTTTGCTGAATTTATTTAGCCTGCAATTCTGCGGCGGTAACGGTATTTTCAAGGAGAGTTGCGATGGTCATAGGTCCCACACCACCGGGAACGGGGGTAATGTAGGAGGCAATGCCCTGGGCAGAGGCAAAGTCAACGTCGCCGACGGCCTTACCATCAACGACATTCATGCCGACATCAACGACAACGGCCCCTTCTTGGAGGTCTTCGCCCTTAATAAAGTTCGGAATTCCAACACCGACCATGACGATATCGGCTTGTTTCAAGGCAGCCTTTAAATCTTCTGCCGGAGTATAGCGGTGAGCAATCGTAACCGTAGCGTCCGCGTTTAACATCAAGGCCATCATGGGGCGGCCAAACAATTGTGAACGTCCGACAACTAAAGCCCGCTTTCCCTTGGTTGGAATGTGGTAGTGCTCCAAGAGCGTCATGACACCCTTAGGCGTTGCGGCAACGGTGTACTCGGCCGGTGCATCGGCGAAAAGCAAGCCCTGGCTGAAAGCTCCCAGACCGTCAACATCCTTGGCTGGTGCTACCGCTGAAAAAATAACCTGTTCATCAATTTCACCTGGCAAAGGGCTTTGGACCAAGATTCCTTGGATGCTACTGTCTTCATTTAATTGCTTAACCGTTGCAACAACACTGGCTGTGTCGGCATCGGCAGGCACGGCAATGTCGACCGTTTCCATTCCCAAACGAGCCGCTTTACGCGATTTCATCCCCACATAAAGTTCGCTTCCGCCGTTCTCTGGGTCATAAATGACCGCCAACTTCGGCGTAAAGGGCAGGGCTGCCACCCGCTTGGCCGTTTCTTCGTTTGTCAACTTTGCAACTGCTTTACCATCTAAAATTTCCGTCATCTTTGTCCCCTATTCTCCTGAGAAAATCCGCTGTCTAAATGATAAGATATATTGTATTGTTATCATCTTACCAGATTTTGGGAGGCTTCAATGGGAAATCAACGTATCAGCTGGGATCAATATTTCATTGCCCAAGCTGCAATTCTTTCGACCCGGTCAACCTGTACCCGTCTACACGTCGGTGCCATCATCGTAAAAGACCACCGTATCATCGCCTCCGGTTACAACGGTGCGGTTGCTGGGACACCCCACTGTACTGACGTTGGCGACTATATGGTAGACGGCCATTGCATCCGAGCTGTCCACGCCGAACAAAATGCCTTGATGCAAGCTGCTAAAATGGGCATTCCCGTCGACGGTGGTGACCTCTATGTAACTGACGTCCCTTGCGTCCAGTGCACCAAGTTACTTTTGCAAGCTGGCATTAAATCCATCCAATTTATGCGCAATTACCGCAATGACCCCTTTGCCCAGGAATTACTGGAACAAAAGCAAGTCAGCATGCGCCAAGTGCCGTTTGAGGCGGAAACCGCTCAGCAAATTGATTTACAACGTTTTATTAATGAAGGAGATAAGCATGACTAAAAACGAAGCACAGTACCTCAATATGGCCAAAAAGATTTTGGACGAAGGCCACTTTAAGGAGGACCGCACCGGGACTGGAACTTACTCCATCTTCGGCACGCAAATGCGTTTTGACTTGAGCGAAGGCTTCCCAATTTTGACATCCAAGAAGGTCTACTTCAACTTAATTAAAAGCGAATTGCTCTGGTTCTTGCGCGGTGACAACAACATCCGTTTCTTACTCCAACACAAGAACCACATTTGGGACGAATGGGCCTTCAAAAACTGGATTGAATCGGAAGATTACAACGGTCCTGACATGACCGACTTCGGCCGCCGCGCGCCTGTTGATCCTGAATTTAACAAGATTTACCAAGAACAAAAGCAAATTTTCGTGGATAAGATTTTGAACGACGATGATTTCATGGAAAAGTTTGGCTACATTGGTGAGGTTTATGGTAAGCTTTGGCGCACTTGGGCTTCGGTTCTCCCAGATGGCGACACCACGGATCAAGTTTCCAACTTAATTGACCAAATTAAGAACAATCCCAACTCCCGTCGCATGATTTTGACGGCTTGGAATGCAGAGACCACGCCACAGGCACCCCTTCCTTCTTGCCACGTTTTGAGTCAGTACTACGTTGCCGATGGTAAGCTCTCCGGACAACTATATCAGCGTTCGGGCGACTTCTTCCTGGGTGTGCCCTTTAACATCGCCTCTTACGCCCTCCTCATCCACATGCTCGCTGCCCAAACGGGCTTGGAAGTGGGCGACTTCGTTCACACGATTGGCGATACCCACATTTACAAGAACCACGTCGACCAAGTTAAGGAACAGCTCGACCGTCCAGCCCACAAGCAACCCAAGCTTTGGTTGAATCCGGAAGTAAAGTCAATTTTCGATTACACCATGGACGACATCAAATTAATCGATTACGTTTCAGAAGGCCCCATCAAGGCCCCTGTCGCAGTCTAACAAAAAAAGCACCCCATTCAGGGACGCTTTTTTATTTTGCTTTTTCACGCGCAATATCGCGATCCATAATGATCTTCAAATACTTACCAGTGTAAGATTCAGCCTTCTTGACCACCTTTTCAGGCGTTCCAGAAACCAGAACCTTTCCACCACCGGCACCACCTTCAGGACCCATGTCAATCAACCAGTCGGCCGACTTAATGACATCCAAGTTGTGTTCAATGACAATGACCGTGTTTCCGGCATCAACCAAACGGTTCAAAACCGTCAACAGGCGGGCAATATCATCGGTGTGCAAACCAGTCGTTGGCTCATCCAAAATGTAAACCGTCTTACCGTTAGTGCGACGGTGCAATTCAGAGGCCAGCTTCATTCGCTGAGCTTCTCCACCAGACAAAGTCGTAGCGGATTGACCGAGCTTGACGTAGCCCAAACCAACATCATTAATCGTCTGCAAACGCCGAGCAATCTTTGGAATGGGCGCAAAGAATTCAAGGGCTTCGGCTGCCGTCATATCCAAAACCTGGGAAATATTAAGTCCCTTGTAAGTGACTTCCAAAGTCTCCGAGTTATAGCGGGTTCCGCCACAGACTTCACAGGCAACGTAAACGTCGGGCAAGAAGTTCATTTCAATCTTGATGACACCGTCACCACGACAGTTTTCACAACGCCCCCCCTTAGTGTTGAAGGAGAAACGACCCTTGTTGTAGCCGCGCAGCTTGGCTTCATTGGTCTGTGCAAAGAGGTCACGGATGTCGTCGAAAACGCCAGTATAAGTGGCTGGATTAGAACGAGGAGTGCGGCCGATTGGTGACTGGTCAATATCAACAACCTGTTCGATATTTTCCACGCCTTCAATGCTCTTATAAGTCCCTGGCTTTTGCGAGTTGTTGTTCAGCTTCTGCTTCAAAGCCCGCTTCAAAATGGTGTTTACCAGCGTTGACTTACCGGAACCGGAAACACCCGTGACAGCGACAAACTTCCCCAACGGGAACTTGGCGGTTACATTCTTCAGGTTGTTTTCTTTGGCACCCTTGATCACGATTTCATTGCCATTTCCTGGACGGCGTTTCTTAGGAACCGGGATAAACTTCTTACCGGACAAGTACTGTCCAGTCAGAGACTTCGGGTTAGCTTCCACTTCCTTTGGGGTACCGGCAGCGACAATTTTTCCACCGAGTGAACCCGCCCCAGGACCGACATCAATCAAATAGTCGGCAGCGAGCATGGTGTCTTCATCGTGTTCGACGACAACCAAAGTGTTGCCCAAATCACGCATACGCTGCATCGAACGCAGGAGCATGTCATTATCACGCTGGTGCAAACCGATTGACGGTTCATCCAAAACGTAGAGGACACCGGAAAGATTCGACCCAATCTGAGTTGCCAAACGTATTCGCTGCGATTCTCCACCAGACAAAGTTCGAGCTGAACGAGCCAGCGTCAAGTATTGCAAACCAACACTCTGCAAGAAACCAAGGCGGTCCTTGATCTCCTTGATGATTGGTGCGGCAATTTCTTGGTCCTGCTGGCCCAAGGTAATGTCATTAAAGTACTTCAACTCGTCTTCAACGGAAAGTTCAGCCACTTGACCGATGTGCTTGCCGTGAACCTTAACCGACAATGCGGCCGGGTTTAAGCGATAACCGTGACAGGCCTTACACTGCAATTCCGTCATGTACATGGCCATCTGATCACGGGTAAAGTCAGAATTGGTTTCATTGAAACGGCGGCTAATGTTGTTTAAAACGCCTTCAAAGGGTTGGTCAACGTCACGTACCCCGCCGAAACTATTTTTAAAGTGGAAGTGGAAAGGCTTGTCGCCTGATCCCTCAAGCACCAAGCGCTGCTTTTCTTTTGATAATTTTTCAAAGGGCGTATCCAAATCAATCTTAAACTGGTCGCAGAATTGACCGAGCAATTCGGGATAGTAATCCGATGAAATTGGATTCCAGGGTGCAATCGCACCCTCGCGCAAAGTCTTCGATTGATCAGGAATAACCAAGTCCAAATCAACTTCCCGAGTGACACCCAAGCCCTGACAAACCGGGCAGGCCCCCATAGGCGCATTAAATGAGAAAAGACGCGGTTCCAAACGACCCACCCGGAAATCACGGAGTTCACCCAAGTAGTGGTCGGAAAACTTCAATGGCGCTGGTGCTTCTTCATCACCACGTGTAACGACATCTAATTCGACCATGCCGTCAGCAATGTTTGCCGCGGCTTCCATAGAGTCATAGAGGCGGGAACGAGCATTGTCGCGCAAGACAATTCGGTCAATCATGACGTCAATGTCGTGACTCTTATTTCGGTCTAATTCCGGTGTCTCGTTGTCGAGTTCGATGATTTCACCGTCAACTCGTGCGCGGACATATCCCTGCTTTTTCATCTGGGCAAAGGCACTAGCGTGACTACCACGCTTTCCTCGAATAATCGGTGCAAAGACCTGCAAACGAGTGCCTTCTTCCAAATGCTTTTGAACGTATTCGACCATCTGGTCGATGGTGTACATGATTTTAGTCCCATCGGCAGGATCATCAGGACGGCCCACACGGGCGAAAAGCAAACGGAAATAATCGTTAATTTCCGTTACCGTTCCAACCGTTGAACGAGGGTTGTTCGAGGTGGTCTTTTGGTCAATTGAAATGGCAGGTGACAAACCATCAATGGAGTCCACATCGGGCTTGTCCATTTGACCCAAAAATTGGCGGGCATAGGAGGACAAACTTTCGACGTAGCGCCGTTGTCCTTCGGCATAGAGCGTATCAAAGGCCAAGGAAGACTTTCCTGACCCTGACAAACCCGTCACGACGGTCAACGATTCCTTGGGAATATCAACGTCAACGTTTTTAAGGTTGTGTGCACGGGCGCCTCGAATTTCGATTTTATCTTTTGCCATGGCTTAACGCTTTCCCTTCTTCTGCTCCGCCTTCAACGAGATAATGTTATCGCGCAGCTTTGCAGCCGTTTCGAAATCAAGGGACTTGGCCGCAGCCTTCATCTGGCCGGTCAAGTTATCCAAGATATCCTTTTGTTCATCCTTTGGAAGGTCCTTGAAATCAACCTTCGTCAAATCAATCTTCTTTTCACCATCATCAACCGCGTGAGTGACAGAAATCAAATCGCGGATTTCCTTCTTAATGGTCTTTGGCGTGATACCGTGCTTCTTGTTGTATGCAATCTGGATATCACGACGGCGCTGCGTTTCGTCAATGGCTTCTTGCATCGAACGCGTCACGTGATCGGCGTACATAATAACGTGCCCGTTTTGGTTACGCGCAGCACGGCCAATCGTCTGAATCAAGGAACGCGGATTACGCAAGAAACCTTCCTTGTCGGCATCCAAAATCGCCACAAGCGAAGTTTCCGGTACATCGATTCCTTCACGAAGCAAGTTAATCCCGACCAAAACGTCGTACTTGCCCAATCGCAAATCACGAATAATCGCCGTTCGCTCCAAGGTCTTAATATCAGAGTGCAAGTAAGCCACCTTGATGCCCAAGTCCTTAAAGTAATCGGTCAAATCTTCGGCCATGCGCTTGGTCAAAGTCGTGATGAAGACACGCTCATCCTTTTCAACACGCTTATTAATCTCGGCAACCAAATCATCCACCTGGCCCATGACCGGGCGAACTTCGATGGTTGGATCAAGCAAGCCAGTTGGTCGAATAATTTGTTCAACAATATCTTGCTTGGGAACCCGAGCCAGTTCATAATCCCCTGGCGTCGCTGACATATAAATAATCTGGTTGACGTGCTGCTCAAATTCAGGCAACTTCAGTGGTCGATTATCCAGTGCTGATGGCAAACGGAAGCCGTAATCAACCAAAGTTTCCTTACGTGCCTTGTCGCCATTAAACATTCCACGAACCTGCGGCATGGTAACGTGACTTTCATCCACAACAATCAAAAAGTCTTTGGGGAAGAAATCGAGCAGCGTAAAGGGCGCTTCGCCAGCTTCACGGCCATCCATCCAACGTGAATAGTTTTCGATCCCAGAAGTGAAGCCCATTTCAGCCAGCATGGCCAAATCGTACTCAGTTCGTTGCTTGATACGTTGAGCTTCAAGCAGCTTCCCTTCCTTCTTGAACTTTTCAACCTGTTCATTCATTTCCTCACGGATACCTTCTAAGGCAGTCCGCATGCGGTCATCATCGGTCATAAAGTGCTTAGCTGGGAAAATGGCAACGTGGTCGCGGTCCGCCACCGTTTCACCAGTCAAAGCATTGATTTCGCGAATCCGGTCGATTTCATCACCGAAAAACTCCACCCGAATGGCAAATTCATCCTGTGAAGCCGGGAAAATTTCAACCACATCCCCACGAACACGGAAAGTTCCACGCTGGAAGTCGATATCGTTACGGGTAAACTGAACGTCCACCAGGTCCCGCATCAATTCGTTACGACCATATTCTTCGCCCACACGCACTGAAATCACGTGTTCCTTATACTGGTGAGGATCACCCAATCCAAAGATGGAAGAGACCGAAGCAACGACAATGGTATCGTTTCGCTCAAAAAGTGATGAAGTCGCCGAGTTACGCAACTTATCAATTTCATCGTTGACCGAAGAATCTTTTTCGATAAAGGTATCCGAACTGGGCACGTAGGCTTCGGGCTGATAGTAATCATAGTAAGAAACGAAATATTCCACGCGGTTATGCGGGAAAAATTCCTTCAACTCCGAATAGAGCTGTCCGGCCAAAGTCTTGTTGTGGCTAAGAACCAAAGTGGGCTTATTATTTTGTGCAATCACGTTGGAAATGGTAAAGGTCTTACCAGTTCCGGTAGCGCCGAGCAAAATCTGCTCCTTCACCCCTGCTTTAAGGTTGTGAACCAGCTTTTCAATCGCTTGGGGTTGATCGCCTGTGGGCTTGTACTTTGAGACCACTTCAAACTTGTGGTCAGTCTCTTGTGTAATCATTGCTACCCCCATTAAAAATCGTCAAGAATAGTTCTATTATAGCAAAAAACGAACAAGTGTTCTATTCACACTTGCTCGTTTTATTTACTTAGAAGATGATGAGTATTCAGGTGCATCCGTCGTATATTCATCCGTCGTTGAATGACCATCATTCTTGGCCAAAACTGAAGATGGATTCGTTTCTTGCGAACGCTTCAAGGCCTTCAAAGTAGCCTTCTTCGAGTAGTCATAATTCTTCTTGTTCACCTTGTGGAAATCGGTCCGCTTATCAAAGCGTAAGAGATCGCCGGTAATGACCTTATCAGAATCGGAAAGGACCTTGTCGGCATAGGCATCATTAGCCTTGGCTTCCTTGGCCAATTCTTTATCCTTGCTCAAGTAAAGCTCTTCGCCCGTCTGCGTGTCGTAGTAGTGGTTGTTGTACTTCATGTACTTTGGCGTTACCCAGCCGCCCTTACGGAATACAACGATTTGTGGGTTTTGGGCGGACAAAAGGTCGTGACCAAAGATGGTCATATTATTGGTTGGCACACCAAGCAAATCAAGCAAAGTTGGCATCATATCAATTTCACCACCATAGGTGTGATCAATGCCACCATCCAAGTCGCTGGAGTGAATCATGAATGGCACCTTTTGGAATTCGCCCAAGTCGTAATCCGTTACCTTATCCTTACCCAAAAGCTGGGCAATAGCAGGCTGGTGATTTTCAGAAATACCAAAGTGGTCACCGTACAAGACAAACATTGAATTGTCGTACAAGCCGGCCTTCTTCAAGTAGTCCATCAATTCACCAAAGGCTTGATCCAAGTAGTGCGCAGTCTGAACATAGCCATCGACTGTGTTATCACCGGTCTTGGTAGCTGGGAAGGAAATATTTTCCTTATCCAAGTCGTATGGATAGTGGTTCGTTACCGTAATCAACTTGGCATAGAAAGGCTGAGGCAACTGCTGCAAGTACTGCGCCGTATCCTTCAAGAAAATCTTATCCTTCAAACCATAGCCGACGTTGTAGCTTGGCTTATTAGCGTTTGGATAGAATTCTTTAGAGAAGAAATAGTTGTAACCAAAGGACTTGTAGGTGTTGTTACGGTTCCAGAAGGTCGCCACGTCACCGTGGAAGGCCGCACTTGTGTAGCCCATCTGGCCCAAAATGCCAGGCATTGACTCAAAGGTGTTGGATGCCCCGTACTTAACCATGGCGGAACCAGAGTTCAAACCAAAGAGCGAGTTTTCCTGCATCATTTCAGCATCGGAAGTCTTTCCTTGGCCAACCTGGTTGTAGAAGTTATCAAAGGACTTCGTGTGTTGGTCGTGATAAAAGGCATTTAGGTTCGGCGTGACTTCCTGGCCATCCACCTTGTAGTCAATCAAGAATTGCTGGAAGGACTCCAAGTGGATAACGAAGACGTTCTTTCCCTTTTCCGTACCGTAATAGGAAACATTCGCAGGGCTGTGATTTTCCTTGACGAACTGCTGAATCTTCTGCAGATCCTTAGGACCCGCCTTCTTACGCGTGTTTGATTGCTGGTAAGTTTGGTTGGCGTTGAAGAGCGCATACTCGTTCAAACCGAGATATTTGACAATGTAGTTATTGTCGAAAGAACGGTCCAAGAGACCATCGCGATCAACGTTGGCAATTCCAAAGTCAACGAAGACCAAGATTAAGCCCAGCAAGATTGTCAAAATAGCGTAGCGCTTTTGGATACCCTTGCGATCGATTTTAATCTTACGTAAAAGTAGGAAGACTAGGATAATCACCAAATCCAAGAAGACCAAGTAATCGGTCGGATGGATAATGGCGGCAATTGACTTGCCCAAGTTATTCCCCGTTGCAGAACCAGACCCCATGATTCCAAAGGAAAGGAAGTCGGTAAATTCACGATAATAGAGAATGTTGGCGAAGAGCCAGAGTGACTGAATCAGGTTAAAAATCCAAATCAACCAATAGGACAACTTCCCACGGAAGTAAAGTCCGATACTAAGCAGCATAATCGCTGTTGGAATTGGGTTTAAGACCAATAAGAAGTTCTGAATTGGTCCCGTAACGCCCAGGTTAAAGTTGACCAGATAATTAATGTAGGTCTTAATCCAAACCAAAAAGAGATTTAGCAGAAAAAAAGCGACCAGCGGCGACATGTTATGCATGCCATCCTTGGCCTTAGGCCACCAGGTACGGGGGTTAAATGCTGCCTTAATTTTAGATTTCATCATCATTCCTCAATCAGTCAAATCTTAAAAAGTAAGTTGGACATCGTGCAAGATGTCATAAATTTCAATTGCCACCAAATCTAAATCATCGAATTGGAACTGCCGCGACTGGCGGTGTTCGCGAATGGTCCAGATTTTGCTATGTTGATCATACGTAACTTGTAACACTTCTAGGCCATAAACCTCAAAACGCCGCACCTGCACGGGTTGGTCATTGGACTGAGTCATGGCTCGTAAGCGATTTAAAATTTGATCTAATTCACTTTGTAAACGAAGCTGTGCCATACATTAGGACTCCTTTTTGACCGGCCAAATATAAGCAATAATTCCGGCAAATAGGCCAAAGTAATAGGTAATCAGACGCCAGAGCAAAATCACCAAAACCAAAGTTACTGGGTTCTTAACGAATGGTGTGAAGAGGAGCTGGAAGGAAAGTTCCGCCCCACCAACCCCACCAGGAATTGGGAAAAGTGAAATCACCATGACAATCATGATGTTCATGGTCACGATAAGCCAAGGATTGACCCAGGCGTAACCAAAGGAACGAATCACGAAGTATGGAATCAAATAAAAAACAATCAACTGCAATGTAGTATACAGCGTAGCCAGGGCTAGTGAACGATAATTTTTTACTACACGACGTGATTCATTGTGAAAATTATTAATCTTCTCCTTGCCCTTGTCAAACACACTTTGGTATCGGTCGTGACCAGCGAAATACCCGACGGCTTTTGCCAACCAATCCATCACTTTCAGCGTGAGAGCCGGCCAAAACATAACCATGGCAATCCCGATAATCACAAAAGCGTGAATGGCAATGGCAAAGGGAATAAAGGTGGCAAAGGTTGGGGCGACGTTCTTGTAAATAAAGTCATCGGCAGCAAAGTAACCGACGATAAAGAAAAGTACCACAACAACTTGATAGACCAAAAACTTCATCAAGATTGCCGACATGGCCTTCCCGGCTTCAACCTTTTCAGAAACCAAGGCGTAAAGCTGGGCGGGCTGGCCACCCGAAGCAAAGGGCGTCAGGCCAGTTCCCAAAAGATTCATCAGGGGAACTTTAATCAAGGCCAAAGGCGTCAGACGCTTGCGGTCCGCACGGTCCAATAGGGCGTGCGTAGCGAAGGCTTCAAAGCAAATTGAAACCAGCATCAAGACAAAACCAGTTGCGAGCCAGCGCCAATCGAGTACCTTCAAAGCTGCTTCAAGTTGGTGGCCCTTGCCTTTTAATTCATTTGTCAGATAGTAAATGACCCATGCAGTCAGAATAACGACTAGGCCGCCTGATAACCAATTACGTTTTGACATTACTTTACTCCTCTTGATAGGGGCTTACTGCAAAACGGCCTCATAGGCAGCCTTAAGCTGCTGACCGATTTCTTTCAAATCACGTGCTTGGGCAATTTCGTAGCCTGCTGCCGTGACATCAGGCAAATCACCCTTTAGGATGGCCTGCATTTTCTCTTCAAATTCAACGAGGTCGCCCGCCTTGTAGACGTTTTGACCGTCCTTGAGCCAGGGATCGTAGACTGGAATATCGCGAACCAATACTTTTTGCTTTGAAGCCAGCGCTTCTAGGACAACAATGCCTTCCGTTTCTTCATAAGAAGGATACAAGAAAAGATTGGCACCCTGATAAGCCCCTAAGATGACATCCCCGGTAATGTAACCGGCGAAAATCAAATTCTTAGGATGATCCTTCAGCACGTGGCGAATCTTGGCTGGAATCAACTTAGGGTCAGTGTAACCAAACCAGATAAAAGTTAGTTCCGGATGTTGCTCCGCCAAAGTGACAAAATCCAAAATCCCTTTTCGTTCAAAGAAAAGGCCCACGGACATCACAACCTTATCATCCTCTTTTAGGTCGAAGTGTTCACGGAATTTAGCAACCTTGGTTGGATCCTGGGTATACTTCGCCAACTTAATCCCGTTTGAAATTGGGGTAATAGGCTGCTTGAGACCGTAATTTTCAAGCAGGTGCTTGGAATAGGGCGTCGGTGTAATCAAAGCATCCGCGCTGCCATACAAGGAAACCAAGTATTTTTTATAGAGCGGTGCCAAGAGATTGGAACCCATGAAGGAATTACGAAAGTCCTCGTAAGTTGAATGGGCGTGGTAGATGACCTTCTTCCCCATCTTGTGGGCCTTGTTGACCATGTGATGGCTCATGACTCCGTAGGTATTGATGTGCAAGATGTCATAATCCGTGCACTTCGGGTCAGTGGTCACTTCTACGTCGGTATTAGCCAAAGCCGCTTGCTGCAAACGTAAGGCCCGGCCAATGCCGGACTTGGCGATCAGTGCTTGGTTTTCAAAATATAACAAGACTTTCAAGATTAATTTCTCCTGAAGGGGTTTCGTAAAATACGCTTGATGTAGCCGATTTCATCATCGTTAAGTTCTTCATCGTCCTGGCTAGCATCCTGTTCTTGCTGATAACCGGCGATGACGTCCTCGTAAAAGGCAAAGACGCGCTTCCCAAAATGGGTGGCGTCAACGTTTTTCATCTTTTCGTGACGCACTTCAGAGTCGGCTTCGGTATTCGCGTGTTTAAGGTAGTATTCGATGGCTTCCAAGAAATCATCGTAATCATCCACCAAAGTTCCAATTGCCTTGGAGTCGACCAAATTATCCAAATAAGGCGAATGGATGGCAACAAAGGGACGGTCAGCGGCCATGGCTTCAATGAAGGTCAAGCCCTGCGTTTCCGAATCAGAAGATGACACGAAGACGTTAGCCATGTGGTAATAGTCATAAACTTCATCGTGGTTGACCATGCCGGCAAAAGTAATCTTGTCCTGCAAGTCCAAATCTTCAACCTGTTCTTGCAAGGACTTGCGGGCCGGACCATCTCCAGCAATCACCAAACGAGCATCGGGGATGCTCTGCAACAATTCAGAAAAGGCTGAAATCGTCATGGCGATGTTCTTTTCGTAAGCCAAACGACCCAGGGACAGAATCACGGGTTGGTCGGGCTTGAAACCAAACTTAGCCCGCAAATCAGCCTCGTGATCAGTCAACTTTGGTACAGGAACACCGGTTGGAATCACTGGAATTGGCATATTTTCAACGCCATAACGAATCAAAGTTTCCTTAACTAATTCGGAAGGTGCAATCACGCCTGACATACCTTTCAAGTAAGCCTTGACCAAAGGCCCGACGGCGGAAGGCTTAAGCAACATGCCACGCGCAACGTAATGCGTATAGTCCTCATACATGGTGTGGTAAGTGTGAATCACGGGAATCTTCATTTGACGGGCAACGTACTTTCCCATCAAGCCTAATGAAAATTCAGTTTGCGTGTGGATGATGTCGAGTTGCAATTGCTTGGAAATTTCAACCGCTTGAATCAAGCCACGGAAAGTAAAACGGCGGTCTTTAAAACCAAAGTAGGGCAAGCTCGAAAAGCGATAGATATGCTCCTCTTTCGTGTTCTTGTCAATCTTAGGATCAGTGGTCGTGAAAATGTAAACCTCATGTCCTTGCGCTTCCAACGCATCTTTCAGAGTACGAATCGAAGTCGCAACACCCGAAACTTGCGGGAAATAAGTATCGGTAAACAAGCCAATTCTCATCCTGTTCCTCCAGTAATTTAAAGTAAGGCCAAATTAAAAACAGTACTCTCAGTATATCATTTACCCGACAGCCCTTCCAATTAAAAAAGCCGCCCCAAGGGACAGCTTTAGCTTTATTCAAAGACCATTTGATTGTGGTATAGCTCGGCATAAAAGCCGTTTTGATCAAGTAATTCTTGATGCGAACCTTGTTCAATCACGCGGCCATCCTTCAAGACGACAATCTTGTCAGCACCGAGGATGGTCTTCAAACGGTGGGCAATGACAAAACTGGTTCGGCCAGCAATGACGTTGTTCATTGCCTTTTGAATCTTTTCTTCCGTCACCGTATCAACGTTGGAAGTTGCCTCATCCAAAATTAAGAAATCCGGATTTGTCAAAATCGTTCGTGCAATCGAGAGCAACTGCTTTTGGCCTGTTGAGAAAATCGAATTCTCATCCGAAACCTGTGTCTGGTAGCCATCCGGCAGCGACTCAATGAAGTCGTGAATGTGCGCTTCCTTGGCCGCAGCAATCATTTCTTCATCCGTTGCCTCCGGTTTCCCGAACTTAATGTTTTCAGCAATCGTTCGGCTAAAGATGATTGATTCCTGCAGCACGATACCGACCTGATCCCGTAAGGACTGCAAGTCAACGTCACGAATATCGCGGCCGTCAAAAGTCACGGAACCAGAGTTTACATCGTAGAAACGGTTCAAAAGGTTCATGACGGTGGTTTTACCAGAGCCGGTTGGCCCAACCAAGGCAACCATCTGCCCCTTCTTCACGTCGATGGAAACATCATGCAAAATTTGACGATTGGGCTGGTAACCAAAGTCAACATCGTTCAGGGCGACGCGCTTTTCCAAAGTAGGCAAAGCCTTGCCCTTACCAGGATTGGATTCCTCTTTCTCTTGGTCAACTTTATCCAAACGATTGGCACCAGTAATAGCCAACTGCAAGGAATTGTAGATGGAAGTTAACTGTGAAATCGGTTGGAAGTACTGCTGGGAGTAGTTAAAAAAGACGACCACTAAGCCCAGCCCAGCTGCCTTAGACATGCCGGAGTTCAAGACCAGCCAAGACCCGAAGAAAATGACAATGGCCAGGTTCAAGTAGGAGAAGCCCTGAATCATTGGCGAAAGCATACCGGAATATACCTGGCCCTTGTAGGTCTTCTGACGCACATCTTCATTGTAAGGTGCAAAGCCGGCAATCGACTTCTTTTGCAAACCTTCGGTGATGATAATCTTTTGCCCGTTGATTTGCTCGTTGATATAACCGTTCATGGACCCAATGGCTTCCTGCTGATCGTTGATGTAGTGGCGGGCACGTTTCATCACGAAGAAGGCCAAGAGGATAACAATGGGCGTCATTGCCATCGTCACCCAAGCCATCGTTGCCGATTGTTCAAACATCATCCAGATAACACCGATGAAGAGCAAGCCCTGTGAAAAGACCTGGAAAACCGCCTGGTTCAAAGCGTTGAAAATGTTATCAATATCCGAAGTAAAGAGTGAAAGAATCTTACCGTCTTGATGACTATCAAAGTACTTGATGGTCATTTTTTGTAGCTTGGAGAAGAGGCCAATCCGCATCCGACCGGAGGTTTTGGCAGAAATCCGCGAAGTAATGATTCCCGAAAGAACCAAACCAACTTCGGTTAAGATGTAGAAAGCAGCCATGGACCAGACGGCTGAATAGAACTTATCCAGCGATGCCTTTCCATGAGTGGCTGGGTTCACATACTGACTGAGGTAGGTCGACAAATCCGTAAAGGCTTTTCCCATATAATAGGGAGCCCTAACTTGGGCGTAAGTTCCCAGTATGACAAAGGCCAGCGCAAAAATCAGGCCCTTCCAATATTTCTTTAAGTAGCGCAGGAAGTAGCGCACAGCAATCATAAAGCTTTTCATGCTTCTTCCTCCTTTGCCTTTTGAGTCGTGTAAATCTCACGGTAAATTGATGACTTTTCCACCAATTCTTCGTGCTTACCTTCCGCGACCAGTTCCCCATGATCCATGACCAAAATTCGGTCCGCTTTAATCACGGAGGAAATCTTTTCGGCAATGACCATGGTCGTAGTGCCCTTCAGGTCTTGGTTCAAAGCTTCTTGAACCAACTTTTCACTGTGGGCATCCAAAGCAGATGTTGAATCATCTAAAATCAAAATCTTAGGCTTGCCAATTACGCCTCGTGCAATTGACAGACGTTGCTTTTGACCACCCGAGAAGTTAGCGGAACGTTCATCAACCTCATGGTCAAAACCATCATCGTAGCGGTCAACAAATTCAGCAGCCTGAGCAATCTCAGCCGCCCGCTGCATATCAGCCGGCGTTGCATCTGGCTTTCCGTGCCGCAAGTTGTCGGCAATCGAACCGGAGAAGAGAATCGCTTTTTGCAAAACCAAAGAAACAGTCTTGCGTAAAGAGGCTTCGTTGACCTTCTTCAGGTTAACACCACCAACGTCAACTTCCCCCTCAGTGGGATCATAGAGACGTGGAATTAGTTGAGCCATGGTCGTTTTCCCGGAACCGGTTGCCCCGACAATTCCGACCATTTCACCTGGCTTTATGCTGAAGGAAACGTGCTTCAAGGCAGGCTTTTCGTCGCCTGGGTAAGTAAAAGAAACATCCTTAAAGGCCACCGAACCCGACAAATTCTCAGCAGGCGCCTCAGGGTCATAGGTGACATCCGGCTTCGTGTCCAAGACCTGCTTAATACGGCCAAGGGAAACAAAACCACGGGAGGCAAAGGTTGAAACCATGCCACCAATCATAATGGCCATCAAAAGTTGCGTTAAATAGGAAACAAAGGGCGAAATTGCCGCCAAGTTTTCGGGATGCTTGACGATATCCTTTCCCACCAACAAAATCGCCGCCGTAATAGCTGAATTCGATATGATCATAAAAATAGGGAAAGTGAAATTAAAGAGATAACCAATCTTGATGTTGACTCGAATTAACTCGTCAGTGTTATCGGTGAAGCGCTGCGTTTCGTTTCCTTCTTGATTGAAGGACTTGACCACGCGCACGCCCTGCAAGTTTTCCTTAGCCAGAGTGTTGTTGGTATCGATTAGGGACTGAATCTTAGCAAAGGACTTGCCCAATTTGGCAAAAATACCCGCTGATGAGGCCACAATCAAAACAATCATCAAAACGATAATCCACCAAAGGGACGGAATCGTGTAAATGGCCAAAACAATGGCACCAATGAAGAGAATCGGGATTCGCAAAACCGTTGAAAGCAACATCATCATTAGCTGCTGCACCTGGTTAACATCGTTGGTCATGCGAACAACCAAATTTCCAGCAGAGAATTTTTCGATGTTACCAAAGGAGAAGGACTGAATCTTGGCGTACTCCTCAGCACGAATATCTGCAGCCATCCCTTGGGAAACTTTTCCAGCCAGAATCGTGTTCAAGACCCCTGCCGCAATTCCCAACAGGGCCACTACAATTAGCTGAATTCCCAGTCCCAGCAGCTTGCTTTTGTCATCGGCGAGAATGGCCGAAATCATTTTTTGAAATAGATGGGGCTGCCAGAGGGAAGCACCCGCCATAACCACAACAGCTAGCACGGAGGCAATTAAGAGTCCGCGATAGGGCTTGGCATGTTTGATCAAAATTTGCATGACATCCTCCTATGCATTTCAATCGGCAAAAAAGTATAGTCTATCCTAACACAAGTTTTTCAAAAAGTGCCGTTCAAAATTTTAGAATTCAACATCAATTTGCTATGCTTAGCAATGGAGGAATATCCATATGAAATTTAAAAATATTGATCATCTTGTACTCACCGTCGCCGACATTTCAAGCAGTGTGAATTTTTACCAGGACATCCTAGGAATGGAAGTCGAACATTTTCAGAACGGTCGAACGGCTCTTCACTTAGGAGCTTGTAAAATCAATCTCCACCAAATCCACCATGAATTCGAACCTAAATCGGCGAAGCCCACGCCGGGTTCCGGAGATTTTTGTCTCATCACCGAAACGCCTATTGAACAAGTTTTAACCGAACTCAAAGCTAAAAATATTCAACCGATTGAAGGGCCAGAACAAAAACACGGGGCGCTAGGTGCTATGACATCAATTTATCTACGTGATCCAGACAATAATTTGGTAGAAATTGCCCATTATAATCAATAAAAAAAGAAGCCCTATGGCTTCTTTTTTACTTTAAGGCTTATCGTTTTCTTCAGGCTTGTCAGCTGGCTTTTCTTCAGTCGTTGCGGCTGGAGTAGCTCCGCTTTCAATCTTACGCAAAGCGTTGATATCGAAAGTCAAGATAACGCCTTCGGCATCCAAATCGACCGTCTTTTCGGCTTCGTTAACTGAATCAACAACGGCGTGCAAACCACCAATCGTGGTTACCTTAGCGCCCTTGGCCAAGTTCTTTTGCATTTCGGCTTGGCGTTCGCGTTGCTTCTTTGATTGGCGTGACATGATGTAAACCACCGCCAAAAGCATAACAACAACGACAATCATATTCGCATTCATTTTTTACTTCCTTCTATTAATTATGTTCCTAATATTGTAACAAATTTTTAGAACAAACGCGCGTTGGGTTTGTTGTATCCGTAATCTTCCATAACCCGCTCACGGAATTCAAGCAGCTCATCGTTTTCGATGGCGCGACGCATGTCTTCCATAAATTGGAGTAAGAAACGCAGGTTATGGGCCGAAGCAATTTGAGAACCCAACTGTTCGTTCGCATTAAACAAGTGGTGCAAGTAGGAACGTGTCAAAGTTTGGAAAGGATTGTAACCCGGAATATCGTACTGGGCTAAGTTCCCAAACTGCTCGCTCCGAATGGGATTATCAGAATAGTAGGACAAATCGGCATCAATCGGTGTGAAATCGTTTTTGTACTTGGAATTCTTGATAACAACTCGTCCGTGCGGCGTCATCAAAGTCCCCTTACGCCCGATTCGAGTCGGCAAAACACAGTCAAACATGTCCATGCCACGCATTACGGAATCAATCAAGGAATCCGGCGCCGCCACGCCCATCAAGTAGCGGGGCTTATCCTCTGGCAAAAGTGGCATGGTAAAGTCCAAGACACGGTTCATTTCATGCTTAGATTCCCCGACCGACAAACCACCGACGGCATAACCGGGCAAGTCCATCTTGACCAGTTCTTGAGCCGATTCCGTTCGCAAAGCTTTGAAACCAGCCCCCTGAACAATACCAAACAAAGCCTGTGTATCGGTCTTCTTATGGTACTGCTGGGCACGGTCGGCCCAACGCAAGGAACGCTGCATCGACTTTTCAACGTAGTCATAAGTTTCAAAATAAGGAATGGCTTCGTCCAACTGCATCATGACGTCGGAACCCAAGTTGTTTTGGATTCGCATGGCCACTTCGGGAGAAAGAAACATCTTGTCGCCGTTGACGTGGTTCTTAAAGGTCACGCCCTCCTCCTTCAGCTTACGCGCATCAGACAAGGAGAAAACTTGGAAACCACCGGAATCAGTCAGGATGGCCTGATCCCAGCCCATGTACTTGTGCAAGCCACCGGCTTCAGCAATCAATTCATCCCCGGGACGCACCCAGAGGTGGTAAGTGTTGGACAAAATAAACTGGGAGCCAATGTCCTTTAGCGTGCGGACATCCACACCCTTAACGGCTCCCTGCGTGCCAACTGGCATAAACATTGGGGTTTCAAAGGTACCGTGCGGCGTGTGAATCCGACCACGGCGAGCCCCCGTATGCTTTTCTGTATGTAAATGTTCGTACCAAACGGCCGCGTGTTGCTTTGCCATGCCCTACCAGCTTTCTTCGTAAATTCTTTTCCTATTATAACATGGCCGCACCGGTGTCCATTTGTTATGATGGGAACAAAGGAAGGTCAATCTTATGGATAAAAACTATATTGCTCGGATGCGTGAAAAAGTCGGTCACGAAGGCATGATTTTCGTCTCGGCCTTCGGCGTCTTATGGAATGATAAGCGCGATGCCATTCTCCTGGAAAAACGTGGTGACTCAGATGTAGGCTGGGGCTTTCCCGGTGGCTACCTAGAGTATGGCGACTCACCCATGCAGGCCGTAGTCCGCGAATTCAAAGAAGAAACCAACTTGGATGTTGAAGTCGTCCGCATCATCGGTCTCTCCAGTAATGTCACTGAGAAAAACTCCTGGGGCGATGCCCAGGAAACGATTGCCATCGGTTTTGAAGTGAAATTAATCGGCGGCGAACTCAAGGTTGACGGTGACGAAACCTTGGACGCTCGTTTCGTCCCCATTCACCCAACCCCTAAGATGTTTGTGCCGGCCGCTCAAGATACCTTGGCTCGTGTCGTCAAAGAAAACGAAGAATCCGACCAACCTTGGATTGTTGACCATAACAAATAAAAAAGCCCTCATATTGGGCTTTTTGAAGACAAAAATAAGCACCCTGGGCAGGATGCTTACCGTTGGCTTGGACTTACATTACTACGACAATTAAGTAGAAAACTGGAGTGTATATACTAGGCGCTCGCAAGGAGCGGTGTAGGTAAATGCCAAATCAATTCAGTTCTAGAAAGAGGATAAAGATAACTTAGATAGTATAGCATCTCCGGACTTTAATTTTCGTTTAATATAGGAAAAGTAAAGAGATTGAAAAGCCTTTGTAACATAGGCGTTATAATAGCATTCGTATTTGTCCATTTTTTGAAAGTTAGGCTGTTACAATAGTAGAAAAGAGAAACTTAGGAGCAATTATGACGAAGGAATCAAAAGAAGAACGCGACGAAGAATTGGAATCAAAGGGTGACTTCCCGGTCTATTTCCGTTGGTGGTTTATCTTGATTGGCGTGATAGCCGTCTTTTGCATGTTCGGCTACGCCTTTCTACTCTGACCAAAAGGATGTCTGTTTTTAACAGGCATCCTTTTACTTAAGACTTTTTTTAATATTTCGCCGGGCGATATCGGCTAGAATATAGAAGAACATTCGTAAACCAATTCCACCCTTTCAGAAAGAAGGCGCCACATGCTTGGACTTTTCGGTCTAGCCCTAATCATCTTGGGTATTTTACTCTTGGTGTTGGGCTCATTTCTCCCCTGGGTGCGCGCATATTTTCGTGACCATTCACTGATTACTCAGCTTGTTTGGGGAACTCTGGTTTTCCTAGCTGGGTGTGCTTTGGTTATTATCAACGCCATCCAATAAAAAAAGCTACTGTCCTTTCGGATAGTAGCCTTTTTTATTAGTTATTATTGAACCGCAACGTTCATGCCTTGTGGGGCAGAAAAACCAAGCGGTTGGATGTTTTGATTCAAGTAGTACCAATCATCAACTGGCAGTTGGTAATCCGCATGACGCAATGGATCAGCAATGATGAAGTTACCATTTGCATAGCCAGTAATGACCTGGACGTGCAAATTGTTCTTACCCGTAATCTTCAAATCCCATGGGATATAAGTAATCACAGGGTTACCTTGCATCAACTGTGAGATCACGTCACCGATGCTTGCGCCAGTCATGTCGACCGTCTTAACACCGTAAACATCATTCAACTTGTTCGCCAATGGGGCTGCAAGAACAGTCTGCGTTTCGTCAGCACCCCAACCAAATGGGTTACCGTGGAAACCTTCGTTGGCAGGAACATCCCAACCGTAGCCGATAGTGTTGTAGATATCCTTCAATGAAGGCACCTGCTTACCCTTTGCAGAAAGGGCCATTTGGAAAGAAGTTCCCTCACAGCCTTCAGGGGCACCCTCTTCGTTTTGGTTGTAGAAATCATGAGGCAAATCGACATTTACACTGTTCCAGTCGAGCTTACCATCGTTGAAAAAATGAACTTGATGACCGTTGATAGTCTGATCACCAGTCACAACTTCGCCATTGTTACCGAAGTAGTAAACATCCCCATTGTTCGTGGCAAACTTGTTGACATCACGAACAACACCAGGAATGTTGTGTGGGTTTACGGAAGTTGAATTGTTTGTGCTGGCATTGGCTGAGTTACTACTCGGCGTTGCCTCATTGTTTGACGTGACAACTGGTTCGTTAACCTGCTTTTCGCCATTCCAAGTTTGACCAGGAATGTAGTGGTCAGGAACTACTTCCGTACCATTTGAATTAGTTGGTGCAACAAGTGCATCATTTCCATATGAAACGGGTTCTTGGGCAGCCTTATCCCAGATTGCACCCGGCAAAAAGGCTGGCATCACGAAGGCCGCTTGTGGGTCTCCAGGCAAAGCATCATTATTACTATCAGCGTTAGCCACTGATGCACCGGACAAAAGTAATCCGGCCACACCGAGGGCTGACAAACCATAAATACTCTTTAACATTTCTCTCTCCTTTTTCGATACAGCTCTATTTTAGCAAAGTTTAAATTTTTTTAAAGAGACCTTTCCGCTAAAATCATTTATAATGGTAACAGAGGTTTACAGATGAACGAAGTAAATACAACTGAAACCGAATATCATGTGCCTTTCTATCGGCACGGCTGGTTCATTCTTTCAACCATTATCCTGGTTGTGATTGTCCTCGCCGAAATCGGTGACTTAACCTTTAAAAAGCCTGTTAAGCACGAGACGGTTGCGCCGGTGAAGAGCATCCCAACTTCAACTCTGAAGGTCGGACAAACTGCTGACCACAACGGCTTCCTATACCGCGTTAACAACATTTCCTACAGTGACACTGATGGTGATCAAAAGGCGGAAGATGGTAAGAAGTTCGTCAAGGTTAACGTCTCCATGGCCAACAAGGGTAGCAGCGATGTTTCCTACAATCCGAACAACTTCTCGCTTGACGACGATGGTAACCAGACGAGTCTGGGCCAGAATGCGCAAGCCAGCGGATTTACCGGTGGTAGCCTAGCTCAGAATGACTCTGTTTCCGGTGACATTACGACGCAGGCGAACCCCGACGACAACTTGAAGTTAGTTGTTAAGGTCAACCGTGACGGTGATTCACTCCACATTACCGTGGACTTGAAGTAAGGGTCTAGTGAATGATACGAGTGAGACGAGCTTTTGTCTCACACTAAGGAGAGATATTTAATGTCTAAGTTTTCTAAAAAATGGATTTACTGGTTGGTCGGCATTGTCTGTGTCGGCTTGATTGGTTACAACGCCTACAGCGTATACGATCACTACCACATCCCCGTCGACTACACGACGACCCAAGCCGAAAGCGCCTTGAACGATAAGGACAACTTGTACGGTAAGGTTATCGACGTTGACATTCTCAAGGTCAAAAGTGATAAGGAATACGGCCAAGTTATTCAGGCCGGTAAGCACTTGAACTTCTTCCCCGAAGCTAAGCAAAGCGGATTGAAAAAGGGCAAGCACGTCAAGTTCCAAGTCATGAAGGCCGTCAAGTACAACGGTTCCTGGATGATTAAGGGCCGGATTGTGACGCATAAACAATAAGATATAAAGGAAGCCCGCTGGCCGGATGGCTGGTGGGCTTTTTTGATGACAAATTTATGAAGTGTGTTCAGCTTTGTACAAAATTGATAATTATAATAATACATTAGCACTTTATGTCTTATAATTAATACTTGTGTTTGGTCTCACGAATTAATTGGAAAGAGAGAAGAAATTATGGCAAAGGAATGCTTAATTTGTAATGAAAAAATAGGATTTGGTAAATCAACTACAGTTGCTGACGGTCATATTGATTTCAACTGTGCGTCAAAAACATTGGAAAAACCCGCTGCTTTTTCTGCTGTTGATTGGTTTCAACATCACACCGCAGAGGAATGCAAAGAAATCATTGAATCTGGTCAGCCACGCACAAAAGATCAGGTTAAAGAAGATAATCAGGCTTATAAAACTGAACATCGTACTGAAACACAGAAACAACATGACGAAGACATGTTAAAAATTAAGGCTCAGATGGATGCAGCTGGTGTCAGTGATCTCTTTGGAACTAAAAAAGAAGTTAGACACCTACTGGAAATTCTTCGTGATAATGAAACAATTCTTTACGCGACAAGTGGTTTTTCTGATTCCAAAACGGTTTTAGTTGTACTTACTGATCAACGTCTTGTTTTTGTTAACAATAATTGGACCTGGGGTTCTGATTTCAAAGAATTCCCTTTCAATCACATTAACTCTGTTTCATATAGTAAGAAGCTTGTTTTAGCTAATGTTGCAATTACCAATGGAGCCAACACAACTTTAATTGAAAATGTAAGCAAAGAAACAGCTCCGATTTTGGTTGATAAACTCCGACAGGCAATGGATTCTTACGACAATAAAAGCAGTCAACCACAAGCCGAATCTCAAGATGATTCATTTACAAAAATAAGAAAACTCAAATCTCTTCTTGATGAGGGAATCATCACTCAAGAAGAATTTGACGTTAAGAAGAAACAGCTATTAGGTCTATGATTTAAAAGAGTTCACCAAGGAGAGAGAAACAGTGGGAGCATTTTTTTGTATAGTATTTCTAGGAATCATCATCTATTCAATTGTTCTTTGGCGTAGAAATAAAAAGAACGGTCAACATTCATCAAAATTAGTGAAAATTTCGTTAGCTCTGTTGGCATTAGTAGCCTTAATTATATGGAGTCAATCGTCAAATTCAGATGACAATTCAAAGTCATCACAAAGTAGTTCTAAATCGAAGTCTTCATCATCTAAAAAGAAAACTTCGGATAGCAAAACAAATTATCAATACAATGATGCAGAAGCCGTACAAAATGCCAACAACTGGGATTTAGATGATATTGAAAAATCATCAAATATTGGTAAGAGCATCAAACTGGAAAATGCAGAGTTGGGGACATTGAGTGGTGGCAAGGGTCTTTGGATTTCCGCATCTACTGATCAGAACTCTAAGTTATATACAGGACATTTCCAAGCCGACTATACTAAATCAGGATTCAAAGAAGGCGATAAGGTATCTATCGAAGGGATCCTGCTGGGCAAGCAAAAATCGTTTGTATCAGATTCAAAAGTAGATGACACAAAGTATCCTACGATTAAAATCGTTAACATTCACAAGATTTCTTAATTTCAACGCCCTTTTGGGCATACATATTCATCCCCACCGAACTTCTACGTGCAAGCAGTGAACCACGCAAAAAGCTCCAGGAGAGAGAAAGTGTCGTCTATATTTTGTTTAATTTTTTTAGCAGTAATCATTTATGCCATTGTTTTGTGGCGTAAGAACAAAAAGAATGGTTTACGTTCTTCGCGAGGAAAGAAAATCGGTATCACAGTTGCTGCCCTTCTTACCTTCATTATGACGGGTGCCACTGCAGATTCAAAAGATTCAGAATCATCGCAAACACAAACGGCTACTAAGGTTACTTCATCAAGTTCAAGTTCCAGCGAAAAGGAAAAATCATCAAGCAGTTCTAGTTCCGTAAAGAAACACAAATCTGCTAAGAAAAATTCCTCTTCAAATTCTAGCTCAGTTAAAAAACATAAGAGCTCTCATGAGAAGAAGTCTTCATCTAGTTCAAGTTCTGCTAAGAAGCACAGCACTTCCAAGGGCAAGCAAACTTCAAGCACTTCATCATCTTCAGCTAACACCGCAGCTCCTAGTCAACCTGCAGCTGAATCCCAAAATAATTCAACCATCAATGCAGCGCCTGCCCCTGCTCCGGCAGCGCCAGCAAATCAGGCGCCCGCAAACGACTATAATACTGCTTCGCAAGGAGCAATCATTGGTAACTCACGTACCCGTGTCTATCACGTGCCTGGTCAACAAAGTTACCATATGAATAGTGGAAACGTCGTCTATTTCAATAGTGAACAAGAAGCCCTCAATGCCGGCTACCGCCGTTCACAACGCTAAGAAAAAAGCCCGTCCCACGGGCTTTTTTATGTATACTAAAGTTATGAAAGCACTCTATTATTTCGCATCCCTCGTTCTAGCCATCGTGGCGATTCTCTTATCCCTGCTGGACATCACGGGCGTCATCCACATGAGCGACTGGCCCTATAACTTCATCAACTATTCCATCCTGCTCTACTTCTGGATTGACTATGTGACACGCTTCACCCTGGCTAAAAACAAATGGGATTTCTTCAAGAAGAATATTTTTGACCTGATTGCCATCATGCCCTTTGATGCCATCTTCTCGATTTTCCGTGTTACGCGAGCCGTCAAAATTATCAAAATTCTACAAGTTGTCCGCATTGTTGGTTTCTCTAAGAAATTACAGGGGAACTTCGCTCGTTTCTTCAAAACAAACGGCTTCATCTACGTCCTTTTGTCCGCCATTGCAATCATGCTGCTCGGTGGCGGCGTTTACGCCTTGTCAGAAGATACAAGCTTTGGTGACGGCATTTGGTGGGCAATCGCCACGACTACGACGGTTGGTTACGGCGACATTTCACCCCACACAATTCTGGGAAAAGTCGTTGCCGGCATCCTCATGATCGTCGGCATTGGCTTGATTGGAAGTATCACGAGTACCGTGACCTCCTTCTTCGTTCACCAAGACCAGGAAAACGAGAATGACAAAATCGAAGAGAGCTTAAGCCGAATTGAAGAACGTTTGGCCCAAATCGAAAAGAAATTAGATCAAAAATAAAAAGCCCTTCCGGGCTTTTTTTATTGCACCAATTCGTCATGAACAGCTTGCATTTCTTCGGGCTTCATTTCGCAGCAGCCGCCAATCCACTTAGCCCCTTCTTCACGCCACTTAGGGGCATTGTCAGAGAAGACCTTGTCGATTGGTTCGCCCCACTTTTTGACGGATGGATCGTACTGGCCACCGGCGTTGGGTGCAATCAAGATATCCTTGTCGCCCTTGGCGTTCTCCGTGAAGTACTTAATCGCATCATCGGCGAAACGGGGGTGGAAGCAGTTGGCCCCGTAGGCTACGATGCTAGGCTGCTTTTCCAAGAAATCCTGCACGATATGCAAGTCCGTGCCGTCGCTCAAATGATGAGCATCCTTTAAGGACAGGGAGAAGTAAACCGGTACGTCTGGATACTTGGAAATCATCTGAGCCAAAACCTGGATTTCCTTGAAATTAGGAATAGTCTTAATCGCCAACAAATCAACGCCTGCCGCAATTAGCCAGTCCAAACGGTCCTGGTGGAAAGCGCGCAAGTCTTCATCGCTCAGGCTATAATCGCCAGTATATTCTGAACCATCGGCCAAGTAGGCCCCGTAAGGTCCGATCGCACCTGCGACCCACTTGGTCTGCTTCCCTGTGCTGTCTTCACGGGCCTTTTGTGCAAGCTGAACGGACCCCTTAATCCACTTTTCGGCTTCGTCGCGGGTGTATCCCTGGTCGATAAAACCAGCCAAATTAGCTTGGTAGGAATCCGTTGAGGCAATGTTCGAACCCGCATCAAAGTACTCGCGGTGCACCTGATAAATTTTGTCCGGATCCGTAACCAAGGCCTTGGCGGTCCAAAGTGGGTTGTTGACGTCGAAGCCTAGACTTTTCAAACCTAAGCCCATGGACGAGTCAAAAAGAATGGTTTTTTGTGATTTTTCCCAATCGATAAAGTTTGACATATTTAATTTCCTTTCTTACTTGAACGGTGACGGAATTGATAATAAGCGTAAACAATTAGTGAAAACGGGAAGCCGATAATGAGGGCAATCCGCTGGTCGGGGTCAAAACCAATGCCAACCATGGAGACAAGGCAGAAGATGATAACTAGCCAAGGAAGGACCGGATACCAGGGAGCCCGATACTTCAATTCAGACAGGCTGTGTTCCTGCAAAAAGTGCTTGCGGAAGTTTAGCTGCGACCAGCCGATTACTAGCCAAACGCCAACCACAGCGAAGGCTGACAAAGCGGTCAAGGCCAGGTAAAGGGCCTGCGCCGAGTAGACACAGGATAGCAATGACAAGGCACCACCCAACATGGTTAGTAGCAGTCCATAAACGGGCAAACCATGCTTGGTCAACCTGCCCCAGCGCTTGGCAATTTGCCCTTGATTAGCCAGTGACCAAATCATACGGGAGGCCGCATATACGCCGGCGTTAGAGGCCGAGAAAAGCGTGATGATCAAGACCGCATTCATAACATCGGCTGCATATGGGATGCTAGCCTGATTCAAGATTTCAACAAAGGGACTCGTCACCAAGGCCTTGTCGCTGGGTGCCAAAAGGGAGCCCATGACCACGATTGCTCCGATGAAGAGGACAATCAAGATAATCAACGTTCGTTTAATTGCTTGAGGCACCATTTTGGCCGGATTCTTTGTTTCCCCAGCGGCAACCCCAATCATTTCAGTACCAGAATAGGCAAAGTTAGCGGTCAAAACCGTGGCGATGATGGGTCCCCAACCGTGTGGCAACCAACCCTGACGGGTCAATTCACGAAAATCAGGTAGCGTCTGCAAGTGATGAACCGGCACCACCCGAAAGACCATCAGCAGGCCAATGATAATGAAAACCAACAAAGCAATCGTCTTAATCCAGGAAGTAACCGCTTCACTCTTGTTAAACCAAGCAAGGTTAAAGAGGTTCAAAACCAAGATAATGGCGCCGTAAACAAGACTGATTTCCCAAACGGAAATGCTGGGCAACCAGCGCTGCGTCAAGATTGACATGGACAGTAAATTCGAGCCCAGCGCGATGGTCCAGGTTAACCAGTAAAGCCACGCAACTACGAAGCCGACGCCCGGGTTAATGAATTTCGTTGCGTAGTCGTGAAAGGCCCCGGTTGTGGGCATATAAACCGAGAGTTCACTCAGACACATCATGACCAGCGTCACGAGCAAGGCCCCAATCAAATAGGCGCCGATTGTGCCAAGTGGTCCAGCGGTTTTGATGAAGTAACCCGGGGACATAAAAATTCCGGTTCCAATCACACCCCCAAGGGAAAGCGCAATCAGGTGATTGGTGTTCATCGAATGATTCAATTTTGTTTCTGCTTCTGCCATGTCGGCCTCCAAAATAAAAAGCACCCGTTCATCAAAGAACGAGTGCTCGCGGTACCATCTTCATTACAGACCGAAGTCTGTCACTTTATAACAGGATAACGACTGTCAGACGTAAAAGGCTAAGGCTTCACCTTCTAATTCTCCAAGACCATTCTTCGTTTAGCCGCCGTGGTTCGCTTACACCTACCCGAACTCTCTCTTGCACTTTAGCTAAACTACTCATCTTTTCAACGAATAATGATAATTTCTTTAATCTTACTGCAAGATTTCTGCTTTAGCAAGCTTAAAAATGTATTCTTTATCCAATGGCGGTTTTCCTGACAAAAATAAAGAAAATCTAATTTTCAGGTCTATAATCAAACAAAACAGATGGGAGATTAATCAATGGGAATTCTTGTTATACCGATTCTAGCAGTCCTGGGGACCATCATTTTGGGCTACTTCGCTGCCCGCCATGGTGACTTCGACGAGGCAGACAACAAGCAGCTGGCCAAGTTAACCATGAAGTACGCCCTGCCCCTTAGTATTTTCATCGGCATTTGGGAAACGCCCCGTGGACAGCTAAGTCAGTACGGTCCGCTCGCCTTTTGGATTCTAGCAACGATGGTCGTCGCTTTTGCCATTTTCTTTTTTTATTACCGTTATGGAATGAAAATTGAACAGAGCGGCAGTGCCTTGCTGACGCTTTCGGTAGCCAACGCCTCGGTACCCTTTATCGGATCAGCCTTATTGCCAATCGTTTTCTCAGCAAAGGTGAGCGCCATTATCATTGGCATCTATGCGCTCTTTTCCAACCTGATTACCATTCCACTGGCACTCGCGTTGGTTGATAAGCAAAGTTCTATCGCTCGCAAGATTGTTGACACTTTTAAAAACCCTTTGGTTTTCGCCCCCTTCGCAGCCTTTTTCCTATCTTTTCTAGGAATTCCAGTCCCAGCCCATGCTGAAATTATCTTTTTGGCCTTTGGAAAAGCCGCCAGCGGGATTGCACTTTTCTCAATTGGAATCACGCTCTTTACTAACCGCGTCGTCTTTAACAAGTTAGTTGCACAGACCGTCGTCTTCCACAACATCGCCATACCGGGCCTTCTGCTGGCTGTCATGTCCCTGTTAAACTTGCCGCACGATTTAATCAAAATGATTGTGATCACGATGGCCCTTCCCTCACCAGCTATGCCCGTTACCATCGCAATCCGCTATCGAATTCGCGAAGCAACGATTGCGTCGACTCAGCTAATTAGCACCATTGCTTCGGCCTTCACGATTTACCTCTTTATGCTCCTCGTCTAAAAAAGCGTTGCCAATTGGCAACGCTTTTTATTTGAATAAATCTTTCCAGCCAATCGTCGACTTGCGATAAACCTTGTTGTAGATGGCACGCTTAGGACGGGCCATCCCCATCCCCTTTTGGCCGTAGCCAGGAATCAAAGCTTTCTTGAGTTGACGCGTTGCACGGCCCTTGGTTCGGGCGGCAATGGATTTGTTCAGGCTGGGTTTCCGGAATAGGTTCATAATGGCGCACTTTCTATAATTCTAAACTTCACAAAGTATACTTAGTATACTCCGATTTCACAAAGTATACTTGGTATACTTCGCGTGATTTTAATATACTTGCTATACTATCTACGAAAATATTAAACAAACAAGAGGTTCTATGATTAAATCCCCAAGACTCGCCCGCAAAATTTTGCTCATTGCTGAAGCCAAGGAAAAAGATGATGCTTTACCCACCACTGCTGACGATGTGCAGCGCTTACTAAATCAAAAATATTCGCCTGACAAAATTCGCCGCTGCGTTGAATCACTCTACGAGAAACAGTACATTAAAGCATATTTTTCTGGCGAATATGACTTTACGATTAATAAGGTCACGTCAGCTGGCTATGCTTTTCTGGAGAACAAATCCCACTTGTAGGACTTTCTCGCCATTGATTTTATTTTTAGTTTACTTTTTTAAAAACAGTGACAAGACTTTCATAATTCGGCTATAATTTAAAATATCTAGAGAGAAGATTATTGAAGTAAGGGGATTTATTATGCGGCAGTATGTTCAACTTGTTCAGCAAGACACCGGCGAACGAGTTACCACAATAACTGGTTTTTCCTGGACGTCCCTGTTTTGGGATGCCTGGCCGATGCTTTTTCGTGGTGATTACGCCATGTTTTTTGGCTTTTTCATTTTGGGTAACATTGCATCACTCATAACATTGGGGGCGGCCGGTACATTACTACACATTTACTTAGGATCTCAGTACAACACAATGCACATTAAACAATTGCTGAAAAAAGGTTACGTTCCAATCAATGAAGAGACCAATCAAAAACTCGAAAGATTGGGTCTGGATTACAACCAGTATCATGCCGATTACATGGCAAAGTATAGCCAGCGCTATCGATAAAAAAACCGCACTCGGGGGAGGGCGGTTTTTATTTCACAACTTTATATTCATCCCCAGTCACGACAATCGCCTCCGAGTTACTAATCGGCACCAAATCCTGTTGGTCGTGATACCGTCGATAGGTTTCCTGAACCTCTTCGGTAAAAGGCGGTTCGATGTAATGTGGCAGGGTGTAAAAATCCGTCAGCGCTAAACCACTATAGTCCTTTAATTCCGGCGCCAGGTCAGGGCTGTCGACGATTTGCGCATAACTAATATCCGGTGCCAGAATAATTGATCCAGCCGATTCCCCAATATAGGGTGTGCCAGCCTCACACTTTTCCCGAAGCAGTGGCAGCAAATCCTTCCTCTTCAATTCCTGCAGCAAATAAAAGGTATTACCGCCGACGATGGTGATCATTTCTGCTTGTTTAATTTGTTCTCGGGCCGTGGCTTCATCAACAGCTGCAATGTCCAGCTCGTCAATTTGCAGACCCAATTTAACCAAAGTCGCCCGTCCTTCACTAATATAGCGCGTGTAGCTTTCGACGTTACCTGCGGTGGTAATGAAGAGTGTTCGTTGCGGCTGATTAGTGTCCTTTTTCAGGAAACCAGCAAGCAAAGGTGCTGTCCCTGCTAAGTATGATGTTAGGAAAAATTTTTTCATTAGAGCCTCAGTTATTTCTTACTTTTAGGCGACCTGAGTGAAAAGTAGAAGCAAAGCGCCGGTCACAATGTCAGCGGTGAACTCTCCAAACCTTCTTCATACTTCTCTCCCCAATCAATTTTATTTTTAATATAGCACTTGTGGCTATACTCTGCATGGCAAACAAAAGACCTATCTAACAGCAAATGCTAGATAGGTCCTTTTCATAGTAGCCCCAGAGGGAGTCGAACCCTCGATTTCGGCCTGAGAAGCCGACGTCTTAACCACTTGACCATAGGGCCAGAACATATAATAGTTTACTAAATCCCTTGCCCCGCGTCAATTATAAACATTTGTAATAATCTGTAATCTTTTGAAAATATAAATGTAATGTTAAGTACCCTTTACATCAAAAAGCTGATTTGCTATCCTAAATGTAAAGTTTGCTTAACAAGGAGAGCAAAGATTGAAAAATAAAATCCAGGAACTTCGCCAGGAACATCACGTTACTCAGGCGGAGTTAGCGGACCAGCTGCAGGTCAGCCGGCAAACCATCATCTCCCTCGAACGGGGAAAATACAATGCCTCGCTGATGCTGGCGCACCGCTTAGCCACCTATTTCAACACAACAATCGAAGATATTTTTACTTTTGAGGAGGAGTAAGATGAAAAAATTTAAAATATTTATTTTCCACTGCACCAGTCGTTATCAGTGACGAAGAATATCGAAAAATTCTGGAAGTACGTAGCTTAGCAGCAGTTTGGGGTGCTATAGGTGGCCTATTAGCAACATCGTTCATGGACACCCACCCATTGGCATTTCTCACGGATAAAGGCTTCTTGTTACGCATTAGTTTTGTAGCCGTTGTTGTTCTTTTGATTGTTTGGGTAACTTTCCGTCAAGCTAAAAACATGCCATTAAAGAAAGTTCAACAGAAAAAAATCAAAGAAACGGATGAACGAAGCAAATATAACAGTTTAAGAGCCTTGAAAGTTTCTTACTTTACACTCTTAGTTGCAATTTATGCAGCAGGAATCTACTCTGCTCGAATAGAAAAATATGAATTCTCTTTGGCGCTAATGCTAATTGCATTCGGATCAGTAATTATTTACCGCATTGTCTGGTACTTACTCAACAAATTACCTTGAAAGGAAAAATCATGAACACGTTTAAATATCTATTTGGAACCATCCCCTCATCAATTACAGTAAATGAGTATCGTAAAATCTATTGCCATCGAATTATTTTCTCCATAACATCAGCTTATCTTTTTATGTTTATTTCGGCACTCATAGCACCTGTTACCGCAAAAAGTGAATACACTTTTACTGGAAAACTAATCTTCTTAGCATCAATGTTTGTCTTCTTCGCATTATTAACAGTCTTCTACTGCGTCCGAATGTATAAACTTTCAGATAAAGAAGTCCTGGAAAAGAAAATAAATGCCACTGATGAACGCCGGGTTCAAAATGAAATGAAAGCTTACCGTGTTTCCGTCATCACTATGAGCTATGTTTCAACACTTTTCTGGGCCTACTACATGTTCGAAGGTCCGGAACATCTAGCAAATATTTTTTGGTGGTTCCTTATGGGAAATGTATGGCTATCAATCATCACTCGCACCCTTCTAAACAAATACAATTAAGGACCTCACATGCTCAAATACCTATTCATCAGCGTCAATCCATCCGTAACCAACAACCAATATCGTAAAATCTTAGTGATGCGTTACTCATTAATCGCTGCCTTTTGTGCCATTTTCTATGCGACGATTTTCGTCTTTGCTGACGTAAGTAAAGCTGCAAAACTAGGGCTTCTCACCGGATTCATAACTGCGTTTTTAGTTATAGCTGTCTTTTACTTATTACTATATCTAAATATCAAAAAACACCCTGACAAACTCCAACAAGCCAAAATCAAAGAAAGTGATGAACGAGTTCAGTTAAACAACACGCGCGCTGCCAAAATCGGCTTTGTCGCCTTTGAAGCGCTCAGCCTCCTACTGATGGCCTATTTCTACTGCGTTGCTAACTTAAAAGCTGGAATATTAATCAGTGGAGTTATCACAATTGCTTCCGCAATTTACCTACTTTCCTACTTGCTACTCAACAAATTCTCCTAAACAGAAAGGATTCCCATGATTAATCTCGAACACGTCCAAAAAGATTTCGGCCTTCACACGGCTGTGACGGACCTCAATCTCAGCCTCAAACCAGGCTCTGTAATGGGCCTAATTGGCCAAAACGGTGCCGGTAAAACCACCACCTTCCGCATGATTTTGAACTTTATCCAACCAACGAAGGGTAAGATCACTTGGGACGGTCAGCCAATCACAACGGCTCGCCGCCAGAAGATTGGCTTCCTACCAGAAGAACGTGGTCTCTACCAGAAGCAAAGCATCGAGGATCAAATCGTCTACATGGCCGCCCTGCATGGTATGGCCCGTGCCGATGCCCAAGCCGAACTCAAGAAGTGGATGTCCCGCCTCGATGTTGTTGGTCAGCCTAAAGACAAAGTACAAAGTCTTTCAAAGGGAAACGCCCAGAAAATCCAGATGATTGCGGCAATGATTTTCAAGCCCAACTTCATCATCTTAGATGAACCATTTTCTGGTTTGGATCCCGTCAACACTAGCTTGATGATGAACGAAATCCTTCGTTTCCGCGATCAAGGCGCTTCCATCATCTTCTCCAGTCACGACATGAACAACGTAACCAAGATTTCCGACCACTTGACCATGCTCAAAAAGGGTAAGACAGTCTTGCAAGGTGGCACACAAGAAATCCGCGAACGTTTTGGCCGCACTCGCCTATATGTGGAAGCACCTGGATTTTCCGCGGCACAATTGGCCGCTGTTCCGGGCGTGACTTCCGTTGAAGAACAGGGCGCAGGTCTCGAATTGATTTTGGCCAACGAAGAAGTCGGCCACGAAATCTTTAATATCGTCACGGCCAACGGCTACATCCCCGCCTTCAGCCAACAGCCACCAACCCTCGATGAAATTTTCCGCCAGGAGGTTGCCAACTAATGAATAGCCAAACTGCTTTAGTCGCCAAGCACACCTACATCACATATGTTAAAAAGAAATCATTCTGGTTTGTCTTGCTTACTCCTTTAATCGGATTAATTGCGATGGTCGCCATCGTTCAAGGTATTGCAGCCTTTCAAAACACTGATACACCTAAAATTGCGGTCATTAACCAACCTGAACTTCGTCAGGAAATCAAAAATTCACAAAAAGATTTAGACTTAGATGTCGTCAAAATAACTAACGAACAGCAAGCCAAGAAAGAACTTAAAGCTGGTGACCTTGACGCTGTCTTAGTTCTCCATGCTGACAAAGCAACGCTGACCACTCAACCAAAAAGTAATGATGTCAAAACCAAAGATTTGAAAGACTTTTTGAACAAGTGGTTAATCAAGCAAAAGTCGAATAAGTACGGTCTTACAACTTCACAGGCTAACGATCTTAATAAGCCTTACTCTGTTAATTCAGTCGTCATGGAACAAAACCAGACGAAGAGTAGTCAGATTAGTCAGGGAACGACCACTGGTCTAAGTTTTGCTATCTCAGTGATTGTCTTCTTCCTAATTCTGTTCTACGCAAATATTCTTGCTAACGAAATTTCAAATGAAAAATCATCCCGTATCATGGAAACTTTGTTAGCAGCATCATCTGCAAAGTCACAGTACTTTGGAAAGATCTTTGGAGTGCTCGGTATTCTACTTACTCAAGTTACCTTCTATGTTCTACTCATTGTGATTGCGGCAATTATTGCAATCACAAAATTCCCAGAAATTACAAGTTTCTTCCACGAATACCTTGGTATGCTAACCTTGCCGGTTTTGATTTATACTTTGGTTTTCGTCATTGTTGCCATCGTACTTTATCTTGTCCTTGTTGCCATTTCAGCTTCTTTGGTCAATGATGCCTCTCAGACCCAGCAGGCAATCCAACCTGTAAACTACCTTTCAATGGTTCCCTACACTTTAGGTCTCACAGCTGGTTCCGCAGGTGCCCAAAATGGACTAGTAAAGGTATTCTCCTACATTCCTTTTGTCGCCCAGAGCCTTATGCCTGTGCAGTTAGCTTCACACACAGCAAACTGGCCATTAGCGATTGTTTCCTTAGCTATTTCAGTGCTTGCTTTGGTTTTGTTAGCCAAGTATGGCGAGCGAATTTATTCCCGCAACGTCCTCTCCTACAGCGACGAAAACATCACCAAGCAACTCTTGAAAGCTTTGAAGCCAAGCAAGTTGCGTAATTAAATCCAAGCACCAAAAAAGCCGCTCAGCACGAGCGGCTTTTCTTTTACATTGAATTACTTAAACCAAGCATCAACTTGTTGCTTGTGGCTCTTGATCCAATCCTGAGCGGCAGCCTTAGGTGACTTACCATTCTGGATAGACAACATCACGTTTTCCATATCTTCCTTGGTCCAGTGGAACTTCTTAAGGACCTTGTAAGCATCTGGGTTCGTTGACTTCAAGTTCTTACGAGTAACCGTGTTAATCGCTTCTTCGGTTCCCATCGTCTTCTTAGGATCTTCAAGGTACTTCAAGTGGTACTTTGAAAACATCCAGTGTGGTGACCAACCAGTCACAACGATTGGCTCCTTGGCGTTATAAGCCTTGTTCAAAGCAGAAGTCATGGCACCTGAAGATGAAGCCTGCAAATTCCAACCGGAAAGGTTTGGATAAGCCTTAAGGGTCTTATCAGCGGCCTTCATGATACCGGCACCAGGTTCGATTCCAACGATGGTCTTGTTGGCTTGGTTGGTCAAATCTGAAATGGAGTTAACGTCCATGTAATCCGGTACAACCAAACCAAGCTTAACGCCCTTCAAGTTCGGACCAAGCACATCAATGTCGTTCTTGTACTTTTCATACAAGTCGTGGTGAGTGTTTGGCAACCAAGCAGAAACAGTGGCATCCACTTGCTTGTTCGCCAAGGACTGCCACAAAACGGCGTTGTCCAACGGCGTCATCGTTACCTTGTAACCATGCTGTTCCATCGCTTCGGCCAAAACATTGGTTGAAGCAACTTCGGAATCCCATTGCACGTAGCCCAGGTTAATCGTCTTACCAGCAGACTTTTGGTTAGCAAATGAATTAACTGCCCCACCGACTGCCATCAAGGCAACGATACCCCAGACAATCCAAGTACGGAGCTTACCGTGGCTAACCGCATATTCTGGCGGCGTATCCATCTTCTGGATAAAGCGGTCAATGATGATGGCCAAGATAACCAAGGCAATTCCATTAACGAAACCAGAACCAACATCAGCGTGCTGAACGGCGGACAACACACCACGTCCAAGGCCGGGCGCACCAATCATGGAAGCCGTAACCACCATGGAAAGGGCTAGCATAATCGTTTGCTTCGTACCGGCAATAATCGTGTTCTTAGCATTTGGCAATTCCAGTTGGAAAAGCTTTTGCCAGGTCGTTGAACCGAATGAATCAGCTGCTTCAACCAAGGCCTTTGGTACCTGACGGATACCCAAGTTGGTGAAGTTAACAACTGGTGGCAAGGCGAAGATAACGGAGGCGAAAACCCCAGGAACCACACCAATACCGAAGAAGGCAACGGCTGGAATCAAGTAGACGAAGGCGGGCATCGTCTGCATGAAATCCAGAATTGGCTTCACAATCGCATTGGTACGATCCGACTTTCCCATCCAAATTCCAAGTGGAATTCCGATAATAATTGAAACCAAGGATGACATCACAACCAAGGTGGTCGTTGACATCAAATCATTCCAGAGACCCTGGTTGGCAACAAGGAGCAAGCCCAGTGCAACAAAGAGTGGAAAGCCCCATTTTCTTGGCGTCGTAACAATCGCAATCAAAGTCAAACCAATAATCATGAGCGGCATTGGAATGGCCGTCAAGAAGTTGGTCATGGCATCCATGACGTTTTGTCCGATTTGCTGAAGGACGTCGAAGAAGCCGGCCAAATGCGTGGTCAACCAGTTAACACCATCAGAAATCCAAGATTCAAGCGGTAGTTGGGGCACGGAAGTTAAAATATTGAACATGTTTATTCATCCCCCTGACTATCAGTATCATCGGCCAACGCTTCAATCACCGCACCACGAATGATGATTCCCTTAAGGCGGCGATCATCATCGACTACGGCAACTGGCGTGTTGGCATCATAAATAATGTTCATAATGTCAGCAATCAAAGTATCTGGCTTGACCGTTGGCATATCTGTCACAACTTCGCTCAGTGGCAACTGTTCCTTACGGGCCTTAACGGCACCGTCAGAAGTAATGTAACCGACGAAGTGACGTTCCTTATCAACGGCAACCGCACCAGAAACCTTTTCTTCAGACATACGGTGCAAAGCCACGTTAGGTCCATCAGAATCAACGTTAACCGTGACACCTGGCTTCATAATGCTTTCAGCAACCAAGACCTTCGAACGGTCAACATCTTCCACGAAGGACTCAACGTAATCGTTAGCGGGCTGGGTCAAAATTTCTTCACCAGTACCGATTTGCTGGATTTGTCCATCCTTCATGATGGCGATGCGGTCACCCAAACGCAACGCTTCATTCAAATCGTGGGTGATGAAAATAATGGTCTTCTTCAAGTTGGCTTGAAGATCCAAGAGTTCATCTTGCATTTCACGACGAACCAAGGGATCCAAGGCTGAGAAGGCTTCATCCATTAACAAGATATCCGGGTTGTTGGTCAAAGCACGTGACAAACCAACACGCTGCTGCATACCACCAGACAACTGGCTAGGATATTGATCCTTGAAGGAAAGCAACTTGGAGTTATCCAAGGCTGCTTCGGCACGCTTGCGGCGCTCTTCTGCGGGCACGCCCTGAACTTGCAAGCCATACTCGGTGTTTTCCAAGATGGTCTTGTGTGGGAAAAGACCGAAGTTCTGGAAAACCATGCTCATCTTCTTACGACGAATGTTGAGCATCTGCTTCTTATTTAACTTAGTGATTTCCTGGCCATCAATGAAAATCTGACCAGAGGTTGGCTCAATCAAACGATTCAAGAGCCGGATCATGGTTGACTTTCCTGAACCAGAAAGTCCCATGACAACGAAAATTTCACCTTCATCAACTGAAAGGTTGATGTCGTAAACCCCGACAGTCGAGCCGGTTTTCTCAAAAATTTCGTTCTTACTTTTGTGCTCCTTGACCATCTTCAGGGCAGCCTTTTGATGCTTCCCGAAAATCTTGGTCAGGTGCTTTAATTCTACTTTAGGCATGCGCCCCTCCCGTTTGACTATCTTGTTGATTTACATTAAACTAACAAGTGACCATTTATAAATTAATAAAGATGGTCAGTAACGATATATCTATTCTACACGACACAGATTTGATGTCAAATTTACTGACTTCGTCGGGTAGAAACAAATTTTATTAAAATAATGAAGGCGGAGCTTTTATGCCGAAAATTCGCGAACCGCGTTACCATAAAGTTGCCCAAGAAATTGCACAAGACATCGTTGATAATCATTTCCTAGTTGGTCAAAAACTCCATGCCCGATCAACCCTAGCTGCCACCTATGGTGTTTCGGCTGAGACGGCCCGCAAAGCTGTTTCCGTCCTTGCCGATCTCGCTATCGTCAAGCCTGTTCATGGCTCGGGGGTCGAGGTTCTATCACGAGGAAAAGCCCAAGATTTCTTGTCACAAGCTTCCGCAAGTAACAACATCCAGGCCACCAACCGTGAGATTAAAGAAATTCTAAAGCGGCAAAAAGAGGACCTAACGAGTTTAAACCAACTCCTCGGCCTACTCGCTGACCAAACCCAGCAAGTGCGTCAGCAGAGTCCCATGGCGCCCCATGAGTTTATCCCTGACGATGACAGTCAAAAGCTCCATCAATCAATTGGAACGCTAAACATCTGGCAAAACACCGGTGCCACAGTCGTGGCCATTCTTCATCAAGATGAATTGGTCCTCTCCCCTGGGCCCTACGCCGTCATCGAACCTGGCGATACCGTATACTTTGTTGGGCCCGACAAAAGTGTCCTAGCCATGCAACAATTTTTTGCAAACTAAAAAGCCCATCATGACGATGAGCTTTTTTAATTTACTTATTTAAACGGGCACGGAAAGCCTTAGTTTCTTCTTCGTAACCTGGCTTACCCAGCAAGGCGAACATGGCCGTCTTGTAGGCTTCAACACCGGGTTGGTTGAATGGGTTGATAGCAAAGGTGTAACCAGAGATACCAACGGCCAATTCAAAGAAGTAGATCAAGTGACCGAGCGTAAAGGCATCCTGCTTTGGCAAGCGAATGGCCAAGTTTGGCACACCACCATCTAAGTGGGCCAAAACAACCCCTTGAGCAGCCGTTGCGTTAACTTCGTTAATGGTCTTACCTTCGAGGTATTGCAAACCATCGCCGTTATCAGCCGTCTTAGGAACATCCAAATCCGTGTTTGGCTGGTCGATGGTCACAACCGTTTCAAAGAGGTCACGACGACCTTCTTGGATATACTGACCCAAGGAATGCAAGTCCGTTGAGTAGTTGGCTGATGATGGATAGATGCCCTTCTGGTTCTTACCTTCAGACTCACCCATCAACTGCTTCCACCACTCTGACAAGTACTGCAAAGATGGCTCCCAGTTAATCAAGAGTTCAGTCGTGTAACCCTTGTCGTAAAGGATACGGCGCAAGGCAGCGTAATGATATGCAGCGTTCTTGGTCAAATCCGTTTCGGTATATTCTTCCTGAGCGGACTTAGCACCAGCCATTAACTGGTCAACGTCAGCACCTGAAGCAGCAATTGGCAAAAGCCCTACCGCCGTCAAAACTGAGAAACGACCACCGATGCCATCAGGAATAACAAAAGTTTCATAACCAGCTGCTTGGGCTTCATCGTGCAAGGCACCCTTCTTAGCATCCGTTGTGGCGTAAATGCGCTTCTTAGCCGCAGCTTCACCGTACTTTTCAATCAACTTTTGCTTGAAAACGCGGAAGGCAATCGATGGTTCCGTGGTCGTTCCTGACTTTGAAATGACATTAACTGAAAAGTCTTGGTCGCCAATGACACGAATCAAGTCGTTGATGTAGGAAGCTGACATTGAATTTCCAGCGAAGTAAACCTTAACGCCCTTGCGCTGGTCATCCGCCAATTCGTTATTAAAGGATGGATGCAAGAAATCAAAGGCCATCTTGGCACCCAAGTAGGAACCACCAATTCCAATCACAACAAGAACTTTAGAGTCGCTTTGAATCTGCTTAGCAGCCGCCTTAATGCGTGCGAACTCCTCCTTATCGTAATCACTGGGCCAGTTTAACCAGTCAATGAAATCTGAACCAGCGCCAGTTCCATTGCGAAGTTCCTGATCAGCCATGGTAATTAAAGGTTGAATCTCCTTTAATTCGTTTGCGCCAACAAACTGTTCGACTGACTTTGCATCAAATTGAATCTGTGCCATTTTAATACCGGGTTCATTCCTGAACCGCTTCCCTTTCTATCAGTAATGTAACCGCTATCATTATTATAGCACAAGCCATCGATTATGAAAGGGCTTACATCTAAAAATTACCATTAATGCCAAATCCAGTGCCAGATAGTAGTAAAGAAACCAACTGCAGGAACATCCTTGTCTGCAGCCAAGCTAACCCCATCATCCTCATTCAAGAAATCAGTATCCAAGGTTAATCGAGCTCGGGCAACAAGTTCGTTCTTGGCTACCTTCCCCTTGTCATCTTTGAGATTCTTTAACTCATGAATTTCAAGGGCCTGATCAGCGTCAGTCCAATAGCTCTTTGACTGGGCAACGTGAACCGGGATACGGCGGTAGCGGGTTGTGGCGGAATCAACTTTCTTTTGCTGGGCCATGCTACTGCCAGCCTTGAAGTCTTGGGCCTTACGGGCCTGCAAAACCTGACGAACCATTTGGAAGGTTGCCTGGAAGCGTTGGGTCTTATTTTGATAATCGCCGGCACCATTAATGACCGTCAAAAATTCATGTCCCTTGGAATCCGTGACAAAGCCGGTGAAGGCCGCCCCGGATTCAGGAGTGGAGCCGGTTTTGACACCACCAATCGTCAAAACATCGTTCTTACCGTAGTTTTGTTTTAATTGGCCTTGGACCTTCCCGTAGTCAGTCTGAACCGTTACCTTGTTCTTACCATTTTTGGTGTAAGTCAAAGTCTTCATTTTAGCGATTTGCTTTAGTTCTGGATCCAGCTGAAGATCAGCCTGAACAATCTTGGCTAATTCCTTAGCCGAAGCATGATTGCTGGCGGAATCTGGGGCTGATTTTACTCGATTACCGAATGCATCCCCGTTTTTCTGTCCGGCTGCGTTGTACCAGGCCGAATCAGTCAAATCCAATTCTTTTGCCCAGCCCTGCAAGACTTCCTGGGTCGTCTTGCCCTTGGGCGTCAAATAACTAGCTAGGGAGAAGGCTGCATCGTTGGCGGAGTTGGTGAACATCGCCGTGTAGAGGTCCTTAACAGAGACCTTATCACCGGCCTTAATATCCAGGTGAGAGAAAAGGTCCTTAGTTTGCCCAGACAAGTCGGCACTGGCTGGAATTTTAACCTGACTCTGCCAGGAGATCTTCCCTACCTTAACCGCTTTCAAAACACCATAGGCCGTTAGCAATTTCGATTGAGAAGCGATTGGTACCTGTTTGTTCGCGTCCTTTTCACCCAAAATTTGTCCGGACGACAAATCAACCACCAAAGCTGAGTTAGCATTCACGTTCAAAGAAACCGGTTCTACCTTTTGTGCCTTTAATTGGTTGGGAATATCATGATTAGCATGATCAACGATTAAATTATGCACAAAAAGAAAGACAATAAGTCCCGGTATTGCAATGAAACCTAGCCAAGCTTTGTATGGAAAATTACGTTTAGTCACTGACAGATTCTCCCTCGTCATCATTGGTAGCAACTTGGTGAATAGGCAAGGAAACCACGAAGGATGTAGCTTCTTGACTTGATTCGACCTTCACCTGGCCGTGATGCTGTTCGACGATGCCCTTCACAATGGCAAGGCCCAAGCCGGTTCCCCCGGTTTTACTGTTACGCGAGCTCTCCACCCGGTAAAAACGATCAAAAAGTGAATCCAAAGAATCCTGAGGAATCGATTCGCCGTCGTTGGTGACACGAATTTCAACTTGATCATTAGGGCGAACCTGCGCCGTCAACTTAATAAAAGTGGCGCCCTTAGCATACTTAAAGGCATTGTTAATCAGGTTCATCAAGACCCGGGCCAACTTGTCCGAATCGCCTTCCATGATAATCAGACGGGGCTCAATCAGGTAAGTTAGCTCAATTCCTTTTTCCTGAGCTTCAACTTCATAAGAAGCCAAAAGCTGGGCAAAGAGGTCTCCGACAGAAAATTCGGTAATGTTCAAACTAGCATTTTGAAGCTGGGTCTTTGAAAACTCGAAGAGGTCTTCCACCAAAGTTTTCATTTGGTTGGCTTTGTCATAGGCCGTTTGGATGTATTTGTTGCGGTCAGCCGTCGAAAGCTGATCCTTTTGCATGACCACGAGACCAAGATACCCGATAATCGCAGTCAAAGGCGTCCGTAAATCGTGGGAAATATTCGTCATCATTTCATCACGAGAAGACTTGGTCTCTTCTTCCTGCTGATGAAGCTGGTTGGAACGGGTAATAACCTGGTTAAACTGCTTGGTTAAAGTGGCCACTCGCTGATCGACAGGATGTTGCCATTCAATCGTGTGCCCTTGTTCCTGGTTAACCTGCTGAGCCAATTCATCAGTCAAACGCTGAATCGAAACCGCCTGCTTGCACTCCCGCCAGGAAGTCCAAACGATAGCCCCTAAAATTAGGAAGGCGATTAAGCAAAAAAAAGGCCAACAAAATTTTGTTGACCAGGCTGGCATTTGCTTTTGTAAAGAATTAAAAACAAAGAAGAGACCTGGAATGGTAATCAGGGTCAAAAGCGCCCCTTTGCCAAAATAATAAATCTCTAATCGTTGCTTGCTAGCCTTTTTCATCATTAATTCACTTCAATCTTGTAACCAACGCCCCAGACAGTCTGGATAACTTGGTCTCCATCGGTTGCTTCTTCCAACTTATCACGCAAATGAGAAACGTGCACCATAACAGTCTTGGCGGAGACTACGGATTCTTGCTGCCAAACACGTTCAAAAATATCATCCGCTGAGAAGACACGGTTTGGATGGGAAGCCAACAAGTACAAAATACCGAATTCAAGGGCCGTCAAATTAACTAGCTCACCGTCCGCGGTCTTAACTTCGTGGCTGTCCTTGTTAATCACCAAAGAGCCGATGTTCAACACATCAGGCTTTTCGTCTTGAACCATGTTTTGGGAGCGACGCAAAAGAGAACGGATGCGCGCCATAACTTCCAAAGGATTGAATGGCTTCGTCACGTAGTCATCAGCGCCTGAAACCAAGCCCTGAATCTTATCCATATCCGATGACTTTGCTGAGAGCATCAAGATTGGAATATGAGTATCCTTACGAACCGCCTTCAACACTTCCAAACCAGACATGTTGGGCATCATAATGTCCAAAACCATCAAGGCCACGTCCGGATTAGTGTTCAGCTTTGACAAAGCTTCCTTCCCATCATGGGCAATCAATGGTTCGTAGCTTTCATTTTTAAGGTAAATTTCAAGTAATTCTGCAATTTCGACATCGTCGTCAACAACTAAAATTTTCATGAGTTAATCCTTGTTATTCTGCATCTGTTCACGCGATTGTTGCGCCAACTTGCTTACTGCCAAAATTCCCACATTGTGCATACCTGCCTGGCCACGGTTCCAACGCAAGATCACAAAGGCCAAAACCCCAATGACAATGTAAAGCCAACCTGGCAAAACAGGATTGAGGAAGTGGGGCAACAAAACCAAAAGCACTGAGATTGCCAGCATAAAGATGGTAATTCCTGGAATCGTTAACCAAGCAACCCAGCGCTTAATTGGCTTAGGATTAGGATTCTTAGGATCAGGAACAAGCCGGCGCATCAAAGCAACGTACATGAATGCAATCAAGAATGGCATGGCCAAAACAAAAGTAATTCCAATCCCAGTGTTGCTGTTCTTAGAAAGTAACATCGTAGCGCCAACGTAGAGCGCAATAAAAGTTAGAAAGGCCATCGCTGTATCAAGGGTCAGGGTCCAGTTAGAATATTCCTGCATCGTCTTAGCATTTTGCTTAGGATCCAAAAAGTGATTAGCAGCTAAGCTGGGCGTCCCATAGATTTGGGCAGCCGTCCGACCAGTTGACTGATTTTCATACAATTTCGTACGAACTTCAGCAATAATATCATCAACCTGGTCACCATCTAACTTATCGGATTGACCAAGTAATTTACCTAACTGGAAAACGAAAGCTTCATTTTTCTTCGTTAGTTCATGTTCTTGATTCGACATGCAATTCTCCTAACAGAAATTTAATTAAACGTTGAAACGGAATTCGATAATGTCCCCATCTTGGACAACGTATTCCTTACCCTCTGAGCGAAGGCGACCGGCTTCCTTAACGGCCTTAACGGAACCGTAATGGTCCAAATCTTCAAAGGACATCGTTTCGGCCCGAATGAAGCCTCGTTCAAAGTCGGAGTGAATAACCCCCGCTGCTTGTGGTGCCTTAGCACCCGCCTTAAAGGTCCAAGCGCGAGTTTCCTTACCGCCAGCGGTAAAGAAGGTACGCAAGTCCAACAAGTGGTAAGCGGCACGAATCAACTTGTCCAAACCAGGTTCGTCAACGCCAGCCAATTCCAAGAAGTCTGACTTCTCGTCATCATTTAACTGAGCGATTTCCTCTTCCGTTTCAGCTGACAAAGCAATCACTTCAGCCTTTTCACTATCCGCAAATTCCTTAATTTGCTGGTAGTACTTTGACTTCGTTGGATCCGCCATATCTTCTTCAGCGATGTTGGCCACGTAAAGCACGGGCTTGGCCGTCAAAAGGAAGAGCCCCTTAACAACCTTTGCTTCTTCTTCGTTAAAATCGATTGAACGGACTGACTTACCCGCTTCCAAAACAGGCTTAATCTTTTCCAAAACCGCGGCTTCGGCCTTGGCGGCCTTATCGCTCCCCTTAGCTGCTCGTGCAACCTTGGCATAACGCTTATCAACGGCTTCCAAATCAGCCAAAATCAATTCCGTGTTAATCGTATCGATATCATCCAAAGGATTCACAACACCGTTAACGTGGATGATCTCGTCGTTATCGAAGGCACGCATAACGTGGACGATGGCGTTGACCTGGCGAATGTTTTCCAAGAACTTGTTTCCAAGACCTTCTCCTTGAGAAGCCCCCTTTACAATTCCAGCGATATCCGTAAATTCAAAAGTAGTTGGAATAACCTTATCCGCAGGCTCAATTTCTTGAATGCGGGCCAAGCGCTTGTCAGGCACTTCCACCATTCCAACATTCGGTTCGATAGTGGCAAAAGGATAATTGGCCATCTCGGCGCCCGCCTTGGTAATGGCGTTAAATAGTGTTGATTTTCCAACGTTAGGTAATCCAACGATTCCGGCCGTAAGTGCCATAGTAAAATCCTACTTTCTAGCCCTCTTCTTGAGTGGCATTTGACTTAATAATTTTCTTTAAACGTTTGTTGAAATTAAAACGGGTCAACATGATGGTGCGGTTACAAGCCGTACAGTTCAGCTTAATGTCCGCCCCTAAACGCATGATTCCCCAGGCATTCGCCCCACAAGCGTGGGGCTTTTTCATTTCAACAACGTCATGTAAATGATATTCAGGAACTGGCATCATTGGTCCACCTCAATTTCTAGTAAAGCAAGGATGCGGGCCAAGTCATCGTTGGAAAGGAAATCAATTTCGATTTTACCCTTTCCCTTAGCACCGGTTTGCAAGCGTACTTTGGTACCAAACTTTTCTTCCAAACGATTGGAAAGGTCAGCCACGTAAGGTGATTCTGGCGCTTTCTTCGGTGCAGCCTGGTCGCTGTTCAAACGCTTAACCAGTTGTTCGACCTGGCGAACGTTAAGCCCCTTACCCAAAATTTCTTTCAAAGCTGCTTTTAACTTGTTCGACTTTTCCAAACCAAGCAAAGCCCGGGCCTGCCCCATCGACAATTCCTTGTTTTGAACCAAATCTTGCACTTCGTCAGGCAACTTCAAGAGTCGCAAGGAGTTAGCAATTGTCGTACGTTCCTTGCCCAATTTCTCAGCCAGTTGCGTTTGGTTCAGCTTTAATTGCTTCAATAGGCCGTCAAAAGCATGGGCTTCTTCGATTGGATTGAGATTGTCGCGCTGCAAATTTTCAATCAAGGCCAAAGTGGCCATGGTGTCATCATTCGTCTTACGAACGATAGCATCAATTTTGCGCAGCTTTAGCAGCTTGGATGCTCGTACACGTCGTTCTCCGGCAATAATCTGGTAACGATCGCCGGCCTGACGAACGATAATCGGCGTCAACAAACCATTTTCTTTGATTGAATTCGCCAATTCCTGCAAGGCTTCTTGATCAAAATGTTCACGAGGTTGAAAAGGATTAGGATCAACTAACGATAGCGTGATCTTTTCAACCTTTTCCCCCGCTTCAGGTTTACGCTGAATGGTTTTCGAATGTTCTAGGGCTGAAGGCGAAACGCGGTTAGCTCCAAAAAGGGAGTCCATACCTTTGCCTAAGCCACCTTTTTTATTAACCATATTGCTTCAAAACCTCCTGAGCTAGCTCAGTGTATACCCGCGCTCCAAGCGAACGGGGGTCAAAATCAATAATTGCTTGACCATATGACGGTGCTTCCGACAAACGAACCGTTCGTGGAATAACCGTTTGGTAAACCCGGTCCTTGAAATAAGAGCGAACCTCTTGTGAAACCTGCTTGGCCAAATTCGTACGACCATCATACATAGTCAAAAGAATGCCACCGATTTCCAATTCTGGATTAAACTGCTGGCGAACTAATTCAACCGTGTTAATCAACTGTCCCAATCCTTCCAAGGCGTAAAACTCTGTCTGGACTGGAATCAATACTGAATTAGCGGCAGTAAAGGAATTAATCGTCAATAGCCCTAATGAAGGTGGATTGTCGATCAAAATATAATCATACTCCCCCTGCACCGCCTCTAGTGCCTTCTTCAAACGATATTCTCGTTCTGGAATATTGACCAGTTGCACTTCACTATCGGAAAGCTGAATCGTCGCTGGTACTAGGTCCATGTTATCAGTGGCAACCACCACATCACGAACCGTTGCCTCTTGAATCAAAACGTCATAAACGTCAGACTTCAAAGTGGACTTGTCGACGCCCAAACCACTCGTAGCATTTCCCTGAGGATCGATATCGACCAAAAGCACACGCTTTCCCGCCTGAGCTAAAGCTGCGCCAAGATTTATACTGGTGGTTGTTTTACCAACGCCACCTTTTTGATTGGCTAAGGCAATTACATGTGCCATCGCAAACTCCTTTACGAAAATGCTCAGTGCAGCGGCTTCTTGCTGGGAAGACCAGCCTGACGTGGATACTTCTTAGGTGTCTTTTGAACTTTATCAATCACTTGAATAACTCGCGGATCACCATTTGGTAAATCAAAGTCGAACTGCTCCTTCAACTGTCCGCCAAGGACTTTTAAAGCACCCTTTGAATCTTTTAATTCAGCTTCAGCAGTCGAGGCCTTCATGACCAGCAGCTGGCCACCAATTTTAACAAAAGGCAAAGTATATTCAGACAAGACTGAGGTGCGAGCAACCGCGCGCGCAGTCGCAATATCAAAAGATTCGCGCATCTGAGAATCCTGCCCATAATCTTCCGCACGACCATGCAAAACGGTCACACCATCCAAGCCAAGAAGCTGCACCATTTCTTTAAGAAACTTAACCCGCTTATTAAGCGAATCAATCATCGTTACTTTTAAATTAGGAAAAGCTATCTTTAGCGGCAAGGATGGAAAACCAGCACCTGCCCCAACATCAATCAAAGTCAGTTCTTCCGACTGCAAAGATTTCACGTAGCCCGCAAGTGTCAAAGAATCATAGAAATGCTTTAAATACACATCCTGTTTTTCAGTAATAGCCGTTAAATTAAACTGCTGATTTACCTCGACCAATCGCTTATAATAGCTTTCAAATTGCTGCATTTGAAAGTCAGAAAGCCTAATACCAAACGCTTCCAAAGCTTGTTTAAAATCATCCGTATTCAAGTCACTTCATCCTTTTCAAATCATCAGCATACTAACATTAAGAATACCTAAAAAATGGCGATTTTACAAGCGTTCAAGTGCGCTCAGAATAATAAAAAAACTTTGAGCCATGAGCTCAAAGTCAGAAATCTTCCTCCAAATAAATTTACGCAAGAAATAAAAGCAAGCCCCACTACCCCACTTAGATAGTAAAAGAAAAAGCTTCGGAAGAAATCCGAAACTTCTGTGATGCCCTCGGTGGGAGTCGAACCCACACGGTGTTGCCACCACTGGATTTTGAGTCCAGCGCGTCTGCCAATTCCGCCACAAGGGCATGAATAAAGTCGAAACTTTATTAGGGCGGTAGAAGGGGATCGAACCCTCGCATGCTGGATCCACAAACCAGTGTGTTAACCACTTCACCACTACCGCCATGGCAGGGATAGAGGGAATCGAACCCCCATCAACGGTTTTGGAGACCGCTATTCTACCGTTAAACTATATCCCTACGATAACTATTATTAAAATCAACCAAAAAGGTTGAAAGACATGATAAGGACTCGCACCTCACATAGGCCACCTAAGGCTCATGTCACAGAGAGCAACGTATATATAATAACATACGCAAAATGGACGCTACAGGGATCGAACCTGTGACCCCCTGCTTGTAAGGCAGGTGCTCTCCCAGCTGAGCTAAGCGTCCAAATGGAGAGGAAGGGATTCGAACCCTCGAAGCAGCTCTCACCGCTTACACGCTTTCCAAGCGTGCTCCTTAAGCCTGACTCGGACACCTCTCCGAATACTGCTCTCTTCTCCTATGTACGGCATCGCGTCGTCCTATCCTCGCAGCCAGCGATCCGGCAACTACTTTCGGCGCTATAGAGCTTAACTTCTGTGTTCGAGATGGGTACAGGTGGTTCCTCTAT